>NZ_MKCR01000035.1 GCF_001855565.1 Chromobacterium amazonense | reverse complement strand
CGATTTTCTCGCGCAGCTTGTCCAGAAACGGCAGCGCTGGGTTATTCGCCTTCAAGTAGTCGTCGATGGATTTGCCGCCCACCGCGATGTTGTGATCCTTCAGGTACTGGATCACTTCCGGCGGCAGCGGCGCCTTGTCGCCGGCATTGGCCAATTGGGAAAGAATGGCGTCCACCTGGTTGGCGGCTTGCTGAGAGTCGCGCGCGCGGTCGGCCTTGGCGCTCATCTGGTCGTATTTGCCTTGGGCAAGGTCGGAGAACAAGCTCATGAACTTGTACAGCACCGAAATGCCCTGCGACATGATGGAATCGCCCTGGCCGGCCTTGCGGTCGACATAGGCGCCGTAGTCGGGGTTGGCGGAAACCCCCCGATTCCGGCGAAGCTGCTTGCTATGCTCATGGCGCGCGTCCTTAGCGGATGTTCTGGGCGATGGACTTGTTCATTTCGGCCAGCAGGGACTGCATGCTGTTGATCAGGCTGACGCAGACGTTGTAGGACTGCATGGTTTTCTGGATTTGCAGCTGGGCCTGGGTGACGAAGTCGGAGCAGCGGCCGGAGTCGGTTTCCAGCGCGCCTTGATCACGTCCAGCTGGCCTTTGTTCAGGCCGGTGGCGTTGCCTTGGTCGTCGAATTTGCAACCTATGCTTTTGAGGTAGTCGTCGATGCTGCCGCTTGTGTTTTGCCGTCGTTCTGCACCGTGACGCTGATGTTGTGGCTTCTCAGGTAGTCGATGACTTCCTTGGGCAGGCTGCCTGTGCTGCCCGCATCTTTCAGTTGGGCAATGATGGAGTCCACCTGGTTGGCGGCTTGTTGGGAATCGCGCGCGCGGTCGGCCTTGGCGCTCATCTGGTCATACTTGCCCTGGGCGAGGTCCGAGAACAAGGTCATGAACTTGTACAGCACCGAGATGCCCTGCGACATGATGGAGTCGCCTTGGCCGGCTTTGTTGTCGACGTAGTTGTTGTAGTCCTGGTTGACGATGGGCGAACTGCTGGCGAAGTTGGTGGCGAATGTCATGATGAATTTCTCTGAATGGTCAGATGAAGTTGCGGCCCAGCATCGGGCCTGCCTTGCGGGCGGCGGCGGGCTTGTCTGTTCCGCCGCTTCCCGCTTGCTTGAGCGATGCCTCAAGCGATTTGAAATTGCCCTGCAGGCTCTCCACGCACTGGGACAGCCGTTGATTGAGTGGGGCCAGTTCGCCTTGCATGGCGCGCGACAGGCGCTCCAGCCGCTGGCGAGCCTGGGCATCCTGCGGCGCGCGTTGTTTGAGCGCGGCGATTTCCTGCTGCAGAAGCTGAAAAGCCTGTAATTGCTCGCCTAGTCCTTGCTGGCGTTTCTGCAGGTCTTGCATCAGGTGTTGCAGCGGCTGAATAGCGGTTTGGCTCATCGTTTATTTTTCCCTTTATTGGGTAGGTTTGCCGAATGCTAGGCCGGTCTTTAGGGAAGGTCTGAACAACCTGCCACGCAAACAGAAATGCAATTTCTCGCGGGGCTTCGGTTGCATTTCACCCACCAATTCCAGATCGCCCGCCATGAGGATGACCGGGTGCTTCCGGTCATCCGGCCTTTTAACTCGCCGCCAGCAAGGCCTTTCGCGCCAGCCAGATGTTGGCCAGCCCAAACAGCGTCATCAGTTGCGCGGTGTTCTTCTTCAAACCGCGGTAGCGTGTTTTCAGGTAGCCAAACTGCTGCTTGATGACCCGAAACGGATGCTCCACTTTGGCCCGAATCTTGGCTTTGACCATTTCGCCCAGCTGGATCTGCCGGTCGTCGGCTGAATCGGTCAGCGCTTTGCGCTGGCCGGGCCTCATCGCAATCCACCAACGCACCGCTCGCGATTGGTGTTCGGCTCGCTTGTGCACGCCAGCAAAGCCGGCGTCGCCAAACACATCGATTTCCTCGCCGTGCAACAACTGATCGACCATCGTGACATCCGCCACATTGGCGGGGGTGCCGGCCACGTGATGCACCAAGCCGGACTGGGCGTCGACGCCGATATGGGCCTTCATGCCGAAGTACCACTGATTGCCCTTCTTGGTTTGATGCATGTCCGGATCGCGCTCGCCCTGAGCGTTTTTGGTGGAGCTGGGCGCGTGGATCAGGGTGGCATCGACGATGGTGCCTTGCTTCAACATCAGCCCTTTGTCGCAGAGATGCTGGTGGATGCGGTAAACAGAGCGTGGGTCAGCTGGTGCTTTTCCAGCAGATGGCGGAAGTTCAGCAGGGTGGTTTCGTCCGGGACGGCGTCCAGGGAGAGGCCGGCGAACTGGCGCATGGAGGCGATCTCGTACAGGCTTTCTTCCATGGCGGGATCGGACAGGCTGTACCAGTGCTGCAGGCAGTAGACGCGCAGCATGGCGGACAACGGGTAGGGCGGCGACCGTTGCCAGGCTTGGGATACACTGGATCGATGACGGCTTCGAGCTGCGCCCAAGGCATGACCTGATCCATCTCTGTCAGAAAGATTTCGCGCGGGTGCGCTTCTTCTTAGCGGCGAGTTCGAGATCGGTGAAGGTCATCTGCTGTCGCATGCTGGCGTCCTGGATCTGACTGAGGGGGAGTCAGTTTACGGGAAGATTGGAGACTTGTTCAGACCTTCCTAGGGTTAACTTTCGAAAAGCGGCCTTTCTTTGTTTTTGTGGCATGATTTTCATGCGTTTCGGTATTCATTTTATCGTAAATACGTCATAAGGTGAATACCTGACATGGCGACGCTGAAAATGGGGGCGCTATTTGCTGCAGTTTTATATTGCTCGGCTCTCTGCGGCTTTTTCATGTGGCGGTTGGAATTTCAACGCTTGGCTCGCATTGCGCTTCCTTTTCAGCGTCGCCATTTCAGGTATTCACCTTACCCGCCTCCGTATTTGACGGATAAAAATGAATACCGAAACGCATGAAAATCATGCCGACAAAACACCAAAGAAAGCGCCGCTTTTCGAAAGTTAAGCCTAAGGAAGGTCTGAACAAGTCTCCAATCTTCCCGTAAACTGACTCCCCCTCAGTCAGATCCAGGACGCCAGCATGCGACAGCAGATGACCTTCACCGATCTCGAACTCGCCGCTAAGAAGAAGCGCACCCGCCGCGAAATCTTTCTGAACAGAGATGGATCAGGTCATGGCCTGGGCGCAGCTCGAAGCCGTCATCGATCCAGTGTATCCCAAGCCTGGCAACGGTCGCCCGCCCCTACCCGTTGTCCGCCATGCTGCGCCGTCTACTGCCTGCAGCACTGGTACAGCCTGTCCGATCCCGCCATGGAAGAAAGCCTGTACGAGATCGCTCCATGCGCCAGTTCGCCGCCTCTCCCTGGACGCCGTCCCGGACGAAACCACCCTGCTGAACTTCCGCCATCTGCTGGAAAAGCACCAGCTGACCCACGCTCTGTTTACCGCCATCCACCAGCATCTCTGCGACAAAGGGCTGATGTTGAAGCAAGGCACCATCGTCGATGCCACCCTGATCCACGCGCCCAGCTCCACCAAAAAACGCTCAGGGCGAGCGCGATCCGGACATGCATCAAACCAAGAAGGGCAATCAGTGGTACTTCGGCATGAAGGCCCATATCGGCGTCGACGCCCAGTCCGGCTTGGTGCATCACGTGGCGGCACCCCCGCCAATGTGGCGGATGTCACGATGGTCGATCAGTTGTTGCACGGCGAGGAAATCGATGTGTTTGGCGACGCCGGCTTTGCTGGCGTGCACAAGCGAGCCGAACACCAATCGCGAGCGGTGCGTTGGTGGATTGCGATGAGGCCCGGCCAGCGCAAAGCGCTGACCGATTCAGCCGACGACCGGCAGATCCAGCTGGGCGAAATGGTCAAAGCCAAGATTCGGGCCAAAGTGGAGCATCCGTTTCGGGTCATCAAGCAGCAGTTTGGCTACCTGAAAACACGCTACCGCGGTTTGAAGAAGAACACCGCGCAACTGATGACGCTGTTTGGGCTGGCCAACATCTGGCTGGCGCGAAAGGCCTTGCTGGCGGCGAGTTAAAAGGCCGGATGACCGGAAGCACCCGGTCATCCTCATGGCGGGCGATCTGGAATTGGTGGGTGAAATGCAACCGAAGCCCCGCGAGAAATTGCATTTCTGTTTGCGTGGCAGGTTGTTCAGACCTTCCCTAAAGACCGGCCTAGCATTCGGCAAACCTACCCAATAAAGGGAGAAATAAACGATGAGCCAAACCGCTATTCAGCCGCTGCAACACCTGATGCAAGACCTGCAGAAACGCCAGCAAGGACTAGGCGAGCAATTACAGGCTTTTCAGCTTCTGCAGCAGGAAATCGCCGCGCTCAAACAACGCGCGCCGCAGGATGCCCAGGCTCGCCAGCGGCTGGAGCGCCTGTCGCGCGCCATGCAAGGCGAACTGGCCCCACTCAATCAACGGCTGTCCCAGTGCGTGGAGAGCCTGCAGGGCAATTTCAAATCGCTTGAGGCATCGCTCAAGCAAGCGGGAAGCGGCGGAACAGACAAGCCCGCCGCCGCCCGCAAGGCAGGCCCGATGCTGGGCCGCAACTTCATCTGACCATTCAGGAGAAATTCATCATGACATTCGCCACCAACTTCGCCAGCAGTTCGCCCATCGTCAACCAGGACTACAACAACTACGTCGACAACAAAGCCGGCCAAGGCGACTCCATCATGTCGCAGGGCATCTCGGTGCTGTACAAGTTCATGACCTTGTTCTCGGACCTCGCCCAGGGCAAGTATGACCAGATGAGCGCCAAGGCCGACCGCGCGCGCGATTCCCAACAAGCCGCCAACCAGGTGGACTCCATCATTGCCCAACTGAAAGATGCGGGCAGCACAGGCAGCCTGCCCAAGGAAGTCATCGACTACCTGAGAAGCCACAACATCAGCGTCACGGTGCAGAACGACGGCAAGAACACAAGCGGCAGCATCGACGACTACCTCAAAAGCATAGGTTGCAAATTCGACGACCAAGGCAACGCCACCGGCCTGAACAAAGGCCAGCTGGACGTGATCAAGGGCGCGCTGGAAACCGACTCCGGCCGCTGCTCCGACTTCGTCACCCAGGCCCAGCTGCAAATCCAGAAAACCATGCAGTCCTACAACGTCTGCGTCAGCCTGATCAACAGCATGCAGTCCCTGCTGGCCGAAATGAACAAGTCCATCGCCCAGAACATCCGCTAAGGACGCGCGCCATGAGCATAGCAAGCAGCTTCGCCGGAATCGGGGGGGTTTCCGCCAACCCCGACTACGGCGCCTATGTCGACCGCAAGGCCGGCCAGGGCGATTCCATCATGTCGCAGGGCATTTCGGTGCTGTACAAGTTCATGAGCTTGTTCTCCGACCTTGCCCAAGGCAAATACGACCAGATGAGCGCCAAGGCCGACCGCGCGCGCGACTCTCAGCAAGCCGCCAACCAGGTGGACGCCATTCTTTCCCAATTGGCCAATGCCGGCGACAAGGCGCCGCTGCCGCCGGAAGTGATCCAGTACCTGAAGGATCACAACATCGCGGTGGGCGGCAAATCCATCGACGACTACTTGAAGGCGAATAACCCAGCGCTGCCGTTTCTGGACAAGCTGCGCGAGAAAATCGCCCAGGCCGGCCCGGAGGGCATGCGCTCGGACAGCTGGCAAGACGTGGTCAGCTATATGGACGAGCACGGCATCAAGGTGGATGGCCAGAAATGCGCCGACTACATCTGGGGATTGCCGGAAGTGGGTCAGCGCAGCTACCAGAACATCAGCCGCGAGCACATGCAGCATATCGCCGACGTGCTGGCCGAATCCTCCGGCGGTTTGGACAAGGGCCAGCTCAATGAAATCAAGGGCGCGCTGGAAACGGACTCCGGCCGCTGCTCCGACTTCGTCACCCAGGCCCAGCTGCAAATCCAGAAAACCATGCAGTCCTACAACGTCTGCGTCAGCCTGATCAACAGCATGCAGTCGCTATTGGCCGAGATGAACAAGTCCATCTCGCAAAACATCCGCTAATGCCAACAAGGAGAAGGACATGACCGAGCAAGACGACCTCGATACCGTGCGCGACTTCTTCAATCAAGGCGGCACGCTGCAGGCGCTGGTCAATCTGGACCCGGCCGATCTGGACAGCGTCTATTCCTATGCCTGCCAGTTGTTCGACGCAGGCGACTATGCGGGGGCCAAGCGTTTCTACCTGATGCTGGCCCGACTGTCGCACTGGCAATTCGACTACTGGCTGGCCTTGGGCCTCGCCTGCCAGCGCCTGTCGGAACACGAGGAAGCCGTGTTCAGTTTCGGGCAAGCCGGGCTGTTGCGGCTGGATGACCCGCGCCCGGCCTATCTGGCCGGACTCAGCCACCAGCTGGCCGGCCACCCCGAGCAGGCGGGCAAAGCCTTCGCCGCCGCGCTCAAGTGGTGCGCCAGCAAACCGGAACACGCCGCGATCAAGGCCGAGGTCCTGCGCCAGGCCGCCCTTCTCCCTCAGGAGGAACACGCATGAACACCATCATCGACAACTTCTCCCCAGCCGGCCTGGGGGATGCCCGGCGCACGGAAGACGCCCCGCCAGCCGGCAACGCCGGCCGGGTAGGCGCGGGCGCGCTGGACCCGCTCGCCGCCCCTGGCCCGCGCGACCAACAACGCGGCCAGGAGCATGCTTTCCAATCGCCGCCGCGCCCGCGAGAGTCGGTAACGCTGCGCCTGGCCGAAGGCGCGCTCAACCGGATTCTGGACGCCTTCGGCCCGCGCGTGGACGGCAAGCCCATCACGCTGGCGCAGCTGGAACGCACGCCGATGGAGGCGATGAGCCTGGCCGCCGCCCTGCTGGGCGTGAAATCGCTGGGCGACAACGCCGACCTCAAGTCGCTGGCTTTGGAAATCCGCACCCAGGGCGCGGAAAACCTGCGCCTGCGCCAGAACGAGGACCTGCGCAAACAGATAGACAAAGCGATAGAGGACCAGAACAAGGCGCAAAAAGCCGGCATCTTCTCCGCCATCGTCGACTGGATCGTCTCGGTGGCCGAGGTGATCAGCGGCGTCGCCAAGATCATCGTCGGCGACGTGGCCGGCGGTGCCATGGATTTGGCGGCCGGCTGCTCCGGCCTGGTCAAGGCATTTGCCGAAACCATGGCCCTGGTTTCAGACGGCGACGCCGCAGCAAAGTGGAAAGAAGTGGCCGACATCGCCGGCAAGATCCAGCTGGGCTTTGAAATCGCCGGGATGATGGTGGACATCATCAGCGTGGGCCGCGGCGTCATGGCCGCCAAGTCCATGGCCAAAGCCACCGAAACCGCCATGGAGAAAGGCGCCGGCGAGCTGCTGGAAAACACCATCAAGCAGACCAGCGGCGCGGCCGGCAAGGAAGTGGCGCAGGAAGTCATCAAGGATGTCGCCAAACAGGTGGCCTCCGATGTGGCGGCGGAAGTCTCGGAGCAAATCGCCAAGAACATCGCGGAGCAGACTACCCGCTTCCTGGGCCAGGGCCACTTGCTGGAAGCCTTCAGCAAACAGGCCATAGAACAGATGGTGGCCCGCGCCGTGGAAACCGTGGCGGAAAAGGCCCTCAAGACCGGCGCCGAAACCACGGCCAAGGAGTTGACGAAGTCAGTGGTCAAGGAGGTGCAGCGCGAAGTGGTGAAAGCCGCGGTCCACGCCAGCCTGATGAGCGCCGCCAACACCGCCAAGGCCGTGACGCGCGCCAGCCTGCAAGGCGCCAACGGCGTCTTCCAGGGCGAAATCGCCAAGGAGCGCGCCGAGCTGCAAAAAGTCGTGCAGCAACTGATGGCGGAAAGCAACTTCATGCAGTTCATGCTCGACGAGTTCGAAAAGCTGAAAAAACGGGCCAAGGAAGACATCGGCAATCTGATGGACGGCGCCGGCAAGGCCCTGGCAGCCGGTTCGGAAGCCCAGAACAAGACCGGCGCCGTGCTCAGCAGCATCGCCGCCAATATCGCCTGACTTTCAAGGAGAAGTCTATGAACACCATCGCAAACACCAACGCAGCCGCCATCAATAGCGGCACGCCCTTACTCAGCGTGGACGGCAATCAAGGCGGCGACGCCATCGGCCAACTGAACGAACTGATGGTGCAACTGGGCCAACTGTTCGGCAAGCTGCGCGACCTGCTGCGTCAATACAACCAGATTCAGCAGAACAACGCCTTCCAGATGCAGAAAACCTCGTTCGATACCCGGATGCAGGCCATCGAAACCGAATTCGACGCCAAGAACAAGCAGGCATGGGCGCAGATCGGCACCGGCATCGCCCAGGGGCTGGCCGGCGCGGCCTCCGCTTTCGGCGCGGCGCAGGGCAGCTGGCTGGCTCACTCCGGCGATATCGGCAAGGGCATCGGCAGCATCGTCGACGGCAGCGTCGGCGTCGCCGTCAATCCGGAACTGCGGGAGGCGCAGGAAAAACAGGCCGAGGCGGATTACCAGCACGGCCTGGCCGAGCAACAGCTCAAGCGCGCCGACGAGACGCTGGAGAAAGCGCTCAAAGTATCCAGCGACCTGCGCGAGATCCTCAGCACGCTGACGCAGGCGCACGAGCGCTTGTCCAGCAGCGTGCGCATGTCGTAAGGGGGTTGGATCATGGACGATGTCACCCGCTTTCTGCAGGCCGATGGCCTGAAGCCGGCGCCGCAGAGCTTCCTGGGCAGCGATTTCATGCTGGGGCAGCGCGTGGACACCGGGCGCTATGCCCTCACCTATCGGCAGGAAGGCGAGCGTCTGGTGCTGTGCGATTTTTCCGCCCAAGCGCCCGACGGACAGGCCGTTCTCGCGCTGATGGCGCTGCTGCGGCGGCTGATCAAAGCCGTGCCGGCGCTGCGCTACGTCGATGCCATGATCCTGCCCGCCCCGCGCGACCCGGCGCTGGACCGGACGCGCCGCCGGCTGACCGAACTGATGCTGGCGGAAGGCGCGCAGCCGGTGCGCCTGGACGACGAGCTATGGCTGCGCTACCGCTGCCGCTAGCCTGCGCGTTGCGGCCCACGCCCTTGGCGCACGCCGACTACCCGCGCTACCGCGCGCTCTATGCCGACCCGCGCGTGGCGGCCCCGACGGGTTTGCCCGCGCTGGCCGACGAGGCCGAGGCAAGACGCTGGTTCCATGCCGCGCTGGCCTTGACTCCCGAGCAAGGGCGGATCATGGCTTTGCGCCTGGGCGGCCAGGGCGCGCTGGCTGGCGTGCTGCGTCTCACCGACTGGGACCGCGGCGCCGGCGTGCTGACGCTGGGCTACGCCCTGAGTCCCGAATGGTGGGGACGGGGCCTGATGCGGGAATGCTTGGCCGAAGTGCTGCCCTGGCTGTTTGACGGCGGCCTGGGCGCGCCGCTGCACCGCATCCAAGGCTGGGTGCTGAGCGACAACCATCCTTCGCGCCGGCTGCTCGCCAAACTGGGTTTCACCCACGAGGGCACGCTGCGCGGGGTGTTTCGCCTCGGCGCAAGCCGCCACGATGTTTGCGCCTATGGCTTGCTGATCGGCGACCGATCCGCCGCAATGCCAGCCCATCAGACGGCATATGCGCCGGACGGAGGCGCATCGACGACGGAATCGCCAAAACCCGAGCCATTTTGCCAAAGCCGCTCCCACCCCCATCCATCACACTCTAGCCCCATGCAAGGTGCTCAAAGGTCTTAGCCGTATGACGTCACTGAACATTCCCTTAACTGCCACGCCTGCCGAACAGGCCGAGGCCGCCGCGCGACGCTGCCTGGAAGTGCTGGAAGGCCGCGCCACGCTGGGCAATATCACGGGCTACAGCGCGGCGGAGCTCGAAGCCATCTATGAACGCGCTTATCGCGCCTGGAGCGCCGGCGACCTGGACAGCGCCACCGCCGACTTCGCTTTTCTAGCGCTGCAGCAACCGCTGGACCGCCGTTTCCTGTTCGCTTTCGCCTGCGCGCTGAAGCGGCATGGCGAGTTCCGCCACGCGCTGACTTTCTTCGGCTACGCCGTGGCGATGCAGGCCAATGATCCCTTCGCCACTTTTCATATCGCGGAATGCCTGCTGGCGATAAACGAGGTAGACGCCGCGCGCGACGCCCTGGATACCACCATCGCGCTGTGCTATGGCCAGGCGGACGCGGACCCGCGCTACGCCCGGCTGCGGCAGCGGGCGGAGAACATGCTGGACGACCTAAACCACTGATCAGGAATCTCGACATGGAAAATCCATCAATCAGCAGGCTTTCCTCTTCATCCATCAGCCATCTGGATGGCAATGCGAAAATCGACAATTCTCCGGGCATGGTGCTGGACGCCCCTGAAGACTTGGGCATCGCGCAACCGAATACCCAGAACCGGCCGGAAGCGCTGAGCCTGGCGGAGCTGGAAGACAAGGCCAAAACGGCCGACGCCGAAGCCAAAAAATGCGGCGTAGACATCGCCAAACGCGGCTTCTTCGCCAAGCTGCTGACCCTGGCCGCCGCCAGCGCGGTGCTGGTGGCCGCGGCCCTGGTCACCGGACTGACGGGCGGCGCCGGCATCCCGCTGCTGGCGCTGGCCGGCGTCGGCTTCGCCATGGCGGTGGGCGATGTGGCCTGCGCCGGCTACGACTGGTATAACAAAGCGCATGGCGGCGAAGGCATGGCGATGGGCGGCGACTCGCTGGGCAACTTCATGAATTGGCTGGCCACGAAATGCGGCGCTTCCGCCGATGCCGCCAAGAAAGTCGCCACTTATGGCTCTTTGCTGACGCGCGGGACGCTTGCGGTCGGCACCATCGCGGTCGGCGGCTTCCTGCCGGTGGCCACCACGGGCGCGCTGCACAGCGCCGGATTGGGCATTTCGATAGGCAGCGCGGCCTTGACAACGGCAAGCGGCATCCCGACCGCCAGCGCCGGCTTGCGCGGTGCCGACAAGCAAAAGCATGAAATGGAGGCCGCGGAGGCCAAAGCCAAACTTGCCATGATCAAGGCCAAGCCTGAACAGAAAAATCAAGCCGTTCAGACCGAGACCGTGCCCGTCCAGGACATGGCCACGCAGACCCGCCCGACGCCGGCCTTGGTTTCAACCGCTACCCAGGCCGAGCGGGCGCAGACACGCGACGCGGAAACCGAAACGATCCATTTGATCAGCCAGACTGTGCGGGAGACGCTGGAGAACAGCGCGCGCCTGTTGCAACGCAGCCGGTCGGCCTCCTTCTGATCGCGCGGTGGCCGGCAAGGCCCGCTGCATCGTTTCAAAACTGGAGGGTTGCTCAGCAGGCCTTAACACTATCGAGGGCCGCCTTGCGCAACCCTTTTCGTATTCATCCGATATCGGATGATCGGAAGAGAAACTATGATCAAAGCTCTGGTAAGAGATTTTCTCCTCCTCACTTGCATCCCGCCGCGGCGGGATTTTTTTTGCCCGCGGCGCCCTGCCATTCAATCCCCCGCCGGCCCGGCGCCTCCGGCGCTGGCGGCGTATCCGTGTACAATGTGCGCGACTTCAACCCTGCCTTCCCGGAGCATTTCGATGAAATCCATTCTGCTGCCCGTTGCCGCGCTGCTCATCGCCAGCGCCGCTTTTGCCGATGAGCCGGCCAAGCCGGTGATCACCGGCCATATCCTGCGTTTCGATTCCGCCTGCGATTTCACCGAGAGCAATGTTCGCATTCAACGCGACGCCATCCTGGTGGAGGCCTCGCTCAAATCCGAAGCCGCCGCAAGGATGAAGCAGGCCTCGCGCGACTTTCTCGGCCAGCCGGTGGTGATTGTGATCAACAACGTGCCGATCAGCGCGCCGATGATGGCGGGCCAAGTGTCCGTCGACAAGGCACGATTCTCCGTCGCCCGCGATGCCGCCGCCAAATTGCTGCCGTCCCTGCTGGAAACCACCTGCCATCAGGTGCAGCCGCAAGCCAAATAACCGCCTCGCCAACCTAGGGGCTGTTGACGTTTGGAGAGTGGATCGCGTTTGAGCTTCGCCAAACCCGCAGGGCCGGGCGCCTTTAGCGCCGACTCTTCGTTGTTCCGCGCTGGCAGAGAATGACTATGCGGCGCGCGAAACGCCTCGATTCGTCGCAAAACGCATCCCGGCGCGACCGCCCACCAAACGTCAACAGCCCCCAGCCCCGCTCCGCCCTTGGGCCAAGGCTCGCCGACGCAAACGACTCCGGGCTTGGGTTGGAGGCTCTCCATCCGGCCCTTCGTTGCGGTTTGATGCATGCTGCGCGCTTGGCTAGCCCTTCTCGCCTGGCCCAGTCGCAACCGCCACGGACAGCCCGCCTTGTTTTGACATCGTCTGCGGTTATGGATTGGCCTGCCGCACCAGCGCGCGGGCAGGGAGCGCGGGACAAGGGCAAAAGAAAAAAGCCGCACGCAGCGGCCGCAAAGGGGGTAGTTGACTAGACTTCCCTGAAGTCAAAAATTCAACTTAGAAGAATTTTAGCATGACATATGCAACTGGAAAATAACTATTTTCAAATAATATTGATTTCACAGAAAACACATGAATAAAAAACATGCGTGAAATCCGCAAGAACGAGATATTGCGCAGCCCATTTGAAATCAGCAATGTCGGCAATGCATGCAAGGCCTGTCTCCAAAAACGCCACCCCGTGGCGGCCCCCACGGGCAGAGCGCGCGGCCGGAAAGCTAACCTGAGCGCAGCCTGCGGTCATCGCGCCAAACTTTGGCGTTGACCGGCGCATCCACATGCTGCGGCTTCAGCAACTTGCATACCCCGTCCAGATTAGGCACCAGACATAAGGGCGTGCCGGAAGGCAGGCCGGCATCCGTCATGCCCTCCGCCACGCTGTCCGCGCTATGGCTGACGGCGTGGGCGCTCAGGTCCAGCTTGGGCATCAGCGTCGGCGCCAGCACTTTCAGCACCTGTACCGGCAAGGCGCTAGTGAACTTGTAGTCCGCCGCCTTGGGGCCGGCCACATAGGCGACGATGGTGCCGAAGTAATGATCGCCGATATAGAAGACAAAAGCGCCGGAGCGGCTGACCACGCGCGCCGAGGCCAAGCCGCCGCCGCGCGAGAAGGTCTTGAAGCGGTTGTCGCCGGTGCCGGTCTTGCCGCCTATCAGCGTATGTTCGCCGTCATGATCGAAGGCGCCCGAAACACGGTGGGCCGTGCCTTTATCCACCACTTCGGACAATACCTGCCGCACAAGTTGAGGAATTTCGGGCGGCAGCACCCGCACGCCCTTGGCGGTCGGCCGATCCAGCGAAGTCTCGTACGGCGTGGCGGAAGCAAAATGCATCTTGTCGATGTATACCGTCGGCAAGCGCACGCCGTCATTGGAGATGATGCCCATCAGCTCCGCCAGCGCCGCCGGCCTGTCTGCCGACGCTCCCAGCGCCGAGGCGTAAGACGGCACCAGCGAATCGAACGGATAGCCCATCCGCTTCCAAGCCGCGTGAATCTGGCGGAACGCGTCGATCTCCTGGATCTCCTTGATCCGCGTATCCTGGCCGGCCTTGTGTTTGCTGTTGAACAGCCATTGGTAGACTTCCTGGCGTTGCGCCGTGCTGGCCTGGATCATTTCGCTCCAACCCGCATCGGGGTGCGCATGCAGATACGCCACCATCCACAACTCCAGCGGATGGATGCCCGCCAGATAGCCGCGGTCGGCCAGATTGAAACGGTCTGGCCCCAGCTCGTCGTACAGTTTGGCCACCGCGCCGTCCTCCAGTTTGGACGGCGGCGTCTGATACTTGGCGATGAAAGCGGCCATGGCAGTGCGGTCAGCCTCGGGATGCACGCTGCGGAAGATCACCGCCAGGCGCTTGGCGCTGCGGCGGGCCTTCTCCACCAGTATCTCGTCGATCTGCTCCGGCGTCTTGCCGCGATATTTGTGATAGAAGCCGGCCATGAAAGTTTTGCTCTCGCGGTCTGCAAAGCGCTGCAGATATTCTCTTCGGCGTGGATCTGTCTGGTCGTCCAGCACTTCGCGGTCGTACCCTGGCGGATACATGTAATAGCGGACGATATCGCGCATCAGCCGGATATAAACCAGATTGACCGAATGCTGCGTGGCGTCGCGCAGCGTCATGATGCGGTTGTTGTCGCTCTTTTCGAAATTCTCAAAAGTATGGCGCCCGCCGCCGGTAAAGAAGCTTTCCCCCGGATTGGCGCTGTACTGGCGCTCCATCGACGCCGCCAGCATCGTAGCCAGGGTGCGGTCATCGGCCTGCTTCAGATAGTCTATCGCCCAGCGCCGCAGCACCGGCTCATGCTCGGTCGGCTTGATCCGGGCCAGCTCCTCCCGGCTGAGGCCGGCATACTGGCGATGCAAGTCGGCGATGATCTCAAGATAGGTGACCAAGGTGCGCAACTTGGAGGTAGAACCCAAGTCCAGCTTGGTGCCCTCGTTGATGTCGAAGGGCTGGTCGAAGTTGTCGGCCTGCACCCTCACCTTGTTGCCGGTGGGCGTGCGTTCGATCAGCGTGAAGCTATAGGTCACGCCGCCCGGTTCGCCCTGCTGCAGCAGGAATTTGTCGCCGAGCCCCACCGACTTGGCGTAGTCCGGATCGCGCAGTTTCAGCAGCAGATCCGTCACCTGTTGCTGCAGCTGCGAATCCAGCGTGCTGTTGACCGTCAGGTCCAGGTGATCCAGATCATACATGCGCGGCATGCCCAACATGCCGGACAGCTTGACGCGCACCGCGTTGGCGCCCTTGCGCTCCACCAGGGACGACGAAGTCGGCCGCACCCGCTCGCGCTGCTGGCGCAAGGACACCTGCAAGGCGGCATCGCGCAGCTCCGGCGTGATCACTTTGTCGCGCGCCATCAGCCGCAGGTAGGAATCGGTGATTTCTTCCAGCACCCGCATGTCGCCGTTGAGGTAGTAAGACGGACTGCGCTGCGAAATCATCAGGCTCAGCGCTTCCTTGAACACGGTGGCCTGCTCATTGACCGAATGCGGCGTATTGCTGGCCAGCGTGCTGTTCACTTCGTCGAAGGGCCGGCCATACCATGCCCACATGCCGTCCCCAATGCCGGATATCTCGCCGAAGCCCGCGCGCGCCGCCAGCGGCACAGTATTCAGATATGCCACCACCAGCTGCCGCCTGGCCACGCTGGTATCGGCGCCCTGCATATAGGCGCGGGCGGAGGCGGACAGCATCTGCCGCAGTTTTTCCTTTGGCGAGCCGGTGCGCCCGCCTGGCGAATGGCGGAATTTCTCGATCTGGGTCGCCAGCGTGCTGCCGCCTGCCGAATGATAGCCGGGCCGGAACAGGTGCAATGACTCGTCCGCCAGCGCCTTGGCGAAACGGGACCACTCCACTGCCGGGTTCTGCTGCGGATTGTCTTCTTCCAGCAGAGTGTGGTTTTCGATGTACAGCAGGCCGCTCACCAAGAGCCGCGGCAAGGCGTCGAAGTTGGGATAAACGCGCTGCGGATAAGTCGATTGATAAATGGGGCGCCCATAGCCGTCATACAGCAGCAAGCCGGACTGATCCTTCTCGCGGTACTGCGGAAAGATGCCCAGCTGGAACCACGGCGAGGCGACGCCATGATCGATCAGATGTATGAACTGCGGCGACTGGCGCGCCTGCGCGGAAATCTCAAAGCCCCTATCCTGCAAGCGCTTCATATAACCGGGCAGGCCGGCATAACCCATGCGGATATCGTAAGGCCCGCCAGGCTCGGGAAACCGCATATCCTTGCTCTTGCCCGGTGCCATCTGGTAAGTGGCGCCGCTGACAGCGTGGCTGAAAAACCACGACTGAAACCGCGAGGTATGCACTTCGTTCAGAAACAGCGAAATCCCCAGCCCGCACAGGGCCAGGAACAAGCCCGCTAGCACCCACCATGTCGTCGTCGAAGAAGATTTGCTCTTGCCCAATCCGATTTTGGCTTCAGGAGTATCTATCATTTTCCGCCGGCCCCCTGGGCCGCCCCCCACGCATGTACTGGAGAAAACTACTGGCCAGACCGAACTTCACCAACATGCCCCGCCGCACCGGGGCTTTCTCTCAATATCGGATAGCCGACGCGCTTTAGAAAGGAAGGAAAAGCTTGTTAAAGAAACTCCCGACGCGCGGCGGCTTCGATCCGAGCGACGGCATGCGTTGGAGGCTGCCGATCAGGGCTGTTGACAGCCGCCAAGCGCGCATCAAACACCGCGCCAATGCTGGTGCCGGCGCGCCAAGACCCGCTCCAGCCAAAGAATCAGCAGGGAGGCGATGGCCGATGTCAATACGATCAGCGTCGACATCGCCGCGGCGGCCGCGGTGTCGCCTGCGTCATCCATGGTCACAATCGCCACCGCCGCCAAGCTGCGCGCAGGGCTGATGATGAAAATCAGCGCCGATAGCGTGGTCATCGCCGACACAAACAGAAAACGCGCCACATCCAGCAGCGCCGGCAGGCATACCGGCAGCGTCACTCGCCTCAGCGTAGTCCAGAACGGCACCTTCAGCGAGGCTGCCACGGCCTCGAATTCGCCATCGAGCTGATTCAAGGCGGTGGCGACGGTCAGATGCGCCGTGGTGTAGAAGTGGGCGACGGTGCACACCACCATCAGCGCCATGCCCCCGTACAGGAAGTTCAGCGGATTATCCGGATGATTGAAGAAGAACACATAACCCAAGCCCAGAACCAGGCCCGGCACCGCCATAGGCAACATGGCGAAGAAACGCAGCAGGCCGCGGCCCAGCGGCGCCGCTTTCAGCTTTTCGCAAGCGTAGGCACTCAGGAAAACCAGCGCGCAGCCAATCAGCGCCGTCGCCGCCGCCATTTGCAGGCTATTGCAATACGCGGTCCAGCCGCCGCCGTCGACATCGTCAAAACGATAATGCGCCAGCGTGAACGACATATTGTATGGCCAGTAGTGGATGAAGGAGGCCGCCACGCCCATGCCCAGCATGGCCAGCAGCGGCAGCGAGATCAGCAGCAGCATGAGCGTGGCCGCCGCGTCGCGCCGGATATCGGGGGCCGGCGCATAGAGCACGGCGCGCGCGGTCAAGGCCGCCTGCTGCCGACGCGACAAGACGCGCTCGATGAAAAACGACAACACGGCGGGCAGCAACAGCATCAGCCCGACCACCGCGCCGCGCGGAAAGTTCTGCTGGCCGACCACCTGCTTGAACGCCTCCACCGCCAGCACATTGCAATCGCCGCCCACCACTTTGGGCACGCCAAAATCGGTCATCACCAGCGTAAACACCACCAGCGCCGACGAAACCAGCCCATAGCGGGCGCCCGGCAGCGTAATGGTGAGAAACTGGCGCAGCGAGCCTGCGCCCATCGCCCTGCCCGCCTCGAACAGCCTCGCATCGGCCGCCGCCAGCGCCGCAGACAGAATCATGACGGCATACGGGAAGGTATAGAATGCCTCGCCCAGCGCCACGCCCCAGAAGCCGTAGATGCTGCCGCCGTGCAGCCAGCTTTTCAGCAGGCCCTGGTTGCCGAACAGATACACCAGCGAGATCGCCGGCATCAGCGACGGCGCCAACAAAGGCAGCAGCGCGATCTGGCGGAACAGGCCGCGCCCCCAGGCGTGGCTTCGGCACAGCGCCCAGGCAAAGGCGAAGGCCAGCGGCACCACGATGGCCGACACCGTCAGCGACAGCAGCAGGCTGTTGCCTGCCGCGCGCATCAGGCCCGGCGAGTCCAGCACCTCGGCAAAATTGTCCAGGCCGGCGAAATCGCCATTCATGGTCAGCACCGACTTGCCCAGGATGAACAGCAAGGGCAGGCCCAGCGCCAGGGCCAACAGCACAACCAGCCCCCACACCAGCGCCGTCGCCGCCCATTTTTCCCTGTCCACGCGCGCCAGGCCGGCGGGGCGGACGATTCTTTGCGCCAGGCTCAGCATGCGGCCTCCCTGGAATAGGCGCGCAACAGCGAGGCCGGCAGCTCCACCGGCACAGTCTCGCCCGGCACCAGCGGCTGGCGGTTCAGCATGGACGGGCAGACCTCGGCCCGCAGCGTCACCCCGGGCATGCCCTCCGGCAGCAGGCGCACATGGGTCATCGCGCCGCCGAAGCCCACATCTTCGACTCGCGCCAGCAAGGTATTCGGCGCGCGTTCCCAACGCGGCTTGATGATGATGTCTTCGGGTCGCAGAAACAGCGTCAGGGCATCTCCCGCCGGCAAGTCCCGCTCCAGCGACAGCGCGCAGCCGCCGACCAAGACTTCGCGCTCGCCGCGTCGTTCCGCCGGCAGCCAGTTGGCCTCGCCGACGAATTCCGCCACGAAGCGGCTGGCCGGACTGCGGTAGATCTCGGCCGGCGTGCCCGCCTGCTCGATCCGGCCGGCGTTCATCACCACCACGCGGTCGGCGATGGCCAGCGCCTCCTCCTGGTCATGCGTCACCATCAGCGTGGTGACGCCCAGACGCTTCTGCAGGCCTTTGAGTTCCTCGCGCAGCTTGTCGCGCCCCCTCGCGTCCAGCGCCGACAAGGGTTCGTCCAGCAGCAGCAGGCCCGGCGAGGTGGCCAGCGCCCGCGCCAGGGCCACCCGCTGCTGCTGGCCGCCGGACAGTTGCGCCGGATATTTGCGCTCGGCGCCGGGCAGGCCAACGATGTCCAGCAGCTCGCGCACGCGGCGCGCATGGGCTTCCCTGTCGCGGCGCGGGGTCAGGCCGTAGGAGATATTGTCGGCCACGCTCAGATTGGGAAACAGCGCATAGCTCTGGAACACGATGCCGTAATCGCGCTTGGCCGGCGCTTCGCGGGTGATGTCGCGCCCCGACAGATGAATGGCGCCAGCATCGGGCAAGTCCAGTCCGGCGATCAGCCGCAACAAGGTGGTCTTGCCGCAGCCGGACGGCCCCAGCAAGCAGACGAACTCGCCCTTGCGGATGGAAAGGGATACGGCGTCCAGCGCGGTAAAAGCGCCAAAACGGCGGGTCAAGGCATGCGCGGACAAATGCTCGGACAGGCCGGATAGGCTATCGACCGGTTTCATCGGGTGCTCCAAAGTGCCTGAGGCAGGATGCATGGACAAATCAAAGCCGCCCCGCATGGGGGCGGCTGCAAGACGAGCGCTTATTGTTTCGGGGCGGCCTTGCTTTCATAGCGGCTGGACCATTCCTTCAAGATGGCGTCGCGGTTCTGGGCGGCCCAGCCAAAGTTGTTCTTGGACAGACGCTGCGAGTAATCCACCGGAATGAACGGGTTCTGCTTGGCCACGCCCGGCATAGCCAGCACGGCGTAGTTCTGCTCGTACAGCTTCATCGCCGGCAGGCTGACGGAGAAATCGGCCAGTTTTCTGGCTGCGGCCAGGTTCTTGGTGCCCTTGATGATGGCGGTGGCTTCCAGATCCCACCCCAGGCCTTCCTTGGGATAGATCAGGTCGATAGGCGCGCCTTTTTCCTTCAACTGCGCGCCGCGGTATTCAAAAGAAATCCCGATCGGGTACTCGCCGGCGGCGGCCATCTTGCACGGTTTGGAGCCGGAGTGGACGTACTGCGCCATATTGACGTGCAGCTTGTCCATATACTCCCAGCCCTTCTTCTCGCCCATCATCTGCAGCCAGGCGGAAACATCCAGATAGCCGGTGCCGGACGAAGCCGGATGCGGCATGACGATCTGGCCCTTGTAGGCAGGCTTGGTCAGGTCCGCCCAGCTTTCCGGCTTGGGCAGATTCTTCTTGGCGGCTTCGACGGTATTGAAGCAGATGGTGGCGGCCCATACGTCCATGCCGGTCCACTTCGGCGGCTTGGCCTTGTCGACGAACTGCGGGCTCAGCTTCTCCACGCCCTTGGGCGCGTAGGCTTGCAGCATGCCTTGCTGATCCAGGATCATCAGGCTGGTGGCGGCCAGGCCCCACACCGCATCGGCCTGCGGATTGTTCTTTTCCGACAACAGCTTGGCCGTGATCACGCCGGTGGACTCGCGCACCCAACGGATTTCAATGTCCGGGTTGGCCTTTTCGAACGCGTCTTTGTAGTCCTTGACCTGATCCGCTTCCAGCGCGGTGTAAACCGTCAATACCGTCTTGGCCTGGGCCTGCGGGGCAAACAGGCCGCTCAGGGCCAGACAGGTTGCTACAGCCATCAGCTTCTTCATCGACAACGCTCCTTTGTTTAGACGTATAGACAACTATCCATACACCGGCCCACTAAGAAAACTGCGGCTACTATGCCGATCTGCAATGACAGGTCCGTGAACGGAAGATGAAGTTTGTTTTGCCCAACTAGACCCATGCGCCGCAACATTCTTACGCGCAAACGCATTACGCAGAAATATCTATATTGACAATCAAGATAGCGCCAAGGGTTTGATCTAGAAATGCCAGGCAACCTCGGAAAGGACAACATGGCCGCACGCTGTCCGCCACGCGAATCCCTGCCGCTTCAAGGGCAAGCGCCTCAGGGCCATCCTCAGTTTCCTCGGCGCGGCCCTGCCCTGCGCCTGGAAGGCGTTTGATTGATGTCGCTCCGGCTCAAGACCATACTGGGTATCGCGCTGATCGAAATGATCTTGCTGGGCATGCTGCTGCATTTCAGCCTGGGTTTGCCGCATGACGCGGATGCCGCCGGGCTGCTAATAGGACGATGGCTGGCTTGGGCCGCGTTGCTGTTCTCGGCGCTGATTTCATTGCTGCTCGGCGTCTACCTGACCCGCCATTTGAACGTTCTGCGGCAGGCCGCGCAGAAGATCGCCGGCAGCGAGTGGGGGTGCCAGATCCCGGTTTCAGGCAAGGATGAGCTGGCGCTCACCATCTCCCTATTCAACCAGATGTCGCGCCGGCTGGCGGAGGAGCATGGCCGGAAGGAAGATGCCTTGCGCCAGGCTGCTCGGTCAACCGAACGCCTGCGGCAGCAGGATCGCTTGCTTGATGCCATCAACTACCTGCAAAGCCTATTCATAGGCAAGGCCGATCCAGAAACCATGTTCGGCTACGCCCGCGACATCCTCCTGCCATGGTTTGGCGCGGAGGACGGCTTCTTGTGCGAGGTGCGCAATGCGTCGAGCAAGCCGCAGTTTCGTCCGCTCACGCAGGCGCGGCATCCGCAGCAGCGGATGGATACTGCCTCCCTGCTCGACATCTGCCTGTACCGCCAACAAGATTGCCTGCTGGGCTTGCAGCAAAGCACCAGCGCGACGCTGTGCGAGAACAGCCACTTCCTGAGCATTCCCATTCCGCTGGCCTCTCGCGTCGTCGGCACTTTCACCGTGTTTTTTCCCTATCCCGTCACGCCCGAGCGCGGCAACGACATGCCACACCCCTTGCTGAACACGCTGGGCCAACTGATCCTGGCCAACCAGGATCTGCAGATGCTGGAACAGGCACAGTTGCAGCTGTCGCGGCAACAAATGCACCTGTCGTCGGTCATCGAAACCTCGATCGACGGCATCGCGACGCTGGACATCCTTGGCATCGTCGCCAGCGCCAATGCGGTGGCGGAGCGGATGTTCCAGCTGCCGCGCGGCGGCATGGTGGGCATGGCAATTCAGGAGTTGATAGCCCAAGACGGCCAAAACACTGTGCAATCCTTGCTGCACGACAACGGCGTCGCGCTGGGCAGCCTGCTGCAACTCACCGCCATCCGCGCCGACGGCACGACCTTCCCGCTGGAGCTGGCGCTGACCCGCATGCCGGACAACGGCGACGCCTGTTTCAACCTGACCCTGCGCGACATTTCGGCCCGCCGCGCCGCAGAACAGGAACTGCAGCGCGCTAAAGAGCAGGCCGATGCCGCCAGCCAAGCCAAGAGCGCCTTCCTCGCCACCATCAGCCACGAGATACGCACGCCGATGAACGGCGTGCTGGGCATGCTGGAACTGCTGCGGATGAGCGAACTGGACGCGGAGCAGCGGGACACGCTGGACACCGCGCTGGATTCGGCCAGCACCTTGCTGCGGCTGATCGACGACATCCTCGATTTTTCTAAAATCGAGGCCGATCAGCTGGAACTGGTCAAAACGCCCACCGCCATCCGGTCCTTGCTACAGCGTCTGCTCAGCCTATATGGCCGCTCTGCGGAACAGAAAAACCTGCGCTTCGATCTGGAGATCGATCCAAGACTGGCGCCGACGCTGCTGCTGGATCCGCTACGGCTGCGGCAGATCCTGCAAAATTTTCTCAGCAACGCGGTAAAGTTCACCGCCACCGGCAGCATCACGTTGCGAGTGTCGGTGCGGCAAGAAGCCGGCGACAGGCAAACGCTGTCTTTCGATGTCATCGATACCGGCATAGGCATCGCGCCGGACAAACTGGAAAAGCTATTCCAGCCTTTTACCCAGGGCGATTCGCATACAACCCGCCGCTACGGCGGCGCCGGCTTGGGGCTGGCCATCTGCCGCCGCCTGGCCGTCCTGATGGGCGGCGAGGTGCTGCTGCGCAGCGAGCCTGGCCGCGGCACACAAGCGACCCTCCTTCTCGCCGCCGAGGCTGTCGACATGCCGGAACCGGCGGCCGACGAGCAGGAAAAAACCGCGCGCGTCAGCGACCCGTCGGAACGCATCCTGCTGGTGGAAGACAATCCCACCAATCTGAAGCTGGCGATACGCCAGCTGGAAAAACTCGGCTACCACCCCGATACCGCCGAGGACGGGCAGCAAGCCTTCGAAAAATGGCGGCACGACGCATACCACTTGGTATTGACCGACTGCCTGATGCCGAATATCAGCGGCTATGAATTGGCGCGGCTGATCCGCAGCTACGAAGCCGAGCATCCATCGCGCAGGCGCACCCTCATCATCGCCTGCACGGCCGGCGCCACGCCTGAAGAATTGCAAAAGATCCGCGACTCCGGCATGGACGACTGCCTGGTCAAACCGCTTGCGCTGGATGCTTTGGCCTGCATGCTGGAAAACTGGCTGAAAAAACCGTCGCCCACGGCATCGGACGCGACGCCTCACGCCACCGCTGGACAGGAATACCACGCTCCGGTCGATCTGTTTGTGCTCATCATGCAGAGCCGCGGCAATCTCAAAACAGAAAATGATCTGCTAGCCGACTTTCTAAAAGAGGCCAGACGCCATCTCGCCCGCATCCGCGACGCCATCATCAGCGACAATATGCAGCACATCGCCGCCGCCCGCGATCTGTCCGCCGCGGCAAAGCAGATAGGCGCCCGGGATATCGCCGCAACCGCAGAACACATGGAACAGGCGGCCAGCGCCCTGCGCTCCGAGGCGGCGCCGAGACTGATGCTGCAATTGGAGGCAAACTGCCAGGAGGTGGAACAATGGCACGCGCAACGCGGCGCCCCCAAGGCCTTGAATCTGGAATGACGGCGCGGCGCTCGCGGGATTGGCTAACATTGGAAAACCCAGCGTCCGATAGGTTCAGATGAATATTCGCCCCCTTCTAGACAGCATCGTCACCCGGCTGCTCGCGCTTGCCCTGTTGATCGTCCTCACCGGGTCGCTGACGCGCTACTATGCCTTGAGCGCTTTCCTGCGCGAAGACCTTGGCAAGGTGGTGGAGGCGCAGCAGCTGGCGCTAGCCAATTACGTCGCCCATGACATCGATGAAAAGGTGACGCAGCGCGAAATGCTGCTGAACCGGCTGGCCCGCGACGTGCCCCGCCCCTTGCTGAAGGATCCGGCTCGCTTGGAACAATGGCTGCGTGGGCATTACGACTACCAGCCGCTGTTCTCCATCGGCATGCTGGTGCTAGGACTGGATGGCATGGCGATCGCGGACTACCCCATTGCGCCGGGCCGCCGGCAAATTTCGTTTGCCGATCGAGATTACTTCCACGCCGCGCTGTCCGGACGGTCCTACATCGGCAAGGCAACTATCGGCCGCGCAACCAAGGTGCCGGTTTTGCCGATGAGCGTCCCCATCCGGGGGGCAGATGGCCGCGTCCAGGGTGTGCTGGTAGGCGTCACCGCGCTGGGCGCGCCAGGCTTTCTGGAGCTGATGCAGCATAGCCGCATCGGCAACCATCAAGACAGCTTCCTGCTGATTTCCCTGCGCGACGGTCAATTCGTCGCCGCCTCGGAACCGGACATGATCCTGAAAGCGCTTCCGCCGCCCGGCGCCAATCCGCTGCACGACAAGGCCATGAGCGGCTGGCGCGGCGCCGGCATCACCATCAACGCCAAGGGCGTGGAGGAAGTCTGCGGCGTCGCCTCTGTGCCCAGCACCGGCTGGTTCGTCGTGGCGCGGATTCCCAGCAAAGAGGCCTTCGCCACCGTGGATAGGGTCAAGCAATTCACGCTGCGCAATACCTTGCTCGCGCTGGGCGTATTCACCCTCATAACGTGCTGCGGCATGTACATCGTGCTGCGTCCGCTTTTCGTGACCGCCCGCCACGCCGACCGGATGACTCGCGGCGAGCTGCCGCTGGAGCCGCTGCCTATCCACCGCAACGACGAAGTGGGCCACCTGATCTCCGCTTTCAACCGCCTGCTGCACAAACTCGACCGCCATCAGGTGGAGCTGGCCAGGCTAGCCCACCACGATCCCTTGACCGGGCTGCCCAATCGCGCGCTGCTGACCGACCGCCTGCAAGTGGCCCAGGCCCAGGCCAAACGCAAAGGCAACGCGCTGGCCTTGCTGTTCATGGACTTGGACGGCTTCAAAACCATCAACGACAAGCATGGCCACAAGGCTGGGGACAAGGTGCTGTGGCTGGTGGCGCAGCGGCTGTCGGCGATTGTGCGACAGACCGATACGCTGGCGCGCATCGGCGGCGATGAATTCGTGCTGCTGTTGAGCGACCTGGATGATAATGCCGAAGACATAGCTCGCACCGTGGCGGCAAAGTGTCTGGAAGCCTTCGCCGAGCCATTCCCGGCCGGCGGGGCCGATTGCGCGCTGGGCATCTCCATCGGCATCGCCATCGGCAGCGGCTTGAGCACGCCGGACCAGTTGCTGCAGGCGGCGGACCAGGCCATGTACCGGGTCAAGAAAACCGGCCGCAGCGGCAGCGAAACCATACGCGTGTAGCCGGCGCTTGCCCATCGTCATATTTCCGACGCAGTCCCGACCAACCACTACAGTTTTCCAATCCGCGAGAGCGCCCCGATGAGGTTACTGCAAACAATCAAGGTAGGTCCCCGACTCGCCGTCTCCTTCATGGTACTGCTGGCTTTTTTGCTGGCGATTGCCGCCAGCGTGTGGGGCGGGCTGGCCCGCATCGAACAGTCCACCCGCGTCATCGTCAGCGAAGACGCCAGTAAGCAACAGGCGGCGGCGGACCTGGACCGCTATTCGCAAAGCGCCGCGCTGCTGCTGCTGCAAATTGTATCCACACCGGAACAATCGCAGCGCGTGCCGCTATACGCGGCGATGGACGACGCCAACCGCAAAAGCAAGGACGCGCTGCAAAGACTGCAGGCGCTGCCATGGAGCGCGGAACAGGCCGGCGCCCTGCAAAAGCTGGCCGATCTGCGCGCGGCTTACGCCAAGGCCTTCGGCGACACGGTGGACCTGGTGGAGGCCAATGACCCGACCGCCCTGGCCAAGCAATACGGCAACCAGACGCGGCCGGCGCTGCAGGCGCTGCTCAGCGCCACCGCCGACCTGGCGGCCACGCAGCAAAAACACATGAATGCGGAAATGGCCGATGTGCTGTCGCTGATGGGCGCCACCCGCGGCCTGCTGCTGGGATGCTGCGTCGCCGCCGCGCTGGCGGGCTTGTTGCTCGCCTGGAGCGTCACCCGCAGCATCACCCGGCCGCTGGCGCACAGCGTGGCGGTATTGGGGCTGATGGAGCAAGGCGACCTGCGCGGCGAAGTCCGCGCCGCCGGCAATGACGAAACGGCGCAGATGCTGCGTCGGATGGGCCGCATGCAAACGGAGTTGGCCACCCTGGTGCGCGAGCTGCGCGCCTCGGCCGATGTGGTGGCGGACACTGCCTGCTCCACCCGCGGCAGCGCAGCGGAAGTGGCCGGCGGCGTGGAGCGCCAGCAATTGGAGATCCATCAGATCAACGGCGTCGTCGGCGCCTTCGCCGCCAAGCTGGACCGCGCCGCCGCCACCGCAGATCAGGCCAGACAGCAAGCCCGCAAGGCCGCCGAACTGGCGGACCGCGGGCAAAGCCTGATTGAAACCGCATCGCGCGAAATCAGCCTGATTGCCGAACAGATCCAGGGCAGCGCCGAGTCGGTGGATGCGCTGCGCCAGCGCGCCAATTCGATGCACGACATGATTGAGTCGGTGACCGACATCGCCGAGCAAACCAATATGCTGGCGCTGAACGCCGCCATCGAGGCCGCCCGCGCCGGCGAAATGGGCCGCGGCTTCGCCGTGGTGGCGGACGAGGTGCGCAATCTGGCCGGGCGCACCGCCCAGGCCACGCGTGAAATCAATCATGTGATCGCCGCGATGGACAGCCAGACGTCCGAGGCGATGGCGCGCATCCAACAAGGGCACCGCGAGATGGCGCGCGGCGTGGCGCTGATCAGCGAGATCGTCCAACCGTTGACCGAGTTGAAACTCGGCGCCACCGCCACGGTGGGCGAGTTGGATCGGCTGGCCGTCGATATCGAGGAACAAGTGCGGGAAAGCCAGGCCATCGCCGGCAGCGTGTCGAAAATCGCCCGCTCGGCCGACGAAAGCCTCAAAGCCAGCCAGGATGCCAGTCTCAGCAGCGGCCGGCTGCAGGAAGTCAGCGCCACGCTGCAAACGCAGATGCGGCGCTTCGTGGTGGACAACTGATCAGGCCGGCTGGCGCGCCAGCAGGGCCAGCAAACGCGCGCCGGCCTCGGCCAACTCGCCGTCGTTCCACAGCACCTCGCATTCGGGAGGCGGCGCGAAGCTGCCCGCCTCCACCAGCCGGCGAGCGATTTCCGCGGCGGACTCCCGGCCGCGCCCGGCCAAGCGCGCCGCCAACACTTCCGGACTGGCGGTGATCCATAGCGGACGCAAGGTGGGGAAACGCTGCGCCGCCAGCGGCAGCATAGAACGCGAACCGTTGACCACGACATCCAAGCCCTGGGCCAGCCACATCGCCACCTCCACGCCCAGTCCATAAGCCAAGCCATGCCGCCGCCAGCACAGGGCGAAACAGCCGCTCGCCTCGCGCGCGGCAAATTCCTCGGCGCTCAGCGCCACGTGATTCTCGCCGCCGGCATCGGCCGGCCGGGTAATGTAGCGGTGGGCGAACATCACGCCCGCGCCTGGCGGCAAATGCTGTCGCGCATAAGACAGCAGGCTGTCCTTGCCCGCGCCGGACGGGCCGATCACATACCACAGCGTCCCCGGCTCAATCGCCATAACGCGTCACCTCGCCGTCAAAACCGCAGTAAGCCAGATAATAGAAGGGGCCGCCCTGCTCGCGCTCAACAAACACGGCGATGCCATCGACCGTATGCGCGTTCAAAACGCCGGCGAAATGGCGGCGCGCGCCCTGCTCCAAAGCCTTGGCCTGCGGCGATTCCCTGGGCAGCGTGTCCGATAGCGTCATGTGGAAGCGGAACTGTTCGAACACATAGGGATAGCCCCAGCGCCGATACAGCGCTTGCTGCCGCGGGTCCAGACCCGCGCGCGGCTTGAGCGGCGCGCCGCGGTCCGCCAAGGGTTCCAGCGCCACGGTGCAGGCCGCGGCCAGCTCGTCCAGTTCAGGCACCACGCCCACAGGGCGCAATGCCAGGAAACTATCCAGCCAATCCACTTGCAGACTCAACGCAAACGGCCGGAACGTGGCGGCCAACTCGGCCACATGCCGCAGCAGCACGTCTGCCCGGACATCGATCCGTAGCGGAAACGGCGCTTTCAAGGTGGCGTGCCAGCCATAGCGGGCGGCATCCCGGGTCAGCGTCGCCAAAACGCCGGCATCGATGCCGTCGATCTCAGGCTGCGCCAGCGCCTTGCCGCTGGCGGCATCGCCGCCCAGCCACTGGCAACCGGCGCGCCACAGCGGGCTGCCGGGTTTGGGCGCGTAATACACGGCGTAGCGCATCACTCCTGCTCCATCACCAGTTGCACCAGGTCGCCGTTGAAGCAGGTGACGCCGTATTGCACCGGCGCGCCGGCAGGATCGACGTTCAGCGATTTGACGTGCAGCACCGGCCGGTTCTTCGGGATGCCCAGATAATCCACCGTCTCCGCGTCCGGCAAGCGCGCGGTGACGCGAGTAAAGCGGCGGGTGTAATCGGGCACGCCGCACTCGTCCAGCGCGCGCGTCACCGAGCGGTGCCGCAGATAAGCCTGCGGCAAGTCCGGAAAGCGCGCGGCAGGGAAGAACATGATCGCGTAGTCCACCACCCGCTCTTCCACCCGGCTCAGTGTCTTGATCCGGTACAGCTTGTCGCCAACGGCGACCTGCAGCAGTTCGGCCAGCTCGGCATTGGCCGGCACCGTGTCGCTGTTCAGGATGTCGATGTCGGAGTTGAGATTCTGCCGCGCCATATTCTGCGAAAAACGCGTGCGCTTGCTGATGGCGTAGTCGATGGCGTTGTCCTGCACGAAAGTGCCGCGGCCCTGCTCCACTCGCAACAGGCCGCGCTCCACCAGCGTCGCCACCGCGCGGCGTATGGTGTGGCGGTTGACGGCGAATCGTTCCGCCAGTTGCAGCTCGGTAGGCAGCTGCTGGCCAGCCTGCAATACGCCGCCGGCGATGTCCGCCGCCAGCGTTTCTTCTATCTGTCGCCACACGGCGACGCCGGAACCTCTTTCTATCATTCCTATCCTTCCTATCCCTTAGCGTTTCTTAAACGACGTTTTCGCCTGGATCTGCAAATAGCAAACACGGGGGCCGACGCACCCAGGTCCCTTCAAGCCTGCCGTCGGGTGGCAGGCCCGAGGTTTTAAGCGGCTGCCTGTTTGAGCGATTTGACGTTAGCAAATCGCGAGTTCAGCCGCGCCTCGGGCCTGACGGGTCCCGGCGGGAAGCCGCAGGCCAGGCTTGCAGGGTGGCTTTTAGGGGTGGAGGGGATATTTGGCCACACAAATATCCCCTCCCTGCCAGCCGGGCAGCCCCGGCTATGAAAAGCATCATCCGCGCAGCGGATTCAAAAAACATGTTGATCACAGAGCGCTAAAGCAATCGTCTGCATCCGCCTTGAAAACGTCACAAAATCTTCATCGCCGCATGCTGTTAATCCATTCCATGCTGCCATTATCATGGATACGTCTATACGTTTATATGAATTTTTCTTGAACCATGAGGCAGATGATGGACACCTCCACCCGACAGCGCTGGCTCGCGTTGCTGGCCAACAGCCCAATCGATCGACTGCTGGAACTGTTGCCGCCGGCGCTGCCCGCCGCGCCGCGCTGGCTGCGCCGCGCCGAAACCGGCTTGATGATGCTGCAGGGCCGCAGCGGCGGCAGCGGCGCCCGCTTCAATCTGGGCGAAATCAGCGTCAGCCGCGCCAGTTGCCAGATAGGCGATCACGTCGGCCACGGCTGGGTGCGCGGCGGCGATGGCCGCCATGCCGAGCTGATCGCCCAGGCCGACGCGCTGCTGCAAGACCCGGCGCGCCACGGCGAACGGATGGCTTTGTGGATCGCGCCGCTGGAGGTGGAACTGGCCGAACGCCGCGCCGCCCGCTCGCGCGAAGCCGCCGCCAGCAAGGTCGAGTTTTTCACCATGGTGCGGGGGGAATGACCATGCGCAGCGCTTTTGCCCAGTCAGTGGACGACGCCCAGCAGACTTTCCGCGCCGTATTGAGCGCGATGGCCGAACCCTTGTCGCCGCGCGTGTTGCCGGCACTGCCGCCGGCCCTGCCAGAGCTGAAGGCCGCCACCGCAGCCCTGCTCTACACCCTGGCCGATCAGGACGTGCGCGTCTGGTTGCCGGCGCTGCCGGACGACACCGTCGCCAGCCTGCGCTTCCATACCGGGATGCGGCTGACCGACTTGCCGGAAGAAGCCGACTTCATCGTGCTGACTGGCAACATGCCCTTGCCCGATCTGATGAGCCTGAAGGCCGGCAGCGCCGAATACCCGGACCGCTCGGCCACGCTGTTGATCGAAGTGGATGACTTCAGCGCCGAGCAGGTCGAAGGCAGCGGCCCCGGCTTCGCCGCGCCGCGCCGCTTCGGCGCCGCCGGCCTGCCCCAAGGCTTCTGGCGCGCGTGGCAAGTCAACCACGCCCGCTTCCCGCTGGGCGTAGACGCCGTGCTGATTTCCGATACCGACGTCGCCGGCCTGCCGCGCAGCGTCCGCATCCGGGAGGGTTGAAATGTATGTAGCCGTCAAAGGCGGGGAAACCGCCATCGCCCGCTCCTGGGACCTGCTGGCCGCCGCGCGCCGCGGCGATGCCGACGTGCCGGAGCTCAGCATCGATCAAATCCGCCAGCAGTTGCGCCTGGCCGTGGCCCGCGTGATGCAGGAAGGCTCGCTGTACGACGAGGAGCTGGCCGCGCTGGCGCTAAAACAGGCCAGCGGCGACAGCATAGAAGCCGTGTTCCTGCTGCGCGCCTTCCGCACCACGCTGCCGCGCTTCGGCCAGACGCTGCCGCTCAACACCGCCACGATGCGCGTGCGCCGCCGCGTATCCGGCACCTTCAAGGACGTGCCGGGCGGCCAGATTCTCGGCCCCACCGCCGACTACACCCAGCGGCTGCTGGACTTCGGCCTGACGGCAGCCGCGCCGAAGGTCGAACTGGAACAGGCCGCCGCGCCGCTGCCGGACGCACTGCCCGGCGTGCTGCAGCTGCTGGACCGCGAAGGCTTGATTGAGGCCGACCTGCCGCCGGAAGGCGACCCGGAGCCGGTGGACCTGACGCGCGAGCCGCTGATGTTCCCCGCCGGGCGGCCAGCGCGGCTGCAGAACCTGGCGCGCGGCGACGAGGGCTGGCTATTGGGCCTCGCCTACTCCACCCAGCGCGGCTATGCCGAGAGCCACCCCTTCGCCGGCGAGATCCGCATGGGCGAAGTCAGCGTGATCATCTGCCCGGAAGAGCTGGGCTTCGAGATCGACATCGGCGAAATCACCGTGACCGAATGCCAGATGATCAACCAGTTCGCCGGCAGCAAGAGCGCGCCGCCGCAATTCACCCGCGGCTACGGCCTGAGCTTCGGCGAGGCCGAGCGCAAGGCGATGGCGATGGCGCTGGTGGACCGCAGCCTGCGCGCCGAAGAGCTGGGCGAAGCCGCCCACGCGCCGGCGCAGCAAGCCGAGTTCGCGCTGTGCCACAGCGACAATGTCGAGGCCTCCGGCTTCGTTCAACACCTGAAACTGCCGCATTACGTGGACTTCCAGGCCGAGCTGGCGCTGATCCGCCAGCTGCGCGCCACCGCCCAGGAGAAGACCGATGACTAAGGCCCGCGACGATCGCTACAACTTCGGCTTCCTCGACGAGAACACCAAGCGCATGCTGCGCCGCAGCCTGCTCAAGGCGGTGGCGATCCCCGGCTACCAGGTGCCGTTCGGCAGCCGCGAAATGCCGCTGCCCTACGGCTGGGGCACCGGCGGCATCCAGCTGACGGCCAGCGTGATCGGTCGCGACGACGTGCTGAAAGTGATAGACCAGGGCGCCGACGACACCACCAACGCCGTCAACATTCGCCGCTTCTTCGGCCGCGTGGCCGGCGTCGCCACCACCACTCGCACCGCCGACGCGACGCTGATCCAGACCCGCCACCGCATCCCGGAAACGCCGCTGAAACCGGGCCAGATCCTGATCTTCCAGGTGCCGGAGCCGGAACCGCTGCGCACGCTGGAGCCCAGCGAGGTGGAGACGCGCAAGCTGCACGCGCACCAGGAATACGGGCTGATGCACGTCAAGCTGTACGAGGACATCGCCCGCTTTGGCCATATCGCCACCAGCTACGACTACCCGGTGATGGTCAACGACAGGTATCTGGCCTCGCCGTCGCCGATTCCGAAATTCGACAACCCCAAGCTGGACATGAGCCCGGCCTTGCTGCTGTTCGGCGCTGGCCGCGAGAAGCGCCTGTACGCGATTCCGCCCTACACCAAGGTGGAAAGCCTGGCCTTCGACGATCACCCATTTACGGCCCAAACCTGGGAGCAAGGCTGCGCGCTGTGCGGCTCGCGCACGAGCTACCTGGACGAAATCGTCACCGACGACGCCGGCAGCCGGATGTTCGTCTGCTCCGATACCGACTATTGCCAGCAGCAGCAGGAGGCTTCGCAATGAAGCAGGGAAAAGCATTCAGCGCCGCGAAACACGCGAAATCACACGAAAGCATAGCGGCCTCCACGCACGTCCTCTCGCAATGGGCGGAGACCGCGGATGCATCAGACAACTTTCGCGTTCTTTCGTGGTTTTCGTGGCAAAAGAGGTTTTAACATGAATCAAGCCATCCTCAGCGTCAGCGGGCTAAGCAAGGACTACGGCAACGGCCAGGGCTGCTTCGACGTCAATTTCGAGCTGTACCCTGGCGAGGTGCTGTGCATCGTCGGCGAATCCGGCTCCGGCAAGTCCACGCTGCTGTCCACCCTGGCCGGCCGCCTGGCCGCCGACGCCGGCAGCGTGCGCTTTGCCGACCGCGACGGCGCGGCGCACGAGCTGACCTGCCTGCCCGAGGCCGAGCGCCGCCGGCTGGCGCGCAGCGAATGGGGCTTCGTCACCCAGCACGCCCGCGACGGCCTGCGCATGGGCGTCTCCGCCGGCGCCAACGTCAGCGAGCGGCTGATGGCGCTGGGCCAGCGCCATTACGGCCGGCTGCGGCAAACCGCCGGCGACTGGCTGGAAAAGGTCGAGATAGACCGCGCGCGGCTCGACGACAAGCCTTCGTCTTTTTCCGGCGGCATGCAGCAGCGGCTGCAGATCGCCCGCAATCTGGTCACGCAGCCGCGGCTGGTGTTCATGGACGAGCCGACCGGCGGCCTGGACGTGTCGGTTCAGGCGCGCTTTCTGGACCTGACCCGTCGCCTGGTGCGCGACGCCGGCATCGCCGTGATCATGGTGACGCATGATCTGGGCGTGGCGCGGCTGTTGGCGCAGCGCACGCTGGTGATGCAGAAGGGGCGCGTGGTGGAGGCCGGCCTGACCGACCAGATACTCGACGACCCGCAACACCCGTACAGCCAGTTGCTGGTGTCTTCCATCCTGCAGGCCTGAGATCATGAACACGCTATTGATAGACGCGAAAAACCTGAGCAAGACTTTCACCCTGCACCAGCAAGGCGGCTTGCGGCTGCCCGTGCTGACCGACGTTTCGCTGCAGGCGGCCGCCGGCGAGTGCGTGGCGCTGGCCGGCTCGTCCGGCGCCGGCAAGAGCACGCTGTTGAAGGCGCTGTACGCCAACTATCTGGTGGAGCGCGGCCGCATCGGCGTGTTCCACCAGGGCGAGTGGGTGGACATGGCCCGCGCGCTGCCGCATGAGATCGCCGCCGTGCGCCGCCACACGCTGGGTTATGTCAGCCAGTTCTTGCGGGTGATCCCCCGGGTGTCGGCGCTGGACATCGTGGCCGAACCGCTGCGCGAATGGGGCTCGACTGACGCCGAAGCGCGGCTGGCGGCCGGCGAATGGCTGGCGCGGCTGAACATCGCCGAGCGGCTGTGGAGCCTGCCGCCGGCCACCTTCTCCGGCGGCGAGCAGCAGCGCGTCAACATCGCGCGCGGCATGATCGCGCCGCGGCCGATACTGCTGCTGGACGAGCCGACCGCATCTCTCGACGCCGCCAACCGCGACGTGGTCATACAATTGATGCGCGAAGCGCTGGCCCGCGGCGCGGCGCTGATCGGCATCTTCCACGACGCGCCCACGCGCGACGCCATCGCCACCCGCATTTTCCAGGTTCCCCTGGCGCAACACATGGAAACAGCAGCATGAGACAGATTCTGAACCACGCCCGCATCGTGCTGGCCGACCGCGTCATCGACCACGGCGCGCTGGAAATTGAAGATGGCCGGATAGCCGCCATCCACGAGCAGCCTCTGCCGGATGGCGAAGACCTGGCCGGCGCCCTGCTGCTGCCCGGCCTGGTGGAGATCCATACCGACAATCTGGAAAAACACCTGATGCCGCGCAACGGCGTGCTGTGGCCGATTCTGCCAGCGGTGATCACCCACGACGCGCAATGCGTGGCCGCCGGCATCACCACGGTGCTGGACGCGCTGGCGGTGGGCGATCTGGAGGACGAAAGCGTGCGGCTGGACACCCTGCACAGCTCGTTCGACGCCATCAACCAGGGCATGGACGAAGGCGCGCTGCGCGCGGAACACTTCTTCCACCTGCGCTGCGAATTGGCCTATCCCGATCTGCTGGCCGAACTCGCGCCGCTGATCGCCCACCCGGCGGTGAAGCTGGTATCGGTGATGGACCACACGCCCGGCCAGCGCCAGTACCGCGACCTGGAGCAATACAAAAAATACTACGGCAAGAAAAAGGTAGGCTGGAACGAAGACACCTTCCTCGCCGCGGTGGCCGAACGCAAAACCAAGCAGGCGCAATACGCTGGCCGCCACAAACAGGCGGTAGTGGAGCTGGCTCAGGCGCGCGGCATCGCGCTAGCCAGCCATGACGACACCGACGCCGCCCACATAGACGAAGCGCTGCGCGACGGCGTGGCGATCTCGGAATTTCCCACCACATTGGAAGCGGCCCAAGCCGCCCGCGCGCACGGCCTGCAAACGGTGATGGGCGCGCCCAATGTGGTTCGCGGCGGCTCCCACTCCGGCAATGTGGCGGCATTGGAGCTGGCGCGGGCTGGCCTGCTGGACATTCTGTCGTCTGATTACGTGCCGGCCAGCCTGCTGCACGGCGCCTGGCTGCTGCACGCGCAGGCCGGCTGGAGCCTGCCGCGCGCCGTCGCCGCCGTCAGTCTGAACCCGGCGCGCTCTGTGGGCCTGGCCGATCGCGGCGACATCGCCGTCGGCCAGCGCGCCGATCTGGTGGCCATGATCGTTCATGGCGACGTGCCGCTAGTGCGGCAAGTCTGGAACAGCGGCAGGAGGGTATTCTGATGCGACAAGCGATCGCCAGGTTGCAACAACTGTACCGCGAACACGGCGCGCGCCATTACGGCGAGGCCGTCACCCAGTTCGACCACGCGATCCAGGCCGCCGCGCTGGCGCGCGACGCCGGCTGCGACGACGAACTGACGCTGGCCGCCTTCCTGCACGACGTCGGCCACCTGCTGGAGCACGACGGCGCGCCGGCCATGGGCGGCTATGGCGTGATGGCCCACGACAAGCTGGCGCGCGACTACCTGCTGCAGCTGGGTTTCTCGCCCCGGCTGGCGCGGCTGGTCGGCATGCACGTCGAAGCCAAGCGCTACCTGTGCGCCATCGATCCAGCGTATCTGGCGGCGCTGTCGCCGGCCAGCGCCGCCACGCTGGGCTACCAGGGCGGACCGATGCGCGCGGACGAGGCCGAAGCCTTCTCGCGCCTGCCTGACCTGGCCGACATCCTGGCGCTGAGGAGGCTGGACGAGGCGGCCAAGAACGGCGGCTGGAGCCTGGACGCGGCGGACTGGGTGTGGCCGCTGATGGCCGTGCATCTGTCCAGCAGTCGAGTTTGACTCGGAGCCTGCCGCGACCGCCGGCTCCTTTGGCTACGGCAACCGTGTCTGGATTCGGTCAGGTGGATCGCGATCCGCTAAGGCTGCTGGGCTGCGCGCTTGAACAACGCCATGCCTTCCGACCTCGGCGCGGTCGGCTTGAAGCCGAACTGCGCGTACAAATGCTTGGCGTCGCCGTCGGCGATCAGGCTGATGTAAGCGCTGGTTGGCGCCTCGCGCTCTATGTAGCCCGAAATGGCCGCCATGATGCGCTTGCCCAGTCCCAGGCCCTGATGCGCCGGCAGCACGGCGATGTCCACCACTTGATAGAAACAGCCGCCATCGCCTATCACCCGGCCCATGCCGACGGTTTCGCCGCCACAGCATATCTGCACGGCGAACAGCGTGCCGGCCAAGCCGCGGCGGGCGGCCTCTTCCGTCTTGGGGCTGAGGCCGGATTCGGCGCGCAGGCGGCAGTAGGCTTCCACATCGGGCACGGCCTCGATCAGCTGGTACAGCGGGCTGGCTTCGGCCGCCGGCATAGGCTGCATGGCTTGTTCATTCTCGTCCTGCGTCGGCATTTACTTCGCCGCCGCGTCGCCCGCCACGCAGGTAAAGCTGCTGTAGCTCACCGACTTGACCTTGCCCTGGCCGCAGGTTTTCACGGCCTGATCGGTCATGCGCTGCAATTGCGCCGCGTCGCGGTAACCATCGGTACTGCCGATCACGCAGGCCGACAGGCCCAGCGCGCACACCATTGCCCATGCCAGATGTTTCATCGCATCTCCCACCTAAACAATATGAAATAATGCAAACATCCTAACAGGCAATATCATATCCATCCAGCGCTCTTTCCGCCCGCTCACGCCGCAAGCGTTCCGACAGCAACGGGCCGGAACAGTAGTCCGCCCCCATCTTCAGCGCCAGCTCCAGCATGTTGTCGCAGACGATGTCCTCCACCGCCAGCGCAAAACCCTGCTCCGCCAACTGAGGCATCAGCGCCAGCAACTGGTCGCGCACTTTGGGATACATGATGGCGCGGCCCATGAAGCTGGGCGCCAGCGCCAGCATGTCCGGCTCCAGCCGCCATAGCCGCAGCAGATCCTGGCTGCCGGCGCCGAAGTCGCCCAGGCCAAGCCGATGGCCATGCTGGCGGTAGCGCCGCACCAGGCCCAAACCCAGCTCAGCGGTGCGCTGGTCCAGAAACAGCAGCATAGGCGCCTGGCTGGCCGGGAACTCCAGCGTGTCCAGCAGCCGGGCGGTGAAGTCGACGATGCGGTCGCTGTACGCATGGCAAATGCGCGGATCGACGTCTATGCGCAGTGGCAGATGGCGGCCATTGCGGCCCAGATGGTTCAGCACGTGCAGCACGCGAATCAGCTTGAGCAAAGCGACGGCCTTGGCCTCGCCGTAATTCATCGCGAACAGCCAGTTGGCCGGCAGCGTCTGCCCGAACTGGCCGAAAATGCGCAGCCGCGCCGCGTATTGCAGCAGCTGGCAGCAGCCTGCTCGCAAGCGGGTTTGCGGAATGAAGCCGCTGCACAGCCACCAGCCGTCGAAGCTGGCGAATACCTCCTGCTCGTTCCACTGCAAACGCGCCTGAACCCCTTCCTGCTGCAGCAACTGCTGACAGGCCGCCAGCATGGGAGGAGTGAAACCGGCGGGCAGCGACTTGGCGGGCTTGAATCGTTTCATGACCGTAACCAGGGAGTGGGTTTGGCGCCACTATAGCCCCGGATGTGACAACGTAATATACGATTTGACGATAAGCCTATCGGTTTTTACGAAATGGCCGCTTTTGCATTTTTTTGCATATAGACTGCATATTTTCTTGCTTCCCGCCTCAAGCCAGCCCCGCCTAAAGTGCATATCATCCTTTCGAAAACACCATGGGAACCAACATGCGCCCGCTGCAACGCCTCGCCCTCGCCCTGCTGTTCGCCGGCAGCGCCTCAGCCTTTGCCGACGTCACCCTGCTCAATGTCTCCTACGACCCGACGCGCGAGCTATACCAGGATTTCAACGCCTCCTTCGCCAAATACTGGAAAGCCAAGACTGGCGAAACCGTCACCATCAAACAATCGCATGGCGGCTCCGGCAAGCAGGCGCGCTCGGTCATCGACGGCCTGGACGCCGATGTAGTGACGCTGGCGCTGGCCTACGACATCGATGAAATCTCCAGCCAAGCCAAGTCCATCGCGCCCAACTGGCAGCAGCGCCTGCCCCACAATGCCTCGCCCTACTCGTCCACCATCGTGTTCCTGGTGCGCAAAGGCAATCCCAAGCACATCAATGACTGGAACGATCTGGTCAAATCCGGCGTGGAGGTGGTGACTCCGAATCCGAAGACCGGCGGCGGCGCGCGCTGGAACTATCTGGCGGCCTGGGGTTGCGCGCTGCAACAACCCGGCGGCAACGAGGCCAAGGCGCGCGACTTCGTGAAAAAGCTGTACGGCAACGTGAAGGTGCTGGACTCCGGCGCCCGCGGCTCGCTGATCACCTTTACCCAGCGCGGCATCGGCGACGTGCTGCTGTCGTGGGAAAACGAGGCCTATCTGGCCACCAAGGAGCTGGGGCCGGACAAGTTCGACATCGTCACGCCGTCGGTTTCCATCCTGGCGGAGCCGCCGGTCAGCGTGGTGGACAAGGTGGTGGACAAGCGCGGCACCCGCAAGGTGGCCGAGGCCTATCTGCAATATCTGTACACGCCAGAGGGACAGAACCTGGCCGCCAAGCACTACTACCGCCCGCGCGATCCGCAGGTGGCGGCCAAGTACGCCGGCCAGTTCAGCAAGGTCAAGCTGTTCACCATCGATCAGGTATTCGGCGGCTGGCAGAAGGCGCAGAAAACGCACTTTGCCGACGGCGGCGTGTTCGACCAGATCGTCGCGCGCTGAAACTCCGCGCTATTCAAAACCGCCCGGACGCAACGCCGGGCGGTTTGTTTTGGTTATCCCTGTCGCGTGTACATAAGCAAGCGAATGTGTCCGCTGCGCGGACAATGTTGTAGATGGCGGTTCCGCCCGCCGAACGGGTAAGAGGGCTGTGCGGCCAGCCCTCTTACAACTCCAGGCCGCCCCTACAGGCCGCGATCTCCCGTCCTAAAAGCCGAGGGCAAGGCGCTGGCTAACTCGGCGCGCGCTAACGTCCCGCGCCTCAAACAAAAGCCAGCTTAACACCTTGCCCTCGACTTTTCGGACGGCGCGTCCTGAAAGGGGAATTGGGGTACCTCGCAATCATCGAAACTTCGCGAATCCACACTTCTCCGCTTACGTAAACAAGATCCCCCCATACCCAGCACCCTCCGCCCGTTTTGCATAATATCGAATAAGCATTGAAGAAATACTTATTTTCAGAATAAGAGCCTCGCAGATATCGTTTATTCGGTTATATGAATTGAAATCCACCGATGTCCGCGACGCTCGCTCCTCCATCCCATCCTCCCCGCGTGTTGCCCGGCTTCAGCTTGTCGCTCGGCTTCGCCGTCAGCTACCTGTCGCTGCTGGTGCTGATTCCGCTCAGCGCCGTGGCCCTGCGCGCCGCCGGCCAGCCGCTGGAAAGCTTCTGGCAGGCCGCCGCCTCGCCGCGCGTGCTGGCGTCCTACCGGCTGAGCTTCGGCATGGCCTTGGCCGCCGCCGCCATCAACAGCGTGTTCGGCCTGTTGCTGGCTTGGTCGCTGGTGCGCTACCGCTTCCCCGGCAAGCGGCTGATCGATGCGCTGGTGGACCTGCCTTTCGCGCTGCCGACGGCGGTGGCCGGCATCGCCCTCACCGCGCTGTACGCCGGCAATGGCTGGATGGGCCGGTATCTGGAGCCGCTGGGCGTCAAGGTGGCCTTCGGCCCGCTCGGCGTGCTGGTGGCCTTGGTCTTCATCGGCCTGCCTTTCGTGGTGCGCACGGTGCAGCCGGTGCTGGAAGACCTGGAAACCGAGCTGGAAGAGGCCGCCGCCTGCCTGGGCGCGCGCCGCTGGCAGACTTTTCGCCACGTGATCCTGCCCACGCTGCAGCCGGCCCTGCTCACCGGCTTCGCGCTGGCCTTCGCCCGCGCGGTCGGCGAATACGGCTCGGTGATCTTCATCGCAGGCAATGTGCCCATGGTGTCGGAAATCACGCCCTTGATGATCATCAGCAAGCTGGAGCAGTTCGACTACGCCGGCGCCACCGCCATCGCCAGCGTGATGCTGGCGGCGTCTTTCCTGCTGCTATTGGCGATCAACGGCCTGCAATACTGGAGCGCGCGCCGTCACGGCCGCGCGGGAGGCCGCTGATGGCCGCCGCGCTGTCCAAACTGCATGCCGGCGCGGATAAGGCCGCGCTGCTGGAAAACCGCGCCGCCACCCGCGAATCGGGCGCGGTGAAATGGCTGATCCTGGCGCTGTCGCTGAGTTTCTTCGCGATATTCCTGTTGCTGCCGCTGCTCGTGGTGTTTGTGGAAGCCTTGGCCAAGGGCTGGCAGACCTACCTGTCCGCGCTGGCCGAGCCGGATGCGCTGGCCGCCGTGCGGCTGACCCTGCTGGCCGCCGTGATTTCCGTGCCGCTGAATCTGGTATTCGGCGTCGCCGCCGCCTGGGCGGTTACCCGCTTCGATTTTCGCGGCAAGCAGCTGCTGATCACGCTGATCGATGTGCCGTTTTCGGTATCGCCGGTCGTCGCCGGCCTGGTCTTCGTGCTGGTGTTCGGCCAGCGCGGTTGGCTGGGGCCCTGGTTGGCCGAGCATGGTTTCAAGATCATTTTCTCGGTGCCCGGCATCGTGCTGGCCACGCTGTTCGTCACCGTGCCCTTCGTCGCCCGCGAGCTGATCCCGCTGCTGGAAGCGCAAGGCCGCGAAGAAGAGGAAGCGGCCGTGGTGCTGGGCGCGCGCGGCTGGCAGGTGCTGTGGCACGTCACCCTGCCCAATGTGCGCTGGGCGCTTTTGTACGGCGTCATCCTCAGCAACGCGCGGGCGATGGGCGAATTCGGCGCGGTATCCGTGGTGTCCGGCCACATCCGCGGCGAAACCAATACCCTGCCCTTGCACGTGGAAATCCTCTACAACGAGTACAATTTCGCTGCGGCCTTCGCCGTGGCGTCCCTGCTGGCCTTGCTGGCCCTGGTCACGCTGGCGCTGAAGAGCTGGGTGGAATGGCGCGGCGTCAAGGAAAACTGAGATGAGCATACAAGTAGAAAACATCCGCAAGGCCTTCGGCGACTTCGTCGCCCTGAACGATGTCAGTTTGAACTTCCCCAGCGGCGAACTGGTGGCGCTGCTGGGTCCATCCGGCTGCGGCAAGACCACGCTGTTGCGCATCATCGCCGGCCTGGAGCAGGCCGATCGCGGCCGCGTGCTGCTGGATGGCGAGGACGCCTCCGCCACCCATGTGCGCGAGCGCCAGGTCGGTTTCGTGTTCCAACACTACGCGCTGTTTCGCCATATGAGCGTGTTCGACAACGTGGCATTCGGCCTGCGCATGAAGCCGCGCCGCGAACGCCCGTCCGAAGCCGAGATCGCCCGCCGCGTGCATGAGCTGCTGGACCTGGTGCAGCTGAACTGGCTGGCCGACCGCTTCCCCGCCCAGCTGTCCGGCGGCCAGCGCCAGCGCATCGCCCTGGCCCGCGCGCTGGCGGTGCAGCCGCGCGTGCTGTTGCTGGACGAACCGTTCGGCGCGCTGGACGCCAAGGTGCGCAAGGAGCTGCGCCGCTGGCTGCGCAAATTGCACGACGAGCTGCACATCACCTCCCTCTTCGTCACCCACGACCAGGAAGAGGCGCTGGAAGTGGCGGACCGGGTGGTGTTGATGAATCACGGCCAGGTGGAGCAGATAGGCTCGCCGGCCGAAGTGTACAGCCAGCCGGCCAGCGCCTTCGTCTATGGCTTCCTCGGCAGCGCCAACCGCATCCGCGGCGTCAGCGGCCCGGGCGCCATCGCGGTGGGCGGGCAGATGCTGGACGCCGACCATCAACAACCGCACGGCCAGCCGGTGGAAGCCTTCATCCGCCCGCACGAACTGACCATCGTCCCGGATCATGGGCCTGGGCTGCCGGCGCGGGTGCAACGCGTGCTGACCCTGGGCGGCCTGGCCCGCGTGGAGTTGGAAGGACGCGATGAACTGGCCGGCCAGACCTTCGACGCAGAACTGCCGGCCGATGCCCCGCTGCTGCAAACGCTGGCCGCCGGCCAGCCGGTGCGGCTGCAAGCGCGCGCCGCCCGCGTGTTTGCCGCCGCGCAAGGAGCCGAGGCATGAACTTCCAGCAACTGCGCATCATCCGCGAAACGGTGCGCCAAGGCTTCAATCTGACCGAAGTGGCCAACGCGCTGTATACCTCGCAATCCGGCGTCAGCAAACACATCAAGGACCTGGAGGACGAACTGGGCGTGGAGCTGTTCGTGCGCAAGGGCAAGCGCTTCCTCGGCTTGACCGACCCCGGCAAGGAGCTGCTGACCATTGTCGAACGCATGCTGCTGGACGCCGGCAACATCAAGCGGCTGGCGCAGCAGTTCAGCCTGCGCGACGAGGGCCAGCTGACCATCGCCACCACTCACACTCAGGCGCGCTACGCGCTGCCGCAGGTGGTCACCGCGTTCAAGCGCGCTTTTCCGCGCGTGCATCTGGTGCTGCATCAGGCCAGTCCGGCCGAGCTGGTCAAGCTGCTGCTGGAAGGCGAGGCTGATATCGGCATCGCCACCGAGGCCGTGCATGAGGTGCCGGAACTGGTGTCCTTCCCCTACTACAGCTGGCATCACTGCGTGATCGCGCCGCCCGATCATCCGCTGCACGACGCGCCGCTGACGCTGGAGGCATTGGCCGAGCACCCCATCGTCACCTACCACCACGGCTTCACCGGCCGCGCCAGGATAGACAATGCCTTCGCCGAAGCCGGCTTGGCGCCGGACATCGTGATGTCGGCGCTGGACGCCGACGTGATCAAAACCTATGTCGAACTGGAGCTGGGCGTCGGCATCGTCGCCTCCATGGCGGTGGACCCGCGCCGCGATACCAGCGTCAAGGTGGTGGAGGGCTCGCCGCTGTTCGGCCAGCAGACCAGCCGCATCGCCATCCGCCGCGGCCATTATCTGCGCAGCTACGCCTACCGCTTCATCGAACTGTGCGCGCCGGCGCTGAATGAACAGAGCGTGCGCCAGGCGCTGAGCCCGGCGACGCAGGATTAGTTCTCGAAACCTAAACAAACAGGCCCGGCAATACCGGGCCTGTTTCATGACGCGATGGGCTGGCTCAGCGCTTATCCATCATGATCTGCAGTATCTGGGTATCGGTCTGCGCCATGCCCTGCGTGGCCAGCTTGCCCAGATTGGCGATGGACACGTCCACGTCGTGGGCGACGATGCCTTCGTTGCCGGTGACGCGGGTGCCGTCCAGCGCCATCAGCACCGCCTTGTAGCCGGAACCGGCAGAGGTGGACACTTTCATCGCGCAGCTATTGGACGCGCCGTCGCAAATCATGCCGGCCAGGTCGCCTATCATGCTGGAAATCGCCATGCTGACCGCCTGATAGCCGCCGTTCAGCAACTGCGCCATGCCGGCCGCCGCCCCCATGGACGCGGTGGTGACGGCGCACAGCGCAGACAGCTTGGGCAGGCGGGTGTGAATGTAGACGGCGATCAGGTGCGACAAGGCCAGCGCGCGGATCAGGGTCTCGCGGTCGGCCTTGACGTGCTCGGCCACCACCACCACCGGCATGGTCGCGGCGATGCCCTGGTTGCCGGAGCCGGAATTGCTCATCGCCGGCAGCGTGGCGCCGCCCATGCGCGCGTCGGACGCGGCGGTAGTGCGGGTGAGGATGCGCGACAGCAGGCCTTCGGATAGCAAGCCGGCTTCGATCTGCCGCTGCAGCGTGGCGCCGATGTGCAGGCCGTACTTGCCGCTCATGCCCTCGTCGGCCAAAGCGCTGTTCAGCACCGCGGCGTCGTGGATGAAGTCGATCATTTCCAGCGGGGCCCGGGTGGCGAAGTCGTAGACGTCGCGCGCGGTGGCGTCGCCCAGATCGTAGTTTTCCACCGGCTTGGCGTCGGCGGCCTCGCGCTTGAGCAAGACCTCGCCGTTGCGTTCTACCCGGATCACATTGGTATGGGCGTCGGCGATGGCCACGCGGGCGCATTCGTCGCCGTGCCAGACGCAGGCCTCGGCGTACAGGATATTTGGCACTGCGGCCACGCCCAGCTTGACCTTGCCGTCGGCCAGCATCTGCTTGCCGGCGGCCACCTGCTCGACCGTCAGATTCTTCAACACTTCCAGCTTGGCGTCCGGGTCGCCGCCCAGCGCGCCGACGGCGGCGGCGATCGGCAGGCCGACGGTGCCGGTGCCCGGCACGGTCACGCCCATGCCGTTCTTCATCAGATTGGCCGACACCCAAGCGTCGATGCGCTGCGGCTCCTTGCCCAGTTCCCGCGCGGCCAGCGCGGCGGCCAGCGCCAGCGAGATCGGCTCGGTACAGCCCAAGGCCGGCACCACTTCCTGTTTCAGGGCCTTGACGAATTCCGGCCACAAGCTCATTTCGCGTTCAGACATGCTCATTCCCGACACCACTGCAATGGATATAAACAAATAACTTTTGTTTACTTTACCACCAAGCGGCTATCGCGTGTGCTTAAGAAATAGGCTATCCGAAGCAGTGCAGCATTCCGATCAAACAAAGGCCGGCGGCTACGCTCAGCGCCGGATCAGCCCCTGGGAGATGGGTTTGGCCAGCAAGCGCCGGTATAGAAGCTCGGCCATCCCGGTCAAGGCGGCGCCATACCGCGCCCACGCAGGCGACAACGCCGCATACCAGGCGATGGACACCAGCAAGGCCCCCAGCATGTCCAAGGGAAAATGCACGCCAAGATACACTCTGGACCAGGCCACAGCCGTACCGGCAACCGCCAACAGCCAGCCCCAGCCGCGCGCCGGGCTGAACCACCAGCACAGCGCCATCATCGCGAAAATCGTGCCGTGGTTGCTGGGAAACGATGGCGTGGCGTCATGCGCCAGAAAGGTATAGCCGATAGGCACGGCGAAGGGGCGCGGATGTGGCCATACCAGCCCGACCAACCAATTGCCCAGCAAGGCGGCGCCGGTAAACAGCAGGGCTTTCACTATGGTGTCGCGCAACGCAGGGTGCCCCCATAGCCACAATGCGAACAGCAGCACCGGCAGCAGACGCATCACATCACGGGCGATGAAAGTAGCCAGCTGGATGGAAAATGGGGCGCTAGCCGGTGTGGCGTTGATCAACAGAAACAGCGATTGATTGAAAGATTCGAGAAGTGCCATCGGTCACCGAACTGGCCGAAACGCGTCGCGGCCAGGAAAGTATTGAGATTGGAAGATTAGTCTTGAATATGACTGTTTTGTTCCATTTCCATGAAACGGAGCGCCATCCGCTCCCGGGCCGGGCCCGACAACAGGTTGAAGCAAAGCAAAAAGCCCGCATCAGCTGATGCGGGCTTTTAAATTCTGGCTCCCCGAGCAGGGCTCGAACCTGCGACCTGCGGATTAACAGTCCGTCGCTCTACCGACTGAGCTATCAGGGAACATTTAGAGAAAGGATGATAACCCACATCCCCCTCCCCGTCAATACATCAGTAATTTGAGCAGGGAAGACTTGCGCCCTCCCCCCCTCTGCGGGATCAACCCTGGCGGGTCTCTACCTGCATCAACTGCACCGGCTGCTCAACGTCGGCTTGCGCTTGGCCCACCACGTCGCGGCGGCGCGGGCCTTGCGGCAGCAGCGGCTCTTCTACCGCTTGCGGCTGCAGTTGCGCCGGCTTGGTCGAGACCATGACCAGCCCGCCGAGATCCAGCGGCTTGGCCTCGACAACGGTCTCAACCGCCCGCGGAGCCTGCTCGATGGGCGGTTGCGCTTCGACAAGCGCCTCCACCGCAACCGCCACGGCTACAGCTTGTTCCACCACTACCGCGGGAGCCGCCTCGGCAACCGGCTCAACCAGCTCAGCCGCTTGCGCTTCGACTTGCGCTTCAATCTCAAGCGCCGGCGTCACCACCACGGCCTCCGCTGCGGGTTCGGCCACTACTACCGGCGCCACGACCGGCTCGGCAACAGGCGCAACTTCCACCACAGCAACTTCGGCAACTTCAACGGACGCCGGAGCCGCCTCAAGCACTACTGCAGCGACTTCGCTCGCCGCCGCCTCGGCAGGCTTGGTTTCCACTTCCACCAGCTGGGCAGTAGGCGCTTCGCTTGCCACTTCTACCGCAGCCACCGCCACGATGGCTGCGGCGGCCACGCCGGCGGCTTCCGCCAACGGAGCTTCGGCGCCGGTTTCGGCGGCTACGCCCTCCACCTGGGCTTCCGGATTGTCGCGGCGACGATCGCGGCGGCTGCGGCGGCGGCGGCGCTCGCCGCGCTCCTGCTGCTCGGCCTGCTCGCCTTCGATGCCTTCGGCGCGCAATTCTTCCTGCGCCAGCGGCTTCTCAGCCTCAAGCGGAGCGACAACCGGCGCCTGACGGCGACGCGGCTCCTGCTGCGGCTTGTCCTGCTTTTCAGCCTTGTCGCTCACGCGCTCTTCGCGCGGCTGCTGCTCGCGGACTTCCTTCGCATCGCGCGGCTCGCGGCCCTCGCGCTCGCGGCGGCGATTGCCGCGCTCGCGCTGCTGCTCGTTGCGCTCTTCGCGTTCGCGAACAGGCTCCTTACGCTCCGCATCCTTGCGTTCCGGGCGCTCGGCATCCTTGCGCTCGTCTTGGCGACGCGGCTTCACCTCATCCTGAACGGTCTGGCGGCGCTGCTCGTGCTCGCGGCGAGCCTGGGCGCCGGTGCGGCGCTCCTGCTGACGCGAACGGTTGCCGCGCTGCTCGTTGCGGGCGGCTGCGGGAGCCGGCTTTTTCTTCTCCGGCTCGGCCACTTTCTCCGGCTCGGCGAACAGACCCTTGAGCCAGGACACGACGCCGGCGATCAAACCAGCCTGCTGCACCGGCTTGGGCGCCGCGGGCGCTACGGTCGGGGCCGGTTGCTGCGGGGTGATGCCCTTGACTGCGGCTTCCTGGCGCACCACCTTCGGCTTTTCCTGGCCGAAGTTGGTGATCACATCCTCTTCCTGCACTTCGACACGGGTGTAGCTCGCGGCTTCGCCCGCTTCGGCCAGGTCGTCGTGGCGCACGCGCACGATCTTGTAATGCGGCGTTTCCAGGTGGATGTTCGGGATCAGCACCACGTCCACATCGAGGCGTTCTTCGATGGAGTGGATCTCGGCGCGCTTCTCGTTCAGCAGGAAGGTGGCCACATCGACCGGCACCTGCGCGTGCACCGCGCCGGTGTTTTCCTTCATCGCCTCTTCCTGGATGATGCGCAGGATGTGCAGCGCGGACGATTCGGTGCCGCGGATGAAGCCGATGCCATGGCAACGCGGACATGGCTCGTGGCTGGTTTCGCCCAGAGACGGCTGCAGGCGCTGACGCGACAGCTCCAGCAGGCCGAAGCGGGACAGCTTGCCCATCTGCACGCGGGCGCGGTCATGCTTCAGAACGTCGCGCAGGCGGTTTTCCACGTCGCGCTGGTTCTTCGGGTTTTCCATGTCGATGAAGTCGATCACCACCAGGCCGCCCAAGTCGCGCAGACGCAGCTGGCGGGCGATCTCTTCGGCCGCTTCCAGGTTGGTGCGGACCGCGGTTTCCTCGATGTCGGCGCCCTTGGTGGCGCGAGCGGAGTTGACGTCGACCGATACCAGCGCTTCGGTGTGGTCGATCACGATGGCGCCGCCGGACGGCAGCTGCACGCTGCGCGAGAAGGCGGTTTCGATCTGGTGTTCGATCTGGAAACGGGAGAACAACGGCACATGGTCCTTGTACAGCTTCACACGCGACAGCATGTTCGGCATCACATGGCTCATGAACTGGCGGGCCTGGTCGTGGATTTCGTCGGTGTCGATCAGCACTTCGCCGATGTCCGGGTGGAAGTAGTCGCGGATCGCGCGGATTACCAGGCTGCCTTCCTGCAGGATCAGGAACGGCGCGGACTGCGCGCCGGCGGCGCCTTCGATGGCGCGCCACAGCTGCATCAGGTAACCCATGTCCCACTGCAGCTCTTCCAGATTGCGGCCGATGCCGGCGGTGCGGGCGATCAGGCTCATGCCGTGAGGCACTTCCAGCTGCGACAGCAGGTCTTTCAGCTCCTGGCGCTCCTCGCCCTCGATGCGGCGCGATACGCCGCCGCCGCGCGGGTTATTCGGCATCAGCACCAAGTAACGGCCGGCCAGGCTGATATAGGTGGTCAGCGCCGCGCCCTTGTTGCCGCGCTCGTCCTTCTCCACCTGCACCACCACTTCCATGCCTTCGCGCAGAACGTCCTGAATGCGCGGACGGCCGCCTTCATAGCCTTGGAAATAAGAGCGGGACACTTCCTTGAACGGCAGGAAGCCGTGGCGTTCCGTGCCGTAATCGACAAAGCAGGCTTCCAGCGAAGGTTCGATGCGGGTGATCACACCCTTGTAGATATTCCCCTTGCGCTGCTCTTTGCCTACGGTCTCGATATCGAGGTCGACGAGCTTTTGCCCATCGACAATGGCGACGCGCAGCTCTTCAGCTTGCGTCGCGTTGAACAACATACGTTTCATTTACATTCCTTGCGCAGCACTCACGCAAGGACGCAGCCAGTATTTGACGGCCCAGTGACTATAAATGGGCGCTTTCCGAAAGAAGTGTCGAGGTAAAGATCGAGAAAAACAGGTTTGCTTTGACAGCCTACTTCCTGAATTGAGTCACATGCAGCCCCGCTACTCTGTGCGCAACCGGCGCATCGGCGTTGTCGCCGATCCCGCCTACCAGGCGGGACAAACACAGCAGGACGGCTGGCATGCCGGGTCAAACTTCGCTGCGAAATCTCTCGACTGGCTTGGCATCGAAAGATGGAATACTCGTGAGTGCGTTATGCGTATAAATGCATTACCATCGCTACTTTTCGGTGAGCGAGTTAACCTTGGCTGCGGCTGTGACAAACGGCATCAGGTCAGGAGTTGGCCCCTGCCGGCCATTTCGGATCTCCGCAGCAGCATCACGCAAAACAACCCGTGATCGTGGTTTTCCGGCCGCCATCCGCTCTAGGGTGCCACGCACCACGGACAGCGCCACAAGTATAAGCAATATGACAGACATTCGCAAAGATTCCGTAACCTTCCTTGAAGTGACCGCTGAAGACGCCGGCCAGCGGCTGGACAACTACCTGCAGCGGCTGCTCAAGGGGGTGCCGAAGAGCCATATCTACCGCATCCTGCGCTCCGGCGAAGTGCGCGTGAACAAGGGCCGCGTCGACGCCAGCTACCGGGTGACGGAAGGCGACACGCTGCGCATCCCGCCGATCCGCATCGCCGAGCGCCCGGAAAAAGTCGTGCCGGCCGCCACCTTCCCTGTCATCTACGAGGACGACGCGCTGCTGGTGATCAACAAGCCGGCCGGCGTGGCCGTGCATGGCGGCAGCGGTGTGTCCTTCGGCGTGATCGAGCAACTGCGCCGCGCCCACCCGGAATGGCGCTACCTGGAGCTGGTGCACCGGCTGGACCGTGAAACTTCCGGCCTGCTGATGCTGGCCAAAAAACGCTCCGCGCTGACCAAGCTGCACGACATGATGCGCGACAATGTGCCGGACAAGCGTTATCTGGCGCTGGCCGCCGGCCACTGGCCGGAAAACATCAAACAGGTGAAGCTGCCGCTGTTCAAGTTCCACACGCCGGATGGCGAGCGCCGGGTGAAAGTGGCCGAAGGCGACGACGGCCAATACGCCCACACCAACTTCGCCATCCAGCAGCGCTACACGGAATTCACGCTGGTGGAAGCGCATCTGCGCACCGGCCGCACCCACCAGATCCGCGTGCACATGCAAGCCAACGGCTGCGCCATCGCCGGCGACGAGAAATACGGCGACTTCGCGCTGAACAAGGAACTGGCCAAGCGCGGCCTTAAGCGGATGTTCCTGCATGCCAGAAGCCTGACGCTGCCGCACCCGCTGACCGGCGCGCCTCTCAAGCTGGAAGCGCCGCTGCCGCCGGAGCTGGAAAAATTCCTGAAAACCCTGGAGCGGCGCTGATGCGTGAGTATGATCTGGTAGTGTTCGACTGGGATGGCACGCTGATGGACTCGACTGGCCATATCGTCCATGCCATCCAGCAAGCCTGCCGCGACCTCGCCCTCCCCGTTCCGGCACGCGAGGCCGCCAGCCACGTCATCGGCCTGCGGCTGGCCGATGCGATGCGACAGTTCTGCCCGGAGCAGCAAGCTGATCGCTTGCCGGATTTGATCGACGCATTCCGCCGCCACTACCAGGCCAATCTGGACCAAGTCACCCTGTTCGACGCCGCCCGCAAAACGCTGGAAGCCATCCGCGCCCACGGCGTTTTCGTCGCCATCGCCACCGGCAGCAGCCGCGCCGGCCTGGACCGCGCATTGGCCGCGGCCGGCATAGGCGAGCTGTTCGACGCCACCCGCACTGTGGACGAATGCCACTCCAAGCCGCATCCGGACATGCTGCTGCAGCTGACGGACTTCTTCGGCGTGGAGTGCCGCCGCGCGCTGATGGTCGGCGACAGCAGCCACGACCTTTTGATGGCGAACCATGCAGGTTGCCACGGCGTAGGCATCAGCCATGGCGCCCATGCCAGCGAGCATCTGCAGCGTTGCCAGCCGCTCGCCATCGTCCACTCGCTGCCCGAGCTGGCCTCATGGCTGCTGCCCCGGCTCTGCTGATCTGCGCATCGGCGCAACTTGAAGACGGCGGCCTGGCCTGCCGTTTTGAAATCGCGCAAGCCGACGGCAGCCGCCTGTCCGCCTTCGCCATCCGTTACCGCGGCCAGGTGCACGGCTATCTGAACCGTTGCTGCCACATCCCGATTGAGCTGGACCTGCAGGACGGCAAGCTGTTCGACCTGAGCGGCCACCATCTGGTCTGCAGCATGCACGGCGCGCTGTACCACCCCGCCACCGGCTATTGCAGCTGGGGGCCGTGTCGAGGCCAATCGCTGACCGCTCTCGACGTGATTGAAGAAAACGGCCAAGTCTGGCTCAATGTCATGCCCGGATGATTTTTGCTAGACTGCCGGGATTATCTCCGGAGCGAAATCGATCATGAGCGACACCCATAACTGGGAACGACAATTGCTGGAAAAACTGGCCTCCGCCGCCTTGGTGGAGCAACGCCGCAGCCGGCAATGGAAAATCTTCTTCCGGCTGATCTGGCTGGCCATCATCGGCTTCATCGCCGTCAGCCTGTTCATGCGCAATGAGGAAAAGGCCGGCGCCAGCCTGACCGGCAGCGGCCACAGCGCCGTGATCCAGCTGGACGGCGCCATCAGCAGCGAAAACGACACCGGCAAGAAAATGACCGAAGCGCTGGACGAAGCGTTCCGCGACCGCAACACCAAAGGCATCATCATCGACGCCAACAGCCCCGGCGGCAGCCCGGTGCTGTCCGGCATGGTCTACGATGAAATCCGGCGGCTGAAGAAGCTGCACGCCAATATTCCGGTCTACGTGGTGGTCAGCGAAGTCTGCGCGTCCGGTTGCTATTACATCGCCTCCGCCGCGGACAAGATTTATGTCGACAAGGCCAGCATCGTTGGCTCCATCGGCGTGCTGTCCGACGGCTTCGGCTTTACCGGCGCGCTGGAAAAACTCGGCGTGGAACGGCGGTTGAAGACCTCGGGCGAAAACAAGGCGATGGGCGATCCGTTCTCGCCGGTCAACCCCAAGCACGAGGCCATTCGCCAGCAGCTGCTGGACGACATCCACGCCCAGTTCATCCAGGCCGTGCAAGCCGGCCGCGGCCGCCGCCTGAAAAATGACCCGCAGCTGTTCAGCGGCATGGTGTGGCTGGGCGAAAAAGCCATCCCGCTGGGCCTGGCCGACGGCTACGGCACCGTTGCCTCGGTCGCGCGCGACGTGGTCAAGGCGGAAAAAACCGTGGACTACACTCAGCAAGACGACTTCTCCAGCCGCGTGGCGCGCCGCATCGGCGTGGAATTCGCCGGCGGCGTGAAGTCGCTGTTCGACACCAAACTGTTCTGATCCAACGGAGGTGGCCATGGCATCCCGACGCAAGCGGCACGAAGAAGAGCACGAAAACCACGAGCGGTGGCTGGTCTCCTACGCAGACTTCATCACCCTGCTATTTGCCTTCTTTGTGGTGATGTACGCCATCTCGTCGTTGAACGAGGGCAAATACCGCGTGATGTCGTCGGCCATCATGGACGCCTTCCGCAGCGGAACGATGGTCACGGTGCAAACCTCGCCGCCCACCGGCGGCGCCAACACTCTGATAGAAATTCCGCAGACCAAGCCCATAGGCAAAGCCATCAAGTCTGGCCATCCGGCCCAGGAAACCGCCAAGCTCAGCCAGCTGACGCAGAATCTGGCCAAAGTGCTGAACCCGCTGGTGCAGAGCGGCGAAGTCACCATCACTCAGAATGAGCAAGGCATCAACATCGAAGTGCGCGACAGCGCCCTGTTCGCAGTCGGCCAGGCCGTCCCCAGCACGCAATCGCTGCCGCTGATGTCCAGCATGGCGAGGCTGCTGGCCGGCGTGGACAACTCCATCAAGGTGGAAGGTTTTACCGACAACGTCCCGATCAGCACAGCCAACTTCCCGTCCAACTGGGAACTGTCCGCGGCGCGCGCCGGCGGCATCGTCCGGCTGTTCGAGGAAAACGGCGTGCTGCCGCAACGGCTGGTCGCGGTGGGCCACGGCGCCAACCTGCCCGCCGCCGACAACGCCACAGCCGAGGGCCGCGCCCGCAATCGCCGCGTGACGATATCCGTGCAGGCAAACAACACCGCCGGCGCGGCCGAGGCATCCCCCACCCCCAAAGAGGTCAAACCATGAGCACCCCCCTTTCGCACGCCACGCTGGAGCAACTATTCCTGAACGCCCGCACCCACAGCCACTGGCAGCCGCGGCCGGTGAACGATGAGTTGCTGCATCAGCTGTACGACCTGCTGAGGCAGGCGCCCACCAGCGCCAACTGCTCGCCGGCGCGCCTGGTGTTCGTCAAGAGCGCCGAGGCCAAGGCCAAGCTGAAACCGTGCCTGGCAGAAGGCAATGTCGAAAAAACCATGGCCGCGCCGGTTTGCGTGATCGTCGCCCACGACACGCGCTTTTATGAAGAACTGCCCAAGCTGTTCCCGCACGCCGACGCCAAGAGCTGGTTCGAGGGCAACCAGCCGCTGATCGATACCACCGCCTTCCGCAACGGCACGCTGCAAGGCGCCTACCTGATCCTGGCCGCGCGCTCGCTGGGCCTCGATTGCGGCCCGATGTCCGGCTTCGACAACGCAGCAGTGGACGCCGTCTTCTTCCCGGACGGCCGCTTCAAGTCTAACTTCCTGATCAACTTGGGCTACGGCGCGGCGGACAAGCTGTTCCCGCGCTCGCCGCGTTTCAGCTTCGAAGAAGCCTGCCGCATCCTGTAATTCCCGCTGGCCCCGCCGCCGTGCCCGGTTATAATGCCGGGCATTTGCCTGCCCGGAGAATGCCATGCTGTACCCGCTGCTGCGCCCGCTGCTGTTCAAGCTCGATGCGGAAACCGCCCATGAACACACGCTGAAGATGCTGGACCGCGCGCACCGGCTGCATCTGACCCCGCTGGCGGCGGCGCCGGCCATCCGCCAGCCGGTGGAGGCCATGGGCATCACCTTCCCCAATGCGGTGGGCCTGGCCGCCGGGCTGGACAAGAACGGCGACCATATCGACGCGCTGGCGGCGCTGGGCTTCGGCTTCATCGAAATCGGCACTGTCACCCCGCGTCCGCAAGACGGCAATCCCAAACCCCGGCTGTTCCGTCTGCCGGAGCACGAGGCCATCATCAATCGCATGGGTTTCAACAACCACGGCGTGGCGGCGCTGCTGGACAACGTGCGCCGCTGCCGATTCAAGGGCGTGCTGGGCATCAATATCGGCAAGAACGCGATCACGCCGATAGAAAACGCCGTGGACGACTATCTCGCCTGCCTGGACCAGGTCTACGCCGCCGCCAGCTACGTCACCGTGAATATTTCGTCCCCCAACACCAAGAATCTGCGCCAGCTGCAGCAAGGCGACGAACTCGGCAAGCTGCTGTCCGCCCTGAAACAACGCCAACAGGCGCTGGCCGATCGGCACGGCCGCTACGTGCCGCTGGCGGTGAAGATCGCCCCGGACCTGGACGATGAGCAGATCACGGAAATCGCCCGCCTGCTCACTGAGCAGGGCATAGACGGCGTCATCGCCACCAATACCACGCTGTCTCGCGCCGAAGTGGCCGGCCACCCGCACGAACACGAGGCCGGCGGCCTGTCCGGCGCCCCGGTGCGCAGCCGCTCCACCGCGGTGATCCGCAAGCTGGCGCGGGAACTTGACGGCGCATTGCCTATCATAGGTGTTGGCGGCATCCTGTCCGGCAACGACGCCGTCGAAAAACTGGATGCCGGCGCCACGCTGGTGCAACTCTACAGCGGCCTGATCTACCGCGGACCAGAATTGGTGGGAGAATGCAGCAAAGCCGTGGCACAATACCTAAAAGCTCGCAATTGAACCAAAGAATGGAGCAGGACATGATCTCTACCCTTTCTCGCGCCACCCTGGTTGCCCTGCTCGGCGCAGGCATCCTCAGCGGCTGCTCGACTTCGGACTCCGCCGCCGTTTATTCCAAGAGCCAGATGCGCCAAGCGCAGACCGTGCAATTCGGCACCGTGGTTTCGGTGCAGAACGTGAAGATGGAAGGCGATAACAACGAACTGCTGACTCTGGGCGGTGCCGCGCTGGGCGGCCTGGCAGGCAGCAATATCGGCGGCGGCAAGGGCCAAGCGGCCGGCGCCATCGTCGGCGCGCTGGCTGGCGGCTTCGGCACCCAGGCCGCGCAACGCGCCATGACCAAGAACGCGCTGGAAATCACCGTGAAGCTGGATACCGGCCGCACCGTATCCATCGTGCAGGAAGCCGACATCCCGTTTGTGGCCAATCAGCGCGTGAAAGTGCTGAGCGGCGGCGGCAACGACCGCGTCGTGCCGTACTGATCAGGCAAACTAGGCAGCAAAGCAAACAGGCCCTTCCGGGCCTGTTTCATTTTCCGCTCGCCAGCGCGTCGCGAGCGTGCTCCGGCAGCCACTGCCAACGCCCGCCGCGCAATATCTGCAAGGGACGGTAGGCCGACTTGTACGACATCTTGCGACATTCGGCGATCCAGTAACCCAGATAAACGTACTCCAGCCCCATCTCCCTAGCCTGCTCCACCTGCCACAGCACGTTGTACACGCCCAGGCTCATTTGGGTGTCTTCCGGATCGTAAAAGGTGTACACCGCGGACAAGCCGTCGATCAACTTATCCACCAGGCTGACCATCTTCAGCGCGCCATCTTGCCGAAATTCCACCAGATGGCTGTCCACCCCGCTTTTCAGGATGAACTCGCTGTATTGCTGGGCATCGTCCTCCGACATGCCGCCGCCGGCGTGCCGGGTCTGCTGATACAGACGGTACAAGGCGTAGTGCTCGGCATCGAAGCGCAGCGGCAGCCAATGCGCGCTGAGCGACGAAGCCCGTTTCCATACCCGGCGCTGCGTCCTGCTGGGCTGAAACTCGCTCACCGGCAACCTCACGGGAATGCATGCCTGGCAAGAATCGCAATAAGGGCGATAGGTATACAGGCCGCTGCGGCGAAAACCCAGCCGCACCAATTGACTGTAAACGCCGCTGTCTATCGCCTCGGCCGGGATGGCCACCTGCGAACGCGCTTGCCGCTCCGGCAGATAGCTGCAGGGATAAGGCGCCGTGGCATAGAAATGGATGGCCGCAACTTGGCCGGCTTCACGATGGCTCATGGCGATAATGGTATTCCCACATCCGGTCAGGCTGGGATTGCCCGACCCGCTCCTTCAGCGTAGCAAGAAAAACATCGCGCGGCACCAGCCGGGCGCCCAGGCTCGCCAGATGCGCGGTATGCATCTGGCAGTCGATCATGCCCACCCCCTGCCCAGCCAGATGGCGGACCATGTGGACGAAGGCCAGCTTGGAGGCATCCGCGCGGCGGGAAAACATAGACTCGCCATAGAACATCCGCCCGATGGCCACGCCATACAAGCCGCCGACCAGTTCGCCGCCTATCCAGGTCTCGAAACTGTGGGCATAGCCCAGCTGATGCAGCCGGCAATAGGCCGCCACCATCTCGGGCACGATCCAGGTGCCGTCCTGGCCTGCGCGCGGCTCGGCGCAGGCCCGCATCACCTCGTCAAAGGCGCTGTCGACGCGTATCTCATAATCGAGATTGCGCAGGGTCTTGGCCAGCGAACGGCTGACTTTCAGCTCTTCGGGATACAGCACCATACGCGGCGCCGGCGACCACCACAAAATGGGTTCGCCTTCGGAAAACCAGGGGAAAATGCCCTCTGAATAGGCGCAGAGAATGCGCCTCGGGGACAGATCGCCGCCGGCGGCCAACAGGCCGTTGGGATGACCCAGCGCCTGCGTCACCGGCGGGAAGACAGGCTCGGGTCCGAGCCAGGGAATCATCCGCGCTGACCGCCCTTGCCCAGGCAGTCGGGGCACTCGCCATACATGTACAGCGCGTGGTCGACGATGCGGTAGCCATGCTGCTCGGCGATGCGGTTCTGCAGCGCCTCGATCTCGGGATCGAAGAACTCGACCACCTTGCCGCAGCTGACGCACACCATATGATCATGGTGGCCGCCCTGGTTCAATTCGTACACGGCCTTGCCGGTTTCGAAATGATGGCGCACCAGAATGCCGGCCTGCTCGAACTGCGTCAGCACGCGGTAGATGGTGGCGAGACCGATGTCGATGTTTTCCGCTAGCAGCTTGCGGTAGACATCTTCGGCCGACATATGCCCGGCGTCGGTCTGTTCGAACAGATCCAGGATTTTCAGGCGCGGTCCGGTGGCTTTCAGGCCGATATCTTTGAGGTGACTGGCTTTGCTCATCGTGATATAAAGTGTGTCGGTTTTCGAATCATGATAAAGCCTTTTGACGGCTTTGCCTAATTACAGCCTCATAAACATTCGAGTCAATCGGAGTATCATGCGCGCCCTGATTTTCGCCGCTGTCATCGCCGTCTCTGGCTGCAGTTCCCTGAATCCGCTGGACTGGACCCACAAGGTGGAAGTTCAGCAAGGCAATTATGTCACCGCCGACGCCGTGGCCAAACTCAAACCAGGCATGACCCGCGCCCAGGTTCGTTTCGTGCTCGGCACGCCGCTGCTGACCGACGCCTTCCATGCCAATCGCTGGGACTACAAGTATAGCGAGGCCAAGGGCGGCAAAGTGGACCCGAAGAGCGATAAGCTGCTGACCGTCTATTTCAAAGGCGATGCGCTGGACCGCGTAGAGGGCCAATCGCAGCCTGCGCCGCCGCCCAAGCAACTGGATGCATCGGCCCCGCTGGCCGTACCCGCCGAACAAGTGAAAAAGCCATGAATCCGCAGAATATCGTGATCGTCGGCGCGTCTGGCCGCATGGGCCGGGTGCTGATCGAATCGGTGCTGAACACGCCCGGCACACGCCTGCACGCCGCCATCGACCGCGCCGACTCCGGCTTCATCGGCCAGGATGCCGGCCTGTTCTGCGGTCGCAACAGCGGCGTCGCCATCAGTTCGGACTTCATCGCCGCGCTGGACGGCGCCGACGTGGTGATCGACTTCACCCGCCCCGAAGGCACGCTGGAACACATGCTGGCCTGCGTCGAACGCGGCGTGCGCATGGTGATCGGCACCACCGGCTTCGACGATGCCGGCAAAGCCGCCATCCGCGAAGCGGCGGACAAGATCGGCATCGTATTCGCCGCCAACTTCAGCGTGGGCGTGAACCTGACCTTCAAGCTTCTGGACATGGCTGCCCGCGTGCTGGATGAAGGCTACGATATCGAAATCATCGAGGCCCACCACCGCTTCAAGGTGGATGCGCCGTCCGGCACCGCGCTGCGCATGGGCGAAGTCATCGCCGACGCGCTGGGCCGCGACCTGAAGCAGTGCGCCGTTTACGGCCGCGAGGGCGTCACCGGCGAGCGCGATCCGCAAACCATAGGCTTCGCCACCGTGCGCGGCGGCGACGTGGTGGGCGACCATACCGCGCTGTTCGCCACGCTGGGCGAGCGGGTGGAAATCAGCCACAAAGCCTCCAGCCGCGCCACCTTCGCCAACGGCGCCGTGCGCGCCGCGCGCTGGCTGTCCGACAAACCGCACGGCCTGTTCGATATGCAGGATGTGCTTGGCCTGCGTTGATACGCGGAGGGGCTAAGCCCCTCCTCCCCCTCCATGCGCCTCTCGACGCTGATTCCCCTGTTGCTGTTTCTGTTAGGCGCCACCGCCTGCGCCTCCCTGCTGCACCACAGCCATCTGCAGCCTGCCAGCCTGCTGCGGCTGGCGCCGCAACCGCTTCTGGAATGGCAATTGCTGATGGAGTTGCGGCTGCCGCGGCTGCTGGCCGCGGCCAGCGCCGGCATCTTGCTGGCCAGCGCCGGGACCGCCGTGCAGGCGCGCTTTCGCAATCCGCTGGCCGAACCCGGCCTGATAGGCATCAATAGCGGCGCCGCGCTGGCCGCCGCATTGGCATTGAGCCTGGGCGTCGGCCTGTATGGCGTGGCGGCGGCGGGCTTCTTCGGCGGATTCGCCGCCTTGCTTTTGGTGCGCCTGCTGGGCAGCGACCGCGACGGCAAGCAGCTGATACTCAGCGGACTGGCCGTCAGCACCCTGCTCGGCAGCCTGCTGACGCTGCTGATCACCACCCTGCCCGACGGCTCGCTGCGCACCGTGACTTTCTGGCTGATGGGCAGCTTCGCCAGCGTAGAGTGGCCGCAAACCCTGGTCTTGCTGCTCGCGGCGCCTTTGATCTGGCTGGGCCTATACCAGCGCTGGCGTTTCCTCAATGCCTTGCAGCTGGGCGAGAGCGCGGCCTTCTATCTCGGCTTTCCCGTGCGCCGCCAGGAGTGGGCCATCATCCTGCTGGCGGCGTTGGCGGCCGGCCTGGTGGTATCGAATTGCGGCATGATAGGCTTCGTCGGCCTGATGGCGCCGCACCTGGCGCGGCAATTGATCGGCAGCGACTCGCGCCGCCTTTTGCTGGCGGCCCCGCTGTTGGGCGCCTGGCTCAGCGTCGGCGCTGATTGGCTGGCACGTTCGCTACTGGCGCCGGCGGAGCTGCCGGTGGGCGTGATCACCAGCCTGCTGGGCGCGCCGTTCTTCCTGTGGCTGCTTAAACGCCAGGAGGGCCGCGATGCTTGAGGCGCGCCATCTCTCGCTGACCCGCAACGGCAGACTGGTGCTGGACGACATCAGCCTGATGCTGCAAGCGGGCGAGCTGCTGGTCGCGCTGGGACCGAATGGCGCCGGCAAAAGCTCCTTGCTGAAGCTGCTCTCCGGCCTGTGGCAGCCCGACCAAGGCGACATCCTGCTGGACGGCCAGCCATTGTCGACGCTGAGCAAGCGCCAGCTGGCGGCACGTCGCGCCGTCATGGAGCAGGCCCCGCCCATGCCGGAAGACTGGACCGCAGAACAGCTGGTCGCGGCCGGGGCCTACCCGCTCGCCGGCGCCGCCCGCGCGCAAAGCCATGCCGCCATCGATCAGGCGCTGGCCTTGACTCATGCGACGGCGCTGCGCAAGCGCCGGCTGTCGCAGCTGTCCGGCGGCGAAAAACAGCGCTTGCAGCTGGCCCGCGCGCTGTGCCAGCTTTTATTGTCCGATCAGCCGCAGCGTTATCTGCTGCTGGACGAGCCGACCGCGGCGCTGGATTTCGCGCTATCCGACGCCTTAATGGCAGAGGCCCGCGCGCTATGCCGCCAGCTGGGCATCGGCGTCTTGGCCGTGGTGCACGATCTCAATCTCGCCTTGCGCCATGCCGACCAAGTGCTGCTGCTGAACGACGGCCGCGCCGCCGGCCATGGCGACACCGCCGAAATGATGCAGCTCGACAGGCTGGAGCAAGTTTACGGCGTGCGGCTGGCCGAACTGACGCATCCTGACCAGCCGTGGCGCGCCTTCATCCCCCTGTCAGACCACGCTCCCAGGAACTGAGAGCCATTGACAAGACTGCGAAGAGCACCTGAGCCTAGGCGTGCCGACGCACGCGGCACAAGCCATGCGGCAAGGACGCGCACGCAGGATCAGGGCTTGTATTGGCGGCCTTAAGACGTATTGCGCGCCGCTGTCAAACCTGCCATCCTGATTACCTCTCCCATGCAACCGGAAGGTTAGCCATGCCTCTGCTTGCCGCTTTGCAATCGTTGCCCAATCAGTTTTGTGGCGAGGGCATCAATCACGATGACCAGACCTTCACCGGTTGCCTGCAGTGGCAAGCGCTGCCCGGCCAGAGGGCCTTGCTGCTGCACTACACCGCCAACGGCACCAATGGCGAAGTCCTGCACCGTGAAACCACCCTGCTCGGCTACCAGCCGGACGGCACCCTGTGTCTGTGGCCAGTGATGGACGAGCTGCCCTTCGTGCTGCCTCACCCGGCCATTCGCCTGGCCGAGAGCGGCCACGGCGTGCTGGAGGTGGTATTCGCCAGCGGCCCGCGCAGCCTGAGCGAGCAGTTCCGCCAGGAAATCACCATCCGCATAGAGGCCAGCGGCCAGATGCACTACGCCCACGCCTGGGGCCTGCCCAATGGCAGCTTCGAGGACCGCTCGCTTTGCCGGCTCTCCCCTGTGGGCGGCACCGCCTGAGCGAGGCGATTCCCTGTAATGCCCCAGCCCTTCCTCTGCGCCGGCTTGAACGCAGCCGCGCCATATGAAAACAGGCAACGCGCGCGTTGCCTGTTTCTTTGTCGGGCGCCTCTCGGCGCCGCCTGTCACGCCTAGGTTCAGATCATCGCCGGATCCTTGTTGGCCTGCACTTCGAACAGCTGCTTGACTTCGCCGTTGCCATCCACGCTTTCCAGGCGAACATCGAAGCCCCACAGCCGGCACACATGCTTCAACACCTCCTGTGCGCTTTGCTCTTCCAGCGGACGGCGGTTATGCATGGTGTGGCGCAGCGTCAGGCTGCGGTCCCCGCGGACATTGACCGACCAGACCTGGATATTCGGCTCGCGCGAACCAAGATTGTATTGATCGGCAAGACGATTGCGGATTTCCCGATAGCCTTCTTCGTCGTGGATGCACGAGATTTCCAGCTTGTCGTCCCTGTCGTCGTCGCGGATCGCAAACAAGCGGAAATCGCGAATCAACTTGGGCGACAGGTACTGCGAGATGAAGCTCTCGTCCTTGAAATTGCGCATCGCGAACTCCAGGGACTCGCGCCAATCCGTGCCGGCCAGATCCGGGAACCAAGCCCGGTCTTCGTCGGTTGGCTCCTGACAGATCCGCTTGATGTCCTGATACATCGAGAAACCCAAGGCATAGGGGTTGATCCCGCTGTACCAGCGCGCCGTCACCGGCGGCTGCGTCACCACATTGGTGTGGCTCTGCAGGAACTCCAGCATGGCGCCGTCGGTGATCATGCCCTTGTCGTATAGGCGATTCATGATGGTGTAATGCCAGAAGGTGGCCCAACCCTCGTTCATCACCTGGGTCTGACGCTGCGGGTAAAAATATTGCGCCACCTTGCGCACGATGCGCACCACCTCGCGCTGCCAAGGCTCCAGCAGCGGCGCGGATTTCTCGATGAAATACAGCAGGTTCTCCTGCGGTTCCGTCGGGAAGCGCGGCGCGGATTTGCCGGAATCGTCCTTGTCGCGCTTGGGAATGGTGCGCCACAAGTCGTTGACCTGCATCTGGAGATACTGCTCGCGTTCTTCCTGCCGCGCCTGCTCCTGCGCCAGCGACAGCTTCTGCGGCCGCTTGTAGCGATCCACGCCATAGTTCATCAGCGCATGGCAGGAATCCAGCAGCTCCTCCACCTCGTCGATGCCGTAGCGCTCTTCGCACTTCATGATGTAGCTCTTGGCGAACACCAGGTAATCGATGATGGCGGAAGCGTCGGTCCAGGAGCGGAACAGGTAGTTGCCCTTGAAGAAACTGTTGTGGCCGTAGGCGGCGTGCGCGATCACCAGCGCCTGCATCGTCATGGAGTTTTCTTCCATCAGATAGGCGATGCAGGGGTTGGAGTTGATCACGATCTCATAAGCCAGCCCCATCTGGCCGCGCTTGTAGCTTTTCTCCGTGGAGACGAAGTGCTTGCCATAGCTCCAGTGGTGGTAATTGACCGGCATGCCCACCGAGGCGTAGGCATCCATCATCTGCTCGGCCGTGATGATTTCCAGCTGGTTGGGGTAAACATCCAGCTTGAATTCGTCTACCGCGATCTCGCGGATGGCGCGGTCGTATTCGCCGACCAATTCGAAGGTCCATTCGGATCCGGTGGAAATCGGTTTCATGCTTTCCCCCTTCTTTTCCCGCTTCATGCGCCACTCCTTCCCGCCGGCTGGCGCTTGAACAATTCGCGGAATACGGGATAGATGTCCGACGCCGAGCGGATCTTCTGCATGGCGAACTGCGGGCATTGCGCCTTGACCTTCAGGTACTCGTACCACAGGTTCTGCGGCTCGCCCTCGGTGATTTCGATGTAGGCGAAGTACTGGCAGTACGGCAGCAGCTCCTCTTCCAGAATGCGGCCGCAATTGGCCGAATCGCTGTCCCAGTTGTCGCCATCCGAGGCCTGGGCGGCGTAGATGTTCCATTCGCTGCTGGCGTAACGCTTCTTGACGATGTCGCTCATCAGGTTCAGCGCCGACGACACCACGGTGCCGCCGCTCTCGCGCGAGTGGAAAAAGTCCTGCTCATTAACCTCCACCGCGCTGGTATGGTGGCGGATGAAAACGACTTCGATCTTCTCGTAATTCCGCTGCAGGAACATGTACAGCAGGATGAAGAAGCGCTTGGCCATGTCCTTCTTTTGCTCGTCCATCGAGCCGGACACGTCCATGATGCAGAACATCACCGCCTGGCTGGTCGGCTTGGGCTGCTTCACCCGGTTGTTGTAGCGCAGGTCGAACGGGTCTATCCACGGAATGCAGGCCAAGCGCTCCCGCATCTGGTGGATTTTCTGCCGCTTCTCGCGCACCTCGATGGCGTTGTCGTCGTCGGACTCGATCAGCGTGTCGAGCTCTTCCTCGGCGTCATCCAGGCTGGCCAGCGTCGGCGCGGACATCGCCACCCGGCGCGCCAGCGCGCCGCGCAAGGAGCGGACGATATTGATGTTGGCCGGCGTGCCGTCGTTGGTATAGCCGGCGCGCACCGTCTTCAGCTCTTCAATCCCCATGAGCTGGGTCTTGATCAGGTTGGGCAGGGCCAGATCGTCGAAGAACACATTCATGAACTCCTCGCGCGACAGCTGGAAGACGAAATCGTCCTCGCCCTCGCCGTCCTGGCTGGCCTTGCTGCCGCCGCCGCCCGCTCCGCCCTGCGGCCTGGGGATGCGGTCGCCCTTGATGAACTCCTCGTTGCCGGGATGGACGTTTTCCCAAACGCCGCCCTTGCCATGATGGAAATGCGGCTCGGAAATATCCTTGACCGGAATGGATACCTTTTCCCCGCTTTCGATATCGGTGATGCTCCGTCCCTTGATCGCCTTGGAGACGGCTTCTTTGATTTGCGCCTTGAAACGGCGAAGAAAGCGTTCGCGATTGACCGCCGACTTGTTCTTGCCGTTGAGGCGTCTGTCTATGATGTGGGACATGGCCACCTCTCTAGCGCGCAATCGCGGCCGGCAGGCCCCGCCTGGAAACCTGCCGCCCAACCCCGCGCGCGGTTGACTCTCCTCGTCGCCTGGCCGTCCCGGCCCGGCGCCTGCCGCCCCCGCCGCAAGCGGCGGGGGCTTGGCGGCTTAGGATGACTTGCGCACACGCAGATACCATTCGCACAACAGACGCACCTGCTTGGCGGTGTAACCCTTTTCCACCATGCGGTTGACAAAGTCCTCGTGTTTCTTGGCATCCTCGGCACTGGCCTTGGCATTGAAGGAAATGACCGGAAGCAGCTCTTCGGTGTTGGAGAACATCTTCTTCTCGATCACCGTGCGCAGCTTCTCGTAGCTGGTCCAGGCCGGATTCTTGCCGCCATTGTTGGCGCGGGCCCGCAGCACGAAGTTGACAATCTCGTTGCGGAAGTCCTTGGGATTGGAAATCCCGGCAGGTTTCTCGATCTTTTCCAGCTCGGCATTCAGCGACGTGCGGTCGAAAATCTCGCCGGTATCCTGATCGCGGTATTCCTGATCCTGAATCCAGTAATCGGCGAATGTCACGTAGCGGTCGAAAATGTTCTGGCCGTATTCGGAATAACTTTCCAGATAAGCGGTCTGGATTTCCTTGCCGATGAACTCGACATATTTAGGCGCCAGATACTCCTTCAGGAAAGTCAGGTACTTCTGTTCCGTCTCGGCCGGGAACTGCTCGCGCTCCACCTGCTGCTCGATCACGTACAGCAGATGCACCGGGTTGGCGGCCACTTCGCTATGGTCGAAGTTGAACACTTTGGACAGGATCTTGTAAGCGAAACGAGTGGACAGGCCCGCCATCCCCTCATCCACGCCGGCGTAGTCGCGGTATTCCTGCAGCGACTTGGCCTTGGGATCCGTGTCTTTCAGGTTCTCGCCGTCATACACCTGCATCTTGCTGTACAAGCTGGAGTTTTCCGGCTCCTTCAGCCGCGACAGCACGGCAAACTGGGCCATCATCTTCAAGGTGCCGGGCGCGCAAGGCGCCTTGCCCAGCGAGGAGTTGCGGATCAGCTTGTCGTAGATCTTGATTTCCTCGGTCACGCGCAGGCAATACGGCACCTTGACGATGTAGATGCGGTCGAGGAAGGCTTCGTTGTTCTTGTTGTTGCGGAACTGTTTCCACTCGCTCTCGTTGGAGTGGGCCAGGATGATGCCCTCGAATGGAATCGCGCCGAAACCTTCCGTGCCCTTGAAGTTGCCTTCCTGGGTGGCGGTCAAGAGCGGGTGCAGCACCTTGATCGGCGCCTTGAACATTTCCACGAATTCCAGCAAGCCCTGGTTGGCCAGGCACAAACCGCCGGAGTAGCTGTAAGCGTCCGGATCGTCCTGAGCGTATTTCTCCAGCTTGCGGATATCGACCTTGCCCACCAGCGAGCTGATGTCCTGGTTGTTTTCGTCGCCCGGTTCGGTCTTGGCCACGGCGATCTGCTTCAGCACCGATGGGTAGCGCTTGACCACGCGGAACTGGCCGATGTCGCCATTGAACTCGTGCAGGCGCTTCACCGCCCACGGGCTGGGGATGCCTTTGAGGTAACGGCGCGGAATGCCGTACTGCTCCTCCAGGATGGGGCCGTCTTCGTCATAGTTGAACAGAGCCAGCGGAGACTCGTTGACCGGGCTGCCCTTCAGGCTATAGAACGGCACCAGCTCCATCAGCTCCTTCAGCTTCTCGGCGATGGAAGACTTGCCGCCGCCTACCGGACCCAGCAGATAGAGAATCTGCTTCTTCTCTTCCAGGCCTTGAGCCGCGTGGCGGAAATACGCGACCACCTGCTCGATGACTTCCTCGGTGCCGTAGAAGTCGCGGAAGGCGGGATAGACCTTGATGACCTTGTTGGAAAAAATGCGTGACAGCCGCGAATCGTGGCGGGTGTCCACCAACTCGGGTTCCCCGATGGCTGCCAGCATGCGTTCTGCGGCAGTGGCGTAGGCGCCCGGGTCCTGTTTGCACAGTTCCAGGTACTCTTGGATGGTGTACTCTTCTTCGCGGGTTTTATCGTAGCGCACTGCGTAGTGGCTGAAGATATCCGGGTGCATGACTCTCTCCTGGCTGGTAGCAGGTGGTTGCGGCTAGGGCTGAGTCGCCTTCGTCGTCCCCCTTGCTGAATTAGAGTACTGACTTTGTCTCCGGTTCTTTTTTTGGGTATAGCATAGCAGCACGGAATGGCCGGAAAAAACAGGTATAAGCGGTTTCTTGGTCTTGCCGGAAGCCGTAAAACAGAAAAGCTATTGAATCGATAAGCGTTTTTTAAATTCAGATTTTTGTAACAACAAATGAAGCTTAGTAAAAGCTTGTAATTTCAACCGGGATAATTTCCATATATTTATTTAAAACAATAGTTTGTCAGCTTTTACGCAAAACAATGCGGACGCCAATCTCATAAATCGTTCCACGCTGCACCTCGTTGCAGCGCTTGACTTCCACCTCGGCCTCAAACGGCTTGCCCGGCGCGCCGCCCACCCCTGGCACCAGCACGATCACGTTCAAGCGTTCGCCGTATTGCGGCACGAAGACCGAGCGCAAGGCCATGCCATCCACAGACAGGTCAACGCACTCGCCGTAGTAGGTCTGCCCGTTGGTCAGGCACTTGATGCGCGCCTTGCACCCCATGCTGATGCGCCGGCCGCGCCGGCGATCGTAGTACGCGTCAAATCGGGACACCTCGCATCCTCCCGCTCAGATAGGCCGCCAGCCAGTGCAGGCCGACAATCGACTTGCTGTCGCAGATTTCGCCGGTCAACACCATTTCCATGGCTGCGTCGAGCGGTCGGGTCAACACTTCCAGAAACTCGCCCTCGTCCAATTGCCGCTCGCTGAGCACAAGGTCCTGTGCCAGATAGTAGCTGATCTTTTCATTGGAATAACCAATACATGGGTGGGCTGTACCCAAATATATCCATTTGTCGGAACGATAGCCGGTTTCTTCCAATAATTCCCGACGCGCGGTGATTTCCGGCGCTTCGCCCGGATCGATTTTGCCGGCGGGAATCTCGATGAACTCGCGGCCCGCCGGATAGCGGAATTGACGCTCCAGCACCAGCTCCTGCCGCGGCGTCAGCGCCAGTATGGCCACCGCGCCAGGGTGGACGATATATTCGCGCGGCGCCTGCCTGCCGTCTGGCAGTTCCACCATGTCCTTGTGCACCGACAGGAAGCCCCCTTGGTAGACCCGTTCCGAAGACAGTTGTTTCTCAAGCAGATTCACATTTCGCCTTTCTATTGTTCCATGCGCTGACTACCGCCCAGCGCCATACGACGCGGGTGGCCAGATAGCCCGCAGCGCCCAACGTCAACCCCAGGGCAGGCATGCCCACCAGCAAGGGCCAGCCCAGCTCCGCCAGCCAAGCCAGCATCCGCCCCAGCCAGGCCATCGGCCCCAGTCCCAAAAAGCTGGGCGGCGCAGTCATTGTAGCCGGCCCGGTCTCGCCCAGTAAGCAGCGGCCATAACGATAGGCCAAGTAATACAGGGGCAGCACGGTGAAGGGATTGCTGTATAGCGAGACTACCATCGCCGCAGGCAGATTGACCCGCAACAGCAGTGTCAGCGCCAGCGCGGTGGCCTTCTGCGTAAAGCCGGGCATCACGCCCGAATACAAACCCACCGCCACGCCCATCGCCACCTTGCGGCGGTTGAAGGCCCAGAGCGCCGGATGGTCCAGATACGGCGCCAGCCAGCGCAAGGCGGGATGGGCGAACCATTCATGCCGGCACTCGGAAAACGCGCGGATTTTTCGTTTCAATAATGTCATTCAGCATTCAAATCATCACGTTGCCGTTAAGCCACAGTTTACCGGGCACTCGCGCGCAATTTGGTTGTCAAAAGCATGGGAATAATTTAAACAAGCGTTTGAATGAAACCACGCCTCAGATCAGGGGCATCATAAAACGCATCGCCCTGGCACACACCAGGCCGCACCAACCGAACTGGAGAAACCGAATGCCTGCTTACCAAGCCCCGCTGCGCGACTTTGATTTCGTTCTCAACGAACTGATCAAGGTACAGGACATCATCCCCACGTTGCCAGGTTATGAAGAAGCGACGCAGGACATCTTCCAGGCCTACTTGGAGCAGGCCGCCCAGTTCTGTGAATCGGAACTCGCGCCGTTGAACCGTCTGGGCGATGAGGAAGGCTGCCAGTTCGACAGCGCGACCAAATCCGTCACCACGCCGGCAGGCTTCAAGGAAGCTTACAAGCAGTATTGCGAGCTGGGTTTCCCGGCGCTGGATTGCGATCCCGCCTTCGGCGGCCAGGGCATGCCCAAGAGCATGGCCTTCCCCATCATGGAAATGCAGTGCTCCGCCAACGTGGCCTGGTCGATGTACCCCGGCCTGTCGCATGGCGCGTATTCTGCCATTCACGCCCACGGCACTGAGCAACAAAAAGCGCAGTACCTGCCCAAACTGGTGGACGGCAGCTGGACCGGCACCATGTGCCTGACCGAGCCGCACTGCGGCACCGACCTCGGCCTGCTCAAAGCCAGGGCCGAGCCGAATGACGATGGCAGCTACCGCGTCACCGGCACCAAGATCTTCATTTCCGCTGGCGAACACGATCTGTCCGACAACATCATCCATCTGGTGCTGGCCCGCCTGCCGGACGCGCCCAAGGACGTGAAGGGCATCTCGCTGTTCATCGTGCCCAAGTTCCTTGACAAGGGCGTGCGCAATGCCGTTTCCTGCGGCAGCCTGGAGCACAAGATGGGCATCAAGGCCAATGCCACCGCCGTGATCAACCTGGATGGCGCGCAGGGCTGGCTGATCGGCGAACCGAACAAGGGCCTGGCCTGCATGTTCACCATGATGAACGCCGCCCGCCTCGGCTGCGGCATGCAGGGTCTGGGCATAGGCGAGGCCTCGTTCCAGGGCGCGCTGGCCTACGCCCGCGAACGGCTGCAGATGCGCGCGCTGAACGGCGCCAAATATCCGGACAAGGCCGCCGATCCCATCATCGTCCACCCCGACGTGCGCCGCATGCTGCTGACGCAGAAAGCCTACACCGAGGCCGGGCGCGCCTTGGCCGCCATGCTGGCGCTGCAACTGGACATCGAGGACAAACACCCGGACGCCGCCGCCCGCGCCGACGCCGCCGATCTGGTGGCGCTGCTGACTCCGGTGGCCAAGGCCTTCATGACCGACAACGGCTATGCCGCCGCCAACCTGGGCATGCAAGTCTTCGGCGGCCACGGCTTCATCCGCGAATGGGGCATGGAGCAACTGGTGCGCGACTGCCGCATCTCGCAAATCTACGAAGGCACCAACGGCATCCAGGCGATAGACCTGCTGGGCCGCAAAGTGTTGCTGGACCAGGGCGCCAAGCTGCGCAAGTTCACCAAGCTGATCCACAAGTTCTGCCAGCAGTACGAAGGCCATGCGCAGCTGGGCGAATTTGTCGGCCCGCTGTCCAAGCTGATGAAGGAAGTGGGCGAAATCACCATGGGCATCGGCATGGCCAGCCTGTCGGACAAAGATGAAGCCGGCGCCGCCGCCACCGACTACCTGCGCCTGGTGGGCCACCTGACCTACGCCTGGCTGTGGGCGCGCATGGCGGAAGTCTCTTACGCCAAGCTCGGCAACGGCGACGACGCCTTCTACCAGGCCAAGATCGCCACTGCCCGCTTCTACTACGCCAAGCTGTTGCCGGAAGTGGAAGCGCTGAAGGCAAGCATCAAGTCCGGCGCCAAGCCGCTGATGGCATTGGCAGACGAGCACTTCGCTTTCTAAAGCAGGCTCAACGCGTCCATGACAGGCCGCTCACCGCGAGGGAGCGGCCTGTTGCGTTTTCATCGCAAAACTACTTAAGCCCTCCCGCCAAGCCACAAGTTTTCCATGCCGCGGCCGAAATAAAGTCATACTTAAAGTCATTCCCCTCCACCCTTAGCGAGCGCCAAGCGGCAACCATGCGCCGATAGGAGTCTGTGATGTCAATCTCGTCATTGAACAACAACCAGCCCAGCCAAACCGGCGGCGCGTCGCAAACGCAAAACAGCGCCTACAGCGCCCAGACCGCACGCAACCAACTGAATCAGCTGCTGGTTGAATCGCTCAGCGTATCCATCAGCAGCGGAAAACAGTCTCAATCTCTGCTGCTCAAGGCCTCGATCACCAACATCAACCAGGTTCTGAACGCCGACTTCGCCAATGGCAACAACCAGAGCGGAAGCCAGGGCAGCGCCAGTCTCCAGATCAGCAGCACGCAGCTGAGCATTTCGATCCAGCAACAGGACAGCAGCGGCGCCAGCAACAGCGCCAGCGACGATGACATGTCTCCCGACGCCACGTCCAAGCGCATCCTCGACGGCGCGCTGGGCTTGTTTGGCCTGTATCAGCAGCAGCATCCGGACCAGAACGCGAGCGATCAGGCCCAGAGCTTCATCAAGCTTGTGCGCCAGGGTTTTGAGCAGGGCTATCAAGAAGCCACGGATATCCTGAAAAACCTGAACGTGTTCAATGGCGATGTCTCCGCCAACGCGCAGAAAACCTACAACCTGGTGGAGCAAGGCTTTAATAATTTCCTGTCGCAATATCAAGACAGCAGCAAAACGCAAGCCGCGTCCAACCAAGGCAGCGGCAGCTGATCGGCTGAAGCGGCGGAGTCCCTGCCATGGCCATCGACGACGACATCATCATCTCTCCGATCAGCCCGGTGCATCCGCGCCAGGGCAACCGCGTAAGCAGCGAGGGATGGCGCGCCGGCGGCCATGGCGAACAACAGCCAGAACAGGACGATAGCGCCGACATCGGCCTGAGCCGCGGCCATCAGGCCGCAGAGTTGCTGTACAGCGCGACCATGGATCAAGTGGCGCATCTGGCTGGACTCGATCACGCCCCGGGGCCGCGGCCGGAGGGGGAATTGCCCGGCACCAGCCACAGCCAGCATCTGCTGCTGGGCATCGCCATGCTGTTCGAACGCTACTGCCAGTCCCATCCCCACTTATCTATCCGCGAAGCCGGCCTCGCCTTCGCGCCGCTGGCGCGCCAGGGCCTGGACCGCGGCTTGCAGGAAACCTGCCAGGTGCTGATCCAATTGAATGCCCTGCCCCCTGCCACCCAAGCCCAATTGCAAGGCTTGCATCAGTTGACCAGCAAGCTGCTGGATGAGCGATTCGGCATAGCCTGAACCCTAGGAGCTGTTGACGTTTGGTGAGAGGTCGCGCCGGGATGCGTTTTGCGCCAAATCGAGGCATTTCGCGCTCCGCATAGTCATTCTCTGCCAGCGCGGAACAACGAAGAGTCGGCGCGAAAGGCGCCCGGCCATGCGGGTTTGGCCGCTTTGTGCCGGAAGCCACGTTGCCCAGCCCTTGCATAGAATGACTATGCGGCGGACTGTGCGCCTTGCTTCCGGCACAAATCGGCGCAAACGCGATCCACCCACCAAACGTCAACAGCCCCCAGCCATCAGGCCGGCACCAGCACGCAGGTACCCGCGATCACCACCGCCAGCCCCACCGCTATCGGCAAGGACGTGCGCTTGACGATCTCGAAAGGCGACACCTGGCTCATGCCGGAACAGGCCACCACCACGCCGGACACCGGCGACACCGTGCGCCCCAGATTGGACGCCTGCAGCATGGGGATGGCCAGGAAGGCCGGATTGATGCCGGACTGCGCCGCCAGTTTGGGAATCAGCTCGACAAAAGCGTAGAACGGCGCATTGCCGGAACCGGTGGTCAGCGCGGCGATGGTGGTGATCGCCACCAACACCAGCATCAGCACCACGGCGCCGGAGCCGAATGACTGCGCCAACGCGATCAACTGGCTGATGAAACCCAGCGTGGACAGCCCCTGCGCGAACACGCCGGCGGCGACGATCAACATGACCACGCTGGTGAACGCGTCGCCCATGCCCTTATAAACCGTGTCCAGCCCGGCGAACACCGGCTTGGCATGGCGATAGCGGATGAATTCGAGGCAAGACGTCAGCAGAATGCAGATGATCAGGATGGTGACGATGTGCAGCTCAGGCGCGATCTTGCCGTTGAACACCAGCACGCCGACGATGGGAGTGAACGGCAGCAGCGCATAAAACGCCGGCGCCTGGGTCTGGATCTCCTTCACATCCTGGCGGCTCAGCGCCACGCCGGCCCTGCGGTCCAGATAGCGTTGCCAGAAGAAATGCGTGGCGCCCATGCACAGGATGGCCGCGATGGAGATGGGCAGCGTGGTCTTGAAAGCGAAATCGATCAAGGGCATCTGCGAAGCCTGGGCCGCGATCACCACGTCGCCGGAAGTGGGCGACAGGATCACCGCCGCCGGCGAGGCGCAAATCGCCGCCGCGGCGCCGCGGCTGATGCCCATATTCACCATCAAGGGAAACAGCGTGGCCATCAGCAACACGCCCAGGCCGGTGGCTGAAGACACCGCCAGCGACAGCACGCAGGCGACAAAATACGCCGCCACCATCAGCACATACGGCGAATGTATCTTGCTCAAGGGACGAGACGCGAGCTTGACCACCATGTCGTTGGCGCCAATATGCGTGGTGTAACTGGCAAAGCCGCACAGGGCCATCACCATCAGGCCCAGATCGGCAGCGCGATTGCTGAGCAAGAACTTGACGTATTCCGGAATATCTGCAAAAGGATGACCCGTGCTCGCCACATTCTTGGGCAGAATGGCATGCCCCAGCAGCACGGAAACCAGCAGCAGAAACAGACCGCCGACCAGCAAGACCCCAGTGGCGGAATAACCCTTGAAAATATAGCGTCCCACCAGAATGGTGACGATAAGGCCAAGCAGCAGCTCCATGACCTGATCCTTAATGTAAATTAACCATTGCTAATTTACAGGCTTATCGTTTGTCGCGCCGCGGCAGTCGGACCTCTCTTGATTTGAAACAAATTTGATGGCGGCCATGCTCCGCAACGGATGGCGGCGGCGCTTAGCGTAGCGGGAAAAGGCCGCCGCCAAAACAGAGGCGGGGCGAATGATGGTGACCCAAACGGATGGCGGCGGCCATCGCTGGCTCCGGAACGGCGCGGCAAGCAATCCATGCCCTTATCGCCAACCTAGGCCAGGCCCATGAAAAAAGCGGACTCGCGTCCGCTTTCTGAACCCAGCCAGCCGATCAGGTTTAGTTGGCGCCGCAGCAGGCCTTGTACTTCTTGCCGCTGCCGCACGGGCACATATCATTGCGGCCGACTTTGTCGCCTTCGCGGCGAACCGTGGTCGGCGCCTGTTCCTTGGCGCGCCAGTAGCCGAACACGGCCACCAGGGCGTCGGTCAGCTCTTCCTTATAGCCTTCGACTTCCTCATCGGTGAAGGTCAGCAGGTCTTCGCCGCCGTCCTCGTCCTCAAAGGCGCCGCCCAGCACCAGCATCGGCATCATCAGGCTTTCGAAGCCTTCGTCCTCTTCCGCCACTTCGAACCAGTCAGTGTCGACCAGATCCAGCGCGTACAGGTAGGCGTTGGCCCACGGCCAGTAGTCCGGCTCGCCCTCCTCTTCGCTGCCTTCTTCGGCGTACAGGATCATGTCCAGCTCGTCGCCTTCGGCCAGCGTTTCGCGGATGCTGTCGAACAGCTTCTGCAGCAGAGCCTTCAGTTCGGTTTCGTCCGCCGCGTTTTCAAAGGCCGGCGCGTCGCCCAGCACTTCCGGCAGCCAGAACGCGGCGTCCACCTTGTCCGGACCGCTGGCCAGCGCGGCGAAGAAGCCCTGCACTTCGTCCGGGCGCATGGTGCTGCCGCTGGCGGACAACGGCGTCAGCAGCGTTTCAAGACGGGTCAGGTCTGCATCGTTGAATTCGGTCACGGTCATGGTGTCATTCCTCAAGGTGAATCGGTTTGGCGGCATTGTAAGCCAAAAGCGTGGCTCTGGCGGCGCATTTTGCTGTCATCGCTTGTCCGATATCATGCGGTTTTCACATCGTCCAGCCCCAGCTTCTCCAGCACCTGCCGCCGCATCAAGTACTTCTGTATCTTGCCGGTGACCGTCATCGGGAAGCTGTCCACAAATTCGATGTAACGCGGAATCTTGTAATGCGCGATCTGCCCCTGGCAAAAAGCGCGGATCTCCTCGGCGCTGGCCTGTTCGCCATCGCGCAGGCGGATCCAGGCGCATAGCTCCTCGCCATAGCGGACATCCGGCACCCCTATCACCTGCACCTCCTGGATCTTGGGATGGCGGTACAGAAACTCTTCTATCTCGCGCGGATAGACGTTCTCGCCGCCGCGGATCACCATGTCCTTGACTCGCCCCACGATATTGACCGAGCCGTCCTCGTTCATCGCGGCCAGGTCGCCGCTATGCATCCAGCCGGCGCCATCGATGGCGGCGCGCGTCATCTCTTCGTCGCCCCAATAGCCCAGCATCACCGAATAGCCGCGCACGCACAGCTCGCCGCTGACGCCACGCGGCACAATACGGCCTTCGGCATCGACGATCTTCACCTCGACATGCGGGTGAACGAAGCCCACGGTGCTGACGCGCTGCGCCAGCGGCGTGTCCGTGGCGCTCTGCAGGCTGACCGGGCTGGTTTCCGTCATGCCGTAACAAATCGTCACCTCGGCCATGTCCATACGCTCTATCACCCGGCGCATCACCTCCACCGGGCACGGGCTGCCCGCCATGATGCCGGTGCGCAGGCTGCTCAGGTCGAATTCGCCGAAGCGCGGATGATCGAGCAGGGAAATAAACATGGTCGGCACGCCATGCAAGGCGGTGCAGCGCTCCTGCTGCACCGCCTCCAGCACCGCCTCGGCATCAAAGCCCTCGGCCGGGAACACCATGGCCGCGCCGTGGCAGACGCAGCACAGGCTGCCCATCACCATGCCGAAGCAGTGATAAAGCGGCACCGGAATGCACAGCCTGTCGCCCGGCCCCAGCTTCATGGCTGCGCCGACGAACCAGGCGTTGTTGAGGATATTGTGGTGCGACAGCGTGGCGCCCTTGGGGTGGCCAGTGGTGCCTGACGTGAACTGGATATTGACCGCCTCGTCGAACTGCAGCGTGTCGCCCAAAGCTCGCAATTCGGCCAGTTCTTGTTCCGACGGCTCGGCCAGCAACTGGGAAAAAGCCAGCATGCCCGGCAATGCCTGCTGCCCCATCCGCACCACCCAACGCAGATCCGGCAGCCTAGCCGCGCTCAGTTCCCCGGGCTGGCAGTGGTCCAGCTCCGGCGCCAGATCGCGGATCATGGCGACGTAATCGCTGCTCTTGAAGCTGGGCGACAAGACCAGCGCGCGGCACTGCACCTTGTTCAGCGCATATTCCAGCTCGGCGCGGCGATAGCCGGGATTGATGTTGACCAGCACCAGCCCCGCCTTGGCGGCGGCGAATTGCATCAGCACCCACTCGGCCCGGTTCTGCGACCAGATGCCCACCCGTTCGCCGGGCTGCAGGCCCAAACGGCGCAGGCCGCAAGCCAGGCTGTCCACCTGCCGCCTCAGTTCGGCATAGCTCCAGCGGATATCCTGATGCCGCACGCGCAGCGCCAATCTGTCGCCATGGCGCTCGCAGGCCTCGTCGAAAAAACGCCCTATGGTCTGTCCCAGCAGCGGCTGCGCGACGGCGCCGTTGGCATAGCTGAACTGCGGCATCAAGCCCTCCCGTTGAAGTCGTTTGCGAATGACAGATTGACGATTACGTAAACGTAAATCAAGCTTTGCGCTGCTGCGTTGGGAAAAACGCTACAATCGCCGCCTCAAGGAAGACTTTATGAACCAAGCCGAATTTTTCACCATCTCCGACCTGGCGCGCGAATTCGATGTCACGCTGCGCACCATACGCTTCTATGAAGAACAAGGCCTGATCGAGCCGCAACGCGATGGCCGCCAGCGCCTGTTCACCCGGCGCGACCGCGCGCGGCTCAAGCTGATCCTGCGCGGCAAGCGCATCGGCCTGTCCTTGGCCGAGATTCGCGAGATCATAGACATGTACCAGCTGGCGCGCGACGAGGCCAGCCAGTCGCAAAAATTGCTGGACCTGCTGCAGGCGCGCCGCCGCCAGCTGGAAGAGCAGCGGCGCGACATCGACGCCGTATTGGACGAAATCGGCACGCTGGAAGCGCACTGCCGCAAGGTGATCGCCAGCGACGGCGCGGCCGCCTGACTTCAATAAAATTGCATCGTCATTTCAAAGCAGACAAAATAAACAAATCTGCATTGGAGATGCCGCATGCCCAGCCCCTATACCACGCCTTACTCGCTGCAAGCGCTGACCGCCGATCGGGCTGAAGACTTCTGGCGCGTGACCGACAGCGTGGCGCGCGAACGCCGCTACCTATCGTTTCTGGAAATTTCGCAGCAGTTGTCGGCGCAATATGTGGCGCGGCAACTGGCCGCGAACGCCCCGCACCTGTTGCTGCTGTACGGCGATCAGGTGGTGGGCTGGTGCGACGTTTCTCCCCACGAGTGGCCCATTCACCGCCACCGCGGCACCCTGGGCATGGGCATGCTGCCGGCGCATCGCGGCCTAGGCCTGGGCGGCTGGCTGCTGGAGCAAACACTGGCGCTCGCCGCCAAGCGCGGCCTTCATCGCGTGGAGCTGACAGTGCACGCCGACAACCGCCGCGCCATTCAGCTGTATCGCCGCCATGGCTTCCAGCAGGAGGGTCATCTGCGCGACGCCATCCGCATCGACGGCCGCTTTGGCGACGCGCTGCTGATGGCGCGGATCAATTGAAGCGGACGGCGACGCCCTCCTTGGGAGCGGGCGGCGCCATCATGCTGCGTTGCACCGCCAGCACGCTGCCCAACACCACCGCCATGCCCAGCAGCGATTGCGCGGAAAGCGCCTGGCCCAGCAGGGCCCAACCCAACACCACGGCCGTCATTGGGCTGAGCAGGCCCAGCGACGACACCGCCACCGGCGACAGCCGCGCGATGCCGCGGAACCACAAAAGATAGGCAAGCAGCGCGCCAAACAGGGTCAGGTAGCCATAGCCGGCAAATTGCGCCCACCCCAGACGCGGCAGAGGCGGATCGATGGCCAGGGCCAGCGGCAGCAGCATCAGTCCGCCCAGCGACAGCTGCCAGCCTGTCAGCGCGGTGACCGGCGCCGACAATTTCCAGCGCCGCGTCAGATAGGTGCCGCAAGCCATCACCACCGCGCCGCCAAAGGCCGCCAACATGCCCAACCCATCCCAGCGCGTGCCTGGCGACAGCAGCAGCAAGGCCATGCCGGCCACGCCGGCCAGGCTGGCCCACAAGGCCATCGCCGCCGGACGCCGGCTGTCCAGCCGCCAGGCCAGCGTCATCACCAGCAAGGGCTGGCAAGCGCCGACGACCGCCGCCAGCCCGCCCGGCAAGCGATAGGCGGCGACGAACAACAGCGCCTGGAACGCGCCGATATTCAGCGCGGACAACATCAGCAGCTTGCCCCACTCCCCTGTCCGCGGACGCCAGCCGCCCATCATCACCAGCAAGAGTCCGGCCGGCAGCACGCGCAGCAAGGCCGCGGTGAACGGCCGATCGGGCGGCAGCAGCTCGGTGGTGACGATATAAGTCGAACCCCAGATCACCGGCGTGAGCGCGGTCAACAACACATCCCGCCACTGGCCGATTCCCGTATTCGCCGTCATGGGCAATCCTCTCGTTTACGTTTATAATCGAAGCGCATTTAGCTTGAATTCAAGATAACATTTATCTCGAATTCAAGGCAAATTAATCTTGAGATCAAGACAGATTTCATATGACGAAAAGCGAAAACGGCGACGCGGTGGACCGCATTCTGGAACAATGGGCCAGAGAGCGGCCGGATCTGGACGTCAGCCCCATGGGGCTGATCGGCAGGCTGGGCCGCTGTGCGGCGCTGCTGGAGCACAGGCTGGATGTGGTATTCCAGCAATATGGCCTCAGCGCCTGGGAGTTCGACATGCTGGCCACGCTGCGCCGGGCCGGCGCGCCGTATCGGCTGGCGCCCACCGAATTGTTCTCGACGATGATGGTCACCTCCGGCACCATGACGCACCGGCTGAAAGTTCTGGAAGGCAAGGGCTGGATCGTGCGCGAAGCCTGCAGCCAGGACGCGCGCAGCACGCTGGTCAGACTCAGCGACGCGGGCTTCGCGCTGATCGAGCGCGCGGTGGAGGCGCATGTCGCCAACGAGCACGCCATTCTGTCCGCGCTGCCGGCGCGCAGCGTGGAGGCGCTGCAAAAGCGGCTGGCGGAACTGCTGGCGGCGCTGGAACCCGAAAACCACTGATCGCCCCACGGAGCGTCCCATGAGCGAGCATCGTTCTCCCCTGCAGCCCTGGCATTCCGGCGAACTGGAAATGCAGCGCCGCGCCGGCAGCCTGGAGCAAATGGCCGTGGTCGGGCCGCGCAATCTGCGCGACCACATGCCGGATCAGCATCGCGCTTTCTTCCGCCAGCTCCCTTTCGTGGTGCTGGCGGCGCTGGACGATGCCGGCAGGCCGTGGGCGGGCGTGGTGGAGGGCGCGCCCGGTTTTGTTGATTCGCCCGATCCGCGCGAATTGCGCCTCGCCGCCCTGCCCAGCCCTGCCGACCCGCTGCGCGATTGCCTGCGTTCCGGCGCGGCGGTGGGCCTGCTCGGCATCGAACTGCACACGCGCCGCCGCAACCGCATGAACGGCCAACTGATTGCGCTGGACAAGGCCGGTTGCGCGCTGGCGGTGCGCCAGTCATTCGGCAACTGCCCCAAGTACATCCAGCTGCGCGAATTTGAATTTGCCCGCGAACCGGGGCCGCGCATCGTGGGCACGGTGGAATGGATGGACGAGCTGGACGAGGACGCCCGCGCAGCCATCGCCTCCGCCGACACCTTCTTCGTCGCCAGCGCCTTCCCCGGCGACGATGGCCAACCCGGCTGGCAGGTCGATGTATCGCATCGCGGCGGCAAGCCCGGCTTCGTCAGAGTCGACGGCGACACACTGACCATTCCGGATTTTCCGGGGAACGGCTACTTCAACACCCTGGGCAATCTGCTGCGCCATCCGCGCGCCGGCCTCTTGTTCATCGACTTCTCCAGCGGCGACACGCTGCAGCTGGCTGGCCGCGCCGAGGTGCGGGATGGCGACGCCGCGTCCGTTTTCCATGGCGCCGAGCGGCTGTGGTCTTTCCGAGTCGAGCGGGTGGTGCGCCGCCGCAACGCCCTGGCGCTGCGCTGGACGCTGCGCGAATATTCGCCGTTCGCCCTGGCCACCGGTGCCTGGCCGCAGCCGGCCCCCGCCCGGCAATGGCTGCCGCTGCGGGTAACCCATGTGGCCGACGAGAGCGATGTCGTGCGGTCGATCTATCTGGAACCGGCGGACGGCTCGCCCCCGCCGCCCTTCCTGCCTGGCCAGCACCTGAGCCTCAAGGTGATGGGCGTGGACGGCGCGCGCTTGCGCAATTACACGCTTTCTCAGACCGGCGCTTACCGCATCAGCGTCAAGCGCCAGGGCAAGGCATCCGCCCGGCTGCACCAGCTGGCGCCGGGCGACATCGTGGAGGCGCTGCCGCCGCGCGGCGACTTCACCGTATCCAGCCTGGAAAGGCCCATTACGCTGCTGGCAGGCGGCATCGGCATCACGCCGCTGCTGGCCATGCTGCACCAGTTGACGGAACAAGCCGCCGCGATGCCGCCCACGCTGCTGGTCTACGCCACCAAAACCGTGGCCGAACGCGCGTTCGACGCAGAGCTGGACGCCTTGCAAGCCAGGGCGGCAGGCAAGCTGCGCGTCGTCAAGGCGGCAAGCCAGCCGGAAACAAACCGTCGCCCAGGCCAGGACTACCAGCACGCCGGACGCGTCGACATCAAGCTATTGCGCCGGTTTGGCGCGGATCTGGCCGGAGACTTCTACCTGTGCGGCCCCGCCGGCTTCATGCAGGCCTTGTACGATCAGCTGATTGGCGCAGTCGTGGCAGACAGCCGCATCCACGCCGAGGCCTTCGGTCCGGCAGGTCTGCAACGCATCGGCCGCGCCGGGCCAACCCTGCCGCCGATGGCCGACCACGCCGTCGCGGTCCGCTTCAGCGATGCCGAGCTGGACGCGGCGTGGCAACCCGGCCAGGGCAGCCTGCTGGAGCTGGCGGAAGCCTGCGGCCTGAACCCGGACTTCAGCTGCCGCGGCGGCACCTGCGGCAGCTGCCGCGCCGCCCTGCTGGCGGGCCAAGCCACCTATCTGCAGCCGCCGGACTATGAAACCGCGCCGGGCGAAATCCTGCTGTGCTGCGCCTACCCGGCAGAAGGAACGGACAAACTGGAAATCCGCCTGTAGCGACAGAACGTCTCGGCATGTCAGCGGTCTTTTATCGCGCGAATGTCTGACCCAGGCCCAACCATGCCTTAAAATACTGTCAACTGTTTTGGCTCCCATCCCGCCGCCGCGCGCGGCCAGGCCCCGAATGATAGACAATCCCAATATGCTGCTACTGGCGGTTTTTGAACGCGCCGCGCTGATGCTGATGGCGCTGTTCTTCCTCACCCGCATCCGGCCGTTCCAAGACCTGTTGCGCCAGCAGAAGCACAGCCCGGCGGAACTGGCCGGCGTCTCGCTGCTGTTCTGCCTGTTCGCCGTGTTCAGCACCTATACCGGCATTCCGGTGGACGGCTCGCTGGTCAATGTCCGCACCATCGCCATCCTGGCCGGCGGCATTCTGTTCGGCCCCTGGGTGGGCATTCCGGCCGGCATCGTTTCCGGCCTGCACCGCTACCTGATAGACATCCACGGCTACACCTCGCTGCCCTGCCTGATCTCCAGCATCTGCGCCGGCCTGCTGTCCACCTTCATTCACTACCGCGCCGGCCGCCAGCGCTTGTGGCTGTACGGCATCGCCGCCGGCGTCGGCTGCGAAAGCCTGACCATGGCCTTGATTCTATGGTTCACCGAGCCTAAGGTAGGCCACGCCATCGTCAGCCACATCGCCTACCCGATGATCACCGGCACCGTCTGCATCGGCTTGATCATCCGGCTGGTGCAGGATCTGGACGACGAAAAAGAGCTGCTGGCGGCTCGCCAGGCCAAGCTGGCGCTGACCATCGCCAACCGCACCCTGCCCTATTTCCAGAACGTGGACCGCGACGCGCTGGTGGAAGTGTGCACGGTGATCCGCAACCACATCGGCGCCGACGCGGTGGCCATCACCGATACCCGCGACGTGCTGGCCTACGTGGGGCTGGGCAAGGACTACTACGAACCGGCCGCCCACTCCGCCATCGGCGAGATCACCCGCCGCGCGGTGGAGCAGGACCAGATCATCATCGAAAACGACCTGCGCCAGTACCGGGTGGCGGATTTCCACTCGGTGATCATCATCCCGCTGCGCGAAAACGGCCGCGTCACCGGCACGCTGAAAATCTTCTTCCGCCAGAGCGGCGGCATCACCGGCTCGCTGCGCGAGCTGGGGCTGGGCCTGTCGCAGCTGATCTCCACCCAGATGGAGGCGTCGCGCATCAAGCAGCTGCAGGAGATGGCGCGCAAAGCCGAGTTCGCCGCGCTGCAGAGCAAGATCAACCCGCACTTCCTGTTCAACGCGCTGAACGCCATCTCGTCCTTGATCCGCATCCAGCCGTCGGAGGCGCGGCAGCTGATCGCCAAGCTGGCCGACTACCTGCGCTACAACCTATCGCTGGGCGACACCCTGATCGACATCCAGGAAGAACTGAAGCAGGTGCGCGACTACGTGGCCATCGAGCAGGCGCGCTTCGGCAGCAAGCTGTCCGTCGTATTCGACGTGGACGAGGTCCATGCGCGCGTGCCCAGCCTGCTGCTGCAGCCGCTGGTGGAAAATGCCATCCTGCATGGCATCCAGCCGCGCAAGGAGCCGGGCGAGGTGCGCATCTCGGTGAAGAAGCTGGACGACCGCATCCATGTGTCGGTGCGCGACACCGGCTACGGCATCAGCCAGGAAGTGATGGACGGCATCGCCAGAGGCAAAGTGGAAAGCCGCAGCATCGGCCTATCCAACGTCAACGAGCGCATCAAGCTCTTGTACGGCGAGGGCCTGCGGCTTACCCGGCTGGAGCCGGGCACCGAAGTGAGTTTTGAGCTGCCGCTGGAGGAAGTCGCATGAAGGCGCTGATTGTGGAAGACGAATACCTGGCGCGCCAGGAACTGGCCTATTTGATACAGGAACACAGCGCCATCGAGATCGCCGCCAGCGTGGAGGACGGGCTGGAAGCGTTCAAATTCCTGCAGGAGCAAGTCGTGGACGTGGTGTTTCTGGACATCAACATCCCGTCCATCGACGGCCTGTTGCTGGCCAAGAACCTGCATAAAGCAGCCAAACCGCCGCGCATCGTCTTCGTCACCGCCTACAAGGAGTTCGCGGTGGAGGCGTTTGAAGTGGAAGCCTTCGATTACATACTCAAGCCGTATAACGAGACGCGCATCATCAGCCTGCTGGCCAAGCTGGAAGCGCTGGAACAGGCGCCGCCGGCCACAGCGCCGCACATAGCGGCGCCCCTCCCCGAATCCGCGCCCGTCAGCCGCACCGTCAACCTGGCCAAGGGCGACAGCATCATCGTCACGCCCTGCGACGACATCTATTACGTCGAGGCGGACGAGAAAGTCACCCTGGTCTACACCGCGCGCGACCGCTACGTGATGGCGATGAGCATCAGCGAATTCGTGTCCCGTCTCCCAGCAGACAGCTTCTTCCGCTGCCACCGCTCGTATTGCGTCAACATCCACAAGATCCGTGAAATCGCGCCGTGGCAGAACAGCACTTACATCATCAAGCTGTACGACCTGAAGGCGGAAATCCCGGTCAGCCGCAGCAACATCAAGGCGTTCAGGCAACTGATGCACCTCTGATTGCAGTTCATTCCGCGCCGCCTGCATTTCATTCCCGCGCTGCGCCGTCTCTATAAGCGCGGGCTTATAGTCATGCCAACAGTAATGACTTTAAGCGAGCAGCGCCATGAATGCCTCTCTCAATGCCATCCGCTACCGTACCCTGGCCGGCACCGTTCTCACCCAGTTCGCCCTGGGTTCCGTTTACACCTGGAGCCTGTTCAACGCCCAACTGTCGCACAAGCTCTCCGAACCGGTCAGCCAGGTGGCCTTCGCCTTCGGCCTGCTGAGCCTGGCCCTGGCTGTCGCCTCTTCCCTGGCTGGCAAGCTACAGGAGCGCTTCGGCGTGCGCAAGGTGGCCATCGCCTCCGGCCTGATGCTCGGCCTGGGCTTCTATCTGACCTCGCAAGCCAACAACCTGGTCATGCTCTACCTGTGCGCCGGCCTGCTGGTGGGCTTCGCCGACGGCGCAGGCTATTTGATGTCGCTGTCCAACTGCGTGAAATGGTTCCCGGAACGCAAGGGCCTGATCTCGGCCTGCGCCATCGGCGCTTACGGCCTGGGCAGCCTGGGCTTCAAGTTCATCAATCTGGCGCTGCTGTCGCACTTTAGCCTGGAAGCCACTTTCCAGCTGTGGGGGCTGATCGCCATGTCCATGGTGCTGGCCGGCGCGCTGCTGATGACCGATGCGCCCCAACAGCCGATCGCCGCGCAAACCAGCGGCAGCCGAGACTTCACGCTGGCCGAATCGATGCGCCAGCCGCAATACTGGATGCTGGCCATGATGTTCCTGACTGTATGCATGAGCGGCCTGTATGTGATCGGCGTGGCCAAGGACATCGGCGAAAGCTTCGTTCACCTGCCGGCGCTGACCGCCGCCAATGCCGTCGCCGTGATCGCGGTGGCCAATCTGTCCGGCCGCCTGGTGCTGGGCATCCTGTCCGACAAGATGCCGCGCATCCGCGTCATCACCCTCGCCCAGATCGCCGCCTTGGCCGGCATGCTGACCCTGCTGTTTGTGCCGCTGAACGTCACGCTGTTCTTCGCCGCCATCGCCTGCATCGCCTTCAGCTTCGGCGGCACCATCACCGTCTACCCGTCGCTGGTCAGCGATTTCTTCGGCCTGAACAACCTGACCAAGAACTACGGCGTGATCTACCTGGGCTTCGGCATCGGCAGCATCGTCGGCTCCATCGTGGCCTCGCTGTTCGGCGGCTTCCTGGCTACCTTCCACCTGATCCTGGCGCTGCTGATCGTATCGTTGCTGTTCTCGCTGATCATCCGCCAGCCGGGCGCAGCGAAGGCCGCAGAAGAAAACTTCCACGCCGAGCCGCATCTGGGCAAGGCCTGATCCTCCCGCCCGCAACGACAAAGCCCCCGACCTTGGGGTAATGCCGTTCACTTAAGAGAAAAGCACCGTCTCCATGCATGTGAAACGGTGCTTTTTTTGTGGATTCCTGTGCTCTCAAGGCCAGAAAAGTCGCCCGAAAATCCTTAAGTGAACGGCATTACCGACCTTGGGGGCTTTTTGCATTGATGACGCCCATCCATGCAAGACCTGGTCTTGGGATCTTGGCCAGCCAGGGAACCGTCCCGTATTTCCATCGGCTTTGTTTACTGTCTTCCCATAAGCCTATCATGCGATTGGAATATGTATAATGTATATTATATATATTTGTACTTATTTTAATCATATCGATCGAGACAAAAATGCACCCCATCTATTCATTCAAGAGTTTTGCGGAACTGGAGACCTTCATCGATCAACTGGAAAGCGTTGGACAAATGGCTGGCGCCAAAGACCTCCAGCACAATTTCCTGTACGTTAACGCCAGCTATGCAGACTTTCATGGTTTGCCGCGGGAACAAATCATTGGCAAGAAGTCTGGGGACATGCCCAATGGGATTTCCGTTCTGTCCCAGCTCATGTATGAACAAGATCAAATGGTGCTGCTCCAGAAAAAAAAGATCATCATGGGAAGCATTCACCCTCATCGCAACGGCGATCCGCGCGCCTACAAGTTCCGCAAGTACCCCGCCCTGCTCAACGGCAAAGATCCGCTTATTCTATTTACCGGCGAGGACTTGACTTGCGATACCACTTTCTGGAGCGACATTCTGTGGGGAATCGAACCGGCTATCAAAGTGGAAAAACTAGTTGCGGCTTCTTATGCGCAGCTGCTGGAGTCCAAGGAACTCAAAATCCCGCTTAACGAAAATGAATTGTCAGTCCTGACGCTGCTGCTCCGTGGCGTGCCGGTCAAGCGCATCGCCTCCATCTACGATTTATCCACGCGCACGATTGAAAATAGAATTGAGTCTTTAAAAGATAAATTTGGCGCACTGAACCAACAAAACCTGATTGATACCGCCCGAAAAATGGGTTACCAGTCAGTCATATCACGCGCAATATTCAAAGACCACATGACATACAACCTGCTGGTGGAATGACATGAAAAACAGTAAAACCATTCTTATCATTCTGCTATCCACCAGCATCTTCGGCTTTAATTACGTTGCGGCAAAGATCAGCGGAATCAAAATCGACCCCGCCGAGACCGCAATGTTGCGCGTCATGTTCGCAGCGCTGCCGGCCTGCTTGTTCTTGCGAGTCAAGCGCGCCGACTTTCCTTACGTCTTGCTGTATGGACTGGCTTTTTCTTTTGGTCTGTTTCTGTTTTTCAAGGGATTGAAAACCGGCATCGATACCGGCATCTCGTCGGTCATCATGCAAGCCGGCTCTCTCTTCACCGCCATTGGCGGAATCATGGTTCTCAAGGAAAAATGGAATAAGTTCAATGTCATTGGATGCCTGATCGCATTCGTGGGAATTTACTCTATTTCCAGAATAAAAGAGGGAGGCATCAATACCGCAGGCATCGCCTTGGTTTTAGGTTCCGCCTTTAGCTGGACTTTCGCCAATCTTGCGGTGAGGCTTTCCCGCACCGAACGCCCGATCAGCTTTGTCGCATGGGGCAGTCTGGTATCTGCCCTGTTTTTATTGCTGATCAACTTGAGCAATGGCATGACCATCATCCACACCATTGAACAGATCGACAATCAAGCCTGGCTAGCCATCGCCTTCCAAGGGTACATTACCACATTGGTGGGATATGGATTGTGGACCCTATTGCTAAGCAATAATCAATTGATACTGAGCGCACCCAGCTACCTGCTGGTTCCAGCTTTTGCTCTGCTATTCTCTCATCTTGTACTAGGAGAGATCATAACCATGCAAAAAGTCTTCTTCTCGTGCATTGTCATCATAGGCGTGATCATCAATGCCAGCGCGCCTCAGCTTGCCGAGTGGAGGCCTGCCAAAAAATCGCTGATTTTATCATGATCATTTAAAATAAATAAGGCGGTTTTCTCCCCTAGGGAAGGTCTGAACAACCTGCCACGCAAACAGAAATGCAATTTCTCGCGGGGCTTCGGTTGCATTTCACCCACCAATTCCAGATCGCCCGCCATGAGGATGACCGGGTGCTTCCGGTCATCCGGCCTTTTAACTCGCCGCCAGCAAGGCCTTTCGCGCCAGCCAGATGTTGGCCAGCCCAAACAGCGTCATCAGTTGCGCGGTGTTCTTCTTCAAACCGCGGTAGCGTGTTTTCAGGTAGCCAAACTGCTGCTTGATGACCCGAAACGGATGCTCCACTTTGGCCCGAATCTTGGCTTTGACCATTTCGCCCAGCTGGATCTGCCGGTCGTCGGCTGAATCGGTCAGCGCTTTGCGCTGGCCGGGCCTCATCGCAATCCACCAACGCACCGCTCGCGATTGGTGTTCGGCTCGCTTGTGCACGCCAGCAAAGCCGGCGTCGCCAAACACATCGATTTCCTCGCCGTGCAACAACTGATCGACCATCGTGACATCCGCCACATTGGCGGGGGTGCCGGCCACGTGATGCACCAAGCCGGACTGGGCGTCGACGCCGATATGGGCCTTCATGCCGAAGTACCACTGATTGCCCTTCTTGGTTTGATGCATGTCCGGATCGCGCTCGCCCTGAGCGTTTTTGGTGGAGCTGGGCGCGTGGATCAGGGTGGCATCGACGATGGTGCCTTGCTTCAACATCAGCCCTTTGTCGCAGAGATGCTGGTGGATGGCGGTAAACAGAGCGTGGGTCAGCTGGTGCTTTTCCAGCAGATGGCGGAAGTTCAGCAGGGTGGTTTCGTCCGGGACGGCGTCCAGGGAGAGGCCGGCGAACTGGCGCATGGAGGCGATCTCGTACAGGCTTTCTTCCATGGCGGGATCGGACAGGCTGTACCAGTGCTGCAGGCAGTAGACGCGCAGCATGGCGGACAACGGGTAGGGGCGGCGACCGTTGCCAGGCTTGGGATACACTGGATCGATGACGGCTTCGAGCTGCGCCCAAGGCATGACCTGATCCATCTCTGTCAGAAAGATTTCGCGGCGGGTGCGCTTCTTCTTAGCGGCGAGTTCGAGATCGGTGAAGGTCATCTGCTGTCGCATGCTGGCGTCCTGGATCTGACTGAGGGGGAGTCAGTTTACGGGAAGATTGGAGACTTGTTCAGACCTTCCCTAGCTGGCATTGGGGAGAAAACTATAATGGTCGTATCGCCCTCTTTCATCACTGCATCGAGGCAGACATGACCAGCATGCACCTTCCCAAGCTGCAATGTTTCTTTGAAGACTTTATCCAAGGCGTCTCACAACACATCAGCAATCAACTTGCGCCTTCGGAATGGCAACGGCTGCTAGCGCTGGCCCAAAGCACGCCATCGCACGATCCCGAGCTGCAATTCACCGCGTTCGATTCGATTGAAGGCCGCATCCGCCATTACGCGTATGAAGAACAGATTTCGCCGCTTGAAATACTGTCGGCGCCATATTTTTATCAGCAACTGGAAATTATCGGCCGCATAGCAGAAAGCCCGCTCTGCTATTTCAGAGAAAGCGGCATCTATCTTTGGAGCCCCGCTCCCGATTGCGACTCGCTATGCTTTTGGCTCACCTATCCAGCCTACCCTCCGGGCTGGCCGGACGATCACAATGGTCTGCTCCAGCCAAATGAGCCATGTCTTCAAGCGCCGCTTTTGATCATGTGAGAAAAGCAGGTTTTTCTTAAATTGCGCGTTTGGCCAACCAGATATCCAACTGGCGGGCAAAGGCCTGCCGATCCGCCTGGCTCAAGGGCGGCGGCCCCTCGGTCTGCACGCCGCTGGCGCGCAGATTGTCCATGAAATCGCGCATCGTCAGTTGGGCGGCGATGGTCTCCTTGGAGAAGGCGTCGCCTCGCCAGTTCAGCGCCTGCGCGCCCTTGCTTAACACTTCGGCCGCCAGCGGAATGTCGCCGGTGATCAGCAGGTCGGTCGGCTCGATGCGGCGGGCGATCTCGTTGTCGGCCACGTCGAAGCCCTTGGGCACCTGCAGCGCGCGGATATTCGGCGCCTTCGGCACCGTCAGCAGCTGGTTGGCGACCAACACCAGCTCCACGCCGGTGCGCTGCGCCGCGCGGCACAGCACTTCCCGTATCACCTTGGGACAGGCGTCGGCGTCTACCCAGATCGTCATCGCGTTTCTTTCTCTATCCATAGGCCGCCATGATACCCGCCCTTGTCCATGACGGGAGAAAGCGCTATGCTGCGCGCCCGCCAAAAATGCCAAGGAGATATCAAGTGATCAGCGTCGACATTGCTGGCACCCGTTTCAATCTGCGCGCCGCCGCCATCATCGAGCATGAAGGGAAGGTGCTCTTGCACCGCGCGCTCAGCGACGACTTCTGGACCTTGCCCGGCGGACGCGTGGAGCCAGGCGAGCATGCCGCCGCCACGGTGGAGCGGGAAATGCGCGAAGAGCTGGACGAACAGGTGGCATGCGGCCCGCTGCTGCTGTTGGCCGAGAACTTCTTCAACTACTGCGGCAAGCCTAATCATGAAATCGGCCTGTATTTCGAGACCCGCCTCGCGGCAAACTCGACACTGCCGCTGCGCGCGTCTCCCTTCGTCGTCCACGATGCCGGCGCGCCGCTGGAATTTGTCTGGTTCGACCGCGGGCAGTTAGCTGACTTACGCGTGCTGCCTGTGGAAGTGAAAGACCTGCTGCTGAACGATAAGCGCAACCTGCGCCACGTAGTCAACCGCGGCTAAGCGCCCGGCCGCCCTTTGCGGCGGCCATCATGTCGACATATTGACGTTTACGTAAACGTAAGTAATGATACGATCATCAGGCGCCGCCAGCCGCGCCGCACGCTTAAACGAGGAGAACCCCATGTACAGCAGCCTGCGCTTCGCCTTCGGCGAGACTTACGACCTCCTGCGCGAATCGGTGCGCGACTTCGCCGAACGCGAAATCGCCCCGCGCGCCGCCGCCATCGACCAGGACAATCTGTTTCCTGCCGACCTGTGGCGCAAGTTCGGCGAGCTGGGCTTGCTCGGCATCACCGTCAGCGAGCAGTACGGCGGCGTGGACATGGGCTACCTCGCCCACATGATCGCCATGGAAGAAATCAGCCGCGCCAGCGCCTCGGTGGGCCTGTCCTACGGCGCGCACTCCAATCTGTGCGTCAACCAGATCTACAAGAACGGCAATGACGAGCAGCGCGCCAAATATCTGCCCAAGCTGATTTCCGGTGAGCATGTCGGCGCGCTGGCGATGTCCGAGCCCAACGCCGGCTCCGACGTGGTCAGCATGAAGCTGAAGGCCGACAAGACCGATGGCGGCTACCTGCTGAACGGCAGCAAGATGTGGATCACCAACGGCGGCGACGCCGACACCCTGGTGGTCTACGCCAAGACCGACGTCAACGCCGGCCCCAAGGGCATCACCGCCTTCATCGTCGAGAAAAGCTTTGCCGGCTTCAGCCACGGCAGCAAGCTGGACAAGCTGGGCATGCGCGGCTCCAACACCTACCCCATCTTCTTCGACAACTGTTTCGTGCCGGACGAAAACGTGCTGGGCGGCGAAGGCAATGGCGTGAAAGTGCTGATGAGCGGCCTGGACTACGAGCGCTCGGTGCTGGCCGCCGGCCCCTTGGGCATTATGCAGGCCAGCCTGGACATCGTCGTGCCGTATCTGAACGAGCGCAGCCAATTCGGCCAGCCGATAGGCGACTTCCAGCTGATGCAGGGCAAGCTGGCCGATATGTACGTCAAGCTGTCCGCCAGCCGCGCCTACGTCTACGCCGTCGGCCAGGCGCTGGACCGCGGCGAGACTGGCCGCCAGACGCGCAAGGACGCCGCCGGCTCCATCCTCTACGCCGCCGAGAACGCCACCCAGCTGGCGCTGGACGCCATCCAGTGCCTGGGCGGCAACGGCTACATTAACGAATACGCCACCGGCCGCCTGCTGCGCGACGCCAAACTGTACGAGATCGGCGCCGGCACCAGCGAGATCCGCCGCTGGCTAATAGGCCGTGAGTTAATGTCCGAAACTCGATAAAACATTAGCCACGGAAGCACACGGAAGGCACGGAAGAAACAAGGCAAAAGCAGTCTGCTACCAATATGGGGCCGCGATTTCCGTGTGTTTCCGTGGCAAAACACTCTAGTTCCACATAGCCGCTATGCACATGACCGCCGCCGAACGCATCGTCCAGGCCCAGCTTGACGCCTACAACGCCCGCGACCTGGACGCCTTCGCCGCCTGCTACGCCGAGGACGTCAAGGTCTACCGCTTGCCGTCCATGGCGCTGAGCCTGGACGGCCGCGCCGCGCTGGCCGACCACTACGCCAGCAAGCGTTTCCATCTGCCCAAGCTGCACGCCGCGCTGCTGCACCGCATCGTGCAGGGCAGCCGCGTCATCGATCACGAAGACGTGACGCTGGACGGCGAAAAACGCCTGCGCGCCGTCGCCATTTACGACGTCAACGCCGACGGATTGATCGCCGCCGTCTGGTTCGTCGACGCTGACTGACAAGGTAAAACAATATGCCCATTCTCGAATCCAAACTGTCGCCGCGCGCCGCGGACTTCGTCGCCAACGCCGACAAGATGCGCGCGCTGGTGGATGATCTGAAAGACAAGGTCGCCCAGGCGGCATTGGGCGGCGGCGAGAAAGCCCGCGCCAAACACACCGCGCGCGGCAAGCTGTTGCCGCGCGAGCGCATCGACCTGCTGCTCGACTCTGGCGCGCCGTTCCTCGAGCTGTCCCAGCTGGCCGCCTACGGCATGTACGGCGGCGACGCGCCCGGCGCCGGCATGATCGCCGGCATCGGCCGCATTTCGGGCATCGACTGCCTGATCATCGCCAACGACGCCACGGTCAAGGGCGGCACCTACTATCCGATGACGGTGAAAAAGCATTTGCGCGCGCAGGAGATCGCCCGCGACAACCGCTTGCCCTGCGTCTACCTGGTGGACTCCGGCGGCGCCTTCCTGCCGCTGCAGGACGAGGTGTTCCCGGACAAGGAGCACTTCGGCCGCATTTTCTACAACCAGGCCAATCTGTCCGCCGCCGGGATTCCGCAGATCGCGGTGGTGATGGGCAGCTGCACCGCCGGCGGCGCCTACGTGCCGGCGATGAGCGACGAAACCGTCATCGTCAAGGAACAGGGCACCATCTTCCTGGGCGGCCCGCCGCTGGTGCGCGCCGCCACCGGCGAGGTGGTCAGCGCCGAGGAATTGGGCGGCGGCGATGTGCACACAAAAATCTCCGGCGTGGCCGACCACCTGGCCCAAACGGACGCCCACGCGCTGGCCATCGCCCGCCGCATCGTGGCGGACCTGAACTGGAAGAAACAGGGCGAGCTGGACCGCGCCGAGCCCAAGCCGCCGCGCTATGCCGCGGAAGAAATCTACGGCGTGATCCCGGCCGATCCGAAAAAACCGTTCGACGTGCGCGAGATCATCGCCCGGCTGGTGGACGATTCGGACTTCGACGAATTCAAGCAAAACTACGGAACGACTTTGGTGACGGGCTTCGCCCGCTTGAATGGGTACCGCGTCGGTATCCTGGCCAACAACGGCATCCTGTTCAGCGAATCGGCGCTCAAGGGCGCGCACTTCGTCGAGCTGTGCTGCCAGCGCGGCATCCCGCTGATCTTCCTGCAGAACATCACCGGCTTCATGGTGGGCAAGAAATACGAGAACGGCGGCATCGCCAAGGACGGCGCCAAGCTGGTGACGGCGGTGGCCTGCGCCAAGGTGCCCAAGTTCACCGTGCTGATAGGAGGCAGCTTCGGCGCCGGGAACTACGGCATGTGCGGCCGCGCCTACTCGCCCCGCTTCCTGTGGATGTGGCCGAACAGCCGCATCTCGGTGATGGGAGGCGAACAAGCTGCCGGCGTGCTGGCCCAGGTGAAGAAGGAACAACTGGGCGACGCCTTCACGCCAGAGCAGGAAGAAGCCTTGAAAGCCCCGGTACGCCAGCAATACGAGGAACAGGGCCACCCCTACTACGCCAGCGCGCGGCTGTGGGACGACGGCGTGATCGACCCGGCCCAGACCCGCGACGTGCTGGCGCTGGCGCTGGACGCCGCGCTGTCCGCCCCGGTTGAAGCCACGCGCTTCGGCGTGTTCCGGATGTAGTTTTTATCAGCCACGGAACCACACAGAAAGCACGGAAAACTGAATCGGGTTCAACTAGACACCTACGGGAGAAAAAGAAAATGGGCGCTCTTGACCTTCTTGGATTTAAAAAATTCCGTGCCTTTCCGTGTGCTTCCGTGGCAAAAAGGGCTTTCATATGAGCTACACCACGCTGCAAATCGAACAAACCGGCAAGGTGGCCACCGTCTGGCTGAACCGTCCGGAGCTGCACAACGCGCTGAACGAGGTGCTGATCGCCGAGCTGACCGAGGCGATGCGCCAGCTGAACCGCAACGAGGCCGTTCGCGTCATCGTGCTGGCCGGCCGCGGCAAGAGCTTCTGCGCCGGCGCCGACCTGGACTGGATGCGTCGCGCCGCCGGCTACAGCGAGGCGGAAAACCTGGCCGACGCGCAAAAACTGGCGGCGATGCTGAAGGGCGTCTACCGCAGCGCCAAGCCGGTGATCGCCCGCATCCATGGCGCGGCCATGGCCGGGGGCACCGGGCTGGCGGCGGTGTGCGACATCGCCATCGCCACCGATGCCGCCAAGTTCGCGCTGACCGAAGTGCGGCTGGGCCTGATACCGGCCACCATCGGCCCCTATGTCGCCGACGCCATCGGCCCGCGCCAGGCGCGCCGCTACTTCCTGTCGGCCGAGCGCATCACCGCCGGCACCGCGCTGAAGCTGGGCCTGATCCACGAGCTGGTCAGCGACGAACTGCTGGACGCGCGCGTGGCCGAAATCGCCGAAGAACTGGCCAAGGGCGCGCCCGGCGCGCTGCGCGAAGCCAAACTGCTGCTGGCCGAGCTGCGCGAAGGCTCGCCGTGGGACGACCAGCTGCTGGAACGCACAGCCGGCCGAATCGCCGCCATCCGTGCCGGCGACGAAGCCCGCGAGGGGCTGGCGTCGTTCTTCGAGAAACGCCCACCTAACTGGCTATGAACTTTTAGCCACGAAATCCACGAAAGAACACAAAAAATGGCACACCGACCCGTCCCACAGGCAGCTGCAGATCGTCCGTGTCGTTTCGTGGTTTTCGTGGCAAAAACCAGGTTGAAAATCATGTTCAATAAAATCCTGGTCGCCAACCGCGGCGACCAGCAGCCGCAAGGCTGCGCAGCTGCGAAGCAAAATCGTCTGCCGGCGCGCCAGCGCCGGGGCGGTTTCGCCGCAGGAGACCGCCATGTTCAATAAGATACTGATCGCCAACCGCGGCGAAATCGCCTGTCGCGTCATCAAGACCGCCAAGGCCCTGGGCATCGCCACCGTCGCGGTTTATTCGGACGCCGACGCCAGCGCCCGCTTCGTCAAGCTGGCCGACGAGGCCTATCGCCTCGGCCCGGCGCCGGCCGCCGAATCCTATCTGCGCGCCGACCTGATCCTGGCCATCGCCAAACAGAGCGGCGCCCAGGCGGTGCATCCCGGCTACGGCTTTTTGTCCGAGAACGAAGACTTCGCCGCAGCCTGCGAAGCCGCCGGCATCGCCTTCATCGGCCCGCCGGCTTCCGCCATCGCCGCCATGGGCAGCAAGTCCGCCGCCAAGGCGCTGATGGAAAAAGCCGGCGTGCCGCTGGTGCCCGGCTACCACGGCGACGAGCAAGACCCGGCGCTGCTGCAGCAGCAGGCCGACGCCATCGGCTACCCGGTGCTGATCAAGGCCAGCGCCGGCGGCGGCGGCAAGGGCATGCGCATCGTCGGGCAGGCGGCCGACTTTTCCGCCGCCCTCGCCTCCTGCCAGCGCGAGGCGCGCGCGAGCTTCGGCGACGACAAGGTGCTGGTGGAGAAATATCTGACCAAGCCACGCCACGTTGAAATTCAGGTGTTCGCCGACCAGCATGGCAGCTGCGTCTACCTGTTCGAACGCGATTGCTCGGTGCAGCGCCGCCATCAAAAAGTGCTGGAAGAAGCGCCGGCACCGCACCTGCCGCAGGCCACCCGCGAAGCGATGGGCCAAGCCGCGGTGGCCGCCGCGCGCGCGGTCGGCTATGTCGGCGCCGGCACCGTCGAGTTCATCATGGACGTCGACTCCGGCAAGTTCTACTTCATGGAAATGAACACCCGGCTGCAGGTGGAGCACCCGGTGACGGAAATGATCACCGGCCAGGACCTGGTGGCCTGGCAGCTGGCGGTGGCCGCGGGCAGCGCGCTGCCGCTGGCTCAGGAACAGCTAGCGATCCGCGGCCACGCCATCGAGGCGCGCATCTACGCCGAAGACCCCGACAAAGGCTTCCTGCCGTCCACCGGCACCCTGGTCCACCTGGCCACGCCCGTAGAGTCTGCCCATGTGCGCATCGACACCGGCGTGGAGCCGGGCGACGCCATCTCGCCGTTCTATGACCCGATGATCGCCAAGCTGATCGTCTGGGGCGAAACCCGCGAAGCGGCGCTGCGGCAGATGGACGCCGCGCTGGCGCAGTACCGGATCGTCGGCCTGTCCAGCAATGTGTCCTTCCTGCGCCGCATCGTGAACCACCCCAGCTTCGCCAGCGGCCAGGTCGACACCGGCCTAATTGCGCGCCACCACGACGCGCTGCTGCCGCCGCCCGCCGCGCCTTCCGCCAGACAGCTGGCCTTGCTGGCGCTGGCCGAAGCCTTGTACCACAAGCATGACTACCCTGCCCCCGCCGGCTGGCGGTTGAACGGCGCGCTGACCCGCCGCCTCGCTTTCCTATTGAATGATCAAAACTACGAGGCGTCCTTGCAGCACCATGGCGACGGCTTCATTGTCCATGCGGGCGGCGCCTCGCTCCCCGCCCGCGCCAGCCTGAGGGACACGCAGCTGGAAGCCGTGTTGGACGGCATCAGCATCAAGGCCACCGTGGTGCGCCACGGCGCGCAGCGGGCCTTGTTCGACGGCGGCGAACGTCTGACCGTCGAGCTGGTCGATCCCTATGCCTACACCGAAACCGGCGTGCACGGCGAAACCCACCTTAAAGCGCCGATGCCGGGCCGGGTGGTGGCGCTGTTGGCCGAGATCGGCAAGAAGGTGGCCAAGGGTTCGCCGCTGTTGATACTGGAAGCGATGAAGATGGAACACACCATCACCGCCCCCGGCGACGGCATCGTTCAGGACTTTTATTTCGCCGCGGGGGAACAAGTCAACGATGGTGACGAACTGGTCGACTTTGCCGCAGAATGACCAAGTCATAAAAACAGCAAAAGGACGCGCTATGCACATCGCCTTGGAAAACATCCGCAAACTGCAGCACAACGGCCAACCGGAGCAAGCGCTGCAACAGGCTCAGGAGCTGCTGCGCCAGCAACCGCAGCATGCCGATCTGCATTACCTGGCCGCCAGCCTGCACGATGGGCGCGGCGAAGAAGCCGCCGCCATACCGCATTATCTGCAGGCGCTGGAATTGGGCCTCAGCGGCCACGACGCCGCCAGCGCCTGGCTGGGACTGGGCAGCAGCCACCGCGCGCTGGGCCAGTACCGCGAGGCCGAGCAGGCCTTGCTGGAAGGACTGCATCACTTTCCCGAAGACAAGGCGCTGCAAACCTTCCTGGCGATGGTCCAATACAACCTTGGCAAAAGCAAACCAGCGGTGGCGTCCTTGCTGAAACTGCTCGCTCAGACCAGCGGCGACGAAGACATCCGCCGCTATGAGCAAGCCATCCGCTTCTACGCGCAGGACCTGGACAAAACCTGGATCCCCTAGCCAACCCGCCGCCGCCCTCGCGCGGCGGCATCCGTATGCAAGGCTGAAGCATGGAACACGTAAAGATCGTGGAGGTCGGCCCGCGCGATGGGCTGCAGAACGAAAAGCAAGCGGTGGACACAGCCGTCAAGCTGGAACTGATCCGCCGCCTGGCAGGCAGCGGGCTAAGCGCGATAGAGGCCGGCGCCTTCGTTTCGCCCAAGTGGGTGCCGCAGATGGCCGGCAGCGCCGATGTGCTGGCTGGATTGGACCTGGCCGGCCCCATCGCCTACCCGGTGCTGGTGCCCAACGACAAGGGCCTGGACGCGGCGCTGGAAGCCGGCGTCAGGGAAATCGCCGTATTCGGCGCCGCCAGCGAGAGCTTCAGCCAGAAAAACATCAATGCCAGCATCGCAGAAAGCCTGCAGCGCTTTGAAAACGTGACGCGGCGAGCGCTGGATGCCGGCATCAAGGTGCGCGGCTATGTTTCCTGCGTGGCGGGCTGCCCGTATGAAGGCAAGATCGCTCCGCAAAAAGTGGCGGACGTGGCCAAAGCCCTGTCCGATCTGGGCTGCTATGAGATTTCGCTGGGCGATACCATAGGCGTGGGCACGCCGGCCTCGGTGCGCGAGATGCTGGACGCCGTACTACGCGCGCTGCCGGCGGAACGCCTGGCCGGCCACTACCACGACACCTACGGCATGGCCGTCGCCAATATCCGCGCCTCGCTGGACGCCGGCCTGCGGGTATTCGACGCCTCCGTCGCCGGCCTGGGCGGCTGTCCCTACGCCAAAGGCGCTTCCGGCAACGTGGCGACGGAAGACGTGGCGTACCTGCTCCATGGCGAGGGCTACCACACTGGCATCGATCTGACTAAACTGGTGAACGCCGCCTGGTATATCGCCGACGCGCTGGGCAAAGCCCCCGCCTCCAAGCTGGCGCACGCGCTCGGCCGCCAGGGCTGAACAAACCGGCACGCCCGCCCACCTCAAAATCAATAATGACGGGCCGCGCCACAGGAGAAACCATGCAAGCAAGCAACACCCCGATCTGGACCCCGTCGGCCGAACGGCTGGCGGGCTGCCACCTCACCGCCTTCACCCGCCTGGCCGAAACCGCCTGGGGCCGCCCCCTGCCCGACTACCACAGCCTGTGGCGCGCCAGCGTGGACGATCCCGGCCGTTTCTGGTCTCTGGTCTGGGACTACTGCGGCGTGATCGGCGACAAGGGGAGCGCGGCCTTGGTCCACGGCGAGGATATCCGCGCCGCCCGCTTCTTCCCGGAGGCGCGGCTCAATTACGCGGAAAACCTGCTGCGCCGCAACGACGACACGCTGGCCGTGGTATTCCGCGGCGAGGATAAAATCGAAACCAAGCTCACCTGGCGCGAGCTGAACCAACTGGTCTCGCGCCTGCAGCAGGCCATGCGCGCGGGCGGCATCCAGCCCGGCGACCGTGTCGCCGGCTTCATGCCGAACATGCCGGAAACCCTGGCCGCCATGCTGGCAGCCAGCAGCCTGGGCGCGGTGTGGACCAGCGGCTCGCCGGACTTCGGCCTGGACGGCGCGCTGGACCGCTTCGGCCAAACCGAACCCAAGCTGCTATTCTGCCCGGACGGCTACTGGTACAACGGCAAGGCGGTGGACATCCGCGGCAAAATGATCCAGCTGGCCGAACAGCTCCCCAGCGTCGGCCGCGTGGTGGTGGTGCCGTATATCGGCGATGGCGAAAACTTCGCCGCCGCGGTGCCCAAGGCGCAGACGCTGGCGCATTTCCTGGCGGCGTACGACGCCCGCCCGGTGGAATACGAACGGCTGCCGTTCAACCACCCGCTGTTCATCCTGTACTCTAGCGGCACCACCGGCAAGCCCAAATGCATCGTGCACGGCGCGGGCGGCACCCTGCTGCAGCACATGAAAGAACACCAGCTGCATGCCGACATCCACGCCGGCGACCACTTCTTCTACTTCACCACCTGCGGCTGGATGATGTGGAACTGGCTGATGAGCGGCTTGGCCTCCGGCGCGGCGCTGATGCTGTACGACGGCTCGCCGTTTGCCGACGAGGGCCGCGTGCAGTGGGACTACGCCGCCGAGCACGGCTTCACCCATTTCGGCACTTCGGCCAAATACATAGACAGCTTGCGCAAAACCAGCATCGTGCCGGCGCGCGACTGGCAGCTGCCGCGGCTGCGCTCGCTGTTCTCCACCGGCTCGCCGCTGGTGGCGGAAAGCTACGACTGGGTCTACGCCAACATCAAGCCGGACCTGAACCTGGCTTCCATCTCCGGCGGCACCGACATTGTCTCCTGCTTCGCCCTGGGCGCCCCCACGCTGCCGGTTTACCGCGGCGAGCTGCAATGCCGCGGCCTGGGCATGGCGGTGGACATCTTCGATGAATTGGGTCGGCCGATCTGGCAGGAAAAAGGCGAGCTGGTCTGCACCAAGCCCTTCCCGTCCATGCCGATAGGCTTCTGGAACGATCCGAGCGGCGAAAAATACCATCAAGCCTACTTCGGCCGCTTCCCCGGCATCTGGTGCCACGGCGACTACGCCGAAATCACCGCCCATGGCGGCGTGATCATCTACGGCCGCTCCGACGCGGTGCTGAATCCCGGCGGCGTGCGCATCGGCACCGCCGAGATCTACCGCCAGGTGGAAGCCTTTCCGGAAATCCTGGAAAGCCTGGCAGTGGGCCAGTTATGGCAGGACGATGAACGCGTGGTGTTGTTTGTCAAACTGCGGGAAGGCGTAGCCTTGGACGAAGACCTGATCAGCCGCGTCAAGACGCAAATCAAAAACGGCGCCAGTCCCCGCCATGTCCCCGCCCGCATCATCGCCGTGGCCGACATCCCCAAGACCGTCAGCGGCAAGATCGTGGAACTGGCGGTCAAGAACATCATCCACGGACGCCCGGTCAGCAACGTCAGCGCGCTTGCCAATCCAGAGGCCTTGAAGCTCTTCGAAAATCTTAAAGAGCTGGGCGAATAAATCGTTCCCATCGGGCATGAGCAAACGAGAACCGCGGTTCTCGTTTTTTTTGCGCGCGCATTGAATGAAACGGCTTGGAATCCGCAACCATAAAATATTTTGGCGCAACCGCGCCGGCGCCATGAACAGCGGTTTATCCCCTGCTTGCGGCGAACTGAATTATCATGAACTCATGGGTGAGATATTTTCCAAGCCGCAACAGGCGGGCATAGTCAGGCGATATTCATCAACAACATAAGAAAACGGAAAACAGGGGTTTTCGGGGCAGAGAGACATGTTGAGTCGGCATCAGCGCAGCTGGGATATGGAACATTGGGCGGTTTATCTGAAAGACAGGGATATCCCTGTGCTCTCCGCGACCCGCGATTTGTTCCAGTCGCTGAAATCCCAAGGCCAGGACGCGCCGGAATTCGCGCCCAAAGACCTCGCCGAAAAGGTGCAAGACGATCCGTATCTGGCCCTCAAATTACTGATAGAGGCCGAACGGCATCGATCCAGGCGGCTAGGCAAAGAAACCACTACCCCGCTGGCCACCATCCTCCAGCTGGGCAGCGATGAATTGTATACTCTGATCGCCCATAGCCCGGTGGTGGAAGTGGATCACCCTGGCTGGAGAAACGCGGTTTCAACCGCCGTCCTGGCTTCCGGCATCGCCCGGGCGTGGTCGAATTTCCGCGCAGACACCTCTCCCGAAGAAATTTCCCTGGCCACGCTGCTTTCCGAAACAGGCGAATTGCTGCTGTGGCATTTCGCGCCGGAATTGCCGATAGAGGCGATCGCCGAATTCGAAGCAGGACGCGCCAACAGAACAGGCCTTGCCCAGTTGAATACCGCGGGATTCACATTCCGGCAACTGACCTTGCAACTGGCGGATGCCTGGCAACTGCCGCAAATGATCAGCCAGCTTATCCGGGGAGTAGACAAGCCGCGCACGCATATCGCGCAAATCGCCATCGATTGCGCGCGGCATCTGATGCAAAACCGCGACAATCCCGCCCTGCCTTCCGACATCGGCAACATCGCCCAATACCTCCCAGGCGTCGCCAAAGAGAAACTGATCTCCGTCCTGCCGCTTTCCGAGGCTCAGCAAGCCCATCTTCTTGCCTGTCTGCCAGAGAAATGAGCTGACGGACAGGCTCGCCATGGGATAAGCGGCCGCGCGGACGGCATGCGCGCAGCCGCCATGGCCTTAAAGTCAAAAAGCCGCCTCTGCCTGCAGAGACGGCTTGGCTCAACTCATGGCCATTAATTGGATGGCTGCGTCGGCGGCAAACGCTGCAGCAAGGCAAAAGTCATATTGTCCTCGCGCGGACGATGGCCAGTCCATAGCACCTGCCACCCTGGCTCGGCCATGCCTTGTTGCCTGTCCCGGACGACCAACCAGTAATCGCAAGGCGGCGTCTCGCCAGCGGGAAATGGCAGCAAATCCATACCGGCGTAGTAGCGCCAGCTGATCAGGGCCAGGCGATTATGACTTTCCGCGGCGACGCACGACACTCCGCCAGCCGGCAGCTTGCGCAACATGCTCTGCACTACCGGGCGGTAACTCTTGGCGGCGTCAAACCATGGCAGCCATAAAGTCATGCCCAGACCCCACAGCAACGTCAGTCCTGCGGCCCAATTGGTGATGGCCTGGCGGCCGCGCAGATGGGGCCGGGTCAGCGCCCACAGCCAGACCAGCGTGGCCACCAGCGCGCCCACCGCATGCCACCATGACACATGCGGCTGGTAGAACGGACTGAAATACTGGGCGCGTCCGGCCAAGCCGGCCGGCCAGCCGTAGTTCATCGCCGCCCAGCCCAGCCATACCAAAAGACCGAACAGGCCGAAGGTCATCAGCGCGAACCAATTCAGGAAGGCCGCCGCGCCGCGGCGCAGCGTATCCAGCTCCACTGCCGCCAAGATGGACAGCGGCAATAGCAAGGGCATGGCGTCGGTAATGCTGGCGCGGTCGGACAGTGTCAGCAACAGCGCGATCATCAAAGCGAACAGCAGCGGCAGCTGCAGCTTGGGCGAGAGCGGCTGGCGCTGGCGGTACAGGGTCCACAAGGCCAGCGGCCAAGCCGGGAAGGCGAACCACAACACGTTGACGGTGTAGTAGCCGAAATCGTGGAACATCCTGATGTGCTTGAAGCCGCTGGTCTGGCCCAAGCAGTAATTGGCCCACCAATCGGCGAAGACGGCTGGGTACTCGCGCAACAGCAACATCGGCCATACCAGGATGGCGGGCAGCGCCACCATCAGCGCCAGCAGCAGCGTCAGCGCATAGTTCTTGCAGCGCCAGGCGCTGAACGCCGGCAACATCAGCGCGGTCAGCCAGATCAGCATCAGGTCGGTGAGACTGCCGCCCAGGAAGGTGGCGACACTGGCAGCGCCGAGCAGCGCGCCGGCCAGGCCTGGCGAGCGCAGCGTCAGCGACAAGGCGTAGAAGGCGGCGGCAAAACCGGTAAAACTGGCGATGACCGGCGTCAGTTGATGGCCGGATTCGACCAAGCCCAGGCAGCCGATCAGGATCATCACCACGCTGCGGCCATGGCGGCGGCCTATCAGGTCGCGGCCGGCCATGCCCGCCAGCAACAAGGCCAGCGCCATCAACAGCGGCGTGGACAGGCGGGCGGCGTCATGCGCCGGCAGCAGCCAGGGCGAAAACAGCTTGACGCAACCCGCAGCCAGCCAATAGTAAAGCGGCGGGTTCTCCAGATACGGGGCGCCCTGCAGCGTCGGCAGCAGCCAGTTGCCGCTGTGCAGCATGCCCTGGACAACCGCCAGCACATACGGCTCGTCCGGCTTCCATGGATCGTGCCCCAGAATACCCGGCCACAGCCAGATGAAGCACAGCAGGAGCAGCACCCAGGGTTTTTCGGTCGGCTTGGCCAGCTGGCTGGCCTGAGCGGAATAAGTGAGCATGTTTAATTCGAATCGGTTTTGTGCGGCTAAGGGCCGTTGACTTCGCGCAGTTGAAGCAAGCTTATCGCTTCTAGCCGTGCCCATGCCACTGCCTATCGGCACATCCGCACCGCATGCAACATGGCATAGATACAGAGCCATGGCAGAGACCATCGTTCACATCACGCATGGAGCCATCGCACCATTTTCATCCGCGCAGCAAAAAAGGCAGCCGGGGCTGCCTTTTTTCCAGATACGGCGTAGCGCTTAGCGCTTGAAGAAGCTGCCGAACTTCTGGTTGAACTTGTCCACGCGACCAGCGGTGTCCACGATCTTTTGCTTGCCGGTGTAGAACGGGTGGCAGCTGGAGCACACTTCGATGGAGAAGGCGTCCTTGGACATGGTGGACTTGGTCACGAACTGGTTGCCGCAGGAGCAGGTAACGGACAGTTCTTTGTAGTTCGGGTGAATATCGGTTTTCATCTCTCTACCTTTCTAATCGGGTACAGGGGTTTTGCCTGTACTGCTTGCTAAACGCGGCATTATCCGCCGTTTGCCCGCCCTTGACAAGCCAAGCGGGGCAAATAACGGTCAGGCGCGGCGCCAGGTGGTGCCGGCAGCGCTGTCTTCCAGCACAATGCCCTTGGCGGTCAGCTCGTCGCGGATGCGGTCGGACTCGGCCCAGTTCTTGGCGGCGCGCGCGTCCTTGCGGGCCTGGATCAGCGCTTCCACTTGCTCGGCGGAGAGTTCGCCCTCGCTGGCGCCGCCCTTCAGGAAGGCGTCCGGATCGCGCGTGAGCAGGCCCAGCACGCCGGCCAGATCCTTCAGCAGCCGCGCCTGTTGCGGATCGCGGCTCTTGTTGACCTCGCCTGCCAGGTCAAACAGCACGGCCACGGCCTCGGAAGAATTGAAGTCATCGTCCATCGCCGCCTTGAAGCGCGCGGCGTAGGCGTTGTTCCAATCAATGCCCTGCGACGCCGGCAAGTCGATGCCGCGCAACGCGGTATACAGACGGGTCAGGCCCTGCTTGGCGTCGTTCAGGATGCTGTCGGTGTAGTTGACCGGGCTGCGATAGTGACTGCGCACGATGAAGAAGCGGATCACTTCGCCGTCGAAATGCTCAAGCACATCGCGGATGGTGAAGAAATTGCCCAGGCTCTTGGACATTTTCTCGCCGTCTACATTGATGAAGCCGTTGTGCAGCCAGTAATTGACGTACTGATGGCCGTGGGCGCCCTCGGACTGGGCGATTTCGTTTTCATGATGCGGGAACTGCAAGTCTTCGCCGCCGCCGTGGATGTCGAAATGCTCGCCCAAATGGTGGCAGCTCATCACGGAGCACTCGATGTGCCAGCCCGGACGGCCCTTGCCCCACGGGCTGTCCCAAGACGGTTCGCCCGGCTTGGCGGCCTTCCACAGCACGAAGTCCAGCGGATCGCGCTTGTTCGGGTCCACTTCCACGCGCTCGCCGGCGCGCAGCTTGTCCAGCGTGCGGCCGGACAGCTTGCCGTAGCCTTCAAACTCGCGCACCGCGTAGTAAACGTCGCCATTGGCGGCCGGGTAGGCTTTGCCATTGGCGATCAGCTGTTCGATCAGCGCGATCATGCCGCCGACGTGGTGCGTGGCGCGCGGTTCGAAAGTAGGTGGCAGCAGGCCCAGCGCGGCGGCATCCTGGTGCATGTCGGCGATGGTTTCTTCCACCAGCTGCTCCGGCGTGATGCCGCGCTCCAGCGCGCGCTTGATGATCTTGTCTTCGATGTCGGTGATGTTGCGCACATAGGTGACGTCGTAGCCGGAGGCTTTCAGCCAGCGGTAGATCACGTCGAAGGCGGCCAGCATGCGCGCGTGGCCGATGTGACAGAGGTCGTAGACGGTCATGCCGCAGACGTACATGCGCACTTTGCCGGGTTCGATGGGTTTGAACGCTTCCTTCTGGCGGGTCAGTGTGTTGTACAAGCTGAGCATGTCTGAAACCTATTGTGATCGGTCAAAAAGAGGGTGATTGTAACAGATGCGCGGCGCGCGCTGCAGCCGCAAAGCAAAACCGCCGGCAAAGCCGGCGGTTGGCGACATCAAACTGCCTTATACCTTGGGCCAGGCGATGGGGCGGTAATCCGGCAGACCGTCCTTGAACGGCGGAATGCGCTCGCCCTCCATCAGCGGCTTGACGTAATCGAGGAAGGCCTGGGTGACGCAGAAACCATCCTCGCCGATGAATTCCGGCGGCAGCCGCTTTTCCTTGTCGCCCACTTCCGACAGCGGCACCTCGACCACGTCCCAACAGTAAGGGTGGTCATTCAGGCGCTTGATGCCGGCCATCAAGCCGGTCTTGCCGGCCAGCAGCCACTCCACCGCGCGCTCGCCCATCACATAGGCCTGGCGGACGTCGGTAGTGGAAGCCAGGTGGCCGCCGGCGCGCTGCAGATAATCCACTTGCGCCACGTGGGCGGAGATGCCGCGCTCGCGCAGGATCAGCTGCGCCAGCCAGTGTCCGGCGCCGCCCAGTTGCTCGTGGCCGTAGGTTTCCGACTTCTTGGCCTCGGCGACAAAACGGCCGTCCTTGCCGGTGATGCCCTCGGCCACCGCGATGGCGCACTGGCCATACTTGGCCAGACTGGCATCCAGCGCGGCGAGGAAGCGCTGCTCGTCGAACGGCACCTCCGGCAGCAACAGGAGATGCGGCGCCTCCTGCGGGCTGCGCGAAGACGCGGCGCAGGCGGCGGCCAGCCAGCCGGTGTGGCGGCCCATGGTTTCCATGATGAAGACGCGGCCCCAGCCCATGCTGGTCATGTCCAGGCCCACCTCGCGCATGGCGCTGGCCAGAAACTTGGCGGACGAGCCGTAGCCCGGGCTGTTGTCGGTGCCGACCAAGTCGTTGTCAATGGTTTTGGGCACGCCGATCACGCCCAGCTTGTAGCCGGTATGCTTTTCAAAATCGACCAGCCGCTCGGCGCAGCCCAGCGAACCGTTGCCGCCATTGATCAGCAAATAGTGGATGTCGTGCTTGGCCAGCACGTCGCGCAGGCGCAGCCAGTCTTCCGGCGCTTCTTCGAACGTGCCTATCATGCGGCGGCTGACGCCGAAGCTGCCGCCGGGCATGAAGGCCAATTGCGCGATGGCGGTGTCGGATACGCCGTCGGTATCGCACAGGCGCCCTTCCAGCAGGCCCGCCAGTCCGTCAAAGGCGGCATACAGGGACAGGCCCAGCCGGCGCGCGGTCTCGATGGCGCCCTGGGCGGAAGCGTTCAGAACGGCGGTAGGTCCGCCGGATTGCAGATATACGGCTCTTGGCTTGGTCATGATCGCAACCTGAAATAGTGGACAGTCCGGGCAGCGCAAGACCAGACAGCCTGCCTACGCTGCTAACACCACCACCATACCACCGGCGCGAGAGTCGCCTCAAGCCGGTTAGCCGCGCCAAGAAATGCTTCCTTGACCGGCAGCAAACCGGCGCAAAAGTAGCGTCGGCACTACACACGCAAACGGCCCCGTCGGCAGGAAAAAGGAAAACCCCGCCAAGGCGGGGCTGCATGGGTGACATCAAGCAGGCAGACTTAACGCCGCAGCACCGCGTCGCCTGGAACGTAGCGGGCCGCCTGGATGGGAGAGTGCTTGGCGACAAAGTCCTTCAGGATCTCGGCATCGACAAAGCCGGTATTGACGTAACCCGGATGCTGATTCAGCTTGGGATAACCGTCGCCGCCCGCCGCCATGAAGCTGTTGATCGCCATGCGGTAGGTTTTGGCCGGATCAATCGGCTGGCCGCCTATCAGCGCCTGCCGCAGCTCGCCTCCCTCTATCCTGAGCCTCACTCCGGCAAACTGGGCGAAAGCGCCGGCGCCCGGCGTCATCCTGGCCGCCGCCTTCAGGTAATCCAGCGCCTCACCCCCAGGCAGGTCGACATACGCCAGCGTACTGCCAAATGGGAACACCTTGAGCACGTCGCGGTAGCTGACCGGGCCGGTCGGCAGCGAATCGCGGATGCCGCCGGAATTGATCACGGCGAAGTCGGCCTGGGTCTTGTCCATCATGGCCATGCCGACGAACACGCCCAGATTGGTGGGGCGGCTGCGCACCACCTCGCGGTCGCCCTCCAGCTTGGCGGACAGCTCTCCCACCTTGACGCCCAGCTCTTGCTGGCCTTTATCTTGGTAAGCCTTGAGAAAGGTCCGGAGCTTGCCGTCCTCCGGAATCAGCTCGGCATACGGCACTTTTTCGGTCTTGCCATCCGCCGTGGCGACGGTTTTTTTCAGATTGACCGGAATCAGCTGATACTTCACCAGCTTGAACTTGCCGTTGTTGAATTCGAAATCGGCGCGGCCGACATACTTGCCCCACTCGTGCGCCTGCACAATCCAGGCGCCGTTCTGGCGGTCCGGCGCGCAAGGCTGGCCCGGCACATAGGCGTCGTCGCGCACGTTTTCCGCCTTCATGCACACCGGGTTCTGGCTGTGGCCGCCGACGATCAGATCGATCCCCTTGACCGCGCGCGCCATCTCCACATCGCCCGGCGCGTTGACGCCATGCTGGCCGTCCGGGTAGTGGCCCATATGGGTGGCGGCGATGACGATGTCGGCCTTCTGGCGCAATTCCGGCACCAGTTTAGCGGCCTCCGCGATCGGGCTCTTGAACTCGATGCCTTGGATTTGCGCCGGATTGACCATCTTGGCCGTATCGTCCGTGGTCAGGCCCAGCACCGCCACCTTGACCCCGCCCAGGTTGAACATGGCGTAAGGATCGAACATCCGGCGGCCATCCTGGTAGATATTGGCCGACAACATGGGGAAGCTGGCCCAGCCGCGCTGCTTCATCAGCACCGGCACCGGCTTGTCGAACTCGTGATTGCCTACCGCCATCGCGTCGTAGCCGATGCGGCTCATCGCGCGGAAATCCGGCTCCGCGTCCTGCAGGTCAGACTCCGGCACGCCGGTGTTGACGTCGCCGCCGGACAACAACAAGGTGTAGCCGCCCTCCGCCTTCACCTCGGCGCGCACCTTGTCCACCACCGTTTTCTGCGCCGCCAGGCCATACTCGCCGTCGGCGTTGGGCCAGAAGCGGCCGTGATGGTCGTTGGTGTGCAGGATGGTGATCTTGTAGGTCTTGTCGAGGTAGTTGTTCTTGCCAGGCGGCGTAGTGCAGGCGGTCAGCAGGCCCGCGGCCAGCAGCGACAGGGAAACGGACTTGAGCGCGATATGCATTTTTTCTCCTTGTTCCGGGCGGCCGGAGCAGCCGCCTTTGCACGCAAAAATGGCGAACCCGGAGGTTCGCCATTGATGGATGGCCAAACAGCTTACTTCCAGCTGTCCTTCAGGCCCACGGTGCGGTTGAACACCGCCTTGACGCCGGGCTGGTGCTCGTAGCGGTCGGTCACGAAGTAACCCAAACGCTCGAACTGGAAGCGCGTTTCCGGCGCGGCCTGCAGCACCGAAGCCTCCACATAGGCCGGAACCAGCTTTAACGATTCCGGGTTCAGGAACTGGCGGAAGTCGACATATTCGCCATCCTCGCCGCGCACCGCATCGGGGCGCGACTCGGTGAACAGGCGATCATACCAGCGCACATCGGCCTGGATGGCGTGCTCGGCCGACACCCAGTGGATCACGCCCTTGACCTTGCGGCCTTCCGGATTCTTGCCCAGGGTATCGTGGTCGATCGAGCACTTCAACTCGACGATCTCGCCATTGGCGTCCTTGACCACTTCCTCGCACTTGATCACGTAGGAGTAGCGCAGGCGCACTTCGCCGCCGGCGGTCAGGCGCTGCCACTTCGGCGGCGGCGTTTCGGCGAAGTCGTCTCGCTCGATCCAGATCTCGCGGGCGATGGGCACGTCGCGCTCGCCGAATTCCGGATGGTGCGGGTGGAACGGCGCGCTGCGGCTGGCGGTGACGGCGGCGTCGTAATTGGTCAGCGTCACTTTGATCGGATTGACCACGGCCATCACGCGCGGCGAGTCGTTTTCCAGCGTCTCGCGCACCGCGCCTTCCAGAATGGCCATGTCGATGATGTTTTCGCTCTTCGACACGCCGATGCGTTGGGCGAACAGCTTGATGCCGGCCGGGCTGTAGCCGCGGCGGCGCATGCCGGCGATGGTGGGCATGCGCGGATCGTCCCAGCCCGTCACCACGCCATCGTTCACCAGCGCCTGCAGCTTGCGCTTGGAGGTCAGCGCGTACAACAGCTCCAGACGCGAGAATTCGATCTGCTGCGGATGGTGATCGATGCTGATGTTGTCCAGCACCCAGTCGTACAGCGGGCGGTGGTCTTCAAACTCCAACGAGCACAGCGAATGGGTGATGCCCTCGATCGCGTCGGAGATGCAATGCGTGTAGTCGTACATCGGGTAGATGCACCACTTGTCGCCAGTGCGGTGATGATGCACGCGGCGAATGCGGTAGATGGCCGGATCGCGCAGATTGATATTGGGCGAAGCCATATCGATCTTCAGACGCAGCGTCTTGCTGCCGTCCGGGAATTCGCCATTGCGCATCCGGGTGAACAGGTCCAGGTTCTCTTCCGGCGTGCGGTCGCGGTACGGGCTGTTCTTGCCCGGCTCGGTCAGGCTGCCGCGGTACTGGCGCATTTCCTCGGCGGACAGGTCGTCCACGTAGGCTTTGCCGGCCTGGATCAGCTCGACGGCGTAATCGTACAGGCGGTCGAAATAGTCCGAAGCGAAACGGACTTCGCCGTTCCACTTGAAGCCCAGCCAGCTGATGTCTTGCTTGAACGCCTCGACGAACTCGTCTGACTCTTTCTCCGGATTGGTATCGTCCATGCGCAGATTGCACTGGCCCTGATAATCCTCAGCCAGGCCGAAGTTGATGCAGATGGCCTTGGCGTGGCCGATGTGGGCGAAGCCGTTCGGTTCCGGCGGGAAGCGCGTCACCACCGAGCTGCGGCGGCCCGAGGCCAAGTCCTCGTCGATGATGCTGCGAATGAAGTTGTTGACAACCGGCGCGTTGTTTTCCGTGCTCATGTTCTGGCTGTGGGTAAGGATAGCGAATCGGCCATTGTAACCGATTTTTTCCGCATTTTCCGCGAGTGGGCGGATTCGCGCCGTGTGCCGGCCAAACCCGCCCTTGCCGGGTCGAACCAAAGCTCTCTGACACCGCCACTCGATGCGCTCACGCCAATGCGCAATCCTTCGCCATAAAGCGGCCCAAAGAATGCAGCTGCCGCCCCTCAGCGTCGAAATTGTCATCGGCCAGATAGGCTTCGTACGCCTGGCACAGCCCATCCCATTCGCCGTCCAGTATCGAGAACAGCAGCGTATCTCGATTGCGCCCCTTCACCACCATGGCCTGGCGCAGCATGCCTTCAAATTGAAAACCCAAACGGCGCGCGGCCTTGGCCGACGCGGCATTGCGGGAGTCGCAACGCCATTCGCAGCGGCGATAGCCCAATTCAAAAGCCGTTTTCAGCAATAAATACATGGCTTCGCTCGCCATGCGGGTTTGACGCAGCGCCTGAGAAAAATTGACATGCCCAATCTCCAACGTGCCATGCGCCTGAACGATCTGTCGATAGCCCAGGAAACCCAGCGCCTGATTGGAATCCTTCTTGAACACCGCATAAAGCGCGGCATCGGCGGCGGATACGGTCAGCGCCAGCCAGGACATGAAGCTTTCCGCATCGGCAAACGGCCCATATGGCAAATGCGCCCAATGCGCCTCGTCATTGGCAAACAGCTTGAATAGCGCTTCGCCATGCCGCGGCGGATCCAGCGGCAGCAAAAATACTGACTGTCCCTGAATGGGTGCGTTAGGCGCTTTCCCGGCCGAGCGCCAATTTGGCAAGCGTTGCGAGGACGGCGTGGAATGGGGAGTGACTTGAGGGGAGTTCATGCGTGGACACCCATTTCTATATCGGCTAACGGCGAGGAACCATGAAAACGGCGCTTCAGTGAAGCGCCGGCTAGAGGATTCCAGTATTTTGCAATGAAACGACGCCTCACCAACCCCATCCTAAAGTACAGGTAATTCGCTTAAACCAGCGCCCGCCCCGTCAGCCGCTCCAGCTGCCGCAACGGCGACTTGCTCGGGTCGTCCATCTTCTCAAGCGGCAGCCACAAAGTCTGCTCCAGCATGAACTGGCCGGACATCACCGCGTGAGAGGCGTGGTCGGAGAAACAGATCCAAGCCCCGCCGGGCGCGAACGGGACCGTCTGCTGCGGACAGGTCTTCTGGTATTCCAGGTCGGCCTTCATCGCGTCGCGCAGATGCAGCATGATGTGGTCGTAGGCGCTGCGCTTGCGCTTGGTGATTTTCAGCGCCGCCAGCAGGGCCGCCGAGCCCGGCCATTGCGCCGGCACCCGCGGCAGCATCCTCTTCGCCATATCCTCGAACGGCTCGCCGACTCGCCACACCCGCGGCTCGCCGGCCGGGTTGACGTTGCAGAACACGCGCAGAATGCGCTCGCCATAGGTGGGACGGGATGGGAAGGCATCCACGTGCAGCCTGCTGTCGTCCTTGCGCCAGGAGGTTCTGCGGTCTTCCACCCGCACCAGCCGCAGACTGGTGGGCGCGGCCCGCGTCTTGCCCTGATACTCCGGCAGCACTTGCGCCAACAACTGCGCCGCCGCTTGCTGATAACGCGAAATCAAGGCGCGCACGGCTTGCTGAGTGTCGTCTCCGCCTTGCACGCCGTGCAGGGTGCCGTTGTTCGGCTCCAGGCTGATGTTCTTGCGCTTGGGATCGGCGATGGACGGGTTGAGCAAGGCCTGTTCCGCAGCATTGAGGCTGAAGCGGAAATCCGGCACATGCAGCACAACGCCCGCCTCCAGCCTTTGCACTAAGCCCTGCTCTCCGCCCCGCACGCTGACGATGCGCTCAACCATAACCTTCCCCCTATCCAGACTCAACGACGGCAACCATGGCTGCCTTGCCGCTGGCCCTTTGCGCCGATTAAAGGCCAAAGGGTACACCCAAATCTATGACAAAGGCAGCCCGCCGCCAGGACAGCCTCGTCAGCGCCTTGATTTGCCTAATAATTCCCGACTCGCAAAACCCCTACAGGCAGTCAGGCGATTCATGACATTAAACAATTGTTTATGCTGATTTTTTTACCGGATTGAGGCATAATGGCCGGCTGCCAGAAATAGACGTGAACGCATGACGACTCCGCAAGCCGCTAAACCGATCGATTCCTACCGCAAGTACTGGGCCAGCCGTTTCGGCACCGCCCCGTTCCTGCCGATGACCCGCGCCGAGATGGACCAACTGGGTTGGGACTCCTGCGACATCATCCTGGTCACCGGGGATTGCTACATCGACCATCCGAGCTTCGGCATGGCGCTGGTGGGCCGCTTGCTGGAGGCGCAGGGTTTCCGCGTCGGCATCATCGCCCAGCCGGATTGGCACAGCGCGGACGCGTTCCGCGAACTGGGCCGGCCCAATCTGTTCTTCGGCGTCACCGCCGGCAATATGGATTCGATGATCAACCGCTACACCGCGGACCGCAAGCCGCGCTCGGACGACGCCTACACGCCGCATGCGGCGCCGAACAAGCGCCCGGACCGCGCCGTCACCGTCTACGCCCAGCGCTGCCGCGAGGCCTATCCCGGCGTCGGCGTGATGATAGGCTCCATCGAAGCCAGCCTGCGCCGCATCGCCCATTACGACTACTGGAGCGACAAAGTTCGCCAGTCGGTGCTGATCACCTCCAAGGCGGACATCCTGCTGTTCGGCAACGCCGAGCGCGCGCTGGTGGAAATCGCCCACCGCGCGGCAAAGGGCGAAAAACTGTCCGAAATGCGCGACATCCGCGGCACCGCCTTCATCGTGCCGCATTGCTGGAAACCGGATGAGGAATGGCAGGAGATGGACTCCAGCGTGGTGGACGAGCCTGGCCGCGTCGATCCGCACCTGAATCCGTATCAGGCAATCCCGAAACAGGCGGCCGAGGCCACCAAGGACATTGATCCGTCCAAGCCGCAAGTCATCCGGATCGAATCGCGCGAGGAGCGCCTGGCCAAGCGCCGCGCCGAGCGCGCCAAAACCGTGCTGCGCATCCCGGCCTACGAAGCCGTGGCGCACGACCCGGTGCTGTACGCCCACGCCAGCCGCACGCTGCACCTGGAATCCAACCCCGGCAACGCCCGCGCGCTGGTGCAGCTGCACGGCGAGCGCGACGTGTGGCTGAACCCGCCGCCGATTCCGCTCAGCACGGAAGAGATGGACTTCGTCTACGGCCTGCCCTACGCCCGCAATCCGCACCCCAGCTATGGCGACGCCCACATCCCGGCCTGGGAAATGATCAAGTATTCGGTCAACATCATGCGCGGCTGTTTCGGCGGCTGTACTTTCTGCTCCATCACCGAGCACGAAGGCCGCATCATCCAGAGCCGCTCGGAAGAATCCATCCTGCGCGAGATCGAAGAAATCCGCGACAAAACGCCGGGCTTCAAAGGCCACATCTCCGACCTGGGCGGCCCGACGGCCAATATGTACCGGCTGGCCTGCAAGGACCCGAAGATCGAATCGTCCTGTAGAAAGCTGTCCTGCGTGTTTCCGGGCATCTGCGAGAACCTGAACACCGACCACAGCCACCTGATCCAGCTGTACCGCAAGGCGCGCGCGCTGCCGGGCGTGAAGAAGATCAACATTCAATCCGGCCTGCGCTACGACCTGGCCGTGCGCTCGCCCGAATACATCAAGGAACTGGTGCAGCACCATGTGGGCGGCTACCTGAAGATCGCCCCTGAGCACACCGAGGACGGCCCGCTGTCCAAGATGATGAAGCCGGGCATGGGCGCCTACGACAAGTTCAAGGAACTGTTCGAGCGCTTCAGCCGCCAGGCCGGCAAGGAACAGTACCTGATCCCCTATTTCATCGCCGCCCACCCGGGCACCAGCGATGAAGACATGATGAATCTGGCGCTGTGGCTGAAAAAGAACAACTTCCGCCTGGACCAGGTGCAAACCTTCACTCCGACGCCGATGGCGCTGGCCACCACCATGTGGCACACGCGCCGCAACCCGCTGAAGCGGCTGGGCCGCAGCTCGGAAAAAGTGGACGTGGTGCGCGACGGCTACCGCCGCAAGCTGCACAAGGCCTTCTTGCGCTACCACCATCCGGACAACTGGCAGATCATCCACGACGCGCTGATCAATATGGGCCGCAGCGACCTGATCGGCCACAGCAAGCACTGCCTGATCCCGCCGACGCCGCCGGGCGACAAGGCCGCCGCCGTGCGCCACAAGATGGGCGCGACCATGAGCCGCGGCAAGGCCACCGGCGCAAGACAAGCCCCGCAGGGGCAGCGCGGCAAGCCGGCAACCGTCGGCGCGCGCGGCACAGGCGGCAAGCCTGGCTCCAGCAAACCGCAGGCTGGCCGCTCGCCGGCCAAGCCTGGCGGCAAAACCGGCCGCAACCGCTGATCCAGCAGGAAAAACGCCGCGCCTCTCAAAAGCGTGGCGTTTTTTCAGCCGAGAAGCATCAACGGCGACTTGGCGCGAATTATGCCATTGAGCTATCCATTAGCTCGTCGAACAGGCAAAATGACGCCGTGCATGCCGCCATCGACATACCGCTTGTGAGCGCACAATATAGCAACACGCCCCGCCTAAACTGGTGAACGCTTGAACGCGCTTGGCGCGGCTCATGCTCGCCGGCAAACCGGATGGAAAACAGCGCGGCAAGAACCTAAACGACAGACCCCACGAGGCCAGCCATGATCCACATCGCCTTCGACCACAGCTATGCCCGCGACCTGCCCGGCGCATGGCAAGCCGCGCAGCCGGACATGCCGCCCGCGCCGGCGCTGCTGTTCTGGAATGCCGAACTGGCGGACGAACTGGGTCTGGACACGGCGCAAGCCAGCGCCGCCGAGCTGGCGCGTCTGTTTTCCGGCGCCAGCCTGCCGCCGGGCGCGCACCCCATCGCCCAGGCCTATGCCGGCCATCAGTTCGGCGGCTTGTCGCCGTCGTTGGGCGATGGCCGCGCGCTGCTGCTGGGCGAAGTGATCGATCGCCATGGCCAGCGCCGCGACATCGCCCTCAAGGGCAGCGGCCGCACGCCCTTCTCCCGCCGCGGCGACGGCAAGGCGGCGGTCGGGCCGATGCTGCGCGAACTGATCCTGGGCGAGGCGATGCAGGCGCTGGGCATCCCCACTACCCGCGCGCTGGCGGTGGTGGCCACCGGCGAGCCTGTCCAGCGCGAGCGCCAGTTGCCCGGCGCGGTGCTGACCCGCGTCGCCGCCAGCCATCTGCGCGTCGGCACCTTCCAGTATTTCGCCATCCACGGCGAAAGCGAGACGTTGAAAAAACTGGCCGATTACACCATCGCCCGCCATTACCCAGAACTGGCAAACCAAGACCATCGCTACCTGAGCCTGTTGAGCGCGGTGGCGGAGCGCCAGGCCGAGCTGATCGCCCGCTGGATGCACGCCGGCTTCATCCACGGCGTGATGAATACCGACAATATGGCGCTGTCCGGCGAAACCATAGACTTCGGTCCCTGCGCCTTCATGGACGCCCACCACCCGGATACCGTGTTCAGCTCCATCGACCACACCGGCCGCTACGCTTACGGCAACCAGCCGGCCATCGCGCAATGGAATCTGGCGCGCTTTGCCGAAACCCTGCTGCCGCTGATCGCGCCGGACGATCCAGCTTCCGCCGTGCCGGCCGCCACCGAGATCATCGAAAGCTTCCCCGAACGCTATCAAGCCCACTGGCTGGATCAGGCGCGCCGCAAGTTCGGCCTGCTGGACGCCAAGGCGACGGACAAGCAACTGCTGCAAGACTGGCTGGCGCTGCTGGCGGCCTATGGCGTGGATCACACCCTGGCCTGGCGCTATCTGGCCGACGAGGCCGAAGGCAAGCCGGACAGGCTGGCCGCGCTGTTTCCCTCCGCATCGGTATTGGAACCGTGGCTCAAACAATGGCAAAACCGCCATGTGCCGCGCACCCGCCGCCCGCCCGACATCGCCGCCGCGATGCGTCGCGAAAACCCGCTGTACATCCCGCGCAATCACTTGGTGGAAGAAGCGCTGACCGCAGCCAGCGAGCATGGCGATATGGGACCAACTCGAAAACTATTGGAAGTCTTGCGCGACCCATTCAACGAGCGCGAGGGCCTGCAACGCTACGCGCTGCCGGCCGCGCCGGAGGTGGCGGAGGGGTACCGGACCTTCTGCGGGACGTGATGCGCACCGCGACACGGAACCTATTTCTCATCAAAATAGTCTTCTCTCAGACCATTGCCGAATTTAACGAAAGCCAGATACTCCGCATGAGTCCGCGCTACCAATTCCATCACATGGGCATCCCGACTACCGAGCCCAAGCCGAACGAACGCTACAGCGCCAAATACCGGATGTACACCGCCGATGCCGATAGCGTGGATTTCCGCATCCAGTGGCACCGCTTCGAACCCGGCTGTCCGCTGCATCCGCTGATCCAGACCGTGCCGCATCCGGCATTCAAGGTGCCCTGCCTCGCCATGGCCATCGCGGATAAAAACGTGCTGCTGGGGCCCTACGAACCGCTGCCGGGCTTTCACGTCGCCATCATCGAGGAAGGCGGCGTGCCGATCGAGTTCATCGAGACCATCCTGAGCGACGAGGAAATCTGGGGCCGCGCCCAACAGGGGACGTCCGAGCTTTATTCAGGGAGCCAAGACTGACGCCACTCAGCCCAGCCTCTTCTCCATCACATAATCATCCATCACAAAACCGTTGCCGATATCGGCCACCACCTGCTCCCGCACGGTGAAGCCGCGCCTCTCGTACACGGCGATGGAGCCGGCGTTACGGCGGTTGACGGTCAGCATCAGCGTGGCGCAGCCCTTGGCGCGCGCGGCGGCTTCCACTTCGTCCATCATGCGGCCGCCCAGGCCCTGGCCGCGCAGCGCTTCCAATAGGTACAGCTGCTCCAGCTTCATCTCCTCGGGCGTGGCCGTCAACGCGTAGCTGCAATAGCCAGACGGCTTGCCGTCCACGCGCAACACACGGAACCAGCGATCAGGGGCGTCAAGGTAGCGGCTCAGTTTTTCCGGGGTGTAACGGCTGGCCAGCATGTAGTCGATTTGCTCGCGCGTGATCATGCTGATGAAGTGCTGGCGCCAGATGGCTGCGCCCAGCTCGGCGATGGCGTGGAAATCATGGGTGGTCAGAAAATCCAATGTGGCATGGCGCTTCATAGCAGCGGGCTCCTGTATCGATCGCTTGGTCGAGAGGCTATCGTCGTAGACATTTTTCCCACTCTATTTCAATTCTGTCGCGCGCAGCCATCATCATGGCCAAACGGCCATGCTCAGCGACTAAAATGGTATTTTCTCTCCCCGTAACGGACACGCCATGACGCAAGCCCTGAAGCTATCGCAACTGATAGGCGCCCTCAGTTACGCGCTGGACATCACCGAAGGCCAGCCGGAAGGCCATTGCGTGCGCAGTTGTTGGATAGGCATGCATATTGGCCGCGCCATCGGGCTGTCGCCGCAGGAGCTGTGGGATCTGTACTACACCATCCTGCTGAAAGACCTGGGCTGCAGCAGCAATGCCGCGCGGATTTGCGAGCTTTACCTCACCGACGACCGCGATTTCAAGCAGGACTTCAAACGGGTGGGCGCCAGCCTGCCGCAAATGCTGGGCTTTGTGTTCGCCAATACCGGCACCCATGCCGCTGGCTGGCGGCAACGCGCCGCGTCCATTCTCAACGTGCTGCGCCGCGGCAAGGAAATGGCGGATGAGTTGATCAACACCCGCTGCCACCGTGGCGCGGACATCGCCCGCCAGCTGCGTTTCAATGAAAACGTGGCGCGCGGCATCCAATATCTGGACGAGCACTGGGACGGCTCCGGCCGGCCATTGGGCCTGAGCGGCCAGGCGATTCCGCTGAACGCGCGCATCGCCCTGCTATCCCAGGTGATCGACGTCTTCAATGTCACGCACGGCCGCCACGCCGCGCTGGACGAGGCGGTGAGCCGCGGCGGCGGCTGGTTCGACCCGGAGCTGGTGGCGGCCTTCCGCGGCGCGGCAAGCGACGATGGTTTCTGGCGCCAATTGGAATCCGACGACATCGAGCAGGCGGTGCTGGCGCTGGAGCCCGCCCAATTCACCGTCCCCCTGGACGAAGACTATATGGACGAAATCGCCGAAGGCTTCGGCCAGGTGGTGGACTCCAAGAGCCCGTTCACCGCCGGCCACAGCCACCGGGTAGGACACTACGCCGACCGCATCGGCATGGAGCTGGGGCTGGATCCGCAACGCCGCCGCTGGCTGAAGCGCGGCGCGCTGTTGCACGATGTGGGCAAACTCGGCGTCAGCAACACCATACTGGACAAGCCAGGCAAGCTGACGCCGGAAGAGTGGGAAGCGGTGAAACGCCACGCAGCCTACACCGAAACCATCCTGGCGCGGATCGAGTCGTTCGCCGAACTGGCCCGCGTCGCCGGCGCCCACCACGAACGGCTGGATGGCACCGGCTATCCGCGCGGCCTGGTGGCAGACCAGATTGCCTTGGAAACCCGCATCATCACGGTGGCCGACGTCTTCGACGCCATCCACGCCGCCCGTCCCTACCACCCGGAAAACCCGGTGCCCGTCACGCTGGACATCATGCGGCAAAGCCTGGGCAGCACGCTGGACCCGCGCTGCTTTGCCGCGCTGGAGGGCGTGCTGCGCGAAGAGGACGCGCTGGAGAGCGATCTCATCTGCTTGACCTGAGGGGCTGTTGACATTTGGTGAGCGGTTGCGCCGGGATGCGTTTTGCGGCGAATCGAGGCGTTTCGCGCGCCGCATTCCATTCTCTGCCAGCGCGGAACAACCAAGAGTCGGCACCAAAGGCACCCGGCCCTGCCATGGAAACCTTGGACCATGAACGAGAAGCTTGACGCGCTGGCCGCCTCGCTCCAACTGGACGCCCCGTCGCGGGAAACGCTGCGCCTGCGTTTCGGACTGGCCTGCGCCCAGCGGGTCGCCCATTTGCTGGAAAATCCTGAAGTCGCCGGCTGCCTGAGCGGGCTGGAACGCTATCTGGCCGGCGGGATAGACCGCGCGGCGCTGAACGTCTTGGCCTTGCGCGCGGCCGAATTGGCCCGCTCCCACCCCGGTTCGGCGTCGCTGGACGGCTGCGGCCACGCGGCGGTATCGGCCAGCCATGCGGTGGCGATGGCGCTGGCCGGACGCGCCAGGCAAGCGGCGGATTACGCGGCCTATGCCGCCGTTTACGGCCAGGGCGGCTACGGCGCGGCGGCGGATCCGTCCGCGTTCGAGCCGGAATGGGATTGGCAGGTCCGTTGTCTGAAGCAACTGGCCAGTCCAAGCTCGGAAATCTAGCCGTCCAGCTAGAACTTACACAACCCGGCTACCGGCCATTACAATCACACTCCCATCAGAAAACCTGGCCTCCACCGGACTGCGCATGCACTTCATCTTCGACATAGACGGCACCCTTTGCTTCGACGGCCACACCATCAGCCCGGCCATACAAGACGCGCTGAGCGAACTGGAAAAACAGGGACACCAGATCGGCTTCGCCTCCGCCCGCCCCTATCGCGACATGCTGCACTTGCTGGATGAGCGCTTTCACCATGGCCTGTTCGTCGGCTCCAACGGCGCCATGACCTACCATCAAGGCGAGCTTTGCGACATCCAGCCGCTGGCCAAGCGCACGCTGGACCAATTGTGCGCGCTGGCGGAACGCTTGGAAGCCTCCTATCTGGTTGATCTGCCCTGGCACTATCACTACCGCGGCGATCCCGCTCACCCGTTCATGGGCTGGGTCGATCCGGCACGCCGGGCCAACCAGGTGGCTCGCGACGACATCCGGCTGCCGGTCAAGCTATTGGTCACTGAATGCGCGGACGGCCCTGCCCTGCAGCTGGCGCTGGCCGAGCGCGACGATATCGCCGTCCATCACCACTCGGACCAACAGATCGTCGACATCACCGCCCGCGGCGTAAGCAAGATGAGCGCCTTGCTGCGCCATGGCATCACCGCCGACCAAGTGGTGTGTTTCGGCAACGACAGCAACGACCTGTCGATGTTTGCCGCCGCACGCCATCCAGTGCTGGTGGGCAGCCACCCGCAACTGTTGCCGCACGCCGCCGAACAGGTGGAGCGCGATGAGCAAGTCGAGCAAAACCTGCTTGCCGCCATCGAGCAACTTGGGCGGACCATGCCCTGCTGAATGGTCTGGACGCGGTATACTGCAAGCACACCCTCTTACAGAAGACGCTACGATGATCCTGGTCCACACCCCGAATCCCAAGGAGGTCGCCGCCTATCTGGAACTGTTCCGCGCCGCCATGCCGGAGCGGCAGTTCGTCGATCTGGAGCATGCCGAACTGTCCGCCATCCGCCACCTCGTCACCTGGGGGCTGCCGGACGGCCTGCTGGCCGAGATGCCCAGCCTGGAAGCATTGTTCGCATTGGGCGCGGGCGTGGACAAGCTGCTGGCCCGCCCGGACCTGCCGGCCGACCTGCCCGTCTACCGCCTGCTGGATGGCGGCATGGCGGCGCAGATGACCGAATACATACGCTATGGCGTGCTGGGTTATCAGCGCAACATGGACCTTTACCGCCGCCAGCAGGCCACGGGCCAGTGGCGCATGCTGGCGCCGCGGCTGCCAAGCGACATCCGCGTCGGCGTGCTGGGCCTGGGCGAGATCGGCGCAGCGGTTGCGCGTTCGCTGGCTGCGGACGGCTACCAGGTAAGCGGCTGGAGCCGCAGCCCCAAGGACATCCGCGCGATCCGCTGCCTGCATGGCGAGAGCGGCCTGACGCAACTGCTGGTCGACAGCCAGGTGCTGGCTTGCGTGCTGCCGTCCACGCCGGACACCCGCGGCCTGCTCAATCGCCAGCGACTGGAGACGCTGCCGCAAGGCTCCATGCTGATCAACGCCGGCCGCGGCGACCTGCTGGATCAGGATGCGCTGCTAGCCTTGCTGGACAATGGCCATCTGCGCTGCGCGCAGCTGGACGTGTTTACCGAGGAGCCGCTGCCGGCCGACCATCCGCTGTGGCGCCACCCGGCGGTTGCCATTACCCCGCACGTTGCCGCCATCACGCTGCGCCAACCCTCTGTGGAGCAAATCGTCCGCCGCTTGCGCCAGCTGGCTGCAGGACAAACCGCCGACGGCTTGGTTGAACGCGCGCAAGGTTATTGAGGAGCGGACCTTCGCCACGCGGGGGGCGAAGCAGCCGGATCGACTTTCTGATCGGCCTGATCATGCGTCCCTTGCCGCCGCGCCAACGCAACCGGACGCCCCCGCTAAGCCCAAACCACGCCATCGGTCAGCGCCTCCTCCGCGCGCAGCAAGGCAGCGGCCAGATCAGGCTGCAGATTATCCTCGCCCAAGCGCTCCATCAGCCGGGAGCCCTCCAGCATGTCCATCACCTCATCCGTCGCGCCGCACAGGATCAGCGTCCTGCCCTGCTCCGCCATCCGCGCGCGCAGGGCTTCCAGCGCCAACAGGCCGGAGGTGTCGAGCAGAACCAGCCTATGCAGCTGCAGGATGATCACGCGCGCGCGCGGCGCTTCCTTCAGGATGATGTCCACGCTGTCCGCCGCGCCGAAAAACAGCGCGCCCTCGATGCGGAAGGCCGCGCAGCCGTCCGGCACGCTCTTGCCGGCGATGCTGTGGCGCTCGAACAGTTGCGCATGCTCCGGCAACAGCTGATGGATGGCGGTATGGCTGGCCATGCTGCGGATGAAGAACACCGCGGCCAGCAGCAGGCCGATTTCCACCGCCACGGTGAGATCGAAAGCGACCGTCAACACGAAGGTCACCAGCAGCACCAAGGTGTCGTGCGGCGGAAACTGGCGCGCCTTGCGGATGTCCCAGTCGCCCATCTTCAGCGCCACCGACACTAGAATCGCCGCCAGCGCCGCCAGCGGCACATGGGCGGCCAGCGGCGCGGCCAACAGCAGCACCATCAGCAACAGCGCGGCATGGAACACAGCCGCCAGCGGCGTGCGCGCGCCATTGCCGATATTGGTGACCGAACGCACCACCGCGCCGGTGGCCGGAATGCCGCCGAAGAACGGCACCACCATATTGGCGATGCCCTGCCCTATCAGCTCCTGATTGGCGTCGTGCTTGTCGGCCGTGAGGCTGTCCACCACCACCGCGCACAGCAGGGATTCGATCGCGCCGAGCAAGGCGATGGTGAACGCCGGCGCCAGCAAATCGGACAGATGGACAGGGTTCAGGTCCAGTCCGGCCGGCGACGGCATCCCTTGCGGAATGCCGCCGAAGCGGCTGCCCAGCGTCGCCACCGGCAAATCGAACAATACGGTCGCCAGCGTGGCCAGCACCAGGGCGACAAAGGGCGACGGCAGCAGCCGGTTCAAGCGCTTGGGCCATAGCAGAATCAGCAGCAGCAGGCTGGACGACAGCAGCGTGGAGGGGCCGTCCAGGCCGGAGAAATGCGCGCGCAGCGTCGCCATCACGGCGAAAAAGCCGGACGGCATCTTGGCGATGGGCAGGCCGAAGAAGTCCTTCAACTGGGTCAGAAAGATCAATACCGCGATGCCGTTGGTGAAGCCTGTGATCAGCGGCATGGGGAAAAAACGTATCACCTGCCCCAGCCGGAACACCCCCATCAGCACCAGCATGATCCCCGCCATGAAGGTACAGATCAGCAGATTGGCCACGCCGTATTTTGTGACGATGCCATACAGGATGACGATAAAGGCGCCGGTGGGTCCGGTGACGCACAGCCGGGTGCCGCCCAGCGCGGCCGCCAGCGCGCCGGCGATGATGGCGGTGACGATGCCGGCCTGCGGCGGCACGCCGCTGGCGATCGCGAACGCCATCGCCAGCGGCAGCGCGACGATGCCGACGGTGACGCCGGCCATCAGGTCGGCCCGCAGTTGCTTGACATTGTAGTGGCGAAGGGCATCGAGCAGGCGGGGGCGGAAAACGAGGGCGGACATCGCGCGTGCTTTCTGATTTTGAGCTGAGTATGCTGTCAGCGTAGTTCATCGCCATCCGCGCCGCCTTATCGATGGCGCGGCGGGTCGGCAGTTCAACGCGGCCACTCAGCACCGCCATTCCGCCTGCCGAGCATCAAGCTGCCCACCCTGGCAGCGGCGGAATGCCCGCCTAGCGGGCTTCCGCCCTACATGGCCTTGAACTGCGCGGCGAAGCTGCGGCTCAGCGGCAGCTTGCCGCCGCCGTGTTTCAACAGCACAAAGCTGCGGCCCAGCAGGTCCTGCTCTATGCCCTGCACCGCCGCCAACCGCACGATCAGGCCGCGGTGGATTTGGGCAAACTGCCTGGGGTCCAGCCGCGTCGCCAGCTCCTTCAGCGGCGCGCGGATCAGCTGTGTCTCGCCGGCCAACACCAGCTCGGTGTACTTGTCGCAGGCCTTGAAATACTGCACTTCATCCACCGCGATCAAGCGCTTGCTGTTGCCCAGACCGGCGGTGATCCAGCTCAGGTATGCCGGCTGCGCCTCGGCCGGCGCCGCCGCGATGGGCTGAACCAGCGGCGCGGTCTGCTGCA
>NZ_MKCR01000034.1 GCF_001855565.1 Chromobacterium amazonense | reverse complement strand
TGCTGTGGAAGTTGCCGGTAATCGATACCGTGGCGCTGGTTTGGGTCGAGGCGGCGGTATCGCTGAGCGTGATGCCACTGTCCACCGCCACCGTGTTGCCAGTACCGGAGCTGTAAGCGCTGCTGCCGCCGCTGGCGGTCAGCGTCGGCCCCGGAAAGTGAAAATTGATGGCGTTGATGCTGCCCACCCCCACCATGCCGGTAATAGTATGGCCCGATGCCGCCAGCACCCGGAAGGAGTCTATGCCTTGGAAGGCGCTATTGCCGGAAACGTTGAAAGTCACCAGCGTGCCGCCGCCCTGCAGCACATCGCCAACGTTCTGGCTCAGCACGGCGCCAGACACCGCCGAACCGTTCAGATAGCCGACCAACTTGACGCTGCCGCCGGTGGTGCCCGAGTCGTAGCCATTGAGCACCACGCCGATGGAGTTGAGGGTGAACAGGCTACTGTCGTTGGGCTTGACGCTCAGATAGGTGATGGGGATGGTGCCATCGGAATAGGCATCCACCGTTTCCGCGGTGCTGGGTTTCTCGACAATGATGGACTGGTTGCCGTTATTGGTCTGGCCCAGCTGCATGACGAAGTTCCAGCCATTCAGGTTGGTTGCCGTGTCCGTGCTGCCAGACGGGTTGTAGACCGCGCCATCCAGATTGTCGAAGGTGGTCGTGCCGCTGGTCGGCTGCGTCAGCAGACCGTGATAGCCCGGCAGGTCCAGCTCGGCCACGTCCAGGCGACCGGTGACGTACTCCAGCGTCCAGTCGCCGCCCAGGCTGGCGGCGCCGGTGGCGTTGGTGGAAGCGGCCGTCACCCGGCCGCTCTCCCGCGCGATGGCGTTGACCAAGGCCGCGCCGTCGCTGCCCTCGGCCACATCGCAGCCGTACAGCAGGATGTCGCCCCCCGGACGCAGTGCCTGGCCTATAACTGCCAATTCTGCCTGATGGCTGGCGACATTGGCGGTGGTCAGCTCCGTGGTGCCCAGCTGCAGATCGTTTTCCTGGCCGTGCGAGATGATGTGGATGGCGCCGTAGCCGCTGTGGGTTTGCGCCCACTGCGCGATCTGCGCCAAGCCGTCCTTGCTGCTGTCCAGAATCACCACCTGATAGCCGGACGGCAGTTGCGACACCAAGCTTTGCAGATTGGCGACATCGTTTTCGACGAACACCACCTGCGGCGCGTTGGCGGACGCGGTCCGCACGCCGCCGTCTTTTGGACCCGCAGCCGGGGCGGCATGGGATTCGGCCGCGGCGCTGGGCGCGGCCGGAGGCGGCGCGGCCTCGCCGTGTCGTTGCTGGGCGGAGGCATCCAGCACATTATGCATCTCTCCGACATGCTGAGCCGCATGGCCCAACGAAGCCGCCACCGCGCCGTCGAACATCATTCTGGGCTCCAAGGCCTGCAGCAACAGACGATTGGACGAACGCTCCGTGCCGCGAGACTGCGCTTGCGGTTTTGTCGATTTCCACCATGCCATGACCATTCTCCCGACAACACACCCGGAGCCGTTTACAAAGCCGCGCGCCACCTCATTCACGCCAGCGCCAACCGTTCAAGCACCAGTTGCGTCTGGCGGATAGGATTTGGCTGCCGAGTCTTTGTCCCGTAGCGACTCACACTGATCAGTATGTGTTCAATTATGATGAATAGACTATTTTCACTCGTTAAAAAATGTTATATGCGTAAAGGGGCTTTAGCTAAAATTACTTAGCCGACCTGAACATACCCAGCAAAAAATGCCAACTTGCAGCAGAAACACGCATCCCGTATCGTGCGCATACGTTTTCAAGGATGCCCGATGACCGCCACCCCGCTTTACTGCTCAGAACCCGTCCGCCTCGACGCCGCACGCCGCCTCGCCGCACGCTTCCAGCTGCCTTTGGTGAAAGCGCGTCCGACAGACGGCTATTGGCTGGAGCTGAACGGCGAGCGGCTGGCGTTGCTGACCACCGGCAAGCACGGCGCGGTGTATGCCGAATTCGTCGAGGGCGCGGCGCGCCATCGCCGCGAGCAGGGCGGCGGCCGCGGCCAGCCGGTAGCCAAGGCGGTGGGGCTGAAAGGAGCGAAGGATTTGCCCTATGTGGTGGATGCCACCGCCGGCCTGGGCCGCGACAGCTTCGTGCTGGCCAGCCTGGGCTGCCGGGTGACGATGGTGGAGCGCTCGCCGGTAGCGGCGGCGCTGCTGGCCGATGCGCTGGAGCGGGCCGAACGCGACGAGGCCACCCGCGACATCGCCGCGCGCATGGGCTTGGTGCACGCCAATTCGCGCGATTGGCTGAGCGGCCTGGCCGAGACCGAGCGTCCCGACGTGGTATTCGTCGATCCGATGTTCCCCGACACCGACAAGAAATCCGCCGCCGCCAAGAAGGACATGCAGGCCTTCCAGCGTGTCATTGGCGACGATATGGACAGCGCCGAGCTGTTGGCCGCCGCCATCGCCGCCGCCAAAGTGCGCGTGGTGGTCAAGCGGCCGCGGCTGGGCGCGCCGATAGCGGGCGTCAAACCGTCCGCCGTGCTGGACGGCAAATCCACCCGCTTCGACCTCTACGTGATCAAGGCCCTGGCCTCAGGCTGAATGCGCGGCGCGGCTGTCCGGCGGCGCCTGTTCGCGCGCGGTCATGCCGTAATCGCGCAGCACCGCCGCCACCCGCAGCCGGTAATCGGCGAACAGCCCTCCCCTTCCCGCCGCCTGCGCCATCCGGTGCGATTCCAGATTGCGCCAGGCGGCAAGCGCCGCCTCGTCGCGCCAGAACGACAAAGACAGCAGCGTATCTGGCCGCGCCAGGCTTTGAAAACGTTCGATGGAGAGGAAGCCATCCCTATGCTGGAGCGTTTCCGCCAGCCGCACGGCCCAATCCAGATAGCCATCCCGCCCGCCTTCGGCCAGCGTCACTTCAAAAATCACCGCGATCATCGCATCTCTCCTGCGCCGAAACGGCGTATCCGCGCATTGGGCAGATGGCGGTAGCGAATAGAACCGGCCAGAGCCGCCCAATCCGGCCGCGCCGACTCAAGCGCCGTCAGCGCGCCCTTTGCGATGGCGAGCGCCAGCCGCTCGCCGGGACAACCATGGCGGCTCCGGCCAAAATCCATCGCCTCGCCCGGCCCTGCCGGGTCCTGCGCCGCGGCGGCCAGCAACACCAGCACCACATCGCCGGGAAGCAAGCGCTGCCCTGCCAACTCGACCTCCTCGGCAACAAAGCGGCGGGTGTGATGCAGCACCGGATCAGCCCGCAGCCGACGGTTCCATTCCTTGTCATCGTTGCCATCCCACGGCGCGCCGCAGCGCCAGGCCATGCCGGCCGATATCAACCCCGCGCCGGCGTCGAAGCTCTGGAACAGCATGCCCGCCAGATTGGCGTGCAGGCTGGCCTCGCCGAGTTCGGCAAACGCCTGGCGCCACGCAGCCAGCCAGCCCGAGGCCGGCAAGCAAGCCAACTGCGCCAGCAGGTCACGGCAAGCCGCCTCGCCCCGCGCTCTCGCCTCCGCATCGGCATCCGCGGCCAGGGCGCGGGCGAGCGCCGCCACTTGCGCGGCCACCTGGCCACGCGCCGGTTCCGGCCAACCCAGCAAGGCCGCCAGCGTCGCCGCCGGCAGATAATCGGTCAGCGCATCCAAACGCTTGCCCGTCACCGCCCCCTCGGCCAAGAATGCCGCCGCCAATTGACGCGCGCAGGCCTGCACCGCGGAAAGCGGCATCGCGGCAAACGCCGCGCCGACGGCGGCGCGCAATGGCGGATGCCAAGGCGATTCGCTCATGCGCAGCCAGCGGCCTAAGGTATCGCCCATTCGCGAACCCGCCCATATGGCAGGCACCGGCTCGCCGGGCGGCCGCACCCGGCAGGCGGGACTGGCCAGCACGGCGGATGCCGCCGCGTGCGACGCGGCCAGCCATAGGCCCAGCCCTTCGTCGCGCGTCCAGCCCTGGCGCGCCAATTCGCGGTAGTAAGGATACGGATCGGCATGGCTGGCGGCGGCCAGCGCATGTTCCGGCCAGGCGCTCATGCCGCGTCTCCCAAGTATTGCCGCCGCGCCTGGTTGACGCAGCGCTCGCGCGAGCTGGCGGCCCGCTCATGCGGCGCGAACAGCGCGGCCGCCTCGTCCAGCACATCCACCGCCCGGCGCAACAAGGCCAGCTCGTCCGCCGGCAGGGCGGCGCGGGTCTGGCATACGGTCAGGCGGTCGATCAAGGCGACAGCCGCGCTCTTGGCGGCAATCTCCTCCACCCGGCCATGGCGGGTGCACACCCCATACGTGCCGGCCAGGAAATGCGCCCACTCCGCGTCCAGACAGCCATCTGCCGCATCGGCCAGCCCTTGCGCAGCCAGACGGGCCCACTCCGCCCGATAACGGCGCTCGAAACGCGCGCGTAGCGCCGCCACGTCGGCGCGCTGCGCCTCAATCAGCCATTCCGCCGTCGCCAGCGGATACCAAGCCAACTCGCCATCCAGCGCTTGCTCGCCGAAATAAGACGCCACCACGCCCGAACAGCGCAATGCATAGGATGGCAGCGGCGTTCTCCCTTCACGCTGTAACTGGGCCAATCGCTCCCGCGACAGGCCACTGCGATGCAGTAGCTGCGACTCACTCAAAAAATGGGCTTGCAAATAATTCAACAAGGCCTGCATGACGGAACTCCTTGGCTAGCGCTTTCGATGCCGCTATCGTAGCCAGCCATCCCATATGATGTTTCACGCTGGAGTGAACCATGAGCAACGGCGCCCACCTGCCCGACATCAGCCGCCTGGCCAGCCTGCTGTCCGATCCCGGCCGCGCCCGCATGCTGCTTCTATTGCTGGACGGCCGCAGCTATCCGGCCAGCGAGCTGGCCCGTCATGCCGGCCTCAGCGCGCAGAGCGCCAGCAACCATCTGGCCAAACTATTGCAAGGTGGAGCCGTGAAAGTGGAGCAGCATGGCCGCCACCGCTACTACCTGCTCGCCAATGCCGCCATCGCCCAGGCGCTGGAAGCCTTGAGCGCGGCAGCCCATGGCCATGATCTGCAGCGACCGCGCGCGGCCAGCCCGATTTCGCCGCAGCTCAGGCTGGCGCGCACCTGTTACGATCACTTGGCGGGCCGATTGGGCATCGCCATTGCCGACGCGATGCAAGCGGATGGGCTGTTGCTGCTGAATGAGGAAAGACAGTTCGAGGTCACGGCGTCGGGACGGCGCTGGTTCGCCGTTACCCTGGGGGTAACGGCGCCAAGCGGCGGCAAGCGGCCGCTGGCGCGCGCCTGCCTGGACTGGAGCGAGCGGCGGCCGCATCTGGCCGGCGCGTTTGGCGCTGCGCTGTGCCGGGAGTTTCAACAGCGCAATTGGGTGGAGCGGCGGCAGGACAGCCGCGCGCTGCGCGTCACGCCGGCCGGGCAAGCCTTTCTGCGCGAGCAGTGGGGCATCCGGCCGGAGGCGCTGACGGAATCGGACTAATAGAAAGACGTGGCGGAAAGCGTGCTCGGCTGCGGAAACACGCGGAAAGCGCGAAAAACGCAGTAGCAAACCAACAGCCGCCGTCCCTCCGCCCCAGGTAGCCGGCCTTCGTCCGTGTTTTTCGTGTATTTCGTGGCTAAATCGGTTTTTCAGGCGGTCAGTCGCTCGGCGAAGCCTTCCGGAATCGCCGGCCTGCCGCGCTCGTTGATGGCGGTGCCGATGATCAGCCCCTCCAGCGCTACCTTGCCATCGGCCTGACGAATCACTTGCTGACGGAAGCCGAAGCGGACCCGCGACACCGGCTCGAAAGCCACGGTGACGACGAAGGTGTCGCCGCTGGTCAGCGAGGCCTTGTAATCCATCTCCGATCGCACCACCACCAGATTGATCTTGTCGCGGGCCAGCGCGGCGAAGTCTATGCCCTTGGCCAGCAAAAACTCATGACGGGCATGCTCCAGGTAGTTGAAATACACGCCGTTGTTGACGATGCCCTGCATGTCGCACTCGTAATCGCGCACTTTGAATTCAACGGAAAAGACTGACATCAAGCGGTTCCCTGTTTCGAAACGGTGAAGCGTCCGCCCTCGCGGACCAGCCGCTTGGACGCCAACGATGGCAGGGAGTTTCGCAGAGCGGCGGCCGGGGAACCAGCGTAGCCATTCGGTTTCAGCGTTTGGGAAAGGCCGCCGGCGGCGCGGCTCGGCGCCATTCCACCTTGGGCGGCGCCTGCAGGGCGGTGCGGCCCAGCAACCAGGCCAGCCAATTTTCGTTGCCGGAGAAGATCATGACAGCCGCCTCCAGCCATGATGGCGCAGGCGCTGCTCCACCGCGGTGGCGGAGCGGCGGCAAGCCAGCACAGGAATGCCCAGCGCGGCCGCGCTGTCGCGATAATTGCGCATCACATTGTGGCCGAGGAAGTCGGTCAACAGGATCAGCAGATCCGGCCGGCCAGGCAGCGGCGCGCGCCGTTGATGCGCGACATTGCGTCCACAAATGTGGCGGGCGATGCGGATATCATAGCTCCGCAACACTTCCGGAATATTGCCCAGGCTATCCGCCCCTACCAGCAACGCTTCCATCTTGCCTCCTTGCCGCGCCACGCGGATTCAGGTGATGAAACGACTGTAAAACGCTTTTTAAATTTCCCCTAGCAATATTGAGTGAAAAGCTAATCACGTTTGAGCATATAGCGCCTCTCGGCGGCCCTTACGCTCGACAGCCCCGTAAAAACCGGCTACCCTGCCCGCCCCGCGCACGCGCGCCTAAGCTACTGATTTGTCTATACAAATGAATGCCGTTGTACTAGCCGTGGGCGCCATGCTCACCCTGACTCTGTTGCGTACCCACGTCGTCATCAGCCTGCTGCTGGGGGCGCTGATCGGCGGCCTGGCCGGCGGGCTGTCGCTGTCTTCCACCCTGGCCGCGTTCAATAACGGCATCACTGGCGGCGCCTCGGTGGCGCTGTCCTACGCCCTGCTGGGGGCCTTTGCCGTCGCCATCGCCAAGTCCGGCCTGCCGCATGCGATGGCTGATCTGGCCGTGAAAAAACTGGAGAACCACAGCGCGCACGGCAAGTTGAAGTGGACGCTGATCACGCTGCTCGGCTGCGTCAGCGTCGCCAGCCAGAATCTGGTGCCCATCCACATCGCCTTCATCCCGATGCTGATCCCGCCGCTGCTGTACGTGATGGCGCGGCTGCAACTGGACCGCCGGCTGGTGGCCTGCGTGCTCACCTTCGGCCTGGTGACGCCTTACATGGTGTTCCCGGTGGGCTTCGGCGACATCTATCTGAAGCAAATCCTGCTGGGCAACGCCATCAAAGCCGGCATGGACACCTCGGGCATCAACGTGATGCACGCGATGGCGATACCGGCGCTGGGCATGGTGGCCGGCCTGCTGTCGGCGGTGTTCGTCAGCTACCGCAAGCCGCGCCGCTATTCGCTGGGCAAGATCGAAAACGCCGAGCGCACCCACGCCCGCGTCAGCCGCAAATCGCTGGCCACCGCCTGCGCCGCCATCGTCGCGGCCTTCTCGGTGCAGCTGTATACCGGCTCGATGATCATGGGCGCGCTGTCCGGCTTCCTGCTTTTCCTGGCGACGGGGGTAGTCAAATGGAAAGACGCCGACGGCGTGTTCAACGAAGGCATGAAGATGATGGCGATGGTGGGCTTCACCATGATCACCGCCCAGGGTTTCGCCGAGGTGCTGCGCGCCAGCGGCGAGATCGCGCCGCTGGTCAAGGCCGGCGCCGCGCTGTTCGAGGGCCAGCGCTCGCTGGCGGCCCTGGCGATGCTGGCCATCGGCATGACGGTGACGCTGGGCATCGGCTCCTCGTTCTCCACCGTGCCCATCCTCACCGCCATCTACGTGCCGCTGTGCGCGCATCTGGGCTTCTCGCCGATGGCCACCGTGGCCATCATCGGCACCGCTGGCGCCTTGGGCGACGCCGGCTCTCCGGCCTCGGACTCCACCATGGGGCCAACCTCCGGCTTGAGCCTGGACGGCCAGCACGACCACATCCGCGACACGGTGATCCCCACCTTCCTGCATTTCAACCTGCCGCTGATGGCGGCAGGCTGGATAGCTGCCATGGTGTTGTAGAATGGCGGGCATGAACACCGAAAACGAAAACCGCGTCGAGGCGCTGGAAGTGCGCCTCGCCTTCCAGGACGAGCTCTTGGACGCGCTCAACGCCACCGTCGCCCGCCAGCAGAAGGAAATCGACCTGCTGCAGCAGCAGATCCGCCTGCTGTACCAGCAGTTCAGGAACGCGCAGCCGGACGACGCGCCCGGCGGCTCGCTGCGCGACGAAATCCCGCCGCATTACTGAGCGCGCGGCGCCGCAAGTCAACCGCGCCTGCGAGAAGGCGTGAGGAATGCATCAGCCATATGCGCCCGCACCGGCAACGGTTCGGGCGTTTTCATACCTGAAGCCTATGCAGCATCAATGCTAAGCAAATTCGATTTATTGATTAAAAACATATTATGCAATTTAATTTTATAGAATAAAAAACCACAAAAGGCTGCAGACAGATAGATCAGTAGCCTCCCGGCCATCGCTATCGCTAAGCTCAGTCCATCCACCGCCATCGGCGGCCTCCAACCCCACAGCCGGGAGACACTTCATGACGCTGGTCCGCCGTCTCTGCCGCCTCGCCCAACCCTGTTGATCTCTTCCCCCATCACAGGAGTTGCACATCATGGCGCACAACACTATCGCAGTGAACGTTCCGGCCAAACAGGAAATCGAAGCCGTCAACGGCGTGATCAAGCAGCTGAAGGAGTATCAGTCCAAGAATTGGGCCATCGGCCTGAATGGCGACAATCTGGCGCCGGATAATTTCCTGGCCTTCTTCACCGAACGCCAGCTGCCGTTCAGCTACTATGTCCGCGCCCAAGGCGTCAGCGTCGGCGAGCCGGCGGCCTATCAGATCAACATCGACACGCTGAACCACTACATCGCGCTGATCCGCAGCGCCGAGGGGCTGGCCGTGCATGGCGTGATCGAGCAGTTGAACCGCTACAAGGCCAACAACTGGGCGATTGGCTTGAACGGCACCACGCTGCAGCCGGATGATTTCCTGCCCTTCTTCGACACTCGCGCCGTGCCTTTCGCTTACTACGTGCGCAGCGGCAGCGTCGAACTGGGCGCCCCGACCGCCTACGAGGCCAACATCAAGGCGCTGCAGCAATATCTGAGCAGCCTGTAGCCTCGCCGTTACCGCCAGACCGGCAGCACGCCGGTCCGGCGGTTTTCCATTTCACTCCTCCCGCCTGCGCCGCCGCGACACCGAAGCCTCGATATTCTTGCGCCCGATCAGCGCGGCCGGCTCTGGCATCGTCGGCTTCTTTTCTTCCGCCAGCCACTTGTACATCACCAGGCAGTCCACCAAGCCTTGCGTCGCATGGCGATAGGCGCGCGGCAGCCGGCCGACGATGTCGAATCCCATTTTCTGCCACAGCGCCACCGCCGGCGCATTGCAGGCCACCACGCTATTGAACTGCAGGGCCAGAAAGCCGCGCGCCCGCGCGCGCTGCTGCGAATGCTCGCACATGGCGCGGGCCACGCCCTTGCCGCGCGCGGCCGGCGACACCATATAGCCGCAATTGCCGACATGCCCGCCCGGGCCGGCGGCATTGGGTTTCAGAAAATAGCTGCCCAGGATCTCCCCCTGCTCCTCCGCCAACCAAGTCTCCAGCGGCGTTTCGCACCACAGCCGGCGGGCGCTGGCTTGGTCCATCTCGGGATCGAAGGCATAGGTTTCGCGCGCGGCCACGATGTCGCGGAATATCGGCCAGAACGCCGCGAAATCCTGCGGCGCCATCGGTCTGATCTGCATCTTGTCTCCCGTCTTCATGTCATGCCACGTTTTGCGCGCGGGGATGCGGCGCGGGCTGCGTCATCTTGCCCGACAACAGGCTGGCGCCGGCGATCAAGGCGCCGCCGAGCCACTCCTGCAGCGTCATCGCTTCGCCGGCCAGCAGATAGGCCGATATCGCGGCGAACACCAGCTCCATCAGCATCAGCGTCATCGCCTGCGTCGCCGGCAGGATTGACACGCCGTTTTGCGAAATCACGCTGGTGCACAGCAACACCACCCCCAAAATGGCCAGCACCAGCCAGCTCTGCGGCGGGATGGTCAACATGCTGGCCAGCTCGCCGCTCTGGAACAGGCTGGCCGCGCCAAAAAACGCCACGCCGAACCAGATGGTCGCCGACTTCACCGGGATTGGAATGGTGTGCAGCCTGCGGCTGATCACGTTGCCGAAGGCGAAAGCCATGCCGCCTGACAGGGCCAGCCATTCATAGCCCTGCGTCAACGGCAAAGCGCCGGACAACAAGCCAGGCCGATAGAGGAAGACAAAGCACCCCAGCAGGGACAGCGCCACCACCAGCCAGCCGCTGCGGGTCAGCTTCTCATGCAGCAATAATCGCGAAAACAGCGCAGTCCACAGCGGCGACAGGTAAAACAACAGCAGCACGCGCATCACCTGCCCCTCGGCCACCGCCAGGGTGTAGCTGAAGTTGCACCAGCCAAATACCAGCATCAGCAACAATAGGGGCGGCTCGAAACGAAACTGCCGCCGGTACAGCTTGAAGAACAAGGTCACGCCCAGGGCAATGGTGATCAGATACGTTCCCAAGGAGGCCATAGGCACGCTGACGCCCTGTTGGCTGAGGCTGCGGAACGGGTACCACATCAGCGCCCATACCAGCGCAGTGGTGAGGATGCCGGAAGTGGCGAGAAATTTTTGTTTTACAGGTGTCATCGCTGTTCTTAAGATGGTCGATTGCCGTGCCGATTTTTTTGATGGAGAGACGCCTTGAACCCCCGCCTGGCCCAATTGCATCCGTACCCGTTCCAAAGGCTGGCCGCGCTGCTGGCTGGCGCCGAGCCGCCATCCGAGCTGCCGCACATCAGCCTGGCGATGGGCGAGCCCAAACACCCGGCGCCGCAGTTGGTGAAGGACGCGCTGTGCGCCAACTTGGCCGGCTTGTCCGGCTATCCGGCCACTCAGGGCACCCCGGCCTTGCGCCAGGCCTGCGCCGACTGGGCCGAGCGCCGCTATGGCGTGGCGCTGGACCCGGCGCGCCAGGTGCTGCCGGTCAACGGCAGCCGCGAGGCATTGTTCGCGCTGACGCAGTGTTTGATCGACGCCAGCGGCGGCGACAAACCGGTAGTGATCTCTCCCAATCCTTTTTACCAGATTTACGAGGGCGCGGCACTGCTGGCCGGCGCCGAACCGTACTACCTGAACTCCGAGGCGGCGCGTCGCTTCCAGCCTGACTGGGACAGCGTGCCGGACAACGTCTGGCGCCGCGCTCAGTTGGTGATCGTCTGCAGCCCGGGCAACCCCACCGGCGCGGTGATGGGCCTGGCGGACTGGGACAAGCTGTTCGCGCTGTCCGACCGCTACGGTTTCGTGATCGCCAGCGACGAGTGCTATTCGGAAATTTACTTCGACCAGCCGCCGCTGGGCGGCCTATCCGCCGCGCACGCGCTGGGCCGCGGCCTGGACAGGCTGGTGATGCTGACCAGCCTGTCCAAGCGCTCCAATGTGCCCGGCATGCGCTCCGGCTTCGTCGCCGGCGATGCCGCCATACTGGAGAAATTCCTGCTGTACCGCACCTACCACGGCAGCGCGATGAGCCTGACGGTGCAAGCGGCCAGCATCGCCGCCTGGAACGACGAGGCGCACGTCGAGTCCAACCGGGCGGCCTATGCCGCCAAATTCGCCGCCGTGCTGCCGCTGTTGGCGCCTGTGCTGGACGTCGCCATGCCGGATGCCGGCTTCTATCTGTGGGCCAAGGTGCCGGACGGCGACGATGTCGGCTTCGCCCGCGCGCTGTTCGAGCAACAGCACGTGACGGTGCTGCCCGGCAGCTACCTGGCCCGCGACGCCCACGGCGGCAATCCCGGCCGCGGCTATATCCGCATCGCGCTGGTGGCGGAACCGGCGGAATGCCTGGCCGCGGCGCGCAGAATGGCCGCGTTCTGCCGCAGCCGCCAGCCGGCCAGCTCGGCCTGAGCTTTCGAACCACCCCGACCAGATTGAATGATTTAGATGACGACTTCGATTCACATTGCCAAAGGACTGAACCAGATGCATCCGATCCAAAGCCTGATCGAGCAGGCATTCGAGAAACGCGCCGAAATCACCCCCGCCACCGTATCGCCGGAACTGAAGGCCGCCATCGAGCAGGTCATCGCCGAACTGGACAACGGCCATCTGCGCGTCGCGGAGAAACACGGCGACGATTGGGTGGTGAACCAGTGGGTGAAGAAAGCCGTGCTGCTGTCCTTCCGCATCCGCGACAACGCCGTGCTGGACGACGGCGTCAACCGCTACTTCGACAAGGTGGACACCAAGTTCGCCGAGTGGAGCCAGGCCCGCTTCCAGGAAGCCGGCTTCCGCGTGGTGCCGGGCGCCGTGGCGCGCAAGGGCAGCTTCATCGCCAAGAACACCGTGCTGATGCCGTCCTACGTCAATATCGGCGCTTATGTGGATGAAGGCACCATGGTGGACACCTGGGCCACCGTCGGCTCCTGCGCCCAGATCGGCAAGAACGTGCACCTGTCCGGCGGCGTCGGCATCGGCGGCGTGCTGGAGCCGCTGCAGGCCAACCCGACCATCATCGAGGACAACTGCTTCATCGGCGCGCGCTCGGAAATCGTCGAAGGCGTGATCGTCGGCGAAGGTTCGGTCATCTCGATGGGCGTCTACATCGGCCAGTCCACCAAAATCTACGACCGCGAAACCGGCGAAGTAATGTACGGCCGCGTGCCGCCGGGCTCGGTGGTGGTATCGGGCAACCTGCCTTCCAAGGACGGCAGCCACAGCCTGTACTGCGCCGTCATCGTCAAGAAAGTGGATGCGCAGACCCGCAGCAAAACCAGCATCAACGAGCTACTGCGCGGCGTGTAAACCACTGGACGGGCTGGCCCTGCCGGCCCGTCATCTCCCCTCGGCTGCGGCCGCCCGCCGGGCACGCGCCGGCCCGCGCTGTCAATCAAACCATGTCAATATGGTTGATGCTGCGTCAATTTTGCACTTGGTAACATAGCTATATTTGGCGCTAAGCCGCCAACGCTATAAAATCCGGCTATTCGCGTACGGAATAGCACGCTCCCATAAAATCGGCCCGCCCGGCGATTGCCGTGTACTTCCCTTCGCGTCGCAGCTCCGTTCCGCCACCGCGGCGCCAACGGCGGAATTTCGCCGTCCAGCCGGGGTCATACAGCGGACTCTCCTTGCAAGCTGTTTGGAAATTTCGTGTCCTCAGACTATTTCATTGAATTCAGGAACGTCAGCTTCGCCTACGGCGACCGGCCCATCCTGAAAAATCTCACTCTCGGCGTGCCGCGCGGCAAGCTGGTCGCCGTCATGGGCGGCAGCGGAAGCGGCAAGACCACGCTGCTGCGATTGATCTCCGGCCAGATCCGGCCGCAATCCGGCCAGGTGCTGATCGACGGCGCGGACATCGCGCGGATGAGCAAGGCCGAGCTGTACCAGCACCGCCGCCGCATGGGCATGCTGTTCCAGTTCGGCGCCCTGTTCACCGACCTCAACGTGGCGGAGAACGTCGCCTTCCCGCTGCGCGAGCACACCAAGCTGCCGGAAAGCATGATCCGCGACCTCGTCACCCTGAAGCTGGAGGCGGTGGGCCTGCGCGGCACCCAGCAGCTGATGCCGGCCGAGCTGTCCGGCGGCATGGCGCGCCGCGTGGCGCTGGCGCGCGCCATCGCGCTCGATCCGCAGCTGATGTTGTACGACGAGCCGTTCACCGGCCTGGACCCGATCTCGCTGGGCGTGATCGCGCTCTTGATCAAGAAACTCAACGACGCGCTCGGCACCACCGCCGTGATGGTGACGCACGACGTGCACAAATCGCTGGAAATCGTCGACCACGTGCTGTTCGTCGCCGGCGGCCAGGTCATCGCCCAGGGTTCGCCGGACGAAGTGCGCAATTCCGATTCGCCGTGGGTGCGCCAATTCGTCAACGGCGAGGCCGACGGCCCGGTGCATTACAGCTATCCGGCCGCCACCGCCCTGGCGGCCGACCTGGGCCTGCAAGGAGGCGCGCATGCTTGATTGGATGACTTCGCCGCTGCGCCGTCTCGGCCACCTCACCATCAACGGGGTGTGGCGGCTCGGCTTCATCAGCCGTTTCCTGCTGGCCATCCTGGCCAACAGCGGACAGAGCCTGCTGCGGCTGCAACTGACCATACGCGAGATCTACTTCGCCGGCGTGATGTCGCTGATCATCATCGTGGTGTCGGGTCTGTTCGTCGGCATGGTGTTGGGCCTGCAGGGCTACACCACGCTGGTCAAGTTCGGCTCCGCCGACGCGCTGGGCGCCATGGTGGCGCTGGCGCTGCTGCGCGAGCTGGGCCCGGTGCTGGCCGCGCTGTTGTTCGCCAGCCGCGCCGGCAGCGCGATGACGGCCGAAATCGGCCTGATGAAAACCACCGAGCAGCTGGACGCGATGAGCGTGATGGCGGTGGACCCGATCGCCCGCGTCGTGGCGCCGCGCTTCTGGGCCGGCGTGATCTCCATGCCCATCCTGGCCGCGCTGTTCAACGTCGTCGGCGTGTTCGGCGGCTATCTGGTGGGCGTGGTGATGATAGGCCTGGACGCCGGCACCTTCTGGTCGCAGATGCAGGGCAATGTGGACCTGCACTACGACGTGATCAACGGCCTGATCAAGAGCCTGTGCTTCGGCGTCGCCGTCACGCTGATCGCCGTGTTCGAAGGCTACGACGCCAATCCGACCGCCGCCGGGGTGTCGGCCGCCACCACCCGCACCGTGGTCACCTCGGCGCTGGTGATCCTGGCGCTGGACTTCGTGCTGACCGCCTTCATGTTCTAGGAAAAAAACGAATGAAACGCTCTACCATTGATCTATGGGTCGGCATCTTTGTCGCATTGGGCATTGCCGCCGTCACCTTCCTGTCGCTGAAAGTGGCTAATCTGACACCGCAAAGCGCCGCGCAGACCTATGTGGTGTACGCCGACTTCGACAACGTCGGCGGCCTGAAGGCGAAGGCGCCGGTCAAGGAAGCCGGCGTGGTGGTGGGCCGCGTAAGCGATATCCGGCTCGACCCCAAGACTTACCGCGCCCGCGTGGCGATGAACATCGACAAGCAGTATCTGCTCAGCGACGACGTCAGCGCCTCCATCCTGACCTCCGGCCTGCTTGGCGAGCAGTACATCGGCCTGCAGCAGGGAGGATCGGAAAACAATCTGGCGCCGGGCGGCACCATCACCATCACCTCCTCGGCCATGGTGCTGGAACAGCTGATCGGCAAATTCATGACCGGCTTTACCGGCAAGGACAACAGCAGCCAGTCGAAATAAACGTCCGGCCTTGGCCGGCCCTCACGCGGCGCCGACGCCATGATGGCTGCCGGCGCCGCAAGATTCGCGAAAATGGAATATTGAAAATGAAAAAACTGTTTACCCTGTTCTGTCTCATGCTCGGTCTGTCGTCCGCCTCCGTGCTGGCGGCTTCCGACAATCCGGTTGAAATCATCAAGGACGGCTCGCGCCAAGTGCTGGACATCCTGAAACAGGACAACGGCAAGAACACCAAGCAAGTGCGCCAGCAAGCCGAAACCGTCGCCGTGCCGCTGTTCGACTTCCCGCGCATGACCGCGCTGGCCGTCGGCCTGGGCTGGCGCCAGGCCACCCCTGAGCAGCGCGAGCAGCTGACCCAGCAGTTCCAGACCCTGCTGGTCCGCACCTACTCCTCCACCATGACCCGCTTCAAGACCGCGCAGGTCAACGTCCAGCCCAATCCGATCGTCAGCGCCAACGGCAAGGATGCCACCGTCAAGTCCAGCGTGACCCTGCCGGGCAACGCCAACCCGGTAGCCGTGGACTACGTGATGTACAAAGGCGACAAGGGCTGGAAGATCTACAACGTCAGCGTGGAAGGCGCCAGCCTGGTCACCGTGTACCGCAACAGCTTCAATGAGGAAATCCGCAAGACCGGCGTGGACGGCCTGATCAAGCTGCTGCAGGACAAGAACGCCGCGCCGGTTGCCGCCGCGCCCGCCGCCAAGAGCAAAGGCTGATGCTGAACCATACCGCACCTGGCGCGGCCAGCCTGTCCGGCCGCATCGACATGGCCAGCAGCGGCGCCGTGCTGGCGCCGCTGGCCAGCCTGGCGGCGCAAGGTCCGTTGCGGCTGGACCTATCCGGGATCGAAGCCGCCGACTCCGCCGCGCTGGCGCTGCTGCTGGAGGCGCATCGCGCCGCCGCCGCCGCCGGCCATAGGCTGACCTTGATCGGTGTGCCGGCCGGCCTATCCTCACTGGCCAGCCTGTACAATCTTGAACCGCTACTATCCTCCGGAGAGTGACATGCGTCGCGCACGCACCCTTGCCGTCGCCGCCACCTTGTTGCTGGCCGGCTGCGCCAGTAATCCCAGCGCCGCCTACGATCCCTATGAGCCGTACAACCGCGCGATGTTCACGGTCAACGACAAAGCGGACCAGTGGGTGATCAAGCCGGTGGCCCAAGGCTATCAGGCCGTAGTGCCCTCGCCGCTCCGCACTGGCGTCAGCAATTTCTTCGACAACCTGAAGGACGTCTACAGTTTCGCCTTCAACGTATTGCGCGCCGAACCGGAAAAAGCCGCCAACGACTTCATGCGCGTGGCGATCAATACCGGCTTCGGCTTGTTCGGCCTGCTCGACATCGCCACGCCAGCCGGCCTGAAGAACAACAAGACCACCTTTGGCGACACCTTGGCCGCCTGGGGCTGGAAAAACAGCAACTACTTCGTGCTGCCGTTCTTCGGCCCGTCCACCGTGCGCGACAGCGCCGGCCTGACCACCTCGCTGGCCGGCCCGGGTCCGGAAAAGCTGATCTATCACAACACCAACGAAGCCATCGCCTTCTATAGCGTGTATGGCGTCAGCACCCGCGCCAAGTATCTGGGCGTGGACAATCTGCTGGACACCGCCGCGGTGGACCGCTACAGCTACACCCGCGACGTCTACATGCAGCTGCGCGCCAAGCAGCTGGGACAGCCTGACCCGACCCAGCCGACGGACAACCTGAATCTGGACGAGCTGATGGACAGCCCAGGCGGCAAGCGCGACAGCTCCGCTCCGGCGGCTCACGCCGTCGACGCTTCGGCGCCGGCTAGTTCTGTCAAAGCGGTGGCCTCGGCCGCCCAATAAGAGTGGCTAACAAATATCAGTTTCACGGCTGAGGCAAGGCGCGCCGACGCAGGCAGTACTTGAGTACGACAAGCCGGCGCAACGCAGCATCAGGATTTTTGTTAGCAGCTCTAAGGCCCGACCGCCCCATACAAGCGCGCCGCCCCCAGGACGGCGCGCTGTTTTTTGCCGCTCATGCCCCCGCGCAAACACGCGGACCAGCAGCCCTTGCGCCAGTAAGGTTACAATACCCCGGCCGCCACGCGCCTTTCGCGCGCGGGCGGCTGTTTTTCATTCTTTATTTGTCAGGAAACACCATGAGCCAATTGCCCGCCTGTCCGCAATGCGGATCGGAATTCACTTATCAGGACAGCGCCTTGTTCGTCTGCCCGGAATGCGCCCATGAGTGGTCCGGCGAGACCGCCGCCGCCTCGGAAGAAGCCCGCGTGGTGCGCGACGCCGTCGGCAACGTGCTGCAGGATGGCGACAGCGTCACCGTGATCAAGGATTTGAAGGTCAAGGGCTCGTCGCTGGTGGTAAAGGTCGGCACCAAGGTCAAGAATATCCGCCTGGTGGACGGCGACCACGACATCGACTGCAAGATCGACGGCATCGGCGCGATGGGACTGAAGTCAGAGTTCGTCAAGAAGGCCTGAGCCGCCTCCAGGCCGGTGCGCCTGAAACGAGAAAACGCCGTGCTCCCAAAGGAGACGGCGTTTTTTCGTCTACGCAAGCGTAATGCGTTAGCTGACGCGTTCGATCAGCGCGCCGACGGCGCCCAGCTTCTTCTCGATGTACTCGTAGCCGCGGTCCAGGTGGTAGATGCGGTCGACGATGGTTTCGCCCTCGGCCACCAGGCCGGCGATCACCAGGCTGGCGGAGGCGCGCAGATCGGTAGCCATCACGGTGGCGCCGGACAGCTTTTCCACGCCCTTGACGATGGCGGTGTTGCCTTCCACTTCGATGTTGGCGCCCATGCGGTTCAGTTCCGGCACGTGCATGAAGCGGTTTTCGAAGATGGTTTCGGTCACCACGCCGGCGCCCTCGGCCACGCAATTCAGCGTCATCAGCTGCGCCTGCATGTCGGTCGGGAACGCCGGGTACGGCAAGGTGCGGAAGTTGACGGCCTTGGGGCGCTGCTTCATGTCCAGCGAAATCCAGTCGTCGCCGCACTCGATCAGCGCGCCGGTTTCGCGCAGCTTGTCCAGCACCGCTTCCATGCTCTTGGGCGCGGCGTTCTTCAGCACCACGTGGCCGCGGGTCATCGCGCCGGCCACCAGGAAGGTGCCGGCCTCGATGCGGTCCGGCATCACCGCGTATTCGGCGCCATGCAGTTTTTCCACGCCTTCGATCACCAGCTGGTCGGTGCCGATGCCGCTGATCTTGGCGCCCATCGCCACCAGGCAGTTGGCCAAGTCGGTCACTTCCGGCTCGCGCGCGGCGTTTTCCAGGATGGTGGTGCCTTCGGCCAGGGTGGCGGCCATCAGCAGGTTCTCGGTGCCGCCCACGGTCACCATGTCCATCACGATGCGGGCGCCGCGCAAACGCTTGGCGCGCGCCTTGACGTAGCCGTGCTCGATCGACACTTCGGCGCCCATCGCCACCAGGCCCTTGATGTGCTGATCGACCGGGCGGCTGCCGATGGCGCAACCGCCGGGCAGGGACACGGTGGCTTCGCCGAAGCGCGCCAGGGTCGGTCCCAGCACCAGGATGGAGGCGCGCATGGTTTTCACCAGATCGTACGGCGCCACCAGGCTGTCCAGTTGCGAGGCGGTGATTTCCACTTCGTGCACGTTGTCGGTCATCACCCGCACGCCCATGCCTTGCAGCAGCTTCTGGGTGGTGGCGATGTCGCGCAGCATGGGCACGTTGGTGAAACGCATGGTGTCGGCGGTCAACAGGCCGGCGCACAGGATGGGCAGCGCGGCGTTCTTGGCGCCGGAAACGCGGATCTCGCCGTTCAGCGGGCCGTTGCCGATGATTTTCAGTTTGTCCATTTTTCTAAAACCTCATAAACCACGCACGAGCCAGCAAACAGAAAAGATTCGGCCACGAACCCCACGAAACGGCACGAACAAAGCGAAAAACTCATCGCTTGCCCTGTACGCACTAGCGGTGATCTGACCATCTATCTTTACGGGTTCTCCGTGGATTTCGTGGCGAAATAAATCAATCAGCCCTGCAGCTTGGCCCATTCGTCCGGCGTGGCGGCCTTGACGATGGACAGCGCGTGGATTTCATTGCTGGCCAGGCGGCTGGCGATCACTTCCTTCACTAGGCGGTGGCGGTCGATCAGGCGCTTGCCCTCGAACGCGGCGGCCACCACGGTGGCGTAGAAGTGGTGGCCGTCGCCCTCCACTTTAAGATAGGTGCATTCGAGGCCAGCCTCGATGTATTGCTTGACTTGCTCTGGGGTCATTTGATGGTCCGGTGCGAATTGCGAATAGGGTTCAGTGGCGCAGCTTGTAGCCGGCCTGGATCAGGCGCAGCGCCAGCGCGGCCAGCAGCGCGAAGCAGCCCGCCACCACGCCGGCCGACAGCCAGGGGCTAACGTCGGCCTGGCCGAAGAAGCCGTAGCGGAAGCCGTCGATCATGTAGAACACCGGGTTGGCGTGCGACACGGCGTACCAGAACGGCGGCAGGCTGTGAATGGAGTAGAACACGCCGGACAGAAAGGTCAGCGGCATGATCAGGAAGTTCTGGAAGGCGGCCAGCTGGTCGAATTTTTCCGCCCAGATGCCGGCGATCACGCCCAGCGCGCCCAGCACGCCGCATCCCAGCATGGCGAACAACAACGCCCACAACGGCTGCGCCGGCAAGGGCAGGCCGAACCAGGCGGTCACCAGCAGCACGCCGGCGCCGACGGCCAGGCCGCGCACCACGGACGCCAGCAGGTAGGCGAGGAAGAATTCGGCCGCAGTCAGCGGCGGCAGCAGCAGGAACACGATGTTGCCGGTGATCTTGGACTGGATCAGGCTGGAGGAGCTGTTGGCGAAGGCGTTCTGCGCCATCGACATCATGGCCAGGCCGGGAATCAGGAAGGCGGTGTAGCTGACGCCGGGATAGGCTTCGACATGGCTGGACATCACATGGGCGAAGATCAGCTGGTACATCAGCGCGGTCAGCACCGGCGCGGCGACGGTCTGGAACGCCACTTTCCAGAAGCGCACCAGCTCCTTCTTGAACAGGGTGAGGAAGCCTATCATGCCGCGCCTCCATTCATCATCTTGACGAACACGCTTTCCAGATCGGTTTCCACCACGTTCAGCTCGCGCACCTCCACGCCGGCAAGGCGCAGCTCGGCCAGCACGCTTTCCAGCTCGGACAGATCGGCCAGTTGCAGCACCACGCGGCCCTCTTCCTCGCGCAGCTTGCGCGCGGCCAGGCTTGCCGGCAGCGCGCCGGACAGCTTGACCGCCACTTCGCGGCGCGCGCTGTGGGCCAGCAGCTTGTCCTTGTTTTCCAGCGCGATCAGCCTGCCCTTCTTCAGCATGGCGATGCGGCCGCACAAGGCCTCGGCCTCCTCCAGATAATGCGTCGTCAGCACGATGGTATGGCCGGCCTGGTTCAGCTCCTGCACGAACACCCACAGGCTCTGCCGCAGCTCGACATCGACGCCGGCGGTCGGCTCGTCCAGCACCATCACCGGCGGACGGTGCACCAGCGCCTGCGCCACCATCACCCGCCGCTTCATGCCGCCGGACAGCGCGCGCATATTGCTGTCAGCCTTGTCGGACAGACCCAGCTTGAACAGCAGCTCGTCGATCCAGTCGTCGTTGCGGGCCAGGCCGAAATAGCCGGACTGGAAGCGCAGCGTTTCGCGCACCGACAGGAAGGGATCGAACACCAGCTCCTGCGGCACCACGCCCAGCGCGCGTCGCGCCTGCTTGAAGTCGCGCGCCACATCGTGGCCCATCACGCGGATGCTGCCGCTGTCCGGGCGCGCCAAGCCCGCCAACGCCGAGATCAGCGTGGTCTTGCCGGCGCCGTTGGGGCCGAGCAGCGCGAAGAACTCTCCGGGCTGGACGGTGAAGCTCACCTTATCCAGCGCCTGCAGCTGGCCGTAGCGCTTGCTGACGGCCTCGATTTCGATAGCGTGGGGCATGAAAACCATGACGCCACCAAGGCGACGGCCAAGGAGCCGGGTCCGCGCTAGTGGCTTGAGAAAAAAGCGCAATTATAGCGCCGGCGCGCGCTCAAGTGGTAAGTTGTTCCATCACTTCGGGCTTGAAAATGCCGCGGTACAAATATTGCAACAAACGGCTGGCCGCCACCGTGGCGTCCGGCCCCGGTTGCTCGATCACCAGGCGGTTCATCAGGCCGTCGTGCAGCGACTGCAGCACCGTAGCCGCTTCTTCCGGCTCGACGCAGCCATAGGTCTGCCCCTGCGCCTTCGCCGCCTGCACCACTTGGCGCAGCAAACCCCTGGCCTCATGCATATGGGCCACGCATTCTTCGTGGATGGGCTCCAGTTCGCCCACATGCTCGCTGCGCAGAAACAGGATCAGCAGGATGCGCCGCACCTGCGGATTCTGTTCGATCACGGCCAATAGCCGGTGGCTGTGCTCCCACAGCGCCCGCGCCGGATCGCTGCCGGCGCTGAGCAGCAACTGCTCGCGCATATCGTCGAACGACGGGGTCACCCGGGCCAGCATGGCCCGATACAGATCCAGTTTGTTCTGAAAATGCCAATACACCGCGCCGCGCGTCAGCCCGGCGGCTGCGGCGATATCCGCCAGCGTGGTGCGCGATACGCCGCGCTCGCTGAACAACCGCTCCGCGGCGTCCAGCAGCTGCTGCCGCGTTTGCTCCGCCTCTTCGCGTGTCTTTCGTGCCATATCTGGATACTTTGCTAGAACTAGTACTATTTAATGAATTTTAACGCTCGATGCCTGTCGATATCGCGAGTCTTTACATACCGGGACACTTCTTCATTTTACATACAGACTCGCATGTATGTAAAATGGCCGATCTTGGGACAGGCTTCCCCGTTCCCGGGTCCCAATACAATGTATTAATGTAACTACTATCCGCTTCTGGATTTCTGAAGGATTCGAAACCATGCAAGGAATGACGCTTCTTCCGCGCGCAGCGCAAGGCCTGCTGCTGGGCGTGCTGGCTGCCAGCCTGGCGGCCTGCGGCCAAAAACCGGAGGCCAATGGCCCCGGCGCCATGCCTCCGGTGCCGGTGGCCGTGATCAAGGTGCAACCGGCCAATGTGCCGGTTTCGTATGAGTTTGTCGGCCAGGCCGCCGGCTCACGCGAAGTGGAAGTGCGCGCCCGCGTCGGCGGCATCCTGCAGAAGCGTTCCTACACCGAGGGCAAGCCGGTGAAAGCGGGCGACTTGCTGTTCCAGATCGATCCGGAACCGTTCAAGGCGGCGCTGGACCAGGCCAAGGGCAATCTGCAAGTGCAACAGGCCCAGTTGCTGCGCGCCAAGCAGGACTACGAGCGCATTCTGCCGCTGTTCAAGGAAAACGCCGTCAGCCAGAAAGACCGCGACGACGCCGTGGCCGCCTACAACGCCGCCAAGGCTTCGGTCGCCGCCGCGCAGGCGCAGGTGGAACAGGCGCAGATCAATCTGGGCTACACCCGCGTCACCGCCCCGATTTCCGGCATCACCAGCCAGGAAGCGCGCTCCGAGGGCAGCCTGGTGGCCACCACGGCCGACGCCAGCCTGCTGACCAAGGTATCGCAGCTGGACCCGATCTACGTCAACTTCAGCATGTCGGACAGCGACATGCTGAACCTGCGCAAGATGCAGCACGCCGGCAAGCTGAAGCTGGCCAACGGCGGCGGCTTCGAAGTGTTGCTGAAGCTGGCCGACGGCAGCATGTACGGCAAGACCGGGCATCTGAACTTCACCGACAGCCTGGTCGACACCAATACCGGCACCATCCGTTCGCGCGCCACCTTCGCCAACCCGCAGGGCAGCATCCTGCCGGGCCAGTTCGTGCGCGTGCAGCTGAACGGCGCGGTGCGCACCCAGGCCATCACCGTGCCGCAGCGCGCGGTGCTGACCACCCAGCAGGGCAAGATGGTGTGGGTCGTAGGCGACGACGGCAAGGTCGCGCCCCGTCCCATCGTGACTTCGCAGGAAGTGGGCCTGAACGTGCTGGTTGAGCAGGGCCTGAAGTCCGGCGATCAAGTCGTGGTGGACAACATCATCAAGCTGCGCCCCGGCGCCGCCGTCAAGCCGCATCCGTACCAGGCCGACGCCAGCGCGCCCGCCGCCGCGGCCAAGCAGTAATCGCAAGGAGAACCTGACTCATGTTTTCCGCTTTTTTCATCCGGCGACCGATCTTCGCCAGCGTGATCTCCATCGTGATCATGCTGGCGGGCCTGGCCGCCATCAAGGCGCTGCCGATCGAGCAGTACCCTGAAATCGTGCCGCCGGTGGTCAGCGTGACCGCCAGCTATCCGGGCGCCTCCGCCGAAGTGATCGCCAACACCGTGGCCGCGCCGCTGGAGCAGGCGATCAACGGCGTGGACGACATGCTGTACGTGCAGTCCAGCAGCGCCAGCAACGGTTCGCTGACGCTGTCGGTGTCGTTCAAGATCGGCACCAATCCGGACCAGGCGACCATCAACGTCAACAACCGCGTGCAATCGGTGCTGTCGCAGCTGCCGGAGGAAGTGCGGCGCCAGGGCGTCAACGTGCGCAAGAAGTCCACCGCCATTCTGCAGGTGATTTCGCTGTTCTCGCCGAACAATAGCCGCGACACGCTGTTCATCAGCAACTACGCGCTGTTGAACATCATCGACGAGCTCAAGCGCATCCCCGGCGTGGGCGACGTGGTCAACTTCGCCGGCCAGGACTACTCGATGCGGATCTGGCTGAAGCCGGACAAGCTGGCGCAGTTGAAGCTGACGCCTAGCGACATCGCGTCCACCATCCGCGAGCAGAACTCGCAGTTCGCCGCCGGCAAGCTGGGCGCCGAGCCGACGCCGCAGAAGCTGGACTTCACCTATACCGTGACCACCAAGGGCCGCCTGTCCGAGCCGGAAGAGTTCGAGAACATCATCGTGCGCGCCAATCCGGACGGCTCGTCGGTGAAGCTGAAAGACGTGGCCCGCGTGGAGCTGGGCGCGCTGTCCTATGACTTCCACGGCAAGCACAACGGCAAGGCCACCATCCCGATCGGCATCTTCCTGGCACCGGGCGCCAACCAGCTGGCCACCGCGCAAGCCGTGGAAACCGAGATGAAGCGCCTGTCGGCCAACTTCCCGGACGGCATGTCCTACGGCATCCCGTACGACACCACCAAGTTCGTGGAAGTGTCGATCAAGGAGGTGTACAACACGCTGGCCGAGGCCATGGTGCTGGTCTTCCTGGTGGTGTTCCTGTTCCTGCAGAACTGGCGCGCCACGCTGATTCCCTGCCTGGCCGTGCCGGTATCCATCATCGGCACCTTCGCCGGCATGTATCTGTTCGGCTTCACCATCAACACGCTGACGCTGTTCGGCCTGGTGCTGGCCATCGGCATCGTGGTGGACGACGCCATCGTGGTGCTGGAAAACGTCGAGCGCCTGATGACGCAGGAAGGCCTGTCGCCGCGCGAAGCCAGCTTCAAGGCGATGCAGGAAGTGTCCGGCGCGCTGGTGGCCATCGTGCTGGTGCTGTGCTCGGTATTCATCCCAGTGGCCTTCCTCGGCGGCATCGCCGGCCAGATGTACAAGCAGTTCGCCATGACCATCGCGGTGTCGGTGGTGATTTCCGGCATCGTGGCGCTGACGCTGACTCCGGCCCTGTGCGCGCTGATCCTGAAGTCCGAACACCAGCACACCAACCGTTTCTTCGAATGGTTCAACCGCTGGTTCGACAGCCTGACCAGCCGCTACGCCGGCGGCGTGGCCTTCATCAACAAGCGCGCGGTGCTGGCCATCCTGGTGTTCGGCGGCCTGATCGCGCTGTCCGCCGGCCTGTTCCGCATCATTCCGTCCAGCCTGGCGCCGGACGAGGACCAAGGCTATGTGCTGGCCGCCGCCTTCCTGCCGGACGGCGCGTCCCTGCAGCGCACGGCCGCCACCATGGACAAGCTGGACGCCATGATGGAAAGCAATCCGGCGGTGAAGGACCGCATGAGCTTCGCCGGCTTCGACATCTTGTCCGGCTCCAACAAGACCAACTCCGGCGTGTCCTTCATCACGCTCAAGCCGTGGGATGAGCGCAAGTCGCCGCAACTGTCGTCGATGGCGGTGGTGAAAGACATCTTCGGCAAGGGCATGATAGGCGTCACCGACGGCATGGTGCTGGCATTCAATCCGCCGCCGATCTCCGGCATGTCCAACACCGGCGGCTTTGAAGCCTATGTGCAGGACCGCGCCGGCGGCAACTCGGTGGAACTGGGCGAAATCACCAAGAAACTGGTGGCCGCCGCCGCCAAGCGGCCGGAGCTGAAGGGCGTGCAAACCACCTTCTCCGCCAACGTGCCGCAGGTCTTCGTCCAGCTGGACCGCAACAAGGCCAAAGCGCTGGGCGTGCCGATCAACAGCGTATTCGACACCATGCAGAGCACCTTCGGCGCGCTGTATGTGAACGACTTCAACAAGTTCGGCCGCACCTTCCGCGTGCAGCTGCAGTCGGAAGCGCCGTTCCGCACCAAGGTGGACGACCTGCGCAATGTCTACGTGCGCTCGCAGACTGGCCAGATGATCCCGCTGACCGCGCTGGTGAACATCCGGCAGACCACCGGCCCGGAAATCCTGGAACGCTTCAACGTGTTCCCGGCCTCCAAGGTGGTGGGCGGCCCGGCCCCAGGCTATAGCTCGGGCCAGGCGCTGGCGGCGCTGGAAGACGTCGCCAAGGAAACGCTGCCGGAGGGCTACACCCTGGCCTGGACCGGCTCGGCCTTCCAGGAGAAGTCCACCAGCGGCTCATCCGCCCTGGTGTTCGGCTTCGGCATGATCATGGTGTTCCTGATCCTGGCGGCGCAGTATGAACGCTGGAGCCTGCCGATCTCGGTGCTGATGGCCGTGCCGTTCGCCGTGTTCGGCGCGCTGATGGCCAACTGGCTGCGCGGCCTGGCCAACGATGTGTACTTCCAGGTGGCGCTGGTGACGCTGATCGGCTTGTCGGCCAAGAACGCGATCCTGATCGTCGAGTTCGCGGTGCAGAAGATGGAAGAAGGCTTAAGCGCGATGGACGCGGCGCTGGAGGCAGCCCGCCTGCGCTTCCGCCCCATCGTGATGACTTCGCTGGCCTTCGTGCTGGGTTGCGTGCCGCTGGCGATTTCCAGCGGCGCCGGCTCCGCCAGCCGCCACTCCATCGGCACCGGCGTGATCGGCGGCATGCTGTCCGCCACCTTCATCGCCACCTTCTTCATACCGCTGTTCTTCATCCTGATCATGAAGCTCGGCAAGCAGAAAACGCCTCAGGCCAAGGCCGAGGCAGGAGGAAACGCAGATGCTTAAGCGCGCCCTGATTCCCGTCGCCGTCGCGCTGGCGCTGTCGGCCTGCGCGGTCGGCCCCGACTACAGCCGGCCCAAGATCGACCTGCCGGCCACGCAAACCGGCGCCGACGCCCCGGCGGTCAGCACCGACTGGTGGAAACAATTCGACGACCCGGTGCTGAACCAGCTGATCGACGAAGCGGTGAAGAGCAACGCCGACCTGCAACTGGCTGCCGCCCGCGCCGAGCAGGCGGCAGCCCAGGCCGGGATCGCCCGCGCGGCGATGCTGCCCTCGCTGAGCGCCAACGCCGGCTACCAGAGCGGCCGCAGCTCCACCGAAACCGCCACGCGCGGCGCGCCGCTGGTCAACGACGTCCGCAACGCCAACCTGACGGCGGCGTGGGAAATCGACCTGTGGGGCAAGCTGCGACGAAGCAATGAAGCGGCCCGCGCCAGCTACGCGGCCAGCCGCTACGACCGCGACGCCGCCCAGCTGGCGCTGACCGCCCAAGTAGCCCAAACCTACTTCCAGCTGCGGGCGCTGGACGCCCAGCTGGACATCGCCAAGCGCACGCTGCAAAGCCGCGAGGAATCGCTGCGCCTGCAGACCAAGCGCTTCCAGGGCGGCCTGATCTCCGAGCTGGAACAGCGCCAGGCCGAAGCCGAAGCCGCCTCGGCCCGCGCCTCGGTGCCGCAAATCGCCCGTTCGCTGGAACAGACGGAAACCGCGCTGGGCGTGCTGCTGGGCCACAGCCCGAAACAACTGGTGGCCGGCAATGTGTCGCGCGGCAAGGACATCAACAGCCTGGCCAGCCCGCCGGACGTGCCGGCCAATCTGCCGTCCAGCCTGCTGGAGCGCCGACCGGACGTGGCCTCCAGCGAGCAGCAGCTGATCGCCGCGAACGCCCGCATCGGCGTGGCCAAGGCCGCTTACTTTCCCAGCATCAGCCTGACCGGCGCGCTGGGTTCGCAAAGCCTGTCGCTGGACAGCCTGTTCACCAGCGCCACCCGCACCTGGAGCTTCGCCGGCAACGCCGCCGCGCCCATCTTCAACTTCGGCGCCACCGGCTACAACGTGGACGCCGCCACCGCCGGCCAGAAGCAAGCCCTGGCGCAATACCAGAAGGCCGTGCAATCGGCATTCAAGGACGCGCTGGACGCCCTGGCCGCCAACAGCAGCGCCCGCGAAGTGCTGCAGGCGCAAACCACCCAACTCAGCGCGCTGAACCGCACGCTGAAACTGGCCGGCCTGCGCTACGACAACGGCTACGCCAGCTATCTGGACGTGCTGGACGCGCAGCGCAACAGCTTCCAGTCCGAGCTGAACCTGGTCAACGCCAAGCTGGACAAGCTGAACACCACCATAGCCGTGTATAAGGCGCTGGGTGGGGGGTGGGAGGCCGTCAAACAATAAGTCTTTCCTGCCCATAAAAAAGGCCTGCCCACCATCGGGCAGGCCTTTTTGCATTTTAACTCCGCACCAGTATCAAGCTTCAGTAAGAAATTGGTGCCTGGTGCACGTACCCTAGATGGTTACCAGACAAGGCAGCCGGCATAGCCACCTGGAAGACTGAATTATCCTCAGCATAAATATGTGCGATCGAATAACCACCACCATAATTGATAAGAGCGGCACAGTGCACCCAACCATCGGCAGGCATGACAATCGGATTATTTGCCGGGCCACCATTTTTATGGCTTACACTACTAAGGGTAATAGACCCTTTCATACAGCGTAGCCACAACATAAAGGTGATGTTCCCCTCCGTTTGCGCACTATACGCTGCTGCCGCACATCTTCTCACACCATTCATTGTGTTTGGGCTGTAAACTAGCGGTCCGCAACCAAGCTCCGCGATATAAAACTCCGCGCCATAACGATAATTCGTGCGCGTTGGGAAAGCCGCCAATAAATCTTTTACTTGCGCACTTAGCTCACCAGCATTACCACCATTATTTGTATTATCATGAATAAATTTCCCTACATTGGCAATCGTGACTTTCTGTGCATATGATGGGCTAGTCAACGGCAATATTGCAGATTGATTGCTGAAAGCTACCGTAATCGGATTATCGTAAACTGCATCTACCGGAATGAAGCGCCCACTGTCCCGTAAAAAATTTTTCCTAGGCATGCTGTCCACCGTAATGCCATCTGCAATGCCATAGCCAGCCAACGTAGTAGCCTTGTCCGCTTTACCATCTGGATTGAAATTACCGCTATGCCATATATTTTTCCAATCGGTCCAACTCCGACTATCGGTCTGATTACGCCAGCGTAAATTCCCCGCATAAAAAGCTTCCAGCTGGAAAGGCCCGACTGATCCCCCAGCACCCATAGTCATAACCAAGCTAGAATATCCAGGATGCATCACACTCCGAAAGCCAGGTTGAGTAGCCGCATCAATCTGAGATTGATCAACATCACCTCTCGCCACCATGCTCTGTGCGATCGGTGCCGCATCGGTAATTCCATACCCTGCCAACGTACTAGCCTTATCGGCCTTACCAGACAACAGCTTAGTCATTGATGCAGCGTAGTTAGCATCATTGCCCAAAGCTGTAGCCAATTCCTGCAAGGTATTCAACGCCCCCGGCGCGCCGGCCACTACGCCATCAATGGCAGTTTTCAGATCTGTCTTGCTTGCACCATCGGTAATGCCGTATCCCGCCAGCGTTGTCGCTTTATCCGCCTTGCCATCTGGGTTGAAATTGCCGCTATGCCAGTGGCGGTTAAAACTGCTCCATGCGCCATTCTCCAACCTGGCCTCATAGATTTCTCCGCCCCACTGCCGGTAAGTCAGCGATCCCCATTTGTCGCTCAGGAAATTGACATTGAACACCCCATTAGCGCCATTGCCAGGCGCGCCAGTCACGCCTTTGCCGCCATCCGCTTGAGCGTGATAGAAGCCATTGGGGCGTAAGTCGGTAAGCGCGCCAGCATTGATGTTCCTCGCCTGCCCGCCTATGCCGGCATTTGCCAAGTCCGTTTTGTCGGCCTTGCCGGCCAGCTTGCCATCCACCGTCGCCGAGTACTTGGGATCGTTATTGATCGATGCCGCCAGTTCCTGCAGCGTATTTAGGTTGGCCGGCGCATTGCTTACCAGCCCGTTGACCGCGCTCTGCAGATCGCTCTTGCTGGCGCCATCGGCAATGCCATACCCCGCCAGCGTGGTCGGCTTGCCGGACGCGATCTTGCTCCAGTCCAGCGCCGGCACGTCATCCGGGACGATAGCGCGGGCAGCGGTGACGCGGCCTTTGGCGTCCACCGTCATCTGGCCGTAGCTGCCGGCCGTCACCCCGCTATTGCTCAGGGTCATCGCCGCGCTGGCATTGCCGCTGGCGTCGAAAGTCACGTTCCAGCTGCCGTCTCCGGTCATGGCGATGTTGCGCGGGGTTTTCAGGCGATCGGCGTACTCGGCCGTCAGCGCGCCGGAAACCAGATCATCGACCTGCTTTTTCAGGAACACGGTGCGGTTGGCCAGCTGCTTGGCTTGCAGATTGTCGATGCCGTCCGGCCCGCCCAGCACCGGATCGGAAGTTTCCAGTTGGTAGATGCCCGCCTCCCAGGCGGGTTTTTCTTGCAGATTGGCCATTAGGCGCTCCCTCGGTTGAATTGACAATTACGGCGGATGGAGCCGTTGTGGCGGTTAGCCACGGCTTGGTATTCCAGGCTGGCCAGCACGCTGCGGGCCGGCGCGTACAGCGCCAGCATGCGGCGCAGCTGGGCGGCCTGGTCGTTGGTGATGGGCTTGCCGAGCAGGACCCGATACTGGTTCCAGGTGCGGGGATCGCCGTGCACGTAGTAGCCGTTGCGGCGGATGGCGCCATTGCGGCGCTGGCCGGCCAGGCCTTCGATCAACACGGCTTCGCCCAGGCCCAGGCGGCGGATCACTTCGCGGATGGCCCAGGGCGTGCCCTTGTGGCGGTGCAGCTCATTGGCGCTGTGCAACAGCGCGCGCTTGGCGTCGTCGGACTCAGCCAGCTGCCAACCCTCTTCGCCGCCGATGTGGAATTGATCGGCCAGCAAGGGCAACAAATCCGGCTGCACGGTATCGATCAGATTGACCAGGAAGGGCGTCAGATCGATGTCGGTCAGCCGTTCGGTCAGCTCGGCCAGCGGGCCGAAGCGCGCGTCCCGCGCCAGGATGGAGGGAACGGCGTCAGTCATCGCTCGCGCCCCCTGGCTGGGGATATCCGCCCGCCGACGACCGGCGCGGGCGAAGGCCGGGTTGCAGATGCATGGAGACCTCCTTGTGTTTGAACGGGGATGAGAGGTGGGACGGAGCGCCTGCGCGGTCCGCGAATGGGAAGGGAGGAATGGTGGCGGAACGGCTGCCGAATAGAAGTCAGCGGGCGTGCATAGCCACGCGCAGCACGGCCAGCGAACGGAAGCGAAAGCTCAGGCTGGTGGGTTCGGGTTGGACGGGTACTTGGGAATGAAATTGATGCTGGAATTGGGAGGACGGGGAAGACAGGGACTGGCCGAGCGCGTCAGGCGCAGAAGCATGGGAGGGAGACATGGAGGAACCACTCCAAGAGAGAATTCAGAAAAGCTACGTAAGAGGAAGAGAGTAGGAAAATGCGTGAGAAAAACCAGATAGGAATAATAAAATGAAGTATGCAACCTTCTGACTCATTGCTAAGAGCATGAAGGCCAAGACGAGTTTGGAGGGGAAAACAGGTGAAAATAAAACTGGAGGGATTTTAGATGTAGATTGCCTAGGAACCAGAATAACACCTAGGCAATCCAGGTTGTAGAAGTCTACTTACTAGGGAATTGGCTCAGCAATTCTGCCACAGCTGCATCCAAGGCCTCTAATGCTGCCTGATGGTTCGTCGCCTGTCGAATAACAGCTTTGCAAGAGTGCCTGATCGAACGAATAGTCTGTAATGCTGCATCGCACTGTGCAGCTCTCTCCAATATTTCATTAGCGGCAGACTCCCCATCCAAGCCAGTTGCACTAGCCCAGCAAAGCACAGTAGGTGGAACATCCCCCTGATAATTAACCGCTCTATATTCTAACGCCTCTTTCTCTGCCAACTGATATTCAGCCAACTTTAATGGATCATCAATATAACGCGCACGTGCCTGATTCGCAGCCTTATCAATCATTTCACAAGCTGTCTGAATCGCTGCTATCAATGGCAGTTCTAAAAAATCGTAATTTATATATTGAATGCCATTATACATAGAATTTACACTGTTCATATCATCTCCAATTACAGAATTTCTACATTAGTCAGGATTCTGATCTGCTCAACTGACTTACTTCCCGCAGCGATATTATAAACATATCGCCCTTGAAGTTTCCCCTCTACCTCTGCGGAAGAAATTGTAAAAGAAACCACTCCAGGACCACCTAACAGCCATCCTTTGAAGCTATCAGGAATGGTGAATTTACAATCAGCAAAGGAAACTGCAAGAATAGGAGAGGAAGACCAACCAGATGTCTTGATGAAGCTTGTATAATGAGTATTAGTCTTACCAGAATCTTCTTTTTCGCCAGACGGCAAAACAATCTCTACCCCTTCCAAAATCATTTGACTACCATAATCTAGAAAAAAACCAGACAAGTATCTTTTTGGCTGATCAGCAAGAACAGCATCATAATAAGAAACTTTTATCTTTTTCTTCCTAGGCATCCCATAAATTTGAATACACTTGCCAGTTATAACTACCAGATCCGCTAGATCACAATCGCTCTTCAGAAATATTACTGCCACTCCACCTACAGGTGTTGCATCAACAGCCTTCTTAATATTCGCAAATGGAAGTTTTTCTGTTCCTGGATTACTATCCGATCCATTCACCTGATCCACATACCACCTTTTCCTCAGTTCAGGCACAGCCACTACAGCTGCGGATACCGCCTTATCAATTTCGTTCTTCTTCCCACTGAATACAGAAATCAATCCATTAGCTGCCGTCACCAACTCGGCAATCTTTCCTTCCAAACTCATAGTCATCCCCTGAGGTTAGGTACATCAAAACGGTGCTTTATCCTGGCGATGCCGGCGAAACTCCATCCATATTCGGCTCGCCATTTTTATGTATTGGTATTCAGCCTGCCTGCAGCGCCAGCTTGCGCTGCAAGATGGCCTGGGTCTGCTCCTGGCTGCGCAGCCAGTCGTCACGGGCCACTCCGCGCCTGGATTCGTCGATCTGCGCGGCGGCGACAGCCGCCATCCATTCCTGCCACTCCAGGCGCGCGGCCTGTTGCTGGGCCTCCATCCGGGACAGCTGCTGTTGCAGCAGATCCAACTGGCGGTTGAACACTTGCTGTTGCCGGTCCTGCGCTTGCAGCTGATCGTCCCGCGCCACGCCGCGGCCGGCTTCGTCGATCTGCGCGCTGGCCAAGGCCGCCAGCTCGCCCGCCAAGCTCAGATTCAGACCCGCCCCGGTGGACTGCACGGTCACGCAGTCGGCCGGCACGCCGGACAGCGCCAGGTCGTAGGCCAGCAGCAGCTGCATGCCGGCCTGCTTGTAAGCCAGGGCCTGGGTGCGATGGGACCAGATGGCCAGCGGCTGGCCGCCTTCCAGAATGAAGGCCACCTCGCGTATCCAGAACTCCTTGTCGTCGTCGGCCAGCGCGGTCAGGTGCAGCTGGCGCGGGCCTTCGCTCCTGCCGTCGGCGATCGGGTAGCGGGCGCGCTCGCGCTTGAGCATGGTCTGGCCGGCGCTGGGCGCGTAGCCGGCGTCGCCAAGGGCGACGTGGGTGATCCGCAGCTGGACGCCGTCCTGGCTGGCCAGTTGGATGGCCTTTAGGCCGCTATCCAGAATGATGGGGATCAGCGGGGTGCTGCTCATCGGTTTACCTCCATATTGGCGCGCACCACGGCCAGCGGCTGGATGGCCCCGGCCAGGCGCAGCGTTGCGAAAAGCGGTTTAGCCGGCGGCGGCTCGCAGGCGGCTTCCACCCGCCGCAGCGCCCGGCCCTGCAAAGCGCTGGCCAGTCGCAACGGTTGGTCGAACGCGGCGCCCAGACGGAAGCGGTAAGCGCTGCGCGCCGGCTTCGTCAGATCCACCATGCGCCGCAGGCGGCGGTACAGCTCGGCGTTCAGCACCGGTTCGCCCGGCATCAGGTTGTCGTTGACCCAGGCAGTGAGGTCGAAGGTGTGGGCCTGGGCGGTGGGCTTCTTCTGCCACCACTCGGTCAGTTCCACCTGCACTCCCAGCACCCGGAATACTTCACTCATCGCCCAGCGCGTGCCCTTGTAACGGTGCAGCTCAATGGCGCGCTTGATCAGCTCGCGGCGCTGCCGCGGGTTGCGGGCCAGCAGCCACCCTTCGTCGTTGCCAAGGTGAAACTGCTGCGCCAGCTGCGGCAACAGCTCCTCTTTGACGCTGTCCACCAGGTACACCAGCAGCTCGGCGGCGTCGAAGCGGCCCTGCATGGCCGGATCGGCGTCGGCGCGCGGCATGCCCAGACGACGGGTCAGCTCGGCCAGCGCGGCAAAGCGCGCGTCGCCGGCCAGCACGTTGGAGACCAGGGCGGCGTCAGCCATTGGCCTGCTCCTTCTGATCCACGCTGATGCCGTCCGCGCCGTTGACGCAGTGCGCCCAGCCGTGAGCCGGCACCTGCTGGATGGCCGTCGGCTGCCGCAGGTCCACCTGGTAAACGCCCGGCACCGACAGCACGGCGATCAGCTGCGACGGCACGATGTCCTGCCCCAGCTGGGCCTGTTGTTGCTTTTGATACGCCAGCAGCGCGTCCTTGGCCCGTTGCTTGGTCTGCTGCGCGTCCACGCCCGGATACAGCTTGAGCATGGCCACCACCTGGTAGGAGAACTCCACCGGCTTCAACACGCTTACCTTGTCGGTCAAGGGGCGCACGCGGTCCGCGCTGCAGGTATCGTTCACCGCCTTCAAGATGGCGTCGCTGGGCAGGCCATCCGCCACCAGCGGATACAGCCGCACCTCGCCCGGCGGCACCTGATCGGCCGGCGGCACGCCAGCCGATTGCGAGCTGGCGCTGACCACCGCGACATCGACGATGCTTTGATTGGCGCGCAGGGCGTGGTGGCGATAGGCGGCGGCGCTGCCGGCCACGCTGAACGATTCCGGCGCCAGCCGGATGCGCTGCCGCAGCCGCTCGTCGTCCTCGGCGTCGGCGCCGCCGGCGCTGACGTCCACATTGGCCACCGTCACTTTCACGCCCAGGTCATCCACCAGCTGGCTGATCTCACCCGGCTGATAGCCGTTGCCGGCCTGGCCCGGCAGCTGCGCCACCACGTCCAGCACCACGCTGGACGCCTCCGGCGCCACCACCTGCTGCGCCACGGTCTGGAAGCGGAAGTCGCTACGGCCCGCCACCTGCGTTTGCGCCGGAATGATCACCTGCTGTTTGCGATCCGGCATGAAGCTGAACTGCACTTTGCAGCGCGCCGGCTGCGCCGGCAGCCGGGCCACCCCCACCAGCTCGCCCAGATAATCCAGCATCGGCGCGCGAGCGAAGGCCACCAGGTTTTGCCGGCCGGCATCGTTGAAAGCGGCGCGGGTCACGCTCTCGCGGTAGGCGATCAGGTCGATCAGCAGCCGTTCCACCTGGCCCGGATACACGGTCTTGCCGGACTTGTTCTGGTAGGCGGTGATCAGTTCGCTGACGATCTGCTGCGGATCGTCGTCGATAAACTTGGGAAGATCGGTCGTGCTCTGGGTCATGGTTGTTATCCTTGGTAGGGGCCGGCCGTCACAGCCGCAGTTCGGTCTCGCGGATCACGCCGTCGGCCAGCTTCCACTGCGCGGTCAGATGGGCGCTGCCGTCGGTATCGATGCTGAACAGCACCCGCTGCAGCTGGATGCGCGGCTCGCCGTACAGCGGATGGCTGATCGCCGCCACCGCCTCGCGCACCACATGCGGCCGGGCGCGGTCGGCCGGGTAGTCCAGGTAGCGGAACAGGTCGCTGCCAAACTCCGGCCGCAGCGGATCGCTGCCCTTGGGCGTGCCCAGGATGATGCGCAGCGCCTGATGGATGTCGTCCAGGTTCTCCACAATGTCCGGCGCGTCGGCGGCGAGCGTCTGGCCGCGGGGCTGAAGCGCCGGCTGCCAGTGCAGGGATGAGATGTCGGTTAGCTGTGTCATGGCGTCATGGTGCCAAACCGCCGCGGCGGAGGCTTTTAAAGGGCGTTAGAAAAGGAATTGAAGCCGCGCGGCTGCACGGTGACGGTTTCGCGGCATAGCTGGCCGGCGGCCCAGCGCAAGGGGATCTGGCCACTCAGCGCGGTCTGGCGAAATGGATAGACCGTCGCCCGTTCCATCGCCCCCGCCGCCGTCGCCGGATGGCAGGCACTCCGCTGGCTCAGCTGCCGCTCGCGGTAGGGATAGACCGTGGCCAGCTCGCCGCCCGCGGCGGTGGAGGCCAGCACCGGCAGCGGCTCGTGGCGGGAGAAGCGCAGGCTCAGGCCCTCCAGCTGCGAGCGGGCGTTGCCGTACTGCCCCAGCATGCGCCGCAGCGCGTGGTAGGTCGGCTCGGCCAACCCGTTGGCAGACAGATCGAGGTCGATGCGGAAGCGGTATGGCTCGCCCTGGTACTCGAACCATTCGCTGATCCTGCCGTTCACGCCCAGCGTGGCCAGCACCTGGCGCAAGGCCCAGCGCGTGCCCTTGCTGCGATGCAAGGCGATGGCCTGCTTGATCAGCTCGCGCCGTTGCGACTCGGTTCGCACCAGCAACCAGCCCTCGTCGCCGGCCACGTGCAGCTGCTCAGCCAGCGCCGGCAGCCACTCGGCCTGCACGCTGTCTATCAGGTAAACCAGAAACGGCGGCAGCGCGATCTGCTGGAAGCGCCGGCTCAGCTCGGCCAGCGGCGACAGCCGGCCGTCGCCCGCCAGGATGTTGGGGGTGGTGTCGGTCATGGGAGGACTCTGCAAGCGCCGGCCTGGCCATAAAGCGGCGGCTCACGCCGGCGAGGGAGGAAAGGCGCGATGCGCGCCCTGTGGATCAGCGAGAGAACAGCTTCAGCGGTGAGCGCCACAGGCTGGTTTTGGCCGCAGCTTCAGCGGGGATGGCGCCAGCAGGAGCGCCCGCCGCCAGCGCCTGCAAAGCGGCCAGCGCGCTGTCTGCCGCGGTCTGGACTGCATCCAGACTCGTCGCGTTGCGCACCGCCTCCTTGGCTTTCAGCCGGATGGCGCGGATGGCCGCCAGAGCCTGTTCCGCCGCCATGGCCTTGGCCAGGATGCCATCGGCCGCGTCCTTGCCGCTTAAGCCCTTAGCGTCGGCCCAGGCCTGCACACTGGCCGGCACGTTGCCCTTGTAGCCGGCGTCCTGGTACGCCTGGGCCTCCGCGGCGGCGCGTTGGTACTCCAGGGCGCGCAGCTCGTTGCCGGCGTAAGTCTGGCTGGCGGCGTCGGCGGAGGCGTCCAGGCTGAACAGCAGCCGCTGCTGCAATTCGTCCAAGCTTTCTTTGGGCTGCGGCGCGTTGCCCTGGGCCAGCCAGGCTTCGTACTCATCCCAGAAGCGGTGCCCGCGCGGAATGTGCGCGCCGTCGGCGATGCGGACAATCACGTCCGCTTGATCGGTCAATCGATACATGGTCGTGTTCTCCGTTTACAGTTCGGCGTCGGCGGTCCAGCGTGCTTGCAAAATGGCATCATCAGCCTGTGGAGGTACGTACGCAATGTTTCCCCAAGTAAAACCATCGGTCCAATTATCCCCAGGCGCATAGTTGTAGGCACAACCAACCGTCAAGCCGGGCCCAGAGGCTATATTGGGCCAGAGAGATGCGTTGTAGGTTTGTGCTTCTCCAGCCTTGCTTGTGAAAGGGTTGAAGAATGTGATGGCCGGTTTTGCCCTTTTGGTCTGATGGAAAGTCACCCACCCCATATTGTCATTTACTCCGACATACCGAGCCACCGCACTTCCAGTCTCGAAATAACGTTGACACAGTGCCAGCTCCTCTCCCGGCGAGCGGCGCTCATACTGCGTCGCGACCGGCCCTTCCTCCAACTGCACCTGGGCGATGTCGAACACGCCGGTTTGCGCGGTGGCAATGGCATTCAACTCAGGAAGCGCATCGCTATACGAAAGACCGATAAACACGCTCAGGCAATCATCGCCTTGGCTACCGATGGCACGCCCCTGCAAACTGGGCGAGGTGAATGTGAAACTGAAACGTTGCCAGGCACTGCTCAGATTTGCCGCGGCGCTATTCAACGCCCGGTTTTTGAGCGCCTCGACATAAGGCGCGCTGAACCACTGCTCGACATAAGCCAGGATGGAGCAAGGCTTATCGGCCCTAGCCCAGAAGCTCAGCGTCAGCTGCTTGCCGGAAAAGCGACGCAAATTCTCTACGCGCTGGTTGATCTGGCAGTACTCCCGGACCTTGGATGAGGGGGCCTTGGTCAAGGCTAAACGCAGGAAAGAAGTCGCTCCGCCAAGCGCCTCGGTATCCGCTACGCTGGCATCCATCTTTGCCATCGTCACCCCAGACAAGCCACTACCCAGATCCATCAGCCAGCGATCTGCGGAACCGTATCCGGTTGTCGTCTGGCTCACCCCGCGCTGCCAAACGTCAAACCCACCGTTGATCAACACATTGCGCCGATACGCCTGCACCGGAAAAGTCTGCGCCGGGTCGAAGGCCACCAGTTGCGAGCCGCCCAGCACCTCGCCGCGCGGCCCCACCGTTACCCGGTTGTAGCTGCCGGCCGACACGCCGGTGCGGCCGGACACTCGCTCGAACGCCAGCGCCGTCGCTCCCAATACCACCGGCGCGCCGGCGTCCAACAGCTGCCAAATCGCCCCGCCGTTGACCGTCCCCTGCTCCACCGCGACGAACAAGCCCGGCGTCACTTCCAGGCTGATGTTGGCGTCGGCGGCGCGCGCCCAGCTGCCCGCGCCGGCCAGGTAGATGCCGTTGTCGGCGCCGGCGGCCTGGTTCTTGACCAGCACCCGGTCGCCCAGCTGCAGCGCCACGCCGTCCACGGTTTGCAGGCCGGCCAGCGCGATGGCGGCCGTGGTGGCGGCGCGCACGGATGGCTTGCCGTCCAGCTTGGCCAGTTCCTCGGCGATGCGCTGGTCTACCGTGGCGCGGGTGGCGAGGACCACGCTGGGGTCCACCTGCAGCGTCACCGCCGCGGCGTTGGATACCTCCATGATCAGCCGCACGTACAGCTGCTTGTTGGCGCCGTCGGCCAGCACCGGCTTGTAGCTTTCCGGAAATTTGCCGACGGCGATCAGCGCGCCGGCGGCGTCGAACACGCCCACTTCGCGGATGGTGAAGCCGCCCACCTCGTCCGGGATCACCAGCTCGGCGATGATCCAGTTGGGATTCTGCGCATCGGTGGACAGATTGTTCAGCGGCGCGCGCCACACTTCATGCTTCAACGCGGCTTGCGCTTCGCTGGGGGTGTAGTAGCCGCCGTTGTCGCCGTCGCCCACCGCCATATGGGTAAGCTTGAGCGGCGCGCCGCCGGTGGAGGCTGCCGCCAGCTTGTTCTTGCCGACGGCGGTGAGGAGAGTGAAAAAGTCGTTGCTCATAGGGTTTCCATTGAGAAGGAAAGGAATCAATGCCGCTCCGGCTTACAGCGGCGGGCTGGTCGGGCCGTGCGCGCCCATGTGGTTGTGACCCACCAGGCTCTTGCCGCTGGCGATCACATCGCCGCTGACGCTGACGCTGCCGCTCACCGTGGCCCCGCCGCCGCCGGACACCGCCATGCCGCCCTGGCCGGTGATCGCGCCCTTCACGGTCAGCGTGCCGCTGATCTCGGTGGCCGGCGCGTTGATGCTGACCTTGCCGCCGGCCTGCAGCGTGATGGTGTTGCCGCCCTTGATCAGCACGGCGTCGCCAGCGTCGCCGGTCAGCGTGTTCTGGGTCTTCAGCGTGATGTCGGCCTGGGTTTGCACCAGCACATGCTTCACCGCCCCGCTGACCGTCAGCTGGCTGTCCTTGCGGTCATACTCCAGCACCGCGCCGTCGCTGAAGCGGCGCTGCCATTTGTCGGCGCTTTTCACCGGCACCGCGTCCTGCTCGGAATAGATGGCCCCCAGCACCACGCCGTCCTCGCCGCGCGCGTCCAGCAGCACCGCCACCTGCTCGCCGATATCCGGCAGCCAGTAGTCCTTGTCTTTCAGGCTCTTGCGGCTCAACACCGGCAGCCAGACGGTCAGCAGCTGGCCCAGTTCCGGCAGCCGCACCCGCACCCGATGAGTGTCCGGGTCTTGCTCCGCCACGCTGCCGAACTTCAATGTCGCCAGCGCGTCGGGCAACGATACGTCGTTCATGCCGCCCCCTTGTCAGCGGGTGCCGCCCGCTTCAGTTCCAGTTCACACAAATAGCCCTCCTGCCGCGACAGCCGGTGACGAGCTTGCTCGATCAAATAGCGGCCGGACAGCTTGCCGAAGCCAGCCAGGTCCACATTGCGGCCGGCGGCCAGCTGCGGCGCGCCGTCCACGGTGATGAACATGGAGGTGCGCGCCAGCTGGCGCTTCTCCATCTCCGCCTTGGCCTGCAGCTCGGCCTGCAGCTTGCCGCCGGACTTGCGCGTCAGCTTCACCACATCGGCGCTGCTGGCCTTGCCTCCGGGCGCGGGCGCGTCCGCCGCGGCCCGCGCCGTCTGCAGCGCGCGCTTGTTCGGATCGTGGTAGCTCACCTCCACCGCGCTGGGCACTTGCGACAACTGATCGCGCGCGCGCCAGCTGATCAGGTCGGCCGGGGTGAAGCGCTTCACGCTGGCGGAATCGATCAGGTCGCCGCGCTTCCAGAACACCAGCTTGCGGTTGTTGTCGATCACCTTGCAGATGTAACCGTAGTGGCTGGCCATCCGCTGCAGGAAAGCCAGATCGGTTTCGTGGTATTGGGTGAGCTGGTCGATGTCCACGCCGTCGATCTTGCCCTGCAGCGTCATGCCGTTGCGGCGGGCGATGCGCTGCGCCAGGTCCTGCAGCGTGAGCTTGTCGTAGGCCTGGCCCTGGCGAGTGCGCAGCGGATGCTGCACCCCGGTGGCCAGCGCGCGGATGCGGACCACGGACGGCGGCGCGCTGTATTCCACCTCGTCGATGTCGAAACTGCCCAGCGCCGCCAGCGCCGCGCCGCGGTAGCCCAGCTTGAAATCCAGCGTGGCCCCCTTGTCCGGATACCAGCCGTTCAGCCAGCGGCCATCGCTGTCTTCCAGCTCCACTTCCAGCTCGTCCGATTCGCCGCTCAGGTGGTCGATGTAGCTGATGTTCAGCGCGTAGCGGGCGATGTCGGCGGTGATGGACTGGCCGTTGTAAGCCAGCTCGAATACCGGCGTCGCTACGTCCTGTATGCGGCTGTCCATCATGGCCGCCTCCAGGGCGGCAGCTGGTCGACGGCGGCGCTGTCTTGCGCCTCCAGCAGCGGGATGGCCAGTTGCAGGCCGGCCGGCAGCGTCTCGCTGATCGGCGCCTGCGGGTTGGCGGCGATCAGCATCACCATCTGCCCCACGTCGCCGTAGTACTGCCAGGCGATGTGGTCCCAGCGATCGCCTTCCTTGCAGGTATGCTTGAGAAACATGATTCACTCCAGAATGCTGCGCACCGCCGCCCGCGCGGCCAGCTTCGCCAGCGCCAGATCGCGGTCCGGCCAGTTGTTGTCGATGTCGCGTATGGTGTCGGCCGCCTGTCCCAACTTGTCGGCGACGTTGTCCAAGGTGCAGCCCTCCAGCGAGCGCGCCATGGCGGCGACTTGCTGGCCCATCTTTTGAAATTGCGGAACCAGCGGCTTGATGGTGTCAGCCAGATGGGAAAACGGCTGGATGAAGGTTTTCAGTCGGCCCACGCCCTGCGACAAGCCGGGCAGCGCCGTCTGCACGTCGCTCAGCACGCCGGGCACCCGTCCCAACGCGGACAAAGGATCGCGCCGCGCCAGGTCTTTCAGTTCGCGCACGTCGTTCACCACGGTCCGCACCTGGCCGGCCACGGTCTTGACCTGCGACACCGCCTGCGCCAACCCTTGCAGATTGGGCTTGAAACCGGCGCTGGCCAGCGTCTGCGACAGCTTGGCCTGGGGCAAGCCGCTGACCGTGCCCAGCAGGCCGGGCCGCGGCGCCGGGGCCAGCTGGCCGCCGAATTCGCGCAAGGACAGCTGCGCCTCCACCGCCAACAGATTGCCCTGGCTGTCGCTCTGCCGGCCGCTGCTGCTCAGGTCGGTGATCACGAACAGGCCCTTGTGGTCTCCGTTGCCCAGCACCAGCGCCAGCGCCTGATGCTGCTGCCGCGCCGCATGCAGCCGCTGCAGCTCGGCATCCGGCTGGCAGTAGGCGGCGTGCAGCACCAGATCGATGCGGATCTCGTCCAGCCGGTCGCCGACGAACTGCAGCACCGGCTTGCCGCCGATGCGGCCGTGTTCGGCGTAGTCGCTGCCGGCGCGTTGCTCCAGGCCGTCGAAATAGCTGATCAGGTCGAACTCGATGTCACCCAGTACTGCGTACATCGTTTGCTCCTTTGTTCATGGCTAGGCTCCTCAGCCGCGCGCGGCGTAGCTGCGGCGCTGGCGGTCGGACTCGTAGCGGCGCATCAGCCGCTCGAACTCGGCAAACGACAGCTGCATCGCCTGCTGCACCTGTTGCTTGACGCCCTGCGCGCCGCCGCTGATGGTGATCTGCGGCGAGAAGGTGATATGAAAGATGGCCGCCGCCGGCGCCTGTCTGGCCGGTTTCGACGGGCTGGCCGCCGCCTGCTGGATGCGCTGCAGCTGCTGGGCCTGCCTGTCCTGCGCGCGGGCGCGGTCCCGGACGGGCATGGGCGGCGCGGCCGGCTTCGTCGCAACCGGTTTGAGGGCAGCCGCCGGCTTGAGCGAGGCGGGCTTGGCCGGGACGATGGACTGGGGCCGCGCGACAGGCTTGGGCGCCGCCACCGGCTTGGTCGACAGCGCATGCTTGGCGAACAGCGCGCCGGCCTTTTCGCCCAGCCACTCGCCGCCCTTCCGCCCCAGCCAGCTGCCGGCCTGCTGGCCGATGAACGCCCCGACCGGGCCCAGCACGCTGCCTATCGCCGCGCCCGCCGCGCCGCCGGCCACCGAACCCGCCGCGCCCCCCAGCGCCTTGCCATAGGCTGCCGACTTGGCCTGCGGACTCAGCCGGGACTGGCGGATTTCCGCCAGGTTCGCGCCCAGGCTGGCGATATCGCCCAGCGCCCCCATCCGTTTCAGCGCGCCTTTGGCCAGCCCGCGCGCACCGCCCATGGACTTGAGCGCGCCGTCGCCGGACTGGAGCAACTTGCCTCCGGACAACAGCGCTTTGCTCTTGCCGATCCCCTCGCTGACGCGGGCCTCCTTCAGCGCCGCCCCGCGTTGGGCAAGCGGCTTCGCCGCAGTTTTGGCTGCCGGCTTGGCCGCTGCCTTGCCGCCGCGCTCAGCCGGCTTCGACGCGGCCGGCGGTTTACCGCCGCTCGTCCTGCGGGCGGACTGCTTGCTGGGCTTGGCATCGTCCTCATCTGCCAGGTCGTTTTTCAGGAAGCTGACGCCAGCCGCCAACAGCCGCTTGGGCAGGCTGCCCTTGGTCTGGCGGAAACGCTTCAGGGCCGAGCCGGTGCGGCCCAGGTATTCCGCTGCCGTCGAGCTGTAGCCTTGCGCCTTGTCCAGCCAGGCCAGGGCGCGAGCGGTATCCGGCAGGCGGTTGCCCAGCAAGGGATTGAGCTTGGCGCGCGCCTGCTCATACCGCTGGCGGCCAGCCTCGGTGCGCAAGACCTTGGCCGCGCCGCCAGTCAGTTTCTCGCTCAGCTCGCTGCCGCGTTTCAGGGTGCCGGCGGCGTGAATGGCCTTGTCCAACAGAGAGGCGGTCGCAGCCGACTTCCTCCTGGCCTTTGCAAGCGCCTCGCCCGGCTGAGTCTTGACAGATTCTGAGCCCGCCTTCCGCTTAGCCTCGGCTACCGCCGCGCCGCGTTTGGCTTTGCCGGCCGCTGAACTGCGCTTCTTGTCCGCCTTCTTGCCTCCGGCCGCGTCCGCCTCGTCGCCCTTCAGGAAGGCCGCGCCGGCGGCCAATAGCCGCTTGGCCGTGCTGCCCTGGGTATCGCGATACGCTTTCAGCGCATCGCCGGTGCGGCCCAGGTAGTCCGCCGCCTTTCCGCTGTAGCCCTCGGCCTTGTCCAGCAGAGACAAGACGCGCTTGGCGTCGGGCAAACGCTTGCCCAGCAGTGGATTGAGTTTGGCCCGCGCCGCTTCGTAGACTTTGCGGCCCATGTCCGCGCGCAGGGCCTTGGCCGCGCCGCCGGTCAGCTTTTTGCTGATCTCGCTGACTTGCTTCAGCTTCTCGGTCGCGCCTATGGCCTTGTCCAGCCAGCCGTCGGCTTCGCTTTCCTGCCGCTTCAGCTCGGCCACAACCTGGCCGGGACGGCTCTTGCCGTCGGGCTTGGCGGACGATGTTTTCTTGGCTTTGTCGCTGTCGCGCTTGGCGGCGGCTTTGCCTTGTACCTTGGTGTCAGATTTCTTGTCTCCGGCTACCGCGTCCGCTTCGTCGCCCTTCAAGAAGGCCGCGCCGGCGGCCAGCAGCCGCTTGGCCGTGCTGCCCTGAGTGTCGCGATACGCCTTCAGCGCATCGCCGGTGCGGCCCAGGTGGTTCGCCGCCTTGCCGCTGTAGTCCTCGGCTTTGTCCAGCAGCGACAAGACGCGCTTGGCGTCGGGCAAACGCTTGCCCAGCAGTGGATTGAGTTTGGCCCGCGCCGCTTCGTAGACTTTGCGGCCCATGTCGCTGCGCAGGGCCTTGGCCGCGCCGCCGGTCAGCTTTTCGCTGATCTCGCTGACTTGCTTCAGCTTCTCGGTCGCGCCTATGGCCTTGTCCAGCCAGCCGTCGGCTTCGCTTTCCTGCCGCTTCAGCTCGGCCACCGCCTGGCCGGGACGGCTCTTGCCGCTGGGCTTGGCGGACGATTTTTTCTGCTTCGCGGTGGCGTTGGCCGCGCCTGGTTTGGCGGACGCGGCGATGCCGTCGTCCATGCCGCGCAGCAGCTTGCCGGCCCATTCGCCGCCCTTGGCGATGCCTTTGGCGACGGACTCGGTGGTTTTCAGGCCATTCAGAATCGATTCGACGCTAGGCAGCTTGCCGCCCAACTTGGCATTGAGCTTGCCGTGCAGCTTGTCAAAGATTTTGCGGCCCAGGCCATCAGATAGCAGGGCGTGTGCTTTGCCGCTGACGTCGGCCGCGACGGTGCCTGCTTTCTGCACGAAATCGGCGGCGCGGATGAATTCCTGCCGGGTAGGCAGACGCAGTTTGTCGAGAGGGGAAGAGAAGGCGGGGGACGAGCGGGAGGGGGAACGCGGCGCTTCGCCGGCGGCATCGCTGTCGCCGCCTTTGCGCTCGCCGCCCTTGCCGCCGCGCTGTGCCGGCCGCTGCCAGTCGGCCGACGGCATGTCGCGGCGGGTCTTGTCCTGGTCGCGCCGCTGCCGTTCCACCTTCTCTTCCACCAGGCGGATGACGGCGCTAAGCCGGACCGAGGCCAAAAGCTCGATCCGGCGGGTCTGCTGCAGACTCAGGACGGATTGCAGCGCCTGTCCGCGCCGCAAGCTGGCTTGCCACGCCTCGTGCTGGCGGGTCAGCCACCCCAAGGTGGACGCCAACTGGCGATGCTGGCTCTCCAGCCTGGCCAGATCCAGCCCGGCATAGGCCTGGCGGGTCCGTTCGACATTGCCGGCCAGATCCTTCTGCGCATCGTTGAGGCGCAGGCTGCACTTGCGCAGCTCGTCCAGCGCAGCGCGGGCGGAGCGGAAAGCGTTGTCGAAGACCCCGGACAGCGTCGCGCCCACCTTAAGACCGATGAAAAACTCGCTTACCATGGTGTGTGCCTGTGATGGGGAAAGAAAGGGGCGGCCGGCCCCGGTCCGGCTTGCGGACGGCGACCGACCAGAAAGATGGGGGAATCAGATAGCGTCCAATAGTTGCTGCTGACGCTCGCCGCGGCGCTGGACTTCGCGTTCGGCCACTTCGCACCAGAACCAGTAATCGTCCATGGCCAAGGCGTCGATTTCCGACGGCGGCAGCCCCAGCACCGTCAACAAGGCCTCGTCAAACGCCCTGAGCGTGCTCGGCTCCGCCCACCATGTCGCGAAAGCTGTCCGCCAGGGCGCGGCTGTCGGCGATGTCCAGTTGGTCGATGTCTTCCAGCGTCAGGCCGGTCATGCGGGCGAACAGGAAGTCTTCTTGGTCGGCATCATCCTGGCTGTGCTGGCTGGCGGCCTTCAGGTCGGCGCGCTTCAGGCGGCGGATGTCCAGCGCTTCGATGCGTTGGCCGGCGGCATTGGTGAACGGGTATTGCAGCTTGATTTGCATGATGGTTCCTTGAAGCGGGTTGGGAATGCCGTCATTGTCCGGCTTCCGGAATGCGGGGTATGCGAAAGCGATTTAGGAAGCGGCTTTAAAACCTCCCGCAGGGCAAACCCGCGGGAGGCGCCAGCCAGCCTTAGCCGCCGATGTTCTGACGGTACAGTTCCAGCATGTCGTTGCCGGCCACGCGGAAGATGTTGGCCATGTAGTCCAGCTCCAGGATGTCCTCGCCGCCTATCACCTGCTTGATATAGGTGGCGGTGAAGGCGGAGCTGAAATCGGCGTTTTCATGCTGCTTGAAGGTGCCCATCGGGTTCTTCTTGAACATCACCGTCAGATAGGTCACCAGGCTGACCTGCTGCAGCCGGCCCTGCGAGCCGTAGGTCTCGATATTGGAACGCGCCTGCAGCTGCACGGCCTGGAACGGATTGGCGACGGTCTTGGCCACGTCCTTGTACAGCGAGTTCCACTTGATCTCGCCCTCCAGCTTGTCGAAGCCGGCCGGCAGCTCGATCTTGCCGACCATGCCCAGCGCCTTGTGCTCCTGCATGATGGCGGCCACATCCGGCAGCTTGATCTCCTCGGCGCGGCCAAGCAGCGAGTTGCCGTTGATGTAGATGTTGGCGTTGGTGATGCGGTTGATTTCAATCTTGCCGGCCATGATTAGTTGCCTCCTTTCAGGCTGAGCAGGTATTCCGAGGTGATCTCGGTTTCAAAGGTCAGGCGTTCCAGCGGCGGGGCCACGGTGTACTTGTAGCTGATCAGCAAGTGGCCGGAAGACAGCTCGGTGGCCGGGTTGCGCGCCGGATCGAACCAGGCCTTGAAGCCCAGCAGGGCGCCATCGCCGATCAGCTTGCGGCCGTAGCCGTTCACCGACTCCACCAAGGAATCGATGGTGGCCTGGTCCAGCGGCATATCGATGTACTGCTGGCTGAAGTAGCGGATGGACTCGTTGATCACGTCGCCGGTGCGGCGCACGTTCTCGAAGTTGCGCATGCTGGACACAGTGGGCCAGGCGGCGGTGCGGTTGCCCCACAGGCGGAAGCCGGTGCCGACGCTGTTGAACACGGTGGTGATGCCGGCCGCGTTCAGCTGGTTCACTTCGCAGTTCGGATCGTCGATCATCGCCGACAACGGACGCTCGACGCCGACCACGCCGGCCAGTTCCTGGTTGGAGCTGGACCACCAGAAGCCCTTGTCCTTGTCCACTTTGGCGCGCAGGCCGGCGGCGCGGGCCGACAGCGCATCCAGGCGCAGGCCGCCGTTGCCGTCGGCCACCATCACATACGGGTAGCACAGGCGCACGCGGTCGCTGGAGGTGTTGAAGTTGATGGTACCGTTCGGGCCGCGGCCGGCCAGCGCGTCGGCGAAGGCGGTGCCGATCGGCGCATCGACATAGGCGATGGCGTCCAGCCGGTCCGCCGCCGCCGCCAGTTCCGCCGCCACGGTGTTCTGGGTGCAGAAGCCCGGAGCGATCAGGATCTTGGCGAAGAAGCCGAACAGGTTGTAGGTGTCCTGCAGCACCTTGATGCCGATGCGCTTGCCGGCCGCGTTGACGCCGCCGATGATGTCGGCTGCGGTCACCTTGGTCGGGTCAGCGTAGTCGTAGCTCACCTTCAGGCTGGCGCCGACAGCCATCGCGCCGGTCTTCACGCGGGTCAGCTTGCCGTAGGTCGCGTCCAGCTGGTAGTCGGCGCCCGCCGCATAGGTGATGCTGCCGTCCGCGCTCTTCACCACCACATTGGCCACCGCCTGCTTTTGCAGCGCGGCCACGCCGCTGATCGCATCCAGCGTCACCGCCTCGGCGGCGATGCTGGTCTTGTGCACAGACGGGTCCAGCACGTTGATCACGATCACCGAGCCGGCGCCGTGGTCATAGATGGCGCTCAGCGCCTGCGGGATGGTGAAGCCCGGCAGTTGCGGGCCAAAGGCCGCCGCGTCCTTTTCGGACAGGCTCAGCACCGGGGCGTTGATGCCGCCCGCCGGGGCTTGCGGCGCGGTGCCGATCAGGCCGATCACGGCCGACTTGACGGTGCGCACCGGGCGCGGGCCGCGCTCCACTTCGATGGTTTCTACGCCATGCAGATAGTTTGCCGCCATGCTTACGCTCCTTGTTCAGCGGTATGGAAAGACGTTGCGACGCCGGCAACGGAAACCGGTTGCGGGTTCAGATAACCCAGCGCCACCAGCGTGCGGGTGTAGTTGTGGTCCTCCGGCATTTCCACTTCCTTGCCGGGAAACAGCATGATTTCCTGGCCGTCGGCCAGGGTGACGCCGCTGATCGGGCCGGAATACAGATACTTCATGGTTGCTCCTCGAGTGAGACTGCGGTTAGCACAGGCAGGGATTCCGGGGCCGCCGCCGTCACCTGCAGAGTGTCGGTGGCCAGCGCGATGGCGTAGCGCGCCACCCCATCGCGGTAACCCAGGAAGGTTTCGGACAGCAGCCACGCCGGCTGGCAATCCGGCGGCGCGAAGCCCAGGCAGCTTTGCCGGACAGCGTCCAGCACATCGCCATCCGCCTCTCCGGCGCGGCTCTGGCCGAGCAGAACCGTGATCGTCAGCTGCAGGGTGCGCAGCTGGCCGTAGCCGTCGCGCAGCGGACCGAACTGGCTGCCGCGCAGGCACAGCAGGGCCGCGCCTTGCGGGTGCGTCAGCGGATAGTCATCCTCGGCGCCGGCGAAGTACTCGACGGTCAACTGCGGCACGCCGGCACGCAAACGCGCCAATAGCGCGTCGACAATTTGGGAAGTGCTTGCCACAACGGAACTCCAGGACAGGGAAAGGGATGCGCGCAAACGCGCTCGGATCGCCGGCCAGCGAGGCAGCTTGCCGAACGAGGCAGAGAATGCCGGATGGGAGGTGGGATATCTTGTAGCCGGCTTTAGGAAGTGCGGCACTGACACGGCGCTGACACCGGTCAAAAGGCGTGACGAGAGCGGAAATGGAAAAATGGCCGCATTGGATGACATCGCCAGCGGGAGCGCACATGCAAGCACAATTTCGCAGCAAGGGACCGGAACTGCTGACCGACCTGACCGACCACATCGCCCTGGCCTTGCGGCAGCTGGCCAACACCGAGAGCCGCCAGGCGGAAAAGATCGCCCAGGAAATCACCCGCCGCATGGCGCAGCACTGGGGCGGCCAGAACATCTACTTCCCGCTGGGCAAGAGCAGCAAGTCTGCCGAGCGCGACCGCCTGATCCTGCAGGAATTCAATGGCGGCAACCATGCCGAACTGGCGCTGAAGCACGGCATTTCCGTGCAATGGGTGTACAAGATTCTGAAGAATGCCCGCAAGGCGCAATAAGACTGGCCGCGCCGGCCGCAACCATGCAAAACGCCCGATGGTTTCCCATCGGGCGTTCTAGATTGAAAGTAACAAGCGGTCAGCGCGCCGGCTCGATCGATACAGCGGCCGATTCGGTAATCACCGCCACCACTTGGTCTTTCACCGCGATCTCATCCAGCAGTTGCGGATTGCGCACCTCCACATCCATCCGTCCGCCATGCGGGCCTTCCAGCGTCACGACGCCATTGGCCCGATCCAGGGCCACGACATTGCTGACCACCGTGCGCCTACGGCTCTCAGTCACACCGGGCTTGCCGCCTTCCGGCGTTTGCGTCTGCACACTGCCTTCAATGTCCTTGCGTATGTTGTCGCCGCCCTTCTTCAAGGCCAGCGCCAGTGCGCTGCGGTAGCGGATCCTAACCCGGTCCCCTACCTTCAGCTGTTCCAGATTGCGCACCTCAGGCGAAACGGGAAACTCCAGCACCCAACCCTGGTCACCCTTAAGCATGACCACGCGCTGAGCAAGATCGATGGCTGCCACTTCGCCCCCCGTCTCACGCTGCTGCACAGCGACATCTGCCGCGACCAGCTGCGCGGGCGACGCATCGGCATGCGCCCAAGTTGCCGTGACAAACATGCCGCTGAACAGCACTGCATAAACTCCGGCTTTGAATCGCATCGCGAGACCTCTGATTAAGAATGGGATCCCATCATACCGCGTCCAAACGCAAAAAACCCCGGCTCATGAAGCTGGGGTGTCTGGTTCGCGTGCGGATCTTGGATTCGCTCGCAATCCAGCTTGGGCCGCGCAGGCTTCAAGTAGGCTATCAGGAAATCAAGCACGTATCGCAGAGACTGTGCGGCGATAGGCAGGATTTCCTCTCCCTCGCCGCTGTCGAAACAGCGGGGATTTTTTACGCCCGCCACCGAGGACAAAAAATGAAATACAACCATATCGGCATACCGACCCGCAGTCGCTTCGACAATGAAATCGATCTGCCGCACCTGAAAATGACGGTCAGCGACCATCAGGACAACGCCTTCGGCATCCAGTGGCAGCGCTACTGGGATGACGCGCCCTATCCGGAACTGGTCAAACAAGTCCCGCATGTCGCATTTGAAGTCGATGATCTGGAACAAGCGCTGGCGGGTCACAAAATCTTGATCGCCCCCAACAGCCCCAGTCCGGGCCTCACCGTCGCCTTCATCGAGGTCAACGGCGCTCCGGTCGAACTGATGCAGTACGATAAAAATAACTAAGCCCCGACAGTGTCTGTCGGGGCGGGTGTCGCGCATTCGGCGCGCGCAAAGCGCAAAGCCCAGCTCGAAGAGCTGGGCTTTGTCGTATCGGGCGTCTGGCGGTGTCCTACTTTCACATGGCGAATGCCACACTATCATCGGCGCTAAGGCGTTTCACGATCCTGTTCGGGATGGGAAGGCGTGGGACCACCTCGCTAAGGCCACCAGACATAAACTGTACAAACTGCAAGAAGCCTGAACCAGAGTCGCTCTCTGATTCTGAATATTCGGTATTTGATGTTCTTCGCACATCCACTCTCGTCACTTAGCCTCGCTAAGCCACTCAAATGATAGGATCAAGCCTCACGAGCAATTAGTATCGGTTAGCTTCACGCCTCACAGCGCTTCCACACCCGACCTATCAACGTCCTGGTCTCGAACGACTCTTCAGGGAGGTCAAGCCTCCAGGGAAGTCTCATCTTCAGGCAAGTTTCCCGCTTAGATGCTTTCAGCGGTTATCTCTTCCGCACTTAGCTACCCGGCGATGCGACTGGCGTCACAACCGGTACACCAGAGGTGCGTCCACTCCGGTCCTCTCGTACTAGGAGCAGCCCCCGTCAAACTTCCAACGCCCACTGCAGATAGGGACCAAACTGTCTCACGACGTTTTGAACCCAGCTCACGTACCACTTTAAATGGCGAACAGCCATACCCTTGGGACCGGCTACAGCCCCAGGATGTGATGAGCCGACATCGAGGTGCCAAACACCGCCGTCGATGTGAACTCTTGGGCGGTATCAGCCTGTTATCCCCGGAGTACCTTTTATCCGTTGAGCGATGGCCCTTCCATTCAGAACCACCGGATCACTATGTCCTGCTTTCGCACCTGCTCGACTTGTCGGTCTCGCAGTTAAGCTACCTTTTGCCATTGCACTATCAGCACGATTTCCGACCGTACCTAGGTAACCTTCGAACTCCTCCGTTACACTTTGGGAGGAGACCGCCCCAGTCAAACTGCCTACCATGCACTGTCCCCAATCCGGATCACGGACCAAGGTTAGAACCTCAAAGGGGTCAGGGTGGTATTTCAAGGTCGGCTCCACCAGAACTAGCGTCCTGGCTTCTTAGCCTCCCACCTATCCTACACAAACCACTTCAAAGTCCAATGCAAAGCTACAGTAAAGGTTCACGGGGTCTTTCCGTCTAGCAGCGGGGAGATTGCATCTTCACAAACACTTCAACTTCGCTGAGTCTCAGGAGGAGACAGTGTGGCCATCGTTACGCCATTCGTGCGGGTCGGAACTTACCCGACAAGGAATTTCGCTACCTTAGGACCGTTATAGTTACGGCCGCCGTTTACCGGGGCTTCGATCAAGAGCTTGCACCCCATCACTTAACCTTCCGGCACCGGGCAGGCGTCACACCGTATACGTCCACTTTCGTGTTGGCACAGTGCTGTGTTTTTGTTAAACAGTCGCAGCCACCGATTCTCTGCGACCTCTCAAAGCTTCGAACGCGAAGTCCTACACTCTAAGAGGCATACCTTCTCCCGAAGTTACGGTATCAATTTGCCGAGTTCCTTCTCCTGAGTTCTCTCAAGCGCCTTAGAATTCTCATCCTGCCCACCTGTGTCGGTTTGCGGTACGGTTCTTGTGTAGCTGAAGCTTAGTGGCTTTTCCTGGAAGCGTGGTATCAGTCACTTCAGGTCCGTAGACCCTCGTCATCACGTCTCGGCCTTAAGGGGCGGCGGATTTGCCTACCACCCCAGCCTACCGGCTTAAACAGACTATTCCAACAGTCTGATGACCTAACCTTCTCCGTCCCCACATCGCACTACACAAAAGTATGGGAATTTTAACCCGTTTCCCATCGACTACGCTTTTCAGCCTCGCCTTAGGGGCCGACTCACCCTACGCCGATGAACGTTGCGTAGGAAACCTTGGGCTTTCGGCGAGCGGGCTTTTCACCCGCTTTATCGCTACTCATGTCAGCATTCGCACTTCTGATATCTCCAGCATCCCTTACGAGACACCTTCACAGACCTACAGAACGCTCCCCTACCACGCATCGGCTTCCCTTAGCCTGCTTGTTTCCCTCATGGCCTGGCGACCATTGGGGTGGGCTTTGTCATCGCTTCGCGATGACAAGCTTGCAACAAGCTAAGGTGAAGCCGACGCATCCGCAGCTTCGGTTATCAGTTTGAGCCCCGTTACATCTTCCGCGCAGGACGACTCGACCAGTGAGCTATTACGCTTTCTTTAAATGATGGCTGCTTCTAAGCCAACATCCTGGCTGTCTAGGCCTTCCCACTTCGTTTACCACTTAACTGATCATTTGGGACCTTAGCTGGCGGTCTGGGTTGTTTCCCTCTTGACGATGGACGTTAGCACCCACCGTCTGTCTCCCATGCTCGCACTTTCCGGTATTCAGAGTTTGCCATGGTTTGGTAAATCGCAATGACCCCCTAGCCATAACAGTGCTTTACCCCCGGAAGTGATACATGAGGCACTACCTAAATAGTTTTCGGGGAGAACCAGCTATCTCCGAGTTTGTTTAGCCTTTCACCCCTATCCACAGCTCATCCCCTAGTTTTGCAACACTAGTGGGTTCGGACCTCCAGTGCGTGTTACCGCACCTTCATCCTGGCCATGGATAGATCACTCGGTTTCGGGTCTACGCCCAGCAACTAAAGCGCCCTATTCGGACTCGGTTTCCCTACGCCTCCCCTATTCGGTTAAGCTCGCTACTGAACGTAAGTCGCTGACCCATTATACAAAAGGTACGCAGTCACGGAACACGTCCGCTCCCACTGTTTGTATGCATCCGGTTTCAGGTTCTATTTCACTCCCCTCCCGGGGTTCTTTTCGCCTTTCCCTCACGGTACTGGTTCACTATCGGTCGATCACGAGTATTTAGCCTTGGAGGATGGTCCCCCATCTTCAGACAGGATTTCGCGTGTCCCGCCCTACTTCTCGTATGCTTAGTACCAAGAATGCGTTTTCGTGTACGGGGCTATCACCCACTATGGCGGTCCTTTCCATAACCTTCCACTAACGCAATCTCTATCACATACAGGCTGTTCCGCGTTCGCTCGCCACTACTTACGGAATCTCGGTTGATTTCTTTTCCTTCAGCTACTTAGATGTTTCAGTTCGCTGAGTTCGCCTCCTCAGACCTATGTATTCAGTCTGGGATGACCCCTAAGGGCCGGGTTTCCCCATTCGGATATCGCGGGATCAAAGCTCTATTGCCAGCTCCCCCGCGCTTTTCGCAGGCTTACACGTCCTTCATCGCCTGTGATCGCCAAGGCATCCACCAGATGCACTTAGTCGCTTGACCCTATCATTTCAGTAACCTAGATCACTAAAACAACAAGTGTGTTTGTGCGACGACTGCACCGCCCCTTTTGAGTTGGCGACGCAGCCTTAGATACAATCAAATACCCAAGATGACGATTTGTCCGCGTAAAGAGTTAACTCTACGCTTTCATTTCGCCGTCTTATATATTCGGCTTCTTCAGTTTGTTAAAGATCGGGCGTTTTACAACGCAAACAGAATCAAACTTCTCAATTCGATTTTGTTTGCGGTGTGGTGGAGGATGACGGGATCGAACCGACGACCCCTGCTTGCAAAGCAGGTGCTCTCCCAACTGAGCTAATCCCCTCTTTTGGGTGATGCTGCGTTGCTCAGTCGCTCATGTGCATAAGCACATGTCGCTCCCTCGCGCCTTGCCTGACCCAAAAAATACTGGTGGGTCTGGTAGGACTCGAACCTACGACCCTGCGTTATCAACACAGTGCTCTAACCAGCTGAGCTACAAACCCAGTAGTCGCTTCATACCACATCCTTTTCGATCAAAATCAAGCAGATCCAGGCGAAAGCTGACGACGTGTACATCCAGTACACGAGGAGGCTTTCAACGCAGAGCTGCGCAGATTTTCATCGAAAATGCCCTTAACTTGAATAACCGATAGGCTGTAAGTACTTGACGATCGCCTTCTCTAGAAAGGAGGTGATCCAGCCGCAGGTTCCCTACGGCTACTTGTTACGACTTCACCCCAGTCATGAATCCACCGTGGTAAGCGGCCTCCTTGCGGTTAGCCTACCCACTTCTGGTGAAACTCACTCCCATGGTGTGACGGGCGGTGTGTACAAGACCCGGGAACGTATTCACCGCAGCATGCTGATCTGCGATTACTAGCGATTCCGACTTCACGCACTCG
>NZ_MKCR01000033.1 GCF_001855565.1 Chromobacterium amazonense | reverse complement strand
AGATGACGATGGCGGTCTGCCGCGCCATGACCGCGCTGGCGCAAAACCGACCGGCCGACGCGCTGGCGCAGCTGCAGGCGGTGGCCGAGTCGCTGCGCGCCCGCGAGACCGATTTTTCCTGCGCCCAGCGCTTTCTCTCCGCCGCAGTGCGGCTGCCGCCGGAACAGAGCGGCGAGCTGCCGCCGCAATGGGCGCACAGCATAGGCCTGCGCTTCGCCGACGGCCGCCACGAGCTGGGCACGCTGCTGGAAATCGCCCACAAGCATCCGGCCTGCCACGAAGCCATCCAGACCGCCTACGACACGCTGCAAACCGAGAGCAACAAGGCGGTGGAGCTGGCCAGCAACGGCATGCTGGAAGAAGCGGCCGCCATGCTGTACCTGCTGTCGCAGAAAACCTTGAACGAACGGATCAGCATGAACGCCTGCGCGCTGCTGCTTCGCACCTGCGAAACCCGCAGCAAGGCCAAGCAGCCGTTCCCCGAAGAGGAAAAACAGGTGCAACAGCTGCTGCACTGGCTGCCGGAAGAAAACGACCGGGTGCGCGGCTTCGTGAAGCGCCACCAGGCGCTGAACCCAGACCTCGAATAAGCGTCCGCTCAAATGAGGACAAGCAGCGCCTAAACTGAACCCATGCCACGGCCGCGCTGATGCGGCCTATCCGCCATCCCAACAGCGCTGTCGCGAGACCCAATATGGCATTCGATGAAAACACCACGGTCCTGATCGTCGAAGACGCCCTCACCATGGCCCAGGGCATGCGCGCCATCCTGGCCATGGCCGGCGTCACCCAAACCGAAACCGCCAGCAACGCCTCCGACGCGCAAGGCCGGCTGCGCGGCCGGCGCTACGACGTCGTGCTGTGCGACTACAACCTGGGACACGGCATGAACGGCCAGGAGCTGCTGGAGGCGATGCGCAAGACCGGCGCGCTGTCGCTATCCACGCTGTGGGTGATGATCACCGGCGAACGCCACTACGGCCAGGTGATGAGCGCCGCCGAAATGACTCCGGACGACTACGTGCTCAAGCCGTTCACCGCCCAGCAGCTGCTTGACCGGCTGGAGGCCGCGGCGCGGCGCAAGGCCTGGCTGACGCCGGCGCACAAGCTGCTCGACAAGGGCAGGGCGGAGCAGGCGATCCAGACGCTGCTGGACCTAGCGCAGCAGGCGCAGAGCCGCCAGCAGCGTCTGGACGCGCTGCGGCTGTGCGGCGAGCTGCAAACGCGCGAGGGGCAGTACGAGGCGGCGCTGGAGCTGTACCGCGCCGTGCTGGCCCAAGCCGATCTGCCCTGGGCCAAGATGGGCGTGGCGCGCATCCTGGCGGAGCAGGGCGACGGCGCCGGCTCCAGCGCGCTGCTGGACCAGGTCCTCGCCGCCGCGCCGCGCTACACCGAGGCCTACGACCTGCTGGCGCAAAACCTGGTCGACGACGGCGACTACGCCCAAGCCTCCACCGTGCTGGAAAAAGCCGTGGCCTTGTCGCCGCGCAACTTCCAGCGCCTGCACTGCTTCGGCACCGCGCTGTTGCGCAGCGGCGAAGCGACCCGCGCGGTGGAGCCGCTGCAAAGAGCGGTGGACATCGGCCGCAACAACAGCTTCTTCGGCCCCGAGGCGATGGTGGATCTGCTGCAGGCCCGCTGCGTCAGCGGCCAGACCCAGCAGCTGGACCGGCTGCAGAGCGACATCGCCGCCCGCCAGGAAGAATTGACCGGCGGCCCGCTGACCATGGCGGTATGCCGCGCGCTGGCAGCGCTGGCCCAGCAACGGCCGGCCCTGGCGCTAGAGCAGCTGCGGGAGGCAGCGCAATGGCTGCTGGCGCCGGAAGTGGACTTCAACAGCGCGCAGCGCTTCCTGTCCGCCGCGGTCCAACTGGCGCCGAGCGAAGGCGGCGAGCAGACGCCGCAATGGGCGCGGCTGATCGGCCTGCGCTTTGCCGATGGCCGCCACGAACTGGGCACGCTGCAGGAAATCGCCCAGGCGCAGTCGGCCTGCGGCGAGGCCATCGCCCAAGCCTACGCCGAATTGCAAGAGCATAGCCGCGCCGCATTGGCGCAAGCCAACCAGGGCGAGCTGGAGCAAGCGGCGCGCATGCTGCACCGCGAAGCGATGCGCACCCTGAACAGCCGGCTGGGCCACTACGGCTGCGCCATGCTGCTGCGCATCGCGGAAAACCGGCGCGAAGCCGGCCAGCCCAAGGGCTGGGAAATGGACTCGCTGGACGAGCTGCTGGCCTGGCTGCCGCAGAACAACGAGCGGGCGCGCGGCTTCGTCAAGCGGCGCCAGGCGCTGCTGGGTCCGGGCGATTGAGCTTTCCTCGCCTGTCTGCCGCCGCAAGCGTGCCTGGCAGCGGCTGGGCGGCGGCCGCCTACTGCCTGCCCGCCAGCTGCATCTGACGCTGGCCTTCCTGGGCGAGGTGACGCCGCTGCACTTGCAAAGGGCCGCCGACTGAGCCGCCCGCCATTACCGGCTGGATGGCTGGCCGCGGCCGGCGTTCGTCACGCCGGCTTCACCGGCGGGGGATTAGAGCCAGGCGCCTGGTCCCAGCGCGCGGCGGCGGTTTCGTCGCTGGCCTTGGCGTCCACCCAATGGCGGCTGCCGTCGGCCAGGATCTCGCACTTCCAGAACGGCGCCTGCCGTTTCAGGTAATCCATCAGAAACGAGGCGGCCTCGAAAGCGTCGCGCCTGTGGCCGCTGGCCGTCACCACAAGCACGATATTGTCGCCCAGCGCCAGCCGGCCCACGCGATGGATCAGCGTCACGCCTTTCAAGGACCAGCGCAGGCGCGCCTCGCGCACGATGTCGGCCAGCGCCTTCTCGGTCATGCCCGGATAATGCTCCAGCTCCAGCGCCACCACGTCCTGACGGTCGCCGTAATCGCGCACCAGGCCGGTGAAGCTGACCACGGCGCCGCAGGCCGGATTGGCCGACCAACGCCTGACCTCGGCCCCGACGTCGAAATCCTCGCCCTGCACCCGGATGTGGTTGACCGCCATCTCAGCCCCCGGTGACCGGCGGAAACACCGCCACTTCGTCGCCGTCGGCCAGCGGCGTGTCCAGTCTGGCCATCTCCTGGTTCACCGCCACGCGGAATACCTTGTCCGCCGCCAGTTCCTGCGCCCAGACATGGCCGCGTTGGCGCAATTCGGTCAACAGCTCCGCCACGCTGGCGGCATCGCTGTCCAGTTGCTCGCTCTCCACGCCCAGCGTCTCGCGCAGACGGGCGAAATACAGCAGGTTCAGTTTCATGAATTTCCCCATGCGGGCTGCCTTGCTCATGGCAGCAGTGTAAGCAAACTGCCAGCAAGGGGAAAGCATGCAGGTCAAGGCTTGGGCGGACGGTCCCGCAGCGGGTCGAACCACATGGACTTGTCCGTCAACGGCGCGTCTGACGGCAGCAGGGGATTCGGCAGCGAAATCAAACGGCGATCGCGCAAGGCGGCCTGACGCAATACTTCGCCATGGTATTTCCAGAAAATTTCGTCGAAACTGCCATTGGCCCGCATCCGCGCCAGGCCTAGCTTGAGCCGCTGCGCCAGCTTTGGATTGGCGCGGTTGCAAAAAAAATAATAAGGCCACGGATAGTAGAACACCAGCCGCTGCTCCACCGCCAGATGGGGGTATTGGCGAAAGTAGCGTCGATATTCGTCGAAAACCTCCAACACGCTGCGCGGATACAGGTCAAACCGGCCCAGCATGAGCATGCCGAACAGGCTTTGGTACCTGCCGAATACCAGCGGAATGCCCGCCGCGCGGTAGACCTCGACATCCCCCCAATCCTTGCCCTGTCCTATGCGCCAATGTTTGAGGTCGGCGGCGGCCTGGATGGCGTCGAAAGCCGACTGCCGCCGGCCGTCGATCAGGGCGATGCGGTAACCAAGCAGCCCCTTGCGCAAATCGATGCGCACCGGCAGCAAATCGCGCTCGCGCTGCTCGGAGGTGGATGACCAGATGACATCGACGTCGCCGCGACGCAGCTCAGTCTGAGCGCGGTCTTCCTCCATCACCCATTTGCTCGGCTCCAGACGGAATGTGCCATATTGGTCTTCCGTTTGCTGCAATGCGGTTTGCAGCAGCTCGCGGATATCCTCATAGCGCATATCTCCGGGCGCGCTGGCAGGATACACAATCACGGTGTCGCTGGCGGCAAAGACCAGCGCGCTCCATCCAGCCAGCAGCAAGCCTCTCCACATTTCAGCCTCGGCGATCGTTTCTCGACGCTATCAATGTAGCTGCCCGCTACCGAATTCACGAGCAGGACGTCTATTTCAGCCGATCCGCGGGAAACAAGGCGCAAAAAAAACCCGCCTCGCGGGCGGGTCGGGTAAGCCGTATGGCAGGACAGTCGCATTGCGGACTGGGCTGCATACAATCCCTTTTCCTGAAATGACAATTGAATTATCACAGATCATCACTTCAGGTGACAAGAGCTTTTACACTGTTCTTACAAACAGTTGTCGCAGCTTGTCACAGGACTCAGCGCACGATTTGCGCCAGCTCGCCTTTCAGGTACTTGTCGGCCATCGCGTCCAGGCTGATCGGCTTGATCTTGCTGGCCATGCCTGCCGCGCCAAACGCCTCGTAGCGGGCGATGCAGACATCGCGCATCGCTTCGATGGTTTTGGCCAAATATTTGCGCGGGTCGAATTCGGCCGGGTTCTTGGCCATGAACTGGCGGATGGCGCCGGTGGAGGCCAGACGCAGGTCGGTGTCGATGTTGACCTTGCGCACGCCGTGCTTGATGCCTTCGACGATTTCCTCAACCGGCACGCCGTAGGTTTCGCCCAGATCGCCGCCGTACTGGTTGATGATCTGCAGCCATTCCTGCGGCACGCTGGAGGAGCCGTGCATCACCAAGTGGGTGTTGGGGATGCGGGCGTGGATTTCCTTGATGCGGTCGATGCGCAGCACGTCGCCGGTGGGCTTCTTGGTGAACTTGTAGGCGCCGTGGCTGGTGCCGATGGCGATGGCCAGGGCGTCCACGCCGGTGTCCTTGACGAAGCGGGCGGCTTCTTCCGGATCGGTCAGCAGTTGGCTGTGATCCAGCACGCCAGCGGCGCCGACGCCGTCTTCCTCGCCGGCCATGCCGGTTTCCAGGCTGCCCAGGCAGCCGATTTCGCCTTCCACCGACACGCCGCAAGCGTGGGCGAAGCTGACCACGGTGCGGGTGACGCCGACGTTGTAGTCATAGTCGGCCGGGGTCTTGCCGTCGGACTTCAGCGAGCCGTCCATCATCACCGAGGAGAAGCCCAGCTGGATGGAACGCTGACAGACGTCCGGGCTCACGCCGTGGTCCTGGTGCATCACCACCGGGATGTGCGGGAATTCTTCCACCGCGGCCAGGATCATGTGGCGCAGGAAGGGCGCGCCTGCGTATTTGCGGGCGCCGGCGGAAGCCTGCACGATCACCGGGGCGTTCACCTTGTCGGCGGCCTCCATGATGGCGCGCATCTGCTCCAGGTTGTTGACGTTGAAGGCCGGCAGGCCGTAGCTGAATTCAGCCGCGTGATCCAGCAGCTGGCGCATGGAAACGAGTGCCATGAATCTCTCCCTCGTGAGCCCCGCCGTGGCGGGGCCAGTTCGAAAAAAACGGCTGGCGATGGCGAATCGGCAGCCGTGATGGTTACTGTCTGGACAAGCCGGTCAGCAGCACGCCGGCACCGATGAAGGCGCCGCCGCTGAAGCGGTTGACCATCCGCAGCCGGCTCGCGCTGTTCAACCAGCGCGCCAGCCGGGCGCCGCTGCTGGCGTAAGTCAGCTGCCAGCAGGACTCGATCAGGTAAAACGTGGCCGCCAGGATGGCCAGCTGCGGCCCCTGCGGCTGGTGCGCGTTCATGAACTGCGGGAACAGCGCGGTAAAGAAGATGAAGGCCTTGGGGTTGCTCATCGCCACCAGAAAGCCATGGCGGAACAAAGCCCACGGACCATGCTTGCCGCTGTCGTCCTCGCGCAGCTCGGCCACCGGTTGCGGCAGGCTGCGCCAGGTTTTGACGCCCAGATACACCAGATACAGCGCGCCGGCGTACTTGACGATGGAGAACAGCAACTCCGAGGTGGCCAGCAGCGCGCCCAGGCCGGCCACCGAGCCGGCCATAATCAGGCCCAGAGCCGTCATCAGGCCCAGGCAAGTCATCAGCGTGCGGCGCACGCCGTAATGGATGCCGTGCGTCATCGCCAGCAGCATATTGGGGCCGGGGGTGGCGGAGACGAAAAAGACGGTCGTGACGAACAACAGCCAGGTTTGCAAAGACATCACGTTCTCCTGGTGGGGGGATACCCGCCAGTATAACGGAGCGACCGGGTCAGGCGGCGGCTCATCTCACATCCTGTCTTTGCCAACATATCGTCATCCGCAAGCGCCATGGCGGCAAAAGCCGCCATGGCGTCTCCCGTTTAGTGGGCGCGCTCGGCCAGAATCGCCACCGCCGGCAGTTCCTTGCCTTCCAGGAATTCCAGGAAGGCGCCGCCGCCGGTGGAGATGTAGCTGATGTCGTCGGTGATGCCGTACTTGGCGATGGCCGCCAGCGTGTCGCCGCCGCCGGCGATCGAGAACGCCTTGGACTGGGCGATGGCTTGGGCCAAAGTCTTGGTGCCGTTGCCGAACTGGTCGAACTCGAACACGCCGACCGGGCCGTTCCACACCACGGTGCCGGCCTGGGCGATGATGGCGGCCAGCTGTTTGGCGGAATCGGGGCCGATGTCCAGGATCATGTCGTCGGCGGTCACTTCGCCCACCGGCTTGGTGACGGCGGCGGCGGTTTCGGCGAATTCCTTGGCGCACACCACGTCGCTCGGCAGCGGCACGTCGCCGCCGCGGGCGCGTATCTTGGCGATCACGCGCTTGGCGTCTTCCACCAGCTCGGCTTCGGCCAGCGATTTGCCGATGGCCTTGCCTTCCGCCAGCAGGAAGGTGTTGGCGATGCCGCCGCCCACGATCAGCTGGTCCACCTTGTCGGCCAGCGCTTCCAGGATGGTCAGCTTGGTCGATACCTTGGAGCCGGCGACGATGGCCACCATCGGGCGGGCCGGCGCCTGCAGCGCCTTGCCCAGCGCGTCCAGCTCGGCCGACAGCAACAGGCCGGCGCAGGCCACCGGGGCGAACTTGGCCACGGCGTGGGTGGAGGCCTCGGCGCGGTGCGCGGTGCCGAAAGCGTCATGCACGAACACGTCGCACAGGGCGGCGTAGGCGCGGCCCAGCTCTTCGTTGTTCTTCTTCTCGCCCTTGTTCAGGCGCACGTTTTCCAGCATCACCACTTCGCCCGGGGCCAGTTCGACGCCGTTGTGGAAATCGGCTTGCAGGCGCACCGGCTTGCCCAGCAGCTCGGACAGGCGGGCCACCACCGGCGCCAGGCTGTCTTCCGGCTTCGGCTCGCCTTCGGTGGGACGGCCCAGGTGGGTCATCAGCATCACGCCGGCGCCGGCCTTCAGGCAGTGCTCGATGGTGGGCAGGCTGGCGCGGATGCGGGTATCTTCGCCGATCACGCCGTTTTTCAGCGGAACGTTCATGTCGACGCGGATCAGAACGCGCTTGCCGGAAAGATTCTGCTCGGAGAGTTTGTTGAATTTCATCGCTTCACTCACTCAGGTTTGGATGCGGGACGATCCGGCAAGCAGCCAGTGGCTTGCGGAACGGGATAAGGCGAAACCGCGGACGATACCCGGCGCGCTGTTGCAAAATTTCCCACCGCGGCGCAAGGCCGCGGGCGGATGGATCTGGCGCGCCCGGCGCTCGCCCCTATCCGGCAGTGTATGCCGATTCAGCGGCGTCACTTTAACACCAATCAAATTTCTTGCGCGCGCCATGTAACAAAACAACAGCGCGTTTGGCATGCGGCCGAGGTTTTCCGTAGGGCGGAAGCCCGGCCTGGCCGGGCGTTCCGCCGCGCCCATCGTTACCATCCGAGCCAACTGGCCCCGCGACAAGATGGCGGATCGCCCCTAGCGGGGCATCCGCCCTACGGCTGGATCAGCACTGGAACATCGCGCGCGCGGTGCGCAGCATCTGGCAGCTGAAGCCCCACTCGTTGTCGTACCAGGCCAGCACCTTGACCAGATTGCCGCCGGTCACCTTGGTCAGCGTGGCGTCGAAGGTCGACGCTTCTTCAGTGTGGTTGAAATCGCCGGACACCAAGGGCAGGGTGTTGAAGCCCAGGATGCCCTTCATCGCGCCATTGGCAGCGCCCTGCAGGATCTCGTTGACTTCGTCCTTGCAGGTATCGCGCATGGCGGTGAAGGTCAGGTCCACCAGCGACACATTGATGGTGGGCACGCGCACGGCGAAGCCGTCCAGCTTGCCCTTCAGCTCCGGCAGCACCAGGCCGACGGCCTTGGCGGCGCCGGTCTTGGTGGGAATCATATTGTCGGTGGCGGAGCGGGCGCGGCGCAGGTCCTTGTGCTTCACATCCGTCAGCACCTGATCGTTGGTGAAGGCGTGGATGGTGGTCATCAGGCCCTTCTTGATGCCCAGCGCGTCGTGCAGCGCTTTGGCCACCGGGGCCAGGCAGTTGGTGGTGCAGCTGGCGTTGGACACCACGGTCATCTCCGGCGTCAGCACCTCATGGTTCACGCCATAGACGATGGTGGCGTCGACGTCGTCGCCGCCCGGCGCGGAAATCAACACCTTCTTGGCGCCGGCGTTCAAGTGCGCCTGGCACTTTTCCTTGCTGGTGAAGGCGCCGGTGCACTCCAGCACCAGGTCCACCTCCAGCGCGCGCCACGGCAGCTCGGCCGGGTTGCGCGTGCTGAAGAACGGTATCTTGTCGCCATTGAGGATCAAGTGTTCGCCGTCCTGCTCCACGGTGCCGGGGAAGCGGCCGTGCACGGTGTCGAATTGGGTCAGGTGGGCATTGATGGCAAGGTCGCCGGAAGCGTTCACGGCCACCACCTTGAAATCGTCGTGCAACTTGTTTTCGTAGATGGCGCGCAAAACTTGGCGGCCAATGCGGCCGTAACCGTTGATGGCGAGGCGGATGGTCATGCTTCTCTCTTCTCCAGATGCTTTTTGTAGTGCGGCGACTACATGACGCGGCAAAAAAAGACCACCGCGTCGCCGCGGTGGTCTGTCGACTGCTTAACGCAACACGGAGCGGGTCTTGGCGACCACGTTCTCCACGGTGAAGCCGAATTCCTTGAACAGCTGGCCAGCCGGGGCCGATTCGCCGAAGTGGTCGATGCCCACCACTTCGCCTTCCAGGCCGACATACTTGCGCCAGAAATCGCCATGGCCGGCTTCGATGGCCACGCGCGGCAAGCCCGCCGGCAGCACGCTCTGCTGCCAGGCCTTGTCCTGCGCGTCGAACACATTGGTGCAAGGCATGGACACCACGCGCACCGGCACGCCTTCGGCGGCCAGCGTTTCCTGCGCCTTCAGAGCCAGCTCCACTTCGGAGCCGGTGGCGATCAGCACGGCCTTGGCGCCGGCCGCGTCGCGCAGCACGTAGCCGCCCTTGCGGATGGCGGCGATCTGCGCCGCGTCGCGGGACACGAACGGCAGGTTCTGCCGGCTCAGCACCAGGCTGCTCGGGGTGGTCTTTTGCTCGATGGCGTGCGCCCAGGCCACCGCGGCCTCCACGGTGTCGCACGGACGCCAGGTGTGGTGGTTGGGGATGTAGCGCAGGGTGGCGGTCTGCTCCACCGGCTGGTGGGTGGGGCCGTCTTCGCCCAGGCCGATCGAATCGTGGGTGAACACGAAGATCGGATTGATCTTCATCAGCGAGGCCATGCGCAGCGCGTTGCGGGCGTACTCGCTGAACATCAGGAAGGTGCCGCCGTACGGGCGCAGGCCGCCGTGCAGGGTCATGCCGTTCATGATGGCGGCCATGCCGAATTCGCGCACGCCGTAGCTGATGTAGTTGCCCTGGCCTTCGCGGTTGATCCACTTGGAGCCGGAGCAGTTGGTCAGGTTGGAGCCGGTCAGGTCGGCGGAGCCGCCGACGAACTCCGGCAGCAGCGGCGACAGCGCTTCCAGCGCGATCTGGCTTGCCTTGCGGGTGGCCACGGTCTGGGCGGCGTCGTTGATCTTGGCGATGGCGGCGGCCTGAGCCTCCACCCAGCCTTGCGGCAGCTCGCCCTTCATGCGGCGCTCGAACTCGGCGGCCAGCTCCGGATGCGCGGCGCGGTAGGCGTCGAAGCGCTTGTTCCATTCGATCTCGGCCACGGCGCCCTGGTCGCGGGCGCTCCACTCGGCATAGATCTCGGCCGGAATCTCAAACGGCGCGTGCGGCCATTTCAGCAGTTCGCGCGCGGCGGCGATTTCGGCCGCGCCCAACGGCGCGCCGTGGCAGTCGTGGCTGCCCTGCTTGGTGGGGGCGCCAAAACCAATGGTAGTCTTGCAGCAGATCAGCGTCGGCTTGTCGGCGCTCTGCTTGGCGGTGGCGATGGCGGTGGCGATTTCCACCGGATCGTGGCCGTTGACGTTACGGATCACTTGCCAGCCGTAGGCTTCGAAACGGGCCGGGGTGTCGTCGCTGAACCAGCCTTCGACGTGGCCGTCGATGGAGATGCCGTTGTCGTCCCAGAAGGCGATCAGCTTGTTCAGGCCCCAGGTGCCGGCCAGCGAGCAGGCCTCGTGGCTGATGCCCTCCATCAGGCAACCATCGCCCATGAACACATAGGTGTGGTGATCGACGATGGCGTGGCCGTCGCGGTTGAACTGGGCGGCCAGCATTTTCTCGGCCATCGCCATGCCCACGGCGTTGGTGATGCCCTGGCCCAGCGGGCCGGTGGTGGTTTCGATGCCCGGCGCGTAACCGTACTCCGGATGGCCCGGCGTCTTGGAGTGCAGTTGGCGGAAGTTCTTGAGGTCGTCGATGGAAAGGTCGTAGCCGGTCAGGTGCAGCAAGCTGTAGATCAGCATCGAGCCGTGGCCGTTGGAGAGTACGAAGCGGTCGCGGTCGGCCCAAGACGGGTTGGCCGGATTGTGCTTCAGGTGATCGCGCCACAGGACTTCGGCGATGTCTGCCATGCCCATCGGGGCGCCCGGATGGCCGGATTTGGCTTTTTCCACGGCGTCCATGGCCAGGAAGCGGATGGCGTTGGCAAGCTCGGTGCGGGTAACCATTTCGGTAAAACCTCAAGACTATTGGGAACCGGAACGACGGTTCTTCCATCCGCTCGATGCTGCTGGCGACATGGGTAAACCGTCGCAAAACCGCCGGATTATCGCCGATTTTGGCACTTTCCGGCAACCAGCCATCCCACACACAAATTGAGTAGAATCAAGCAGAACCATGTACAGAAGGCATGGTCTAGCCTTCTTTTCCCCAAATCCGGCGCCGCGTGCGCCGCAACGGAGACCGAATATGCAGTCATTCGACACCCCGCCCCCAGCCCGCAAAGTGGGCGCCGGCCGCGGCTGGCGCTGGTGCGTGGAAGCGTTTTACATCGTGCGCGAGCAGCCCCTGACCTGGGTGCTGCTGACCCTGGTCTACTTGATGATTCATTTTGTGATCAACCTGGTGCCGTTCATCGGCGGCCTGATCGGCGCCGTCATCGGCCCGGTGTTCGCCGGCGCTTTCGTGATGGCCGCGCGCAAGTCTGAACGCGGCGAAGAGCTGGAGCTGGGCGACCTGTTCGCGGGCTTCCGCCTGATGCCCGGCCCGCTGCTGCAGGTGGGCGCGATATTCTTCGCGCTGATGGCGGCGGCGATGCTGATCGTCGGCATGGCCGGGGTGTCCACCGGGATGATGAGCGGTATGGCGAGCGGCCATCTCGCCATCGATGGCAAGCCGGCCGCGGCCGGCGGCTTCGTCGCCGTGTTGCTGCTGATGATGTCGCTGGTGATGTTCGTGGTCAGCCTCAGCTACTGGTTCGCCCCGTCGCTGGTGGCGCTGGAAAATGTCTCGCCGTGGCAGGCCATTCTGGCCAGCCTGCGCGCCGGCCTGTCCAACTGGCTGCCGATGCTGGTGGCCGGCCTGGTGCTGGGCCTGTTGTTGATTCCGGCCATGCTGACGCTGGGCCTGGGCCTGCTGTTGTGGTGCCCCATCGCCTTCGTCACCGCCTACACCAGCTGGAAGGACGTGTTCGGCCAGCCGCAGCCTGCCGCCCAGTTGTAAGCAGGAGCGGCATAGGAAAACGGGCAGCGGGCGTGAGCCGCTGCCCGTTTTGCTTGCCTGGTCAGCGTTCGACGATGGCCAGCGCGAAGCCGTCATGCCCCTTGGCGCCCACGGTCTGCACCGCGGTGGCGGACATTCTCGGATCGGCCCCCATCAGCTCGATGAAGCGGCGTATGCCCTGGATGGCCGGGTCTGCGCTGGTCGCATCCGCCACCGCGCCGCCGCGCGCGACGTTGTCGCCAACAATGACCGTGCCGGGGCGCGACAGCTGCAGCGCCAGCTCCAGATAGACCGGATTGTTCGGCTTGTCGGCGTCGATGAAGATGAAATCAAACGGCGCCGCGCCTTGCGCGATCAGCCGCTGCAGCGAATCCGCCGCCGCGCCCTGCAGAATGTCCACCTTGTCCGCCACGCCGGCCCGTTTGAGGTTGGCGGCGGCGATCTCGACATGCTTCGGCTCGAACTCCAGCGTCACCAGCCTGCCGTCCGCCGGCAAGGCGCGCGCCAGCCAGATGGTGCTGTAGCCGCCCAAGGTACCGATCTCCAGAATCCGCTTCGCGCCATGGATGCGGGCCAGCAAGTTCAAGAACTTGCCCTGATTCGGCGCCACGCTGATCGCCGGCAGCCCGGCAGCCGCGCTGTCGGCCAGCGCCGCTTCCAGCGCGGCGTCTTGCTGCACCAACGCCGCGCCGTAGTAGTCATCCAGAGCGGTCCATCGTGCGTCGTGCATCTCATTCTCCTAGGTGGGGGGCGGCCTGCTTGAAGCAGGCTTGCAAACCGAAAAGGGACCGCGCTCAGGCCACGCCTTCGCCGCCGTGGGCGCGGTAGGCCGGCCGCTGGCGCAAACGCTCGAAATAAGCCTCGGTCTTCGGCAGCGCCGGCTTGTCGAACGGGGTCAGCAACCAGCGCTGGACGGACACCCCCAGCACGATGTCGGCCAGAGTGAAGGTCTCGCCCAGAATCCAGCGTTCGCCGAGCTGCGACTCCAGCAGCGCCATCTGCTTTTTCCAAGCCTCCACGCTTTCGGCGATGCGCGCCGGATCCTGGTGGTCCGGACTGTTGCGGCTCAGCGCGTGGAAGGCATACATCCAGCTGCCGTTCAGCTCGCTGAGCTGCCAATCCATCCATTTTTCGACTTGGGCGCGCAGGGCGGCTTCCTGCGGCAACAGATCATGGCGGCCATGTTTGGCGGCCAGGTAGCGGCAGATGGTGTTCGATTCGGACAGCGCGGTGTCGCCGTCGACCAGCGCCGGGACTTGCGCGAAGGGGTTCAGCGCCAGAAATTCAGGATCGGTCACCGGCCGGAAGCCGCGTCCCCAGTCCTCGCGTTGGTAGTCGAGGCCGATTTCATGACAGGTCCACAGCACCTTGCGGACATTGATGGAGTTGGCGCGGCCGAGCAGGCGGAGCATGGGGTCATCCTGAAGGAAGAAGTGGGATGAACAGCATACCACCCGCCATGCCAAATGTTTATTTTGGCCATTTAACAGTGTGTTCTGCTCAACGCGACAGCCTGTCAAATCGCACGGTCATCCGTGGACGGGACTTCAGCCGGCAGCTTGACGGATGAGCAAGGAACGCCATCCGCCGCCCTCCAGAACAGGGCGGCCGCGGCGAGCGGCCTTAACCGTCCTCCAGCCCGGCGCGCAGCAAGCGGGCGTGCAGCACCATGTTTTCCAGCGTCAGCCGGGCGGTGGCGGCCAGATACACCAGCATGCGCTTGGCCTCGTCCGGTTCTTCGGCGCGGAAAACCAGTTCCCGCTCTAACAGCGAATCGACGATCAGCTCGCGCAAGTTTTGTTCATCAAACGGCAGGTCGGCGTAGTCTATCGGATCCTCCGCCTCCACATCCTGCATCAGGCACAGCAGGTTTTCACGGCTGAGCGCGTCCATGGCTTTCCCCTCCTGTCGCATAACCGTCACGAGACTGTCATTTTGAGTGTAGCGGGTTTGCCGGGCCTAGGGGCTGTTGACGTTTGGTGAGTGGATCGCGTTTGCGCCGATTTGGGCCGGAAGCAAGGCGCACAGTCCGACGCATAGTCATTCTATGCAAGGGCTGGGCAACGTGGCTTCCGGCCCAAAGCGGCCAAACCCGTAGGGCCGGGTGCCTTTCGCGCCGACTCTTCGTTGTTCCGCGCTGGCAGAGAATGACTATGCGGCGCGCGAAACGCCTCGATTCGGAGCAAAACGCATCCCGGCGCGACCGATCACCAAACGTCAACAGCCCATAGTGACTGTTGACATTTGCCGCGCCCACGCCCAACGTCCATCTCCGCCAAAGTTCCAGCGATTCCGTCGTACGTAAGGCCAGCTGCCCAGTTCAGGTTTCGCGGCTATGGTCGCAAACGGCCATCCGGCCTTGCACCGCACGCTCATAACGATGAGGAGCCCGGCATGAAACCGTTCATTTCCATTATCTCCCTGATCTCCCTGCTTGCCGCTGGTCCCGCCATGGCGGCCCAAGCGACGCAGGATGACAGCCTGCGCCTGGCCGCCAGCCGGGCCCTGCTGCGGACACAGCCGCTGGCCAGCGGCTCCCAAATGGACACGCTGGTGGAAACCAATCGCGCAACGCCGGACCAAGTCTGGGTACTCGGCTCGGCCACCCAGCCGCTGCCCACGCAAATGACCGGCGAAGACCGCGTGCCGGTGTCACGCCTGTTCATGGCCCGACGCCAAGCGGAAGGCTGGCAGCTGGCGCTGGATGACGATCCGCGTTTCGCCGAGTTATTGGAGCAAGCGCCAGCCGGTTGGCTAAGCGAGGCGGAAAAGCGCGCCTGGCGCAGCCAACTGGCGCAATCCAAACGGCTGGCGCCGGAAAACACCGGCCTGGGTTTGCCCTGGCGCGCCGGCGCGGCCTGGAGCATGACCGGCGGGCCGCATGGCTACAGCGGCGAAAGCCAGCCCTATGACTCCATCGACTTTGCCGGCGGCGATGGCAAGGTGCTGGCGCCGCAAGCCGGCGTGATCTACAAAAGCTGCGTGCGCAACGGCAGCGCGCTGGTGAAACTGGTGCATGACAATGGCTATTCCACTACCTACTACCACATGATCAATCTGACTTCCGTGCCAGACGGCCAACGGCTGGACAAGGGCGCGTATCTGGGGACCATAGGCAACGGCCTGCCCTGCGGCGGCAGCACCACCGGGCCGCACGTCCATTTTTCGCTGATTCATCAGGGGCAGGCCGAGCCAGTCAACCGCAAGCGTCTGGGCGGCTGGCAGTTCTTTGCCGGCAACCGCGCCTATCAGGGCTATGCGCAACGCGATGGCAACCGGGTGAACGTAGGCGGCCGGCTGGTGCATTACCATGACGGCGCGGAACCCGCGCCGCCGTCTCCGCAGCCAGGCGGCTTCAGCGGCGTGGCCACGCCCAAAGCCGGAAACAGCCATGTCAACTTGCGCACCTCGCCCAGCCTCGGCGCGCCAATCGGCGGCAAGGCCAAGCGCGGCGAAAGCGTGGCGCTGGTTTGCCATGTCCGCGCCGAGCCGGTGGACGGCGTCTGGGGCAGAACCGACATCTGGAACCAGACCTCGGCCGGTCTGTGGGTCAGCGATGGCTTCGTCGACACCGGCAGCAATCAAGCGGTGGCGCCGCTGTGCCCGGCATCGCAGCGTCCCTGGTAAGCGCGTGGGCTAGCGCGAAGCGGCTGCCTCAGGGCGTCGGCAACTTATCCACACCAAGCCACAAAATCATCTTTTATCCACAATGCGTCTGCGGCCAGCGGTCGCGCCAAGCAAAACGGGCAAGCGCGCGGTAGCGATTGCCCGTTCTTGGATGACCGTTCCGCGCAGCGGAACCGGCGGAACGCCCGGCGCAGCCGGGCTTCCGCCCTACCTCACAGCAGCACTACGTCGAACTGCTCCTGCGTGTAGCTCGATTCCACCGACAGCGACACCGGCTTGCCGATGAAGTCCACCAGCATGGCCAGGCTCTGCGACTCCTCGTCCAGGAACATGTCGATCACCGATTGCGCGGCCAGGATGCGATAGCTCTTGGCGTCGTACTGCCGCGCCTCGCGCACGATCTCGCGCTGGATCTCGTAGCACACCGTCTGCGCGGTCTTGATCTCGCCGCGGCCCTGGCAGGTGGGGCAGGGTTCGCACAGCACATGGGCCAGGCTTTCGCGGGTGCGCTTGCGGGTGATTTCCACCAGCCCCAGGCTGGTGAAGCCGTTCAGCGTCACCCGGGTGCGGTCCCGCGCCATGGCCTTGGCCAGCTCGGACAGCACCGCCGCCTGGTGTTCGTCGCTGTCCATGTCGATGAAATCGACGATGACGATGCCGCCCAGATTGCGCAGCCGCAGCTGGCGGGCGATGACCTGGGTGGCCTCCAGATTGGTCTTGAAAATGGTTTCGTCGAAGTTGCGGTTGCCGACGAAGCCGCCGGTGTTGACGTCTATCGTCGTCATCGCCTCGGTCTGGTCGATGATCAGATAGCCGCCGAACTTCAGGTTGACGCGGCGCGCCAAGGCTTTGTCGATCTCGGCCTCGATGCCGTGCAGCTCGAACAGCGGCCGCTCGCCGGCGTAGCGCTCGATCTTGTCGACGGCGATCTGCACGTATTGTTCGGCGAACTCCACCATGCGGCTGTAATTCTCGTTGGAATCCACCAGCACTTTTTCGGTGTAGCCGCTGACCATGTCGCGCAGCACGCGCACCGCCAGCGGCAAGTCGTCGTACAGCAGGCTTTGCGCCGGCAGCGTCTGCGACTTCTGCTTGATGTCGGTCCACAGCTTGGACAGGTACTCGACGTCGGCGGCCAGCTCGTCGTCGCGCGCGGTTTCGGCGCTGGTGCGGATGATGTAGCCCCTGGGGCTGCCGGCCGGCAGCAGCTTCTCCAGCCGCGCCTTCAGGTTGTGGCGCTCGCTGTCGCTTTCTATCTTTTGCGACACGCCGATGTGCTCTTCCTGCGGCAGATGCACCAGGAAACGGCCGGCCAGCGAGATCTGCGTCGACAGCCGCGCGCCCTTGGTGCCGATCGGGTCCTTGATCACCTGCACCAGCACGGTCTGGCCTTCGAACAGCATCTTCTCGATGCGCTGCGGCTCGGTCGGATGCTGGCGCTGCTCCAGCACGTCGGCGATGTGCAGGAAGGCGGCGCGCTCCAGGCCGATCTCGATGAAGGCGCTCTGCATGCCCGGCAGCACGCGTTTCACCTGGCCCAGGTAGATATTGCCGACGATGCCGCGGCTGGCGGCGCGCTCGACGTGCAATTCCTGCACCACGCCTTCTTCCAGCACGGCGACGCGGGTTTCCTGCGGCGTGATATTGACCAGTATCTGTTCCTGCGGGCGCGGCAGGTCGCGCGGCAGGGCTATCGATTGATGCAGCATGATGGCGTCCTTTGGCTTACGGCAGATCGAAGCCGAACTCGGCCAACAGCAAGGCGGTTTCATACACCGGCAGGCCCATCACGCCGGTGTAGCTGCCCGCGATGCGCTCGATGAAGACGCCGGCGCGGCCCTGGATGCCGTAGCCGCCGGCCTTGTCGAACGGTTCGCCGCTGTCGATGTAGCGCTGGATTTCAGCGTCGGACAGCTTCTTGAAATAAACGTCGGTGACCGAGGTCCGGACCAGCAGCTTGTCGCCGCGCCTGACCGCCACGCTGGTGATCGCCTGGTGGCTGCGGCCGGAGAAGGCCAGCAGCATGCGGCGGGCGTCGGCGGCGTCTTCCGGCTTGCCGAAGATTTCGCCGTCCTGGGTCACCGTGGTGTCGGCCGCCAAAAGCGGGCGCTCCGGCAGGCCGCAAGACGCCACCACTTGCCAGCCCGCCTCGGCCTTCTCGCGCGCCAGCCGCTCGGTGTAGGCGACGGCGTCTTCGCCAGGACGCACCGTTTCGTCGATGTCGGCGTGGATGCGCTCCAGATTCAGGCCAAGCTGCTCCAGGATCTCGCGCCGGCGCGGGCTGCCGGAGGCGAGATATATTCTATTGTCATTGGCGATCATGTCAGGCTGCTCGTTTGTTCTTTGGCTGCCGCCTAGGTTACCAGAGCGGCAGGCGGCCAACCATCTTTCCACCGCGACAGCCCGGCGCGTGCGCCGTGACGCGTCCGTGGATTCAAGCACTTGGCGCAGGGCGCGGATTGGTAAACATTTGTAAGCCGCGCGGGCGCAGGCCAGCGCGCGTTCATGCCATCAATCTTACCGATGATTTATTTTATGCAAATTGAGCATCAATAGACTGTTTTGGTATCATGGCTATTTTCCGCCAGCCGTCTCGCGCCATGCCGCATGCCCGCCTTAACGCCCATCACGCCAATTTAGCCACTGCCGTCGCCATTTTGTTGATCCTGTTCAACCCGCTGGGGATTGATCTTTACCTGCCGGCGTTGCCGCAGCTGCACAGCCAATTCCATGCCGACGCCTCGGCCAGCATCGGCGCCTTCGTGTTCAGCCTGGGCTTGGGCCAGCTGTTGTTCGGGCCGCTGGCGGACCGCATCGGCCGCCGCCCTGTAGCGCTGGGCGGCCTGCTGGTCTATGCCGCCGCCTCCGTGCTGGCCAGCCGCAGCGGCGCCTTGTCCGGTTTCATGCTGGCGCGCATGCTGCAGGGGCTGGGCGCCAGCGCCAGCGCGGTATGCGCCTTCACCCTGATCCGCGACTGCTACTCCGGCCACGCGGCCGCCCGCCGCTACAGCCTGCTCAACGGCACGCTCAGCATCGTGCCGGCGCTGGCGCCGTCCTTGGGCGGCTTGTTGATCCGGCAATACGGCTGGCCGTCCTGTTTCCAGCTGCTGGCGGCGCTGGCCCTGGCCGCCTTCGCCGTCCTGGCCTGGCGCATGCCGGAGACGCGTCCCGCCGCGCCGCCGCGGGCCGAGCGCATCGGCAGCGCCGATTTGCTGCGCCACCCGGAACTGCTGCGCTACGGCGCCTGCAGTTGCGCCGCGCTGGGCATGATATTGAGCTACGTCACACTGGCTCCCGGCGTGCTGATCGCCCGCGGCGGGATGGACGCTGCCGCCTTCGGTCTGCTGTTCGGCGCCAATGCCTTGTTGATCATGGCCGCCAGCTTCGCCAGCCTGCGGCTGATCGGCCGTTTTTCGCTGCAGGCGCTGCTGCACTGCGGGCTCAGCCTGATGGCCTTGGCCGGCTTGCTGCTGCTGGTGTTTTCCGGCCGCGGCGAAGCCTGGCATTACATGGGGCCGGTGGCGGTGTTGAGCGTGGGCTTCGCCTTCACCTTGGGGCCGGCCAGCAGCCTGGCGATGGCGCCGTTCAGCCATGCCGCCGGCCGCGCCGCCGCCTTGTTGGGCTGCAGCCAGATGCTGTTCGCCGCCGCGCTGTCGGCCGGACTGGCCGCCTTGCCGGTGCCGGGCGAGTGGGCGCTGGCCGGCGCGGCGCTGGTGCTGTCCGCCGGCTGCGCTCTGGCCTTGCGCCAGCCTGGGGTGCCGGCGCCGGCGGGCGCTTGACGATTTCCCGCAGGCGCTGCGGGAAATCAGGCCAACTGCCTGAATCGCTTGGGACATTTGCCGCGGCGCGAGTACAATCGCGGCTGTTCCAAGTTTTGGCAAATTCATGAGCACTCACATCCCGCGCAAGCGTTTCGGGCAGAACTTCCTGCAGGACGCCAGCGTCATCGCCGGCATCGTCCACGCGGTCAACCCGCAACCGGACGACATTGTCATTGAAATCGGCCCCGGCCTGGGCGCCATCACCAAACCGCTGCTGGCGCGTCTCAAGCACCTGCATGTGGTGGAAATCGACCGCGACATCATCGAGCGGCTCAAGGCCGAGCATCCAACCGACAAGCTGACCATCCACGCCGGCGACGCGCTGGCCTTCGATTTCGCCTCGGTCAGCCAACAGCCGCTGAAGATCGTCGGCAACCTGCCGTACAACATCTCCACGCCGCTGCTGTTCCACCTGGCCAGCTACGGCAACCGCGTGCTGGACATGCACTTCATGCTGCAGAAGGAAGTGATCGAGCGCATGGTGGCGGAGCCGTCCACCGCCGATTACGGCCGGCTCTCCGTCATGCTGCAGTACCGCTTCTACATGGAAAACATCCTGTTCGTGCCGCCGGAGGCGTTCTGGCCGCCGCCGAAGGTGGATTCCGCCGTGGTGCGGATGATCCCGGCGCCGGGCCGCTGCGGCGTGGCGCGCGATGAGGCGATGCTGGAAAAACTGGTGATCCAGGCCTTTGCCCAGCGCCGCAAGACGCTGCGCAACAATCTCAAGGGCCTGGTCGATGCGGCCGATCTGGAGGCGCTGGGCATCGATCCCGGCCTGCGTCCGGAGAACCTGCCGGTGGAGGACTATGTCCGCCTGGCTAACCATTTATCTGACAAAGGCATTCAGTCCTGACACAAACAAAAAATATCAGCATACTGTCAGACAATCGCTAAAAAGAAGATCAAGGCGCCGCCCAAGCGGCGCCGCCTCCCCCGCAAAGAGAGTCTATAAGGAGAAACTCCATGCATATCCGCACCTCCGTCATTGCCGGATGTACCTTGGCCGCACTGGCCTCCCTGCCTGCAGGCGCGGCCGAGCTGACCGGCACGCTGAAGAAGATCAAGGAATCCGGCGTGATCGTGCTGGGCAACCGCGATTCGTCCATCCCGTTCTCGTACTACGACAACAACCAGAAGCCGATCGGCTATTCGGTGGACCTCGCCAATAAAGTGGTGGACGAGGTCAAGAAAGAACTGAAGATGCCGAACCTGCAGGTGCGCTACAACCTGGTGACCTCGCAGACCCGCATCCCGCTGGTGCAGAACGGCACGGTGGACCTGGAGTGCGGCTCCACCACCAATAACGCTGAACGCGGCAAGCAGGTGGCGTTCTCGGTCGGCATCTTCGAGATCGGCACCCGCTTGCTGACGGCCAAGACCTCCGGCATCAAGGACTTTCCGGACCTGAAGGGCAAAAACGTGGTCACCACCGCCGGCACCACGTCCGAACGCCTGATCAAGGCGATGAACGCCAGCAAGAACCTGGGCATGAACGTGATCTCGGCCAAGGACCACGGCGAATCGTTCCTGATGCTGGAATCCGGCCGCGCCGCCGCCTTCATGATGGACGACGCGCTGTTGTACGGCGAAATGGCCAAGGCCAAGAACCCGGCCAATTGGACCGTGACCGGCAAGTCGCAGTCGTATGAAATCTACGGCTGCATGCTGCGCAAGGACGACCCGGCCTTCAAGAAGGTGGTGGACACCGCGCTGACCAATACCTTCAAGTCCGGCGAGATCAACAAGATCTACGCCAAGTGGTTCACCAGCCCGGTGCCGCCGAAAGGCCTGAACCTCAACTTCCCGATGTCCGACGAGCTGAAGGCGCTGTTGGCCAAGCCGACCGACAAGCCCGCCGAGTAAGCCGGCCTGGCCGCGGCTGCGGCCTTCGCCCTGAAGCTTTGAACGCCAAGCCGCCTGCCCAAGCAGGCGGCGGTTTCACCCTGCGCGGCCGTCTTGGGCCGGCAGGGGCATCAATCGCCGCGCCGTCTGACGACCGCGCGGCTGGGAGTGGTTGCCATGAATTATCACTGGGACTGGGGAATCTTCTTCAAACCTACCGGCGTCGGTAGCGAAATCTATCTCAATTGGTTTGCCAGCGGACTGTACTGGACGCTGGCGGTGGCGCTGAGCGGCTGGCTCATCGCGCTCGCCATCGGCACGGTGGTCGGCGTGGCGCGCACGCTGCCCACGCGCTGGCCGGCCGCGCTCGCCGCCGCTTATATCGATTTGTTCCGCAATGTGCCGTTGCTGGTGCAGCTGTTCATCTGGTATTTCCTGGTGCCGGACCTGCTGCCGGAGGGCGCGCAGGTCTGGTTCAAGCAGGACTTGTCGCCGACGACTTCGCAGTTCCTGTCGGTGGTCGTCTGCCTGGGCCTGTTCACCGCCGCCCGCGTGGCGGAACAGGTGCGCACCGGCATCGAAGCATTGCCTAAAGGTCAGCGCAACGCCGCCATGGCGATGGGCTTCTCGCAGGCGCAAACCTACCGCCACGTGCTGCTGCCGCAGGCGCTGCGCGTCATCATCCCGCCCTTGACCAGCGAGTTCCTGAACATCATCAAGAACTCGTCGGTGGCGTCGCTGATCGGGCTGATGGAGTTGCTGGCGCAAACCCGGCAGACCGCCGAGTATTCCGCGAATATCTTCGAGGCTTTCACCCTGGCCACCGTCATCTACTTCGTGCTCAATATGAGCCTGATGCTGCTGATGAACGGGCTGGAGAAACAGCTCAGGGTGCCCGGCATGATGGGAGGCAAATGATGGATTTCAGCCAAATCGTTCCCGCCTTGCCCGGACTGAGCCAAGGCATGCTGCTGACACTGAAGATGCTGGCCGGCGGCGTGATAGGCGGCGTGTTGCTTGGGATTGTGCTGGCGCTGGCGCGCTTATCCGACTTCAAACCGCTGTCGGCGCTGGCCACGGCCTACATCTATTACTTCCGCTCCATTCCGCTCTTGCTGGTGATCTCCTGGTTCTACCTGGCGGTGCCGCTGCTGTTGAACCGGATCACCGGCAGCCTGGAGCCGGTGGGCGCTTTCACCTCCTGCCTCACCGCCTTCGTGATGTTCGAGGCGGCGTATTTCGCCGAGATCGTCCGCGCCGGCATCCAGGCGATACCGAAAGGCCAGCCCAATGCCGCCTACGCGCTGGGCATGCGCTACCACCAGGTGATGGCGCTGATCGTGCTGCCGCAGGCGCTGCGCAAGATGCTGCCGCTGCTCTTGCAGCAGTCCATCATCCTGTTCCAGGATACGTCTCTGGTATACGCTGTCGGACTGATGGATTTTCTGAATACCTCCCGCTCCAAGGGCGACATCGTCGGCCTGCCGCACGAATTCCTGATATTCGCCGGCGTGGTCTACTTCGTAATCAGTTTTAGCGCTTCGCGTTTGGTGAAGCGCCTGCAACAAAGGTTGGCTGTATGACTGCAATGATTTCGCTGAACAAGGTCAGCAAATGGTATGGCGACTTCCAGGTGCTGACCGACTGCACCACCGAGGTCGCCAAGGGCGAGGTAGTGGTGGTGTGCGGGCCGTCCGGCTCCGGCAAATCCACCCTGATCAAGTGCGTCAACGCGCTGGAGCCGTTCCAGCAGGGCGAGATCGTCGTCGACGGCATCTCGGTGGGCGATCCTAAAACCGACCTGCCCAAGCTGCGTAGCCGCGTAGGCATGGTGTTCCAGCACTTCGAGCTGTTCCCGCACCTGTCCATCACCGAGAACCTGGCCATCGCCCAGGTCAAGGTGCTGGGCCGCAGCCGGGACGAGGCGGCGGACAAGGGCCTGAAGCTGCTGGACCGCGTCGGCCTGCGCGCCCACGCCGACAAGCACCCCGGCCAGCTGTCCGGCGGCCAGCAGCAGCGCGTGGCCATCGCCCGCGCGCTGGCGATGGACCCCATCGCCATGCTGTTCGACGAGCCGACCTCCGCGCTCGACCCGGAAATGATCAACGAAGTGCTGGATGTGATGAGCGAGCTGGCGCACGAGGGCATGACCATGATGTGCGTGACGCACGAGATGGGCTTCGCCCGCCGCGTGGCCGACCGCGTGATCTTCATGGACCAGGGCCGCATCGTCGAGGATTGCAAGAAAGACGAATTCTTCGGCAATCTGGATGCCCGCAGCGAGCGCGCGCGGCAGTTCCTGTCGAAAATCCTGCAGCATTGATCCGGTTTTCCGGCCAGACCCAAGCCCGCGCCTTGGCGCGGGCTTTTTGCATCGGCACCGCCTGCGGGCGCGCCATGAAAATGGCAAAGCGCTGAAAACTGCCTTTTTGCAACAGCCAAACTCATCGGGCAACAACAAAAACCATGTCATTCGCAATTACCGGATACGATTGCTGAAAACATTTCCAAGCAAAACCACCGTGAAGAAACTGACCGCTCTGTTGCTGTTCGTTCTGTCCGCCTCGGCGCTGGCCGCCGCGCAGGCTAAGCCGCAAGCGCTGGTTTTCGCCTACAACGCATTCGCCCCCTGGAAAACATTCGACAGCCAAGGCCAGCCGGCCGGGCCGTACACCGATATCGTGCGCGAGCTGGCGCGGCGCATGCATCTCTCGCTGCATTTCCTGCCCTGCCCGCTGTCGCGCTGTCTGGCCGCCATGCAGAATGGCAAGGCAGACCTGATGATAGGCGTGCAGAACACGCCGCAGCGGGCGCGCTATCTGGACTTCCTGGAGCCGCCGTTCGCCAACGACAACCGGCTGGCGTTTTACCAACGCAGCGGCGACAGCCGCGACATCAGCCATTACGCCGACCTGCTGCCGCTGACGGTGGGCGTGGTGGAAGGCGTGCAGTACCAGCCGCAATTCGACGCCGATGGCCGCATCCGCCGCGACGCCGGGCCGACGGTGGAATCGAGCTTCCGCAAGCTGGTGGCCGGCCGCGTCGACGTGCTGATAGACAATGAGCAGCAAAGCGCGCTGCTGGCGTCCACCGAGGAATTCGCCGGCCGGGTGCAGCGCGCGCGGCTGACGCTGGACAATCCCCATCCCAACCGGCTGGCCCTGGCGCGCCATTCGCCATTGCAGCCGGAAAAAGCCGAATTTGAACACGCGCTGCGCGCCATGCTGGCCGACGGCACCATCTCCCGCCTGCTGGCTTTCGAACGCGCCCGGATTCGCTAGCAAAAATCCGTACTGGCCGCGCGCGGTGGCGGCTGGCATAGTAGGGTCTTTGCACGATCACCAGTGGGACGCAACGCCATGCAAGACCAACACGCCTGGTCCGGCCGCTTTTCCGAGCCGGTTTCCGAACTCGTCAAGCACTACACCGCCTCCATCGGCTTCGACTACCGCCTGGCCGAGGTGGACATCGAAGGCTCGCTGGCGCACGCCGCGATGCTGAATCGATCCGGCGTGCTCAGCGACGCCGATCTGGATGCGATCCGACGAGGCATGGCCGACATCCGCACCGAAATCCGCGCCGGCCAGATGGAGTGGAGCGTCGATCTGGAAGACGTGCACATGAACATCGAGCGCCGGCTGACCGACCGCATCGGCGACGCCGGCAAGCGCCTGCACACCGGCCGCAGTCGCAACGACCAGGTCGCCACCGACATCCGGCTGTGGCTGCGCGGCGAGATCGACGCCACCGTCGGCCTGCTGGCGGAGCTGCAGCAGAGCCTGCTGGATCTGGCCGAGCGGCACGCCGACACCGTGATGCCCGGCTTCACCCATCTGCAGGTGGCGCAGCCGGTGACCTTCGGCCACCACCTGCTGGCCTATGTGGAAATGCTGGCGCGCGACGCCGAACGGATGCTGGACTGCCGCAAGCGCGTCAACCGCCTGCCGCTGGGCGCGGCGGCGCTGGCCGGCACCACCTATCCGATAGACCGCCACTACACCGCCAGCCTGCTGGGTTTCGACGACGTCTGCCACAACTCGCTGGACGCGGTGTCCGACCGCGACTTCGCCATCGAATTCACCGCCGCCGCCAGTCTGGCCATGCTCCACCTGTCGCGGCTGTCGGAAGAACTGATCCTGTGGATGAGCCCGCGCGTCGGCTTCATCGACATCGCCGACCGCTTCTGCACTGGCTCGTCCATCATGCCGCAGAAGAAGAACCCGGACGTGCCGGAGCTGGTGCGAGGCAAGTCCGGCCGCGTCGTCGGCCACCTAATCGCGCTGATCACGCTGATGAAGGCGCAGCCCCTGGCTTACAACAAGGACAATCAGGAAGACAAGGAGCCGCTGTTCGACACCGTGGACACGCTGCAGACCACGCTGCGCATCTACGCCGACATGATGCGCGGCGTGACGGTGAAGCCGGAGGCGATGCGCGCGGCCGTGCTGCAGGGTTACGCCACCGCCACCGACCTGGCCGACTACCTGGTGAAAAAAGGCCTGCCCTTCCGCGACAGCCACGAAGTGGTGGCGCTGGCGGTGCGCCATGCCGAACAGCAGGGCGTCGATCTGTCCGAGCTGGCGCTGCCGGTGCTGCAGGGCTTCAGTGCGCTGATCGCCGAAGATGTCTATACCGTATTGACGCCGGAAGGCAGTTTGGCGCAGCGCGACCACGTCGGCGGGACCGCGCCGACCCAGGTAAGAACGCAGATCGCACGCCACCGCGCACGGCTGGCATAAGCCCGCCCCGCGTCCGCCAAACCCTCCGCCCGGAGGGTTTTTGCATTTCTGGTTTAATATAAAACGCTTATTTAAAACCAAATTGCGGCGGACCAGGCCTTGAGGACGGGGGGTCCTGTCGCGGAGACGCGATGAATCCCTTGCATCCACGCCGCCAGCACCGCGTGTCGCATCTGCTGGCCAGCCTGCTGGTCAGCGCGCTGCCCTTGCTGGCCATCATTCCCACCCTGATATGGCAGGAAAAGCAGGACCTGCGGCGCCAGGCCGAGCAACAGGTGACGCAGGCCCAAATCCAGCTGGACGAAATTCTCGGACAAGCAGAGCTGGCAAGCCGCGCCATTCTACCGCTGGCTGGCGCACCCTGCGCTGATGCCGAACAGGAGCTGCGCCGCCAGGCCGCCATCGTGCCCTTCGTGCGCAGTACCGCATTGCTGCGCGATGATGCAATCTATTGCACCTCGATTTTGGGCGCTGTACCGCATCCCAAGCCCTATCGCACGCCATTCGTCGCCGGCACCTTGCGGCTGCTGCCCGGCAACCGCACCACGCCCGATGTGCCGGTGCTGCATTTCCGTCTGCACGGCGAGCATGGCGATGCGCTATCGGCAGTGGACGGCCGTTACCTGCAACTCGCCTTGCAGGACGCCAGCGACGAGGGCCCGGTCTACCTAATCGTGGGCGCGCGCTGGCTGGGCCCGCATAAAACCGGCGAGGGCCAGCCGCCGCACCCCACCCAGATCCAGGCGCAGCGACGGTCCGCGCGCTACCCGTATTCGGTTTCCACCGGCTACGTGCTGCCCGCCGGTCACTGGGTGCTGTGGCAACATCATGCCGCGCTGCTATTGGTGGTGGCGGCGTTGAGCTTGTTGGCCGGCGGCACACTGTATCGGCTGCTAGGGCGGCCGGCCTCGCCCACCGAGGAGCTGCTGCGCGCGCTGGACAACGAGGAATTCGAAGGCTTCCTGCAGCCCATCGTCCGGCCCAGGCAAGCCGGCTGGCTGGGAGCGGAGGTATTGATGCGCTGGCGCCATCCGCGCGAAGGCTTGATCCGTCCCGACCTGTTCATCCCGCGCGCCGAGGAGAGCGGGATGATCGTACCGATGACGCGCAGCATGATGAACCGGCTGCTGCGGCAACTGGCCGCGCTGCGGCTGCCGGACGGTTTCCATCTGGGGCTGAACATCAGCCGCGCCCATCTGGACGATCCGCGCTTCTACAGCGACTGCGAGAGCTGGCAGCAAACGCTGGCCGGCTGCGGCGCGACGCTGACGCTGGAGCTGACCGAACGCGAGATCATCGCCATCACGCCGGAAGTGGAGGCCTTGTTCCGCCAGCTGCATGCCTTGGGCGTCACGATCGCGCTGGACGATTTCGGCACCGGCCACTCCAGCCTGGTTTACCTGCAGCAGCTGGCGGTGGACGGACTGAAGATAGACCAGAGCTTCGTCGCCGGCATCGGCAGCGACGGGCTGTCGGCCCACATCGTGGACAGCGTGGCCGAACTGGCGGCCAAACTGGGCCTGGATACGGTGGCGGAAGGAGTGGAAACCGCCGAGCAGTTCGACTACCTGTGCCAGCTCGGCGTCGGCTGGCTGCAGGGCTACTACATCGCCAAACCGATGCCGCTGGATGCCTTCATCCGCCGGCTGCGCGCCGGCGACACCTGGAACGGTTATGGGACATTGTCATTTTAATGGCTGATGCGTAGACTGCCCCGATTGGCGCCGGCATGCGGCGCCGTCAGACTGGCAGAATCATGACAGCAAAAACCATAGGCATCGCCGGCGTGACCGTGCCCGGCGCCGTCGATTGCCTCTCCAAGATCCATCGTCTGTGCGCAGACCGCTTCCCCACCCATCACCACCCGCGCTTTGTGCTGGACCAGCCGGACTTCGGCATCGTGCACCAGGCCCAGGACGACGACCGCTGGGACAAGGTGGCCGACTCCATCGTCGGCTCGCTGCAACGCCTGGCCGGCGCCGGCGCCGAACTGGCGGTGATCCCGGCCAACACCGTGCACTTGGCGGTGGACGACATCCGCGCCCGCTCGCCCATCCCGCTGATCAGCATGCTAGACGTGGTGGCCGACGCCTGCGCGGCGCGCGGCCTGAAACGAGTGGCGATACTCGGCACGCGCTGGACCATGGCGCGCCGGTTGTACCAAGCGCCGCTCGCCGCCCGCGGCATAGCAGAAATGATCCCCGACGAAGCGCAGCAGGCCATCATCCAGCGCGCGATTTTCTCCGAACTGGTGCCCACCGGCCGCGCCAGCGACGAAACGCTGGCCGCGCTGCTGCAAGTGGTGCAGTCCATGCAGGCCCAGGGTTGCGACGGCGTGGCGCTGGCCTGCACCGAACTGCCCTTGGTGCTGAACGACGCCAATTGCGGCATGCCGGCCATCGATACCACGCTTACTCTGGCTGAAGCGGCCTTGAATGCCGCCTGCGCTTAATCCGGCAGCGCCGCGCGGCGGTATTCGCCCGGCGGCATCCCGGTCAGCCGCTTGAACGCGCGCTGGAAGGCGGCGTCGCTGTCGTAGCCGACGCGCGCCGCCACTTCGGCAAGGTGGTGATCACGCACTAACCCGCACACTGGCGCGAGGGCATCGCCTACGCGCCGGTCGGTATCGGCGCCGGGAATCACGCCAAGTCCCTTGCCCAAGCGCGAGCAGCCAGTCTTGCGCCAGAACGCACATGCGGCTTTTTTTGCATCCTGCATTTGCTATTGCGGGGACAAATATGTTACTAAAGTAACGTGATTTTCGATTCCGAATAGTTATGAGCCGCTCTCCACGTCACGACAAGATTCTGCAACTGGTCCGCGAAAACGGCTTCATGCCGATCGAAGAGCTGGCCCGTCTGCTCGATGTCACGCCGCAAACGATACGCCGCGACATCAACCAGCTGTGCGAAGCCAACCTGCTGCGCCGCTATCACGGCGGCGCCGCGCTGGGCAACAGCGTGGAGAACGAGGACTACTTTGCTCGCAAAGGAAAGTTCCAGAGCGAAAAAGCCCATATCGCGGACATGATCGCCCGCAGCATCCCGGACCACGCCTCGCTGTTCATGAGCATAGGCACCACCATTGAAGCGGTGGCGCAGGCGCTGACGGCCACCCACAAGGGGCTGCGCGTCATCACCAACAACATCCACGTCGCCTCCATCATGTCCACCAACCCGGACTTCACCGCGATGATCACCTCCGGCACGGTGCGCGCGTCCGACGGCGGCATCACCGGCGTGGCGACGCTGGACTTCATCAACCAGTTCAAGGTGGACTACGCCATCATCGGCGTCTCCGGCATCGAGCCGGACGGCTCGCTGCTGGACTTCGACTACCGCGAGGTGCGCGTGGCGCAGGCGATGATGAACAACGCCCGCCACCGCTACCTGGCCGCCGACCACAGCAAGTTCGGCCGCAACGCGCTGGTGCGCATGGGCCACATCAGCGAATTCCACACCGTATTCACCGATGCCGCGCCGCCGGAGCCGGTCACCAAGCTGCTGGAAGAGCACAACGTCAGGCTGGTGCTGTCCGAGGCCTGAGCCGCCTCATCCCTCCCCGTTTATTGAAACCCGGCCGCTGGCCGGGTTTTTCATTTTCAGCGCGCCGCCGCCACGCTAGGGGCTAGCACAGGTTCGCCAACGGCGATACCCGCGACAACCTTAGCCTCCGCTCAGCCCGCAAACACATGCGCCGCCATATAGTCGATGAAGACGCGCAACCTTGGCGGCATGGCCGGCGTGGCGGGCCAGAGCAGATACAGATTGCCGCTGCGCCGCACCTGCGGCGTTTCCAGCGCCACCAGCGCGCCTGAGGCCAGCTCGCGGCGGATGGAGAAGTCGGGCAGGCAAGCGATGCCCAGGCCGCGCGCCGCCAGCTCGATCAGCGCCTCGCCGGTATTGCAGCTGGCGCTGATCGGATGTTCTGCCTCCTCGCCCGGAGCCAACACCAGCGGCCACGGCAGCAGCTTGCCGCTGCTGGGAAAGCGGTAATGCAGGCAGCGATGATGGGCCAGGTCGGCAGCGGCGGCCGGCGCGCCGTATTCCGCCAGATAGCCCGGCGCGGCGACCAGCCGCATGCGGTAGCCGCCCAGCCGCCGCCCGGCCAGCCGAGAATCGCCCGGCTCGCCGCCGCGCACCACCACGTCGAAACCTTCGCCGATCACATCCACCAGCCGATCGCTGTAGTCCAGGTCTAAGGCCACCTGCGGATACGCGCGCATGAAGCCGGCCAAATGCGGCGTCAGCAAGCTGCTTTCGTGCGGCACTCCCACTTTCAGCCTGCCGCTGGGCGCGGCCAGGCCTTGCTGCAACTCGCGCTCGGCGGCATCCACCTCATCCAGGATGCGCTGGCAGCGCGCCAGATACTGCTGACCCTCGGCGGTCAGCGCCAGCCGCCGGGTGCTGCGGTGAACCAGCCGCACGCCCAACCGCTGCTCCAGCCGCAGCAATCCCTTGCCCACCGCCGACGCCGACAGGCCCAGCTGCCGTCCGGCCGCCACCAGGCTGCCCTGGCGCGCCACCTGGACGAACAGCTCGATTCCGTTCATTTTTTCCATTGAACTATCCATTACGGAATTTTGTTCCGCTTTAAATGGCATGCTAAATCATTTATTCGTCATGAGGCGGCCTTTAGCATGGTTCCACCAACACTTTCTGGAGTGGAATCATGTCTATCGCTTTATCTGTCGCCCTCGACAAGGCGCGGCTAGACAGCGTATTGGAACTCGCCTTGGCCGAAGGCCGGCTGGTGGGCGCTGAGGCGCTGCTGTCCGTGCGCGGCCGCGTGGCCTATCACCGCGCCGCCGGCTGGAGCGACCGCGAGGCGGGCCTGCCGATGCGGCCCAACAGCCTGTTCCGACTGGCCTCGCTCAGCAAACTCTACACCAGCGCCGCCGTCATCCGCCTGGCGGCGCAAGGCGCGCTGCGGCTGGATGCCGCTGTCAGCGACTACCTGCCTGACTTCACCCCGCTCTTGGCCGATGGCAGCCAGCCGCTCATCACCCTGCGCCAGCTGCTGACCCACACCGCCGGACTGGGCTATGGCTTTCTGGAGCCGGCCGGCGGCGGCGCTTACCGCGCGGCCGGCGTCTCGGATGGCTTGGACCACACGGAACTGAGCCTAGAGGAAAACCTGCGCCGCCTGGCTGCGCAGACGCTGTGGCAAACACCCGGCCAGGGCTGGATCTACTCCCTGGCCACCGATGTGTTGGGCGGCGTGCTGCAAGCGGCGACGGGCCTGCCACTGCCGGAGGTGATCCGCCGCGAGGTGAGCGCGCCGCTGGGCCTGGCCGATACCGACTTCCACGCCGTCGATCCAGCCCGGCTGGGCGCGGCTTATGCCGAAACCGATGGCGGGCCGCAAAGAATGGGCGCATCGCATCTTCTGGCCCTGTTGCCGGAGCTGGCCGGCATCGCCTTCGCCCCGGAGCGGGCGCTGGATAAGCAAGCCTATCCCTCCGGCGGGGCAGGCATGGTCGGCACCGCCGCGGACTTCCTCACGTTGTTGGAAGCGCTGCGCGGAGAACGGGATGATTGGCTGCCCAAAGACTGGCGCGAGGAAATGCTGCGCGAGCAGATCGCCGGCATCGACATGGAAGGCTGGCCGGGCTGGGGTCACAGCCTGGGCGGCGCGATATTGCGCGACCCCGTCGCCGCCGGCTTGCCGGCCAGCCGCGGCAGCTGGCGCTGGCTGGGCGCTTACGGCCATAGCTGGCTGGTGGATCCGGCGCGCGGCATCAGCTTCGTCGTCTGCACCAATACCGCCGAGGAAGGCTCGATGGGCGCATTCAGCCAAGAGTGGCTGCATGCCGTCTATGCCGCGCTGGATCTGGACAGGAGGGCCGCCTGATGCCCGCCGCCATCTATCTGCTCAGCCTGTGCATTTTCGCCATGGCCACTTCGGAATTCATGGTGGCCGGCATGATGCCGTCGCTGGCGGCCGCGTTTCACATCTCGCTGGCCGAGGTGGGCAATCTGGTGTCCGCCTTTGCCGCCAGCGTGGTGGTGGGCGGGCCGCTACTGACCTTGCGGCTGCGCGCGGTGCGGCGCAAACCGGCCTTGCTGGGCCTGCTGGCGCTGTTTCTGCTGGGCCAGCTGATAGGTGCCGCCGCCGACAGCTATGCCCAAATGCTGGCCTCGCGCATCGTCTGCGGCGTGGCGCAATCGGCCTTCTTCGGCGTGGCCTTGGCCTTGGCCGGAGAACTGGTGGGCATGGACCGCATCGCCCGCGCCGCAGGCCTGGTGCTCAATGGCTTGATGCTGGCGTCTGTCGCCGGCCTGCCCATGGCGACGCTGCTGGATCAGCGCTGGGGCTGGCGCGTGTCCTTCTGGCTGGTGGCGGCCCTGGTTGGCTTGGCCATGCTGGGCATCGCCGTCCTGACGCCGGCCGGCGCGAAGCCGGCGCGGCAAGGCGCAGCCGAGGAAATCCGCGCGCTGGCCAAGCCGGCCTTATGGGCGGCCTATCTTTCCAGCGCGCTGATCATCGGCTCGGTATTCGCCGTCTTCACCTATCTTGCCCCCCTGTTCCAACAAGTCAGCGGCTTCTCCGCCGCCCTGGCGCCTGCGCTGTTTGGCGTCTACGGCGTGGCCACCGTATTGGGCAATCTGGTGACCGGAAGACTGGCCGACCGCCATACCCGCCGCGTGCTGCAAGGCGGCATTCTGACGCTGCTGGCGGTGATGCTGGCGCTGGCCCTGGGCGCGCAATGGCAGGTGCTGACCGTGGCGGCGGTGTTCCTGCTGGGCGCGGCCGGCCTGCCGATGAACCCAGCCATGGTGGCGCGGGTGGTACGGGCCGGAGGCAGCGGCGCGATGACAAACAGCCTGCACATGTCGGTGATCAATCTCGGCCTGATGTTCGGCGCCTGGGCGGGCGGCCTGTGCCTAGACGCCGGCTGGGGCCTGCGCGCGCCCTTGTGGCTGGGCGCGGCGCTGGCCTTGCTGGCTTGGCTCAGTTTGAGCCTGGATAGAGGCGGCGACAGCTGGCAGGCCAAGACCCGACCGGCGGAGGTGTCCGTTTGATGGCAGTTGGTTAATGGGTACGCCGTGAGCGGCGGATCACCCCGTGAACGGGGCATCCGCCCTACGCGAAACCATCAACCGTAGGGCGGAATCCCGGCCAAGCGGGGAGTTCCGCCAAGCCACGCTCATCTTGGCAATATCCGGGGCGGCCAGCCTAAGCCTGGATAGGAGGGGCTACAGTTGGCAGGCCACCGCCAGCTCGCCCGGCCGACCCAGGTAGAAGCCCTGGTACAGTTCGACACCGAGCGCGCGCATCGCTTCCAGCTGCTCGGCGGTTTCCACGCCTTCCACCAGCATGCGGCTACCGATCTGCCAACCCGATTCCAGCAGCGCCGGCAGCTTTTTGGTTTCGCCCGCCATGTACTCGTGCAGCAGGCTGGGATGGAGCTTGATGATGTCCGGCGACAATTCGGTCACCTTGCCGTGAGGGGCCTCCGCCGCGCCGAAATCATCGACCGCCGTGCCGAAACCCATTTCCGCGGCATGGCGCAAACCGACCAGCAGGGCTTGGCCGTGGTGCTCCAACTCGCGCGCCGGCACTTCGAAAATCACCCCGCCGCAATCCAGCTCCACGCTTTGCAGCAGATTTTTCAGCAGGGGCAGGTGGGTGCGGCCGCGATGGTCTTCCTGCACCGTCGCCGCCAATAAGTTCAGCGTCAGGCAGCTTTCCTGCCGGCTCTGGGCAAAATTGCGGACATGGATCAGCCGCGCCAGGGTGTCGGCCAGTTGCGCCCGCTCCGGGGGCAGGCCGGCCAGGAAACGGTCCGGCGCCTGCCATTCGCCGCCTTCGTCCACCACCCGCAGCAGCGCCTCATAGCCGAACAGGCTGCCGCCTTTATAGAAAATCGGCTGAAACACGCTGAGAAAACGATAGCCATCCAGGCTGGCGCAATAGCGGCCCGAGGCATCGCGGAACAGCGTGCCGCTTTGGGCGGAAAAAGAGGGTTCCATGCCGCCCCTCCAGTTGGACGCGATGCTTCAGCATAGCAATGCCGAAAATACTTATCAGTGCTATTCGGCGATATGCAATTGCGTGCCGGCTTCCTGCATCAGGCGGGCGATGGCCGGCGGCACCGGCTTGTCGGTGAACAGCGCGGCGATCTGGGACAGCCGGCCCAACTCCACCAGCGCGGGGCGGTCGAACTTGCTGTGGTCGGCCGCCAGGAACACTTGGCGCGACTGCTGGATGATGGCCTCGGTGGTGCGCACTTCGCGGTAGTCGTAGTCGCGCAGTGTGCCGTCGGATTCGATGCTGGACACGCCGATGATGCCGTAATCGACTCGGAACTGGCGGATCATCTGCACCGTCGCCTCGCCAGTCAGGCCGCGGTCGCGCTTCCTGAGCGAGCCGCCCAGCACGATGACCTCGCAGTCCGGGTAGTCGCACATCTGCTCAGCCACGTGCAGATTGTTGGTGATGACCCGCAAACCGCGGTGGCGGTGCAGCGCCTTGGCCACTTCCTCGGTGGTGGTGCCCAGGTTGATGAACAGCGAGGCGTTGTCCGGGATGTGCCGCGCCAAGCAGGCGGCGATGCGGCGCTTTTCCTCTATGCACAGCACCTGGCGCGCCTGGTAGGCGACGTTCTCCACGCTGGACAGCACGCTGGCGCCGCCGTGGTAGCGCTGCAGCTGCTGATGCTCGGCCAGCAAGGTGATGTCGCGGCGTATGGTCTGCCGGGTGACTTCGAAGTATTCGGCCAGCTTCTCCACGCTGACATAGCTTTCGCGCCTGACCATGTCCAGCAGCTCTTGTTGTCTTTGATTCAGGATCAGCATGCTTGTGGTTTCTCCCCTTTGCCGGCGATTGTAAGCGATTTGCTCTAATCCAGCAGCGCGGCCACGGCATCGGCGATGGCCAGGCAGCTGGTGAGGCCGGGCGATTCGATCCCAAACAGGTTGACCAAGCCCTTCGCGCCGTGGCGCGCCGGCCCCTGAATGACAAAATCCGCGTCCGGCTGTCCCGGCCCGGCGATCTTGGCGCGGATGCCGGCGTAGCCGGGCGACAGCGCGCCGTCCGGCAGCTGCGGCCACCAGGCGCGCACCGCGCGGTAGAAGGCGTCGGCGCGCGCCGGATCGACGCGGTAATCGACGCCGTCCACCCATTCCACATCCGGGCCGAAGCGCGCCTGGCCGGCGAGGTCCAAGGTCAAATGGCTGCCCAGGCCGCCGGCTTCCGGCAGCGGATAGATCAGCCGCGAGAACGGCGCGCGGCCCTGCAGCGAGAAATACACGCCGCGCGCGTAATGGGCCTGCGGAATCGCAGCGGCGGGCAGGCCGGCGATGGCGCGTGCGACATCGGGCGCGAACAGGCCGGCTGCATTGACCACGCGCTCGGCCAGCAGCTCCAGGCCGGCCACGCGCAGCACGACGCCGTCCGGCGTGACCGCGCCGCTCTCCACCGGCGATGCCAGCGCCAGCTGCGCGCCGGCGGCTGCGGCGTCGCCCAGCAGCGACAACATCAGGGCGTGGCTGTCTATGATGCCGGTGGACGGCGACAGCAGGGCGGCGGCGCAATCGAGCGCCGGCTCCAACGCGCGGGCCTCTCTGGCGGACAGCCGCTGGATATCCGCCACGCCGTTGGCTCGCGCCTGCGCCTCCAGGGCATCCAGCCTGGCCAGCTGCCCGTCGCGGCTGGCGACGATCAGCTTGCCCAGCCGCGCATGCGGAATGGCGCGCTCGGCGCAGTAACGGTAGAGCAGGTCGCGCCCGGCCACGCACAGCCTGGCCTTCAGGCTGCCGGCCGGATAATACAGGCCGGCGTGGATCACCTCGCTGTTGCGGCTGGAGGCGTGCTGGCCGATGGCCCGCTCCGCCTCGACGATCACCACCTCGCGCCCGGCCTCGGCCAGCGCCTTGGCGACGGCCAGGCCAACCACGCCGGCGCCGATGACCACGCTATCGATTCTGTCCATCGTGTTGCCTCAGTCGATGGCGCGCCGCAAGGCGACGCGATTGCGGAAACCGGCCGCCGCCTCGGCGCGCAGCCGCGCCGCCAGTTGGCTGCCGGCGGCGGGCGCATCATCTTGAAAGCCATGGCGGCGATAGAACGGCGCATTCCACGGCAGATGGGCAAAGGTGGTCAGCGTGACGGCGGCGCAGCCGCGGCGCGCGGCCTCGGCCAATACTTGCCGCAACAGCGCCGCGCCCAATCCGCGCCGCGCGTGGTCCGGGTCCACGTCCATCTCGGCCAGATGCAGCTGGCCATCGACGATCTCCGCCAGGGCGAAGCCGGCCACGCGCCCTTCGTCCTCCGCCACCCACAACAGGCCGTCAAGCTGCGCGCCGGCCAGCGCTTCGGCCGGCAGCGCCGCGCCGCGCAAAGCCGGCGGCAGATCGGATTCCGGAAACAACGCGGCGGCACGGCGCTCGATGTCGGCCAGCAAGGGCAGGTCGGCCACGCGGGCCGGCCGGATGGCGATGCAGGTGTCTAGCATGTCTTCCTCAGTTGTTCGGTGGCCAATTGCCCCAGGCGGACGATGGCCTGCTGTTGCGCCGCGTCCCAGGGCTGGCCGAAGTTCAGGCGCAGGCAATGGCGGAAGCGCGGCTCGGCCGAGAACAGCATGCCCGGCGCGAAGCTGATCGATTCCTGCAGCGCCGCTTCCAGCAACCGGCCGCTGTCCAAGCCTTCCGGTCCTTCCACCCACAACAACAGCCCGCCCTGCGGCCGCCTGAGCGTGGTGCCGCGCGGGAAGGCCGCCAGCACCGCGTCGGCCACCTGTTCCATCTGCCGCGCCAGCAGTCGGCGCAGGCGCTGGCTGATGCGGGCGTAGTCGCCGCTGGCCAAGAGATCGGTCAGCGTGCCCAGCAGCAAGGCCGGGCTGACCAGGCTGCTGCTGGCGCGTAGCCGCTCCAAGGCCGCGTGGTGGCGGCCGCCGGACAGCCAACCCAGGCGGAACGACGGCGCCAGGCTCTTGGTGAACGAGGCGCAGTAGATCACGTCGCCGTCGCGGTCCCAGGCTTTCAGCGGCGTCGGCCGCGCCTCGCCGAAATACAGTTCGCCGAACACGTCGTCCTCGATGATGGCGACGCCATGGCGGCGCGCCAGCGCCAGCAGCCGTTTCTTGTTGTCGTCCGGCATGCGCGCGCCGGTGGGGTTCTGGTAATTGGTCACCGTCACCAGGCAGCGCACCGGCGGGCCGTACTGCAGCGCGAATTCCAAGGCCTCCAGTGACAGGCCGGCGTCGGGTGTGCAGGGAATTTCCAGCGCCTTCAGTCCCAGCGCCGCCAGCGTCTGCAGCAGGCCGAAGTACACCGGCGTCTCCACCGCCACCGTGTCGCCGGGCCGGGTCAAATGGCGCAAGGCCAGGCTGATGCCCTCGGTGATGCCGTTGCAGAACAGGATCTCATCCGTCTTCACCTCCATCTGCCAGGCGGCCGCCATCTGCTTGAGCAAGCCGCACAGCCGCTCATGCTGGGCCGCGGGCAGATAGGCGCCGATCAGCTCCGGCCGCTGCAGCAGGGCGTTCTGCAGCCGCCGCGCCAGCTCGGCCGACGGGTACAGGCTGTGGTGGGCCTCCGCCATGTGCAGCTGCACCGCCACGTCCGAGGCCGACAGCGCCACCAGTTGCGACATGCGGCTGTCCACGTCCACCAGCGTGGCCGGCGACGGCAATGCGCGGGCGGGCGGTTGACCGGCGGAACGAACAGGCAGCGCGGCGAAGAAACCGGCGCGCGGCCGCGCCACCACCCGCTGCTTTTGTTCCAGCCAGCGGTAGGCGGCCAGCGCGGTCAGGCTGTTGACGCCGTGGCTGGCGGCCAGCTGCCGCACCGAGGGCAGTTTGCTGCCGGGCGGGAATTCGCCGGCGTCCATTCTGGCCGCCAATTGGCGGGCGATGTCTTGGTAGATCGCTTCCATGCAGCTGTTATATCAAACAGATTGCGCCGCATACAAACTGTTTACCAGGCTTGTGGGAGGAAGCAGGCGGCCGGCATGGCACGCTGCCGCTATTCGTCTTGATGGAAGAAAGCCCGCTCATGAAGTTTTGGCACACACTGCGGCGCGACGCCGCGCCGTCCTCGGCCCTGGCCGCCGCGCTGGCCTTGCTGGTCGGTTATTCCGGCCCGTTTTTGATCATCGTCCATGCCGCGCAATCGGCCGGCCTCAGCGCCGGCCAGCTCGGCTCCTGGGTGTGGGCGGTGTCCATCGGGTCCGGCGTTGCCGGCCTGTGGCTGAGCTGGCGCTGGAAAGCCCCGGTGATCACCGCCTGGAGCACGTCCGGCGCGGCGCTGCTGCTGACGGCCTTGCCCGGCGTGCCTTACCCGGAGGCGATCGGCGCCTTCCTGGCCGCGGCGGCCATCGTGACGCTGGTGGGCGCGAGCGGCCTGTTCGACCGGCTGATGGCGCTGTTTCCGCCGGCGCTGGCGGCGGCGCTGCTGGCCGGCATCCTGTTCCATTTTGTCGGCGAGGTGGTGACCGAGGCCGGGCGGCAGCTGGCGTTGGTGCTGCCGATGGCGGCGCTGTTTTTTGCCGGCCGCCGCTGGTTTCCGCGCTGGGCGCTGCTGGCGGCCATCGCGCTGGGCGTGGCGCTGTGCGCGGTCCAAGGACAGCTCCACGCGCCGCCGGCCGGCGCGCTCTCCGGCATCGCCGGCCCGGCCTTCACTCTGCCAGCCTGGTCGTGGTCCGCTTTCATCAATCTGGCCTTGCCGCTGGCCCTGCTGGCCTTGACCAGCCAGTTCCTGCCCGGCATGGCCGTGCTGCGCACCTTTGGCTATGGCGTTCCCGCTCGCTCCCCGGTCACCGTGCTCGGCGTCGCTTCGCTGCTGACGGCGCCGTTCGGCGGCCACGGCGTGACGCTGGCCGCCATCATCGCCGCCATCTGCACCGGACCGGAAGCGCATGCGGACCGCAGCCGCCGCTACGTGGCCGGACTGTTCTGCGGCCTGTTCTACATCGTCCTGGGCCTGGCCGGCGGCGCGCTGGCCGCCCTGGTGCTGTTGCTGCCCAAGGCGCTGGTGGTGACGGCGGCCGGGCTGGCGCTGTTCGGCACCCTGGCTTCGTCCTTGGGCGCGGCGCTGGCCGACGGCGAACACCGCGAAGCGGCGCTGCTGACCTTCGTGGTGGCGGCCTCCGGCGTCAGCATCGCCGGCCTGGGCGCGCCCTTGTGGGCCATGCTGGCCGGCGGCCTGCTGCGCCGGCTGCTGCAACCGGCCAAGCCTGCGCCTTCCAAGACGGAGGCCGCGGCCGCGCCTTGAGCCGGCGGCTGGCCGGCCGGGCCGGCGCGTGATAAGTTAGACGGCTAAATCTATCCGCAGCGGCATGCTTAGCCGCCCTGCGGCAAAAGGAGAAAAGCATGTTCGCCCCTTCCGTCTTCGCCGCGCGCCGCGCCCGCCTGCAACAGGCTGGCCTGTCCGGCCTGCTGCTGTTCGTCGGCAATGTCGACTCGCCGATGAACTACCACGACAACACCCTGCCCTTTGTGCAGGACTCCAGCTTCCGCTACTTCTTCGGCCTGAACGAGCCCGCCCTGGCCGGCGTCATCGACGCCGACAGCGGCGAAGCGACGCTGTTCGGCAATGATCCGGATGTGTCCGACATCGTCTGGACCGGCCCGCTGCCCAGCTTGTCCGAACGCGCCGCCAAGGCCGCCGTGGGCCGCAGCCGCCCGTACGCCGAGCTGGCGCAACTGCTGGCCGAGGCCCGCGCCGCCGGCCGCCCCGTGCGCTACCTGGCGCCGTACCGCGGCGAGACGCTGATCGAAATGGGTCGTCTGCTGGACGTGCATCCGGCCGTGGTGAAGGCAGGCTTCTGTCCGGCGCTGACCCGCGCCGTGGTGGCGCTGCGCGAGATCAAGGGCGAGGAAGAGATCGCCGAGATGGAAAGCGCGCTGGGCGTGACCCACGCCATGCATATCGCGGCGATGCAAAACGCCAAGCCGGGCGTGCTGGAATACCAGGTGGTGGGCATCATGGAAGGCATCATGCGCCGCCATGACTGGCATCTGGCCTATCCGTCCATCTTCTCCAAGCGCGGCGAAGTGCTGCACAACCATGGTCACGGCAATGTGCTGCAGCAAGGCGACCTGGTGCTGAACGACACCGGCTGCGCCAGCGGCGGCGGCTACGCCAGCGACATCACCCGCACCTTCCCGGTGGGCGGCAAGTTCTCCACCCGCCAGCGCGAGCTGTACGACATCGTGCTGGAGATGCAGGAAGCCGCCATCGCCGCCATCAAACCCGGCATCAAATACCAGGACATCCACAAGCTGTCCGCCGCCGTGATGGTGGAGCGCATGGCCGAGCTGGGCTTCTTCCGCGGCGACGCCGACGCCATCGTCGAATCCGGCGCTTATGCCATCGCCTTCCCGCACGGCCTAGGCCACCAGATCGGCATGGACGTGCATGATATGGAAGCGTTGGGCGAAGACCTGGTCGGTTACGGCGACGGCGCCGAGCGCAGCCCGCTGTTCGGCCTGGGCTACCTGCGCCTGGGCAAGCCGCTGAAGGCCGGCATGGTGGTGACGGTGGAGCCGGGCGTTTACTTCATTCCGGCGCTGATCGAAGCCTGGGAGAAGGAGGAACGCCACAGCGCCTTCATCAACTACGCCAAGTTCCGCGAATACGCCGATTTCGGCGGCATCCGCATCGAAGACAACGTGCTGGTGACGGCAGACGGCAGCCGCGTGCTGGGCGAGCCGATTCCGAAGACGGTGGAAGAGATCGAGGCGGTGATGGCGGTATAAACGCCTGCCGCAGCCATCCCGCAACCCGCGCCGCCAGGCGCGGGTTTTTTGTTGATCCGGCGCAGGCTTATCCACAACGCCAGCTGAATAGCCGATTGATCCACAGCCCGCGCGCCTGATCCGAATCAACCAGCCTGCGCGGCGACGACATCGCGGGTGTACACCGCCATCCATACGGGATATCTTGAAGACAGTACCGTTCCCTGCGGAAATCCCTCCCCATGCGCTATCTGGACTGGCTGCCGCCCGAGGCGACGCAAATCACCCTGGTGCTGTTCCTGGCCTTCCTGATTGGCTTGGAGCGGGAAGAGCGCAAGGCCGGCGGCGATAAATACGCCTTCGGCGGCGTGCGCACCTATCCGCTGATCGGGCTGATCGGCTATGTCATCGCCACGCTGGCGCACGACGAATGGATGCCGGTGGCGCTGGGCTTCGCGGTGGTGGCGGCGTTCCTGCTGATGTCGTACTGGCACAAGCTCAGCGGCTCCGGCTATTCCAGCGTCACCACCGAGATGACCGGTCTGGCCACCTATCTGATCGGCGTGCTGGTCTGCCGCGAGCTGTACTGGCTGGCCGCCACGCTGACTGTGGCCAGCCTGCTGCTGCTGGAATTCAAGACGCGGCTGGAAACCCTGGCCCAACGCATCGACCCGACGGACATCCTCATCCTCACCCAGTTTCTGCTGCTGGCCGCAGTGATTCTGCCCCTGCTGCCCAATCAGGCCATGAGCCGCTTCCAGATCAATCCGTTCAACACCTGGCTGGTGGTGGTGGCGGTCAGCGCCATTTCTTATGGCAGTTATTTGCTGCAGCGGCTGCGCCAGGGGCGCGGCGGCCTGTTGCTGGCGGCGCTGGCCGGCGGCGCCTATTCGTCCACCGTCACCACGGTGGTGCTGGCGCGGCGTTCCGCCGGCGCCGCCGCGCCGCGCGTGTACGCCGGAGCCATCGTGATGGCTTCCGGCATGATGTATCTGCGGCTGATGGCCTTCCTGGCGCTGTTCAATTTCGCGCTGCTCTTGCGGCTGTGGCCGCTGTTTTCGCTATTGGCGGCGCTGGCGCTGGTGGGCGGCTGGCTATGGTCCAGAAGCGGATCGGACGCCGCCGTCGCCGACGAAGCCTATCAACCGAAAAACCCGCTGGAAATCGGCGCGGCCCTGCTGTTTGCGGCCCTGTTCATCGCCATGCTGGTGGCGACGCGGCTGGCGGCGCAATACCTGGGAACGGCCGGCGTCTATACGCTGGCGGCGGTGATGGGCGTCAGCGACGTGGACCCGTTCATCATGGGCATCACCCAGTCCACGCCGCAGCTGACGCCGCTGCCGGCGGCGGCCGCGGCCATCTTGATCGCCGCCTCGGCAAATAACGTGGCCAAGGGATGTTACGCGCTGTCGCTGGGGTCGCGCGAAGCGGGGCGGCAGGCCCTGATGATGTTGCTGGCGCTGGCGGCGCTGGGGTTCGCGTCTGTTTTATGGGCGTGAAGTCCGCTTATCCACAACCATGCAACACGCTGAAACTTATCCACCATTGCCTTCATTGCGCCGCGCGGCCTTGCAGCGGCAGGCGCAAGGTCTGCGGCAAACCTACGCCCCACACCACGGCCAAGATAGGCAACAGGCCCCACCAGGGCAAACCCGGCTGCAGAGCCTGCAGCTGGAAACCGGCGTAATAGGCGGCCGGACCAGCCAGCGCGCCCAAGGCGGCCAACAGACGCGGCGACGGCCGCCAGGCCTGCAGCAGCCAGACCCACCAGCAGGCGAAGCTGAGCCAGAGCGTCATCATCCACAAGGGCAGGGTGCCGACGCCGACGAAACGCAGCAGTCCGCTGGCGGCCAAGGCGAAATCCAGCGCGCTGCCGGCAGCCGCCAACAGCAGGGCGGGCTTTCTCAGGCCGGACGGCAGCGCCTCCCAGGCCAGCAGGGCGCCGGCCAGGGTCAGCACGGCCAGATGGTCGCGGAACCACACCAACAGCAGCCACCAGCCGTTGAAGGCCAAGCCGGCTAGGAGCAGCCACCCCCATGACGGCGCGCCGCGTTCAGGCGTCATAGCCCAGATTCGGCGCGAGATCGCGCTCGGCCTGTTCGATGCTGACGCCGCGGCGTTCGGCGTAGCTTTGCACCTGGTCCTTCTCCACCTTGCCGACGCCGAAGTAGCGCGACGCCGGATGGCTGAAGTAGAAGCCGGACACGGCGGCGGTCGGCAGCATCGCGTAGCCCTCGGTCAGCGTCATGCCGATGGCCGGCGCGTCCAGCAGCTGGAACAGCTCGGTCTTCACCGTGTGGTCGGGGCAGGCCGGGTAGCCGGGCGCCGGGCGGATGCCGCGGTACTGCTCATCGATCAGGCCTTCGTTGTCGATCTGCTCGTCGGCGGCGTAGCCCCAGAACTCGCGCCGCACGCGGGCGTGCATCAGCTCGGCGAAGGCCTCGGCCAGGCGGTCGGCCAGGGCCTTGAGCAGAATGGCCGAGTAGTCGTCGTTGGCGTCTTCGAAGCGCTTCACATGCGGCTCGATGCCGATGCCGGCGGTGACGGCGAAGGCGCCGATGTAGTCGTCGACGCCGCTGTCCCTGGGCGCGATGTAATCTGCCAGCGCCCAGTTGGCCTTGCCGTCGGTTTTCGGCAGTTGCTGGCGCAGGCCCACCCAGGTCATCAGGCTGGCGCTGTTGTCCGCGTTGCGGATTTCGATGTCGTCGTGATTGACGCTATTGGCCGGAAACAGCCCGATCACCGCGTTGGCGGCGAGCCAGTTCTCGTCGACGATCCGCTTCAGCATCACTTGGGCGTCTTCATACAGCGCGCGCGCCGATTCGCCGACGATCTCGTCGTCGAGGATGCGCGGGAAGCGGCCGGCCAGCTCCCAGCTCTGGAAAAACGGCGTCCAGTCGATGTACTGGGCGATCTCGGAAAGCGGATAGTGCTCGAAACGGCGCACGCCCAGCCATTGCGGCTTGGGCGGCGTATAGCCGGCCCAGTCGATTTTCTCTTTGTTGGCGCGCGCCTGCTCCAAGGAAACCACCTTGCGGTTGGCCTTGTTGGCGTGGCCATCGCGAGCACGCTGCTGCTCGGCGGCGTTTTCCAGCACGAAGGCGTCCTTCAGGGTGTCGGACAACAGATTGGAGCAGACGCCCACCGCGCGGCTGGCGTCCGGCACATACACCACCGGATGCGGGTAGTGCGGCGCGATCTTGACCGCGGTGTGCACCTTGGACGTTGTCGCCCCGCCTATCAGTAAGGGAATGGTAAAGCCCTGGCGCTGCATCTCCTTGGCCACATGGCTCATCTCTTCCAAGCTGGGGGTGATCAGGCCGGACAGGCCGATGATGTCGGCCTGGTGCTCGAGGGCGGCGTCCAGAATCTTCTGGCACGGCACCATCACGCCCAGGTCTATCACCTTGTAGTTATTGCAGCGCAGCACCACGCCGACGATGTTCTTGCCGATATCGTGCACGTCGCCCTTGACCGTGGCCATGATGATCACGCCCTTGGCCGGCGCGTCGGACAAGCCCAGCGCGATCTTTTCCTCCTCGATGAACGGCTCCAGGTGGGCGACGGCGGCCTTCATCACGCGGGCCGACTTCACCACCTGCGGCAAAAACATCTTGCCGGCGCCGAACAGGTCGCCGACCACGTTCATGCCGTCCATCAGCGGGCCTTCGATCACGTGTATCGGCCGCGCGCACTTCAACCGCACCTCTTCGGTATCCTCGACGATGAAGGTGGTGATGCCCTTGACCAGCGCGTGCTCCAGCCGCTTTTCCACCGGCCAGGAACGCCAGGCCAGGTCTTCGCCCTTCTTCTCGCCGGCGGCCTCGCCCTTGAACTTCTCGGCCAGTCCAATCAAGTGTTCCGTCGCGTCGCCGCCGTCCTTGGGCTGGCGCATCAGCACCACGTCCTCGATGCGCGCGCGCAGCTCGGGATCGACCTCGTCGTACACCTCCAGCGCGCCGGCGTTGACGATGCCCATGGTCATGCCGCGCTGGATGGCGTGGTATAGGAACACCGCGTGGATGGCCTCGCGCACCTTGTTGTTGCCGCGGAAGCTGAAGCTGACGTTGGACACGCCGCCGGAGATCTTGGCGTGCGGCAGGTGCTGCTTGATCCAGCCGGTGGCCTCGATGAAGTCCAGGCCGTAGCGGGCGTGCTCCTCGATGCCGGTGGCTACGGCGAAGATATTGGGGTCGAAGATGATGTCTTCCGGCGGGAAGCCCACCTCGTCCACCAGGATGCGGTAGCTGTGGTCGCAGATCTCGATCTTGCGGGCGTAGGTGTCGGCCTGGCCCTTCTCGTCGAAGGCCATCACGATCACCGCCGCGCCGTAGCGGCGGATCAGCCGCGCCTGCTCGACGAACTTGTCGCGGCCTTCCTTCATGGAGATGGAATTGACGATGCCCTTGCCCTGGATGCATTTCAGGCCGGCCTCGATCACGCCCCACTTGGACGAGTCGATCATGATCGGCACCCGGGCGATGTCCGGCTCCGACGCGATCAGGTTGAGGAAGCGCACCATGGCGGCATGGGCGTCCAACATGCCCTCGTCCATATTGATGTCGATGATCTGCGCGCCGTTCTCCACCTGCTGCCGCGCCACGTCCAGCGCGGTGGCGTAGTCGCCGTTCAGAATCAGCTTGGCGAAGGCGCGGCTGCCGGTGACGTTGGTGCGCTCGCCGACGTTGACGAACAGGTCTTCGTCGCCGATGTTGAACGGCTCCAAGCCGGACAGCCGGCACTTGGGTTCGATCTGCGGCAAGGGCCGCGGCGCGAGGCCGTCCACCGCTTGGGCGATGGCCGCGATGTGTTCCGGCGTGGTGCCGCAACAGCCGCCGACGATATTGATCAGGCCCGATTCCGCCCATTCCCGCACATACTCGCCCATCTTCTCCGGCTCAAGGTCGTAGCCGCCGAAGGCGTTGGGCAGGCCGGCGTTGGCATGCACCGACACATAGGTGGCCGATACCCGCGACATTTCCTCAACGTAAGGCCGCAGCAGGTCCGGACCCAGCGCGCAGTTGAGGCCGAAGCTGGCGGCGTCGGCATGGGACAGCGAGTTGTAAAAGGCCTCGGTGGTCTGCCCGGTCAGCGTGCGGCCGGACTGGTCGGTGATGGTGCCGGAAATCATGATGGGCAGGCGGGCGATAGCCGGCCGCTCATCAAAATATTTGTGGATGGCGAACACCGCCGCCTTGGCGTTCAGCGTATCGAAGATGGTTTCCACCAAGAGCAGGTCCGCGCCGCCGGCCACCAGGCCGTCTATCGCCTCGGTATAGCTTGCCACCAGCTGGTCGAAGCTGACGTTGCGGTAGCCGGGGTCGTTGACGTCCGGGCTGATGGAACAGGTGCGGTTGGTGGGGCCGAGCACGCCGGCGCAGAATCGGGGCTTGGCTGGGTTGCGGGCGCTTGCCGCCACGCACAGCTCCTTGACCAGCCGGGCCGCTTCGCGGTTGATCTCCCACACCAGGCCCTCCATCTGGTAGTCGGCCATGGCGATGGAGGTGGCGTTGAAGGTATTGGTCTCGACGATGTCGGCGCCGGCGTCGAGGTAAGCCTGGTGGATGCCGCCGATCACATCGGGCCGGGTCAAGACCAGCAGGTCGTTATTGCCCTTGACGTCGCAGGGCCAGTCGGCGAAACGCTCGCCGCGGTAATCGGCCTCGGACAACTGGTGGCGCTGGATCATGGTGCCCATGCCCCCATCCAGGATCAGAATGCGTTGCGACAGGTGCTGAAAAACTGGATGAGGTAATGGTTTTGTCATATCAATTGCAGCGTGTTTGTCTAAAACGGTATCTAGGGGCTGTTGATGCTTGCTGCGTGGATCGCGTTTGCGCCGATTTTGGCCGGATGCAAGGCGCGCAGTCCGCCGCATAGTTATTCTATGCTAGGGCTGCGCAACGCCGCATCCGGCCAAAAGCGGCCAAACCCGCAGGGCCGGGCGCCTTTCGCGACGACTCTTCGTTGTTCCGCACTGGCATAGAATGCTATGCGACGTGCGAAACGCCTCGATCCGTCGCGAAATGCGCTCCGGCGCGATCGCTCAGCAAGCGTCAACAGCCCCTGGTGGCCACCGGGCCTGCTACGGTCATCATAACATCGGCTTTCACTGCTTCTGACAGCCCTCATTAGAATTAAGAGAACGCATCGATATGGCCAGCATGAATAAGAAATGGTGGTTTTCCTGCCTGCTGCTGATCGCGTCCGCCGTCTCGGCCGCGCCCTTGCGCATCGGCGTCGCCGATACCGACGCGCCGCCCATGGCGGTACTATCGTCCGATGGCGCCAAACTGACAGGCGGATTGTCGCTCGATATCGGCCAACTATTGGCCGAAGAGCTCAATATGCAGCCGCAATTCGTCATCCTGGCGCGCCGCCGGGTGGAGCCGGCGATAGAGGCCGGCAAGGTGGACATCATCTGCAACGCCAATCCGGACTGGTACGGCAATTCCGCCCGCTTGAACTGGAGCCGGGAAATCTACCCGCTGACCGAACGAGTGCTGTCGCTGAAAGGCGTGCCGACCATCCGCCAGTTCGACGATCTGGCCGGCAAGCGCATCGGCACCCAACACGGCTACCACTACCCGGAACTGGAATACCTGTGGGCCAGCAATCGCAGCACGCGCGAAACCGAGGTGCGTTTCGACTTGCTGTTCAAATCGCTGGAAAAGCAATTGAGCGATGTCGCCATCGTCACCGAATTCATCTATGCATGGTGGGCCCGCAGCCACGCCCAGGAAGCCGCCGCGTTCAGACTTCACCCGCTGGTGGTGTCCTCGCATCCGACGATGTGCGCGCTGTCGCCGCAATCGCCGCTGAAGCTGGACGCTTTGAACCGCGCGATCGAGCGGCTGCACAAGAACGGCAAGCTGAAGGCGATGCTGACGCGCTATCAGGCCCAGGAGTAACGCCGGCCATGAGCTGACGGGGACGCATGCTAAAATGGCGTTTTTGCAGCGAAAACGTCCCGACATGAGCGATCTGTTAGCCGGCCTGAATCCCGAACAACTGCGCGCCGTCACCTGGCCCGCCAAGAGCGCGCTGGTGCTGGCCGGCGCCGGCAGCGGCAAGACGCGGGTGCTGACCACCCGCATCGCCTGGCTGTTGTCCACCGGGCAGACCTCGCCGGCCGGCGTGCTGGCGGTCACCTTCACCAACAAGGCCGCGCGCGAGATGCAGACCCGGCTGTCGGCGCAGGTGCCGGTCAATGTCCGCAATATGTGGATAGGCACCTTCCACGGCCTGTGCAACCGCTTCCTGCGCATCCACTACCGCGACGCCGGCCTGCCGCAAACCTTCCAGATCCTGGACTCCGCCGACCAGCAGGCGGCGATCAAGCGCCTGTTGAAAAGCCTGGAGCTGTCGGACGAGAAATACCCGCCGCGCGCGGTGCAAAGCTATATCAACGGCAACAAGGAAGCCGGCCTGCACGCCGAGGCCCTGCCGCCGGCGCTGAACCCGTACGAGGCCAAGCTGGTGGAGCTGTACGCCGCCTACGACGCGCAATGCCGCCGCGAAGGCGTGGTGGATTTCGCCGAGCTGCTGCTCAGAAGCTACGAGCTGTTGTCGCGCAACGAAGCGCTGCGCTCGCACTACTGCAGCCGCTTTTCCCACATCCTGGTGGACGAGTTCCAGGACACCAACCGCCTGCAGTACGCTTGGCTGAAGCTGCTGGCCGGCGAGCACGGCGCGCTGTTCGCCGTCGGCGACGACGACCAGAGCATCTACGGCTTCCGCGGCGCCGAAGTGGGCAATATGCGCGCCCTGCTGTCCGACTTCCACGTCGCCGAGCCGGTGCGGCTGGAACAGAACTACCGCTCCATGGGCAATATCCTGAACGCCGCCAACGCGCTGATCGAACAGAACGACGGCCGCCTGGGCAAGAATCTGTGGACCGACGCCGGAGAAGGCGAAAAGATACGCTTCTACCAGGCCGGCAGCGACGGCGACGAGGCCGAATTCATCATCGACGAGGTGAAAAGCCTGCACCGCGAAGGCCTGGCCCTGTCCGACATGGCCGTGCTGTACCGCTCCAACGCCCAATCGCGTTTGCTGGAGCATGTGCTGGTCAATGCCCAGATCCCGTATCGCATCTACGGCGGCCTGCGCTTCTTCGAGCGCCAGGAGATCAAGCACGCGCTGGCCTATCTGCGGCTGATCGCCAACCCGGACGACGACAACGCGCTGCTCAGGGTGATCAACGTTCCGGCGCGCGGCATCGGCGCGCGCAGCGTGGAAAACCTGCAGGCCGCCGGCCGCGAGCAGGGCATCTCGCTGTGGCAGGCCGCCTGCGGCGCCGGCAGCGGCCGCACCGCCGCCAAGATCGGGGAATTCGTGCTGCTGATCGAACGGCTGCGCGAGCAGAGCCGCGACTTCAGCCTGGCCGAAACCATCAGCCTGGCCATAGACCGTAGCGGCCTGCGCGACATGTACGAGCAGGACAAAAAAGACGGCGAGGAGCGGCTGGCCAACCTGGACGAACTGGTCAACGCCGCCGCCAGCTTCCTGCCCGACCAGCCCGAGCAGGCGCTGACCGAGTTTCTGTCCGCCGCCAGCCTGGAGGCCGGCGAACACCAGGCCGAAGCCGGCAGCGACGCGCTGCAGCTGATGACGGTGCACGCCGCCAAGGGCCTGGAGTTCGAGGCTGTGTTCGTCAGCGGCCTGGAAGAGGGCCTTTTCCCGCACGAAAACAGCGTGATGGACGGCAAGGGCCTGCAGGAGGAGCGCCGGCTGATGTACGTGGCCATCACCCGCGCCCGCAAGCGGCTGTACTTCAGCAGCGCGCAGAGCCGCATGCTGCACGGCCAGAGCCGGTATCCTATCCCGTCGCGCTTCATCGACGAGATTCCGGGCGAACTGATCCATTCGCTGTCTGCTACAGTGAAAGCACCCGTTGCGCCGCAGCAACCCAGGCGCGCCGCCATGCCGCGCCGCCAGGCCGACAACGCCTACGGCCTGTCCATCGGCCAGGCGGTCAGCCATGCCAAGTTCGGAATCGGCGTGGTGATAGACGCCGAAGGCAACGGGGAGGATGTGCGCTTGCAGATCAACTTCGCCGAACATGGAGTAAAGTGGCTGGACTTGCGCTACGCCAAACTGACGCCAGCCTAAGCAACGCCTACCCTGAGCCATGCCGTGGCAAGGCTACGGCAGGGGCGGCGGATCGACGAACCGGGCCGAAGTGGAGCATGCCCGCCGCAAAAACAATCCGACTGAGCCATAACCATGCCAGACCCAGGTGCGATGAGCGACTCTCCCTCCAGCCCGGCCGTCGCGACGGAACCGGCGCAACGCGCGCGGCCCGCCGCGCAGCGCGGCTATGACAATCCCTACGCCAAACGGCTGTTTCTGATCATAGACAGCCTGCCGCAGATGCAGCGGGCGATGGCGATGACCTTGTCGTCCTTCGGCGCCAACAGCGTCGAATACGCCAGCAAACCCAGCGACGCGTTGGCCAAGATGGCGAAGTACGAGTTCGACGTGGTGCTGTGCGACTACGATCTGGGCAACGGCTACGACGGCCTGTATCTGTTCGAGGAAATCCGCGCGCGCAATCTGCTGAAACAATCCTGCGTCTTCATGATCGTCACCGGCGAACGCCGTTCGCAACGCGTGGTTTCCGCCGCCGAGCTGGTGCCGGACGACTACCTGCTCAAGCCTTTCACCGGCGAAGTGCTGCGGGCGCGGCTGGAGAGGGCGATGCGCAAACGCGAGGCGTTCCGGCTGGTCGACGAAAGCATTCTGCACCATGAATACCTGAGCGCCATCGACGCCTGCAACCGCAAGATAGAAGAGAATGGCGAATTCGCCTTCGACTTCATGCGCCTGAAAGGCTCGCTGGCCCTGAAGATTCAGGACTTCGACACCGCGCGCGACGCCTATATGCAGGTGCTGCGCATCAAGCCCACCACCTGGGCCAAGATGGGTCTGGCCAAGGCGCTGGTCGGCCTCAAGTCGCTGGATGAAGCCAGGCTGCTGTTCGAGGCCGTGCTGGCCGACAACAACCAGGTGATGGAAGCCTATGACTGGCTGGCCAAGCTGTACCGCGGCAACGGCGATCTGAAACGCGCGCAGCATGTCTTGCAACAGGCGGCCGAACTGTCGCCAGTGGTGTTCAGCCGCCAGCAACGGCTGGCGGAAGCGGCGGTGATGAACAACGATCTGGCCGCCGCCGAAGCCGCTTATCAGCAGGCGCTGGACATCGCCAAATACACCTGGCACCGCAGCCCCACCCATTACGCCACCTTGGCCCGCATCCAGCTGGCCCGCGGCGACACCGCCAACGCCAGCCGCACCCTGGGCAATCTGCGCCACGACTACCGCTACAACGAAGAGGCGGAATGGCTCGCCAGCGTGGTGGACAGCCGGCTGCAGGCCAAGAACGGCGAAGACGGCAAAGCGGGCGAACTGCTGGACACCGCCGACGAGCGCTTCCGCCAGCTCTTGCCCAAACTGGACCAGGACGCGCAGATGGAATACGCCCGCGCCTGCTACCAGCAAGGCCGGGAAAGGCGCGGCAATGAGGTGATGGAATACCTGATCCGCAATCATCACGACGAAGAGGATGCCCTGGCCCGTTTCGGCGAGATGTTCGAAGAAATCGGCATGGCCGCCGTTGGCCGCCAGTTGATCGCCAGCAACGTCAAATCGGTGTCCGAGCTGAACAACCAGGCGGTGCTGCTGGCGCAATCCGGCCAATACGAAGCGGCGATCGAACACTTCATCCAGGCCTTGGAAGAATTGCCGCAGAACGTGCAGATCATGCTGAACCTGATCAACTCCGTCATGGCGTACGTCAGCCAGAACGGTTGGCACGAAAGCCATATGCGCCGCGCCTACGAGCTGCTGGGCAGGGTGCGCGATCTGGCGCCGACCAACAACAAGTTCCAGAAGATCCTGCAGTCGTGGCGGTTGCTGGTCAGCAAGATGGACAAGCCGCAATGGGTGATTTGAGCCGCCTGCGCGTGCTGGTGGTGGACGACGAAACGCTGGCGCGCGAACGCCTGCGCCAGCTGCTCGGCGATCTGGGCGTGACCCAGGTGCACTGCCAGGCAGACAGCCAGACTGCCCTGGACTGGCTGGCGCGCCATCCGGTAGACGTGGTGCTGCTCGATATCGGCATGCCCGGCCGCGACGGCATGGCCCTGGCCCGCCATCTGCGGCAGCAAGCGCTGCCGCCGCAGTTGATCTTCAGCACCGCTCATGACCATTACGCAGTGGAGGCGTTTGAACTGAACGCCGCCGATTACCTGCTGAAGCCGGTGCGCCGCGAGCGGCTGGCCGAAGGTCTGCGCCGCGCCGAGGCGCGTTGCGGCAATCCGGACGCGCCGCCATGCTTCGTGGTGCGTCAGCGCGGCCGGCTGCTCAACGTGCCGTTCAGCGAGGTCCGCTATTTGAAAGCCGAGTTGAAATACGTCACCTTGGTCACCCGCAGCGCGGAATACCTGCTGGACGAAGCGCTGGTGGCGCTGGAGCAGCGCCTGGGCGACGCCGCGCTGCGCATCCACCGCAGCTGCCTGGTCATGCGGGACACGGTTCAGGAGCTGAGTCAAACCGCCGTCGATCAATGGCAAATCAAGCTGCGCGACATCGATCAGCCGCTGCCAGTCAGCCGCCGCCAAATCCCCGCGATCAAGTCCGCGCTGGCTTCTCGCCATGCTTTACGTACTATTACTTAATTCGCTGTTTCTCCGATTTATTGCTAAAAAATAGCCCCCCGTTCTTATAGAATCAGTCATTGCCGAATTTATGTCGATGGTTTTAACATGCAAGCAAGACTGGTTTATGTTGTATGCATAGCTCTTTGGCTGATGCTCAGCGCGCTGGCCGCGCTGTCCATCGCCAGCCGCTCGCTGTTGGGCGCGGAGCAGCAATTCAACAACCAGATGCAGCAGTTGACCGAGCAATTGAAACAGCGGCTGCTGACCAACGAGACCGTGCTCGACAGCTATGCCACCTTCAGCGCGCTGGACCATCACAGCGAAACTCGGCAAAAAAATCCATTTGTCCTGCAGCTGCTGCGGCGCTACCCGCAGATCTCCGCGCTGGCTCATATTGAGCGCATACCAGCCGTTCAACTGACTGATTTCACTCAGAAACTGCAACGAGAATATGGCAAAGGCTATCGCCTGCGCGGCTTCTCCAGCGACGAAACACCGTTAGCCGGACAAGATGAATACTTTCCGCTGATGTTTGCCGAACCGCAGTCACAAACCAATCTGCTGCTGGTCGGCCGCGACGCCTGGCAACAACCGCAATTGCGCGACGCCTTGCAAGAGAGCCTGAACAGCGGCCGCACCACTTTGTCGCGCCAATTGACTCTCCCGCAAGGCGAAACCGGCTACGCGCTGCTGCGGGACATCGACACTCAACAGTCCCCCAGGATGCTTGATCTGCAACCCAAGCATTTCGCCATGCTGTTCATCCGCGCCGATTCTCTGCTGCCCGCCGACTTGTCCCTGCCTGCCGGCATGGAACTCAGCATTCGCCACCGCGATGATCCGCCGCAACCGCCAGACGGCCGCGCGCTGCGGCTGGGCAGCGCCGGGGCAAGCCAGCTGGAGCAGCTGTTGTTCCCGCGACTGGAGGCCACCCAGCAACTGGGCGGCGGCAATCAGCCGCTGCGCCTCACCTTGCGCTGGCAGCAGGGTTGGGCGCAAATCGGCCTATTCGAATGGTCGGTCTGGCTGCTGTTGAGCCTCCTGCTCGCCTTGGGACTCGCTTTGGCCAGTTACAGCTTTGTCCGCAGCAGCAATTTGCGGCGCCAGCGGGAAAGCCAGCTGTTCCATCTGGCCAATCACGACCGGTTGACAGGCTTGGCCAACCGCAATTTGTTCTACGACCGGCTGCAGCACGCCATCAGCCGCGTCGACCGCAACGGCAAGCGGTTGGCGCTGCTGTTTCTGGACTTGGATCGTTTCAAGCCGGTCAATGACACCTTCGGCCATGTGGTTGGCGATCGGGTTTTACAGTTGATCGCGGCCCGCATCCAGGAAGTGGTGCGCGACGAGGATACCGTCGCCCGCATCGGCGGCGACGAGTTCGTGATTCTCATGGAAGACGTCGTATCCAATCGCGAGGCCGACAAGGTGACCGCTCGGCTGAAACAGTCTATCCAGCTTCCCTATCAGGTAGAGCAGCATCGCGTCCTGGTCGGCGTCAGCATCGGCACCGCTTACTACCCGGAAGACGGCCTGCTGATTGACGAATTGCTGGCGGTGGCCGACCGCAAGATGTATGGCAACAAACAATCCTTGAACCGCGAATCCGAAACCATAGATTGAGCGCCGCACAACAAGAAGCCGCCCGGCATACAGGGCTGCTTCTTGGCTTGGATGGGCGCGAACGCGTTTACGCCAGGGTCAGCTCGACTTCGATATTGCCGCGCGTGGCGTTGGAATAGGGGCAGATGCCATGCGCCGCTTCGATCAGCTTCTCCCCAACCTCGCGCTCGATGCCGGGCAGCGACACCGACAGCTTGGCGGCAATGCCGAAGCCATGGGCGATGGGGCCGATCGATACCTTGCCGGTCACCGACACCTCCGCCGGCAGGCGCACGCCCGCCTGTTGCGCCGCTACCTTCAGCGCGCCGATGAAGCAGGCGGAATAACCGGCCGCGAACAATTGCTCGGGATTAGTGCCGTCGCCGCCAGCCCCGCCCAGCTCGCGCGGCGTGCTCAGCTTCACTTGCAGCGCGCCGTCGCTCGATTCGGCCCGGCCATCGCGGCCGCCCGTGGCGGTGGCTTCAGCGGTGTACAGCACTTTTTGCAGAAGATTCATGTGACTGCTCCTATGCTATCGCCGTTACGGCGAAAATGTTCACTATTAAATAGTGTACTATTTAATTATCAAAACCCTGACGGGTTCACTGCAGCAACTGATCGCGCAAACCGCATAAGGCCTGCCGTAAATGCGCGATCTCATCCAATTGCAGTCCGCTGCGGCATGCCAGTTGCAGCGGAATCCGCTCAGCCTGCGATCGCAGCGCTTTGCCGGCTTCGCTCAAACGGACCATCACCACGCGCTCATCGCTGGCCAACCGTTGCCGCTCCAGCCAGCCAGCCGCTTCCATCCGCTTCAACAACGGCGTCAGGGTCGCGGAATCCAGATACAGCTTGTCGCCGATGTCCGACACCGAACGCTGATCCTGTTCCCACAACACCAGCAACACCAGATATTGCGGATACGTGATGCCCAGCGGTTTCAGGCTGTCGCGGTACACTTTGTTCATCGCCAGCGAGGCGGAATACAGCGCAAAACACAGCTGCTGATCCAAACGCAGCAACTCGTCCGCCGAGGGACAGCAATCTTTGGTTTCCATGGCCGCATATTAAATAGTACACAATTTAATTGCAAGCTATTTTATTAATGGGGCGCGCTTCAGGCCGCCACCCGCACCGGCCCGCGGCCCAGATCGGCCAGCGAACGGCAGGCCTGATGCCAATCTGCCAATGAGTTGACGCCCTGCAACACGATGCGCGCCAGCGCATCATTGCATACGCTAGGACCAAACTGCATCAGCATCTCGTGCAAGGCGAAACGCAAGGTATGGCTGTCGCGCAGCAAGGCGTTCACCTCCTCGTGCACTTCGGCGAACACGCGCATGCCGCCTTGGGCATCCAGCTGCACCTGATGCAGCGGACAAAAACCGGAACGTATCAGCGCCTTGTCGGCATCGATGTCATCGGCGAACAGCAGGGCGCTGTGCTGCAGATAGCCGCAAGCGATGATCAGGCTTTCCAGCGAATGCGGCATGGCGGCCGGGCCGCCGGTAGGCAGATGATTCATGATGTTATCTCCTCGTGCTTGTATATTTGGCGCATATTTCAGCATCTTGCGGCATGCTATGACAATGGCTGGAAACCATTGGAAAGATGTTTTTACTCGATATTCACAACAACGGCCATCGGGTTTACCTGGCACTGACAATCGTTGGCATGGCGCGTACCATGAGCCCATCGTTACCGCGGATCCCGTCATGCACATCGTCTATCTTCATGGCTTCAACTCCAGCCCCAAATCGCTGAAAGCCGGCGAAACCGCCGTCTGGCTGAACCTGCATGCGCAGGATATTGAGCTGCACTGCCCGAAACTGTCTCCGCATCCGGCCGAAGCCATCCGCCAGGCGGAAACGCTGTTGCTGTCGCTGCCGGCCGATACTTTGCTGATAGGCAGTTCGCTGGGCGGCTTCTATGCCACCTACTTGGCCGAACGCCACGGCCGCCCGGCGGCGCTGATCAATCCCGCCATCCGGCCCGACCGCGACTTGGCGCGCTTCGCCGGCGAACAGACCAATCCGTATACCGGCGAAGTCTACACTCTGGGCGACGCCGATCTGGCGGCGCTGCAGGCGCAAAAAACAGATAAACCGACGGCGGGACGCTACTGGCTGCTGCTGGGCAGCCGCGACGAAGTGCTGGATTGGCGCGAGGCCGCGCGACATTACAACGGCAACCGACAAACCGTATTCAACGGCGACGACCACCGCTTGAACAACTGGCCCAAGGTATTGCCGGACGTGGTGGCTTGGGGCCAAAGACAATTGTCCAAACCTTCTTAACGCCCCGTTCAGCGCGCCGAGCTTGTTCGCCGCCCTGAGCGGCTGCACACTGATCCGATATTTTGCGCGAGGAGTTGCCCATGAGTCAGAAGATCGTTTTCGCCGCCGTCGGCGGCCCGGAAGTGCTGAAGCTGGAAAATGTGGAGATCGGCCGCCCGGGGCCGGGAGAGGTGCATCTGCGCCATAGCGCCATCGGGGTCAATTTCATCGATACCTACCAACGCAGCGGCCTGTATCCGCTGCCCTTGCCCAGCGGCCTGGGCAGCGAAGCGGCCGGCGTGGTGCTTGCCGTGGGCGAAGGCGTGGACTGGCTGAGAGCAGGCGATCGCGTCGCCTATGCCGGCGGGCCCTTGGGCGCGTATTCGAGCGAGCGGCTGATCGCCGCGGAGCATCTGCTCAAGCTGCCGGCTGGCATCGCCGACGAAACGGCCGCTTGCGCAATGCTGCAGGGCATGACTGTTGAATACCTGGTGCAACGCACCTTCCCGGTGCAGCCGGGCCAGACCGTGCTGTGGCACGCCGCCGCCGGCGGCGTCGGCCAGATCGCGTTGCAGTGGCTGTCGGCGATGGGCGTGCAGGTGATCGCCACCGTCGGCTCGGCGGCCAAGGGCGAGATCGCGCGCCGGCTGGGCGCTGCCCATGTCATCAATTACAGCGAAGAAGACGTCGCGGCGCGAGTGCGCGAGATCACCGGCGGCAAAGGCGTGCCGGTGGTGTTCGATTCGGTGGGCAAGAGCACCTTCGAAGCCTCGCTGGACAGCCTGAGTCCGCGCGGCATGATGGTGACCTTCGGCAATGCCTCCGGCCCCGTTCCGGCGGTATCGCCGCTGGAGCTGACCAAGCGCGGCTCCTTGTTCCTGACCCGGCCCAAGCTAGGCGATTACATCGCCAGCCGCGCCGAGCTGGAAGCGTCGTCCGCCGCGCTGTTCCGCCGCCTGGAAGACGGCACGATCAAGCTGGCGCCGTCCCATCGCTATCCGCTGGCCGAGGCGGCCCAGGCGCACCGCGACCTGGAAGCGCGCAAGACCACTGGTTCGGTGATCCTGCTGCCATAAGCGCTGCGCCGCCTGCACTGTCTGGGCCGGCGCGCCTTGGTTCAGAGCCGAGCGGGCGGCGACCTAACCCGCCTCAATCGCCCAAGGGCAGAGGCGGCGCGCACTCGCGGGCATCGCGCCGCCTGCCGCCGTCGCATCCTTCGTCGGCGGTGGCGCAGCCCGGCTGGCCGCGGCTGCAGCCAGCCGCCGGCAGCCTTTCGTCCACGCATTTCCGACGCGCGGCGCCGAGGGCGCCTTCGCAGGAAGTCTGAGCCGCCACCAGCGCCTCGCAACGCTTGGCATCCCGCTGGCGTTGGCAATTCAGGGGCGGGGTGTAGTAGGCCAGACAGGTCCGCCGGCGCGATTCGCCCAGATCCTGGCAGCTGCGCAGTCCTTGGCGGTGCAGCTGGCAACGCTGCGGCGCCACGGCGCGGCTGCAGTCATCATCGATGGCGGGCACCGCCGCATAGCCGTACTGGCAGAGCAGCAGCAAGCCCAAACCGGCCCGCAGATAGCCCTGCCATCTGGATGTCCCCTGCTGCTTCATCGCGGCGTCCCTTCCCGGTCGGACGACAATTCGGAACCCTGCGGCATTCAAGTGCCGCACTCTTATTCGGACTGGCTGTGCTCCAGTGCCTGTCTGTGCTTATCCTGCCAAAAATTGGGCTTGCTGGGTATAGTTTGTGGATGGCCGTCGGGAGGCGGCGGCATCATACGGTTTGGATGGCGCGCGGGATCGAAGCCGATATCGCCGTTGCGCGCGGCCTCGCGCAGCTGCAACTCCTGCAGCCGGCGGCTGTCTGGACAACTGCGCTTGGCTTCGCAGGTTTTGCGCGACATCTGATTCCAGGTTCCCCTGTCGCGCTGCGGCGGCGATTCTTTCTGCGGACGCGACCATGCCGCCTGTTGCAGCAACAGGCTTGCGCTCAGCAGAGTGATCAGATATCGCTTCATAATCGCCATTTTACCTTGTCCACGGCGGGGGGGAACCCTTCATGCTCAAGTCATTCCCCGATCAAGACCGGCCCGGAAGGCCACGGACCGTTTGTAACCATCACGCGGCAACTAAAGGTATTGCGCCGCAGGTTTTCGACAGTTGCTTCAGCTTAAACGCAAGCATTTGCCCATACGTCAGTTCTGGCGGCACAATTGTTAAGGACTGTAGCGCGGGGCATCAGCTTAACATCTGTAAAAACAAGGCCCGACAGCTGAGGCGCGCGAGCGCTTAAGCTGCCAACCAGAACACCCAAGGAACAGCATATGGAACACAATAAAATCCTGGTCGTCGACGACGACGCCAAGCTGCGCGAACTGTTGACCCGTTACCTGACCCAGCAGGGCTACAGCGTGGAAACGCTGCCGGACTCGAAAGACCTCGACCGCAAGCTGGCGCGCAACCGTCCCGACCTGATCGTGCTGGACGTGATGATGCCGGGCGAAGACGGCCTGGCCGTGGTGCGCCGCCTGCGCGCGCAGGGCGAGACGCTGCCGGTGATCATGCTGACCGCGCGCGGCGAGGACATCGACCGCATCCTGGGCCTGGAAATGGGCGCCGACGACTACCTGCCCAAGCCCTTCAATCCACGCGAACTGACCGCGCGCATCCAGTCCGTGCTGCGCCGCCACCATACCACGCCGGCGCTGGCTGCCCAGCACAGCGCAGATGACGCCGTCGAATTCGGCGATTTCACGCTGAACCTGGGCCAACGCGAACTGCGCCGTTGCGGCCAGCCGGTGGCGCTGACCAGCGCCGAATTCGCCGTGCTGTCGGTCCTGGTCAACCATCCGCGCCGCCCGCTGACTCGCGAACAGCTGATGGAGCTGGCGCTGGGCAAAGGCAATGGCGAATCGCTGGACCGCAGCATAGACGTGCATATCTCGCGGCTGCGCAAGGCTCTGGAAAACGGCGACAGCCCGCTGCGCTATATCCAAACCGTCTGGGGCTACGGCTATGTGTTCGTGCCAGACGGCTCCCCCAGGGAGTAAGACTTGATACGCAAGCTGTTCGGCTCCTTGTTCTTCCGGCTGGCGCTGCTGGTGATGACGGTGGTGATCGCCACCCAGTTGTTCACCATCTCGCTGGCCAACCGGGAACGCCACAAGCTGCTGGAGCGCCAGCTGTACATCCAGGTGCTGGATACGCTGTCCTTCCTGGAAAACTCCATGACCGGCATGGACAACGAGGAGAAGCAGAACTTTCTGGACAGCTACAACCGTCCCGGCCTGCCCAGCCTGCTGCCGTTCAACGCCGATCAGGGACAACAGTTTGCCGACGAGCTGCCGCCCATCGGCGCCATGCTGACGCAGCGGCTGTCTCATGACCTCAATGAGCCTATCCAGGCGCATTTCGCGCTGCGCGACGACCATAGCGAGCTGTGGGTGCATGTGCATGTGCTAGGCCAGCCGTACTGGCTGGTGATGCCGTTCGGCCGCTATCGCGACCGGATGATCACCACCATGCTACAGGCCTCGCTGCTGGCCGGGCTGTTCGCCACCATCCTGGCCTCCTTGTTTGCCTGGCGCATCACCCGGCCGATCAGCCGCGTGGTGCAGGCCAGCCGGGAGCTGGCCAGCGGCGAAATGCCCAAGCAGATTCCCGAAACCGGCCCGCGCGAAGTGCAGCTGCTGGCCCACAACTTCAACAGCATGGCCCAGGCGCTGGACAATGCGGCGCGCGAACGGCGGCTGATGCTGGCCGGGCTGTCGCACGATCTGCGCACGCCGCTGACCCGCCTCAAGCTGACGCTGGAAATGCAGGAAGCCAGCGTAGACCAGCACGACATGCTGTCCGACATCGACGAGCTATCGCGCATCGTGCGCCAGTTCATCGATTTTGCCCGCGCCGAGGAAAGCAATCAGATGGTGCCGGTCGCCCTGGCCGACCTCGCCTCCAGCGTGGTGGCGCGTTTCCGCCGCGAAGGCATGGACGCGCGGCTGGACATCCGCGGCGAACCGGAACTGCAGGCCGACGCGCTGGCGCTGGAGCGCCTGCTGAGCAATCTGCTGGAAAACGCCCGCCGTTACGGACAGCCGCCCGTAGTCGTGCGGCTGGAGCGCGGCGAGAATGAAGCGCGGCTGGCCGTAATAGACCACGGCAAAGGGATACCGGAGGCGCTGCGCGAAACCGCGCTGGCCCCGTTCGAACGCTTGGCCGAACATCGCGGCACCGATGGCGGCAGCGGCCTCGGCCTCGCCATCGTCTCGCGGGTGGTCAAACAGCACGACGGCACCTTGAACCTGACTGAAGAAGACGGCGCCTTCAAGGTCGACATCCGCCTGCCCATGGCCTGAGCCGAACCTGCCAGGCAAACATGCGCCTCATGCCACCGATGCTGTGAGCGTCTCGCGGCTCAGCCGCGCGTTTTCCCAGGCGATCAGATCGAGCTTGCGCTCCTCCCCCCAGCGGTATTGGCCCAGCGCCCCCTCAGACCGGATCACCCGATGGCAGGGAATCAGCCAGGCCACCGGATTGGCGCCGACCGCGCTGCCGACTGCGCGCGCCGCGCTAGGCTGCCCCATGCGCGCCGCCAGCTGGCCATAGCTGATCAGGCCGCCATATGGCACGGACAGCAGCGCCCGCCATACCTGGATCTGGAAATTGCTACCTTGCACCCGCAGCGCCAGCGGCGCGCCGCTGCGCTCGGACAAGGGAGAAAACAGCCGTTCGCACAGCGCCTGCCCCTGGCCAGGCCGCCAATGCAAAGCGGCGTGCGGCCACTGATCCTGCAACCAGGCTTCGCCGGCGGCTTCGTCGGCGACGAACTGCAAGGCGCAGATGCCGCGATCAGTCCGCGCCAGCAGCGCCGGGCCAAAACGGCTGGCTTCCACGCTCCATATAATGTCCAGCCCGGCGCCGCCGCGCTGGAATTCGCCAGGCGTCATGGCCTCCAAGGTGACGAACAGATCGTGCAGCCGGCTGCCGCCGGACAGGCCCAGTTCATGCGACAGCGGCAGCACCGGCGCGCCCGCCGCCAAACGAACCTTGGCGGCTTCGCAGGTCAGCTGCTGGATGAAGCGCTTGGGACTGACCCCGGCCCACTGCGTGAACAAGCGCTGCAGGCGCGATTCGGACAGATGCAGCGCCGCGGCCACATCGGCCAGCCGCGGCTGCTCGCCGGCATGGGCAATCAGGTAGCGGATCGCGTCGCGGATGCGGACGTAATCGCGTCCTCCCTCCGCGGCGTTTTCCCCTGCATATTCGAGCGGGCCATTCATGTCTAGCTCCCGATGCTATGTCATGAAGCCAGTCTAAAGGGGCATTGCGCGAGCCGCGACCCGATTCTTGCCGACTTGCGCAGGTGTCAGCCGGTATACAGCAAGGAGTACTGGATTTCCGACAAGGCTTGCGGCACGCGAATGAAGGACAAAGGCATGCCCAGAAGACGCGCCATGTGGGAGGTGGAGAACAAGCCGCACACTTCGTAATGGCCGTTGCCCGGATTGATTTCCAGCACCAGCGCGTGCTGGCGGCCCAGCTGCTTCATGGTGGCGATCAGTTGGCCGACATTCGCCGCCGCCACGTCTTCCAGCCGCAAGGCGTCCAGCTTGTCGCGCGGCGTCATCACATCGGACACCTGCAGATCTGCATGATGCTTGCCATGCTCCTTCATGCACTGGATGGGCCGCTCGCCCAAGAGATCGACCGCGGTGACGATGCCGAGCAGGCTGCCGTCGTCGTCATGAACGAACAACAGGCGGATGCCGTGGCTGATCATGCGCTGATGGGCCTCGCGCAGGTCCGCGCCGCCGCGGATGCCGACTGGATTCACCAGCCTCAGATCGGTCATGACGCTCAACGCCGGGCTTTGCATATTGATGGGCGGATGCGGACGCTGCTCCAGTTGCACCAAATCCGTGGCGCGTGGCAGAGTCAGCGTGGGCAGGGGCTGATATTCGTTGGCCATGGCTGCTCCTTGTCAGGACAATGAGTAAGGAAAACGGCGCCAACCCGCCCGTTGCGGCCAGCGCAATTTTCAAGGTAGCGGAAAAGCCGACGAACTTCAGTATTCAGACAGTAAACTTTACGTTTATCTTTAGGGTCTTTAATGTATTTATTCTAATTGATGCGAAAATCTATGAAGCATAATCGCCCAATGCGGGGTTCCGCCGCACGTTTTCTCCCCTTTGCCTGCGGGTTGTTGCTGTGCGCGAGCGCCGCGCGAGCCGATGGCTGGGATTATCCGGGTTGGCGCGACGACGCCGCCACCCGCGTCAAGGCGCTGGCCCTGCTGCAATCGGTCAACGCCACGCTGTTGAGCCAGCCCAGCGCCACCCGCACGCTGCAACAATGGTGCGAGGCGCACCAACTGGCGGCCGAGCCTCGCATCCGCGCGTTGCGCGACACCGCCACCCGCAAGCCGGCCGACGCCGAGGTGCGCAGCCAGCTGAAAGTGGGGGCCGACGAGGCGATAGGCTATCGCCGCGTGCAACTGGCCTGCGGCGACCATGTGCTGTCCGAAGCCGACAACTGGTATGTGCCGTCGCGGCTGACGCCGGAGATGAACCATCTGTTGGATACCACCGACACCCCGTTCGGCACCGCAGTGCGCGCGCTGAACTTCACCCGACGCACCGAAAGCGCGCGCCTGTTGTGGTCCCCCTTGCCGCAGGGCTGGGAAACGCGTCCGCTGCCGGCGGCCATGAGCCAGTCCGGCCTGGATATCCCGGAGCGGGTGCTGCAGCACCGCGCGGTGCTGTACAAGGACGGCGGCACGCCGTTCAGCCTGGTGGTGGAAACTTACCGCCGCGACCTGTTCGCCTTTCCGCTGAATCCGCCGGCCGCCCGCAACTAAGCTTCGCGCTCAGCCCCAAAAGACCAGGCCGCCTTGCCAAATCGACAGGCGGCCTTGTCGTCTAAGAGCGGTTCCTCAGCTGGCCGGCTCCAATACCGACTTCAGCACGGCCAACATCCGTTCGCTGGCGCCGCGGTGCGCATCGCGGAAACGCGCCGCGCCGCCGCGCATGGCTTCGGCAGCCGCCGGATCGGCCAACAAGGCCAGGGCGGTGGACACCAGCTCGCCGGCATCGGCCACCTGGCATCCGGCGCCGGCGGCCAATGAATCGGCCGCGGCCTGCTGAAAATTGAACACTGACGGTCCAAACAGCGCCGGCACGCCCATCAGCGCCGGCTCTATCAGATTATGGCAACCAAACGGCAGCAGGCTGCCGCCGATGAAGGCCACATCGCAAGCGCCCAGGTAGCCGAACATCTCGCCCATGCTGTCGCCAAGCCACACCTGAGTGTCGGCGACCACGGCTGCGTCGTCGCTGCGCCGCTGCAGCTTGAAGCCGCGCTCGCTCGCCAGCCGCGCCACCTCGCCCCAGCGTTCCGGATGGCGCGGCACCAGCGCCAGCAGCGTGTTGCCCACCGCGCCGCCGGCCGCCCGCCACGCGTCCAGAATCAGCGCTTCCTCGCCGTCCCGGGTGCTGGCGCACAGCAGCACCGGCCGCCGGCCAATGCGTTCATGAAACGCGCCGGCCAGATGCCACTGCGCTTTATCAATTTCAATATCATATTTGCTGCTGCCGCAGACGATGATGTTTTGCGCGCCCAATTGACGCAAACGGTCTGCATCTTCTTTGGTTTGCGCGGCAACGGCGGTCAATTTCTGAACAGCAGGCCGAATCAGCCCCAATGCCTTGCGATAGCCTTTCAGCGATTTATCCGACAATCTGGCATTGGCCAACAGCAGCGGCACTCCTTGCTCGGCGGCGGCATGCAGCAGATTGGGCCAGATCTCGGTTTCCATCAGCACGCCGCAACGCGGCCGGTAAGCGCGCAGAAAATCCGCCGCCGCCTGCGGGTAATCATACGGCAGATAGCGCACTTCGGCGTCCGGATACAGCTGTTCCGCCGTGGCGCGGCCGGTCGGCGTCATCTGCGTCAACAAAAGCGGCGCATCCGGCCATTGACGGCGGATGGCGGCCACCAGCGGCTGCGCGGCTCGGGTTTCGCCTACCGACACCGCGTGTATCCAGATCGCGCCGTTAGCTTTGGGCGACAGCGCCTGGCCGAAACGCTCGTCCCAATGCTCCAGGTAGGCCGGCGCCTTGCGCGCCCGCTTTTGCAGATAGCGGCGGATCAGCGGCTTCAACGCCCATAACAAGCCGTTGTAAAGCGCGCGCTGCCAGCTCATTGCCAATCCTGCCGCGAGCGCAGCGCCGCCAGCACGTCTTCCACCGTCGGGCATTGGCCGATATGGCCCAGATTGGTCGCCCAAGGCGTCTCCACCACGCCGGTCTGCTGCGGATCGGTGTCGGTGTAAATCGCCACTAGGGGTACGCTCAAGGCATTGGCCAGGTGGGCCAGGCCGGTATCGACGCCGATGACGGCGCTGGCGTGGCCCAGCAATCCGGCAGCCTCGATCAGACTCATCCGCGGCGCCACCACCGCGGCAGGCAATTGGGCGGCCTGCCGTTCGGCGCGCGCTTTTTCCCGCTCATTTCCCCAGGGCAGCACCGTCACCATGTCGTGGGCGGCCGACAACGCCTGCCCCAGCGCGACCCAATGCGTCTCCGGCCATTCCTTGGACGCGCGGCTGGTGGCATGCAGCAGCACAGCGTAACGGCCGGAGAGCATCCAGGCGGGCCGCTCGCCCGGACAAACGCCGAACTGCGGCGCGCCTTGCGGCGCATAGCCAAAACAGCGGCCGAACAGCAGGCGGTTGCGCTCGATGGCCGACAGCTGCCGGGAAACCGTGTGTTTCTTGTCGTAGAACAGGCTGGCCAGCGATTCGCGCGCGCTGGACCAATCCAACCCGGCCAGCGGCGCGCCGGCCCACTTGGCCGGAATCGCGCTCTTCAGCAAACCCTGGCTGTCCAGCACCAAATCGAAGTGGGTATCGCGCAGCTGACGCTTCAAAGCCCGCAACTCTCGCCAGGCCTCGAGCTGCAGCAAACGCTTGCGCCAGCTTCGCCAGCGCAGCGTCAACACCTCCGCCACCTGCGGATGCAGCCGGGCGATGTCGGCAAAGCTTTCTTCCGCCAGCCAACTCAGCCGAATATTCGGGTAGTGCGTCTTCAACTCAGTGATGGCCGGCCAAGTGTGGATAAGGTCGCCCATCGACGAGGTGCGCACAATCAGCACATTCATCATGGCGCGCATTGTACCCGAGCGGGCCTGTGGTTAACCAAGTAAAATCCGCCCTGACCAGATGTGGATAAGGTTCTGTGAATAAGTTTGACCATATTTATCCACAATCTGCCAGAACATTGCGCGTTGCAATAATCCCATGTCTATCAACAGGGCAAGACCATGAGCGGTATGGATTTTTTTCACTTGTCCACACAAAAAGCCCACCTTCAGTAGTTTCATCAATTTATAGTTGCGTTAATGAAAATCCGTTGGTGAAGCGCAAGTCTGTCGCAAAAAATTTGCCTAACAGGACAGCGGGCAAAACTGCTTGCCGCGATGTGAATAACTCAAGGTCTGCAACAAGCGTGAAAGTTATCCACAACTGGCTAGCCGCAGACGCGCATGGTAGACAACAGTTTTCAAAGCACAACAAGTGACTGAAAAATAAAGATAAATAGTGGTTATCCACAGCAATGAAGGAACTTCTACCAGTTTCTTCATTTTATAAATGGGAAAACATAGAAAAGATGCGATACGCGATTAGCGTGGTGCTCATCACCAAAAATGCAGGTCAACAACTGGAACAATGTCTGCAGAGCGTGGGCTTTGCCGACGAAATCGTGCTTGTGGATTCCGGCAGCACGGATAACACATTGGCAATAGCCGCAGCCTATCGGGCAAAAGTTATCCACCAGGAATGGCTGGGATTCGGTCCGCAAAAGCAATTCGCCGTGGAACAGGCAAGCCATGACTGGGTGTTGTGCTTGGATGCGGACGAATATCTGTCGCCTGAATTAGCCTTATCGATCAATCAGATACTGGACAATCCACAGGCCGCGGCCTACCGCTTTGCCCGCTGCAACCGTTTCATGGGCCGTTTCCTGAAACACGGCGAGGGCTATCCGGATTGGTCGCTGCGCTTGTTTGATCGCCGCCGCGCGCGCTGGTCCGACGACGTGGTGCACGAGTACGTGATCTGCGAAGGCCCTGTGGAAAAACTCGATGGCGACTTGATGCACGAGTCCGGCGAGGACATCGCGCGGTATTTATCGAAGCAGAACCGCTACACCACGCTGCAGGCGGAGCAGCTGTTCGCCCGCGGCAAAAAGGCGGGGGCCGCCAAGCTGGTGTTGAGCCCGCTGCTGCGCTTCTTCAAGTTTTATCTGGTTCGCCGCGGTTTTCTGGACGGCTTGGCCGGGCTGGTCCATATCTGCATCGGCTGCTTCAACAGCTACATCAAGTACGCCAAGTTGATCGAGCTGCATCGGCTTAATAAATGACATTTGGTTTGCCAGGCCGTTTGCCTTAGCATCGGTCTTTTTCTGGAAAAGACGGCATGGCTGCAAACCAGATCCTCATCCGGCCCATGACAGAGGCTGATATCCAGGCGGTGGCGCGTTTATGCGGCGACCTCGACTATCCGACCACGCCGGAGCAACTGGCGCGGCGCTACGCCGCGGTGCGCGCGTTTCCCGATAACGAGATCTGGGTGGCGGAACGCCATGGCGAAGTGGTGGGGTGGTTGCATGGCCACGGCGGCCATCTGCTGGAAGCGGAAAGTTATGTCGAGATTGGCGGCATCGTGGTAGATCCGGCCTGTCGCGGACTCGGCATAGGACGGCGTTTGCTGGCCGCCTGCGAGCAGTGGGCGCAGTCTTTGGGCTACCCGCGCATCCGTCTGCGCTCCGGCGTCCAGCGCGTCGAGGCGCATGCTTTTTACCGCCATATCGGCTATCAGCAGAAAAACACCGGCCTCACTTTTGCGCTCGACCTGCCGCGACAAGACTGAGCGGCGCTGTTATCCACAAGCTTTTGCCAGTCGGCATGCCGATCCGCTTTTCCATCTGCCTTGTGCCCGCAAGGGCATGGCCAACTCGAAGCCGCGCGGGACGGTTTGCCGTATTGGGTGGGGGTGGACGCCGGCATCGGCCACGTACCGCCGCAACGGCGCTTGTTTAACGGCGCCTGGGCGGCCTGGCAGGTATCGGGGGAGGACGGGTGGCTTGACGCAGCGCCAGGCGCGCTGAGGGGCCTTAACGTCGGTTTATGGCCAGGGGGGGTTGACGATTGCGGCGCGGACCGCGCATGCGCTCCGCCAAACCCGCGGGGCCGGGGGTTTTTCGCGGCGACGCTTCCTGATGGACTGGCGCGGAAGGCGGTCAGTCGCCATGGAGGGGGCTGCGCAGCCGCTGGGCGGCTTTGCAGGCGTTCGGGCAGATTGCGGGGGGCTTGAGGCGGCGCCAAGCGCGCCACGGGGTCTTACAGCGCCATCCGGTAGAACACCACGCGCTCGGTCTCCTCGAAACCCAGCGCCAGATGGGCGGCTTGCGCCGTCAGATTATCCAGGGTGGTGTCGGAGGCCAGTTCGGCGCAGTCCCGGGCGCGGGACCATTCCCGCGCCGCGCCCAGCAACAGGGCGGCCACGCCGGCGCGGCGATGCGATGGCGCGACGTAAATACCCTCGACAAAGGCCACCGGCGAGCGGCTGGTGCCGTTGACGTAGTCGTTGCGAATCGCAACTTCAAGCAGGCCGATTGCCGCGTCGTCGTCGCGGGCGACAAAGGCGGCGAAGCGTGCGGGATTGGCCGTTTGTTCGGCGATCTCCTGCTGGTGTTCCGCGGCCGGGCAGTCCGGCCACAGCGCCGCGCGCAGGTTAAGCCAGTCAGCGGCATGGGCAGATGCGGGGCTGAGCGAAATCATATCGATTCGAACTCCGGTTGCGGCAGGTGGCGGCGTTGCACCAGGATTTTGTCGACACGGGTCTTGTCCATGTCCACCACTTCAAAGCTGAAGCCGTTCCACTCGAAACGGTCGGTGACGCTGGGAATGCGGCCGAGCTTGTACATCATCACGCCGCCCAGCGTGTGGATGTTGCCGCCGGCTTCGCCCGGCAGCGTGCTGTCCAGTTCGAAAAATTCGCGGAAGTTGTCCAGCGACACCATGCCGTCCACCAGCCAGCTGCCATCTTCGCGCTGCACAATCTCGTCGTCTTCGCCGCTGATGGCCTGCATATCGCCGACGATGGCTTCCATCACGTCGTTGATCGATACCAGACCTTCCAGCTCGCCGTACTCATCCACCACCAGCGCGCTGTGGCTGCGCGCCTGCTTGAACTGCTCCAGCAACTGCATCAATGAAGAGGTGGCCGGCACGTATAGCGGCGGGGCCAGGTCGGCGGAAAAATCGACTGACTGTCCGGTCAGCAGGCGGTCCAGCAGGCGCTTGGCGTTGAGGATGCCGATGACCTGGTCGGTGTCGCCGCGGCACACCGGAAAGTGGCTGAAAGCGTGCTGCAGCAAGACTTCGCGGTTTTGCTCAGGACCGTCTTCCAGATCGAGGATCACCACGTCCTTGCGCGGCGTCATCACCGAGGCCACTTTGCGGTTGTCCAGCCGGAAGATGTTATCCACCAGCTCCTGTTCGGCGCGGTCGAACACGCCTTCGTCGGCGCCTTGTTCCATCAGGGTGCGGATCTCGTCCTCGGTGATGGATGGCTCGTCGCTTTTCTTGGCGCGCAGCAAGCGCAGCAGACCATCGGTGATGCGGCTGAACACTTGCACCAGCGGCCCGCTGGCGCGCGACAGCAACAGCATGGGCCGCGCCAGCGTCATCGCCACCCGCTCAGGATTCAAGAGCGCCAGCCGCTTCGGCACCAGCTCGCCCAGGATCAGCGACAGCGTGGTGATGAACAGCACCATGATGGCCACCGACAGCGGCTTGGCGTACGGCGCCAGCAGCGCGTAGTGGCTCAGCGCGCCGCGCAGATGCTCGGACAGCGCCGCCTCGCCGTAGACGCCGGACAGGATGCTGATCGAGGTGATGCCGATCTGGATGGTGGACAGGAAGCGGGTGGGTTCGGCAGCCAGTTTCAGCGCGGCGCGGGCGCCCTTGTGGCCTTCGTCGGCCTTTTGCTGCAATCTGACTTTGCGGCAGGAGACAATGGCGATTTCGGCCATCGCAAAAACGGCGTTCAACAGCACCAGGCCGAGCAGCAGCAAGATTTCCACGGTGTAGACAGAGGAGTGGCGGAGCTACTAGCTTAGGGCAAGCCGTCCGCCGCGAAAAGTGGCGCAGCGGACAGTCTTGTTTAGAACAGGCTGCTCTGCGTGGCGGCGGGCGCCCAGCGCACCGGCTGGCGGCCGCGCGCGATCAGCCAGGCATTGACCTGGGAGAAGTGGCGGCAGCCGTGGAAGCCGCGGCTGGCGGACAGCGGCGACGGGTGGGCGGCGGTCAGCACCAGGTGGCGGCTGGCGTCGATGCGTTCGGCCTTGGTGTGCGCCCAGTTGCCCCATAGCAGGAAGACGCAGCCCGCGTTGTCGCGGTTGACGGCGTCTATCAGCGCGTCGCTGACCATTTGCCAACCCAGCTTGCCGTGGCTGCCGGCCTTGTCGCGCTCGACGGTCAGCACGCTGTTCAGCAGCAGCACGCCCTGTTGCGCCCAGTGGCTGAGGTCGCCGCTGACTGGAATGCCCAGGCCGAGGTCGGCCGCCAGTTCCTTATAGATATTGCGCAAGCTGGGCGGCACCCGCGCGCCCTCCGGCACCGAGAACGACAGGCCCATGGCCTCGCCGTCGCCGTGGTAGGGATCTTGGCCCAGGATCACCACCTTGACGTCGGCCGGCGCGGCGAAGCTCAGCGCGTTGAACACTTGCGGCGGCGGCGGAAACAGCGTCTTGCCGTCTTGCTGTTGCTGGCAAAGCTGGCGGTCGATTTCGGCCAGTTTTGCGGCGATGGCCGGCTGCCGCAGTACGGTTTCCCAGGCGGGATGGACGCGGGCGAGGGCGGGGGACAGGTAAGTCAGAGCGGACATAAGGTTTCTTTGCGGCGGGTGGTGCGGATCTGGAGGCTTGGAATGGGGACGGCGCGATTCGTTCCAAACAAAACACCGCCCGGAGGCGGTGTCGTCTGGCGGGCGCGGCGCGCTTAGTAGCGGGCGACCGTCGAATCCACCTGCGTCGACCAAGCGTCGATGCCGCCTTGCAGATTGATCACATCGTCAAAACCGGCATTCTGCAGGAACAGCGCCACCTGGGCGCTGCGCATGCCATGGTGGCAGATGGCGACGATGGTGGCGTCGTCCGGCAGCTCGCTCATCCGGATCGGAATCAGATTCATCGGGATGTGCACGCTGCCGTCGATGTGCGCGAGCTGATATTCCCAGCCTTCGCGCACATCCAGCAGCACTGGGCGCTTGGCCTGCGGGTCTGCCAGTTGCGCGGCGAGGGCGGGGGCGGTGATTTCGCGCAGCATGATCAGAAGCTGAAACGGGCGGGTTCCACCGCCTCGTATTTTTGCAGCCGCTCGATACAGGTTTCGAAGAGCGCCGTTTCGCGGAAGCTGGTTTCGGTTTCGCGCTGAATCAGCTTGCAGCTCATCACCGGCAGATCGCCGACCACCAGGATCAGGCGGCCGCCGACGGCCAGCTGGTTCTTCAGCTCTTGCGGCACGACCGGCAGCGAGCCGCCCACCACGATCACGTCGTATGGCGCTTGTTCCGGCAGGCCCAGCACGCCGTCGGCTTCCACCAGCGTCACATTGGCGATGCCGGCTTTTTTCAGGCTGGCGGCGGCGCGCGCCTTCTGCGCCGGATCGATTTCGACGCTGACCACTTGCTTGCCCAGCTTGGCCAGCAGCGCGGTCAGGTAGCCGCTGCCGGTGCCGATTTCCAGAATCTTGTCGGTCGGCTGGATGGCGGCATCCTGGGCCAGGCGCGCTTCCATCTTCGGTTGCAGCATCTTGCGGCCGTTGGGCAGCGGCAGTTCGGTATCGACAAAGGCAAGCTGGCGCTGGCTGTCGGCGACGAAGTCCTCGCGTTTCACGTGGAACAGCAGATCCAGAATGGTCTGATCCAGTACATCCCACGGGCGAATCTGCTGTTCGACCATGTTGAAACGGGTTTTTTCGAAATCCATCAACTTACACTCCGGAGGGCTGGGAGTCCGCTCCGCCGGATGGAAGACAGCGGCGGCGGCAAGACTCTGGTCATGACGATAACTTGCGATTATCCCATATTTGCCTTACCTTCACAGCATCGCTAGGGGTCCTGCCCCCGGCGTCCGTCGCAAGGGCTACCCCAGTGTAGTCCGTCGAGACGGGCGGCGGGATGCGGGTGAGAAATACCCTTGGAACCTGACCCGGATAATACCGGCGTAGGGAAGCGTCAACTGCCCTCACAGGCCCGTCCGGGCCCGCAGCCGGCCACGCCGGATCGCTCCTTGCGCCGTTTCATCGTTTTTGGAGACCCGCCCGATGAACGCGCCCGTGAACCAAGCCATGGTGGTGGATGCCGCCGCCATCCAGCCTTTGCCGAATTCCCGCAAGATCTATGTACAGGGCAGCCGTCCGGACATTCAAGTGCCGATGCGCGAGATCCGCCAGGCCGACACGCCGACCCAGTTCGGCGGCGAGCGGAATCCGCCCATCTTCGTTTACGACACCAGCGGCCCATACAGCGATCCGGCGGTGAATATAGACATCCAGAGCGGCCTCGCGCCGCTGCGCGCCGGCTGGATCGCCGAGCGCGGCGATTGCGAGCAACTGCCCGGCCTGTCCAGCGAATACGGGCGCGCCCGCGAAGCGGATCCCAAGCTGGCCGAACTGCGTTTCAATCTGCAGCGCAAGCCGCGCCGCGCCAAGGCCGGCCGCAACGTCAGCCAGATGCACTACGCGCGCCGCGGCATCATCACGCCGGAGATGGAGTTCGTCGCCATCCGCGAAAACCTGAACCGCCGCGCCTATGTGGCATCGCTGCAAGCCACCGGCAACCAGCGCCTGCTGGACCTGATGACGCGCCAGCACCAGGGCCAGAGCTTCGGCGCCAATCTGCCGGAAGAGATCAGCGCCGAATTTGTGCGTGAGGAGATTGCCGCCGGCCGCGCCATCATCCCGGCCAACATCAACCACCCGGAAAGCGAACCGATGATCATCGGCCGCAACTTTCTGGTGAAGATCAACGGCAATATCGGCAATAGCGCGGTGACGTCTTCGATATCCGAAGAAGTGGACAAGATGACCTGGGGCATACGCTGGGGCGCCGACACCATCATGGATCTGTCCACCGGCAAGAACATCCACGAAACGCGCGAGTGGATTCTGCGCAACAGCCCGGTGCCCATCGGCACCGTGCCGATCTACCAGGCGCTGGAGAAAGTGAACGGCAAGGCCGAGGATCTGACTTGGGAAATCTTCAAGGACACGCTGATCGAGCAGGCCGAGCAGGGCGTGGACTACTTCACCATCCACGCCGGCGTGCGCCTGGCTTATGTGCCGATGACCGCCAATCGCATGACCGGCATCGTGTCCCGCGGCGGCTCCATCATGGCCAAGTGGTGTCTGGCGCATCACCAGGAAAACTTCCTCTACACCCACTTCGAGGACATCTGCGAAATCATGAAGGCCTACGACGTGGCCTTCAGCCTGGGCGACGGCCTGCGTCCCGGCAGCGCCTGGGACGCCAATGACGAGGCGCAGCTGTCCGAGCTGAAAACCCTGGGCGAGCTGACGCAGATTGCCTGGAAGCACGATGTGCAAGTGATGATCGAAGGTCCGGGCCACGTGCCCATGCAGCTGATCAAGGAAAATATGGACAAGGAGCTGGAATGGTGCCGCGAAGCGCCGTTCTACACCCTGGGGCCGCTGACCACCGACATCGCGCCGGGCTACGACCACATCACTTCGGCCATCGGCGCGGCGCAGATCGGCTGGTACGGCACCGCCATGCTGTGCTACGTGACGCAGAAGGAACACCTGGGCCTGCCGAACAAGCACGACGTGAAAGAGGGCATCATCACCTACAAGCTGGCGGCGCACGCCGCCGACCTGGCCAAGGGCCATCCCGGCGCGCAGATCCGCGACAACGCGCTGTCCAAGGCGCGCTTCGAATTCCGCTGGGAAGACCAGTTCAATCTGGGCCTGGATCCGGACAAGGCACGCGATTTCCATGACGAGACCCTGCCCAAGGACAGCGCCAAGGTGGCGCACTTCTGCAGCATGTGCGGGCCGCACTTCTGTTCGATGAAGATCACGCAGGACGTGCGCGATTTCGCCGCCAAGCAGGGCATCAGCGCGCAGGACGCGCTGAACAAGGGCATGCAGGAGAAGGCCATCGAGTTCGTCAAAGGCGGCGGCAAGCTTTACGACAAGGTCTGATGTTGCAGAGGCGGAACAACGGCGGGGCTGCCCGCCGTTTTTTATGCCTATCGTAGCGGCAAGCGGTCTAGGATGAGCGTATCCCCCAGCACAGGAGCCTGCGATGGATACCAGTAATCACCAGTTGCCCGGTCTGTTTCGCCAACTGGGCTTGGCTGACGATGCCGCGGCGATGCGCGCCTTCATCGCCAGCCATCCGCTGCCGCCGGGGGCCAGTTTGGCCGAGGCGCCGTTCTGGAGCGCCGCGCAAGCCTCATTCTTGCGCCAGGCATTGGAGTGCGACGCCGAATGGAGCGAGGCGGTGGACGAGCTGGCGGTGTTGCTGCAGCAAGGCGAGTCCTGAAACTGTGGGTAAAAATAGAAACAGGCGATGGTTTGTGGATAAGCCATCGCCCCCTGCCTATCGCCCTTTGCGGCCAGCGGCGATATAGACCCAGGCCCGTTCGCCCGTATCCAGCAGCGCTTCTACCCGTTGGTAATCATCCACTTCGTAGCGGTCCGCCTGTTCCAGCTCCGCATCGCTGATGTCGAACACGCTGCCGGCGACACGGTCTTGCCGATTTGCGCTCGAGCGCACGATGGGATGATGGGTCTTGCCGCTGGCGCGCACTACTTCGGCGTCGCGTATCGCCAGCATCTCCTGCTTGAATCCGATTAATTGCGCCGGGCTGCCATGTAGCAATCTGCCGAAAGTGGCGAGCTGCACATTGTCTTGTTGCAGCGTGCCGTAAGAGAACAACTTGGGCATATCGCGTCTCGCTTACAGGTAGTGACTGTCGTCCAGCAGCATGTCTTCAAAAAAAGCGCCATATGCCTCATTGGGATGGCGGATATGGATTTCCAGCACCCATAGCAGCGCGCTCGGCGCATGGTCGAAGTCCGCCAAGGCGCCATTGTGGATGGCGGCATGAGGGAAATCTGCCAGCCTGTGGCCAGAAAGGTCGAGATTCAATCGCCAGCCGCGGCGATGGGCGCAGTCTTCGGCGTAGCGGTATAGTTCTCGTCCGCTGCAGCCTGCCTTCAGCCAATGTCTCCTCACCTCATGGAAAATGGCGCGCGCATCGCCGGCGCAACGGGCGCGCTCCGGATCGCTGCCGGTGACGAAGGTATCGCCAGCGTCGCCTTCCCACTGTTTCCATACCGGACCGATGTCGATGAAGAAAATATCGCTTTCGCCAAGATAGACGCCTGGTTCCGATGGCGCGCCAAAGGTTTTCAGCGTGTTGCGGCCGAAACGCACGTAGACGTCGTGCCAGCCGCGCAGCATGCCGGCATCTGCCAACACGTCGCGTGCCAGTTCCACCGCGTCTTCTTCCAGCATGCCGGGACGAATATGCGATGCAATTTTGCGCACGGCATCCCGTGTACGGCGTCGCACGTCCAGCATGGTTTCGCGGTTGAAAGCCGCGCCAACGGCTTCTTGCGGCAAACAGGTTTCTTGCATGGTGGTTCTCCTTGGAAACATCAGGGGTGGGCGGCCAGAGACAGGCCGTTCAGTTCGGTGCTCAGCTTGATCTGACAGGCCAGGCGATGCGCCGGCGATGGCTCATCCAGCGCGGCCAGCAGCCGTTGCTCCTGTCTAGAAGGTTGCGGCAGCTGGCTCAGCCAATTGGAATCGATGGCGACACGGCAGGCTCCGCAAGCGGCCTGCCCGCCGCATACCGGCAGCACCAGACCGGCGGCGGCCAGCGCGGTTATCAGCGGATCTCCTTCAACGGCGGGTACTGTCAGCCAGTCGCCTTGCGTCCGGCGCCAGCGCACAGTCAGATTGCCGTGGTTGGCGGCAGGTGCTTGCGCAGGGACGAAGGCATCGGCGTGAAAGCGCTCAGCGGGCAGATGGCAGCGATCCGTCAGCAACGCGCGTGCCTGCTCCACCATGCGCGGCCCGCCGCAGGCGTAGACGCGAGCGCTGCTCAGGTCGGGATGGTCCGCGGCGGCGACGTCTTGCACAAAGCCGCGGCGGCCGGTCCATTCAGCCGGCGCATGGCTCAGTACGGGGATGAAACGCAATAAGGGCCAACGCAGAGCCAGACTGGCAAAGTATTCGGCCAGATAGAGGTCGGCATCTTCGGCGCCGCCCCAATACAGATGCATCGGCGTGCGGCATCCCGCCGCGTGGGCGTATTCCAGCATGGCTTTCAGCGGGGCGATGCCGGTGCCGGTGGCCAGCATGACCACACGGTCTATCGCTGCCTGCTCCGCCTCCCATACGCAGTCGCCGAAGGGACCGCTAATCGTCAGCATCTGACCAGGACGCGCTTCATGCCGCAGCCATGCGCTGGCCTGGCCGGCTGCGCGCAGCCGGATGTGGGCCTCCAGCCAGCCATCGCCGCGTGGCGCGCAGGCCAGGGAGTAGCTGCGTATGATGCCGGATGGGAGTTGCAGGCTGAAGAATTGGCCTGCCTGGATGGGCAAGCCTCCATGGCCTGCCGGGCTCAACAGCAGCCGCAGCGTGACGCCATCTAGCCAGTGCAGTGCCTGCAAGCGGTAAGAATAGGTTTCGATCATCGTGCATATCTCCCAAAAACATGCTTATGCTATAAGAGTGATGGACCAGTAAAAACATCCAGTTTTTATAAATTGACTGGTCCAGATGCGGAGAGACACGCATGCTGAGACCCTGGTCCATGTTGCTGACCATACGGCGCGAAGGCGGCTTGCCAGCGCATCTACAGATCGCGCAGCAGGTGGCGGACGAGATCCAGCGCGGCAGGCTCAGGCCGGGCGATGCGCTGCCTGGTAGCAGGGAACTGGCGGATCAATTGAGCTTGAACCGCAAGACGGTGGTGCTGGCTTACGACGAGTTGGCGGCGCAGGGGTGGGTAACGACGGAGGGTCGGCGCGGCACGTTCGTTGCGGCATCGCTGCCGGCGACGTTGGCGGAGGAGGCTGAACTGGACTTCACCCTGTCGCGGCAGCAGGCCGAGCAGATGCCGAAAGCGGATCTGATCGATTTTTCCGAAAACGTTCCGGACTCCCGGCTGATTCCTTTCGACGCGCTAGGCCGGGCCTATAGGCGCGCCCTGATCGCCACCGCCCGGTCGGGGCGCTTGTCCTATGGCGATCCGCGCGGCGAGCTGGGGCTGCGCCAGTCATTGTTGCGCATGCTGACCATGGAGCGGGGCCTGTCGGCTACGTTGGAGAATATTTGCCTTGTGCGCGGCAGCCTGATGGGCATCTATCTGGCCGGCAAGGTGTTGTTGAAACCCGGCGATGCGGTCGTGCTGGACCGTTTGAGCTATCCATCGGCGCGCAATGCATTTCGCTCGCAGGGCGCGCAGTGTCTGGATGCGGCAAGCGACGCTCAAGGCATCTTGCCTGGGGAACTGGAGTCCTTGTGTCGCCGTTATCCGGTGAAGGCGGTGTATCTGACGCCACACCACCAGTTTCCCACCACGAAGATGATGCCGGCGGAGCGACGGCTGCAGTTGTTGGCCTTGGCGGAGCGCTATGACTTCCACATCATCGAAGACGACTACGACCACGAGTTCCATTTCACGCATCGGCCGATGTATCCGCTTGCCAGCCTGCCTGGAGGACGGCGAGTGGTTTATGTCGGCTCGCTGTCCAAAGTGTTGGCTCCGGGGTTGCGCATAGGTTTTGTGCTTGCGCCCGCGGCGCTGATCGAGCGTTGTGTCGACAACATCCTGCTGATTGATCGCCAGGGCAATCCTGTGACGGAACAGGCGGTGGCGGAATTGATGGATAGCGGCGAGTTGAGGCGCCATGTGCGGCGGGCATGGCGCGTCTATAAACACCGGAGGCAGGTGTTGGTGGAGGCGCTGCAGCGGGAGTTGAATGGCAAGGCCGATTTTGAGTTGCCGGCGGGAGGCCTGGCGATCTGGCTGCAGTTGGGCTCGAATATCGATATGACGCGCCTAGTGGAGGATGCTCGGCGACGAGGCGTGAAGATATTGGCCGGCAGTCATTTCACTGGCGATGGCAGTGTCGTGCATGGAATCCGCTTATGTTACGCCGATCTGGAGGATGAGGCCTTGCTGCTGGGGGTCAAACGCTTGGCGCAGGCTTTGTCCGAACAGCATGCCGAGTAGCGGGCAAGCTGTTCAGGGCTATGGCGTGTTTCAGGTCAGACAGTAACGTCACAGTCTGCACACTTGGTTGCGTCCGGCCTGTTTGGCCTGATACAACGCCTGGTCGGCCATCTGCTGGGCGCTGGCGAAGTCCTGCTGACGGCACTGCCATTCCCACACGCCGGCGGAGAAACTGCAACGCAGCTCAGGGTGGCTCGGCAGCGGCCGCATCTGGTTGAACTGTTGGCGCAAGCGTTCCGCCACCGCAAAGCCCACCTCGGCGGTAGTATCCGGCATTACCAGGCAGAATTCCTCCCCGCCGTAGCGGATCAGGAGATCGTTTTCGCGCACGCCGTTGTTGAGCACGCCCGCCAGTATCTGTAGCACCGCGTCGCCGGCTGGATGGCCGAAGCGGTCGTTGATGGATTTGAAGTGGTCGATGTCCAGCATCACCACGCAGACGCGTTCGGTAGCGGCATCGAGCGTGTTCAGCCAGTATTGCAGCGCGCGGCGGTTGCCGGCGGCGGTGAGGGGGTCGATATTGGCGGCGTCCTGCAGCCGGCTGTTCTGCCGCTGCAGGGCGATGTTCAGAAACCCTACCGCGCCGCAAACCTGAGCGGCGGTGGCGACGGTCAGCGCCAGATGATGCACGCCGTCCTGCGCATGCGGCAGAACGGACAGGCCGCGCAGATGCCGCCACATGTCGGCGGCGTCTCGCCAGATGTACAACAGCGCGCCGATCAGGAATAGCAGGGCGGTGGGGCTGAAGCGGTTGCGGCATATCTGGCGCTCAGCCTGCTGATACAGCCGGGCGGCGGCTAGGTAGAGCACCGGAATTTCCAAAGCATCGAGGGACATTTGCAACGTCTGCCACGGTATCCAGTAGTTCAGCCCGGCATAGGCACCCACCGCCAGCCATAGCCAGCCAGGAGGGCGCAGGCCGATCAGGCGGGCGATCACCATCAATTGCAGCGTGATGCCGGCGGTAGTGATGGCTGGCCCCAACGACATCTGCAACGGACCCCAGCCAAACAGCCTCCCCTCCACCAACATGCCGGCGGCCAGCAGCAGCGAGGCCTGCAGCCAGCGCTGCCTGGCGCGGATCAGATCTGCGCGGATGCTGTGCTGCCAGGTGATGACGCCTATGCTGGCGACAGCCAGTGAAACCATGATCAGCAGGTAGTCGGACATAGGGCGATGGCAGTCGATGGGGCGGTAACCGCTTCATTTTAGCAAACGCGGTTCGACTGCCGGCGCATTGAAGGAAACCGGCATGCCGCTTGGCCCAAACCTGTCTGGCCAACGCCTCGGGCCAAGATCTTGAAGCGGCGTCTTAGAAGCGGGCCACGACCTTGCGCCGTATGCTGAAGTCCGGCCGCAGGCTGGATTCCGTGTCCATGAAGTAGCGGTTGCTGTCCAACAGGAAGTGCGGATCGTTGTCGGCATCGGGATCGGCCCACAACTGGAACAGCCGCTGCACTTGCAGCGGGTGGCGGCAGCGCGACAGTTCCTCGCGGAACGGCCGCTCGCTGAACATGCGGGCAATGGAGGCCAGCAGCTGCAGATGATGCGGGCGCGTCTCCTGCGGCAGCAGCAGGAATAGAAAGCTGTGTGCCAGCGCGTGGTCCGGGGCATCGAACGCCAGGCCCTGCTTCAGATGAAGAAACAGCGCATGGGCTTCGGACAGGCCGGAAATGCGGGCGTGCGGCAAGGCCAGGCCGTGCCCCAGGCCGGTGCTGCCGGATTGTTCGCGCAACAGCAGCGCGGTGGCCAGCGTCTGGGCGTTCAGGGCGTGGCGCTGGCCCAGCTGGCGGGCGGCGAACTCAAACAGCTGGTGTTTGTTGTCTATGTCCACGTCCAGCAGGATGTCGCTGATCTGGCAGATATCGGGCAAGGTTTGCATGGCGGCGCGCTCCCGTGAGGTGTGAGGGTGACGATGCCATGCTAGGACGCGGCGGCTAAATTGCAGCTAAATATCTTGCCGCGCCGCATCAAAATCTTGTCAACGGAACTTAATCTGCCGGTTTGATCGCGCCTTTCAACGCTGAGGCCTGTTCCTTCAGCTTGTCCACTTGTTGCTTCAGTTCCGGGTTGAGCACGGTGGCGGCGGCGCCCACCTGTTTGGCAACTCCAAGGGCGGCGCTGGCTTGCTGTTGCAACTGGCCCAAGGGAGCGCTGGCGCCGTCCACGCTTTGATGCACGCTGCCGATGGCGGCGGAGGCCGCTTGTTGCAACTGGCTGGTTTGTTGCTGGTTGCAGCCAGCCAGAATCAAGGCGCTGCTGGCGGCGATTATCACGGTGCGCATGGTGTTGTCCTGTGGTGTGCGATGTAGCTACAGAGCGGCAGCGGGGCGGCAAGTTCCATCCGGTGATTGGCTATAGTGTAGCGATGCACAGGCCGCGGGGTAAGCATGAAAATTGGCTGGAGATTGAGCGGTCTGATTCTTGCCGGCGGCATCCTGTTTTGCATCGCAGCCGTGGGCAAGGCGGCGCCGCCGGTACGGCTGGTGAATCTGTCGGCGCTGGATGCGTCCAATATGGTGGCGATGCGCCATACGCTGGATGTTGTCTTTGCGCGCGCGGGCCTGAGCTATACCATCCAGTACCTGCCGCCGGAGCGCGCGCTGGCGGCTTTTCTTGCTGGCCAGTTTGATGGCGATCCCAATCGCGGACCGCAATTTAATGAATTTTTTCCAGGCGCAATCCGCGTGGAACCGCATCTGCGAACCGCTTGGTACTATGCCGTCAGCGCCTCGCCCGATGTGCAACCGCATTCCTGGGCCGACCTGGAAGGTTACCGCATCGCTTTTCTGCGCGGTTTGCATGGCATCGACTTGATGACGCGCCATGTGGCGCAACGTGAAATGCCCGGCAGTCAAGACGCCTGCATCCGCATGGCGCTGATCCGGCGCGTGGATTTGTGCATTGTGTCCAGCGAAACCGCCGACCATTGGCCGCTGCAGGAAAAATATGGCGCCCAGGCGCATGCGGCGGTGTTCGCGCATCTGAACATCTATCTGTGGATGGCGCCGGGCCAAGGCGCGGTTGCCGACAAGCTCAGCCAAACCATGCAGCAAATGGCGGCCCGCGGCGAGCTGCAAAAACTGATGGGGCCCTATCGCATCGATTGACGCCTGGCCGGGATGACGTTGGCAAACATGCGGCGTGGTAGTAACTTGAAGCCTCTTATCGTTCCACGGAGGCTTGCCATGATGACTGTCAGCGTGGTGTACCCGCAGTATCCCGGCGCGCGTTTCGATTTCGACTACTACCTGCAGCGCCACATCCCCCTGGTGCAGCAGCTGCTCGGCCCCGCCTTAAAGGGCGTGCGCGTGGAGCGCGGTTTGGCCGGCATGGAGCCGGGCAGCCAGGCGGCTTATGTGGCGCAGGCGTTATTGCTGTTTGATTCGCTGGAGGCATTTCAGCAGGCCTTTGCCCCAATAGCGGCGCGCATCACGGGCGATATTCCGAATTACACCGATATCACGCCGCAGCTGCAGCACAACGAGGTGCTGTTGTGGGACGAGCGGCCAGCCGGCGTCCACGGCTGGTATGCCAACGCGGAATGATCTTCAGCCGGCCAGCCGCTCTGCCAGGCCATCCGGCGCCTGGCCTATCGCCAGCCGCGGCGTGCCGTGCCAATCGGCCATCCGGCTCAGCGCGCGTTTGAGGTCATCGCTCAGGCGCTGGCTGACGCGCACGCCGGGTTCCAGGTGCAGCGACTTCACCTCGAACACGCCCTGTGCGCGGTGCGCCTTGGCATCCAGCCGGCCCACCAGCTTGCCGCGGTTCAGTATCGGCAGAGTGAAATAGCCATACTTGCGCTTGGGCGCCGGCGTGTAGCACTCGATCTTGTAATCGAAGTCGAACAGCTCCAGCGCGCGCTTGCGGTCCCACACCAGCGGGTCGAACGGAGACAGGATGGCGGTATTGCCGCTGTTCAGCGTGCCCGCGGCGGCCAATTCCAGCTCGGCGGCCAGGCTGGCGTGGACGAAGGCGTCATGGCCCCAGCCCTCCACTTTCACCGGGATCAGCTCGCCCTTGTCGGCCAGGCCATGCAATAACTCGCCATACGGCGCGCGTTTGAGCCGGTAGTAATCGGCCACCCAGCCGGCCTTGACCAGCCCCAGCGCGCGGCAGCTGTTGCGTACTTGTTCCAGCCGCGCCTCTTCCGGCGTGGGCTGGTCGCGCGCGTCGTCCCAGTCCGGCAGCACGCGTTCGGACAAATCATAGACGCGCTGGAAGGCGCGCCGCTCCTTCACCATCAGCCGTCCCAGCGTGAACAACACCTCAAGGTGGCGCTTTTCCGGCTTCCAGTCCCACCAGCCGTTTCCTTTGCCGCCTTTGCGCTCGAAATCGGCTGAGCGCACCGGGCCGTGGACGCGAATATGCTCGACGATGGCCTCGATATCGGCGCGGTGTTGATCGAACCAGCGCTGCGAGAATTTCCAACCCAGGCTTTCCGCGTTCAGCATGCGGTGGCGCATCAGGCCATAGTCTTCCGCCGGCACGAAGCAGGCTTCGTGCGCCCAGTATTCGAACAAGGCCCCTTCGGCCAGCAATTGGTCCAGCCAGCCCGGATCGTAGGCGCCGACGCGGCTGTACAGCACCAGATAAGGACTGCGCGCCACCACGCTGATGGTGTCGATCTGCAACAGCGCCATGCGGCGGATGGCGGCCAGCACATCGGCCCGGGAGGCTTTGCGCCGCGGCGCGGACAGCAGGCCTTGGGCGGCCAGTTGCAGGTGGCGGGCTTGCTGCAGCGACAGATGATGCGTCATGGGCTAGGCATGGAAAAGTGGGAAAGACGACTATATCAGGCCCTGCCGTCGCAGTCTTTTGTCGATGCTTTTGGCATGACATGGCGTCAGCTTTGTGGCAGTGTGGACAGCTCTATTGTTTTGGAGCGACAGCATGATCAGCCATCTCGACCACATCGTCCTGACTGTCCGCGATATCGAGGCCTCCGTGACTTTCTACCAGCGCGCGCTGAAGCTGGAGGCAGTGAGTTTCGGCAACGGCCGCCGCGCGCTGCGCTTCGGCAACCAGAAGATCAATCTGCAAACCCTGGGCCAGGAGACGCGCAATCATGCGGTGATTGGTTCCGGCGACCTCTGCCTGATCACCGATTTGCCGCTGACCGAGGTGATGGCGCATCTGAAGCAGGAGGGCGTGGCCATCGTAGAGGGACCGGTGACGCGCAGCGGCGCGATGGGGCCGATCACCTCGGTGTATTTCAACGACCCGGACGGCAATCTGATCGAAGTGGGCACGTATAGTTTTTGAGGAGGCAGGGTCAGAGCGATCACCGCGCAGCCGGTTTGCCGGCCAAGGCCCCGCGCACGATGGCTTCGTAACTGCCGTCCTTGCGCATGGCTTCCAGCGCCTGATTGAAACGCGTCAGCAGCGTGCGCTGCGGTGAGGTCTTGTTGATGGCGAGATAAGAGAGATTGCTTACCAGCGCTTCCTGCGTCAGCGCCACATCCTGATAGCCGCCCTCGCGCAGCGCCAGCTGCAGCGACTCGCGTATGCCCAGCACCACATCGAGTCTGCCCAGTTTGAGTTGGCGCAGGTTTTGCGCGTCGCTGTCGCTGTCGAATGCCAGCAGCTTGCCTTGTTTGCGCGCCAAGTCGAAAGCGTCGCCGTAGCTCCAGCCTGCAATCACGCCCACGCGTTTGCCGAACAGATCTTCCAGGCTGTGATAGCGCGGCGCTTGCGTCGGATAGGCCATGACCACGCGTTCCTGATAGATGGGGAGGCTGAAGTCGAATAGTTTTTCGCGGCTGGCTGTCTTGATGATGCCGCCGGCTGCCGCGTGGCCGGCGCGCAGCTCCTGCAAGGCAAAACGCCACGAGCCAGCGCGCAGCGTGACGGCGATGCCCGCGCGTTCGCACGCCTTGGAAATCAAAGCCGGGTAAAGCCCTGCCGCCCCTTGTTTGCCCACATACATCAGCGGCGGATTGCTGGCATCGAAATTGATGACCAGATCCGATGTTTCGCTGGCCCGCGCGGAACACGAGATGGCCAACAATACGATGGCGAGGAATGCGTGAAAGGATTGCCGCTGCATTATTAACGTCCCGGACGAATCGCTACCGTATCAGCATAGTATCGGCTGCGACGGCAACGAAGCGGACGCAGGGCCGCGCATGAAAAAACGGAACCAGCAGGTTCCGTTTTGCTTTTCTACGGCGCTTGCGTTTACGGGTAGACGATGCGCAGCAGATTGGTGGAGCCGGGCGTGCCGAAAGGCACGCCGGCGATGATCACCATGGGTTTGCCCTGTTGGGCCAGGCCCAGCTTGGTGGCGCAGAAGGTGGTTTTCACCACCATGTCTTCCAGGTTTTCCGCGTCCGGGCCGTGGTAGGCCACCACGCCCCATACCAGCGACAGGCGGCGCGCCGTGGCCAGATTCGGCGAGATGCCCAGTATCGGCGTGGACGGGCGTTCGCGAGCCAGATAGATGCAGGTGGAGCCGCTGGTGGTGAAGGCCACCGACACGGTGACCGGCAGCAGCGTGGCGACTTTGCGCACACAGGCGGCAATGGCGTCGGTGCGGTCCGGCTCGTCCGCCACGCTGTAGTCCAGCGCCATCACCTTGCGGTAATCCGGGGCGCTTTCCACGCGGCGGATGATGCGGTCCATGATCTGCACTGCTTCCAGAGGATATTGTCCGGCGGCGGTTTCGGCCGACAGCATGACGGCGTCCGCGCCTTCGTACACGGCAGTGGCCACGTCGTTGGCTTCGGCGCGCGTCGGCGTCGGCGCGGTGATCATCGATTCCAGCATCTGGGTGGCGACGATGACCGGGCGGCCCAGATGGCGGCACTGATGCACGATCTTGCGCTGCACTACCGGCACGTCTTCCGGCGGCAGTTCGACGCCCAGGTCGCCGCGCGCCACCATGACGGCGTCGGACAGCGTGGCGATGGCGTCCAGATCATCCACCGCGGACGGTTTTTCGATCTTGGAAATGATGCCGACGCGCTTGCCGACGATGTCGCGCAGCTCCTTGACGTCGGCGCCGGTTTGCACGAAGGACATGGCCAGCCAGTCCGCGCCTTCCGCCAGCGCGAATTCTGCGTCTTTGCGGTCTTTTTCGGTGATGACCGACAGCGGCAGCACGGTGTGCGGCAGGTTGAAGCCCTTGTTGCTGGACAGTTCGCCGCCGACTTCCACGCGGGTGACGATGCGGCGCGGTTCCACATGTTCCACGTGGAACGCCAGCTTGCCGTCGTTGACCAGGATGCGGTGGCCCGGCTGCAGCGCGGCGAAGGCCTCCGGGTGCGGCAGCGTGGCGCGCTTGTCGTCGCCCATCACTTCATCCAGCACGAATTCATAGCGATCGCCGGTTTTGACCGGCGTGGCCTGGGGGAACTTGCCGATGCGCAGCTTGGGACCCTGCAGGTCCACCACCACGCCCAGCGGCCTGTCCAGCGCCTGTTCGGCGGCGCGGATCGCCTGCAGACGGGCGCGATGGTCGTCATGACTGCCGTGGCTCATATTGAGCCGGAAGATATTGACCCCGGCGCGGGCCAATTCCAGGATTTGTTCCGGTGTGCTGGAGGAAGGTCCCAGCGTGGCGAGAATTTTGGTGTTGCGAAGCATGACAGTCCTTTGCGGCCCATCCGGCCGATTGATCAGGAGCGATTGCGTATTGTGGGCCGACGCTGCTTACCCCTGCGCGCGGCAGGACGCCGCAATGCAGGGCTGTCCGTTGGGCGGACGGCAAGGCCTCAACGGCGATGATGCCACAGCGGCGCGGCGGTTTTTTTGCGCTGGGTCCAACTCTTGGCATCCGGCGACGCCATTCATGCTGCCATAAGCGGCGTGTAGCGTCAGAACTACGTAAATGTGTGTTTCCGATTATAAAACAACGTTTTGTGGCTTTGCGTGGCGGAAATTCATCAATCCTTATTTTCGATAATGTTCTTATTTTTTCCTTTGCGCTGATTTGTCTGTAACGCATGCAAATGCTTGTTGCAAAGCGTGATTTGTGGATTTCCCTTCTCGCAGGCATGGGAATCTATCCGGGCCTTGCTTGCTGATATCGGAAACGCCTGTCTTTTATTCTATCTGGAGCGGCCCGCTTGTTTGATGTGAAAATGTAGCGCTGCGCTACATTTTTTAATCAATTGATATTAAATGATTTTTCAGGATTTTCCTGTTGTCGGATGTGCTGGATTTCGCCGGAAAGTGTATTTTTTTTTACCGAATTATTGACAACTGTCTGTTCGGGCATAGAATTGTTCGCAAATAAAACGAACGTCATAAGCAAAAAAAGCAACATACAACGCAACGTTGACATCCCCGGCTGTTAACCATGCCGCCTTACCGGCAATCAGGAGAAGACACAACATGAGCGATCAGTACGTACTGGCTTTGGACCAGGGCACCACCAGTTCCCGCGCCATCCTGTTCAACCGCAGCGGCGATATCGTGTCGCTGGCGCAAAAGGAATTCCGCCAGATCTACCCGCAACCGGGCTGGGTGGAACATGATCCGCAGGAAATCTGGGGCGGCCAGGTGGGTGTGGCCGCTGAAGCCGTGGCCAAGGCCGGCATTGATGGTCGCAACATCGCCGCCATCGGCATCACCAACCAGCGCGAAACCACCATTGTGTGGGACCGCGAAACCGGCCAGCCGGTATACAACGCGATCGTGTGGCAGGACCGCCGCACCGCCGAATTCTGCGATGAGCTGAAGTCGCGCGGCCTTGGCGAACTGATCCGCTCCAAGACCGGCCTGCTGGTCGACGCTTATTTCTCCGGCAGCAAGATCAAGTGGATTCTGGACAATGTGCCGGGCGCCCGCGAACGCGCCCGCGAAGGCAAGCTGGCCTTCGGCACCGTCGACAGCTGGCTGATCTGGAACTTCACCCACGGCAAGGTGCATGTGACCGACGTGTCCAACGCCTCGCGCACCATGCTGTACAACATCCACACTCTGGAATGGGACGCCGAGCTGCTGGACATCATGGGCATCCCGGCCAGCATGCTGCCGCAGGTGAAGAGCTCCAGCGAAGTGTACGGCCATACTCATGCCGCCCATCTGGGCGTGGAAATCCCGATCGCCGGCGTGGCCGGCGACCAGCAGGCCGCGCTGTTCGGCCAGCAGTGCACCACGCCCGGCATGGTGAAGAACACCTACGGCACCGGCTGCTTCATGATGCTGAACACCGGCGACAAGCCTATCGAATCGTCCAACAACTTGCTGACCACCATCGCCTGGAAAGTCGACGGCAAGGTGCAGTACGCGCTGGAAGGATCGATCTTCATCGGCGGCGCCGTGGTGAAATGGCTGCGCGACGGCCTGGGCATCATCCGCCACTCGGCCGATGTCGGCCCGCTGGCGCAGGAAGTGGAAAACTGCGACGGCGTCTATCTGGTGCCGGCCTTCGCCGGCCTGGGCGCGCCGCACTGGAACGCCAACGCCCGCGGCACCATCGTTGGCGCCACCCTGGGCACCAAGGCCGCCCACATCGCCCGCGCCGCGCTGGACAGCATCGCCTACCAGACCCGCGACGTGCTGAAGGCCATGGAAGCCGACGCCAAGATGAGCATCGCCGAACTGCGCGTGGACGGCGGCGCCACCGTCAATGAGCTGCTGATGCAGTTCCAATCCGACATCCTGAACGTGGATGTGGTGCGTCCCAAGATCACCGAAACCACCGCGCTGGGCGCCGCCTACCTGGCCGGCCTGGCCGTCGGCTACTGGAAAAACCTGGATGACGTGCAAGGCCAGTGGCAGCTGGATCGCCGCTTCAAGCCGGAGATGGCCGCCGCCGAAGTGGCCGGCAACGTCAAGGGCTGGCAGCGCGCGGTCAACGCCGCCAAGGTGTGGGCCGACGATCAGGCTTGATCTTCCCTAAGACCCGCCGCCGCGCGCGGCGGGCATCCCTAGATAAAGTTGGAAAGAGACAATCATGAATCCTTTGATGGGCGAATTCATCGGCACCGCCTTGCTGGTGCTGCTGGGCAACGGCGTGGTGGCCAACGTGCTGCTGAAAAACACCAAGGGCCACAACAGCGGGCTGATCGTGGTGGCCTTTGGCTGGGCGATGGCGGTGTTCGTCGGCGTGTTCAGCGTGGCGGCGATCAGCGGCGCGCATCTGAACCCGGCGGTATCGGTGGCGCTGGCGGTGGCCGGCAAGTTCCCGTGGGACAAGGTTCCGGGCTATGTGGCGGCGCAGATGCTGGGCGGCATGGCCGGCGCCGGCCTGATGTGGCTGATCTACCGCAAGCATTATGAAACCACCGATTGCGCCGACGCCAAGCTGGCCACCTTCTGCACTGGTCCGGCCATCCGCAGTCTGCCGGGCAACCTGGTGTCCGAAATCGTCGCCACCTTCGTGCTGGTGTTCGCCATCCTGTCCATGGTGGGCCCGAAAATGTCGCTGGGCGCGATCGAAGCGCTGCCGGTGGCCCTGCTGGTGCTGGGCATCGGCGTGTCGCTGGGCGGCACCACCGGCTACGCCATGAGTCCGGCGCGCGACCTGGCGCCGCGCATCATGCACGCCATCCTGCCGATTCCGGGCAAGCGCGACAGCGACTGGGGCTATGCCTGGGTGCCGGTGATTGGCTCGTTGCTGGGCGGCACGCTGGCGGCGCTGGCCTACACCCTGTAATCAGTACGGCGGCGCGCTCCCGGCGCGCCGTTTTTCCTTTTTTGTTCGTTTCTCTAGCCTGCGCTGGGATTCGGAAAAATCCCTTCCTACATAAGCAGTTGTCTCTCGCTTTCCTTCGCCATTTCTGGCTTTCTTGCCGCGTTTCTGCGGTATCTGTGGCAAAAACGAAAAATAACGAAAGAAAAATGTTTTATTTGTGTTCCTTGTTAGCTATTGTGGATAGAATGACGGGGACGGAATAAGCAAGGATCGGGCAAATGAAGGTATACGACTTGATGGTGATAGGCGGCGGCATCAACGGCGCCGGCATCGCGCGCGACGCGGCTGGCCGCGGCCTGTCGGTGGCGCTGTGCGAAAAGGACGATCTGGCCTCGCACACCTCTTCGGCCAGCACCAAGCTGATACACGGCGGCCTGCGCTATCTGGAATATTACGAGTTCGGCCTGGTGCGCAAGGCGCTGCAGGAGCGCGAGGTGCTGCTCAAAGCCGCCCCGCACATCATCTGGCCGCTGCGCTTCGTGATGCCGCACGCGCGCGATCAGCGTCCGGAATGGATGATACGTTGCGGCCTGTTCCTGTACGACCATCTGGCCAAGCGCGAGGTGTTGCCCGGTTCGGAAACTGTCAGCTTCGCCAAGCACCCATCCGGCGCGCCGCTGAAGGACGCCTTCAAACGCGGCTTCGTCTATTCCGACGGCTGGGTGCAGGACGCGCGGCTGGTGGTGCTGAATGTGATGGACGCGGCCGAGCGCGGCGCCCAGGTCTACACCCGCACCGCCTGCGTGGCGGCGCGCCGCGATGGCGAACACTGGCTGACCACGCTGCAGCGCGAGGACGGCAGCCGCTTCGAAGTGCGTTCGCGCGCGCTGGTCAACGCCGCCGGCCCCTGGGTGCAAAGCCTGATCGAAGACAAGCTGGCCATGCCGTCCAGCAAGTCCATCCGCCTGGTCAAGGGCAGCCACATCGTGGTCAAGAAAATCTTCGACCACCCGTTCGCTTACATTTTCCAGAACCCGGACAAGCGCATCATCTTCGCCATTCCGTACGAGAAGGAATTCACCCTGATCGGCACCACCGACGTCGAATACCAGGGCGATCCGGGGCAAGTGGCAATAGACGACAGCGAAATCGCCTATCTGTGCGAAATGAGCAACCGCTATTTCCACAGCCAGATCTCGCCGGCAGATGTGCTGTCCACTTACTCCGGCGTGCGTCCGCTGCTGGACGACGCCTCGGACAACGCTTCCAGCGTTACCCGCGATTACGCGCTGGAAATGGATGCCCAAGGCGCGCCGCTGTTGTCGGTGTTCGGCGGCAAGATCACCACTTTCCGCAAGCTGGCGGAAGAGGCGGTGGACAAGCTCGCGCCCTTGCTCGGCAACCACAAGGCCACCTGGACCGCCGAAGTGCCGCTGCCGGGCGGCGACATGCCGGGCGCCGACTTCGCCCGCTTTCTGCGCGATTTGACGCAGCGCCACCCGTGGCTGCCGGCGGAGCTGGCGGAGCGCTGGGCGCGCGCCTACGGCACGCGCGTGGCCAAGCTGATCGGCCAGGCGAATGCCCTGGGCGACCTGGGCGCGGAAATCCTGCCCGGCCTGTATGAAGCCGAGCTGCAGTACCTGGTGGACGCCGAATGGGCGACGCGCAGCGAGGACATCCTGTGGCGCCGCTCCAAGCTGAAATTGCATCTGCCGGCGTATGCCGACAAGGTGATCGACGCCTGGCTGGCCGCCCGCTCGCAATCCTCGCGGCAAGCCTTGAGCGCCTGAGCATCTTGATTCGCCCTGACAACAGCCCGGTTCCGCCGGGCTGTTTTGCATGGCGGCGCGGCGGGCTTATGCCCCATTAAAAGCTTTTGTTTTCCGCGGCGCCGGCATTTGGCTAGCATGGGCCTTCGCTAGCCAAAGGGAGAGAGCAATGCGAGTAACCTTGAGTCAGGCTGTGCTGGGACGATTGCCGGACATGGAAGTGGAGGGCTTGCTGGTGTGGGGCGTGAACCAAGCGGCGCTGCCTGCCGCCACCTTGGCTTTGCCGGAGCCGGACATCGATCTGGATGAGCTGCTGCAGCGCTGGAAGGCCTTGTACCGCGAGTTGCCGGGCGACAAAAAGGCGCGCTGCTCGCTGGAATATCTGGTCAAGGCCGCGCAAAAAGACAAGCTGCGCCGCATCTTGCCGCTGGTGGACCTGTATAACCAGGCCTCTTTGCAGAGCCTGGCGCCGTTTGGCGGCGAAGACATCGACAAGCTCGGCGGCGAATTGCGGCTGGATCTGGCGCGCGGCGACGAAAGTTTTTTCCCGCTGGGCAAAATGGAAGCCGAACAGCCGCAGCCACACGAAGCCGCTTGGCTTAACGGCGACGGCGAAGTGGTGTGCCGCTGCTTGAACTGGCTGGAGTCCGATCGCTTCAAGCTAGACGAAGCCAGCCGCAATGTGGCGTTCGTCAGCGAGCGCCCGGATGCCGGCTTCCCGTCCGGCGCGGCTGGCATGGACTGGCTGGCGCGCGAGCTGGCGCCGCATGCCGGTTCGCTGATCCGTTTCCGGCTGGATGCCGCCCATCCCGCGTTCGCAATGTAGGGCGGATGCCCGCTGGGGCGCTCCGCCGTGTCGCGGCGGATCATCATGTAGCGGAATGCCCGGCATCGCCGGGCTTGCGCCCTACAGCCGGAACTTGCCGGCCATGTCGCGCATGTCTTCGGCCACCTTGTTGAGGCTCTGCACCGCGCTGTGCAGATCGTTGGCGGCTTCGGTATTCTCCGCCACCATTTGCGACACCGTTTCAAAACTGGCGGCGATACTGTTGCACACGCTTTTCTGCTCCGAAATCGCGTCGCGGATCTGGCTCACGCCGCCGCTGGCTTCTTGCACGCTGTCGTTGGCGGACTGCAGGTTGACCACTACGGTTTCCATCGTCCCACGGCTCTGCTGCGTGGCGGCTATGCCGTTTTGCACCGTGCTGCCCACGGAATGGGCGTTCTGATTCAGTTGCTCGGTCACCTGCTTGATTTCGCTGGCCGCCTTGGCGGAGTTTTCCGCCAGCTTGCGCACCTCGTCCGCCACCACCGCGAATCCGCGTCCCATCTCCCCGGCGCGCGCCGCCTCGATCGCCGCGTTCAGCGCCAAGAGATTAGTCTGCTCGGCGATGTCGCGGATCTGGCTGGTGAGGTGGCCAATCGATTCGGTGCTGTCGCGGAAGGCGCGCGCGGCTTCGTCCACCTGGCCCATCACTGCGTCTATCATTTCTGTCTGGCGGCGCAGGCGCGTCACCTCCTCCATGCCTTCGCGCGTTTTCTGGGCGCTGTCCAGTGAGTCGTCGCTGATGCGCACGGTCTGGTCGGCAATGGTGTCTATGCTGGTGGCCATTTGCTCCAGCGAGGCGGCGTTGCTGGCGATGGCGTCGTTCTGGGTGGCGGCGCCATTGGCCAAGGCTTGCGCCGCTCGGCTCAGCTCGCGGCCGGTTTCGCTGACCTGTTTCGCGGCAAGGCTCAGTTCGCCGATCAACGCGCCTAGATGGGTGCGCACCGTCTCGCTGCAGGCGGCGATCTGGCCGATCTCGTCCATGCGGCCGGGTTCGAACGGCCGGGTGAAGTCGCCCTCGGCCAGCCGGGTCAGATCCGCCACCAGCCTGCGCGCGCGCGTTACGATGGTGCGATTGACGAAGTAGAGCAACAGGCCCATGCCCAGCGCGGTGCCCAGCAGCATGGCGATGCTGACGCGCCACAAGGCGGAATTGGCGCTGGCCACGGCCGCCTCGGCATGCTCCTGGGCACGCTTGGCCAGGAAGTCGCTGGCTTGGGTCAGAAGCTCGGTCGGAGGGCGATCCATGCCGGCCACCTGTTTGTCGCCGGCCTTGAAGTCGAATCCGGCTTGTTTATAGGCCTCAAAACCCTTGCGGTAGTCATCGCCCATCTTCTGGTGGGCGGCGACGAATTGCTGCAGGAGCTGTTGCGCCTGCGGGTCGGACACCTGGGCGGCCAGCGCGTTCGCTTCGTCGCGCACCTTGCCTTCCTTCTGCTGGAAGTTGCCCCAGTACTTGGCCAACTTGGCCGGATCCTGGCCGCGCAGCAGCGTATCCTTCCATTCCTGCACCTGCTTTTTGAAATCCACCTGCAGAGTCAGCACTTGTTGCACGCTGCGTTGATCCAATGCCACCTGGTCGCGGAAGGTGCGAACGCTGCCCCACAACTGGGACAAGGAGAAAACGGCGGCCAACAGCAAGATGGCGATGGCGAGTCCGACGATGGCGGCCAGCTGTCCAGCCAGCGAGGTGTGGCGATCCATGGCGAATCTCCGAACAAGAACAATACTTGCTCTAGTTGTAGGGCAGTCCGCGATGTCTTACGAATATTTACTTAGCCAAATCAGGGATTTTTATGCAGGCGGCGCCGGGAACCGCGGCTGTGGGTAAGTTTCACCATCTGGAATGGCTGTGGGTAAACGGCTTGAGCGCGAGATGACTGCGGCTGGCGCGGGACAGGCATTGGCCGCTGCTTCGGGTTGTGGATAAATTCGGAATCAGGGCGTGCTTGTGGATAGCGCCGCGGATGACGGTCTGCGCCATCCGCAGCGTCTCATTGCGGCGGGAGGGCGAAGACGGCCGGCACGCGGTTTTTCTCGCGATGGAGCCGATGAAATAGCGCCAGGGCCAGCAGGCAGGCCGCCGAACACGCGGCGATCGAAACGCGGTATCCCCATAGGCCGGCGATGGCGCCGCCCGCCAGAGCGCCCAGCGCCATGCCGGCGGAGATCGCATTGGAATACAGCGTGGACGCGTAGCCCAGTCGTTCTTTGCCTAATTGCTGACATAGTTGAAGGCCGGCGGTGGCGCTCAAGGCGATGCAGGCGGCGGGCAGCGCTTGCAGCGCCAGCAGCGCCGGCCAAGCGTCCACCATGACGAAAGCCGCGTAGTAGCCGGCGCCCAGGGCCGCGGCCAGCAGGAGCTGCGTTTCGGCGGCCCAGCGGCGGCTGATCCAGCCAGACAGCATCATCAGCGGAATCTCCAGCGCCGCCGTCAGCCCGAACAGCGCGCCAGGCAGCCAGGCCGGCGCGGCTGGTTGCCTGGCCAGATAAAGCGGCATCTGGATGATGTAGTTGTTGATCGCGATATACAGCACGCCCATGCCGGCGGCCACCAGCCACATCGCCTTGCCGGGCTTGTCCCGCCGATTGGCTGGCTCAGACGGCGCCTGCCGCGCGCCGTTCCGCGGCAGCCGGTAGCTGGCGAGCCATACCAGCGCGTAAATGCCGATCAAGGACGCGAAAGCCGCGCGAAAACCGAAAGCCGCGGCGATGCCGAAGGCCAGCGGCGGACCGACAACCCAGGCCAGCGACACCATGGCGCGCATGGCGCCGAGCAGCGCGGCGTTGTCGCGGGACCCATGCGACGCCGCCAGCGCGAACAGCTGCGGCGCGGCGATGGCGGTGAGACTGACCAGGGACAGGCTGGCGGCGGCCAGCCAGACCGGATCCCGCAACAGCGAGAAGGCCAGGAAGGCCGCCATGCCTGCGAGGGCGGACAAGCGTATCAGCCGCTGCCTGGGCCGGCCATCGTCGGAGCGAGAGCCCACCCAATGCGAGACCAGCATGGCGCAGCCTATGGACAGCGCCAGGTAGAGGCCGACGAAACCTGGGCCGACGCCTAGCTCCCGCACGAAAAAGGAGCTTTGCAGCGGATTGAACAGGGCGGTGCTCATGCCGGTCAGGAAAATGCAGGCGAGCAGAGGCGAGTCGCGTAAGGTCATGGCGGCGTCCAGTCAGTCGGCAATGGCGTGCAGCGAGGCAAGCATGGCGGCGAATTGGCGGGAATGGGAGGGCCGCCAGGCCGCGCTGGGAACGTTGCGCCAGCGCACTTCCAGTTGGATAGAGTCCTTGTCCGCGGTTTACTCGCCCAGGTTGCGAGCGGTCGCCGCTCGAAATCCCTGGTCCGCCTGCCACAGATAGCGCAGCGCGAGCGAACCGGAGAAGCCGGCGGCGACTTGCGCCGTATCGTCGGAGGAGCCGTCGTCGCAGACGATGACCTCGAATTGCGCGCGCGGCAAGGTTTGCCGTTGCAGCGCGCGCAATGAGGCCGCCAGCAATGCGGAGCAGTTGTAAGTGGGAATGATGACGGAAATTTTCATGGTGGTCCTCGATGCATCGCTTGTGATCGGCGGTAGCCGGCCCGTCACCGTTCTCGCGAGTGGAGGGCCATCCATGGCCGCGTCGAACCGCCCCGGCGGCGCATCGCCGCGACGGCCGGCGGTGCGCGAGCCCTGACGCAACAGCGCATGGGCAGGCATGGGGCGGCGGCGCGGGCGGGGATCAGGAGGCGGCGGAGACGTCCTCTTCTTCGCGCGTGGCGCAGGTTGGCGAAACGAGCGTCAGCGCGACGCCCTCCGGCGTGAATAGATGGCAGTGGCGCGGATCCGGCTGCACGAAGCGCAGGCTGCCCGGCGCCGGCTCGGGCTCGTGGCCGTTCAGCTTCAGCGCGATCGGCTCTTCGGCGCCTTCGTGGCGCAGGTAGACGATCTGCTGGTCGCCCAGGTGCTCCACCAGTTGCACCGTCACCGGGATGCCGGTTTCGGCGAAGCGCAGATGCTCGGCGCGGACGCCCAGCGTCAGCTCGCCCTGGACGGTTTCGGCCACCGGCAGCTTCAGCCGGTAGTCGCCGGGCAGCCGCAGCGGTAGGCCATCGGGCGCATGCTGCAGCGCGCGCGCCGGGATGAAGTTCATCTTGGGCGAGCCGAGGAAGCCGGCGACGAAGCGGTTGGCCGGGCGGTTGTACAGCTCCAGCGGCGTGCCCACCTGTTCGATGCGGCCCGCGTTGAACACCGCGATGCGGTGGCCCAGCGTCATCGCCTCGACTTGGTCGTGGGTGACGTAGATCATGGTGCTGCCCAGCTCCTGGTGCAGCCGCGCCAGCTCGATGCGCATCTGCACTCTGAGCGCGGCGTCCAGATTGGACAAGGGCTCGTCGAACAGGAACACGCCGGGCTTCCTGACAATGGCGCGGCCGATGGCCACGCGCTGGCGCTGTCCGCCGGACAGGGCCTTGGGTTTGCGGTCCAATAGATGTTCGATTTGCAGGGTCAGCGCGGCGCGATGCACGGCGGCGTCGATTTCCGCCTTGCTCTTGCCGGCCAGTTTCAGGCTGAAGGCCATGTTTTCGCGCACCGTCATGTGCGGATACAGCGCGTAGCTCTGGAACACCATGGCCAGGCCGCGCTTGGCCGGCTCGATGTCATTGGCCAGCTTGTCGTCTATCCACAGCTCGCCCGCCGTGATGTCTTCCAGGCCGGCGATCATGCGCATCATGGTGGATTTGCCGCAGCCGGACGGGCCGACGAAGACCATGAATTCGCCGTCGCGGATGTCCAGGCTGACGTCGTGGATCACGGCATTGCCGTCGTCGTACACCTTGCGGATGTGTTTCAGCGAGAGTCGGGACATCTCATTGCTCCAGATAGGGTTGGCCCAGCGCCACCGGCAGGCGGCCGGCGGCGGCGATCTCGCCGGCCAGGCAGCGGCTGACGGCTTCCAGCGCGGCGTCGGCGAAGCCATAGCTGATCAAGGCCGGCGCGGCGATGTCGGCGGCAGCGTAGGGGTTCCACAATGCCAGATGCAAGTCCGGTTTCCAGCTTTGCCGCTCGCGGCTGCCGTAGCGTTCGCGCGTGGTGGAGGCCAGCACGGTGAATACGCCGTCTTGCGGCAGGGTGGACCAGTCGAGCGCGGCGCGCTCTTGGAAGCGCACCACTTCCAGCGCGTGCCGGCGCGACAGCGCGGCCACCAGCTTGCTGGCGGACAGGCCGGCTTCGGACACGCCGTCGGAAGGTGCCTGTTCTTGCACCACCAGCCGCAGCCGCTGGCCGGCGGGTAGCGTGGGAACGTCGCCATGCGCCGTCAGCGCGCGCCGCCACGCCTCGGCGAACAGGGCTTCGTCCGCCGCGCGTTGCTCTGCTGCATAAGCGTAATCGTCCACGCTGGGATAGCGGCGGATCAACGCGTCCACCCGTTCGGCCGCTTCGGATAGCCGCGCCTCGGTCAGGTCCCCGTTTTGCAGGGCCGCGCGCAGCGCGTCGAAGCTGGCTTCCATTTCGTCGGCGAATTGCAGCACCAGCGCCAGATCCGCCCCGGCTTTCAGCGTCTGCGCCGCGCCGGCCGGCTGGCCCCAGCGCTCCCGTATCGCCTTCATGTTCAGCGCATCGGTGATGGCCACGCCCTGGAAGCCCAGTTCTTGCCGCAGCAGGCCGGTGAGGATGGCGGGCGACAGCGTGGCCGGCCATTCGGCGTCCAGGCTGGGGAAGCGGATGTGGGCGCTCATCAGCGCGGGCGCGTGCGGCGACAGCGCCTTGAATGGCGCCAGTTCGTAGTCGCGCAGTTCGGCCTGCGGCTTGTCCACCACCGGCAGGTCCAGGTGGGAGTCGGTATGGGTGTCGCCATGGCCGGGGAAGTGCTTGACGCAGCAGGCCACGCCCTCTGCCAGATGGCCTTCCATCCAGGCGCGGGCCAGTTGCGCGGCGCGTACGGGATCGGCGCCGAAGGCGCGTTCGCCGATGACAGGGTTGGCCGGGTTGTTGTTCAGGTCCAGCACTGGGGCGAAGTTCCAGTTGATGCCCAGGCTCTTCAGGCCGCGCGCCACCGCGCCGCCGACTTTGCGCGCCAGCGCTTCATCGTCCGCGGCGCCTAGGGCCATCGCCGCCGGCGCTTGCGGCAGGAACAGGGTGCGCATCACGCCGCCGCCTTCCTGGTCGATGCCGATCAGGATGTCGTCGCCCAGCGCGCATTTCAGGTCCGCCACCAGGCGGCGGGTGGCGGCCGCGTCCGGCACGTTGCGGCGGAACAGGCAGACGGCGCGCACGCGCATGCGCTGCAGCAGCGCCGCTTCTTCATCGCTCAAAACCGGGCCTTCCACATCCACCATCAGGCAGCGGCCGGCCAGGGCATCCAGTTGTTCAGGGGTCAGGGTCATTTCACCGCTCCGTCGAATCCGCGCAGGAAATAGCGCTGGGTAAACAGGAAGACGATCAGGATGGGCAGCACGGTCAGCACCGCGCCGGCCGCCACCACCCGCGTCTTGAAGCTGAAGGCGCCGGCCAGGTACAGCACGCCGACCGACAGCGGAAACTTGTCCGGGCTGGACATCACGATGGACGGCCAGATGTACTGGTTCCACGCCGACACCGTGGTGAGGATGGTCAGCGCCGCCAGCGCCGGCCGGGCCAGCGGCAGCATGATGCGCCAGAAGATTTGCCACTCCGAAGCGCCGTCGACGCGGGCGGCGTCGATCAGGTCCTGCGGAACCGCCTCGAAGGCCTGCTTCATCAGGAAGATGCCCACCGCGCCGGCCAGCGTCGGCAGCACCACGCCGCTATAGCTGTCGGTCAGCTGCAGCTTGGACACGGTGATGAAGTTGACCAGGAAATTGACCTCGCTGGGCAGGATCATGGTGGCCAGGATGGCGCCGAACACCAGCCGCCGGCCGGGGAAGCGCATCCGCGCCAGCGGGTAGGCGGCCAGCGCGCTGACCAAGAGCGTGCCGGCCACCGTCAGCGCGGTGATGGCCAGCGAGTTGCGATAGAAGGCCAGGATGTCGATGCTGGAGATGGCCTCGCCGAAGTGGGCCAGCGTCGGCGCAGTGGGCAGCAAGGGCGGCGGGAAGGCGAACACTTCGCCATCGCCGGACAGCGCCGTCACCAGCGTCCACCAGAAGGGGTAAACAGTGATCAGGCCGATGGCGCTCAACGCCAGGTAATGGAAGGCGCGGTTGCCCAAGCGGTCCAGCCGCGGCGCGGCGGCCGGAAGAGTAGTGGTGGGGGTCATCGCGCCTCCTCAGCGGTCTCGCGGTTGCAGGTAACGGAAGTTCAGCCAGGCCAGCACGATGCAGAACGCAGACATCACCAGGCTGGCGGCCAGGGCGCGGCCGAAGTTCAGCGACTTGATGCCGAACTCGTAGGCGTAATACAGCGCGGTATAAGTGGACTGCATCGGCCCGCCCTTGGTCAGGATCTGCACTTCCTCAAACGCCTTCACCGCCGCCAGCACCGACATCACCGAGCACAGCAGAATGGTGGGCGCCAATAGCGGAACGGTGATGCGCCAGAAGCGCTGCCAGCGGCCGGCGCCATCCAGCTGCGCGGCCTCGTGCACATCGGCCGGAATGGACTGCAGGCCGGCCAGGTACAGCACCATATACCAGCCTATGCCGCGCCAGACGGTGATGAACATCACCGCGAACAGCGCGATGTGGTCGTCGCTGAGCCAGCCCACCGGATCATTGATCAGGTGCAGCCAGCGCAGCACGGCGTTGAGCACGCCGTCCTCGGTGTACATGAAATTCCAGATGATGCCGATCACCGATACCGAGGTGACCACGGGCAGATAGTAGGCGGCGCGGAACAGCTTGATGCCGGGCAGGTTGTTGTTGACCAGCACCGCCAGCAGAATGGCCAGCACTTGGATCACCGGCACTACCAGCAGATACAGCGCCGAATTCTTCAGCGCCGACAGGAACAGCTCGTCGCCGAACAGGTCGCGGAAATTGTCCCAACCCACCCATTGCGGCGCGTCGATCAGGTTGTAGCGGGTGAAGGCGAGGAAGGAGCCGAAACCCACTGGCCAGAACGAAAACACCAGCAGCAGCAACAGGGCTGGCGCCAGGAACAGATAGGCTTGCAGAGTGGTCTTGCGGTGATTGCGCATGGCTCATACTCCCGGTGGGTTTGCGAAAACGCCCATCCGCTGGTTGCGCGCGGCGGATGGGGCGCTGCGGGAGGCTTACAGCTTGCCGGCCCAGTAGGCGGCGGCTTCGTCCAGCGCGGCCTTGGCGTCCTGGCGGCCGGTCACCGCTTTTTCCACCGCGGCCGACAGCTTGGCCGACAGCACGTCGGCGTTCTTCACCGACAGGAACAGGGTGCGCGTCTTGTCCAGGTTGGCGGCGGCGATGCCGACGGCGCGTTCGGCCGGGCCGGCGTTGTCGGCCACTTTCTGGAAGTGCGGATCCTGCGCCGCCTTGCGCGCGGTGGGCAGGGTGCCGGCCAGCTTGGCGAAAGCCAACTGGTTGTCGGCGTTGGTCAGGTAGTTGCCGAACTTGCCGATTTCCGGCAGCAGCGCCTTGTCCACATTGCGCGCCACGGCGAAGTTGAACATCCAGCCGCCGGCGGCGATGCCGGTGGGGCCCAGCGGCGATGCGGCGACGCGGGTGTCGCGGTAGACCTTGGGCGCTTCGTCGCGGACGCGGATCAGCGCGGTGGGGCTGGATTCCAGCATGGCCATGCGGCCGCTGTTGTACGCCGCCATCGCCACCTGGAAGTTGTCCTGCACGAACAGATTGTCCTTCATCAACGCGCCGGCTTTGTAGGCATCGGCCAGCTTTTTGACGAAGGCGACGTGGGCCGGGCTGTTGAACGCCGGCTTGCCGTCCTTAACCACGTCCAGTCCGTTTTGCAGGAACAGGCCCTCGATCTTGGTCGGCCCCATCTTGGGGGCGAAGCCGGCCACGCCGGTTTTGGCCTTGATGATCTTGGCGTATTGCAGCTCCTGGTCAAACGACTTGGGCGGCTGGTTCGGGTCCAGGCCGGCCTTCTTGAACAGCGCTGCGTTATAGGCGATCACGTCGGCGCCGTTGTAATGCGGGAAGGCGTAAACCTTGCCGTTGAAGGTGACGTCCTTCAGCGCGCCGGCCACGTACTGGCTCTTGTCGATCAGGTTGTCCAGCGGTTGGATCAGGCCCTCTTGCTGGTAGTCGTAGGCCCAGGGCACGTTCAGGTTGACCAGGGCCGGCGGCTTGCCGGCGCCGACGGCAGCGGTGAACTTGGCCTGGATCACGTCCCAGGGATAGTCGGTCCACTTCACTTCCACATTCGGATGCTGGGCGTTGTACTTGGCCACCAGCTCCTTGAAATAGCCGTCGAACTTGGGCGACAGGCTCATGGTCCACACTTCCAGCACCGGCTTGTCGGCGGCATGGGCGGCCAGCGGCGCGGACAGGCCGGCGGCGATCAACAGGGACAGGCTCAGGGTCTTCAGCTTCATGTCTGCGTCCTTATCTTTCTTGAGTTTGGCCAAAAGAGCCGCCGCGATTGCCATCGCGGCGGCCCGGTCATCAGAAGGTCTTGCTGTAAGAAGCGATCACTTTTACGTCGTTGCGGTCACCCTTGCCGTAACCGGCCTGTAAGAATCCTCCGCTTCGGAACCATCCTGGATAAACGCCGATGCTGAATCCCTTGAGCGCGCCGTTTTGGACGCTGTAACCGACGCTGGCATCGACTTCTTTGACGGTATAGGTGCGGTTGGTGTTCGGATTGAATGCGCCGTTGGAGTAGTTGCCGCTGACGCCCATGGTCAGACCCGGAACACCGACTTTGGCGAAGTCATAGCTGACGCCTAATTTGACGACCTTCATGCCATCCCAGACGAAGTCGTCGTCCTGGCCCCAGGTCTGGATGAAGTTCCGGTTATCGCTGTTGCCGTACGGCGTCATGCGGAAGTTCACTTCGCCGCCATCCGGGTTGCGGCTCTTGCCGATGCCGCCCATCAGCGACAGGCCGCCGGTGGTGTAGGTCACGCTGGCGCTGCTGTGCCAGGCGGTTTGCGAATTCTTCATCCCCAGCTGCGATTCGTCCTTGCCCTGGAAGTAGTAGGCCACGCCGGTCAGCGTGTCGCCGCCGGAGAGCTTCCAGGTGTAGGAGCCGGCAATCTGCGCGGTGCGGCGGTAGTCTTTGCCTTCGCCGAAGCCGATGTCGATGAAGGCGTTTTCAGGCGCGTAGCGCAGGCCCACGCTGTTGACGTAATCGACTTTCTTGGCAGTGCTGCCATTGCTGCGGCCCTGTTCCCAGGAGTTGGTCATGTCGCGGAAGCGGTAGTCCCACTCATTGCGGAACTGATCGGCCCAGCCATAGCCGACTTCGAAGTCGCCGATCTTGTATTTGCCTTCAAAGCCGCGATAGGCGTGAGACTGCAGGCCGCCGGAGGTGCCCATGGTGCCGATGCTGATCGGAGTGTAGCCGGCGCGGAAGGACAGGCCTTGGCCGTCCGGGTTCTGGCGGAATTTGATCGCCGCTTGGCTCAGCACCGCATCGCTCTTGTCCCTGCCGCCGCCGTATTCGTCCGGGTTGGTCATGTCGTTGTAGTCGTGGTACAGGACTTCGGAAAAGCCGATGCCCTTGGTCAGGCGGATCGAGCTATGCGCCGCGGCATCGAAGCCCAGCTTGTCCCAGGCGTAGCCGGATTTGAAATTCAGGCCCAGGTTCAAGGCGTTGACGCGGATGTCGCCATTATTGCCGGTTGGGTTGGTTTCTTGACGGTCGCGGCCGTAGTACAGCGCGCTGAGAGTGGTTTCCGATTTGGTCAGCAGATCGTAGACATTGCTTTCGGGTATGGCTTGCGCCGTGCCTTTCATCGCGGGGCCATCGCTTGCCGGGGGAACGGCCGGCTCTTCCGCCGCCAGGGCGACGCCGGTGAACGCAGCCAGTACTGCCAAGAGAAGTGAGCGTTGCGTATGCATTTTTCTTAACTCCAGGTCCAGTTGCGGAATCCATATGTGGAAATCCTGGAGGGAAATTATCTGGTCTTATATTGGTCTTCAATTGGTATGAGACTATTCCAATGAAAATTGCCTGTAATGCTGTTGCAATGTTGCCATGCAAGATGCATCTTATGATTAAAGTCATGAATTGGCTAGAGTTCAGGCACGAAAAATCTAATAAATCGAGAGAATTTAATCTTTAAAAGCCAGTCTCATTCATATGCGAAACAAATAAGTGATAATTGTGATTAAATGTCCACTTCAATACCAATTTATTTTCGGAAGCGAACAAAGATAAAGCGTTCATCTTTTGTGCGGCGCACAAAAAAAGATGGCGAACAGTCGTTCGCCATCTTGACTCGCGTAATGATTAAGAGCGACGGCTCAAGCTGCCAGGGGATCAGGTTTGCCAGGCGGCGGGAGAGGCGGCGGCTTGCAAGGCGGGCTCGCCGGCAGTGGCTTGGCCACCAGCCGGCAGGCGGAAATGGCTGATCGCCGATTGCAGGGCGACGGCCATCTGTTCCACCTGACTGGCGGCATTGGCTGTTTGAATGGCAGCGGTGCTGGTTTCCTCGGACATTTGCGCTACCTGTTCCACATTGCCGGCAATGGCCGTGCCGGCCTGTTGCTGTTCATTCAGCGAGATGGCGATGCCGGACAGCGACTGTTTGACCCGCTCCGCGTTGCCGGTGATGCCGGAGATGGCCTCGCGGGCGCGTTCGGCCTGGCCCAGCCCGGCCTCCATCCGCTCCACCGTGCTATGGATGTTGTCCACCACGTGCTGGCTGCAATCCAGCATGTCGCGGATGCTGCCGCTGATTTCCGTGGTGGAGTGGGAGGTGCGTTCCGACAGCTTGCGCACTTCGTCCGCCACCACCGCAAAGCCGCGGCCCTGTTCCCCGGCACGGGCGGCTTCGATCGCCGCGTTCAGCGCCAGCAGATTGGTTTGCTCCGCCACGTCGCGTATCACCTGGATGACGCTGGCGATTTCCTGCGAACGGCTGCCCAACAGGTCGGCCTGCTGCTGCGCCGACCGCGCCTGTTCGGCGACATGGGTCATGGTTTGCAGCGTTTCGTTGATGATGCTCTCGCCCTTGCGCGCCAGCTCGCCGCTGGAAACCGAATCCTTGGCCACATCGGAGGTGTTGTCGCTGGCCGAGCTGATGCTGACCGACAGCTGCTCCACCGAGGCGGACATCGAAGAGGCGGCGCGGGTTTGCTCTTCGGCGCTGCTGGCCACCTGTTCCGACGCCGCGGCCAGCTCGGTCGCGCTATTGGTCAGCCGCAACGTGATGTCCTGCATATTGCGCACCAGTTGGATCAGCGCGCTTTGCATCAGCGCCATCGAGGCGACGATGCTGGATTTGTCTCCATTCTTCACCGGCAGTTTTTGGCTCAGGTCGCCTTGGGCGACGCGGCCGGCCAGCGCCACCACGTCGCGCGGTTCGCCGCCCAGCTCGGCCAGCAGGCCGCGCACGATGGTTTGCGCCAGCAGCAGGCCCAGCAGCACGCCGGCTACGATCAAGCCGATGTTGACCAGCCGGCTGGCGGCGGCGCGCTGTTGCGCCGAGGCGAATTCCTCGGCCGCTACGCGCAGCTGCAGGTCCACCAGGGCGGAAATGCGCTGCGCCACCGGATCCAGCGCCGGATACATATCGTGTTCCACATAGTTCTGCAGCGCGGCTTCGTCGCCGCGCTCAACGATTTGCCGCAGTTTCTCGACGCTGCGGTCGGCCACGGCCATGGCCTGATCCGACTGATCTGCCAGCTGTTTTTCCTCCGGCGTCAGATAGGTGGCGCGGTAGTCGCTCCACTGTTTTTTGACATCGGTTTGGGCCTGTTTCAGGTTGGTGAGGAAGGTGCTGGCGGTCTGGCTGCGATTGCGCAGTTTGTGCGCGTTGTCGACGATGCCCACGGCGAAGCCGTCGCCTACGATTTTCAGTTGTTTCAGGCAGACCACGCGGTCGTAGTAGGTGGTGGCGAAGTCGCCGAGGATGCCGTCCTGGGTATGCAGGCCATACAGGCCAACCAGGATGGGAACGGACAGCAACGCCGCAACCAAGATGGCCAGGCGCTGGAAGATGGAGAGTTGGCGGAACATGACGGACTCACTGGATAGGAGGGCACGCCTCCAATATTCTTTGGGTAGCAGCCGTCATGCCGGTAATCAATCCGTATAAAAAATCCTAGGTAGTTGCACTTAACCGCACTATGAAATCCACCAGCCTATCTATAAGCTGCTGATTCCGTTATACTTCCGGCCCGCCCGTTCAGCCGAATAACCTTAATAGCATCCCCGGAATCGCCATGAGCCTGTTGCCGCACCAAGTCGAACTGCTGTCCCCCGCCAAAACCGCCGAAATCGGCCGCGAAGCCATCCTGCATGGCGCGGACGCGGTGTATATCGGCGGGCCGTCGTTCGGCGCGCGCCACAATGCCTGCAATAGCGTGCAGGACATCGCGGGCTTGTGCGATTTCGCCCACCGCTACCACGCGCGCATTTTCGCCACGCTGAACACCATCCTGCACGACGCCGAGCTGGACGCCGCGCGCCAGCTGATCTGGCAGCTGTACGATGCCGGCGTGGACGCGCTGATCGTGCAGGATATGGGCATTCTGCAGATGGACTTGCCGCCGATACAGCTGCACGCGTCCACCCAGTGCGACATCCGCGACGCCGACAAGGCGCGCTTTTTGTCCGACGCCGGTTTCAGCCAGATCGTGCTGGCGCGCGAGCTGACCATTCCGCAGATCAAGAACATCGCTGACCGCGTGGCCGGTTCCGCCACCATCGAATACTTCATCCACGGCGCGCTGTGCGTGGCCTTCTCCGGCCAGTGCTACATCAGCCATGCCGACACCGGCCGCAGCGCCAACCGCGGCGACTGCTCGCAGGCCTGTAGACTGCCGTACACGCTGACCGACGAAAAAGGCGGCGTGGTGGCCTTCGACAAGCATTTGCTTTCCATGAAGGACAACAACCAGAGCGCCAACCTGGAAGCGTTGCTGGACGCCGGCGTGCGTTCGCTGAAGATCGAAGGCCGCTATAAAGACGTGTCCTACGTCAAGAACATCACCGCCCATTACCGCCTGCTGTTGGACGAAATCTTCGAGCGTCGCCCGGAACTGGCGCCGGCCGCCAGCGGCACGAGCGAAATCTTCTTCACGCCGAATCCGGACAAGACTTTCCACCGCGGGGCGACGGATTACTTCGCCACCGGCCGCAAGCAGGACATCGGCGCCTTTGATTCGCCCAAGTTCGTCGGCGTCGGCCTCGGCACCGTGCACAAGGTCGGCGATAGCTGGCTGGAAATCGCCACCACAGAGCAGATGTCCAACGGCGACGGCATCAACTTCATGAAAAAGCGCGAGGTGGTGGGCATGCAGCTCAACACCGTCAAGCAAGTCGGGAAGGCCGAGGGCGGCCTGCTGGTCTGGCGCTGCGAGCCTAACGATCCGGCCGTGCTCTCCGGCCTGAAGCCCGGCGCCGATATTTGCCGCAACCGCGACCACGCCTGGGAACTGGCGCTGCTGAAAAAATCGGCCGAGCGCCGCATCGGCGTGTGGGCCACGCTGTCGGAAACCGCCACAGGCCTCGCGCTGACTTATACCGACGCCGACGGCTGCAGCGCCAGCGCCGCTGTGGATTTGGCGCTGGAGCCGGCCAAGGATGCCGCCCGCGCCGAGCAAAGCTTGCGCGACGCCGTCGCCAAGCTCGGCAACACCTTGTTCCAGGCGCACGATGTGGCGCTGAATCTTTCCCAGTCGTGGTTTGTGCCGGCATCCGTCATCAATGGCCTGCGCCGCGAGGCGGTGGAAAAGCTGGAAGCCGCCCGCCTGGCCGCCTGGGCGCGTCCCGAACGCAAGGCGGCGGTGGAGCCGCCGGCGGTCTTTCCGCAGAAGGAGCTGAGCTATCTGGCCAACGTCTACAACGCGCTGGCCTGGGACTTCTACAAGCGGCACGGCGTGGAAGTGATAGCGCCGGCTTACGAGGCGCACCAGGAAGAGGGCGAGGTGTCGCTGATGATCACCAAGCACTGCCTGCGCTTCTCCTACAATCTGTGCCCGAAGCAGGCCAAGGGCGTCAAGGGCGTGATGGGCCAGGTGCGCGCCGATCCGATGATCCTGAAATCCGGCGACGAGACCTACACCCTGAAGTTTGAATGCCGTCCCTGCGAGATGCACGTGATGGGCAAGATGAAGAAGCACATTTTGAAGACGCCGCCGCCGAACGAAATCCCGGCCAGCGCGCCTATCACTTTCTTCAAGCAGCGGCCGCAGTGAAAGGCTGACGCGGCATCCTACTACAAGAGGAAGCCGCATCAATACATTATCGTGGTTGAACACAGGGCAAGCCTTATTGGCTTGCCCTTTTTGATTGTACAGAGCATTGAGCTGTTAATTCTCTTGCTATTGTGTGCGCGTTTCGATCAAATTAAATGGCATTTAAATCTTATTTTGTGTGCTGGTTAACGTGTCGAAAGTTTGCGATCGCATGGAAATCCGTTTGATAAAGGCGAGACTGGACGATGCCGAGGCGCTCCACCGGATGCAGGTGGAGGCGTTCATGCCCCTGCTGCGCAAATATCAGGACCATGCTTTCAGCCCGGCGGCCGAGCCTTTGGACAGGCTGGTGAAGAAATTAGATCAGCCGGATGCCGATTTTTACCTGATCCAGCGCGGCGATGACTTGGTTGGCGCGATCCGCGTGGTGGTTCTGAGTCGAGGCGAACAATGTCGGATCAGCCCCGTTTTCATTCTTCCTGCTTTCCAGAATCAGGGCCTGGCCCAGCAAGCGATACGATGGGTCGAACAGCTATATCAACCCCGCCATGGTTGGTGCTTGGACACCATTCTCGAAGAAGCGGGCAATTGCCATTTGTACGAGAAACTGGGTTTTGTCCGTTTCGGCGCAGCCAGACCCGTGTTGCCGGGAATGCATCTGGTTTCCTACCGGAAAGGCGTCGTAGCTTAGACTATTTTTGCTTGGCGTAGCATTCGCCTCAATCGGCAACGCGATAAATTCAATACTTTGCGCTGAGCGAGGCCACGGGATGGCCGGAGGCCAACATGGTTGGCATTGCAAGACGAGATGGGAAGCGATTGCGGTTCTATGAAAGGGACGATGATGATCTACCCGATGTTCGCGCTGGTATTGCTGACTTTCTTTGTGGGCATCCGCCTGGGAAGCGCCCGTTTTGCCAATGCCCGTTCCGGGCGGGTGAAGGGCAGTTATTACCGGCTGATGCAGGGCGATGTGCCGCCTGACAGCGAGGTGAAGCTGGCGCGCAATTTCTCCAATCTGTTCGAAGCGCCGGTGCTGTTCTACGTGGCCGGCGCCATCGTCATCGCCAAAAATCTGGCCACGCCGGCCGTATTGGCGCTGGCCTGGGGCTATGTCGCGCTGCGTCTGGTCCATACCGTCATCCACCTTGGCTACAATCACCCGATCCACCGTTTCCTGGCCTTCCTGGCTTCCAACGCGCTGTTGCTGGCGCTGTGGTGCTGGCTGGCGTACGTTTTGTAAGCGCCGCGTCGTGCGGTGTTACTTCCCCGATATCCGCAGGGAACCGCCTGTGGCGTCCTGATTTTCCGGCTTGTTCGGGCTGTGCCGGGCGGTTTCCGTCTGCGCGGCATGGAACCGCTTGTCTTACGCTCTGTCTATAAGTTTTTGATAATTTTCGATAAAGGGTCCCGGATGGATATGAAGACTGCCTTGCATAGCCTGCTGATCGCGTCGACGACATCGTTCGCGCTGTGGTCCCCGGCGGCGGATGCCTGCACCCGCACGCTGTGGAACACCAACCATCTCGCCGTGCTGGCAGGGCGGTCCATGGACTGGGCCGAATCCACCCAACCCCGGCTGATGATCCTGCCGCGCGGCATGGCGCGCGATGGCGGCAAGCTGGGGCCGGCCACCGTGATCAAGGACAATGCGGCGCGCTGGACTGCCAAATACGGCAGCGTGGTGACATCGGCCTATGGCGTCGGCGCGGTGGATGGCATGAACGAGAAGGGGCTGGCCATGCACCTGTTGTTCCTGACTGCCACCGACTACGGCGCGCGCGAACCGGGCAAGCAGGGCGTGCAGGCCGGGCTGTGGGGCCAGTATCTGCTGGACAACGCGGCGACGGTGGCAGAGGCGCTGGAGGCGATGCAGCGGATTCAGCCGGTGATGGTGGAATACGCCGGCTTCAAGTCCTCGCTGCATCTGGCGATTGAGGATGCCAGCGGCGATTCGGCGTTGATCCAGTACGTTGACGGCAAGCCCAAGATCTATCACGGCCGGGAATTCCGCGTGCTGACCAACGATCCGCCGTATGAGCAGCAGCTGGCGGAACTGAAGAAGTGGGATTTCTCCCAGGCCACGCGCGAGACGCCGCTGCCGGGCAATGTCAATCCGGTAGACCGCTTCATCCGCGCCAACTACTTCCTGAGCACGCTGCGCGAGCCGCAGAGCCAGCGCCAGGCGGTGGCGTCCATCCTGTCCGTCGCGCGCAATGCCTCAGTGCCGTTCAACGCGCCGTACAAGACGCCTGGGTCGACCTATGACACCGAATACCGTACCGTGGCGGACCTGAGCAACCGGCAGTATTTCTTCGAGCTGGCCAGCAGCCCCAATGTGATCCGGGTGGACCTGGACCAGATAGATTTTTCCGCCGGCGCGCCGGCGCGGATGCTGAATCCGGACAATGTAGAGTTGTCCGGCAGCGTCAATCAGCAATTCCAGCCGCTGGCCAAGGCGCCGTTCTGAGCATGATCGTCGCTGAGAATGGCTTTATCATGAGTCGGCCCGGTTCCAGGAGATGCCATGCACGCTGAGCAACTGCAAGCCTATCTGCACCAGAACATCCCGCTGTCCCGCGCGATGGAGGCATCGGTGGCCGCCATCGATCCGGACCAGGTGAGGCTGACCGCGCCGCTGGCGCCCAATATCAACCACTGCGCGACGGTGTTTGGCGGCAGCGCGTCGGCGCTGGCCATCCTGGCGGCTTGGTCCTTGCTGCATATCCGGCTGAGGGCCGAGGGCCGGAACGCTACATTGCTTATCCAGCGCAACAGCATGGAGTATGAGCAAACCATCGCCGGCGAGTTTTCCGCGCGCGCCTTCCTGACGGACGCGGATAGCTGGCCGCGTTTCATCAAAACCTTGTCGCGTCGCGGCAAGGCCCGCATTGCGGTGACGTCGGTGTTGGAACATGAGGGCGCGCAGGCGGGCCGGCTGTGCGGCGAGTTTGTGGCCTTGTCGAGCTAGCATGGCGCGGTCAGTCGTTGACGCGCCGGGAGGCGAGGACAACAATGCGGTTTTCCCAATCGGCATAGCCGCCATGTCCAATCTGAAATCCCGTTGCTCCGGGGCCGCCTGGCCGGATTATCAAGGCGGCGGCCTGCTCAACCTGATGCAGACGCTGAGTTGGGAGCTGGGCGGTCCGGATCTGGGTTATCCGCCGCTGGCCACGGATGTGCTTGCCGGCATCGGCCATCACCGCCATGTCTGCCTGTTGCTGATAGACGGGCTGGGAGCGGCGCAGCTGCGGCGGCTGGGGCCGGAAACCCGCTTGAGTCTGCGGCGGCGGGCCACCTTGAGCAGCGTGTTTCCGCCCACCACGACGGCGGCGGTGACCACGGTGTTGACCGGCCAGCCGCCGGCTCGCCACGGCCTGATCGGCTGGCATCAACTGCATGGCGAGGAAATCATCGCGCCCTTGCCGCTATATGTGCGCCATTCTGCTGGCAGCGCCAGCGCGCCGCAGCAGCTGGCCGATACCCTGTTCAGCGCGCCGCCGCTGTTCGAGCATTTTTCCCGCCCGGCTTTCCTGATGCTGCCGGAAGACATCTGCCACTCTCCCTGCAGCCGCCACCATGCCGGCAGCAGCATGCGCTTGCCTTACCGCGACTCCGAGGATGCCTTCGTCCAGCTCACGGCGCGGCTGTATTCGCCGGTGCCGGCTTTCCATTATTTGTATCTGCGGCAGATGGACACGCTGATGCATGAGATCGGCCCGGACGACGAGGCGGCCGCCAGGCTGCTGGCCGAGCTGGACGGCGATTTCGGCCGCCTGCTGGACGCGGCCAAGCAGAACGACGCGGCGGTGGTGGCGATTGCCGACCATGGCTTTGTCGCCGCGCCGGCCGAACAATGGCTGGATGTGGACGAAATTCCGGAACTGTACAGCTTGTTGGCGCGCCCGCTGTCCGGCGAGACGCGCATGAGCTACTGCCATGTGAAGCCAGGCTGCATGGAGCGTTTCATCGAGCTGGCGCGCGCGCGGCTGGGCCACGCCTGCTGGGTGGAGCCAAGCGCGGAACTGCTGGCTGCCGGCGTGTTCGGCCCGGGGCCGGCGCATCCCGATCTGGCTCATCGCTGCGGCGACGTGGCGCTGATCGCCAAGCCGGGCTGGAACCTGCGCGACACGCTGCCAGGCGAGCGCAAACTGCAATTGGCCGGCACCCATGCCGGCGTGCATCCGGACGAGATGGAAATCCCCTTGATCGTCTACCGCCCCTGAACGCGCATTTTTCTGCTAAGCGCCTTGTTTCTTTCATGCAATGCCAAATACATAATTGATTTGATATACTGGCCGGTTTCAGGGAGGAATGGCATGCAACATCGCATAGGCGCCGGCGTGATCGTCGAGCATGAGGGCAGGGTACTGATGGTGCGGCATTGCAAGCCGGGGGTGTACGACTTCTGGGTGGCGCCGGGCGGCGGGGCCATCGATGACGAGCCGCTGGCGGACGCCGCGCGGCGCGAAGCGTGGGAAGAGTGCGGGTTGCGGGTGGAAATCGGGCCGCTGGCCTATATCGAGGAATTCGCCAGCCCGCAAACCCGCGAGTGCAAGTTCTGGTTCACCGGCAAGCTGCTGGGCGGCGCCATCGATTGCAGCGCCGAGGAAGCGGTGCGCGAGCACATCGTTGAGGCGGCCTGGTTGGCGCGCGGCGAGTTTGCCGACAAGACGGTGTTTCCTCCCATGTTGCTGGACGATTATTGGCGCGACCGCGAGCATGGCTTTATTGCGCCGCGCTATGTCGGCCTGCGCCAGATGGAATTCTACTGAGCCGGCTGGCTCGCCCCAAAAACGGAATTAAGCCATGTTTCCATTGATTGTGACGCTGCAAGTGAAGGAGCCGGCCGAGGTACCGGCGGTGGCCGCCGCGCTGGCGCGGATGCGGCCGCTGTGTCTGGCCGAGCCGGGCTGTCTGCTGTGGGAGGCCTACCATTCCCAGGCCGACGCCAGCCAGTTTGTGCTGGTGGAGCATTGGCAAAGCCGCGGTCATTGGGAGGCGCATGGCCAACTGGCAGCCATCCAGACCATCTATCTGCCGGACGTGCTGCCGCGCGTGACGCGCGTGGTTCATCCTTCCATCCTGCTTGGCGTCTGAACCCGGTATTCCTGGAGGAGAGCGTTTTCATGCTGGACAAGACTTTCGCCGAGCGGCTGGCGCTGGATTGGATAGCAGCCTGGAACCGCCATGACCTGAGCGCCATCCTGGCGCATTACCGTGACGATTTTGAAATGAGCTCGCCCTACATCGCCGAAATGGCCGGCGAGCCGTCCGGGCGGCTGTGCGGCAAGCCGGCGGTTGCCGCTTATTGGAGCGAGGCGCTGCGGCGGCTGCCTGATTTGCGTTTTGAGCACCTGGCCACGCTGACAGGCGCGGATTCGGTGATCATCCACTACCGCGGCGCGCGTGGCCTGGCGGCCGAGGTTTTGTGGCTGGACGCGTCCGGCCTGGTCTGGCGGGCGGCAGCGCATTACCAATGATGGAGCCATTGCCCAAGCGCATCGTAATCGTCGGCGGCAGCGGCGCCGGCAAAAGCACCTTGGCGAAGCTTATCGGCCGCGCGCTGGCCTTGCCGCTGGTGGAGCTGGACGAATGGTTCTGGGGGCCGGGGTGGGTTCGCCAGGAGGGGTTCGAGGCCAGAGTGGCGGCGTTGGCGCAGGGCGAGCGCTGGCTGGCCGAAGGCTGCTATGGCTCCGCGCTGCGCCAGTTGCTGCCGCGCGCCGATTGGGTGATCTGGCTCGACTATCCCCTCCGCTTGATGGCTTGGCGCATCGTGCGCCGCAGCCTCTGGCGGGCATGGCGCGGCGAGACGCTGGCGCATGGCAACCGCGAAACCTTGCGCGGTACGCTGTGGGGACCGGATTCCCTGCTGCGCTGGGCCTGGCGCAGCCACGACAAGCGCCGCGCCGAACTGGCCGCGCTGCGCGACGCGCATCCGCTGGCGCAGTGGCATGTGCTGCGCGGCCCGGACGAGACGACGCGCTGGCTGCGCGCCTTCTGCTTGCCGGTTTGACGCGGCGTCCGTAGAATGCGCGCTTTCCCGCAACGGGAAAGTATCGCGTATTCAATGTGTTAAGGATGCCCCGTGGCCGACATCAACCGCCTGGAAACCTGGATCAAGTACAAGAACGGCCTGTGCGGCGACTGCATGGCGTCCTGCTGCACCATGCCGGTGGAAGTGAAGCTGCCGGATCTGGTGCGCATTGGCGTGGTGGACGAGTTCGAGCTGGAAGAGCCGATCAAGAACATCGCCAAGCGGCTGGAAAAGCAGCGGGTGATCCAGCATTTCAATTTCAAGAACAGCCTGTTCACCTTGGCGCAGCGCGCCAACGGCGATTGCCTGTATCTGGATGCGCAGACCCGGCGCTGCACCATTTACGAGCGCCGCCCCAATACCTGCCGCAACCATCCCAAGATCGGCCCCAAGCCCGGCTTTTGCGCCTATACGCGCAATAGCCGCGCGCCAGGCAAATAATTCCATTAACCTGTTTGCCTTCGAATAGATCGGGAGCCGACATGTCCGCACAGTTGATCCGCCGCTATTGGGAATGCGCCAATGCGCGCGACTGGACTGGATTCGCCGCCACCCTGCATCCGGAAGTGGAATACCGGGTGCCGCAGACGCGCGAACGGATCCGCGGCGTGGACCAATACGTGGCATTCAACGCGACCTATCCCGGCGACTGGCGGCTGGAGATTGTCCGCGTGCTGGCCGATGGCGATCAGGCGGTCAGCGAGATCGCGTTTCACGTGGAACAACAGACCCTGAACGGCATTTGTTTCTTTACTATTCAGGACGGTCTGATCCGGCGCATAGACGATTGGTGGCCGGAACCGTATGAGGCGCCGGCGCGCGCTGTGGCAGTGGAACGATATTGAATAAGAGGGGATGACAATGCAGGCAATCTTTCCGCTGCTGGCGTTCCTGGTCGGCGTAGTGGTGCCGATGCAGGCTGCGGTGAACAATCAATTGCGCCAGCTGATAGGCGGCAGCACGTTGCTGGCGGCATTGGTGTCGTTCAGCGTCGGTTGTTTGACCCTGGCCCTGCTCAGCCTGGCCACCGGCCAGCGTTGGCAGAGCCTGGCGGCGTTGAGCCGGGTGGAGTGGTGGATGCTGCTGGGCGGCGTGCTGGGCGCCGGTTTCGTGTTCGGCACCACGCTGTTGGCGCCGCGGCTGGGCGTAGCCACCATGGTGTCGCTGATCATCGCCGGCCAGGTGTGCACTTCGTTGCTGTTCGATCGCTTTGGCTGGCTGGCGATGCCGCTGCGCGATCTGAGCGCGGCCCGGCTGATCGGCGCGCTGCTGGTGGTGGCGGGCGTGTTGTTGGTGAATTTCGGCGACCGCTGGTTCGGCCGATAAAGACGGCCCTGCCGGGACGGCAGGGCGTAGGCTCATTGCGCGGGCTTGGCGACGACGTCGCTGGGTTTGGTGGGCTGGTTCATCTCATGCAGCGACAGCGGCACGCTGGGCAGCACCACGGTGCTGTCGAACGGGCGGGTGTTGGCATCCTGGGCATGGGCAAGGCCGGCTGCCAGCAGCAGGCCGGCCATCAACGGGGCGTACAGTCTCATGGCGTACTCCTTGTTTCTTCAGTATCGACGGATGGTCATTTATCGGCCCATCCGGTTTAGCCTCTCCGGCGAGCCTGAATCCAGTATGGTCCGGATATTTTCCAGTCGCATGAAGCCTGCCTTGCCTTTTGTTTCGATGTTTTAACGCCGTCCTGGTTTACCAGCGCGGCGGCGGAGGAGGATAGCCTTGGGCGGGGTGTTGCCCTGGCAACTGGTTGCCCTTGGCGTACATGCATTGCTGGTAGGCGATGTTGTAGCGCATCTGCGCGTCGTAGCCGGCATAGGCGCCGTTGCTGCCACCTACCGCCGTCCCCGCCAGCAAACCGACGCCGGCGCCTACGCCAGCCCCCTGATGGTTGCCGCCTATCAGCGTCCCAGCGGCGGCGCCGACTACGGTGCCCAGCGCCATATTGCCAGCCAGGTTGGCGGCGGAGGCATCATTGCCGTTGACGCCTATGCTGCCGGCGGCGTAGGAACGGCACAGCTGTTCTTCCTGTACGAAGACCTCGAACGGTTTGCCGGGCGCCGGCATCACCGCCACAGTGGGGCCGGTGGGCAGCGTAGTGCAAGCAGCCAGCAATGGCGACAGCAATAGAAGATAGCAGCGTGTTGTCATGGCGAAACTCCCCGGTCACTTAGGCGGTTGCGCCGGCACGGTCTTCCAGCCGCCTGGACATTCGCTGACATATGGGTAGTACTGCTTGGACGCCTTGCAGTAGTACCACACCTGCGCCGCCTGTTGCGGCGCCGGGTTGACGGCTGGCGGCGGCGGGGCCATCGGCACGGCGGGAACTGCAGGTACCGCGGGCACGACAGCGACAGCCGGCGGCGCGTACAAGCTGGGGTAGGGGTAGACCGGAGCGCTATAGAAATACCAGCTGCCGCCCACCACCCACCACCAGCCCAATCGACCGTGGTAGTAACCATGGTTCCAATAACCGCCGCGCCAAACGTCTATGCTGATGCGTGGCGGTCCGCCGTGATGGTAATACGCTTCGGCCGGCGCGATGGCGGAAACGGCTAGCGTCGCTGCCAGCAAGGCGCCGCTTAAACGAATGCGGCCTTTCATGATGTAACCTCTTTCCGATTCTCCGGAGTGGCCGCCGCTTATTGGCGGCGGCCTTCCAGTTTATCCCTTGGCCGGAGCCGAAGCCTCATGCTTGCCGCGGTGTGGCCACTTGTCGCGCGGACCATGCATCTGGTCCATGATCTTCTGCTGCTCAGGCGTCAACTGGGCGTAGAAGGTCTTCAACGCATCCAGACGTTTCTGCATTTCCGCCTGATGTGTTTGCATCATGTGCTCCATGCGTTCCGGCGCGGTTTCATTGGCGTTTTCCGCCGGTTTGGTCCCGTGCTCCGACTTCATCGAGGCGATGAAGGTTTTCCAGGCCGCTTCCTGTTGCGGCTGGATCTTCAGTTTGTCATGCAGCATTTGCATGTGCTTGGCCATCATCGCCTCGCGCTTGGCCGGGTCCATCTGCCAGCCTTGGTGCGGCATGGCGGCAGGCGCGTCATCGGCATAGACAGCGCTGGAGCCGGCGAGCAGCAAACCGGCGACGATCAGGGGCTTTAGCAGCTTGGTCATGGTGGGATCCTTCCTTGATGGAGTTGTGACGTTTGCAGTATTGGCGGTAATTGTCAGGGGAGTTTTTCCAGCAAAATCGCGGATGTTCAGGACTGTTAAGCCGCAATACCTGATTGATACTTTGAGGCGGATGCGGTGCGCCGCAGCATGGTGAACTACAGTGAAAGCTGTCGACACAGGGAGAGCGCGGCATGGCCGAATCCGACAAAACGGGATGGTGGTCGTTGGGGCAGCACTGGATGGATTACTGGACGGACGCGCTGCAGCGCGGGCTGCTGTTTTGCGACGTGCTGCGCGAGCGCGGCGACACCTATCTGGAGCACGCGGCCTCCGGCAACCCGCCGGTGCTGGTGTTTGATTTCGACATCATCATGGACGGCCGCGAGCTGCCGCAGCCGGTCAACTACGCGCTGGCGGCGATCCGCCCGCCGGCCAACTGCACGCCGACCGATCCCAGCCTGCGCCCGTTCGTGGTGATCGATCCGCGCGCCGGCCACGGTCCGGGCATCGGCGGCTTCAAGATGGACAGCGAAATCGGCATCGCGCTGCGCCAGGGCCACCCGTGCTATTTCGTGATGTTCTTCCCGGTGCCGGTGCCGGGGCAAACCATAGAGTGCGTGTGGCGGGCCGAGAAGGCCTTCCTCAAGCGTGTGCGCGAGCTGCATCCGGGCAATGCCGGCAAACCCTTCGCCATTGGCAACTGCCAGGGCGGCTGGGCGCTGGCGATGGTGGCTGCCTCGGCGCCGGATGACGTCGGTCCCATCCTTTTGGCGGGCTCGCCGCTGTCGTACTGGGCCGGCGTGGCCGGCAAGAATCCGATGCGCTACCAGGGCGGCATGCTGGGCGGCACTTGGCTGGCCTCGTTGACCGGCGACTTGGGCCATGGCCAGTTCGACGGCGCGCATCTGGTGTCCAACTTCGAGCAGCTGGACCCGGCCAACACCTACTGGAAAAAGGGCCACCATCTATACAGCCATATCGATACCGAACGCGGGCGGTTTCTGGAGTTCGAGCGCTGGTGGGGCGGCCACTATCTGCTGAACAAGGAGGAGATGGAGTGGATCAGCCAGAACCTGTTCGTCGGCAATCGCCTGAGCCGCGGCGAGGTGTATCTGGACGAGGGCGCGGTGCGCATCGATTTGCGGCAGATCCGCTCGCCCATCATCGTGTTCGCGTCCTGGGGCGACAACATTACGCCGCCGCAGCAGGCGCTGTACTGGATCGCCGACCTCTACAACAGCGTGGAGGACATCCGCAGCAATGAGCAGACCATCGTTTACTGCTTGCATGAGCAGATCGGCCATTTGGGCATCTTTGTGTCCGCCGGCGTGGCCAACAAGGAGCACAGCGAGCTGGCCAGCGCGCTGGACTTGATCGACGTGCTGCCGCCGGGACTGTACGAGGCGGTGATCACCGATACCCATCCGGAAACGCCGGGGCTGCAGTATCTGCAAGGCCGCTACGTCATCCGCTTCGAACCGCGCGAGGTGGAGGACATCCTGGCATTGGGCGATGGCCGCGAGGGTGAGCGCGCTTTCCAGGTGGTGAAGCGGGTGGCGGAGATCAACCAGCAGCTGTACGACTGCTTCGTTTCGCCGTGGGTCAGGGCCAGCGGCTCGCCTTGGACCGCCCATCTGATGCGCGAAATGCATCCGTCGCGCTTCGAGCGGCGCTGGTTCTCCAGCCGCAATCCGCTGCTGACCGGCTTGTCGGATTGGGCCGACAAGGTGAGAGCGGCGCGCAAGCCGGTGTCCCAGGACAATCCGTTCTGGCAATGGCAGCAGACGGTGTCCGACTGGACCGCCAGCTGGCTGGACGGCTACCGCGACCAGCGCGACGCGCTGAAGGAAATGACTTTCCGCGCCGTCTACGACGCGCCGCTGACCGCCGCGCTGGTGGGCCTGCATCCGAAGCGGGCCTATCACGTGCCGGGCTACCATGCCGGCTGGGAGCGCGACGAGATGCTGCGGCTGAAGAAGCGCGAGCTGGAGCAGCATTACTCCGAGGGCGGCGCGGTGGACGGCTTCCTGCGCTTGCTGATTTATGTCGCCATCGGCAACGGCGTGGTGGACGTGCGGCCGTTCAACGCCATCCGCCGCGTGATGCAGGATACCGGCCTGGGCGAGGACCTGACGCTGGAGGCGTTCAAGCAGGTGGTGCGGCGCCAGACCTGGCTGGTGCGCAACGATGAGAAGCGGGCGCTGGCCACCATCAAGGACCTGCTGCCCACCGATCAGCAGCGCGAAATGGCGCTGGAGCTGGTGATGCTGCTGTTGTCGGCGGCCGGGCCGATCAGCGTGGACAAACAGCAGCGGCTGGGCCGCATGGCCTTGGCCATGGGGGTGCCCGGCGCCAGGCCGGCCGCGCCGGAACCTTCAGCCGAGGCGGCGCCGCCAACCTCGGCGCCGGCGGCGAAAAAGCCCAGGGCGCCGCGCAGCCGCAAATCCGCCGCAGCCAAGTGACTTGGCTGGCGCCACGCCGCGGGCTTACACTCGCGGCTTTCTTCATTCTGACAGGACGCGCGGCATGAGCACGCAGGCCAATAATCCCACTCACGGCGTCACGCTGGAAATGATGCTGAATCAGTTGCACGCGCATTATGGCTGGGACGGTCTGGCCAGCCGGATCGACATCCGCTGCTTCAGCCAGGATCCCAGCATCAAGTCCAGCCTGGTCTTCCTGCGCCGCACGCCATGGGCGCGCGCCCGCGTGGAAGCCTTGTTCGCGCAGATGAAAGCGGGCGGCCCGCGTGATGAGCGGCCGCGGCTGTTCTCCAAAAAAACCGGCGGCTGAGCAACCATTTCCGCTTGCTCGCGTTATGCTGTGCGTAAACACAAGCGCATGGGAGAAACGATATGGAAGTGGAAATCAGCGTGGAAGCGGAAAAGAAGCGCCTGAACAGCTGGGTGGCGCTGACCGTGGTGCTGTTGTCGGTGCTGATGGGCCTGGGCAAGCTGAAGGACGACAATATCGTGCAGACCCGCCAGTTGCAGAAGGCCGACGCGGCCGATGCCTGGTCGGAATACCAGGCCAAAAAAATCAAGCTGCACCTGGCCGAGGCCAGTCTGCGCCAGGCCGAGATGCTGGCCATCGCCAATCCCGCCAGCGCGGGGGCCTTGAAGCCGCGGCAACAACAGCTGAAGCATGAGCTGGAACGCTACAAGCAGGAGAGCCAGGATTTGCAGCGCAAGGCCCAGGCCAAGGAACAGGGCATGGAAACGCTGAACGCGCGTCACGACTTGTTCGACATCAGCGACGCCGCGCTGTCCATCGCGGTGGCCTGCGCGGCGGTGGCCGCGCTGTCGGCGAATCTGCTGCCGCTGTTCGCCGCCTGGGGATTCGGCGCCGCCGGCGCCCTGTTCTGGCTGGCCGGCTTTGCGGGGTGGAATCTGCGCATCGAGTGGCTGGTGTCGCTGTTGGGCTGATGGGTCTGGCCCTGGGCTGAGCGTGGTTGCAATCGTCCCGGTTTTGGCTCACCCTGCTTGGGTTTGCGGTGCGTCCCATCCTTTCCATTCAGCAAGGAGTCGTGAGATGAAACTGTATTATTCGCCTGGAGCCTGCTCGCTGGCCTCTCATATCGCCCTGATCGCCAGCGGCCTGCCGTTTTCTTCTGAGAAGGTCAATCTGCGCGAAATGCCGCATACCACGGCCAGCGGCGCCGATTTCTCCGCCATCAATCCCAAGGGCTATGTGCCGGCGCTGCAGCTGGACAATGGCGAGCTGCTGACCGAGGGCGCGGCGATATTGCAGTACATCGCGGACCATGCGCCGGACAAGAGGCTGGCGCCGCCCAATGGCACGCTGGAGCGTTACCGGCTGCAGGAATGGCTGAACTTCATCGCCACCGAAATCCACAAGAACTTCTCGCCGCTGTTCTTCGCCAAGACCGATGCGGCCAAGGACGAGGCGTGGCAGCGGCTGCAACCGCGTTTGGCCTTGCTGCAGCGTCAGCTGGAAACTACGCGCTATCTGCAGGGCGACCAGTTCGGCGTGGCCGATGCCTATCTGTTTACCTGCCTCTCCTGGGCGCAATATGTGCATCGCTCGCTGGCCGACTATCCGTCGCTGCTGGCCTTCCTGCAACGGGTGGCGGAACTGCCGGCGGTGCAGCAGGCCCTGAAGGATGAAGGTCTGATTTAACGCGTCTGTCTGCATGGCTTGACGATGCCCGGCCTGGCCGGGCATTTTCGTTTGCCCAGCAAGTATCCGCAGATAACGCCCAGAGCCGGGCTTGCCGTACGACTGCTACTGTCTGCGTCGATGCCTGGATGTTTCACGTGAAACGGGAGTGGATGAATATGAGCGACGAGATTTTGATCGATACCCGCGGCCTGACCACAGCCCTGCAGCGTTTTGCCGACGAGCGCGACTGGAACCGCCACCACTCGCCGCGCAATCTGGTGTTGGCTCTGGTGGGCGAAGTGGGAGAACTGGCGGAAATCTTCCAATGGCTGGGCGATGACGGCGCCGCGGCCCTGCGCGACGATCCGGCGCGTTTCACCCATCTGCAGGAAGAGATCGCCGACGTGTTGTTGTACCTGACCCGGTTGGCCATGGTCACCGGCGTCGATCTGGATCAGGCGGTTCGGGACAAGATGGTCAAGAATGCGATCAAGTATCCGGCGCCATAAGCCCTGCGCTATAGTGCCGGGAGTGGCATGCAAGGACCGATGATGAGCGCGACTGAGCAACAGCGGCAGTATCTGCAGCAACTGATAGACGACGCCGGGCGGATCGCCGTGTTGACCGGCGCCGGCATGAGCACCGAATCCGGCATTCCGGATTTCCGCTCCGCAGACGGCCTGTGGTCGCGCGATATGAGCTTGGCCGATGTGGTGTCCATCGATTACTTCCGCCGCGCGCCGGCCGCGTTCTGGCAAGCCTTCCGCGAAATCTTCCGCATCAAGCTGGTGGGCGACTACCAGCCCAACGATGGCCATCGTTTCCTGGCGGCGCTGGAGCAGGCCGGCAAGGAAGTCACCATCCTCACCCAGAACATCGACGGCCTGCATGGCCGCGCCGGCAACCGCCGCGTGCTGGAAATGCATGGCACGCTGCTGAGCGCCAGCTGTCCGGACTGCGCGACGCCGCATACGCTCGACTACGTACAGCAGCACGAGGTGCCGCCTTGCCGCCGCTGCGGCGCGGTGCTGAAGCCGGATGTGGTGTTGTACGGCGAGGCGGTGCCGCTGATCGACGTGGCCTTCCAGGCGGCGCTGAACGCCGACCTGCTGTTGGTGATGGGCTCGTCGCTGGAGGTGTCGCCGGTCAATCTGATCCCGCTGGAAGCCGCGCGCGCCGGCATTCCCTGCGCGCTGATCAACTACACCCCCACGCGTTTCGACTCGCTGTTCGATCTGTGCATCCAGGCCGGCATAGGGGAAACCTGCCGCGGGCTGCGCGCTTAGCCCTTATCCTGGCGGCTGTGCCATTGTGAGCATGTCCGGCCGCGCTGTTACTGTGCCGGCGGGAAGCTCCCTGCATCCTGGCAGTTTTCCACCAACAGGCCGTCCGGGCTGCTATTGGGGACATAGACCTGGTTGACCGGCGACGGCGGGTAGTCCGGATCCGGCGCGCAGGCGGCGCTCTGGCCAGTGCCGACCGCCACCTGGGCGCCGGCTTTCAGCTGGCAGCGCACCACATGATTGAGCTGACTCCACGATGGGCAAATCGCGTTTTCGGCGCGGTATTGCGCCACCGGTCCCTGCGGTTGGCTGAACGACCACCAGCGTCCCATCTGCGAGCTGGGTTTGCTGTCGTCCCACACCCGGTAGACGAGCACGGCGGCGCCTGCGTCCTGCTGGTAGACCGCCCCCTCGCACAACCCGCCCTTGCCCGGCGCGCCCACGGCTTGCGCCAGCAGGGCCGGGTTCTGCGCCGCGCTCATGCCCGGGGGCGGCGGCATCACGCTGCCGATGCAGCCGGCCATTTTGGCCGGCGGGTTGCTGGAACACGCGATCAGGATCAGGCTGAGCGAGGCGATTGCGGCGCGGCGAAGCAGGGCGGTCATGGGGTGGCCTCCAGGCGGTGAAAATCTTTTGGCATGTCTTGAAACATAGAAGATTTTTTTGTCATTTCCAGGGGCTGTTGACGTTTGCTGCGGGGATCGCGTTTGAGCCGATCTGGGCCGGGCGCCTTTCGCGCCGACTCTTCGTCGTTCCGCGCTGGCAGAGGATGACTATGCGGCGCGCGAAACGCCTCGATTCGCCGCAAAACGCATCCCGGCGCGACCGCTCAGCGAACGTCAACAGCCCCTATGGGCGTAAAAAAGGCGCCGACAATAGTCGGCGCCAAAAGCTGCGGAAAATCTTATGCTCAGGCCACGGCGGCGCTGGCCGCCGGTTTGCCCGGCTCGCCGGCATGGCCCAGCAGCTCGGCCTGCTTCGCCTTCGCCTGCTGGTAGTTGCGCAGCTTGATGTGGCCGAAGCCGCGCACGCCTTCCCAGGTCTTCATCCATTCCACCGCCTGCGGCAGCGTGGCCAGATTCAGGCGCGAGATCACGATCGGCAGCTGCTGTTCGAACTCGGCGATCAACCGGCGCTCCAGCTTGCGGTCCGCCTGCCAGGCGAACGGGTCCAGCGCGCTGCCGCGCAGGAAGCGCAGCTTGGCCAGGACCTTCATCGCCGGCATCAGCCATGGGCCGAAGGCGATCTTGCGCGGCTTGCCGCCGGTCAGCCAGGCCACGCCGATGTGGAAGCGCAGCTTGTAGTCGCCGTCGAACTGGGCGGCCACCTCGCGCTGGAACTCGCCGTCGCTGTACAGACGCGCCACCTCGTACTCGTCCTTGTAGGCCAAGAGGTGGTGGTAGGCGCGGGCGGCGGCCAGCGTCAGCGCGGTGCTGCCGGGGTTGACGGCTTCCTCGGCCTGCTTGACCTGTTGCACCAGCGCCTTGTAGCGGTCGGCCAGCGCCTCGTTCTGGTAGGCGGTGAGCAGGGTGGCGCGGTGATGCACCACCGCGTCTGGCGTTTCGCGCGGCACGAAAGCCACCACGGCGCTCGGCGTCACCAAGGCTTCCACCCGGGCCAGATCGTGCGCGGCGTGGCGGCCCCAGCTGAAGGCGTCCTGATTGAACTTCACGGCCGCGCCGTTCAGCCGCACCGCTTCCATGATGGCTTCCAGCGACACCGGCACCAGGCCCTTTTGCCAGGCGTAACCTAGCATGAACATATTGCTGGCGATGGCGTCGCCCATCAGCGCGGTGGCCAGCCGGTTGGCGTTGACCTCGCTGAAGCGGCCGGCGCCGACGGATTCGATGATCGCGTCCTTCATCGATTTGGCCGGGAAGCGCAGGTCGGGGTTTTTCAGGAAGCCGCTGGTCGGCGACTCGTAGTTATTGACGATGGCATAGCTGAAACCCTCGCGCATCTTGGCCAGCGCTTCTTCCGCCGCGGTCACCACCAGGTCGCAGCCCAGCACCAGGTTGGCGTCGCCGGCGGCGATGCGCACGGCGTGCAGCTGCTCCTGATGTTCGGCGATGCGAACGTGCGACCACACCGAGCCGCCTTTCTGCGCCAGGCCGGCCATGTCCAGCACCGTCACGCCCTTGTTGTCCAGATACGCCGCCATGCCCAGCACTTGGCCGATGGTGACCACGCCGGTGCCGCCGACGCCGGTGACCATGATGCCGAACGGTTCGCGCAGGGCCGGGATCTTGGGCTCCGGCAGGGCCGGCATTTTGGCCAGATCGGCGCTGGCGCCGGCCGGCTTTCTCAGCTTGCCGCCTTCCACCGTCACAAAGCTGGGGCAGAAGCCCTCGACACAGGAGTAGTCCTTGTTGCAGCTGGATTGGTCGATCTTGCGCTTGCGGCCGAGCGGCGTTTCCACGGGCAACACCGACAGGCAGCCGGATTTCTGGCTGCAATCGCCACAGCCTTCGCACACGCGCTCGTTGATGAAGGCGCGCTTGGCCGGGTCCGGAAACTCGTTGCGCTTGCGGCGGCGGCGCTTTTCCGCCGCGCAGGTCTGGTCGTGGATCAGGATGGTGACGCCTTCGGTGTCGCGCAGTTCGCGCTGCACCCGGTCCAGTTCGCGGCGGTGGAACACGTCTATGCCGGGGGCCAGCCCCTGGGCGTGCTTGTATTTGTCAGGATCGTCGCTGGTGATCACGATGCGCTTGACGCCTTCGGCCGCCAGCTGGCGCGTCATCATCGGCACGTCCAGATAGCCGTCCACATGCTGGCCGCCGGTCATGGCCACCGCGTCGTTGTAAAGGATCTTGTAGGTGATGTTCACTTTTCCGGCCACCGCGGCGCGGATGGCCAGGATGCCGGAGTGGAAGTAGGTGCCGTCGCCCAGATTGGTGAAGATGTGCTTGGTGGTGGTGAACGGCGCCTGGCCCAGCCAGGTGATGCCTTCGCCGCCCATCTGGGTGAAGGTTTTGGTGTTTTCCGGGGTGATCCAGTGTGCCATGTAGTGGCAGCCGATGCCGGCTACGGCGCGGCTGCCTTCCGGCAGCTTGGTGGAAGTATTGTGCGGACAGCCGGAGCAGTAGTGCGGCACGCGGGCGATGGATTCGCGCGGCTTGACCAGCTGCGCTTCCTTGTCGTCGTAGAACTTCAGGCGGTCGTGGATCACCGGGCTGTCGTAGATCAGCGCCAGCCGGCTGGCGATGGCGCGGGCGATCATGGCCGGGGTCAGCTCGCCGGCGGCCGGCAGCAGCCAATCGCCGTGCGGCAGCGCCCATTCGCCTTTTTCGGCGAACTTGCCCACCACGCGCGGGCGCACGTCGTCGCGCCAGTTGTACAGCTGTTCCTTCAGCTGGTATTCGATGATCTGGCGTTTTTCTTCCACCACCAGAATCTCTTCCAGGCCTTCGGCGAACTGGCGCACGCCTTCCGGCTCCAGCGGCCACACCATGCCCACCTTGAAGATGCGCAGGCCGATTTCCGCCGCCTGGGCCTCGCTGATGCCTAGGTCGTCCAGCGCCTGCATCACGTCCAGATAGCTTTTGCCGCAGGTGATGATGCCCAGACGCGGCTTGGGCGAGTCCAGCGTGATGCGGTTGAGCTTGTTCTCGCGCGCGTAGGCCAGCGCGGCGTACAAGCGATGGTGCAGCACGCGCTTTTCCTGGGCCAGCGGGGTATCCGGCCAGCGGATGTTCAGGCCGTCTTCCGGGATGGGGAAGTCCTTGGGAATCTTGAATTCGAAGCGTTCCGGCGAGATGTCGACGATGGCCGAGCTTTCGATGGTGTCGGTGATGGCTTTGATCGCCACCCAGCAGCCGGAATAACGGCTCATCGCCCAGCCGTGCAGGCCCAGGTCCAGCACTTCCTGCACGCCGGACGGGGACAGCACCGGTATCATGCTGGCGGCCAGGATGTGGTCGGACTGGTGCGGGAAGGTGGACGACTTGGCCGCATGGTCGTCGCCGCATACCAGCAGCACGCCGCCGTGCTTGGAGGTGCCGGCCACGTTGCCGTGCTTGATCACGTCGCCGGAGCGGTCCACGCCGGGGCCCTTGCCGTACCACATCGAATAGACGCCGTCGTATTTGGCGCCCTCGAACATATTGACCTGCTGCGTGCCCCAGATGGCGGTGGCGGCCAGGTCTTCGTTGAGGCCGGGATGGAACACCACCTTGTGGGCGTCCAGATGCTTCTTGGCCTTCATCATGGTCTGGTCGACGTTGCCCAAGGGCGAGCCGCGATAGCCGGTGACATAGCCGGCGGTGTTCAGGCCGGCGGCCTGGTCCAGTTGTTGTTGCAGCATGGGCAGGCGCACCAGCGCCTGAATGCCTGTCATCAGTACCTGGCCGGTGGGGGCGGTGTATTTTTCTTCCAGGTCTGCATGGCGGATTGACATGGTTTCTCCTCCTGTCGTGCTCGCTTGTGGCGATCAGCCCGCGGGCGGCCTTGTGGGCGGCATGTGCCGGGCGTCTGCTGCGTGGCAACGCGACTGACACTTTATTTTTATACCGTGTGCCCTGGGTATGCGCGGCTGATGCAGCTTAGAGTGTTAACCCTAATGCCGCCAGACTATAGTTGACGTTTACGTCAACGTCAAAGGGATCGCGCGCGATGCCGCTTGGCGGTGCGGTTTATGTGCCAGTGCAGCAAAAATCTGTGTTGTGTTAAGTGTTTGTGAACGGACTGTGCAGGGTTTGATGATTATCCCAAGCGGACAAAGCGGGTAAGCTGTTTGCTGGAGCATTGTTTTCGAGAATCCCATGTCTGTTTCTTCATCCGATGGCGCCGGTCGCGGCGTGCTGTACACCGTAGGCGCCTTCGTCTGCTGGGGACTGTTTCCGCTGTATTGGAAACCGCTGCACAGCGTCCCGGCTTTGCAAATTCTGTGCCACCGCATCGTGTGGTCGGCCTTGTTCGTTGCCCTGGTGCTCAGCGCGCTGCGGCAATGGGGCGATCTGCGCGAGGCGCTGCGTCGTCCGCGCCAGTTGGGCATCTTCGCCTTGTCGTCGACCGTGCTGTCGCTGAACTGGCTGATCTATATCTGGGCGGTGAATGCCGGCCACGTGGTGGAGGCGAGCCTCGGTTATTTCATCAATCCCTTGGTCAATGTGCTGCTGGGCCGCTTGTTTCTGGGCGAGCGGCTGAGCCGGCCGCAGCGCCTGGCGGTGGCCTTGGCTGCGGCGGGCGTGGCCTGGCTGACGCTCAGCGCCGGCGCGCTGCCGTGGATCGCCCTGTCGCTGGCGGCTACCTTTGGCCTGTATGGCTTGCTGCGCAAGATGGCGCCGCTGCCGTCCTTGCCGGGGCTGGCCTTGGAGACTTTCCTAATGTCGCCGCTGGCGCTGGCCGCACTGTTGTGGTTCGCCTGGCGCGGAGATGGTGCGTTCGGCCATCTGGGCTGGCAAGGCGACTTGTTGTTGGTCGGGGCCGGCGTGGTCACCGCGGTGCCTTTGTTGATGTTCGCCGCAGGTGCGCGCCGCTTGAAGCTGGCTACGGTGGGCGTGATCCAGTACATCGGCCCCAGCATCCAGCTGGCGCTGGGCGTGTTGCTGTATGGCGAGCCGTTCGGCCCGGACCGCGCGCTGGGCTTTGCCTTGATCTGGGCGGCGCTTTTGCTGTATTCGGCCGTCGGCCTGCGTGGTTTGTGGCGCGGAAGACGCAGCCCCGCATCGGTCTGAAAGCCCCGTCCTGATTGAACAGCCCCGCTTAAGCGGGGCTGTTCGCTTATGGCGTTCGGGTTTTCTGACGAATGGCGGCTCAGCCTGTCCGAAAGTATGGATTTGGCTGGCTATAACCGAAGAAAGGCGGCGGAGCGAGCACGGTGCTGTGGCTGGTTTGCATGGTGTTTTTGGCGAGCGCGGTGAGCGTGCGTTACTGGCTGCGGCAACGCGGCGCGGCGGCGCTGCGCCTGCTGGCCGGATTGGCAACGCTGCTGGCCTGGCTGTTGTACCCACGCTTGCCGTTCTGGCTGCTGCCGTGGATGCCGGACGCTTACGGCATGGCGTGTTATGCCGCCTTGGTGGGCTTGCAGCTGGGCCTGACCGATGCGGTAGTGAAAACTTGGCTGGCGCGGCGGCAGCGCGCCGATGGCGGAAAGGAAAAACAATGGTAGCCCTTTATCTCGTCAGTCTGGTGTTCTTCCTCACGGATATCATTACGCGGCTGGCGTTGCGCACCCGTTCCTGGCGCGCGGTGGAACTGACGCTGGTGGCCGGTCTGGCCTTGGCCTGGCTGCTTTATCCGCACCTGAGCGATTGGGCGGTGCCGCTGATGCCCAGCGAGCAGGGCATGCTGCTGTACGCCATGCTGGTGGGCTTGCAGCTGGGACTGATGGATGCGGTGCTACGCACCGGCTTCTGGCGCTGGCGCGAATATTATCGGCTGCAGCGCGCTGGCCAATCCCGCCACAATGACAAGCGATATTGAGCCATATGCTTGACGCGTAAGGCCGCGGCAGGCAGACTGCGCGCACTCCCGCAGCGCCTCTCCGGCGCGGCGGGCCATGCAGGGAAGCGGAACGTCTCCGCGATGATCGGCTTCCCACTGATCTTTACTCGTTCTTTACAGGTACCGCCATCATGGCATCGTTCTTTATTCTGTCGCGCCATTTGCTGCGCGATGTGCTCGGTCGCGAGCGCGCCGATTCCTATTCTTTAGATTTATCGTCGTTGTATCTTCCATCCGGTTATTTCGATCTTCCGGACGATTTCTCGCGCCGCGAAGCGCTGTGGCAGCGGCATTGGCAGCTGCGGCTGGTGAAGGGAGGCGTATGTTGATTTTGCCTTTGCGGTCGCCGCGCTTGATCTTGCGCGATTTCATTGCGGAGGATCTGGAACCCTATGGCCGTTTGCGCAGCGGCTTGGCATTCGGCCGCCATTACCCCGCGGCTGAGACCGCGCCGGCGTTCAGCTCGCGATTATTGGACCGCTTCATCAGCCAGCAACAGTCGCCGCGCCGCGCTTGGCAGCTGGCGGTGATCCGGCGCGATGACGGCAAGCTGGTCGGTTCGGTGGGTTTGCGTTTGACCGTGTCGCCTGGCGTGGCCAGTTTCGGCGCAGAACTGGCCGAAGCGGCCTGGGGGCAGGGCTATGCCGAAGAGGCTGCCCGCTTGCTGCTGGATGCCGGCTTCAATCATCTGGGCGTCAACCGGGTGGAGGCGGACACGGCGGAGGGCAATGCCGCGGCCTTGCGCTTGGCTGGACGGCTGGGTTTTGTGGCGGCGCCGGCGCGCGATGGTCGCGTGTCCTTGGCGCTCAGTTTGGGCATGTTGGGCGCGCAGAGCGAATGGCGCCTGCTGGGCGCGTCCAGTTCGCTGCGCCGCATCGACGGCGGCTGGAGATTGTTGACGGAAGATCAGCCAGGCTTTTATTTCGGCAATGCTTTATGGCTGGACCACGGGCCGGAACCCGGCAGCCGGCGCGAGTGGGAGCGGCGCTTCGCCGCCGCCTTCGCCGACTATCCGGCCATTCGCCATCGCGTGCTGCAATGGCCGCTTGGCGCCCCAGCCAACGCAGAGGCGTATCGGGATTGGCTGGATGCGGGTTACCGCTATGAAGAAACCATAGTCTTGCTGATGACGGGCGAAACGCTGCGGCCGGCGCCGCTCAGCCCATCCCTGGCCATCCGTCCGCTGACCAGCGACGAGGACTGGGCGCAATGGCGGCGATTGCTGCTGGATGCGCGCGATGCGGAACATCTGGAAGAGGATTATTTAAGCTTCCTGGCCGGACATGAGCGGCGCTACCGTCAATTGGAGGCGGAGGGCTGCGGACATACTTGGGGCGTTTTCGATGGTCGGGCGCTGCTCTCTTGCGCGGGTTTGTTTCTGCAACCGGGTCTGGGATGCGTGCAGCAAGTGGCCACGGCCGAGCATGTGCGTCGCTTGGGTTTGGCCAGCCAGCTGCTCAGCCATATTGCGCAATGGGGTTTGCAACGCGCGCCTCGTATCCTGGTGGCGGCTGACGCCCGCTACCATGCGCTGCAGCTGTATCGCCAATTGGGTTTCGTCGACGCCGCCCGCGAGGCCTCGCTGTGCTGGTGGCCTGGCCGGGCGTGACCATTGATGCGCTAATTGCATGCGTCTATCGCCAAATAGCCAGTATTAACTTGACCTTGTTGGCTATCTGCAATGAAACTTGCTCATGCATGCCGTTGCGATATCCAGTGGCCGGGACAGGCTGCCCTTCGCGCGGCTTCCACACTACCCGGGAGATGAGGACATGACGGTTTTGGCTACGCTGCGCCAGCAATTCGACGCGCTCAACCACGCGTATCTGCAAGTTCATAAAGCTAAGGAAGATCTGTTCTGGGACACCTATATGGCGGTGTCCGACGACGACGCCGGCTTCGCCCGCGCCGAAGCCGCGTTCAAGGACTTCATTTCCAGTCCGGAGCGGCTGGCGCAGGCCAAGTCGGCTGTCGCCCAGCTGCAGGGCTTGCCGGCCGAGTCCGAGCGCGATGCCTTGCTGCATGGCTTCAAGGGGTGGCTGGCGCTGTTTGAGAGCAACATCATTGAAAGCGATGAAGCGCGTAAATTGATGACCGAGCTGGTGGAGCTGGAGTCCGAGCTGTTCGCCAAGCGCCGCGCTTACAAGATGCACCATCTCAACGAGGCTGGCGAGCGCGAAGAAGCGACGCTGAGCATGCTCAGCACCAATATGGGCACCAACCGCGAAGAGGCGGCGCGCAAGAGCTCGCACGACGCTTTGCTGGGCCTGGAGCGCTGGGTGCTGGACAACGGCTTTCTCGACATCGTGGTCAAGCGCAACCAGCTGGCCCGCAGCCTGGGCTATGCCGACTACTTCGAATACAAGGTGAAGAAAAACGAGCAGATGACGCCGGATCAGCTGTTCGCCATTCTGGACGATTTCGAGGCGCGCACCCGCGACGCCAACCAGCGCGCGCTGGATGATTTGCAGGCCAAGCATGGCGACGCCGCGCTGTTGGGCCACAATCTGCGTTTTCATATGAGCGGCGACGTCACCCGCCAGATCGATCCCTACCTGCCGTTTTCCAAGGCGGTGGAACGCTGGGTGCTGAGTTTCCGCCGCCTGGGCATCCAGTACCGCGGCGCGACCATGCAGCTGGACCTGATCGAGCGCCAGGGCAAGTATCAGAACGGCTTCTGCCATGGTCCGATTCCGTCCTTCTTCGATGGCGCAAGCTGGGTGCCCGGCCAGATCAACTTCACCGCCGACGCCAAGCCGGACCAGGTGGGCAGCGGCGCGCGCGCCATCAACACCCTGTTCCATGAGGGCGGCCACGCCGCGCACTTCGCCAACGTCACGCAGAATGCGCCGTGCTTCTCCCAGGAGTTCGCGCCGACTTCGATGGCCTACGCCGAAACCCAGAGCATGTTCTGCGACAGCCTGCTGGACGACGCCGACTGGCTGAAGCGCTACGCCCGCAACGGTCAGGGCGAAGTGATTCCCGACGAGCTGATCCGCGCCCGCATCGAGGCCGCCCAGCCGTTTGCCGCCTACGCCGAGCGCTCCATCGCCGTCGTCGCCTACTTCGAGCGCGCGCTGTACGCGCTGCCGGAAAACGAACTGACCGCCGAGCGGGTGCTGGAACTGGCGCGCGCCAGCGAGCGGCGCATCCTGGGCATCGCGGTCAGTCCGCGTCCGCTGCTGGCGATCCCGCACCTGCTGAACCAGGAATCGGCCGCCGCCTATCACGGCTACTTGCTGGCCAATATGGCGGTGCATCAGACCCGCGCCTACTTCATCGGCAAGTTCGGCTATCTGACCGACAACCCGGCCATCGGCCCGCTGCTGGCTCAGCACTACTGGGGTCCGGGCAACAGCATCAATCACAACGCCACGCTGCTGAGCCTGACCGGCGAGCCGTTCAACGCCCGCTATCTGGCCGACAGCTGCAACCAGAGCGTGGAGCAAGCGTGGGCCGAGGCGCAGAAGCTGATAGCCGAATCCGCCGCGCGCGACTATCCGGCGCAGTACCCGGGCGATCTGGATGCGCATATCCGCCTGGTGCACGGCGCGGAGCTGATCGCCGACAACGCGGCCGGCGACGCGGCGATGTTCGACCGCTTTGAAAGTTGGGTGGCCAGCCGTTACCCGGCCAGCGTGCATTGAGTCTGAGGCAGGAAAGCGAAACGGCCAGGGAAATCTGGCCGTTTTGCTTGGGCGCGCCGGCAGCCGTTATTGCTGCCGGTAGATCAAGCGTCCTTCCAGCAGCAGCTCGCTCGGCGTCAGCGCCAGATTGTTGCTGGAGGCGGCGCGGTCGAAGACGAAGCGCTGGCCCTGGTATTCGATCCAGGCGCAGATCGGCTCGCCTTGGAAGCGGCCGAGGATTTCTTCGGAGCGGACGACCTCGGCGTCGGCCGACAGCATCAGGCCCTGCGGCGATTCGTTCTCCACTTGCCAGCTGTCGTTGTCCACCGGCTGCGGGTCGTGCCGGGTGGCGGATTTCAGCCACATGCGGAAGATCCACAGCGGCAGCACCACGCGATGCACACGCTTGTCGTCGCTGATGACGCAGGCCACCGGGAAGGTTTCGCCGCATTTGGGGCAGCGGGCGTCCGCGGACAGGAAGATCTTGCCCTGCATCAGGCTGGCAATGCCTTCCATGTGTTCGGCGCTGACCATGGAGCGGCATTGCGGGCAATGCTTGCCGAAACGGCGCACGCTGTTGCCGTTGGCAAAGGTGAGCGGAAGGAAGCGGGAAATCTTGTCTGGTCGTGCCATTGCTGCAATGTTCCGGTATGCGGGGAAGCGCCGCCGGATTGCTGCCGGCGGCAAGTCATCGATTATAACCCCTAGTCGCGGCAAGAGAAATCCACACGGCAAGCCAGCTTATGCGCTGCGCCGGGCGCCAGCGCGCGGGCGTCGTCGCCGGCATTGGCGGTTTCGACGCAGACGAAGCGCCGCCAGTCTGCATCCGGCAGGTCCGCCAGCCGCTGCGCCTTGGCCTGCGCCGGGTTCCATACCACGGCGCTGTGCGAGCCGGCGCTGGCGATGCGGACGGCGCGCCGCCAGCCGGCATCCTGCAGCGTGATGGCGCCGCCGCGGTAGGCCACCAGGTCCACCTCGCCGTCAAAGCGGAACGGCAGGGCAGGCAGATTCAGCCGGCGATCGCTGAGCTTGTCGTGCGCCGGCGCGCCCTCCAGCCCCAGCAGTTCGACGCTGTCGATGTCGGATACCGCGAAATAGCTGTGCAGCGCGGCGCTGACGGTTTGCGGCAATGCGCCGTGGTTGGCTGTGGTCAATTCGATGGCGACGCCGTCCGGGCCAATGCGGAAGTCCAGCACCGCCGACAGCTCGCCGTGGCGCGGTCCGCTGAGTTTCACGTGGAACACTTTGCCGTCGCGGGACGCTTCGGCCAGCTTCCATAGCTGCTGGCGGGCCACGCCGTGCGCTGGCTGCGCGGCGTCGGAAGAATGGGCGCCGAACCAGGGCCAGCATACCGGCACGCCGCCGCGTATCGCTTTGCCGGGCAGATACGCCGATTGCGGCGACAGGTAGAACAAGGGCGGCTGCTCGCCCCGGCGGTAGTCCAGCAACTGGCCGCCCAGCAGCGCGATACGGGCGGAAAAGCCGTCGCCGGCCAGCAGAATCTGTTCTACGCCAGGCGCCAGTTCGGCCAGGCTCATGCCTTGCGGGTGGGTCATGTGCGCTCCATCGAAATCCGAAAAAAGACCGATGATAGCGCGTGGCGCCAGGGGCGTGCTGCGGTGGATCAGGGTTTTGTCGGCGTTTCGCGGTCGATCAGGCCCAAGCGCAGCCACAGCGCGCGCAGGGTCCACAGCGGGCCGATCAGCAGAAATTGCAAATCCTGGGTGAACGAGGGTTTCCTGCCTTCGCGCGCATGGCCGACAAACTGGCCCGCCCAGGCCAGCGCGAACACCAGCAGCGACAGGTAGCCCAGCGGCCAGCCGGCGCTTTGCGCCGCGCTCAGCAACAGCAGCCCTACGCTGCACAACAGCGCCATCACCAGCGCCGCCTGGCGCGACAGCCGCCAGTACCAGGCCACGCCCGCCAGCACGGCCAGCCAGGCCCAGGGCAGCGGGCCGGGCAGGGCCATCAGCATGCCCAGCAGCGACAGCACGATCAGCGGCACGCACAGCTTGTGCATGGCGATGTTGAACGGATGGCGATGGCTTTCGTCGTACGCCTCCAGCCACTGCGGCAGGGTCATCATGGCTTGCCTCCGGTTTTCTGCGCTGGATCATCCAGCGATGCGGCCGCTCGCGCTACAATCGGCCATTCCCTCGAACATGGAGCCACGGTGTCAGACGCCCCGCAACCCCGTTACCAACGGATCAAGGACTACATCCTGTCCGGCATTCGCGACCGCCACTTTCTGCCCGGTTGCAAGATTCCGCCGGAGCTGGAGCTGGCGCGCCAGTTTGGCGTGTCGCGGATGACGGTCAACAAGGCGGTGCGCGACCTGGCCGAAGCCGGCATCCTGCTGCGTTTCGCCGGCGACGGCACTTACGTGGCCGAACGCAAGGCGGAGTCGCCGTTGTTGGACATCAACAACATCGCCGCCGAGATCGAGGCGCGCGGCCACCTCCATACCGCTCAAGTGATGGTGCTGGAGGCGGTGCCGGCCAGCGAGGAAGTGGCCTTGCGTCTGAGCGTGCGCGCCGGCGGCCTGGTGTATCACTCGCTGATCGTGCATTGCGAGGACGAGGTGCCGATCCAGCTGGAAGACCGCTACGTCAACCCGGCTTTCGCGCCCGACTACCTGCGCCAGGATTTCCGCGAACGCACCCCCAACGACTACCTGATGCAAAGTTGCCCGCTCACGGATATCGAGCATAGCGTGGAAGCCGTGCTGCCGGGGCCGGCGGAGCAGACGCTGCTCGGCATTGCCGCCGCCGAACCGTGCTTGTTGGTGCTGCGCCGCACCTGGTCGCACAAGAAGCTGGTCAGTTTCGCCCGGCTGACGCATCCCGGCCTGCGTTACAAGCTGCGTTCGCAAACGCGCGTGAAAAAGTAAATCGGTATATACAATTAATGCGATTAGGAAAAGGCTGCCTGCTGGCAGCCTTTTTTATTGCCCTGCAACATCAAGGATTTGTAGCGGATTTTACAAATCAGCGGCTTGACAGTGCTAAACCATGCGCGTATTTGTATATACAAATCACTGCGCGAGAAACCGATGCCACCGATTCATCCGCACCGCCCCAGCCTATGGCTGAATGCCCGGCTGGCCACCATGGACCCGGCCCGCGCCGCGCCGTACGGCAGCCTGGAAGGCCACGCGCTGTTGTTGCGCGACGGCCACATCGCGGCGGTGTTGCCGCAGGCGGAGGTTGATCCGGCTGCTTTCGACGGCGAGGTATTCGACCTGCAAGGCCGCTGGGTCACGCCCGGGCTGATCGACTGCCACACCCATCTGGTGTACGGCGGCAGCCGAGCGGCGGAGTGGGAGAAGCGGCTATCCGGCGTGCCTTACCAACAGATCGCCGCCGAGGGCGGCGGCATCGTCTCCACCGTGCGCGCCACCCGCTGGCTGGACGAGGAGGAGCTGGCGCTGAAGAGCCTGCCGCGGCTGAAGGCGCTGATGGCCGAAGGCGTCACCACGGTGGAGATCAAATCCGGCTACGGCCTGACCCAGGCGGACGAGCTGAAGCAATTGACTGCAGCGCGGCGGCTGCAGGATTCGCTGCCGGTGGAAGTGGCGGCCACGCTGCTGGCCGCGCATGCGGTGCCGCCGGAGTACGCCGGCGACGCCGACGGCTATATCGATCTGGTCATCGAAACCATCTTGCCGGTGGCGGCCAGAGCCGGTCTGGCGGAGGCGGTGGACGTGTTTTGCGAATCCGTCGGCTTCACGCCGGCGCAAACCCGCCGCGTGTTCGAAGCGGCGCGCCGCCATGGCCTGCGCGTCAAGGGCCATGTCGAGCAGCTGTCCAACCTCCACGGCGCGGAGCTGGTGGCGGAATTCGGCGGCCTGTCGGCCGACCACATCGAATATCTGGACGACGCCGGCGTGGCAGCGTTGAAACGCGCCGGCACCGTGGCGGTGCTGCTGCCCGGCGCCTTCTATTTCCTGCGCGAGACGCAAAAACCGCCGGTGGACAAGCTGCGCGCCGCCGGCGTGGCGATGGCGGTGTCCACTGATCTGAACCCCGGCACCAGCCCGTTCGCGTCTATCCGCCTGGCGATGAATCAGGCCTGCGTCTTGTTTGGCCTGACGCCGGAAGAAGCGTTGGCCGGCGTCACCCGCCATGCGGCGCAGGCTCTGGGCCGCGGCGACACGCATGGCCGCCTGGCGGCTGGCTGCGTGGCGGACCTTTTGGTATGGGATATCGAGCATCCGGCCGAAATCGCCTATAGCGTGGGCGTGCCAGTTTTGAAACAGCGCGTGTTCCGCGGGACGGTTCAACACATCGATTAAGCGCATGACCGCCACTCCGCCGCGGCGGAGTAGCGCAAGACAAGGATTCAGCGATGAGCATCAATATGAGCGTGTGGACCGGCCGTGTGGACGCGGCGGAAGGCGAGGCGGCCCGGCGCTGGCACCAGGTGGTGCAGGCCCTGCCGGAAGGCGGCGCGCCGGGCATCGCCATCATTGGCTTCGCCTGCGACGAGGGCGTGCGCCGCAATCAGGGCCGCGTCGGCGCGGCCGGCGGCCCGCAGGCCTTGCGCAAAGCCTTGGCCAACCTGGCCTACCACCCCACGCAGCCGCTGTACGACGCCGGCGACGTGGTGTGCGACGCCGGCGATCTGGACGCCGCCCAGCGCAAGCTGGCCTTGAAGGTACGGCAAGTGTCCGCCGCCGGCCATCTGCCGCTGGTGCTGGGCGGCGGCCATGAAACCGCCTACGGCCACTGGCTGGGCCTGGCCGATGCCCATCCCGGCAAGCGCATCGGCATTGTCAATTTCGACGCCCACTTCGACCTGCGCCAAGCGAACGAGGCCACCAGCGGCACGCCGTTCGCGCAGATCGCCGCCGACTGCGCGCAGCATGGCCAACATTTCCGCTACTTGTGCTTGGGCGTGGCCGAAACCGCCAACACCCAGGCGCTGTTCGACACCGCGCGGCGGCTGGGCGCCGAGTGGCGGCTGGATACCGACATGAACGGCTGGCAGCTGGCCGATATCCGCGGCCAACTGGCCGATTTTCTCGACAGCGTGGATGTGGTCTATCTGACCATCGATCTGGACGTGCTGCCGGCGGCGCAGATGCCGGCGGTGTCGGCCCCTGCCGGCTACGGCGTGGACATCGCCGTGGTGGAGTCGCTGGCTGCCCGCATCGCCAAGAGCGGCAAGCTGGTCGGCGCCGACCTGGTGGAGTTCAACCCGGAATACGACATCGACAGCCATGGCGCCAAGGCGGCGGCGCGGCTGGCGTGGTCGTTGGCGCGGAATCTGCGCCGTTGATGGACTGGATTTCCACGCAAGTTAAAAAGCTTTTTTGCCACAGAAACACACGGAAGAACACGGAAAACAGGAAGAAGACTCAAATGCCGATTGGATAAGTCATTTGATTTGTTTCCGTGTCTTCCCGTGTGCTTCCGTGGCGAATTGATGTTACGTGGCATGAGAACCCGTTTTACAGAGGAGAGCCCCCATGACCGACCCGCGTTTTGACGCATCCCGCCATATCCGCGCGCCGCGCGGCAGCGAGAAGACCTGCAAGAGCTGGCTGACCGAGGCTGCCTACCGCATGATCCAGAACAATCTGGACGCCGAAGTGGCCGAGCACCCGCAAAGCCTGGTGGTGTACGGCGGCATCGGCCGCGCCGCCCGCAATTGGGAATGCTACGACAAGATCCTGGAGACGCTGCGGCGGCTGGAGGACGACGAAACGCTGCTGGTGCAGTCCGGCAAGCCGGTGGGCGTGTTCAAGACCCATGAAAACGCGCCGCGGGTGCTGATCGCCAATTCCAATCTGGTGCCGCACTGGGCCAACTGGGAACACTTCAACGAGCTCGATAAAAAGGGTCTGATGATGTACGGCCAGATGACGGCCGGCTCCTGGATCTACATCGGCTCGCAAGGCATCGTGCAGGGCACCTACGAGACCTTTTACGCGGTGGCCAACCAGCACTTCGGCGGCAAACCGCAAGGCCGCTGGATTCTGACCGGCGGCCTGGGCGGCATGGGCGGCGCGCAGCCGCTGGCCGCCACCATGGCGGGATTTTCCATGATCGCTGTCGAATGCGACGAAACCCGCATCGATTTCCGTCTGAAAACCCGTTACGTGGACCGCAAGGCCACCACGCTGGACGAGGCGCTGGCCATCGTCGAAGACGCCAAGCAAAGCGGCAAAGCCGTATCGGTGGGCCTGCTCGGCAACGCCGCCGACGTGTTCGCCGAGCTGGTGGCGCGCGGCATCACGCCGGACGTGGTCACCGACCAAACCTCGGCCCACGACCCGGTGCACGGCTATCTGCCGCAGGGCTGGACCGTGGCCCAGTGGCGCGACAAGCAGAAGACCGCCGCCGCCGAAATCACCGCCGCCGCCAAGAAGTCCATGGCTGTGCAAGTGCGCGCGATGCTGACCCTGCAGCAGCGCGGCGCCGCCACGCTGGACTACGGCAACAACATCCGCCAGATGGCGCTGGAAGAGGGCGTAGAAAACGCTTTCGACTTCCCCGGCTTCGTACCGGCCTATATCCGCCCGCTGTTCTGCGAGGGCATCGGCCCCTTCCGCTGGGTGGCGCTGTCCGGCGATCCGGAAGACATCTACAAGACCGACCAGAAGGTGAAGGAACTGATCCCGGACGATCCGCACCTGCACAACTGGCTGGACATGGCCAAGGAACGCATCGCCTTCCAGGGCCTGCCGGCGCGCATCTGTTGGGTGGGGCTGAAAGACCGCGTGTGCCTGGGCCTGGCCTTCAACGAGATGGTGAAGAACGGCGAGCTGAAGGCGCCCATCGTGATCGGCCGCGATCACCTGGACTCCGGTTCCGTCGCCTCGCCTAACCGCGAGACGGAATCGATGAAGGATGGTTCCGACGCGGTGTCCGACTGGCCGCTCTTGAACGCCTTGCTCAACACCGCCGGCGGCGCCACCTGGGTCTCGCTGCACCACGGCGGCGGCGTGGGCATGGGCTTCTCGCAACATGCCGGCGTGGTCATCGTCTGCGACGGGACCGACGCCGCGTCCGAGCGTCTGGGCCGCGTGCTGCGCAACGACCCGGCCACCGGCGTGATGCGCCATGCCGACGCCGGCTACGACATCGCGGTGAAGTGCGCCAAAGAGCAGGGCCTGGACCTGCCGATGCTGAAGTAAACGCGTAGGGCGGAAGCCTCAGAGGGGCGTTCCGCCTTCGCATACATGGAGAAATGGCAGTGCAAGCATCAGACCTGATCGGCGAATGGAAGCTGGACGACTTCATCGTCCACCGTGAAAACGGCGAGGCCTTCCATTGGCCTGGCGAGCAGAGCGGGACGCTGATCTACACCGCCAGCGGCTACGTCAGCGTGGCGCAGAACCGCCAGCCGCTGGCCAATCCCAGCCCGGAAGACGCGCAGCGGGTATCCAACTTCTATACCGGCCGCTGGCGGCTGGGCAAGGAGCCGGGCGTGGTCTACCACACCGCCTTGCAATCCAGCGCGCCGGCGGTCATCGGCCAGACCATGCGACGCGAGGCGGAGCGCCTGCCGGACGGACGGCTCAAGCTGTCCGGCCAGGGATTGAAAGAGCGCGTGACGCTGATCTGGTCCCGCATCGGCTGAATCCGGCCCGGATCAGCCATCGATGAGCAAAACATAAGAGAAGCAAGAGAGACAGAAGCCATGAGCATCCTCAACATCGTACCGGGCCAGCTGACGCTGGCCGAGCTGCGCCGTGTTTCACGTGAAACCGGCCTGCAATTGCAGATCGATCCGTCCGCGCATGCGGAGATCGACGCCTCCGCCGCCACCGTGGCGCGCGTGCTGGCCGAGGGCCGCACTGTCTACGGTATCAACACCGGCTTCGGCCTGTTGGCCAATACCAAGATCGCCACCGACGAGCTGGAGCTGCTGCAGCGTTCCATCGTGCTGTCGCACGCCGCCGGCATTGGCCAGCCGATGGAAGACAGCACCGTGCGCCTGGTGATGGCGCTGAAGATCAACTCGCTGGCGCGCGGCTTTTCCGGCATCCGCCGCCAGGTCATAGACGCCCTGGTCACGCTGTTCAACCGCCAGATCTACCCGGTGATTCCGCAGAAGGGTTCGGTCGGCGCGTCCGGCGACCTGGCGCCGCTGTCGCATATGAGCGCGGTGCTGATCGGCGAGGGCGAGGCTTTTGTCGACGGCAAGCGCGTGTCCGGCGCCGAGGCGATGCGCGCCGCAGGCCTGGAGCCGATCACCCTGGCGCCGAAGGAAGGCCTGGCCCTGCTGAACGGCACCCAGGCATCCACCGCCTTCGCGCTGGAAGGCCTGTTCGCGGCGGAAGACCTGTATGTGTCCGCCACCGTGGCCGGCAGCCTGTCGGTGGAGGCCGCGCTGGGCAGCCGCACCCCGTTCGATGCGCGCATCCATGCGGTGCGCGGCCATCAAGGCCAGATCGACGCCGCCCGCCTGTACCGCGAGCTGCTGGCGCACAGCCAGATCGAGCAATCGCATGAAAACTGCGGCAAGGTGCAAGACCCGTACAGCCTGCGCTGCCAGCCGCAAGTGATGGGCGCCTGCCTGACCCAGATCCGCCAGGCGGCAGAGGTGCTGCGCGTGGAGGCCAATGCCGTTTCCGACAACCCGCTGGTTTTCGCCGGCGACAACGACATCCTGTCCGGCGGCAACTTCCACGCCGAACCGGTGGCCTTCGCCGCCGACAACTTGGCGCTGGCCATCGCCGAAATCGGCTCCTTGTCCGAACGCCGCATGGCGCTGCTGATCGACAGCAATCTGTCCAAGCTGCCGCCCTTCCTGGTCAACAACGGCGGCGTCAATTCCGGCTTCATGATCGCCCAGGTGACCTCCGCCGCGCTGGCCAGCGAGAACAAGTCGCTGGCGCACCCGGCCTCGGTGGACAGCCTGCCCACCAGCGCCAACCAGGAAGACCACGTGTCGATGGCCACTTTCGCCGGCCGCCGCCTGCGCGACATGGCCGGCAACACCGCCGGCATCCTGGCGGTTGAGCTTTTGGCGGCATGCCAGGGCATAGACTTCCGCGCGCCTAACCAGTCCAGCGATAAGCTGGAAGCGGCCAAGGCGATGCTGCGCGAGCAGGTGGCGTTCTACGACAAGGACCGCTACTTCGCGCCGGACATCGAAAAAGCCGCCGTCCTGGTGGCCAGCGGCCGTTTCAATGGTTTGATTGGCGGCAGCATATTGCCGTCGCTGTAAAGTAGGGCGGAGGCCCCGGCGTTGCCGGGGCGTTCCGCCGCATGCGCGTCATTCGTTTAGGGTGATGGAAAGCAAGGGCAGGCCGGGAGGCTTGCCCTTGTGTCGTTTTGAGCCGGATTTACAGCAATTCGAAAGACAGCAACACCGCGCATACCGACATGCCGCACAAGCCAAAGACAAAGGCGATGTCCGCATGCCGTTCCAAACGGCCCCAATTGGGGCGCCGTATCGATAAGTAAGACAACAAGGCGCTGATCAGGAAGATGACGCTGTCGTCGGCCAGTAGTTCGTCGATGATGGTGCCTACATGGCCCACTTTCATCAGTTTGATGATGGGGATGACGGTCATGCACACGCCCAGCATGGTGGCGGAAGTCGGCAGGATGTGGTGGGCAAGGTTACGCATGCTGCAAATCTCTTCTGGAGACACTAGGACGGCTGCGCCTTGGCCGCCTCATAGGGTTAGATCGGCAGATTCTAATGGTTGGATGTTGTGCAAGTTTCTAGCGGCAAGGACGGTTTGCAAAGAAACGTAAAGCCTGGCCAGCGAGGCAGGAATGGTTTGCCGCTTGTTTGCGCTTGAGCGGCGTCGCGGCCAAACCAAGGCCATGGTTGGCATTGCGCTTTGCTATCGCTGCCATCCTGAAATCCAATTGGCATTAAGTGGAATTGGAGATCAGACTGTAAGCGTAAACCTCCCCATGGAGCGAGGCATGCTGAGCGATATGTTGACTGAGTTGCTGCCTTACAGCGGCAGCTACCGTGGCGGTTTGAGCAATCATTTGCCGATGACCCTGCAGGCGCTGGCGGAGTTGGGGGCCAGCGACGCCGAGTTGCGTTTGCTGGCGGCGCGGCGCAGCCATCTGGAGCCGCTGCCGGACGATGGCCGCGATATCGGCGATACCCGCGGCTGGCTGGGCGATGCGCAGAGCGAAGGCGCGTGGCGGCGGCGTTTTGCCTGTGAGCGCGGGCGCGGCGAGTGGGGGCGTCATTGGCCGAGCCGTTTGCAGCTGGTTCTGGCGGCGCCGGCATCCGCGTCGTTCCATGGCGTGATTCGCTTGGCCTATGCGCTGCGCGGCGGCGTGGAGCCGGAAATCGACGCTGCCTTGGCTTATGCGCTGTCGCACTGGCGTTTGCTGCCCTTGCCTGGCCTTGCCACTACGCCGCTGGGCCTGGGCGAGGTGCTGCGCGACTGGCAGGCCGCGCCTTTGCCCATTCCGGACGATGGACGGCTGATCTCGGACGACATCGCGGCGGCGCTGGCCTTGCCGGATGTGCCGCAACGTCTGCCTCCGGGCCTGCTGGCCAGCGCGCGCGAGCAACGGCGCTACGCCCGCCTGTTGTTCCAGGCGCGGCATGAGTTTGACGCGCTGCACCTGCTCACCGGCTGGGAGGCGGCGCTGAGCCTGGCGCGCGGCCATGGCATGAGCGAGGTGCCGGACAGCGCGGCTTTGCAGATGCAGGCGGCGCTGCTTGGCATTTATATCTACAACGGTTGTCCGGTTTTGGCGCGGCCGGGGAAGATGGCTCTGGCCGATGTCGGGGAAATCGCCGCGCAGGCCCGTTCCCAGGCCGACGATCACAGCATCAAGCTGGCGCTGAGCTGTTTGCGCTTGGCCGAGCTGGAGGACGACGCCGACTGGCTGATGCTGGCGGCGCAAACGGCCCGGCGCGGCTGGCGCGGTGTGGCGCGGGCATGAAAAAGGCGGCTTGTCGGCCGCCCATAAGGCTCAGGCGGCTTCCGCGCCAAAAATTTCGCGCCAGGACAGGAACAGCGCCAGGTACATCACCGGAAAAAGCACCAGGAAAGCCAGCCCCAGCGTCAGCAGGGTCAGCAGGCCGAGCAGCACAAAGGCGAGCAGGCTCAACAGCATGGGTTGCCAATTGCGCAGCACGGCGTGCACGCTCAGCGACAGCGCCTGCCAGAACCCCACGCCGTTGAAGATCAGCAAGGCTGGAATGAAAGAGCAGAGTAGCCCAAACAGCAGCAGGGCGATTTCCGCCGCGATCAGCAGCGTATGCTGAACGCCGTGGCTTTGCAGCAGATTCTGGGCGATGTATTCGCTCACGATGCTGATCGGCAGCAGGAACAGGCAGTAGCCGGCCAGCGGGCGGAAATGCAGCCGCCAACCCAGGAACAGGTCCGCTACGCTTATGCTTTGATCCAGGCTACGCTTTTGGGCCGCTAGCAGGAAGCCGGCGACGAACAGCGGCATGCTGCTGCTGAGCAGCACTTGGCCAAAGCTTTGCAGCATGGACATGCCCACCCAGATCAGCACATAGAGCAGGGACATGCCCACCCAAGGCCATTTCTGTTGGCGGAACAGCTGGAACCCGTCGGCTATCCAGCCCCAGCCTCGGCTGGGGGCGGCTGTATGGATATGGATCTCGGCTTGCATCGTCGCTCCTGTTGAAGGACGGCCGGCGGGCGGCGCGTCGGTGGATGGGCCGGGGCGTGGCTTATGACTCCGGCTTGCCGTGTTCGCCCTGCACGGGCGAATGAACGGCTGCAACTAGAACGGCAGGCCGCCGCGCATGCGACGCGCCTGCCGAGGCGCTTGCTTACTGTACTTTAGCGAATGCTTGGGCCACATAGGGCGCGTTGGCGGTATTGAGGCCGGCCACGCACATGCGGCCGCTGCCCACCAGATACACGCCGAACTGCTCGCGCAGCTTGTCCACCTGGGCCTGGCTGAAGCCGGTGTAGCTGAACATGCCGCGCTGGTTCATCAGGTAGCCGAAGTCGCGCTCAGGCAGCGCTTCTTTCAATACCTGCACCAGCACGCCGCGCATCGCCTGGATGCGCTCGCGCATCTCATTCACTTCCGATACCCACAGCGCCCTCAATTCCGGATCGTTCAGCACGGCGGAAATCACCTTTGCGCCATGCGTTGGCGGGCTGGAGTAGTTGCGGCGCACGGTAGCTTTCAGCTGGCCGGCCACCAGCGCCGCTTCGGAGGCGTCGTCGCACACCACGGACAAGCCGCCGCAGCGCTCCCCATACAGCGAGAAGATCTTGGAGAAGGAATTGCTGACCAGACAAGGCACGCCGGCATCGGCCATGGCGCGGATGGCGTACGCGTCTTGCTCCAGGCCGGCGCCGAAGCCTTGGTAGGCGATGTCCAGGAAGGGGATCAATTGGCGCGCCTTGGCCACCGCCACCACTTGGTCCCACTGCGCGTTGGTCAGGTCCGCGCCGGTAGGGTTGTGGCAGCAGGGGTGCAGCAGCACGATGCTCTTGGCCGGCAGCGTTTCCAGCTTGGCCAGCATGGCCAGGAAGTCCACGCCGCGGGTGGCCGGATCAAAATACGGGTAACGCTCCACCGTGAAGCCGGCGCCTTCGAAAATGGCGATGTGGTTGTCCCAGGTCGGATCGCTGACCCAAACGTTGGACGTCGGGAAATAGCGCTTGAGGAAATCCGCGCCCACTTTCAGCGCGCCGGAGCCGCCCAGCGTCTGCAGCGTGGCGATGCGGCCGTTTTTCACGGCCGGGTGTTCGGCGCCGAACAGCAGTGCCTGGATGGCGTTGCGGTAAGCCGCCAGACCGTCCATCGGCAGATAGGTGCACGGCGGCTGCGGCTGGCTGGCCAGCAGCGCTTCGGCCTGCTCCACCGCCTTCAGCCGCGGGATGCGGCCGGCTTCGTCGTAATACAGACCAATGCTGAGATTGACCTTGTCGGCGCGGGCGTCTTTGCCGAAGGCTTCCACCAGCGACAGGATGGGGTCGCCGGCGTAGGCGTCGATATGTTGGAACACGAGTCTTCTCCTCTAGGTATGCTTGCGCCCGCCTGTTGCGTCGGCGGGTCGCCCGGTGTGCGGCGCGGCGCTCAGGCCAGGTCGTCGCGTTTCAACGCCAGGCCCATTGCCAGCAGCCATGGCAGAATCAGCCATCCGCCCACGACATTCAGCAGCGCCACGGCGCGCAACCGCGGGCTTCTCTCCAGCAGCGCGGTGAAGGTGGGCAGCAAATAGGCGCCTACCATGACCAGGGCATCGCCCAGCCAGATGGCGGCCTCAACCAGCTCCGGCCGGTTTTGCCAGCTGCCGTAGCACCATAGCAGGATGGCCAGCGCCAACAGCGCGAACAGCAGGTTTCTCAGCAGCGGAAATGGGTTCATGGCGAGAGGGCGATGGGCAAACCCTTATCGTGCGAGTTTTTTCCTCGGCTGGCAACGGCCTTCTACGTGAAACAGGAGAATGAAATTCCATAAATTGGGCAGATTCTGGCATGAATAGATCGTTTTCATGCCAAACGCTTGTTTGGGCCTGGCAACTTGTTTAGGCTAGGCTTTTTCCAAGCGCAAGGGAGCGGCCATGGCGGTGCAAATCGATTGCGATCCGCGGCGGCTGGACCGCGAGCGGATCTACCGGTATCTGTCGCAGCAGTCGTACTGGGCGCGCGGGCTGCCGCGCGACATCTTCGAACGCTCGCTTGAGCATTCCCTATGCTTTGGCGCCTATGACGAGGCGGGCAGCCAAGTCGGCTTTGGCCGGGTGGTGACCGACCGCGCCACCTTTGCCTATCTGGCCGATATCTTGGTGCTGGATGGATGGCGCGGGCAGGGCATAGGCAAGCAGATCGTGGCCGCCATGCTGGCGCATCCAGAGCTGCAGAACCTGCGCCGCATGATGCTGGCCACCGCCGACGCCCACGGCTTGTATGCGCAATACGGCTTCACGCCGCTATCCAGACCGGAGCGGTTGATGGAGAAGCTGGAGCAGGAGGTTTACCAGCGGCTGGCGCATGAAGGCCAGGCGGGCGGCGCTTGATGGATGTCGCGAAGGCGTCGGCAGGCATGACCCGCAAGCAATTCTGGAGCGATCCGTATCAGACTGAACTCCTGACCCGCGTCCGACGCGTGGAGGGCGAGCGGGTGTGGCTGGACGCCACCATCTTCTATGCCTTCTCCGGCGGCCAGGAGAGCGACAGCGGCAGCATAGGCGGCCGCCCCGTGTGCGCGGCGGAAAGGCAAGGGCGGGACATCGTCTATACGCTGGCGCCGGACCACGGCCTGCAAGCCGGTGCCGAGGTGGCGGTGAAAATAGACTGGCCGCGCCGCTACCGGCTGATGCGGCTGCATTTCGCCGCCGAGCTGGTGCTGGAGCTGATCTGCCGCCAGGCGGCCGGCGCGGAGAAGATAGGCGCGCATATCGCGGAGGACAAGGCGCGAATAGACTTCGCGCTGGACCAGGCCATCACCGCCTTGCTGCCCGCTATTGCCGCCGAGGCGCAGCGGCTGATCGACGCCGATCTGCCCATCGCCAGCGCCTTTTCCGACGAGGCGGCCGAGCGCCGCTACTGGGAGCTGCCCGGTTTCGCGCGCGTGCCTTGCGGCGGCACTCACCTCAAGCGCAGCGGCGAGGTGGGGCGAATCGCCCTCAAGCGCCGCAATGTCGGCAAGGGCAAAGAGCGCGTTGAAATTTATTTATTGGATGCATGATGTGGTATGACTTTGCCGCAGTCGGCGCCGCCGGCTGCTGGGCTTTGGGCGGCCTGCTGGGCGCCGCGCCCTCCCGCCATTTCGGCCCCTTCGCCTTCACCCGCTTGCGGCTGACGCTGCTGACCATCGTATTAGGCGCTTACAGCCTGCTGTCCGGCGGCTGGCACAGCATCAGCGCCGCCGCATTGTGGCCGGTTCTCATTTCCGGCCTGGCTGGAATCTTCCTGGGCGACACGGTGATGTTCGCCTCGATGAACCGGCTGGGGCCGCGCCGCACCGGCTTGTTGTTCGCCACTCACTCGGTGTTTTCGGTGCTGCTGGGCGTGCTGTTTCTGTCCGAACGCCTGAGCGCCGGCGCCATGCTGGCTAGCGCGCTGGTGTTTGGCGGCGTGCTGCTGGCGGTGGCCTTTGGCCGGCGCGAAGTAGACGCCCACGTATGGGAGCGCAACGACAAGCTGGCCGCCGGCGTCGCGCTGGGCCTGGCCGCCGCGTTGTGCCAGGCGCTGGGCACCTTCTTCGCCAAACCGGCGATGGCGGCTGGGTTGGAGCCGGTGACCGCGTCGGCGCTGCGCATGGGCGTCAGCTGCGGCGCGCATTATCTGCTGTGGTGCAGCGGCTGGCGCCTGGCGAAAAGCCGCGGGCCGTACACGCCGCGCATGCTGGGCCAGACCGCGCTGAACGGCTTGGTGGCGCTGGGCCTGGGCATGACGCTGATCATGTTGGCCTTGCAGCATGCCAACGTGGCCACGGTGGGCATCCTGTCCGCGCTCAGCCCGGTGCTGATCCTGCCCATGCTGTGGGTGACGTTGCGCCGCCCGCCGCCGCCCTTGGCCTGGATAGGCGCGGCGGTCAGCTGCGCCGGCACCGCGCTGGTGGTGCTGCGCTGAACTGTGCCGCACCATGCAAAAACCGCGCTGAACAGGCGCGGTTTCACGTGGAACGTTGCGGGCGTCAGTACTTGATGCAGGCGAGCAGGGCGATGTTGCGGGGGCGAGTTTCTGCTCCTCCGGTCTTGTCCGTGGGTACGGGGCCGACCCCATCGCCATAGTCGATGCCTGTTCCCATGTTTGTGCCAACCTCTCTGCCGGGAGTTGTAGGGATGCCATTTGTGGTTGGGCTGGCATGACTATGACTTAAGAAGTCATGGTTTTGCAATGAACCCAGACCGCGCGTGGAGTCGGGGTCGGCTCCACGGCCTCTATCCCAACCTCGAATGAATTCACCTTGTAAATTAGGTAGTTGGAACTGTTTTATGCCATCCCCACCGAATATAGCCCCAATAGCAGTGAACAAAGCAGGATAGTCTTTGCAGCTTTTCATTGAACCATCGGCAATTAACCAGCCGGTCGGCGCATCCTTCATCGCGAAATAAGCCACCATGCCAGCCGGAGCGGCGGCATTGACTTGAGTTGAAGTCGCGCCATCGCTGATGCCATACCCGGCCAGAGTGGATGCCCTGTCGGCCTTGCCGGCAAGCAGTTTAGCGATCGACGCCGCGAAGTTGGCGTCATTGCCCAGCGCTGCCGCCAGCTCCTGCAAGGTGTTCAAAGCGCCCGGCGCGCCGGCTACCAGATTGCTGATTGCGCTTTGTAGATCAGCCTTGCTCGCCCCATCGTTAATGCCATACCCCGCCAATGTAGTTGGCTTTTGATTGCCGCCCCAGGCGATGCTCTGCACCGCTTGCAGCAGCTGATCCTTGCGCGCCGGGTCAGGGTTCTGGCCGTTGCTCTTGATGACGGACAGCAGTTCCTGCTGCGTGGTTTGCACCGCGGATTGCACGCCGTTGAGCCAGTCCGAGGTGACGATGGTGCCGAGTTCGCCGGTGGCGGGGTTGCCGTCATGGAACAGGCCGTCCGGACTGGTGATGGGTTTGAGCTGGTCTTGCATGGAAAGCGCCTCCCGCTGGTAATGAGAAATCGGCCGCCGGGGCCGATGACAGATGTCGCTGATTCGGAATGACGGCGATTGTGCGGGAAGCCGGCGTGGCGGCTCAGTGGACGAATGTCAGTGCTAAAGGGAAACAGCCACTCCTGATTCGGAGTGGCTGTTTTTAGATGCTACTAAGCTCCGATAGCGATCTTTTTAAGATTGGAAATGATTTCCAGTGAGAGGTTTTTCACATTCTGAAGTGTAGGCTGCTTGAATAGTTCCAGTTTCCTCATTCGTTCCGTTGCCAGTTGTTCCTTTTGTACGCGCAGTGCCTGGGCATTCGACAGTACAGTTTCACACGCCTCTTGTATGGTTTTGCCACTTGCCTGGATGTATGTCGCCATGTAATTTCCGGGTGTAGCCTTATAGCCGGACTGTTTCAACTCTTTAGCCTCAACTTCGCGTATTTGGTACTCTTGGTCAAATCGGGACAAGTCGTTGTACAGCTGGGCAGCAATGTTGTCTATCGCGATAGCCTCTCGGGTGGATATTTCTTTCAGCGATCTTTCAACAATCTTGCCATCGATATAACGATAATCAAATTGTCGTTCCAGCAAGTCTGTAGGCACATTGTTGACATCCAGCTCAACCAGGGATGCGCCACAAGGCCAGAGCGTTGAAATATCCTGCGCTAAAGAGCGAATGGAACCATCGGTTTCGTAAACTATTTTCAATGTGCTGGGAGAGAATTTCTTTTGGGATTGATACCAGTCTTCCCCATTGCCATCACGAAGATACAGCGTATTCGGCATCGCATTGTCAGGGGTATATTGTTTCAGATTAAGTAGCTGTCTCATGGGAATCGCCTTAGATAGAGGAAATGGTATACCAAGGGAAGGTCTGAACAACCTGCCACGCAAACAGAAATGCAATTTCTCGCGGGGCTTCGGTTGCATTTCACCCACCAATTCCAGATCGCCCGCCATGAGGATGACCGGGTGCTTCCGGTCATCCGGCCTTTTAACTCGCCGCCAGCAAGGCCTTTCGCGCCAGCCAGATGTTGGCCAGCCCAAACAGCGTCATCAGTTGCGCGGTGTTCTTCTTCAAACCGCGGTAGCGTGTTTTCAGGTAGCCAAACTGCTGCTTGATGACCCGAAACGGATGCTCCACTTTGGCCCGAATCTTGGCTTTGACCATTTCGCCCAGCTGGATCTGCCGGTCGTCGGCTGAATCGGTCAGCGCTTTGCGCTGGCCGGGCCTCATCGCAATCCACCAACGCACCGCTCGCGATTGGTGTTCGGCTCGCTTGTGCACGCCAGCAAAGCCGGCGTCGCCAAACACATCGATTTCCTCGCCGTGCAACAACTGATCGACCATCGTGACATCCGCCACATTGGCGGGGGTGCCGGCCACGTGATGCACCAAGCCGGACTGGGCGTCGACGCCGATATGGGCCTTCATGCCGAAGTACCACTGATTGCCCTTCTTGGTTTGATGCATGTCCGGATCGCGCTCGCCCTGAGCGTTTTTGGTGGAGCTGGGCGCGTGGATCAGGGTGGCATCGACGATGGTGCCTTGCTTCAACATCAGCCCTTTGTCGCAGAGATGCTGGTGGATGGCGGTAAACAGAGCGTGGGTCAGCTGGTGCTTTTCCAGCAGATGGCGGAAGTTCAGCAGGGTGGTTTCGTCCGGGACGGCGTCCAGGGAGAGGCCGGCGAACTGGCGCATGGAGGCGATCTCGTACAGGCTTTCTTCCATGGCGGGATCGGACAGGCTGTACCAGTGCTGCAGGCAGTAGACGCGCAGCATGGCGGACAACGGGTAGGGGCGGCGACCGTTGCCAGGCTTGGGATACACTGGATCGATGACGGCTTCGAGCTGCGCCCAAGGCATGACCTGATCCATCTCTGTCAGAAAGATTTCGCGGCGGGTGCGCTTCTTCTTAGCGGCGAGTTCGAGATCGGTGAAGGTCATCTGCTGTCGCATGCTGGCGTCCTGGATCTGACTGAGGGGGAGTCAGTTTACGGGAAGATTGGAGACTTGTTCAGACCTTCCCAAGTGCCGTTGATCTGTTTTTGCAATGGGCGGCGTTGCACCACGTCAGGGAAGGCGTCGGTATTGCCATTGACCACACCTGTTATGACATAACCAGCAGTGTCGGAGTAACCTGGTCCATTCCAGATCATGACGCTTTCCATGGCACCCAGCCGGATATCTTGTACTAAGGAGGGGCCGGGATTGAAGTTTCCGGAGTGCCAAACACGGTATTCTGCGCCAGAGGCTTCCTTGAGTACTAAGGTTTCGGAGCCGTAATTCTTATGGACCAGCGCTACGGCTGATTTTCCTGGACGGTGCAAGCCGAGCGATGGGAAGTCATCTCCCGTTGACTGCAACATCATGGTGCCGCGGGCATAAATATTTGGGTCATATTGGTTGGGTGTGGTTTTGACGATGGCGGTGGTTTGCGCTGTGGTTAACACGGCATTTCTTGGGGAAATTACGCCGTCAACCGCAGCATTCATTTCATTTTTGCTGGCCGCGTCAGTGATGCCATAGCCGGCTAGTGTGGAGGCTTTGTCGGCCTTTGCTAGGAATGCGGGACTGTCCTCATGTACCAGTGTATGCCAAGCATTCCATTTCTTTGCATCGTCGTTACGAGTGCGAAAACGCATGATACTGCCACTGCCGTAATCGGCTGTTAGCTGGCAGGAGTAGTCGATGCTGCCGCCTAGGCCGCCGAAGGCGATGAACGGGCCATTGACGCCGCTGGAAGTCCCATAGTTGAAGCCCATTTCGCCAGCGGAGATCGAGGTATCGAGGGATGTGCCGTCATCAGCATGAATCCGGTAGCGACGTTTCTTGATGATTTGGCTGTCATTTCCGGAATGCCACACCCGATATTCGCCGCCGCCTGCTTCCTTCAGCATCAAGGTATCGTCGCCATAGTTCTTGTGCACCAGCGCCACCGCGCTGTTGCCGGGACGGTGTAGGCCCAGTGACGGGAAGTCGGTGCCGGTGGAGCGCAGCTCCAGCGTGCCATTGGTGTAGAGATTGTTGTCGTAGACGTTGGGCGTGGTTTTGAAGATCTGCGACGTTTGCGCGGTGGACAGCGCCAACGTGTTGATGCCGTAGCCGGCCAGCGAGCTGGACTTGCCGGCCAGTTTGTTGGTGATGGTGGCGGCGAAGTTGTTGTCGTTGCCCAGCGCCGCTGCCAGCTCCTGCAGCGTGTTCAGGGCGCCGGGCGCGCCGCTGACCAGGCCATCCACCGCCGCTTTCAGCTCGGCCTTGGTGGCGCCGTCGGTGATGCCGTAGCCGGCCAATGTGGTGGCGGCATCGGCTAGTTTTTGCCATTGGGTCCAGTTGCCGCGGTAGCGGCAGCGGTACCAGCAGCCGGCATTGTTGAAGGACTGATATTGCTGGTAGACCATCTCGCCATCGGAGAAAGCGAACAGCAGGCCGGCGTACGGCACCGGGTAATTGGCACCGTTGGCGGCATAAGCGTTGGCAGGGTTGTGGTACAGGCCGTCGTCCGTGATGTTGTTCAAATCGACCCTATCACCGAGCTGGGGCCGCAGCGTCAAACCATCCGTAATGCCATACCCCGCCAGGGTGGTCGGTTTGTTGTTGCCGCCCCAGGCGATTTTCTTCACAGCCTGCAATAGCTGGTCCTGGCGCGCCGGGTCGGCGTTCTGGCCGGTGTCCTTGAGCACCGACAGCACTTCCTGTTGGGTGGCCTGGAGGGCGGATTGCACATTGTTCAGCCAGTCGGCGCTGACGATGGTGCCGAGCTCGCCGGTGGCGGGGTTGCCGTCGTGGAATTTCTGGTCCGGCGTGGGAATGGGTTTGATGGGGTCTTGCATGGGCGCTCCTGAGAGATGGATGGGAGGCGGCGTGCCGCTGGCGGCGGGGCCGGGTGAGGAGAAGGGCGGGCAGTGGACGCGCGCAGCGCGGGCTTACGGCCGGTAGGCGAAGTAAACGAAGGTGTGGGCCGGTTTGAGGTCCTGGATCATTTCCTCCAGCCTGGGGTCGCCGAAGGCGGTGAGGCGTTCGCCCGCCAGCGATTGGCCGGCGCGAAACTGGTAGGGACGGACCTTGCTGCCGAACACCGTCACCTGCCACACCCAAGGGATGTCTTCGCTCCACAGCTGCTGGCCGGCGCGGTTGACGCCGGCGCGGAACGGCTGCGGCTCGGCGATCTGGATTTTGTAACCCATGCCGGCGGCCAGCCGGGTGAAGTAGGGGATGGACAGGCCGCCGGTTTCGGCCAGCTTGGCCAGCACGGCCTGCTGGCGCTGCTGGTAGGGCGCGCCGGGCGGCGGCGTCAGGCCGCAGACGCGTTCCCAGTCCGGCAGCAGCGCCTCGGCTTGCAGCGGCGTGACGGCGCCGGCCAGCTGGCGGGCAGAGCTTTGCGCGCGGTCCAGCGCCGCGCCCTCGCTGGCCAGTTCGGCTTGCAGCCGCGGGCCGTCCGGGCGGTAGCTGGCCGGCGGCAGCAGCCGGGCCAGCAATTCCTGGTAGGGCGGTTGCGGCATCATTTCAGCGTCCTCACCGTCAGTTGGCCCAGGCGCAGCCATTCCACCTTGCTGGCGTCGGAAACCGGTTTGACGTTGCCGGCCGGGGCGTTGAGCTGGCGGTCCTGCACGCCGGGCAGGTCGGAAATCATCGCCTCGATCCGGCTTTTGACCAGCTGCTCGCCGGGCGCGAGGCCGGCGAAATAGGCTTGCAGCGTTTGCTGCAGCAGCGGCGTGAAGGCGTCCGCGCCCATGCCGCCCAGATCCAGCGCCACGTCGATGTCCACCGGGCGCGGGGTGGGCGCCAGCACCAGGCAGTTTTTGGCGGTGACGGGCCGCAAATCTTCGATATGGGCCTGCACCTTGGCCAGCGTTTTATCCGAGGGCAGGCTGCCGTCGGCGGTGATGACCACGTCCACGGTGCCGGGTCCGCGTCGCAGCGGGTAGACGTAGGCGGCGCTGACGCCGTCGATTTCCATGGCCCAGCGGCGGTAATCGTATTGGTTGCCGCCGGCGGGCGGGCGGCGGATCAGCTCCAGCAGGCGGTCCAGCAGGGCCGGGTCGCTTTCTTCGTCGGTGGCGCCGGTCATCGTCAGCAGCATGGCTTTGCTGGCGATGCCGGAAGGCGCCTGCATCAGTTCCACCGGCAGATTGGCGGGCTGATTGCCGGCGCTGCCGGGCAGGCTAGCCTGGATGGGCAGGCTGGCCCGGCCGTTGGCGTCCAGCCGGTCCGGCGCCGGCTTGCCCTGCGCATCGAAGGGCTGCGCGACGTACAGCTGGTCTCCGACGCGGACTGGCAGGCCGCTGGCTACCAGCGCGCCGGGCGCGCCGTTGATCTGCAGCCAGCCGCTGGCGGCGGTGGCCGGCTTGCGCACGATGCCGCGCAGGCGGGCGTGTTGTTCCAGGTAGGCGCTGTCGGCGGTGTCGGGGAAGATCTGGCGCGCGATCCAGCTTTGGTGCTGGTACAACCCTTCCACCGCGCCGGCGGTGGCGCTGGCGCGGACGAAGTTGTCGCTGTCCGGCGCGGTGGCGGCATCGGCGCGCAGGTTTTGCAGGTCGCGCAGCAGCGCGTCGCGAATGCTGGCGAAGTCGGGCGTGGACAGGGGCATCAGGCTATCCTCACTTGATGTTGGAAATGTCGGATGTGGCCGCCGGTTTCGGCCACTTCAATGCTCAGCACCAGGCGGCCGGGGCCTTGCCGCTGCGCCGATACCTGGATGCGGCTGGCGCGGCCGTCCTGTCGCAGCGGCTGCAGCGCCTGTTCCGCGTACTGACAGGCCAAGAGGTCGATGCGGCTGCTGTCCTTGCTCCGCGACAGTTCGTGCAGGCGCGAGCCCAGCGTCGCATCGGCCCACCAGCCGCCCAGAGGGGTCATCAGACGGAGGTAGACGGCGTTGGCGAGGGTGTCGGTGGCGCCGCCGGCGTAGTCGCCGGTGACGGGGTCCAATAGTGGGTCCATGGCTATTTTCCTGGATGGGGGAAGGAGGCGGCAGAGGACGCCAGTCAGTGGCGCGGCTTATTTGGGCGGGCTGGTGGGGCCGTTGGGCGCGTCATGGGTGTGCGAGACCAGGCTCTTGCCGCTGGCTTTGACGTCGCCGCTGGCGTTCATCGACCCGGAGAGCTGGATATCGCCGTTGACGCTGGCGCCGCTGCCGCCCTGGATGGCCAGGCCGCCGTTGCCGTTGATCTGGCCCTGGGCGGTGAATTGGGCGCTGGTTTTCAAGGCGGGGGTGGTGAAGCTGGCTTGCTCGCTGGCGTTGACTTGCCAGTTCTTGCAGCTGAGCTGGAAGGTGTCGCACTCCACCGCGATGATTCTGCCGCGTTTGAGCACGATCTTGCTGCCTTCGTCGCTGTACAGGGCCACTTCTCCCGGTTGCAGCGATTGCAGCCGGTAGCTGCCGTGCTCGGTGGCGATCACCACGCTATGGCTGCTGCGGCCGCCCAGCGGCAGCACCATGGCCATGGTGCCCGGCGGCGGATTGGAGGTGTAGCCGTAATGCTGGAATAGCTCGGCGTCTTGCAGCCGCTCGCCGGCCAGCGCGTCGGCCTGGGCCAGCTGCACGCCGCCGCCGCTGTCCACGTGGGTCAGCGCCGCGCGGAAGCCTTGGCGCACATTGCTGAAGGCGCGGCGTATGCGTTGGTCTACTTCATGCCACATGGCGGTTTCCTTTAAGTCTGAAAAACATAGCAATAGCCACGGAAACACACGGAAGGCACGGAAAAATTAAATCAGACATGGAGCTTTGCACGCGATAGAACCGCCATCAGAACCTATATTTCTCCGTAATTTCGCCGATTTTCCGGGGATGAAGAGGCATTGATGGTTTTTTCCGTGTCTTTCCGTGGCCAATAATGGGTTTAGGGGCTTTGTTTTCCGGCGCGCATCGCCGGTATCCAGCACTGGTCTTCCTTCAGCGTCAGCCGCGTGACACAGCCTTGGCCGCGGCCGCCTTCGAAAGTGCGCGCCATCAGGAAATAGGTGCCGTGGATGCCGTGCGGCTCGCTTTCCACTTCGATGCGCTGGCCCGGCGTCCATAGCGCGCCCTGGCTGTCGCGGTGGCCGGCCACGGTGGCGGTCAGGGTGTAGCCGGCCAGGCGGGCGTCGGCCAGCATCTTGTCGGCGCGGGCGGCCAGCTCGGCCGGGCTGGCGGCGTCCGGCTCCACCTGGATGCGCGGCTTGTGGTAGCAGACGTCGGAATCGAAGGTTTGATGGCGCATGGCGTGGCGGCCGGCCGTCAATGCCTGGCCGTGGGCCTGACCCAGCAGGATCAGCTCGGAATAGCGCTGCGCGTGGGAGCGGGTTTCGCTCAGGCTCAGCACATTGTTGCCCTTGCCGTCGCGGCGCAGGATCAGCCGCGCGCTGGCCGGCCGGCTGTAGTCCGGGCCGCCCACCACCAGGGTGCCGTCCGGGTCGAACCAGGCGGTCAGGCCGTTGGCCTGCGCGGCGCGCGTGAGCACGTCCCAGGCGCTGTTGCCGGGATCGACGTTGATCTTCTCGATCTGCCCTTGAGCCTTGGCGTCGACACGGATATGGGCGATACCCAGCGGTTTCACCACGTTGTCCAGCACGTCTTGCAGCGTCATGCCCTTGGCGGTGAACAAGGGCGCGCTGCAGTCCAGCAGCATGCCGGCCAGGTCACGGCCAGACAGCGCCAGCAGGTGGCTGCCGGAAGCGACGCTGTGGCTGATGTCGTCGATGCGGCCCAGCAGCACGGTTTCGCCGCCGACCTGCACTTTCACCAGCGCGCCCGGTTCCACTTCCGGCGGGAAGACGCCGCCGGGCAGGCCCAGCGACACCTGCCAGCCGTCGGCGGCCATGGCCAGGTCGGAGTCGATGGCGTAGTGGGTCCAGTCGCCATGCTGGCGGCCGTTGATTTGCAGGCTGACGGCGTGATTAGCGGGCGTAGCCATAGACCAGGGTTCCCGGAGTCAGGTGATTCGGTTGCGACAGCTGCGGATTCAGCCGCAGCAGCTCGTCGGCGCGCTGGCTGTCGCCATACCACAGGTGGGCCAGCTGGCGCAGATTGCAGGCGGCCTCCACCTTGCGCTTCAGCAGTGGCGGTTTGGCGGCGATCAGCGCGGCGGCGCTTTGCTGCACCTGCAGGCCCAGCGTGCGCAGGCCATCCACCACCGGATACGCGTATTCGGACGCCATGCCGGCGCGCCATTGCTCCATGGTGGCTTGCAGCGAACCGCGCACGTCGCCGGCGATCTGCTCCAGCGCCGGCGGCGTCAGCGTCGGCTTTTGCGCCTCGCTTTGAAAGATGCCGGCGGCGGCGGCGGCCAGTTTGGTGGAGACATGCAGCTGCAACATGGCGTCGATGCGGCGTTGGTCATCGGCCCAGACCGACAGCGAGGCGCCGGCGGAAAGCGGGGCGATATTCTGGCGCACCGTGGCCGGCAGGTTTTCCAGGCGGCGGCGCAGCGCTTTCCAGTCGGCCAGCGTGGCGGAGGGCAGCGCGGCGGCGGTTTTCAGCGCCGGCAGCGGGCCGAGATCGACTTGTCGATCCAGGCGCCAATTGGCGGCCGCGTCCACCAGCTGGCCAGCCTGGGAGACGAAGGCCTGCGGATAGGCCAGCAGGTCCGTGGCCTGGGCCACTGCCTGATTGGCCATTTTCGCCAGCTGTCCCACCGTGGCGGTGAGCTGCTGGCGCAGCGCGGCCACCCGGCTCAGCGCGCCCTTGGCCGTCGCCACCACGCCTTGCGCCTTGGAGAAGGCCTCGCCGGCCATCTGGCGCAGCTTGTCCACTTGGGACGAGATGGCCTCAACCTGCGGCAGGGCGGCGCCGGCGGCGAAAAACGGATTGCCCGGCGTGGCTTCCACCCAGTTGATGTCCACCGTGCAGGAGTCCGGCGCGTCGGCGTCGTGGCTGATCTGGTAATCCAGCACCTGAGCCTGCGGCATGCTGCCGAACACCGGGTGCACCAGCTCGCCGGGGCCGGCGGCATCCAGCGCGGCGACGAGCTCGCGCAGCCGGCGCTGGTAGTCCTTGCCCCAGAACATGGCGGACAGCGATACCTTGCGCGCCTTGCGGCCCAAGTCCTCCACATCGGCCCCGTCTTTATATGGGTACTCGTGCATGGCCTGGTCGCGCTGCGCGCTGTCCACGCTTTTCAGGCAGTCGAAGCGCACGCCGCGAAAGCTGGCGTCCACCAGGCCGCCGGCGGATGGGACGCCGGCGAATACATTGAGGCTGAACATCAATTCCTCCTTTGCTGCTTGCTATTGGCGGCGTTGACGGCAGCGACGATGTTGCCGTTTTGGACGTCGACCACTACGCGTATCGGTTGCGCCAGCGCGGCGCTGAGTTGGGCTATCAGGGCGGATAGCTGCGATTCGGCTGTATTGCCGAGAGCAGGTGCGGCTTGACCGGTCGGCGCGGATTTTTTGGCCGGGGGGGCCGGCTTGGGCGCTGCGGCGCTTGGGCCAGCCGATTCAGCCGGTTTGGCGGCGATGGTCGCTTTGGCCGGCGGCGTGGTGTGGGGCTCGGCAGAGGATGGCGATGCGGGGCTGGCGCTGGGCGCGCCACTGACTGCCACCTTGCCGGCCTTGAAGCCTTCCACTTTCTTCATGCCGTCCATCAGAGCCTCGAACTCGGGATGAGTCAGGTCCTTGATTTTCTTGCCATGCAGGTCCAGGCCGCGGCTGGCGGCCAGCTGGTAGATGCCCTCGGCGTACTGGGCGTGATGGGCCTTGCCCGAGTAGTCGGACACCGCGTATTTCGGCAGCATCTGCTCGATGGTCTTGTCGCCGTGTTGCTGGGTCAGCAACTGGGCCTTGGCCGCGCGTCCCGCCGCTTCGTCGGTGAAGATGGCGTTGCCCCATTGATCCAGATCGACCACGCCTTGATAGCGTTTTTGGGCGTCCGCCAACGCGCGGGCTTTGCTGCGTTTGCTGTGGTCGGTCTTGTCATGGCTGCCGGCGTAGCCGAATTTCAAGTTGCCCGGATTGTGGTTGCGCCAGGCCACGGTGCCGCCGCTGCGGGTTTGCACCGTGCCGTCAGCCATTTGGTAGACCCGGGTGCTGCCTTCGGCCCGCAGCAGCTTTTGCACGGCAGCGGATGCCGCGGGTTGCTGGGCGGATGCCGCCGCGGCGGGTTTCGCGGTGACTGGTTTCTGCGTAAGGGGTTGCGACGCCACAGCTTTGGGTTGAGGTGCTTTCTGCACGGCGGCGGCGGGGGGCGCTTGCAGATACTCGGCCTTGGGACGCAGGAATTTTTGCGGTTGACCCCACCATGCGCCCTTGCCCATGGCGGCGCGGGACGCGCCTTTCTTGGATTGCGCGCCGAAGAAGCTGCCTTTGCCGGTTTTGGCGTCGTAGTCCTCGACGATGCCGGTATGGTTCTTCTTTCCTTGCCATAGCGCGATGTCGCCAGGTTTGACGTCCTTGGCATCAACTTCCTGGTAATACTGGGAATGCGCCATGTCGGCGGTGGTCTGGTACGGAATGGCGTAGCCGGCGCCCTTGACCGCCTGGTTGACCAGATGGGAACAGTCGATGCGCTTGACGCCCTTGGCGTCTTGCTCGCCTTTGCCGCCGTATTGGTACTTGTAGCCGTTGAAGCGGCTTCTTTGACTCAAAATCGCCTGAGTGCCCGAAGCGGAGCTTGGCGCTGCAAACGAGGAGGCGTCTTTGGGCATGGCCCTTTTGGCCTGCTGTTGGCCTGCTTGGATGGCTGGGGGGGCGGGATGGGCCGTGCCGGTGTCGATGCCATCATGTGTGTTGGCAGGGCGGGCCGCAGGCGTAGCCGGCGCGTCTGTCGTCGGCTGCGCGGCGGCATGGCCGCCTTGCATGGCTTGCTCCACTTGCGGCGCCAAACGGTTGATGGCGCTTTGCGCGCGCTGCGCATACTCGGCGGTCGAGGTGCCATTGCCGTCGCGGGTTTCTTTGTGCTGCTTGAAAAGCGCGCTGGCCCCGCCAACGCCTTTCAAATGCGCCGCCCCGGCGAAGGCCGCGATTCTCTCCGCGGAGTCGTTGGCGTTGATGGCCTTTAACTTGATGCCTTGCTGGATTTGTTTGTTGGTGTATTCAACAAACTTGGCGTCTTGCAGGGCTTTATCGCCAAGAAAGCTGCTGAGACCGCCCGGCGTTTTCCAGTTGGACGCATCCTCCAAGAATTTGGCGTGCAGGCCAGTGTTCTTGGCATACCATTGTTTTCGCCAAGCTTTGCCGTACTGTTTCTTGGCAGCGGCGATAGCGGCATTGTATTTTTCGCGGTCGACCAGCCCGGTTTCTACCAGCGCTTCCGCGCCGAACTGGTATTGGCCGTAGTAGCCCTGCTTGTTGTCGCTGTTAACCTTGCCGGCGCTTTCTTTCTGCATGACCGCAGAGGCGTAAGCGCGGGTTTGGGCCTCGGTTAGGCCGGCGATTTTGTCCTTCCCCTGAAAAGACAGCGCATGTTGGACGAGATCGAATCCCTCGTTTGCTTGTTGATTCCGTGGTTTTTGAGTCATCGCAACCTGCCAGTGGTGACGTGCTGCCTGTTGAAGACACAGGCAGCACGGATTAACGACTTAGTGGAGTCACTCCGTCACTTTGCGCAGCGACATCAGCTTGATGTCGCGGCGCGCTTCGCTTTCCACGCCGTATTTCTCGCCGACTTCCAGCGTGAAGCAGTCGAGGTAGCTCACGCGCTTGCCGCCCGGGGCCAGCGGATATTCGGTCAGCTTGGCGCCTTCGATCGCCTCCCAGTCGATCTCGCCGCTCAGCGGGATTGAGACGGTCACGGCCAGTTCGTATTCCGACACGCCGCGGGCGAAGCCTTTGGCGCGGCCGCTGGAGTTCATGGTTTTCACCAGCTTGCGGCCGGTTTTGCTGCTGACGTTGAGGTCGATGACATCGATTTCCTGGCCGTCCACTTCCAGGACGATGGAGCCTGCGTATTCTTTGAGAGCCATGAGTCTTTCCTTGTGGGTTCTAGAGAAGGGGCCGACCGGCGGCGCCGGCCGGCAAAGGGGAGAGCGTTACAGCAAGAGATCGATGCGGCCGGCGAACACGTGCAGGCCGTTGACCACGTCCACCGGGATTTTGGCGTCCAGGCGGTTGGCGTCCTGCAGATCGCGTTCCACGATCAGGCCGGCCTTGTTGGCTTCCACCTGTTCGATGATTTCCAGCTCTTCCAGCTTGTACAGCACGTCCAGCAGCTCGGAGCGGACCTTGGACGGCGTGCGGTCGGACAGCTTTTCGCGCGGGAAGCGCAGCGCGATGCGCTCGCGGCAGGCGCGGCGCACGTAGTCCAGGGTGCGGATGGTGGTGATGTCCAGCAGCGACACGTCGTCCACGCCCTGCGCATCCTTGGTGTAGGTGCTGATGGCGCGCACGATCTGCACGCGGTTGCCGGCGGCCACTTCCAGCGGGGTGACGCCGTTGTACAGCGCGCTTTCCTGCTCGGTGCGGGTGGTGCGGTAGGCCAGGTCCACCACGTCCAGGCCTGGCAGCTCCAGCGTGTTCAGCGGGCGGGCCGGATCTTCCTCGCTGGCGATCACCGCGGCGTAGGCGGCGGCGATGTCGCCCGGCAGCTTGGCCGATCCGCGATACCAGGCGGCGGTGATGCGGCCGCTGTCCAGCTTGGCGGACAGGGCGCTGGCGTCGGCCAGCGCGCCGGTGCTGGCGATGACGCCGATGGCGCCGCGCTGTTCCAGCGGGCCGGACACAAAGTCCAGATGGGCGCGCAGCGCGGTCAGCGCGGCATCGCCGGTGAACGGGCTGGCGATGATCTGATGGCCGCCGCTGGCTACGGCGGACAGGGCCGGCGCGATGTCCGGGTCGCCGGCGCCGCCCTTCATCGGCGCGACGACGACGCCGAGGCCGGCGATCTGCTCCTGCGCCTTCAGCGCGATGGCGTTGCCCAGGCTGCCCTTGTGGCGGGCGGTGAGGGTCAGCACTTCCTTGGCCGCGACAGCCGTGATCGGCAGGTCGGTCAGCTTGGCCAGCGCGGCCTGAGCGTTGGCGGCGATCTTGGGCGCGTCGTCGCCGGCGGCGACGGCGACGTCCACGCGGGAGGCGCCGATGTACAGGCTCAGCACGCCGGCGGCGGTGGCCGGGCCGCTGAAGGTGAAGCTGCCGACGGCCGGCACGCCGGCGGGATTGTCATCGACGGCGATCACCGTCAGCTGCAGGTAGGGGTTGGCGTTGATGGCGGCGCGGGCCATCAGGTGGGCGAAGGAGCCGCGGCCGAAAACCTGGGCGGCCTGCTCGTCGCTGAACACGTCCAGCGCGGCCAATGCCGGCTGGGCGGCGCTATCGGCCAGGCGCTGGCCGATCACCAGCACGCGCTGCGGATTGCCCGGCAGCGTGCGCACCGCCAGTTTGGTGTTGAACTCGAAGTATTTGCCCGGCTTGCGGATGGAGGCCGGAATCTGGTCGAAGCTGATGTTGGGGCTGGCCATGAGGAAAAACTCCTGATTTGGCGGTTGGGAAAGGAGCCGCGCCGAGCGGCGCGGCGAGGGGAAAGGCCGAGGCGGCTTCAGGCTTTGGGGGCGTTGACCACGTCCTGGGCCTGGACGCCGGCGGAGCCGGCGATGTGGTAATTGAGTTGCACGCTTTGCGCGGATTTGACCGGGTCTTCCAGGCGGCCGCCGAAGGCGCGGAACAGCGCGTCCGGATCGGCGTCGCCTTGCGGCGCCGGCCAGTGGCCGTTGTCCAGCGCCTCGTCCAGCCAGTAGGTGCTGAAGTCGCAGGCCACCAGGCTCCACGGCTGGCCGTCGCGCGCCGCCTGGCCCAGCGGGCGGACTTTTTCCGGCAGCAGCGGGTTGACGGCGAGGCCGAAGTCCTGCGAGGCCAGCAGGCGGCGCACGGCGTACACCAGCTGCCAGACGCCGGCGCCTTTGTAGGCGGCATCGGCTTGCAGGCGGTCGCCGACGATGACGGTGAACAGCGCGTTGGCCTTGTAGCGCAGGCGCTGGCTCGATTGCGGCTGGCTGGAGACGATGCCGCCGGCCACGGTCCACAGCGCCGGCAGCCGGGCCAGCGCCTGCGGGTTGATCGTGGGGCTGGCCTGGCCGGGGGTGAGGCGGCTGGCGTAGTCGCCGTGGGACAATTGCAGGCCGCACAGGGCGGTTTCGTCGAGGTCGGCCGCTACTTCGCGCACCATCTGGCCCATGCCCTGGCGCAGGCGGTCGGCGATGGCGGTTTGCAGCGTGATCAGCATGGACATGATCATTCCTTGGAGAAGGCGGGGATGGGGGCAGTGTGCGGCCAGTAGCGCCGCGCGGCTTAGTTGAGGGGTGTCAGTGCAGTACGCGTTTGAGCATTTCGCCGGCCAAGGCGACCAGCAGCGCGGAGATGGCGCCGGACAAGGCGCCGCTCTTGGCGGCTTGCACTTCCACGTCGCGCAGCCGGCCGTCCAGCTCTTCCAGCTTTTTGTCCTGCTTGGCCAGGTGGGCGACGATCATGTCCAGCTTGCCTTCTATCCGGCCCAGGGCCATCAGGTTGTCCTGTTCCACGTGAAACCTCTCAGTCTTCCGCCTGTTGCTGGCACTGCACGCAGCGGGTGCAGCTGGGTATGGCCGCGCGGCGCGCGGCCGGTATCGCTTCGCCGCAGTCCTCGCAATGGCTGTAGCCTCTGGATTGCAGTTGCTGGAAATGGCGGGCCAGCGCCTGTTCGCGGAATTCGGTTTCCAGTTCGCTGGCGCGATCAAAGAAATCGCTCATGGTTGGGGTTCCTGTTGCGTGAAGAGTTGTTTCAGGGCGAGGAGGCGCTGCTCCAGCTCGCCGCACCAGGCACCGTAGTCGGCGGCGTGGGCAAGGAGGTCGGCTGGCGGTAGCCCGCCATCGGCGCCGGGGGCTTGGGCGGCAGATCCAGCAGGTAGGGGCTGGGGGCCGGGCAGGTCGGCGGGATAGCCGAGGAGCTGGCGGTAGAGGCGCAGGCCGTCAGGGCCAAGGCCAGTAAAGCGGGGACCATCGTGGCGGGCGACATCGTCTATCCTTTGCGTTTGCTGGCGCCGCAGGGCTTGCAGCGCGTTTTGCTTGTCCAGCAGCTGGCCTTCCAGCTGGTCCATGCGTTGCCGCCATTGCCGTTGCCATGCCAGCGCGGCGGCTTGCTGCTGTTGCAGCTGCTGGCTGTGACCGGCCTGCAGTTCGGCAAGCTTGGCCGCCATTTCGGCCTGCCAGGCATGGCGGCTGTGGGCGCTGCCCGCGGCATAACCGGCTGCGGCGGACAGAATGGGCAGCAGCAGCCGGTTATGCGCAGGGTGGACAGGCTGATCATGGCTGGCTCCGGTCGCGGTAGGCGGCGATCATGCGCAGCGAGGCGGAATAGCCGCCCACCACGCCCAGATAGATCAGCCAGATGTCCGGCGTCAACGCGCCGCGCCAGCCGTCGCGGATGAACATCGCGGTGGCGGCGGCGCAAGCCACGTTGGCCCACAGCCGGCTATGGCTGATGCGGCGGCTGCGCGGACGGCACAGCAGGTCGGCGGGATGCATGCTCAGGGCTCCAGTGACAGTTGAAAATGCGGGAATTCGCGGTAGGGCGCGTCCAGTTGGCCATGCCAATACAGGCCCAGGCCCAGCGCGATGCGGCCCATGGTTTGCCAGTGGGGGTGGTCTGCGTCGCAGACCGGTTTGCCGCCGACCAGGGGCACGACGTCGAAGGCGCGCGCGGCCGGGCTGCCGTACAGCATGGCGTTGTGGGCGGATTCGCCGGGGCGGGCATAGGTGACGATCGGACCGGGCTTGTCGCGACCTTGCTGGTAAAGCGCGTCCTGCTCGGCCGCCGAGCGCCAGGTGCAGACGATCAACGGATCTACGCCGTGGTCGCGGCAGCGTCGCAGGAAGGTTTCGGCCAGCGGTTGCAGTTGCGGGTGCAGATCGGAAATGGCGCGGCTGGCCATGCGGGTTCTCCTAGGTTCGGGAAACGATCAATGCACTTCTCCCGGCGCCGGCGGCGTTTTCAACACGCGCCAGATCATCCGGTCGCTCAGGTGGTAGCGCATGGCGAGCACGCCGACCGCCTCATTGGCGCCCAGGCCATCGGCCAGCAATTCGTCGAAGTCGCGGATCAGTTGTTGATTGCGCGCTTGGCGCAGCGCCTGGCTGCAACGCGGGATGTACAAAATGTCGCCGCCGAAGTGATGGGTCAGCCGTTCCGCCGCTTCCTGGCCGATCACATCGACCAGCGCGGCGAAGCGCAGCTGGCCGGCGCGGCTCTGATTCTTGGAGAACGGCAGGGTCGTGCCGCCTAGCGCCTGCACCAGCTGCAGCGTGCGAGGCATGCCGATCAGCTTGGCGACCAGTTGCATGGTGGAAGGCAGGGCGGGATATTGCGCAAGAGTATTCATCACGGAAGCTCCAGGAGGTCGCGAATGGCCTTGGGAGACAGTAAGTTCTAAATAAGTTACAATTTCCTGATCACGGAGAAGACAGACAGCCGTGTATTATTGGGTGTTTTTTTAGAACTAACTTGCCTTGGTCATCAGTTTAAGTATAAGTTTCAACTGTAAAAATAGAATAATTGGAACTGATTTGTCATTTCGTGGCTATTCTAGACGGGTATTTTGAACTAAACAAGCAGCGGGATGTCACTACGCATGTCAGTTCCACTGGATGAGATGACAAAAGAATAGTACTCTGGGGGGTCGGTCCAGCGGTACATGCAACTGATGGAGTTCCAAATGGAAAATTCTCTGCAGGCTACGGATTTCAAGCAGCGGCTGGAACTGCTGATCGGCGCCGAAAAGCCATACGCCTGGGCGGCGCGCATCGGCATCAACAAAGGCTCCTTCACCAATATGTGGTACAAGGGCGGCGTGCCCAGAATGGCGACCGCGCAGAAGATCGCGGCCAGCAGCGGCTGCCGTCTGCCTTGGCTATTGCACGGCGAAGGGGCGATGCGCGACGAGGCGGCGGCGCCTCCCGAGCCGGCGGGCGAGAGCGAGCGCGGCAGGGCGGCGCGTCCGCTGGACGCGGATGACGATTTCGTGCCGCCGGGCGTGCATGAGGAGTTCTGTTTTATACCGCGTTATAACTTGAAGGCGTCGGCCGGTTTTGGAACCAGCGCCTCGGGCGAACAGGCGATGTTCTATATGGCCTTTCGCCGTTACTGGGTAAAGAACTATCTCAACGCCTCCCCGCGCGATCTGGCGGTGATCAGCGTCAAGGGCGACAGCATGAGCGGCGTGCTGGAAGACCGGGACACCATCCTGGTCAACACCGCCGAGCGCAATCCCGGCGAAGGCTTGTTCGTGATCCGCATCGGCGACGACATCTTCGTCAAGCAGCTGCAACGGCTGCCGGGTGGCGCGGTGCAGGTGAAGAGCGCCAATCCGCTATATGAGACCTTTACCGTCGATCTGGCCGGCGCTGGCGCCGAGTTCGAGGTCATCGGCCGGGTGGTGTGGTTCGGCCGGCAGATCGCCTGAGGACCGCTCTAGGCGTTGGGTGTAAACTGTGGCCGACTTCGCAAGATCAGGATGCTCCATGCAAAACCATATTCAGGCCAGCCTGGCCGAGGCGCAAAGCGCGCTCGATAATCTGCTGGCCAATCCGCAGGCGTTGGCCGCCATCGAGGCCGCCGGACAGACCATCATCGACGCGTTGGGCAGCGGCGGGCGGATTTTCTCCTGCGGCAACGGCGGCTCGATGTGCGACGCCATGCACTTCGCCGAGGAGCTGACCGGCCGCTACCGCGACAACCGCCGCGGCATGGCGGCGATCGCCATCAGCGATCCCAGCCACATCAGCTGCGTCGGCAACGATTATGGCTATGACGAAATCTTCGCCCGCTATCTGGAAAGCCACGGCCGGGCCGGCGACGTGCTGCTGGGCTTGAGCACCAGCGGCAACAGCCGCAATGTCATCCGCGCCGCCGAGGCAGCGCGCGAGCTGGGCATGAAGGTGATCATCCTGACCGGCCGCGCCGGCAGCAGGCTAGAGCCGCTGGCCGATGTTTACGTCAACACCCCGGGCGGCCGCTACGCCGACCGGGTGCAGGAGCTGCACATCAAGGTGCTGCACATCCTGATCGAACTGACCGAACGCCATTTCTGCCCGGAGAACTATCCGGCCCCATGATGGCGCCGCGGCAGCCGGCGCGCCGGCCGACGCGGTTCAGTCGGCGTTGAGGAATTCGCCGATGCGGCGATAGGCGAGGGCGCAGGCCTCTGGCACCAGCGCTTCCATGTTCAGGAAGGCGTGCATCTGGTCGTCCAGATGCAGTTGCGCCACCGCCGCGCCGGCTGCCTGCAACTGGCGCGCGTACTGCTCGCCTTCGTCGCGCAGGATGTCGAAGCCGGCAGTGATGACCAGCGTGGCGGGCAATTTCGCGCTGCACGGCCAATACAGCGGCGACGCCTGCCGCCTGTCTTCGCCATGCTGGAAATACTGGTCGAAATACCAGGCGGTGCGGCTGGCGGTGAGGAAGTAGCCCTCGCCGTTTTCCTTCACCGATGGCTGGGTCAGCGTGTAATCGACGCAGGGATAGATCAGCACCTGGCGCGCGATTTCCAGCGAGGCATCTTGCTGCGCCTTGCCGCTGAGACTGGCGCACAGCGCGCCGCCGGCGGAGTCTCCCGCCAGCGCCAGACGCCGTTGGAAACGCAATTGGCGCTGCTCCAGCACGTCCCAAACCCCCTTGGCCACCGACCACGCGTCGCGCAATCCGGCGGGATAAGGGTTTTCCGGCGCCAGTCGGTATTCCGCCGCCACCACGATGTGGCGGCTGGCTGCCGCCAGGCGCCGGCTGATGCCGTCGTAAACGCTGACGCCGCCGGCCATGTGGCCGCCGCCATGCAGGAAAACCAGCACCGGCAAAGGCTGATCCGGGGCTGGGTGGTAGATCCGCACCGGCACGCTGTATTCGCGGCCGGGCACCAAGTCATCGTTGACCCAGGCGATATCGGGGCCGGGGCTGACCATCTGCGCGGTCAACTGCGCCAGCGCCTCGCGCGCGCCGATGGCCGTGGCCTTGTAGCCGCTGGCGATCTTTTGCGCGGCTATTTGGTTGAACTGTTCCAGCCATGGTTTCAGCGTGGGGTGGAGTGTGTGCATGGTGGGCCTCTGCCAGGAGATGCGGCATGAATGGTGGTTTTAATTTATACCATGCGCATTCTTGAGGCAAATCATGTGACCCATATGCCGACCGTTCTCAACCGAACAGCATTTCCAGCAGGCCAGGGCGTTTGCGGCTGTTGAGCTTCTGGTTTTCCGCCAACAACTTGTCTATCAGACGGTTGTTGGCGCGGGGCTGGCGCGCCTTCACCAGATCGCGCTTGCCCGACGGCGTCAGCGACAGCTCGCCGCTGTGCTTGCTCAGGCGATAGCCGCCGCCGCAAGCCGGGCAGTAGATGTCTTCGCCATCTGCGGCGTCCGACGGCACAGCGATGATGGGACCGCAGGACAGACAACACTGCATGGGTACGCCCGGTTCGCTGTGCCCCAGCACATGGTCGAGCTTGCCGGCGCGGCCCAAGGCTACGAAGCGGTCGGCCAGTTCGGCGTCGAACTGGCCGCCGCGGTTTGCCTCGATGATGGCCAGCGCTTTTTCCGACGGCATGCCTTGGCGGTAGGGCCGGCTGCTGGTCATCGCGTCAAAGGCATCGGTGATGCCGACAATGCGCGCCGCCAAAGGGATGGATTTGCCGCTGAGCTGGTTGGGGTAGCCCCGGCCATCCGGCGTTTCGTGATGGCTGAGCACCGCGTCTATCACCAGGTCGGCCAAGGGATGGTCCAGCAGCAAATCCGCGCCGACTTGCGGGTGGATCTTGATCACCGCGTATTCTTCGTCGCTCAGCTTGTCCGGCTTGTTCAGCACCGCGTCGGGCACCCCTATCTTGCCCAGATCATGCAGAAAGCCGCCCAGCGCGATGCGTTCCACCTCTTCCCGCGGCAGCTGCAGATCGGTCGCCAGCAGCAGGCTATAGCGCGATACGCGCCATAGATGGCCGCCGGTATAGGCGTCGCGCGCCTCAACCAGCATGGCCATGGTGTACAGGGTTTTCAGCAGTTCGCGATGGGCTTGCATGGCAGCTCTCCTGGGCGGTGGTTTTCTTACTATGGCATATGCAAATCGGATCGACAGCGGATTGATGCTGCGCTGGCGAGATCACGACAGTCAGTCGAGTGTTGGATCTATTTCTTACGGCAAACGCTGGCCCGATATACAAATTTCATATTTCCTTTCTACTGTGCTGTGTCTATCCCTTCGATGCCGTACCCACCACTCATCACGAGGAGAAAGCATGAAAGCATGGTTGCTGTTGAGCGCCGCGTTGGCCGCGCCTGCCTTTGCCGGCAATGCCGATGTGACGCCGGACGCCCGCTACGCCCATATCCTGTCGCCGTCCGGTCCGCTGAGCCGGGAGCAGCTGCTGAAGCAAGGGCTGCCCAAAGCCAAGACGGCCAAGGCGCGGCTGGGCGCCCAGTCCGTGCCGGGGCCCGCGACCTACACCTATGTGCGCTGCTATTACCGCGCCTCCGGCGCCAATACCCAACCGACGACCGACTACGTGTGGGCGCTCGATCCGTCCAGCGGCGACTACTACCGGCTGAACGGCCATTGGTGGGGAAGCGGGTTGTTCGATTGGAAGAACATGTTTTACAGCGACGTGACGCAGGACGCGCTGCGCTCGGTCTGCCAGAGCACGCTGGCCAGAAAAGGCATCCAGCAGCAGCCGGCGATGGTGTTCGCGGCCGATAACGCCATGTCGTTCAACTACACGGTATGGACTAACGATCAGGCAGGGCAGGGAACGGCGATCAACAAGATCGTCGCCTTCGGCGACAGCCTGTCCGACAACCAGAATGTCTACAACGCCTCGCAATGGACGCTGCCGAATCGCAATAGCTGGTATGTCGGCCATTTCAGCAACGGGCCGGTCTGGGTGGAATACCTGGCGTCGCGCTTGAAGCTGCCGCTGTACAACTGGGCGATAGGCGGCGCCGGCGTCAGCACGCAGAAACTGGTGATCCCGGGCGTGGTGCAGCAGGTGCAGTCGTGGCAGGAATACATGAAGCAGGCGCCCAACTACAACCCGGCCACGACCCTGTTCACCATGTGGATAGGCGGCAATGACCTGGTCAATTATGGCAGCACCCCGGACAAAGTGATCGCCGGGCAGCAGCAGGCGCTGAGCAACCTGATCCAGTCCGGCGGCCGCAATATCCTGTTGCTGAAGCTGCCGGATGTTTCGCGCGCGCCGGTGTATCAGCTGAAGGGCGGCGCCGCCACGGTGGCGGCCCAGGTGCTGGACTACAACCAGAAGCTGGCCGCATTGGCCGCCTCGCTGAACCAGCAGTACGGCGCCAACATCCAGGTGTTCGACAGCTATGCGTTGTTCAACGATCTGCTGACCAATCCGAGCAAGTACCAAGTCAGCAACACCACCCAGTCCTGCCTGAACATCAATACCGATTCGGCGTTGAACTATATGCAGGGGCAGTCGCCGCGCGCCAATTGCGGCAATGCCGATGCCTTCGTGTTCTGGGACACGCTGCATCCGACCACGCATACCCATCTGCTGCTGGGTAACGCGGTGGCGGACTTCCTCGGCTCGTCCGGCGCCATGCCGCTGTTGAAGACGCTGCATTGACCCGCTTAGGCGGACGGCGCTTGGTGCGCTGTCCGCCAGGGCTTACAATTCGGTTTTGAACCGGCCGGGGCCAACACCCCGGTCCGGCCGAACCGTAATCGAAAGCCCCCATGTCCAGCCTGACCGAACTCCTCAGCCGCGCCGCCGCGGCTCGCGCCGAACTCGTAGCGCGCCTCGCCGCCGAAGACACCAACTGCTACCGCTTGTTCCACGGCAGCGTCGAAGGCGTGCCCGGCCTCACCATAGACCGCTACGGCGATCAGATCCTGGCGCAGAGCTTCCACCGCTCGCTGGAAGAGGCGGAGCTGGCGGAAATTCGCGCCTACTACCGCGAGACGCTGCCCGAGCTGACGCTGGTGTACAACGACCGCAGCGAGGCCAATTCCCGCGTCCGCAACGCCTTGTCGCTGGCCGAACAGGCGGTGGCGGAACAGGACGTCACCATCCGCGAAAACGGCGTGGCCTTCCATTACCAGGCCCGCCACAAGGGGCAGGACCCCTGGCTGTTCCTCGACCTGCGCGCCGCGCGTCGCCGCGTGATGCAGCTGGCAGACGGCAAGAGCGTGCTGAACTTGTTTTCGTACACCTGCGGCGTGGGCGTGGCGGCAGCCAAGGCCGGCGCCAGCTTCGTGTTGAACGTCGATTTTTCCGAATCCAGCCTCAGCGTGGGCCGCGCCAACGCCAAGCTGAATCTGTTGGCCACCCGCCCGCGCTGCCTGCATAGCGACGTCTTCGCCGCCGTGCGCCAGCTGTCCGGCATCGGCCAGCCGGACCGCGTGCGCGGCAAGCGCATGCCGGCCTTCCCCAAGCTGGAGCCGCGCCAGTTCGATCTGGTCTTCCTCGACCCGCCGCGCTACTCCAAGAGCCCGTTTGGCGTGGTGGACCTGGTGAACGACTACCAGGCCCTGTTCAAGCCGGCTTTGCTGGCCACGGCGCCCGGCGGCATGCTGATCTGTTGCAATAATGTTGCAGAAGTCGACGGCGATGCCTGGCTGGAGTCGCTGAAGCGCAGCGCCGCCAAGGCCGGCCGCGAAGTGCGCGCCGCGGAGTGGGTCGCCCCCGATGCCGACTTCCCCAGCACTGACGGCAAACACCCGCTGAAGATCGTGTTGCTGAGTGTTTGAGCGCCGTTCTCATCCCTCAAAACCGCTGCCCAGGCAGCGGTTTTTTCTTGTCTGGAGCGGGCGCCGCAGCAGCAATTTCCGGTAAAACTTTAAAATTAAAGGTTTATTTTAAATGTAAACGCCTGTTATCCTATTGTTGCGCGTGGTTTACGTAGAGCGCGGAATCCTTGCCGCGACCGATTGGCAAACCTGACCACCGCTGACAATAAGATCAAGGTATCGGGTGAATACATGAAACGACTTTTCGCATCAAGCTTGCTGGCCGGCCTGCTGGCCGCCGGCCAGGCGCAGGCGCAGGCGCCGCAACCGCCTAACGATGAACTGGACGGCGTGCTTTCCGCCGGCAAGCCGCTGTCCGAGGCCGAAGCGGCCGCCGCCGCCAGCCAGGCCAAACCGCAACAGGGCAGCATGACCTACACCTATCTGCGTTGCTATTACCGGCTCAGCCCGGCGTCCAACCAGCCGCAAACCCGCTATGTCTGGGCGACCGACCCCTCCAGCGGCGACTACTACCGCGTCAACGGCTACTGGTGGTCTGGCAGCATCGTGGCGCTGAAGAATATGTTCTACAGCGAGGTCAGCCAGGACGCGCTGCGCGCGGCGTGCCAGAACACGCTGGCCAAGCAGGGCATCAATCGCCCGCTGGCGCTGGTGGCCGCGGCCAACAACGCCATGTCGTACAACCACACCATTTGGACGCTGGATAGCGCGGCGCAGGGTTCGGCCATCAACAAGCTGATCGTGTTCGGCGACAGCCTGTCCGATACCCAGAACATGTACGGCGCGTCGCAGTGGAAGCTGCCCACCGCCCAGAGCTGGTATATCGGCCGCTTCAGCAATGGCCGCGTGTGGGTCGAGCATCTGGCCGAGCAGCTGGGGCTGCCGATCTACAACTGGGCGATAGGCGGCGCGGCGGCGGACAAGCACCTGGTGGTGCCGGGACTGCTGCAGGAAGTGGATTCCTGGACGCAATACATGCAAAAGGCGCCGGGCTATCGTGCGGAGAACACGCTGTTCACCATGCTGATCGGTGGCAACGACCTGCTGAACTACGGCCGCAGCGTTGACCAGGTGATCGCCGACCAGGGCAAGGCGCTGGAAAAGATCATCTCCGCCGGCGGCCGCAACATCGTGGTGTTGAACCTGCCCGATTTGTCGCGCACGCCGTCCGGCAGCAGCGGCGGCAAGGCCGCGCAACTGGCGCAGCAGGTGAAGGACTACAACGCCAAGCTGGCGGCGCTGGTGGCGAACCTGCAGCAGAAACATGGCGCCGGCCTCAAACTCAGGCTGTTCGACGCTTACGGCATGTTCAACGACCTGTTGGCCAATCCGGCCAAGTACCAGGTCAGCAACACCACCCACTCCTGCCTGAACGTGGCCGCCAATGCCAGCCTGCCCTATATTTCGGCGCAGACGCCGCGGCCGGAGTGCGGCAACGCCGACGCCTATGTGTTCTGGGACAATCTGCACCCGACCACGCACACCCACCTGCTGCTGGGCGGCTTCGTCGCCGATTTCGTGCGGCAGCAGGGCTACGCGCTGCCGGTCCAGGCCAAGGCGATGGCGCGTCGGCGTTGACCGTTTGCATCGCTAGAAGCGAAAAGCCGCATGCCTTGCCGGGCTGCGGCTTTTTATCATCTTGGTTCGCCATGTTTTGCATCCATGCGCTTGCTGATGGCGGGCGTCTGTCGCTAAGCTTGGTTCGATGATGCAAACGCACCGGTCTACCGGGTCCGGTCTGTATTGAGAAAGCGACACCATGAGCGAAACCGCCCCCCTGACGCCCCAACCCTGCCCCAAATGCGGCGCTCGCGCCGAGCTGGTGAAGGCCGGTTCGCGCCGGTTGTGGGTGCAGTGCAGCCGCTATCCGGAAAAGGGCAATTGCCCGGCCATCGGCGCTCAGGCCGACAACAAGAAGGAGGCGATCCTGAACTGGAATCGGCTGAAGTAAGCCTGCTGCCGGATTCGCCGATTCGGCCGCGCGGCGCCCAGCCCGCGCCTGGGGCTTACTGGTTGGCCCGCACCCAGCGGTGCCACTGCGAGAACAGCTCAGGCGTGATGGCGGCCACCACCGAACGCTTCCAGATCACGTCGCTCCAGTAGTCGTCGGTGTTCAGGCTGGCCAGGCGGGCGCCGGCCTCCTCGGCGATGACGGCCCCGGCGGCGTAGTCCCACAGCCGCTGGCCGCCATGCAGATACAGGTCGTAGCGGCCGGCCGCCAGAAAACACCAGTCCAGCGTGCTGGAGCCCATATTGCGCTGGCTGCCGCACGGCGCCACGCTGCCGATGCGCGCCGCCAGCTTGCCGGAGCGCAGATACTTGACTTCGACGCTGGCGATGGCGTCGCCGATGCAGTTGTTGATGGTCTTCAGCGGCAGGCGATGGCCGTTCAGCCAGGCGCCGAGGCCGCGGCGGGCGTAGAACATCTCGTCCGACACCGGGTTGTAGATTACGCCCAGCTCGCTCTTGCCGGCCACCATCAGGCCGACCGAGATGGCGAAATACGGCAGGCCGTTGACGAAGTTGGTGGTGCCGTCTATCGGGTCCACCACCCACAGACCGTCGCGGTTGGCCTCCCACAGCGCATCCTGTTCCTCGCGCTCCATCTCCTCGCCCAGCACCGGATGCGGCAGAATGGCCGGCAGGCCGCCTTGCAGCGCCTGCTGGCAGGCCAGGTCGGCCTCGGTGAACAGGGTGCCGTCGTCCTTGCGGCTTTTGCCCACGTGCAAAAAGCGCGGCATCACTTCGCGCGCCGCCACTTCGCGCACCAGTCGCATCACCTGTTCTAGCACCTGCATCCTGTCTCTCCTGCAAAAATGCGTCGTCGCGGCGCAAAAGCGGTTTGCCGAATGAAGCAAACCTAGCAAAATACCGGTATCAACAGCGACTTTCAATATCCGATGCCAAGGTTTTATCTGGACGCCGACCTCGCGGTTGGCCAGCAACTGTCCCTGCCCGATGCTGTGGTGCGTCATATTCAAGTATTGCGGCTGAATGCCGGCGACGCCATCACCTTGTTCAACGGCCGTGGCGGCGAGTATCACGCCGTGCTCGGGGCGGTGATGAAGCGCGACGCGCAGTGCGTGATCGAGCGCTTCGACGACGTTTCACGTGAAACCCCGCTGTGGCTGGGCCTGGCCCAGGGCATTTCCGGAGGCGACAAGATGGAGTTCACGTTGCAGAAAGGCGTGGAAATGGGCGTGGCGGTGTTCCAGCCCATTGCCGCCGGCCGCTCCGTGGTCAAGCTCAGCGGCGAGCGCGCCGACAAACGGGTGGCGCGTTGGCAGGAGATCGTGATTTCCGCTTGCGAGCAAAGCGGCCGCAACACCGTGCCGCAGGTGCTGCCTATTCTGACGCTGAACGAGTGGCTGGCAGAGCGCCAGGAAGCCGACATCCGGCTGATCCTGTCGCCGCGCGGCGACAAGAGCCTGGCGCAATTGGCCGAGCGGCCGGCGCGCAGCTGGCTGATGGTGGGACCGGAAGGCGGTTTCTCCGCGCCGGAGGAGGATGCGGCCCTGGCCGCTGGCTGGACGCCGCTGAAGCTGGGGCCGCGCATCCTGCGCACCGAAACCGCGGCGCTTGCCGCCGTCGGCGCCATGCAGGCGGTGTGGGGGGACTACCGGTAGGGCGGAAGCCCCAAGGGGGCGTTCCGCCAAGTCTTTGTGCATGCAAGTCGTTTGGCGCTAGCGTGATCGACGGCGGGATGGCGGATCGCCCCGCGAGCGGGGCATCCGCCCTACAGGAAGCGCAGCGGGTCGATGTGCCACTTCTCCGGAGACTCGTGCTTGACGATCTTGTCGCCGCCGCCCGCGCCCAGGCGGCGCGACAGGTCCACGATTTCCGGCTTGATGTGGGTGTTGCTCTTGATGCTGAAAAACACTTTTACCTTGGGGCAGATCAGATTGTGGTCGTTCTGCTCCACTACCACGCCCAACCTGCCGCTTTCCAGCCGCACCAGGGTGCCGATGGGATAGATGCCGATGGCGCGCATGAAGGCCTGCACCAGTTCCGGGTTGAAGTGGAACTTCGACCACTCGTAGATCTTGCGCAGCGCGTCGGTCGGCGACATGCCCTGGTGGTAGCAGCGGTCCGAGGTCAGCGCGTCGTAAACGTCGACGATGGCGGCCATCTGCCCCAGCTGGGAAATCTTGTCGCCTTTGAGGCCAGCCGGATAGCCGCTGCCATCATGGCGTTCGTGGTGCTGGCCGGCCACCTGGATGGCGATTTCCGGAATGCCCGGCGTGGCATGCAGTATTTTCTGGCTTTCCACCACGTGGCACTTCATCACCTTGAATTCCTGCTCGCTCAGCTTGCCCGGCTTGTTCAGGATGTCGTCCGGCACCTTCATCTTGCCGATATCGTGCAGCATGCCGCCGATGCCGGCGTGATGGATGGCCTCGCGGCTCATGCCCAGCGCATTGCAAAAGCTGACCATCAGCGCGCCGACGCTGACCGAGTGCTGGAAGGTGTAATTGTCCTTGTCCTTGATCCGGCATAGCGACAGCAGGGCGCCGTTGTTGCGCAGAATGGATTCGGTCAGCCTTTCCACTTGCGGCTCCACCTGCTCCAGCTGCACCTGCTTTCCCAGCCGCACATCCTGCAGGATGTTGCGCACGATCAGGTTGGCCTCGTTGTGGACCAGCTGGGCGCGGCCGAACTCCTCGGCCGCCTCGACTTTGCGCGTCACGGTGCTGGGGCGGCTGGCGATTTCGATCAGCTCGCTTTCCAGCTTCCGCCGCACCTCGTGCTCGGTAGGCGCGGACGGCAGATCGAGGCCCTTGCTGGTATCGATGTAAACCTCGTGGATGCCGGAATCGATGATCTTTTCGATTTCCGATTCCTTGCGCACCAGGAAGCGGTTGACCAGGAAGGGATGGGACATCCAGTCGCTGTTCAGATCGTGGATGTACATGCCGATCTTGATGTCTTTGACGTCTATGCGCTTGATCATGTCGCGTATCGGAGGATGCGGGTTGTCCATGCGCCGTGGAGGGCGCTTTCTACAAGCATCAGCCCCGCGGGGAGGATTTGCAAGGACGCAGCTTGATCTGTTGCAAATCGACCAGGTTTGAAAGCCGGGCAACAAAAATTCCGATGCGACCCGCGGCGCCGCCTTGCCTCAGCCTCCTCGGCGGCGATTTTTGCCAGCCCCAGGCAAGATCGAGAGAGAATGCAGAAGAAAATTCGCATGCTGCGGCAGGCATTAGCCTTGCCGACATAGTGGGAAATGGGATATATTCCGACAATTTTGTTCGGAACGCAGGCATGAAACAGGCAGCAAGACAGCGAAGCGGCATCAGCGACACCCGCCTGGGTGGCGCGGCGGCGCTGTTGTTTCCCGCCATCGTTCCCGACGTTCCCGTATTCCGCAAAAAAAGCCCCTGAATCCAGGGGCTTTTTTTTCGTCCGCAACCGCCAACATGAGGAAAGCGATCATGGCCAATCCACTGTACCGCAAGCACATCATCTCCATACCCGACTTCAGCCGCGAGGAACTGGAACTGGTGGTGGAGACCGCCAGTCGCTTGAAGCAGAACCCGCGCAGCGATCTGCTGCAGGACAAGCTGGTGGCCAGCTGCTTCTTCGAACCGTCCACCCGCACCCGGCTGTCGTTTGAAACCGCGGTGCAGCGCCTGGGCGGCAACATCATCGGCTTTGCCGACGGCGGCAATACCAGCGCCAAGAAGGGCGAAACGCTGGCCGACTCGATCAAGATCATCAGCTCCTACACCGACGCGGTGGTGATGCGCCACCCCAAGGAAGGCGCGGCGCGGCTGGCCAGCGAGTTTTCGGCGGTGCCGGTGATCAACGGCGGCGACGGCTCCAACCAGCACCCGACGCAAACCCTGCTCGACTTGTTCTCCATCCGCGAGACCCAAGGCCGGCTGGATGGCCTGACCGTGGCCTTCGCGGGCGATCTGAAATACGGCCGCACCGTGCACTCGCTGGCGCAGGCGCTGTCGCTGTTCGGCGCGCGCTTCTATTTTGTGGCGCCGGAGGTGCTGGCGATGCCGGACTACATCTGCGAGGAGCTGGACGAGAAGGGCATTCAGTACACGGTGGCGGAGAGCCTGGAAGACGTGATCCCGGAAGTGGACGTGTTGTACATGACCCGCGTGCAGCGCGAGCGTTTCGACGAGGCCGAGTTCAAGAAAATCCAGGGCCAGTACGCGCTGCGCGCCGAAATGCTCAAGTCCGCGCGTCCCGGCATGAAGGTGCTGCACCCGCTGCCGCGGGTGGACGAGATCGCGGTGGACGTCGACGCGACCCCGCACGCTTACTACTTCGAACAGGCCAAGAACGGCGTCTACGCGCGCCAGGCGCTGCTGTCGCTGGTGCTGAACGAAACCGTGTAATCAGGCAAGAAAAGAGGACAAGATCATGCAATATACCCGCACCGTAGAAGCGCTGAAGCAAGGCACCGTGATCGATCACATTCCGGCTGGCGAAGGCGTCAAGATCCTGCGCCTGTTCAAGCTGGCCGAGAGCGGCGAGCGCGTCACCGTGGGCCTGAACCTGGTAAGCCGCCACATGGGCAGCAAGGACCTGATCAAGGTGGAGAACGTGGCGTTGACCGAGGAGCAGGCCAATGAGCTGGCGCTGTTCGCGCCCCAGGCTACCGTCAACGTGATTGAAAACTTCGAAGTTGTCAAAAAGCATAAATTGACGTTGCCGGAGGCAGTGGAGGGCATTTTTTCCTGCCCTAACTCCAACTGCATATCTCACAACGAGCCGGTGACCAGTTTCTTCTACGTGAAAACCGTCGCTCACGACACAAAAATGAAATGCAAGTATTGCGAAAAAGTGTTCAGTAGGGATATTGTTGCAGAAGTGCGCTGAGTCGTACAAAGGACGAGAATAGAGAAAATCAAGAACAAGCACTGCACTGACAGTCGCTGTAAAAAAAGAGAAGCGCCGCAGGCAACTGCGGCGCTTTTCGTTTTCCGGGCGGCGGCGCTCTGCTAGGCTTGACGCCAGTCGTCTCCACCGAGTTTCCGTTCGCATGCGTTTGTCGCCCAAACTGCGCCGTCTTGTTCTAATCCCCTTGTTAGCGGCCGCGTGCGGCGTGCTGGGCGCTGTGCTGGTGCTGTGCTTCCAGGGCGCGCTGCACGCGCTGGCGTATCTGCAGGGCGGGCACGCCAGCGGTCTGGTGGAGATCGCGAGCCGGCTGGCGCCGTGGCAACGGGCGCTGGCGCCGGTCTTGGGCGGATTGCTGGCCGGCGTGGTATTGGAGCAGGGCCGGCGTCTGTTGCGCGGCGCGGCCGCCGGCGACTACCTGGAGGCGGTGCGTGTAGGGGATGGCCGCCTGAGCCTGCGCCGCACCCTGGTCAACAGCCTGTCCTCGCTATGCACCGTCGCCAGCGGCGGCTCCATCGGCCGCGAAGGGGCGATGGTGGCGCTGTCGGCGCAAGGCGGCTCCTTGTTGACCCGGCTATTGCCGATGAGTTTGCCGCAACGGCGGCGTCTGGTGGCTTGCGGCATCGCCGCCGGCTGGGCCGCCGCCTATCATGCGCCGGTGTCGGCGATGGTTTTCGTCTGCGAGGTGGTGTGGCGCCGGCTGGATGCGCGTTCGCTGCCGGCCTTGGCCTTGGCGGCGCTGACCGCCAGCTTGACGGTTAGTCACCTGTTTGGCTTGTCTCCCTTGTATCACCCCCCGCCGTTGCCGGCGCCCGGCGCGCTGGCGCTGGCCGGCTATTGCCTGCTGGCCTTGATGTTGGGCGCTTGCGCCCCGCTGTTTCTGCTGCTGATGGAGCTGGGCCGGCGCGCTTTCGCCCGCTTGTCCTGGCGGCTGCCGCTGCGGATGGCGCAGGGAGGCGCGGCGGTGGGCTGCCTTGCCTGGTTCTGGCCGCAGATGTGGGGCAACGGCTACAGCACGGTATCGTGGCTGCTGGGCCATCAGCCGGCCTGGCAGCTGGTGTTGACGCTGCTGCTGTGCAAGCTGGTGGCGACGGCGGCGACCAGCGGTTCCGGCGCGGTGGGCGGCATCTTTACGCCTATGCTGTTCGCCGGCGCGGCGTGCGGCGCGCTGGCCGGCCAGCTGTTGAATCTGGCTTTGCCCGGCTGTTTGCCCGGTGGCGGAGCGGTGCTGGTGGGGATGGCGGCGTTCTTGGCGGCGACGGCTCAGGCGCCGTTGTTGGCGGTGGCGATGCTGATGGAGCTGACCGGCGCCTGGAGCATGTTGTTGCCGGTGGCGCTGGTCGCGCTGCTGGCTGCGCGCATCGGCCGCTTGCTGGGCGGCCGCGCGCTCTATCACGATGAGACTGAGGGGGTCAGGCGTCGGCTGCCGGGCCGTTGGTGGGGTCGCCGTCGATGAAGCGCTGCAGATAGACCAAGTCCAGCCAGCGTCCGAACTTGAAACCGACTTGCGGCAGACGGCCCACCTGGACGAAGCCCAGCTTCTCATGGAAGCGGATGGAGCCCTCGTTTTCGGCGTCCACCGCGCCCAGCATCGTGTGCTTGCCCAGTGCCTGGGCGCGCGGGAACAGCGCCTGCACCAAGGCGGTGCCTATGCCCTTGCCGCGGGCCTGCTCGGTCAGGTGCACGCTGTGCTCCACGGTGAAGCGGTAGCCGGGGCGGGTGCGGAAATCGCCGAAGCTGGAGAAACCCAGCACGCGGCCATCGTCTTCCTCGGCCAGCAGCACCGGGTAGCCGGCGGCGGTGCGATCCTGGAACCACAGCGCGAATTCGCCCGGCGTCAACGGGTCGTCGTTGTAGACGGCGGTGGTGGTGGCGATCACTTCGTTGTAGATGTCGAGTATCGCGGCCAGGTCTTCCAAGTTGGCTTCACGAATCTGCATGATCTGTCCTTGCGTGAGGTCGTAGGGGCCTTGAATCAAGGCTTGTGCAATTAACGTGCCAGTTTCAGCCGGCAGACGGAGTTTTCTTGCGCGGGCTGCGTTTCTTGCGGGCAGGAGCGGCCGGGGCATCCTCAGCTTCGGCCGCTGGCGCCACTGGCGCGTCCGCGCTGGCCGGCTCGCCGTCATGGCGCAAGCGGATTTCGCTATGCAGCTTGGAGCCATTGCGGCTCTCCTGCACCGTCAGGAAATCCAGTTTCTTCACCATCTGCGACAAGCGGCCATGTCCCCAATTGCGCGGATCGAAAGAGGGGTCGTTTTTGGCTAGGTAGGAGCCGACGGCCGATAGTTCGGCCCAACCGCTGTCGCGCGACACGGCTTCGATCGCCGAAGTGAACATGTCTTGCAGCGGGTGGCGCTCCTTCGCCGGCGCCGGTTTGGCGCGCGCGCGGCTGGCGCGGGTCTTCGGGGCGACGGGTTCCGCCTTTGCCTTGGCCGGTTGGGCCGGGCGCAGCACTTCGGTGAACACGAATTTATCGCAGGCAGCGATGAAGGGGCGGGGCGTCTTGGCCTGCTCTCCCAGGCCGATCACGGTCAGCCCGGCTTCGCGCAGCCGGGTGGCCAGGCGGGTGAAGTCGCTGTCAGACGATACCAGGCAGAAGCCATCGAAATTGCCGGTGTAGAGCAGGTCCATGGCGTCGATGATCAGCGCCGAGTCGGTGGAGTTCTTGCCCTTGGTGTAGGCAAACTGCTGGATGGGCGAGATGGCGTACTGGTGCAGCACGTCCTTCCAGCCCTTCAGTTGCGTCGTGGTCCAGTCGCCATAGGCGCGCTTGACGACGGCGGTGCCGTATTTGGCCACTTCGGCCAACAGCTCCGCGATCAGCGACGACTGGGCGTTGTCGGCGTCTATCAGTACCGCCAATTTGCGGTTTTCCATTGATGCTTTCGGGTAGGGCGACACTACATGCTAAGCCGGGCTTTTCGCATCTGTCAAAAAGGCTGCGCTGCGCTAGAGGGCAGTGCCTAGGGGCTGTTGACGTTTGGGGAGCGGTCGCGCAGGGATGCATTTTGCGCCGAATCGAGGCGTTTCGCGCGCCGCATAGTCATTCTCTGCCAGCGCGGAACAACGAAGAGTCGGCGCGAAAGGCGCCCGGCCCTGCGGGTTTGGCCGCTTTGGGCCGGAAGCCGCGTTGCCCAGCCCTTGCATAGAATGACTATGCGTCGGACTGTGCGCCTTGCTTCCGGCACAAATCGGCGCAAACGCGATCCACTCACCAAACGTCAACAGCCCCTAGGCTGGCATGCCTCTTGCGTTGATGGCTGCGACAGGGCAAATCAGGAGGGCGCGATGATGGCGACGGCGGCGAGCAGGACCAGCGATATGGTGGTGTTCAACTATCGTCGCCCGGTGCGGGCGCGGCGGGTAGAACTACAGGGCGGCAGCCGGCTATGGCTGGTGGAGATGCTGGACGCGCGCGGCCAGGTGTGGGTCTGGCAGGACGAGTGGGCCGGCGCCGACGCCGCGCTGGAGCGCGCGCGCCGGCTTAGCCTGATGCTGGAGTGATTACTTCTTGGCGATGGTCTTGCCGTAGGCCTCGGCCGCGGCCTGCATCTTAGGCAGCAGGGTTTTTTCGGCGGTCTTCAACGTTTCGCCGGCGATGCCGTTGATGATCTGCGGCTGCTGCTTCATGAACTTCTGACCGGCCGCGCTCTTGTAGAAGGCGTTGATCTGTTTCAACTCGTCGGCGCTGAACTGGGCGCTGAAGTTCTTGACCACGGTTTGTTCAAACTGGGTCTTGACCGATGCCGAGCCAAAGTAGTCGGCGGCCAGCTTGTGGATGTTGTCGCCGTAGCCTTTCAGGCCGGTCTGAACTTTCTTCTGCTGCGCCTCACTCAGCTGGATCTTGTTCTTGACGAAGTACTCCTGCAGCAGCGGCACGGCGCTGGCGGAAGTGCGCTGCGCCAGATCCGGCAGCATATTGTCTAGATTCAGCGTGGCGGCCAGTTCCTTGGCACCGGCTTCCTGGGCGGCGTCAGCATGGGCCAACAGCGGCATGGACAGCAGCACGGCGACGAGGCCGGCCTTCAGCGGGCGGGAAGCAAACATGGCAAATCCTTTGATCTGGTGAAAGATATCGGATCGGCAGTGTGACACCGCCAGGCGGGAAGGTCAAAGCGGAACTGGCGATCAACGGCTGCCGGCGGATGGCAGCGGGCTTTGCCAGCCGCGGTAGGCGGCGAGATTGTCGCGGGTCACCAGGGTGACCGGCACCAACACCATGCGCGCGGTTTGTTGTCCTTGCCGCAGGCGCTGTCCCAGCAATACCGCCTCGCGGCCTATCAGATACGGCGATTGGCTGGCCGAGGCGATGATGGGCCCGGGCAGGCGCAAAGCCCGCTCGATGTCCGGCGAGCCATCCACCGAGGCGATTCTGACGCGGCCGGACTCCTGCGGCGGCAGCGCCTTGGCGCAACCCAGCGCCTGGCGGTCATTGGTGGCGAACACCGCGTCTATGGCGGCGAAGCGCGCCAGATCGCTTTGCAGCGCGCGCTGGCCGCCCAGGCTGGAGCTTTGGCCGTTGACGCCGTTCAGCACGCGGATGCCTGGAAAGGCCGCCAGCGCGGCGCGGCAGCCGGCGATGCGGTCGCTGACCGAACTCACCGGCGACCCGCCTTGGATCAGCAGCGCGCCCTTGCCTCGCAGTTGCTGCGCCAGGTGGCGGCAGCTGATTTCGCCGGCCTGGCGGTTGTCCGACTTTACCGTGCCGTCGGCGCCCGGCGCATCCACATCCACCGCCACCACCACGATGCCGGCGGCGCGCGCCGCCCGCACTTGCGGCGCGATGGCGCGGCTGTCCACCGCGCCGAGCAGGATCAGGTCCGGTTTCTGCTCGATCAGTTGCCGCATTTGCTCGCGCTGCCGCGGCAGGTTGAAGTTGGCGGACAGCGAGGTGACCTGCACCGATGGATTGAGACGGTGCGCGGCCTGGATCGCCCCGCGCGTCAGCGCTTGGTAGAACGGATTATCCAGCGCGCCCACCGTGATGCCTATCCGTTGCGGCCCGATGGCTTGAGCGGGCGGGCAGGCGAGGAAAAGCGGCAGGCTGGCCAAAATGACTGTGGCGAGGCGCATGGCGGCGGACCGCGGGACAAAGATGCTTCAGTCTAGACCAAAGCCGCGTGCGCCGAGTCGGCTTGGGATTGCAGGCGATGGCCGGCGCGCGTCGCCAGCCGCAACAGCAAGGGCCAGCCTTCTTCCCATTGGCGGTGGCCGGAGTCGATATTGATATGGCCGGCGTGCTGCAGCCAGGTGATCGGCGCTTGCCAGTAACCGGCCATGCGCGCGGCGCGCGCCGATTTGCAGAACGGGTCATTGCTGCTGGCGACGATCTGCGCCGGGAAGGGCAGCGGCTGGCGCGGCACCGGGGCGAAATTCATCAGCTCGGCAGGGGCGAAGGCGCGCTCCACGTCGGCCGGCGCCACCAGCAGCGCGCCGGCGATGCGGTTCGGGTGCCGGGCCGCGTAGTGGGCGACGGTGACGCAACCCAGGCTGTGGGCGATGACCAGCGGCGGTTTGCGGCAGCGCGCCAGCGCGGCATCCAGTCCGTCCAGCCAGTCTTCGAGTAGCGGGCGTTCCCAGTCGGCGTTGTCCACCCGGCGCGCGCCCAGGTGCCGCTGCCAATGGCTTTGCCAGTGCTCGGCGCCGGAGTTGCGCCAGCCGGGCTGGATGATCAGATCAAATGCTTGCAGCGGGGGGAGCATGGCAGGCCTTCGCGTGAGTCGATGATTGGACTGTAGCGCGCGGCGATATGCAATAAAAATAATAATGAATTGATTTGTTATTCTTTTGTGGAATAAATTGCCTGTTCAGCCGCCGCAATTCCTCCCTTTCCAAAAAATCATGGCGGCAAACCGCCAACCAAAGAAAGCCGCCATCGACAATAGTGTCGGCAACCATGCCAAGAACAGCAGAATCGATCCAAGTAGGGTAGATCAAGCATCTGAACAATCCGATCGAGCCAGGTTGCCGGGCGCTCAAACGCCCAGTCCGCCCAGTATTGGATTTCAAGAATGACGGCACTGCCGGCGGCATTCCCATTGGCCTCAAGATGGCCGGCGCCATTCCTAAAGAAGCCAACTCGGAAGAAAGACGGCAGGTTTGACGCCCGTCAAGCAGAGCTATGGGGCGGCCGCTTGAACCGGCTGGTCGCCCGGTCCTCTGCACGCCACTTGAGGCTTACTGCGGCATAACTTTTCGTCTTGCCATAGCCGCCGCGCCACTCGCCTCAGACCAACCTAACAGTTCTGCTAGCTTACGCCCGCCCCTGCCAGTCACTACGATGCAACCCAGGTCTGATAGCCCGGCTTGTGGTTCGAGTCGATCCGCAAGTTCATGAAAGAAAACATGAATTTTTTATGAACTAGGTCAGCGCCTGTGGCGTGAAATCCGGCGTGGCCCGTCCCGCAATGTGGAAGGCGATGTGTCGAATGAATGGCTCAGCTTTGAATGTGCAGATTGTCCGGCGCGAACTGCTGCCGATGGCCGACTTTGAAAACATGCTGCGACTGCGCGCCCGCTTTTTTTACGACCGCATGGGGTGGGATGTGCGTGTGGAAAACGGGATGGAGCGAGACGGCTACGACGAGATCAATCCCCATTATCTGTTGATGAAAAGCCACGATGGTGGCATGCAGGGCTGTATGCGGCTGCTGCCAACGCTGGGGCCGAACATGCTGCGCGATGTGTTCCCGTCGCTGCTGGCTGGCCGGGCGGTGCCGGCTGACGCGCAGGTCTGGGAAATCTCCCGTTTCGCGCTGAACCTGGATGGCTCCTGCCGTCACCACGGGCAGCGGCTGAAGCATATTCGTTCCGCACTGCATCAACTGGCCTGTTTTTCCCGGGAACACGAGATCCACCGCTTTGTGATGGTCACCACTCCGACGGTGCAGCGCTTGCTCGCCCAGCTCGATATCCGAGCCCAGGCGCTGTCGGCACCGACCCGCTTCGGTGTGGCCGAGGCGTTGGTGTTGTCGGTGCCGCTGACTGCGGCCAACCGCCGCGCGGTGGCTCCGCCTGTGTTGTCGATGCCACCGGCGCCGCCTGTCCTCATCCGGGCCTGGCAGTGAAGCTGGCCTTGTTTGTCTCATTTTCTCGCAACCGCTGTTGCTAAATCACCTGGAACCATCATGGATCAAACTCTGAGCAAACGTCCGTCCGCGAGCGCGGAAAAAACTGCAGCGGCCGATAAGGCCACAGCATTCGACAAGCCGACGGAGCCACGCCATCCCACAACGCCGCGCGAGCCGGTACCGCCTAGCAACGCCGCGCTGTCTCCGTTCACCACCGGGACGCGCAGCCACAACAATGTGCTGTGGTACGACTCCAAGGTGCTAGCGGCGCTGAGCGAAGAGGGCTGCCGTGCCATCGTCCAGCGTCTGGGCCAAGGCCGTTACAACGGTATCGTACTCTACGCCGACAATCTGAAAACGCTGAGCCAGGCAGTGTCGCCGCGCTTGCAGCGCGTGCTGCACATCGAATCGGCCGAGCAGTGGGCCGAGTTATCGGCATTGATCGCGCCTACCGCCGGCAAGGAGCGAATCCAAGTCTCGGTGATTTCCAGCAGCCAGCCTTCACTGCTGGCTGCCGCCCGCGCCGCCGGCTTCCGCACTAGCTGGCGCGCCCACGTCGACAATGCGGCATCGCTGCATGCCTCCTTCCACGACGGCATGCACTATGACTTCCTAATGGTGTCGTTCAAGGATCCCACCAATATTCCGCTGGAACTGGTGATCGCCGAACTGCACAAGACCAACACGGTGCTGCTCAAGGAAGTGAACCAGGATGTGGACGACGCCGTGATCGCGTTGGGCGTGCTGGAGCTGGGTAGCGACGGCGTGCTGGTGGCATTTACCAATATGGAGCAGTTCGACCGCTTCGCCCACAAGCTGGACGCGCAGGCCACGCCGCGGATCGATATCCAGGTCGGCGTCATCGATCGCATTACCCACTTGGGTCTGGGCTACCGCGCCTGCATCGACACCACCCATATGTTCAACCCGGACGAAGGCATCTTGGTGGGATCCACCTCCACCGGCGGCATCCTGTGCTGCCCCGAAGTCTTCCACCTGCCCTATATGGAACTGCGGCCATTCCGCATCAACGCCGCTTCGGTGCACAGCTATGTGTTCCAGGCGAATGACCGCACCAGCTATATCAGCGAGCTGCGCGCCGGCAGCACGCTGACCACCGTGAACGCCCGCGGCGAAACCCGCCAGATTTTCGTTGGCCGCACCAAGACCGAAATCCGCCCGCTGCTGTTGATCGAGGCAACCTTTCCGCAAAACCGCAAGGTCAACATCATCATGCAGGACGACTGGCACGTGCGCGTTTTCTCGGACGAGGCCAAGCCGCGCAACGTCACCGAGCTGAAGCCGGGCGATCGCGTGCTGGGCTTCGGCACCGAGCCGGGCCGCCACGTGGGCGTGAAGGTGGACGAACACATCATCGAACTCTGACCCGCCGCGGAAGCGCCCCGGCCGGGGCGCTTCGACGGCTCATCGCGCAATGAGGAGCATCAAGTGCATCAGATTCTGATTACCGGCGTCACTGGCTTTGTCGGCAGCGCCCTGGCGGCAAACTTCCTGGCGCGCGGCGCCCGCGTGCTGGCTGTATCGCGCAATGATCCCGACGGCATGCGCACCATCAACGCGGTCGTGGCCGCGGCGCAAGGCTTCGGACTCGATATCCGCGGAGCGCTGGCGAACCACCTGGATGTCGTCAACGTGGACTTTGCCCATCTGGAAGACACTTTGGATGACGCCAGGCTGGCAGGCGTCACCGAGGCATGGCATGTGGCGGCGGAAATGAGCTACTCCTCCCGCAAGCTGTCGCAATCCTTTGCCACCAACGTCGGCAACACCAGCCGGCTGTACGAAACGCTGAACCGCAAGGCTCCCGCCTGCCGCCGTTTCTATTACGTCTCCACCGCTTATGTGGCGGGCATGGAAGGCGGTATCGTCAAGGAAGAGCTGCACGCCCGCAGCCACCTTATCAATACCTACCAGACCACTAAGTGGAGCGCCGAGCATTCATTGCATCTGCTGTTTCACCGCCACGGCCTGCCGGTCACCTTGTTCCGTCCCAGCATTGTAGTCGGCCACAGCCGCACCGGCTGGGCGCTGCGCAATGGCTTCGGTTTTTACATGTTCCCCTGCGCGATGGTGGCCGCAGCCCAGGCCGGCCTCAAGGAATTGGCGGTTGATCTGGTGGCAGACAGCCATCTCGACTGCATAGGCATCGACCAGCTGGCTGCAGACGCCTGCACGCTGACGCTGCGTCAGCAGCAAGGGCGCGACTTCGAAGTGTTCCATTGCGCCGGCGGCAACGGCCCGCGTCTGGAGGAACTGGTGCGCATGTGGGGCGAGGTGGCGGGTCTGCGCGCCGTGCTGGGCACGCCGGCTTCGGATTTGGAGCTGAAGTTCGACCGTGCCGTGGAGCCGAACCGTCCATTCGCGAACCAGACTTGGCAATTCGACCGCAGCCGGCTCGACGCCGCCACGGAACGCAGCGCGCCGCTGGCGCCGTTGTCGCTTGAGGCGTTGCGCAGGATGTGCGTTTGGTATGCCGACGACGCCGCAGCCGAACAGGCCGCGCTGGCGGAAGCGAACTGAGGAGGAGCGCCGTGATCTCTCAGACCGCCACGCAACCTGTCCGCGCGACTGTCGCGGAGGCACGGCGACTCGATGCCTTGTCGGAGCTGTTCGTCCACTTGGGCGAGCTGGCCAACGTCAACACCAACCAAATACTCGTCGTCGAAGGCTGCCTGGACGCGTCGCTGTTAGAACAGAGCGCGCGTCTTGCCATGTCGGGCATCCCGCTGTTGCGCGCGCAACCGCTCGCAGGCCGCGCCGAGCTGCGTACCGACGCCTTCGTTCAGCCGCACCGCCTAGTCGTGCATCGCGAGCACGAGGGTCCGTGCGATCTCGACGATGCCGCCTTGCGCCGCATGCTGATGGATTTCAGTTTCCACAACCGGCTCAACTGGCGCGAGCGTCCGCCCATTCAACTGCTGTTGGTCACCTCGACGGATCGCGGCAGCAGTTGCGTCTATTTGAGCACCCACCACGGCGTAGCCGACGCGCGCAGCGACAGCCTGCTGTTTCGGCGCATCATCGACCACTACGCCCATTTGAGCGGCGCGACGGCTATGCCGCCCGTCATGAAACCGCTGCCGTTCAATACCCTGCCCGAGATCCGGCCGGACTGGTACCGCCCGCTGGCGCGAACCATGCGCTGGCTGCGCGGCTTTTGCAGCGTGGCCGCCGACTTGGTGCACCGCGATGTCGGCTTGCGCGTGCCGTTAACCGGCTCGCGTTGGGAGGGCCATGCCGCGCAGCCGGATATCGGCGAGCTGGATTTCTTTCACAGCGTCATACCCGAGGCACTGTCCGCCCGGCTGGCGCGGGTGGCGCGAGCCAGCGGCGTCACTCTCAATACCTTGCTGTGCGCGGCGCTGGCGCGGCATCTCGAGCAAAGCGGCCGGCATGCTCGGGGCATGTTGAGAATTACCTGCGCCGTCAGCCTGCGCCGGCTGATAGACGAACATTACGACCAAAGCTTCCGCAATTATCTGGTGCCCAGCAAGATCCGCATCCGCCAGGGGCTCGCGGCGAGCGCGCTGGTCCAAGCCGTGCATCGGGCCATCGGCTCGGCGCGGGCCGATCGGCAAGTGAGCGACGAGCTGGGCCGGCTGGAAGCGTTGCTGCTGGCGCTGCGCATCCCGTCGCTGCACGGCCTTGCGCGCAAACTGCTCGAGTACTGCCAAGGCACGAACGCCTGCTACTCCAACCCCGGGCGCATCGAGGAGGATTTCTCTAGCTTCGGTTCGCCGCGGCACCCCACCCGGCAGTTCATCGGCTTTGGCTGCGTGGTGCCGCCGTACGACTTCATTCTCTATACCCCTACGGTCAATGGGCGGATGCAGTTGGACGTGGTCTACCGTCGCGCCGCATTCAGCGATATCAGCCAGCAATTCGCAGCGCCTCTGCTGAATCGACTGCGGCAATTGCTCGACGAACTCGAACCGAATCGCTAACCCCGGATGGATGCCGCCATGAGCTACTTCTTTGCCGCCCTCGCGTTCGCCGTACTGGGCTACCTTATCTTCGTTTTCGTCCATTTGGGGTTTCCCGTCCGGCTGACTCTCTTGGCCCGCTGGGACAACCGCATCGACACCGTGCTCGAAGCCGCCGCGCGGCGCCATGGCTGTCGCGAGTTGATCGAATTGGCCCGGCCAATGCGCTGGACCGATCGCCGGGTCTGGACCGCCGGCCAATTGCTCGACGCCGTCAATGCCTTGTCCGCATGCTGGCACAGCCTGGGCGTGGCGCGCGGAGACCGGGTGGCCATCTATAAAGCCAACGACTTCGACTATTTTCTGTTTTCTGTCGCCGCGATCCGTCTGGGCGCCATTGCTGTGCCGATGAACGCCAACTTAGCGCCCGAAACAGCCGGCTTGTATCTGTCCCGCGTCGGCGCCCGCCTATTGATTGCCGATTGCGCCAGTTGGGAGCGCGTGCGTTCGTATCTGCCGGCCTGCGTCCATCAAACCGTGCTGGCCGATGGCCTCCCGCCGACGGCAGCGGATCGCGTCCATGCGCTGTGCGAGCTGCTGCGGCAACCTCCGCACACCGCGCCAAGTGTGGTTCGCGGCCCGGAAGATCCGCTTTACATCGTCCATACCTCCGGTACAACCGGCATCCCCAAAGGCGTCATACTCAAGAGCGAGGGCATCTCCCAATCGTTACGCTCGACTCTGCTGTTCAACCTGATATCGCCGCGCGACTTGGCATGCTTTGCCTTGCCGATGAACCATCAGGTATCGCAGCTTTACCTGCATAACACCTTGCTTTTAGGGATGCGCTGCATCATCAATGGCGACCTGGACCCGCATGATCTGTTGCGGCAGCTGGAACAGCGGCATCCAACCATATTCTTCGGTTTCCCGATCACCTACACCCGGCTGATGATCGCCGGCGCAGCCAAGCGATCTCTGAGCAGCGTGCGCATCTGGGGTACCACCGCCGACGCCAGCCATGAAGTCCAGCAACGGACGTTTTTGCCGAAAGGTTCGTTTTTCCGGCGGTTGGGGCTGCCCTTCAGCGGCTCGCTGTTCATCGACGGCCTAGGCTCCAGCGAGGTGGGCATCGCCGCCTTGCTGCGCATCGCCACGCCATGGACCCGCCGTTTCGATCGCCGCGTTGGCCGCAAGACGCCGCTAGGGCCGCGGATCAAGGTCGCGGACAGCGAGGGGCGGCCGGTGGCCAAGGGCAGCCCCGGCCTGCTGATGATCAAGGGCAAGAGCATGTTCGGCGGCTACTGGAACGCGCACGACGTGCTGTACGCCTCTTCGCGCGATGGCTGGTGGTTCACCGGCGATGTGGTGCGCGAGGCCGCCGACGGGGAAATGATCCACCTGGACCGCGAGGTGGACGTGATCCAGGCCCCGGACGGCCCGGTGTACACCCTGCCGCTGGAAGAGGTGCTGCTCAAGCGCGACGGCGTGCTGGACGTGTCGGTGTTCGGCGTGCGGCCGGAACCGGACGCGCCGGAGCGGCCGGCGGCAGTGGTGGCCTTGTGCGAGGGCGCTGCGCCAGTGGCGGCGGACGTCCTGTTGCGGGAACTCAATCGTCAGCTAGAGCCAGCGCAGCAGTTGGCGCATCTGTGGATTCTGCCTTGGGAGGACTTCCCCATCGGCGCCACCGGCAAAACCTTGAAACGTCGTCTGCGCGAGCGCTACAACGCGCAATTGCAGGCTTCCACCACCACGACCGCGAGTCTTGCATGCGCAGCCGTTTCCATTGCCGAATTGCGGCCGTCCTGAGCGGCGCCTTGCTGGCGCTGAGCGCCGGCGCAAGCCAGGCCGGAGACGCCGCCGAGGAAACCGGCGGGCTGCGGTTTGAGCATGACGCGCTGCTGCAGCTGATCCATGAGAGCGGCCGGCTGTATCCGGCGCTGGGCGGCGGCGTCAGCCAGCGTAGCGACGCGGAGCTGAGGCTGGATCTGCGCCTGAAATGCGAAAGCGGCGCCTGCGACGGCAGCCGCGCGGTGTTGAAGCCCCGCTTTTGGCTGGGAGAGGAGTCCAAGCCGGACGCGTTGCCGTCACAGCGACCGGAGCCGCTGTTGGAAGGCTACGCCATCGCGCCTGTCGGCCGCGGGGAGATCGGCGCCGGCAAGCGCCTGATCGGCTGGGGGCCGTCGATGTTGTACAGCCCCACCAACCGGCTGTTCCCGGACAACGGCGCGGTGACGCCGCGGCGCGAAATCGCCGGCAAGCCGATGGCCTTCGCCAGCCTGCCGATATCCGAGCGCGGCCGGCTCAATCTGCTGGCGGCCAATCCCAATCTGGACCCGGTGCCGGGCGTTCGCGACGGCGACGGCCTGTTCATGCTGGCGCGCGGCGAATGGAATTGGGTCACCGAGCCATCGGCCACCTTGGGGGCGGTGGCGGCCGGCGGCGGCGGCTTCCAGCCCTATTTCGGGGGCTATGCGCAGTACGGTCTGGATGACGCCTGGACGCTGAGCGGCGAGTTCGCCGCTTCGCGCGGCTACGCGCGGCGCGACACCGCCGGACCGTGGCTGGCCCAGGACGACGAGCGCTGGCGCTGGGATGGCACGCTCGGCCTGCGCTATGGGTTGGCTTCCGGCGCCGAGATCGGCTTGGAGTTGATTTACAACGGCTATGCGATGACGCCGGAAGAGTGGGCCAATCCGCAGCTTGCCGCCGCGCCTTCCAGCGGCAGCAAGCCCTCGCATAACCGGCCGCTGCATCCGTTCGCGCAGCAGCGTTACGCGCTGCTGCAAACCACCTGGCCCAAGTTGTTCGGCGACCGGCGCTGGGGGGTTACCGCGCGCTGGCAACAGGGGCTGGACCGGCCCAGCTCCGACGCTTTTGTCGAGCTGTCCTTCAGTCCCGGCGACGCCGCCACCGTTTACTTGGGCGTGTCCCGCAGCCGGGTGGCGGACGATTTGAAGCAGACCAGGGCCTTGCCACGCAACGCCTACCTGGCGCTGGAAATTCATTTCTAACCTGATCAAGATTTTTTCGGAGGATTGCCGTGTACCTAGTTGAATTTGCATCGGTCACCAAGCGCTACCAGCTTGGCGATGTCGAGGTGGTGGCGCTCGATGGCGTCGACTTCCAAGTCCAGCGCGGCGATTTCGTCGCCATTACTGGCCCTAGCGGCAGCGGCAAGACCACCATGCTCAACCTGATCGGCTGCCTGGACTCGCCCTCGGACGGCGAAGTGAAAGTGATGGGCAAGGCGGTCAACGCCCTGAGCGAGCCGGCGCTAGACCAGTTGCGCAGCCGCACCTTCGGCATGATTTTCCAGAACTTCAACCTGATTCCGGTGCTGACCGCGGAGGAAAACGTGGCCCTGCCGCTGCACTTGCACGCGTTGTCGCGGCAGGAAACGCGTCAGCGCGTTGCCGAGGCCTTGCGCGCAGTGGGTCTGGAGCGTTTCGCCAGCTTCCGTCCGGACCAGCTCTCCGGCGGCCAGCGTCAACGGGTGGCGGTGGCGCGCGCGCTGGTGACGCGCCCGCAGCTGATCCTGGCGGACGAACCCACCGCCAGCCTGGACACGACCAACGCTATCGCGCTGGTGGAGCTGATGAAACAGTTGAACGCCGAACAGGGCGTGACCTTCGTGTTCTCCACTCATGATGACAGGCTGCTGCAGCATGTCCGCCGCATCGTGGAGCTGCGCGACGGCGCGCTGTCGGTCACCCGCGAGCTGCCTGCGGCCGCGCCGCGCGACGGCTTTGTTCCGCAAACCGACCGTTACGAGGTGATGTGATGTGGGGAATGGCATTTCGCAATCTGTACCGCGATCAGCGCCGCACGCTGGCCACGGTGGTGGCGGTAGGGGTCGGTTTGCTGGCCGTGCTGCTGTTTCTCGGCTACATCCGCTTCGTCGAAGGTTCGCTAGCCTCGGTGGTGATCTATCGCGACGCCAACGCGCACGTGCAGATTTACCGCAAGGACGGGCCGGAGCAATTGGCCGCGACGCCGGCGCCGTATTCGCTGGACCGCGCCGAGCAGCAAATGCTGCATAAGCAAGCGCAGGCGCTGCCGCACTTCCGCCGCGTGTCGGACCAATTGGTAGGCGTCGGCATGGTCAACGCCGGCGGCCATAACGCGGTCTTCCTCGGCCGCGGCATCGACCCAGCCTTCGAAGCCGCCCTGCAGGCGGAGAGCCCGCTGGCCGCTCCGCCGTCGGCGCTGGGCCGCGACGGCTTGTTGCTGACACGCCAGTTGCAGGACTTGCTGGGCGCGCCTGCCAAGGGCGGCGATTTGCAGCTGTTCGGTGCCTCCTATTCCAACCGCCTCAACGCGGTGGAGGCGCCGTTGAGCGGCGAGTTTTCCACCGGCATCGAGGCGATCGAGGACAAGGGCCTGAAAGCGCCGCTCAATCTGCTGCAATCGCTGTACGACACTGACGCAGTGTCGCGCGTGGTAATCCAGCTGGACGACCGCGGCAACGCCATCGCCTACCGCGACGCCCTGGCGGCGCGGCTGGAGCGCCAGGCCCCGGGCCGCTACGAGGTGACTACCTGGAATCACCCGCAAATCGGCCAGCTTTACGTCAGTTTCATGGGCTTCTTCAACATGGTGTTCGCCTTCACCGGCACCGTGGTGTTCGTGATCGCCCTTACCACCATTCAGCACACGGTAGCCATGAACGTGGCCGACCGCACCCGCGAAATCGGCATGCTGCGCGCCATGGGCTTCAGCCGCGGCAAGATCGCCGGTCTGTTTGTGCGGGAAAGCGTGCTGACCACACTGATAGCGGCCTGCTTGGCCCTGGGAGTCGCTTATATGACCATTTACGCAATCCTCTCCTCCAATCTGCAAACCCAATTGCCGCGCATCGCCGAACCGGTGAAGCTGGCGCTGGATCTGCCGTTGGGCTGGGCGCTCGCCGCCAGCGCCGTGGTAGCCCTGGGCATCGCGCTGGGCGCTGCCGTCACCGCGCGCAAACGCATCGGGGGCGAGGTCAAGGCCAATGGGAAATCGGTGCCGCTGACCCGGCTGTTGGCCACCACCACCTGCCTGATGCTGGCCACCATGCTGACTGCCAGCCTGGCCCACGCCGAAGACGCGCCCAGCGAGGCGACTATGCGCGACTGGCTGCATAAGGCCGATCTGGCCCGTGGCGGCTGGGGCGCCTACAAATGGTCGCTGAGCATACACACCGAAGATCCGGCCGGCGCCACCACCACCACTTACGACATCGCGGTGCGCGACGGCAAGGCGCTGGCGCGCACGGTGGAACCCAAGCGCTATCAGGGCGAGAAAATCCTGATCGCCTCGCGGGCGATGTGGTATGCCAAGCCCGGCTTGCGCAAGCCAGTCAGCATCAGTCCGCAGCAGCGGCTGGTGGGCGAGGCCGCCAACGGCGACATCGCCGCCACTCAGTACGCGCGCGACTATGCGCCGGCATATGTGGGCAGCGCCCAGGTCAACGGCGTGGACTGCCACAAGCTGAAGCTGACCGCCTCAACACCGGGCGCCACCTACGAGAGCATTGTTTATTACCTGGACAAACGCAGCCTGATGGGTGTGAAGGCCGACTTTCTCACAGCCGGCGGGGCGGTGTTCAAGACCGCCACGTTCGAATATGGCAACAAGGTCAAGGTCAACGGCCGCGAGCAACCCTTCGTGTCCGTCATGAAGATCGTCAACGCCAACTTCCCTGATCGCTACAGCCGCCTGCAATACGTCCAGGTGTCGCCCAGTAATCCGCCGGACAGCCTGTTCGCGCTGGACACGCTGATGACCATGTAAGGGAGGCCGCGAGATGAACGCCAAATTATTGTTGAGCATGTCACTGCGGAATGTGCGGCGGCAGGGACGCAAATCCGTCGGCACGCTGGTGGTGATGGCGGTGTCGATTCTGGCGCTATGCCTGTTGGCCGGCTACATGCAGTCCAATGTGGAGCTGATCCAGAACGCCTTCATGCGCTGGGGCGCGCGCGGCCATCTGGTGATCGAGCGGCCGTCGTCGCAGCTGGCCAGGGAAGTGGAGGGCGCGGGCCAGAATCCGATCACCGCCGCGATGCAGAGCGGTATCGACCGGGTGCTATCCGAGGATGCGGATGTGGCGGCCCGGGCCCGGATTCTGCGCATTTCGGGCATGGTGTCCAATGCCCGGGTCAGCACCATCTTCGCCGGCATCGGCCAGGATGTGCAGGAAATCCGCCGCATCAAGGGGCCAGCTTACGAATACGACGTGGTGGCCGGCACGCCGCTGTGGCAGGAAACCCGCGCGCATCCGCTGGTGCTGGGGCAGGGCCTGGCGGCGATTCTGGGCTGCGAAGTGCCTAAGGTCGGCTTCGCCCCGACGCAGCCGGGGCAAACGCCGGCGTCCAGACCGATGCAGTGTCCACCCGGGCCGCTGGAGCTGACGGTTTCCACCCGGGGTTCGGCGCGGATCAACGCCACTCAAGCGCTGCCCACCGGCATCATGGATTGGGGCATCAAGGAAATCAACGACCGCCTGGTGGTGATGCCCATGGCCGACGCGCAAGCCTTGCTCAACACCAAGGAAATCAGCGAATACCACGTGTTGTTGGCTGATGGCGCCGATCTGGACGCCGCGCGCGACCGGCTATCCGCCAAGTTCAAAGCCGCCGGCCTGGACGTGACTGTGTTCCGTTGGTCCGACCGCGCAGCCTTCTATCAGCAGTTCAAGACGGTGCTGAGCGGCTTCCTCAACTTCATCGCCATCGTCGCCGGCATCGTCGGCTTCACCAGTCTGCTCAACGCCAGTTATATGAACTTCGCTCAACGCGCGCGTGAATTCGCCACTCTGCGCAGCCTGGGCTTCACCCGCCGTTTCGTGATGACGCTCACCGCGCTGGAGAACAGCTGGCTGGCCGCGGCCGCGGCGCTGACGGGCATCGCTTGCGCGCTGGGCGTCACCTGGGCGGTGCGCGCGGCCAAGATCATGTGGATTCCGCCCGGCTCCAGCAACGCGGTGCCGGTCGAAGTGGCCTGGGTGGCTCCGGTTTACGTCTTGACCCTGGCGGGCGTGGTCATCCTGGCCGCGCTGGCCAGCGCGATCCCCACCCGCAAGATACTGCGCCGGCCGATTCGTTCGGTGTTGAGCGAAGGCTGATCGACTGTTGGACACATACAGCCACAAGGAGGCTTGAATGACTGAAATGGCACGCAAACGTCGCTGGTCCCGCTTTGTAGACCGGCAATCCGGCAAGGCCCTCATCGTTCCCATCGACCATGGCTTGACCATGGGCCCGCTGGACGGCCTGAACCGGGTGGAGGAGGTGCTCCGCTGGCTCGACCCGGAGGCGGTGACCGGCATCGTCGCCCACAAGGGTTTCGCCCAGCGGCTGGGCGGCGCACCGGGCTGCGGCCTGATGATCCACCTGAACGGCTCGCTCAATATCGGCGCGAACCCGGACGTCAAGCAGATGGTCACCAGCGTGGAAGCCGCGGTGCGCCTGGGCGCGGACGCGGTGTCGATCCAAACCAATTTCTCCGCCGACACCGCAGGCCACAACCTGCAATTGATCGGCCAAGTGGTGGACCAGGCTCACGCCTACGGCCTCCCGGTGCTGAACATGGTCTACGACAAGGGGCCGCTGGCGGGCAAGGCGCTCAACCATTTGCGCCATTTCATGCGCGCTGCGGTGGAGCTGGGCGTGGATGCGCTGAAAGTGGCGGCGCCGGAGGACCTGAACGCCATTCCAGAACTGGTGGACGGCATTCAGGAGCATACCCCGGTGCTGTTCGCCGGCGGCGCGTTGGCCGATGAACTGGCGCTGTTGGAGCTGGCCGCGGCGGTCATCCGCCACGGCACAGGCGGCATCTGCGTGGGCCGCAATGTGTTCCAGCGCCCCAATCCGCTGTCGACGATGACACGGTTGCGCGACTTGTTCCGTTGCGGCGTCCCCGCACTGGACTACCGCCGCCTGGCGCAGCCGGATGCGGAGACTTTGGAAAACTGAGCGCGCGCCGCCGCCGGCGGCCCGCATTTTCAAATTTGAGAGGTTCAAGACATGCCTATTGATTCCAGCCCAGGATGCGTCGACCTGATGGTGGACCGCCATGTGCGCGCCGGGCGCGGCGATTGCATCGCTCTGATCGAACGCGGCGCCAAGGGACGCCGTGTCCTCAGTTATCATCAATTGCAGACCCTGAGCCTGACGGCGGCGCGCGAGTTGGACATTCTGCTCGCCGGCCGTCGTCCGGGCCAGCGCGTGGCGCTGGTGGGATCGGCGACGCTGGAAACGGTAATCTACTGGCTGGCGGCCATGCGTTCACAGCGGCTCGCCTTCATGGTGCATCCGGGTCTGTCGGCCGAACATTACGAAGGCTTGTGGCAAAGCTACGATCCGGACCTGATCCTAGCCGATCGCACCGCGTGCCAGCCGCGCGCCGAGGCGATGACAGACATGGGGACGCTGGCGGCGCGCAAGAGCGCGCCGGAAGCGGCGCACGTGGTCGGAGACATTGAAGCCAGCTTCGACCTGAGCCCGGCGCTGGTGCTCGCCACCTCCGGCTCCACCGGCCGGCCCAAGCTGTGCGCGCATTCCCATCGCTCATTCTGGGCATTCGAGCGTACCGTCACTCGGCCGATGTGGGGGCTGTGCGCAGAAGACAGAGTATTGGCCAGCACCGGACCGTTCTTCTCCTTCGGCCTGCAGGGCCTGCACGCTCCGCTCAGCGTCGGCGCCAGCGCGGTGCTGTTGCCGGAATGGGCGCGTCACGCCGAATTTCTCGACGCCATTGAGGCCGAATCCGTCACCGCCTTTCTGGCGGTGCCCACTTTGTACCACCTGCTGATGGCGCGGGCGGAGCGCGCTTATGACTTCAGCGCGCTGCGGCTGTCCTTCTCCGCCGGAGAGCGTCTGCCGCCGACGATTCGCCAGCGCTGGGAAGCCTGGACCGGTTCGCGGATGTTGGACTCCATCGGCACCACCGAAACCTTTGCGCCCTATTTGTCAGAGACCGTAGACGGCGGAGTCGGCCTGCGCCGCGTTGAGGGCTTCCGTTACCTTGAGACGCCGCATGCCGGAGACGCTGACGCGCCAGCCGGCGCCTTTACCCTGAATCTGTCCGGCGGCTGCTTGATGCTGGGCTATTTGCGTCCCGGTGAAGCCGGCGTAATCGAAGCGGCGCCAGCCAGCTTTCCCACCCGCGATCTGTTCGTGCGCGCCGGCGAGAGCCTGAGCTTTGTCTCGCGTGACAGCGAACGCATCAAGGTGGCCGGTTACTGGGTCAGCCCTCAAGAGCTGGAAGCCTTCCTGCTGGAAGACAAGCGGGTGCTGAAGGCTGCGGCGCTGCCAGTGGTTACCGCCGAAGGACTTACCCGGCTGCGCGCTTATGTGGTGGCCACAGCCAGCGGCTACGCGGGCGCGGCTTTGGTGGAGGACTTGATGAAGCGCGCCCAGAGCGAGCTGCGGCCCAAAGCGTTGCGACCGGACCGTATCGAGCTGGTGCCCGACATCGCCACCACACCCAGCGGCAAGCTCAAGCGTCAGGAGCTGCAAGGTTTGATTAGCCATTCGCCTGCCATCGCCGGCGCGGTGCTGGCCGGATGAATCAGGCGGAGATCAGGCCTTGGGCCAAGGCTCTGGCAACCGCTTGCCGCCGGTTGGACACTTGCAACTTGTTGATGATGTTGCGGATATGAAAATTCACCGTGGATTCGGAGCAGCGCAGGATGCGCGAGGTTTCCCAAGACGTTTTGCCCGCAGCCGCCCAGCGCAAGCACTCGCGCTCGCGCTGGGTCAGGCCGACCTCGGCGGCCTGGCCGGCGTCTTCGATGCGGCAAATGGCCTCGTAAGCATAGGAGCACAACAAGTGTACCGTCGGCGTCAGCGTTTGCAGCCATTGTTCCGTGCGCGCATCGGCGCGAGCATCGCAGGCCACAGACATCATCATCGGCTGGCTGCGGCCGACGCCGCGCAAAGAGGTGGCCACACCGGCGGAAACGCCGTAGGCGGACGCTTCTTCGAACAGGTGTTGGGAGAATTCGTCCTCAAAGCGGCCTCGGTGCCAGATCAGCGGCACCGAGGACTGCCGGCAATGGTGCACTACTGGATCGCTACCAATCCATTCCAGCCGTGCATAACGCTCCATCCAGGCCGCCGGGTAATTGGTTTCCACCCGAGACGAGGGAACGCCGCCGTTCATGGATTCAATGCCGATCAAAAAGAAGTCCAAACCAATGTTGGAGACCAGTTGCTGGCAGTGTTGTTTGACCTGCTCAATCGTCGCTGCCGACAGAAGGTCGGGCAAAGCGTGGATGACATGCTCTTGCGGATGCATCTGACTTTCTCTGACTTTCAACTGTGGTTCTAACAGCAAATTAGTAATAAGCGCATTTATCTTGCTGTAAAAAGTCTGACAGCCGGCACAAAAAATGACAAATGAAATTTTTTATGTTCAAAAAATCCATTAAGGATTTTGGTGCGAGGTATGAATCTATTTGTGTTTATCGGCGTGAGAATAGTTTGTGTCGAAATGATAATTCGTTGATTTTTTTTAGAATTTATCGGCAAATGACGACATTTAAATGCTTTAAGTGGCAAGCCAAATCAGTTCAGGCAATCGGCCCGCACCGCGCAGCTCACCGCCGCCAGCCGCAAGGCTGTGCCATAGCCGCAACGCATTATCCGCCTGCCCGAAAGGGTCTCTTCAATCTTGTTGTTGGAGCAATCGCATGGACATGCAAATGGCGCTCTTGGAATCGACCAAAGAGCAATTGATAGAACGGATCCGTTCCCATTCCTTCCTGACGCGTTGTCGCGCCGGCGAAGTCTCGCTCGACGAACTGAAGATCTTCCTGGTGCAACAAGGCTTGTACAGCGCCTACTTCACACGCTACCTGTGCGCGATGATGGCTAATCTGCCCAGCAACGAAGAAGTGCTGGAGTTGGCTGAAAACCTGTTCGAGGAGCTTGGACTGGCGCCTAACAGCCCGCGCCCGCATCATCTGATCTATCGTGAAATGCTAGAGCATTACTCGGTGTCGCTGGATGGCGCTCAGCTGCTGGCCGGCACGCGTAGGCTGATCGACAGCATGTTCCAGCATTGCCGCAATCTCAATCCAGCCGCCGGCCTTGGGGCCTTGTGTCTGGGCGCGGAAGGGCTGGTGCCGCCGATGTACGGCGATATCATTCTCGGTTTTGAGGCCCTGGGCGCGGCCCGGCGCGACATCGAGTTCTTCCACATCCATGTGGAGTGCGATGATGGCCACGCCGAAACCATACGCGACATCATGCTGGACATCGCCAGCTCGGCGCCGGAGCAGATTGACCTGATGCTGCGCGCCGGCCACGCTTTGGTAGACGCTCGACTGGAGTTTTTCAGCTCGATAGAGGCCGCGTATCGCGAAGCATCGTCCACCCAGCCCGCCATCGCATGAGCGCAGTCCTCCTGTGCCGGGAGGCGTTCCGTATTCTTCGGGCCGGACCCGCGCGGAGCGGCCGGCTCTTTTCAAGAAAGGAGATACCATGGCCGACACCATGACAATGGACAAGCAGAGTTTGATCGAACGGGCGAAGGTGCAGATGGAGCGCCACCTGGGCGCGCCGGCATGGTCGCTGCGCGAAAAAGTGGCGCTGACTTGTCGCATCCTGTTCGCGCAGGGCCACGATTCGGGCCTGGCCGGGCAGATCACCGCCCGGGCGGACCTGCCGGGCGAATACTACACCCAGCGGCTGGGGCTGGGTTTTGACGAAACCACAGCTGGCAACCTGCTGCGGGTCAACGCGGACCTGGACGTGCTGGAGGGCGACGGCATGCCCAATCCGGCCAATCGTTTCCATAGCTGGATCTACCGGGCGCGGCCGGATGTGCGCTGCATCATCCATACCCACCCGACCCACATTTCGGCGCTGTCCATGCTGGGCCGTCCATTGAAGATCGCCCACATGGATGCCTGCATGTTGTACGACGATGTGGCCTTCCTGCCGCAGTGGCCCGGCGTGCCAGTGGGCAACAGCGAGGGCGAGATCATTAGTGGCGTGCTGGGGGACAAGCGCGCGGCTCTGCTTGCCCACCATGGCTTGGTGGTGGCCTGTCATTCGGTGGAAGAAGCCTGCATGATGGCGATCCAATGCGAACGCGCCGCTCGGCTGCAACTGCTGGCGGAAGCTGCGGGAGAGATACGCGAAGTGGAGCCGGCGCTAGCGCGTGAAGCGCATGACTGGATTTTGCAGGAGAAGCGCTCCCAGGCCGGCTTCGCCTATTACGCGCGCCGCGCGCTGCGCGCGGAGGAGATTGGGTCCGGGCATCCACTGGCGACCTCTGCCATGGCATGACCGTCGACGCCATCCTGCTTCCAGTCAGTACCGAAAGCTCGATCTCTGGCTTTAAGCTGCAAGACTGGCCGGCACAGCGCTCATGCCGGCCGGCTCATGTCTTTAGCCAAAAAGGGATTGTATGTTGCACAAGCTACACCGCCTGACTGCCTGTCTGATCAGCCTGTATATCCTGTTCCACCTGCTCAACCACCTGACTGCCTTGGCCGGCATCCAGGCCCATATCGACTATATGAGAGCCTACCGAGTGTGGTACCGCTTCCCGCCAGTGGAAACGCTGCTGTTGGCCTGCGTGCTGTTCCAGGCAGGGTCCGGCCTGTATTTCGTATGGGCGCGCCGCGGCAGCCGGCATGGTTTCTTTGATCACGCTCAGGCCTACTCCGGCCTGTACCTCGCTTTCTTTCTGCTGTTCCACCTCAGCGCAGTGCTATACGGGCGATGGGAGCAAGGCGTGGACACCAATTTCTATTTTGCCGCCGCCGGCCTGCACCTGGGCAATTACTTCCTGTTTTTCATGCCCTATTACTTCTTGTCCATTGTCGCCTACTTCACCCATATAGGCTGTGCGTTACGCTGGCTGCTGCAAACGCGGTTAGGGGTGCACGGCAGCGACCGGCTTGCCGGCGGACTGATGGCGGCAGGCGCGTTGCTGTCCGGTATCATTATCGCCACCTTCAGCGGCGCCTGGTATCCGGTGGCCATTCCGGCTGCCTATCAATTTACCGGACTGGTGCGATGAGGCCGCTGACGCAAAAACTGAAGCATGACGGGCTGACGTGGAACGCTCAGCGGCATAGAGGGCGATAGATAGACCAAACCAAGCAATCGCATACGAAGAGGCCCGACCGGGACTCTTCGTTTACCCAAACCCTTCGGCAGAATGGATGACGACGGTCGAAAAGAGTTCATATGCGTTCACGCCAGGTCAACCATACCCGCATGTCAAACTCCAACTGGTGGTAGTCAGGCTCCATATGGCGGCACAACTGATAAAACGCCTTATCGTGGTCCTTCTCTTTCAAGTGAGCCAGTTCATGTATCACGATCATCCGTAAAAACGCTTCTGGCGCGTCACGAAACAATGCGGCGATCCGGATCTCATTTTTGCTCTTCAGTTTTCCACCCTGTACGCGAGCCACGAAGGTATTGGTGCCTAGCGTGCCTTTCATCGGGTGTTGCTGGCTGTCGTACAGCACTTTTGCCATGGCAGGAGCGTTCTTCAGATAGCGCTGCTTTAGTTCGGTCACGTATTGGTACAACGCCTTGTCAGTCTGGATGTCATGGCGTGCCGGATACTTGCGCTCCAGCCAGGCGCCAAGTTGGTCTTGCTCCAGCAGGGTTTGGATGCGTTCGAGCAGGGCGGCAGGATAGCTGCGGAGGTAGCTGAGCGTGGTCATTGCGCTATGGTAATTCATGGCTTGGGATGAGAGCGGTACTCACAGACGGCGCAATCATGATCATTGCAGTCCGCGACTTAATGATGTCCATCCTTCTTAACTTGCGCATCACGTCTTAGGCCGCGTCACTGGTGAGCCGCCGCCCATGCACGGCGAGCATCAGCAAGAAGGGCGGCGGCAGTTCGCGGAACCAGGCGGCGATGCGGATCTCGCTCTTGGTTTTCAAATGGCCGCCTGGTGCCCGGGCGATCGTGGCATGGGTGCCCAGCGCGCCTTTCAGCGGGTGCTGTCGATTGTCGTAAAGCACCTTGGACGGCAGCGGCGCGTTTTTCAGGTAGCGCTGCTTCAGCGCGGCGACAAATTGTAATCGCGCGGCGGCGCGCGATGTCGCCTCGGTTCAATGGCGGGGCCGCAGGCGCGAAGGGTCCGGCCAGCTGTAGCGCAACGCCACGGCGCGGGTGCCGGCCGCGGTGTCCACCTCTCGGCGCTCAAGCACTTCGCCGCCAAGCCTGGCATACACGGCGCAGGCATCGGCATTGCGCTCGTAGACCCAAAGATAGAGCGGCCTGCCCGGCGCGATGCGGCCGGCCTCGGCCGCGGCGGCAGCCATCAGCGCCCGGCCTATGCCGCGTCCCTGCTGATCGCCGCGCACATGCAGATTGTCCAGGTAAATGCCCAGTTCCGGCGCCTCGTCCGGCAGCAGGCATACAAAACCGACCGGCTCGTCCTCCCAGCAGGCGATGCGCACCCAGAGCGGCTTTTCGGAGGCGAAGCGGGCGCGCCATACGGCAAGCCTGTCGTCCTCGGCGCGTTCGTCAAGGTAGGCGTCAGGCAGGATGCCGCGATAGCTCGCGCGCCAGCTTTGCGCGTGGAGGGCGGCGATGAGGGGGATGTCGTCGCTTTGAGCGGGACGCAGGCTAAGCATGGGGTGGTTTTCCGCAGGGTTTCACGTGGAACAGGATAAATCGCGTTTGACGGATTTAGCCAATTTTTATGCGGGCCAGCCGCTTTTTTGCCGTAAATTTAGCCGGGCCTCTTTACGCTGCTGATGTTGATCCAAACTAGGAGAGCGAGATGGCCGTTCCTGTCCGAAGCGCATTGCGCCGCAGCTGCCGCGAGGCGTGCGGGGTGGTGATTCTGAGCCGCCTGCCCGCCACGCGCGACGGCGGACAGACGCTGCGTCCGCGCCGGCAATTGGCAAGGCTGCGCCTGGGGCATGGCTGCCTGCCGCCGCCGCTAGGGTTGTGGCAGCGGCTGGGCGGCTGGCTGGCGCGTCACTTCAGCCGCAGCGGCGCGATCAAGACGTTCTGAGCGTCGTTCGACAGCCATAGCTGGCCGTCCTGGATGGTGGCGGTCAGCTGCATGCTGCGCTCGGCCAGCGCAGCCAGCGCCTGCAACGCTTCGAAATCGATGCGGAACACTTCCAGCTTGTCCAGCCGCGACAGCTTGCTCTCATTCTGTCCCCACCATACTTCGCTGGCGCGGCCGCCATAGCTGTACAGCGCCACGCGGTCAGAACGCGAACAGGCTTTCTTCAGCCTCTTTTCGTCCGGCTCGCCCAGCTCCACCCACAGCTCAATCTCGTCGGAATAGTTCTTCTGCCACAGCTCCGGCTCGTCGTCCGCACACAGGCCGCGGGTGAAGGCCAGCGTGTCGCTGGCGTGCAGGGCGAAGGCGACGATGCGCAGCATCATCCGCTCCAGCGTTTCCGACGGGTGCTGGGCCAGGGTCAGGGAATGGGTGGCGTAATAGCCGCGGTCCATGTCGGACAGGGTGAGCGTGGCTTTGTAGATGGTGGCGTTCAGGGCCATGGCGGGTCTTTGCTGATTCGGGTTGCGCCCGGCGCAGGATGGCGCGGGCGACCGATTCTAACCGCAGCGCGCCGATGGCGCCATGTCGGGGCGGCGCGCGGCTGACAAAAATCCTGGGGCGAGCGGCGCGGACCGGCCGCGCGGCCGGCGGGGCTTACGGCGTCGGCTGCGTGGTGCATTCCAGCGATTCGCCGCGCCAATTGACGCTGGCGTCGCGGCCCTTGATCCAGAACTCGACGCCCTGGCCTTGGTAGCGCGCGCCGCTGCCGCTGCCGCTGATGCCCTGGTGCACGATGACCAGCGAATTGCCGCGCTCCAGTTTGGCGGTGGCGGGGCGTGTGCGGTAGAAGGTGGCCAGGATGGTGCTGTCCGGCTGGCCCTTGCACAGATAGCGCAACGGCGTCAGGGACGGCGCCAACGCCCAGGCCGCCTGCAGTTGGGAAATGCGCAGGATATAGGTGTCGCCCAGGCACATGTGGGGATCCTCTTCCTTCATGCAGTCCTTCAAGGACTTGACCCAGCGCTTTTGCTCGTTGATCAGTTTGCCGCGCGCGTTGTTGCCTGTTTGATCGGCCTTGGCCAGCGCTTGGGCGTAGAACTTCTCCAGCCGGTTGTCCAGCCGGGTCAGGCCGTCGTCCTGGCACACCATGCTTTCCATGGCGTTGGCCGGTTGATCGCAGTGGAAGTCGGTGGCGACCTGCGGAGTTTCCGCCACCGGTTTGGCTGCCTCGACGGTCGTATGTTCGGCGCCGCCGGCATGCGGGCGGTCGTTCTTGCCGGCCAGCGCCAGCGCCGGCAGCAACAGCAAAGAGCCTATCAGCCTGGTAGGGGCTATGGGCATATTCAATCCTCAAAAACGACAACAAAAAGCCGCCGCATCGTTGCGGCAGAGCGGGCGGGGCCGGCGGCGAGTTCCCATCGCCATCGATTGCCTGTACACTGCGACGCTTCGTGCGAGTACCAGTCCCGCACGTTCTTCACTCCACGAGTTTCAACTCACACTATCCCGTCAGCCTGGATTGGTCGCAGTTCTGCGATAGGCCGTCGCAGGAGCATATTATGTCCGATCTTACCTTTGCCGACCTAGGCCTGGCAGACCCCTTGCTGCGCGCCGTAGCCGATACCGGTTATACCACGCCCACGCCTATCCAGGCGCAAGCGATTCCGCAAGTGCTGCAAGGCGGCGATCTGCTGGCCGCCGCGCAGACCGGCACCGGCAAGACTGCCGGTTTCACGCTGCCGCTGTTGCAACTGTTGATGCGTTCGCCCAGCCATCATGCCGGCCGTCCGCGCGCCCTGGTTTTGACCCCCACCCGCGAGCTGGCCGCCCAGGTGGAGGAGTCTGTCCGTACTTATAGCAAATACCTGCCTTTGAAGTCCTTGGTGATGTTCGGCGGCGTCAACATCAATCCGCAGATCAAGGCGCTGCGCGCGCCGGTGGACATTCTGGTGGCGACGCCGGGCCGTCTGCTGGACCATGTCGGCCAGAAGACGGTGGACCTGTCCGGCGTGGAAATCCTGGTGCTGGACGAAGCGGACCGCATGCTGGACATGGGCTTCATCCATGATATCAAGAAGGTGCTGGCCAAGCTGCCGGCCAAACGGCAGAACCTGCTGTTCTCGGCCACCTTCTCCGACGAGATCAAGGCGTTGGCCGACAAGTTGCTGGACAACCCCAAGCTGGTGGAAGTGGCGCGCCGCAACACCACCAACGAGCTGGTGACGCAGAAGGTACACCTGGTTGACCGCGACAAGAAGACCGATCTATTGATCCATCTCATCCGCGAGCACAATTGGTTCCAGGTGCTGGTGTTCACCCGCACCAAGCACGGCGCCAACCGTCTGGCGGAGAAGCTGGACAAGATCGGCATCCCCGCCGCCGCCATCCACGGCAACAAGAGCCAGAACGCGCGCACCCGCGCGCTGGCCGACTTCAAGAGCGGCGAGCTGCAAGTGCTGGTGGCCACCGACATCGCCGCGCGCGGTCTGGACATCGACCAACTGCCGCACGTGGTCAACTTCGAGCTGCCCAACGTCCCGGAAGACTATGTGCACCGCATCGGCCGCACCGGCCGCGCCGGCACGCCGGGCGAAGCGCTGTCGCTGGTGTGCGTCGACGAGTTCAGCTTCCTGCGCGACATCGAAAAGCTGATCAAGATGTCGATCGAGCGCTTCACCGTGCCGGGTTATGAGGCCGACCTCAACGTCAAGCCGGAGCCGATCCCTATGGGCGGCGGCGCGCGCGGCCGAGGCCAGGGACAAGGCCGTGGCGGCCAAGGACAGGGTCGCAGCCAACAGCCGCGCAACCCGGCGTCCAAACCTCGCCACCAAACCGAAAGCAAGCCGGCGGGCCATGGGCGCAACAGCGGTCCGCGCCAGGGTCAGGGTCAGAACGGCCGTTCCGAAGGCAGCCGCAGCGGCAAGCCCGCCGCGCCGAAAGCCGCGCTGTTCACGCCGCCTAAGAGCCGCTGAGCCAGCATGCGAACGACGCCCGGTGTAAATTACACCGGGCGGTTTTCATTGATGCGAATGGTATTGCCAGTTATTCTCACGAAGAGACTGTCCGCGGCATATAAAACAAACTGACAGCTCGTCCATTGCAGGAATCGGGAAAACGATGCGATACCACGGCATGCTGCTGGGTATCCTGAGCTGGGTTGCGCTGCTGGCAATTCCAGTTGAGGCTGCCCCGCGCCTCAAGATCACCCTGTCCAATCAGGAATGGCCGCCGTACATGGGCCAGGAGCTGCCTTACGACGGGATACTGTCGCGGCTGGTGAAGGAAGCCTTCGCCCGCGGCGGCGTAGACGTCGCATACCGCTATTACCCCAACAACCGCACCCTGCAATCGGCGCGCAACGGCCAGGTGGATGGCAGCTTCGGCTGGGCGCCGACGGCGGAGCGCAAGCGCGACCTGTTGTATACGCTGCCGGTGCTGTCGGCGCGCATGGTGTTCTTCCAGCGCAAGGAGCGCCCCTTGGCGTGGAGCCGCTGGAGCGAGCTGAAGGGCGCGCGGGTCGGCATCACCGTCGGCAATTTCTATTCCGACGACTTCGACGCCCAGGTCAAGAACGGCACGCTGACGGTGGATAACGCGCCGGACGATCTGATCAATCTGCGCAAATTGATAGCCGGCCGCATCGACCTGTTTCCCATCGACCAGGAGGTGGGAAAATATCTGATCGCCCACCACTTCAGTCCGGCGCAGGGAGCGGAGCTGGAGGCTCAGAACAAGACGTTCTGGGCGGCGCCGTTGCATGTGGTGATCTGGCGCAAGCATGCGCGCGGACCGGAGCTGGTGGAGCGCTTCAACCGCGGCTTGAAGGCCTTGCAGGATAGCGGCGACTTCGAGCGCTTGCTGCAGGAGACGCGCGAGGCCTGCTTGCAGCCGCGCAGCGCGGCGCCGTAGCGGTTGCTTATATCGGCACGGCCAGCGTATGCCGGTAGACCTGTCTGCGGCAAGTCTCGACAAAGCCCAGCTTGCGATGCAAGGCCAGCGAGCCGGCATTGCAGTCGGCGACTAGCGCTTCCATGGCTTCGACGCCCCGTGACTGCAGCGCGATTGCCGCCACTGCGTACATTGCGGCGGCGATGCCCTGTCCGGCATCGCGCGGATCGACGCCTACCGCCTCCACCTGTCCCGCAGTGCACGCCAGCAGAAAGGCCCGGTAGCTGCCATCCGGCGCGGCCCACACTTGGCTGGCGGCGCCATCGGCGCTTAGCCAATCCTCCCGCAGTTTTTCCGGTGAGTGGTACGGCACATGCGGAACCTCAGCGAAGCAGCGCGCGAACAATGCGGCTAGTCTGGTCCAATCCACTGCCGTGGTCTCGACACGCTGCCATCCTTCTGGCAGGGGGCGAGGCAAGATGGCGGCACTCGGCGCGCTCAGCGTCAGAAAATGAAAGTGCGGCTGGAAACCATGCGCCAGCAAGGCGGCATGCTTGCCCTGCTCGGCGTCTGCGGCGCTGACGTGGACGAAGCGCGCGCCGGCCACTGCGGCTTCTTGCAGCAGCGTCTCAATCAAACCATCCAGCGCGGGGCGATTGGCGGCTAGCAGGGGCCCGCCATAGAGTTCGCCGTTGCGCGGCACATTGGCGGCGACCCAGCCGACCACGCCGGTCGCCTTGCCTTGCTCCAGCCAAACCCGAACTTGCTCGCCGCTGCCGCGCATCGGATCATTCAGCAGGCCGCGCAGGTCGTCGATCTGTCCGGCATCGGGCTCGGGCGCGCGCAACGCGGCCAGCGCGCGCAGCCAACGCTCTTCATATGGATAGGGACCGTTATGCATGATTTTGCCGGAAAAAAGCAAAATCATGACTTTGTTATTTTGGCGCGACAAGCCTGTCGCGCGCCTGCTGCAGCAGTTGTTGAGACAATGCCGCGTCGTCTATCAGCCGCGCCAGTGACAGGCTGCCCACCAGCATGGCGAGGTCGGCCAGCGCGCTATCCGCTTGGCCGTCGCGCCGCCTCGCTTCCGCCAGCGTGTCCAGTATCGCCTCCAGCTCGCAGGCGACCCGCTGGCGGACGGTGACGCCCTGGCGCGCCAGTTCGCCGGCCAGCGCCGCCAGCGCGCAGCCGGAGTCGGGAAGATCGCGGTGGGCCGGGCTGAGGTAGTCGCTGGCCAGCGCCGCCATGCATTCGCCCGGCACCGCCTGCTCCAGCAGTTGCCGCCAGTGTTGGTTCAGCTGTTGCAAGGCCTGGCTGCAGGCGGTGGCCACCAGTTGCTCCTTGCTGTCGAAATGGGCGTAGAAGCCGCCATGGGTCAGGCCAAGGTCGGCCATCAGGTTGGCGATGCCCACGCCGGCCAAGCCTTCGGCGCGGAAACGCAAGGCCGCCATCGCCACGATGCGCTGGCGGGTCTGGGTCTTGTGTGCGTCTGGATAGCGCATGCTTGCTCCAGGGTTTCATATGATTGCCATCATCTGAACAATACCAAGCGGAATCAGCAAGATAAACCGCAAGCCGCATGCCGATGCGGCACGGCAATAGTCCTTCATAGGATAAGGCGGGAATTTGATGGATTTGCCGGCTTTTCAAGACTAATCTGAGATGCATAATCAGGCGCGGCGACGGCCCGCCCATACAGGATGGAGTCGAGATGTCGGTTTGCGATGCGGCTTGGCGCAGTCGGGGGGCGTTGGCTGTTTTACAGGCGGCGGTAGCCGCTGCCTGCGCGCTGTTCGCCGCGCTGTTGGCAGCGTGTCTGCCGTCGCCATATTCCCACTGGCTGCAGCCGGGCCTGCCATTGGCGTTGGCCATGCTGTTGCGTCTGGGACGGCGAGTCTGGCCTGGCCTGGCGCTGGGCTTGCTGTGGCTGGCCTGGGGCGAGCCGGGGCTGCTGCTGGCCGAGCGGCTGTTGCTGGCCGCCAGCGGGCTGGCCGCGGCCTTGTTCAGCGCCTACCTGCCGCCGCGGCGGAGCCGGCCCTTTTTCCGCCAAGCCGATGTGCTGGCGTTTCTGGCTGGGCCGGTGGCGCTGGGCAGCCTGCTGGCCGCGCTGGGCAGGATCTTTGTGTTGTTGCCCGCGTATCGGCACGCGCTGCCGGAGCTGGCCTGGGCATTCGCCCGGGTGTGGCTGGGCGACGCGGTGCTGCTGTTGACGCTGGCGCCGATTTTGCTGCTGGCCGGCCGCATCGAGCGCTCATGCGGCGGCGGAGCCTGTTGGCGCGAAACCTCGCTGGTGGCCGGCGCCACATTGTTGCTGGCGGCGCTGGTGTGTGGCGCCCTGCCTGGGCGCGGCGGCCACTATGCCATCCTGCCCTATCTTTTCATCATGCCTCTGCTGTGGCTGGCTTTCCGCAGCCAGCTGCTGTTGGCGCACGGGCTGGCGCTGGCGATTGTCGCGCTGGCGCTGGCGGGCATCCGCCTCGACGCGGGCGCCTTGGCTATTGCGCCGACCCTGGACGAGTCCTTGCTCAATGTGGCGCTGCTGGCGCTGGTGCAGTCGGTGACGCTGCTGGTGTTCGGCGCTTTGCTGGAAGAGCGGCGCCAAGTGGAGCGCAACCTGTTGCAGGCCAACCAGTCGCTGGAAGCCAAAGTCGGCGAACGGACCAGCCAGTTGGTGGAGAGCGAGGCCCGCTTGCGGCTGATGGCGGATGCGGCGCCATTTCCCCTGGCGATGAACCGGCTGGCCGGCGGCGAGCTGATCTATGCCAACGAGCGCGCAGAGGAGCTGTTCGGCACCCATCTGCATCCATCGCGCGCGCTGCGGGTGCAGGATTTCTACGTTAATCCGCAAGAGCGGGAGGATGTGGCGCAGGCCTTGCGCGTCAACGGCCGGGTGGCGGACCGGGAGGTCAAGCTGAAAAACGCGCAGGGCCGCGAATTCTGGGCGCTGATTTCCTGTTCTGTGGTCAAGAGCGACAAGGTTTGGTATGCCATCAACGGCGTCAACGACATCAGCGAGCGCAAGCGGCTGGAGCAGAATCTGCGCGATGCCAATGCCTCGCTGCGCCGCAAGGTGGAGGAGATCGAACGGCTGCAGCAGGGGCTGCGCGACCAGGTGCTGCGCGATCCGCTGACCGGCCTGTTCAATCGCCGTCACCTCGATGACATCCTGCCGCGGGTGCTGGATCACATGCTGGCGCTGCACCGCGACGTGGCGGTGTTGATGGTGGACGCCGACCACTTCAAGCGCGTCAACGACACCTACGGCCATCGCTGCGGCGACGCGGTGCTGACCGCGCTGGGGGCGTATCTCAGCGATCACTTCCGCAGCGGCGACATTGTCTGCCGTTATGGCGGCGAGGAATTCTTCGTGCTGCTGCCCGGGGCCTCGCTGGACGCGGCTTTCGCCAAGGCGCAACAGCTATGCGAGGCGGTTCGCGCCATGGAGATAGACGCGCTGGGCCATACCTTGTCGGTGACGCTGTCCATCGGCCTGGCGCTGTGCCCGCTGCATGGCGAAGACGCCGAGAGCGTGGTGCTGGCGGCGGACGAGGCGCTGTACCAAGCCAAGCAGCAGGGGCGGGACCGCGTTTGCGTTGCCGCGCCGATTCAGATGCTGTCCTGATGCCGGCGCGCGCCTGCCGCGCGTGCTACCATCGCTGCATGGAACTCTATCGACTGTTGCAACAACAAGGTTTTGGCGGCCGCAAGGAGTGCCGCCAACTGATCGAATACGGCCTGGTGCAAGTGAATGGCGAGGTGGTGGACAACTACCGCGCTCAGTATGAGCTGGCCGATATCGCCAGCCTGGTGGTGGACGACGAGCCGTGGTCGCTGGTGACCGGCCCGCTGTATCTGCTGCTGCACAAGCCGGCCAATTACGAAACTTCGCACAAGCCGCAATGCCATCCCAGCATCTACCGCCTGCTGCCGGACCAGTTCTCCAATCTGGACCTGTCGGCGGTCGGTCGGCTGGATGTGGACACCACCGGCTTGATCCTGCTGTCCAATGATGGACAGTTCATCCACGCCCTGAGTTCGCCGAAGAAGCTGGTGCCCAAGGTCTACCGCGTCACGCTGAAGCACGAGGCGACGGCGGAACTGATCGCCAAGCTGCAAAGCGGCGTCTACCTCAACGACGAGGCGCGCGAGTTCGCCGCCGACAGCGTCGAGCAGATCGACGCCCACACCATCCTGCTGACCATCACCGAGGGCAAGTACCACCAGGTGAAGCGCATGGTGGCGGCGGCCAGCAACCGCGTCGAGGCGCTGCATCGCGAAAGCCTGGGCGCGATTGCCCTGGGCGAGCTGCCGGTAGGCGAGTGGCGCCACCTGAGCGCCGAGGAAAAGGCCGCGTTCGGTTTCTGATCGAATCGAAAGCGCAAAACAGGCGGGAAGCCAGGCTTCCCGCTTTTTTTATTGCTCGGCGGTTTCCTGGGCCTGCGGCGAACGCGTCCAGCTGCGGGAGTGCCCGTTGCCGCTGCGCCGCTTCGGCGTGGCCATGGCGTGGCATGAGCGCAGCCACGGCCAACCCGGCTTGCGTTGGTTGCGCGGCGAGCTGGCTGGCTTGATGGGGGGAGGTTTAGCCCCTCTTTGCCAGCCGTCTATACAGCGTGGAGCGGCTGATGCCCAGCGCCCGCGCCGCAGCGCTGGCATTGCCGCCGCAGCGGCGCAGCACCTGCTCCAGCGCGCTGTCGGCCACGGCATGGCCCGCGCTGGCCATATCGGCGCGCAGCGCGGCCGGCATATGCTCCAGGCTTAGCGTCGCGCCATCGTCGGCCAGCGCCAACAGCGTGGCCAGCAGGTTGGCCAGCTCGCGCAGATTGCCCGGCCAGCGGTAGCCGCGGATGGCCTGGGCCAGGGCGGGCGACAGCGCGATGCCGCGCCGGGCGGCGCCCATGCCGTCCAGCATGCTTTGGGCGATGGCCGCTACGTCGCCGCGTTCGCGCAGCGGCGGCAGCGTCAGCGGCTAATGGCATAGCCGGTAGTAGAGGTCGGCGCGGAAGGCGCCTTCGGCCACCCGCGCGCGCAAGTCGCGGTGGGTGGCGCAGATCAGCCGGATGTCCAGCCGCTGCGCCGGGCCGCCGCCCAGCGGCGTCACTTCTCGCTCCTGCAGCACCCTGAGCAGCCGCGCCTGCAGGCTCAGCGGCATGTCGCCGATTTCATCCAGGAACAGCACGCCGCCATCGGCCTCGCGCAGCCTGCCCTTGCTGCCCTGGCGGCTGGCGCCGGTGAAGGCGCCGCTCTGGTAGCCAAACAATTCGGCCTCGATCAGTCCTTCCGGAATCGCCGCGCAGTTGACCGCGACAAACGGCGCGCCGCGCCGGCTGCCTCCATTGTGCAAGGCGCGCGCCAGCCTGTCCTTGCCGGTGCCGGTCTCGCCTAGGATCAGCACCGGGATGTCGGCTTCCAGCAGTTTCAAGGCGGTGGCGAACAAAGACTCCGCTAGGCCGTCCAGCGCGGGCGCGCTGTGGGCGGGAGCCGCGGCCGAGGATGGCGCTGCCCGGTGGTGGGCGGCGGGCGGACGCAGCCGGGCCGATGCCTGCTGCGCCCCGATCTCCAGCGCGCCCAGCGCCTCGCCATGACGGCTTAGCCAGTGCTCCAGGCTCTGGCCGAACAGGGCGGCGAAGTGGCGCGGCCGCCAGTCGCCCGGCTCCAGGCCGCATAGGGCCAGCCCGGCGCGGTTGGCGGCCAGCAGCCGGCCGTCCTCGTCGAAAACCAGTTGGCAGGCGGCCGGGCTGTCCAGCAGCCGAGGGTCTCGATGCAGGCTCAATCGCCAGCCGCTGCGCGCAGCCTCGCTCAGCAGCAAGGCTTCTATCTGGCCGCGCGCGGCGCGCAATGCTCGCAGCTGCGTCTCGCCCAGCTTGCGGCTGGCGCCGCTGATGTCCAGCACGCCCAGCATCTGGCCTTGCGGGCCGAGCAAGGGGCTGGCCGCGCAGCTGAGGGCGCGGTTGCGTTCCAGGTAATGCTCCGCGCCGCGCACCAAGATGCTGTCCGCCGCGGCCAGCGCGGTGCCGATGGCGTTGGTGCCGCGCGCCGCCTCGCTCCAGTCCATGCCCGGGGCCAGCGCCAAGCGCGCGGCCTTGTCCAGAAAACCGATGTCGCCGCTCTCGTCGAGGATCAGCCCCTGGCTGTCGGCCACCACCAGCGCCAAGTCGTGTCCGGCCACTTGCTCATACAGGCCGGCCAGTGCCGGCCGCGCGGTTTCCAGCCAGCCGGCGTTGGCTTCGCGCCGTTGGCGCAATGCGGCATCCTCCAGCGGCTCTCCGCTGCGGCCGCCTGTGGGCAGGCCCAGGCTGCGGCAGCGTTGCCAGGAATGGAGGATGGCCGGCGGCAAGGCATGGCCGGGCAAGGGCTGGTCGGTGAAGAAGCGGCGGCGGATTTCGTCCAGCGGCAGGCGGGCAGCCTGGGTCATGCGCGTCTCCTGCAGGCTGTGCCGTCGCGGCGCGACAGCTGTGTCAGCCTGCGACAGTTTGGCGGGCGGTTTTGCCGATTATCGATGCTTTGCCAGGCGGGGCAAGTGGCTGATTGTGAAGAAGATATGCTGCATTGCAATGTGGTTTCGCCGCATGCCGCACGGCTTGCCGCTTTGCCGGATGCTGCCATGCAGTATGGGTGGCGGCTGGCACGCCGCTTGCACTGTGGCGTGATCCCCAAGCCAGGGGTTCATTACCACCAAGGAGACTGCGATGGCAAACCTGCAACCCGGCTTTCCGCTGAAATCACGCTATGCCAACTATATCGGCGGGCAGTGGGTGCCGCCGGTGAACGGCCGATACTTCGAAAACGTCACGCCCATCACCGGCAAGCCGCTGTGCGAGATTCCGCGTTCGGACGAGCAGGACGTGGAGCTGGCGCTGGACGCCGCCCACGCCGCCCGTTTCCAGTGGGGCCATACCCCGGTGACCGAGCGCGCCATCATCCTGAACAAGATCGCCGACCGCATGGAGGCCAATCTGGCCCTGCTGGCCGAGGTGGAGACCTGGGACAACGGCAAGCCGATACGCGAGACGCGCGCCGCCGACATCCCGCTGGCCATCGACCACTTCCGCTATTTCGCCGCCTGCGTGCGCGCGCAGGAAGGCAGCCTGGGCGAGATCGACGCCCATACCGTGTCCTACCACTTCCATGAGCCGCTGGGCGTGGTGGGCCAGATCATTCCGTGGAACTTCCCCATTCTGATGGCGGCGTGGAAGCTGGCCCCGGCGCTGGCCGCCGGCAACTGCGTGGTGCTGAAGCCGGCCGAGCAGACCCCGCTGTCCATCCTGGTGCTGATGGAGCTGGTGGGCGATCTGCTGCCGCCGGGCGTGCTCAATGTGGTCAACGGCTTCGGCGTCGAGGCCGGCAAGCCGCTGGCCAGCTCCAAGCGCATCGCCAAGATCGCCTTTACCGGCGAGACCGGCACCGGCCGGCTGATCATGCAATACGCCAGCCAGAACCTGATTCCGGTGACGCTGGAGCTGGGCGGCAAGTCGCCCAATATCTTCTTCGACGATGTGGCGGCCAAGGACGATGCTTTCCTCGACAAGGCCATCGAGGGTTTTGTGATGTTCGCGCTGAACCAGGGCGAGGTGTGCACCTGCCCTAGCCGCGCGCTGATCCACGAATCCATCTACGACCGCTTCATGGAGAAGGCGCTGGCCCGCGTCGCGGCGATCAAGCAGGGCAATCCGCTGGATCCGTCGACGATGATAGGCGCGCAGGCGTCCAGGGAGCAGATGGACAAGATCCAGAGCTACCTCGCCATCGGTCGCGAGGAAGGAGCCCAACTGCTGGCAGGCGGCGAGCGCGCGCATTTGGATGGCGATCTGGCCGGCGGCTTCTACATCAAGCCCACCGTGTTCCAGGGCCACAACAAGATGCGCATCTTCCAGGAGGAAATCTTCGGACCGGTAGTGTCGGTCACCACCTTCCAGGACCGCGACGAGGCATTGGCCATCGCCAACGACACCCTGTACGGCCTGGGCGCCGGCGTGTGGACGCGCAATATCAACACGGCGTTCTATCTGGGCCGACACATCGAGGCTGGCCGAGTGTGGACCAACTGCTACCACGCCTATCCGGCGCACGCGGCCTTCGGTGGCTACAAGCAATCCGGCATCGGCCGCGAAACGCACAAGATGATGCTGGAGCATTATCAGCAGACCAAGAACCTGCTGGTCAGCTATGGCGAGGACAAACTGGGATTTTTCTGAGCAGGGGTCATTGGTTTGTATGACCCGACCGTGCTGCTACCGAACCGCCCCCTGATGGGGCGGTTTTTGTTTGGGGCGGCAGGAAGGGTTTGGTATTGGACGTATTTTCATGAGTGGAAATTGATGGGGAAATATGCTTTTCTCTTGGTGTAAGATTGATTTTGTAATTTATATAATGAAATACATTATTTATTTACGTAAATAAATGCTATGAATGTGCGAAGGCATGCTGATTGCGTTATAGACACAAATCCAGGGGTAATCACTTCAGGCAACCTGGGCGCAGGGGGGACGAGTCCTGCGGCGCGCAAGGGCTGGCGCTGTATGGGGGTGCCAGGAGAAGATGTGGCGCTGGGTGGCGCGCTGCTTGTCGGAAGACGATGCGATGCGGCAGGCGGAGCCAAGGGCAGCCAGGCTATGGAGCGCATTCTGGGCCTATGCATAAAAAAACCGGGCCTGAAGGCCTAATGCCGTTCACTTAAGGATTTTCGGGCGACTTTTCTGGCCTTGAGAGCACAGGAATCCACAAAAAAAGCACCGTTTCCCATGCACGGAGACGGTGCTTTTCTCTTAAGTGAACGGCATTAGGCCTGAAGGCCCGGTTGTGTGGACGCCGATGGTTGGGACTTATCCGGCCGCTAGCTTGTCCAGTTCGTTCTGCAGTTTGACGCTGATCTGCTCCATCGCCTGCATTTTGCTGATGATGCCGGCCTCGTCGAGTTGGCCGCTTTGCGTTGCGGCGGCGACCGCGGCTTCCACTTGCTGCTGCAGATTCTGCAGCGGCGCGCGCAAGGGCTGGACGGCGGCGGCGCCGAACAGGGCCGCGCCGTCGCCGTCTATCCACGGCGCGAGCTCTTGCGATGGCCCGATGGCCTGCGCTTCTTCCACGGCGTGATAGGCGCTTTGCTTGTAGATCACGTGGCCCACCTTCTGCAGCGAGGTTTGCGATTTCTGCTGCACATCGCTGACCTGACGCAATACCAGATCGGATTGCTCGGCCAGGCTGGAGAAGCGTTGCCGGAACGCCTCCACCGAAGCCTGCACCTCGCCGGCCACGCTTCCGGCGGCGCTGGCCTGCGTCTGCATGTCGTCGATCCGGGCCGATAGCGAGCCCAAAACCTCCTGCACCTGATTGGCCGTGCTCTTGCTGCGTTCTGCCAGCTTGCGCACTTCGTCGGCCACCACGGCGAAGCCGCGGCCCATCTCGCCGGCGCGGGCGGCTTCGATGGCGGCGTTCAGCGCCAAGAGATTGGTCTGGTCGGCAATCGCGGAAATATCAGCCAGCGAGCTTTCAATGCCATGCCATTCCTTGGCCAGCATCTGGCTGGCAGTGTCCATGCTGGTGACGCTGCCGGCAATGGTTTGCAAATGGCCGGACAACTCGTTCGCGCTGTTCAGGCTCTCGCGCGCGCCGGCGGCGTTGTCGCGGGTGATGCCGGCCACGGCGTCCATGGACTGGCTGATGGCGGACAGATCGCGCTGGCTGCCGGACAAGTCCTGCCGCAAGTGCGGGTTGCCCAGGGCGGCCAGTTGCGACGACAAGCGGTTGCGGCGCACGAAGCCGTCGTTCTCCGCCATGGTTTGGATGGCTTTGTCCACGCTGTCCAGCGAGCTGGCCAGGATGCCGGGCAGGCCCTGGCTCAGCGGGCGGCGGCTGAAGTTGCCCTTGCTGATTTCCTGGAAGCAGGTATTGATTTCCTTGAAATAGGTTTCCACCAAGTCCAGGAAATCGTTCAACTGCCACGCCACCTTGCCGGCTTCGCCCATCGAGCGGGTGCGGCTGCTGCGGTGGTGCAGCTCGCCGCTGCAGGCAAGATGCAGCTGCTTGGCTAGGGTGTCCAGCAGCAGGAAGGTGCGTCGGACTTTCTGCCATAGCCACCAGGACAAGCAGCCGGAGCCGGCGAGCAGCAGCAGGTTGACAAGGTGGCGGGCCGCGCCGGACAGCAGGTAGTTGCCGGCTATGGCCAGCAAGGCCAGCACATTGATGACGATCAGGCCGCTTGCCAGCCGCGAATGCAGATAAGGGGTGGGCTTGTGGGGGGCGCTCATCCGTTGACTCCTTTGGCTCTGAGCACGTCGGCGTTCAGGTTCAGGATGAAGTCCTGATAGCTGCAGCCTTTTTCCTGCAACTGGGCCAGCAGCCAGTCGCGCGAGGCGTCTGGCGCTTCAGCCTTGCCGTGGGCGGCTTCGATCTTGCGCATTTCGGCATAGATGGGTTCGATGGCGGCAATGGCGTTGCGGCTGGGTGGCCGGCGCACCGAATAATAGCCCTGCAGTTTGCCGCGCAGGTCGTAGTCGGGCGTCACATTGGCCAGCACCCAGTAGTAATTGCCGTCTATGGTGGCGTTCTTGACCACGGCGAAGAATTCACGGCCGCTTTGCAAGGTTTGCCACATCAGGCGATAGGCGCCGCGCGGCATGTCGGGATGGCGGATGATGTTATGCGGCTTGCCTAGCAGCAGGTGCTCGGGATAGCCGGCTATCCGCATGAAGACGCGGTTGGCGTAGGTGATATGGCCGCTGGGATCGGTTTTGCTGACGATCAGCTCGTTTGGGGCGAGTTGTATTTCGCGGCCCGCGCCGGTGGGAGTGTGTTCCATGCTTCGCTTCTTTCTGAGCTTTACCCTTTGAGCAGGGGCAAAGCGGCATTGTCATGGCCTAAGCATAGTACGGCAAGCATTTATTCAATTGTTCTTTATGGAACAATGGGCTCATTTAAAACCGGTCGGCGGCACGCGCTGGCGCGGCATGCCGCCATGGCTGGTTTACAGCTTGATGATCTGGCGGGCCTGGGTCACGCAGGCGCGGGCTTCCGCGCTGAGTTTGGCAAACGCCGGGCTGGCGATGTCGGCATGATCCAGCCAGCGCACCTTGCGGGTCAGGCGGAATTCATAGCGCAAGCCGCTGGCGCTGGATGTCTGTTTCAGGTCCAGATCGAACCAGGGGGAGCGGGCCTGGCAGCTGAACGGCGGCTGGATGGGCTTGGCGCCCTGCAGCGTGACGGTGCGCTCCATGGTTTCCGGATCGCCCAGGTAGACATCGGCCTGGTTGCCGTTGCTGCGGTAGTTGTCGAAATCATTCCAGCGCTTGTCCAAGTGCGGATCATACAAGTACAAGCCGGAGATCTTCTCCACGGCCCGCGCGTCGATGGACTGGATCCGCACCGGATAGCTGTCCGGGAGCAGGAAGCCGGTGGCGGCACGCTCCACCTTGCAGCCTTGCGGCTGGTTGCCGCTGCCGCGGCAAATGCTCTGCTCGCTGCTGCTGCTGCCTTGATAGCGGTCGCGCATGGTCAGCTCCACCAGCGGCCAGCCCGCCATCACGCTTTCGCTGGAGACCAGGGCGCTGCCGTCCCGGCGCAGCACTTCATGGCGCTTGACGACCATATCGGTGGTCGGAGCCTGGCGCGGGATGCGTTCCTGGCGCACGCTGCCGTCGCTGCCTATCAGATAGGTGGCGCGTTCCTGCAAGTCCGGCATGATGCGATTCGGGGCAAAGAACGGATTGGTGGCGTCCAGCCAGGCCACTTTGCCGTCCACCGTCGCGCGCACGATCATGTGGTTGACGGTGCCCAGGCCCGGCAGCAACGGTTCCGGCGCGAAATTGCCGCGGAACACCAGGGCCGGCTCGGCAGCGATGCCGGCGGCGCGCAGCATGGCGGTCAGCAGGGTGGCCAGGTCTTTGCAGTCGCCATAGCCGTGCTGCTCGATCTCGGCCAGGGTGAACGGCACCAAGCCGCGCTCAGCCAGCCGCTGATCGTTCAGATAGCGGTAGTGGCTGTTGATGTGCTGCATGAAGGCCGCAACTTGTTGCGCCGCCGGCTTGCCTTGCTGGGCGGCCACCACGGCGGCGGCGGCCGGCGGCAGCGGCGCGGCCAGGATTTCGTTGTAGCGCGCGGCGTAGCTGCCGAAGTGCTGCTGCGCTTGGTCGCTGGTGGCGATGCTCAGCCGCGGCCAGCGGCGGATGGCGCTGTTGTCCCATTCATTGGTGAAATTCAGATAGCGCACGCCTTGTTGGTCGACGGTGATGGACTTGCCGTCCGCCGCGGCCGCCACCTGAAAGCCGTCCATGCTTTCGCCGCGCCACAGCAGCGCGCGGGGAGAGCGCAGTTGGAAATGGTAAGCGTCGTAGCGAACCGGCTCCGGGTCGAAGTCCAGCCGGTAGAGCAGCTCGCGGCTCAGCGGCGGCGCGGCGATGTGGTGCTTCACCTCGTAGCGGACCTGGCTGCCCACGGCCAGTTCGGGGAAGGCCAGCCAGGTTTGCTTGTCGCGGCTGACGCCGGCATAGGGGTTCGGCGCGGCCCGGGTTTCCACCTGGGATTTTTCCAGCTTGATCACGCGGCCGTCCTGCTGGCGCACTTCGCCGCTGACCACGTCCAAGCGGTCGGTATCAGGGTAGGTGAAGTCGATGCGCGACAGAAAGTCTTTGCCGGCCGGCTTCAGGATGGTGAATTGGTTGCGGGTGGTGCAGTCCAGGCTGTTGTCGGCATTGTGCTGGCAATCGATGCTGGTCCGCAGCGCGAGCGGCGCTTCGCTGACGGGTTGCCGCGCGGCGTTGGCGGAGTAGCCGGCGCAAGCTAGCGCCACGGCCAGGCTGAGGCGGGAAACAGGAATTCGCATCTTGATGAAACCATCGGTTGGGCCGCGTCTGCTGGCGCGGCAAGGCGAGTTTGCGTAAATGACAAGGATATTGCCACGCGGCAGCATCGCTAGCCAGTGTCATGTGGCGGCTGCGCGGCCGGGGTGGGCGGTAGGCAGGGGTTGGACAGAACGGCGCCGCATCGGTTGCGGCGCCAGAGGGTGCCGCTATGCTCGGGCGCAGGCCATGCCGATCTGCATGGCTACTGCGCTGCGGTGACGAAGCCTATCTTGCCGACGCCGTTCTGTTGCGCGGCGGCCAGGGTTTTAGCCACCGTTTCGTAGCGCACGGCTTTATCGGCTGACAGATGCAGCTCGACGTTGGGATTGGCGGCGGAGGCGGCGGCGAAGCGGGCCGGCAGATCCGCTTCCGCCACCGGCTGATCGTTCCAGTACAGCTTGCCTGCCGCGTCTACCGTCAGCCGGATCTGCTCCGGTTTTGCCTGATGCTCGGCGGCCTGGGCGCGCGGCAGATTGACCTGCACCGCGTTGGTCAGCAGCGGCGTGGTGATGATGAACACCACCAGCAGCACCAGCATCACGTCCACCAGCGGCGTGGTATTGGGCTCCGCCATCGGCGCGGACTGCCCCTGGTTGAAGCTACCGAACGCCATGGCTGTCTCCGGATTGGGTCAGCAGCTGGGCGTGCAGGTCGTGGGCGAAGTAGTCCAGCTCTTGCGACATCACGCGCTGGGCGCGGGTGAGCGCGTTGTAGGCCAGCACCGCCGGGATGGCGGCGGCCAAGCCGGCGGCGGTGGCCACCAGCGCCTCGCCGATCGGGCCGGCCACCGCGCCTATGCTCATCTGGCCGGCCTGGCCGATATTGACCAGCGCGTGGTAGATGCCCCAGACCGTGCCGAACAGGCCGATGAATGGCGCGGTGGAGCCGATCGAGGCCAGCATGGTCAGGCCGGACTCCTGGCGCGCCATTTCCTGCGCCAGCGCTTTGCGGATGGCGCGGGTCAGGAATTCATCGACGCCGCAGGCCTGGCCCAGGGCGCGGCCGGCCTGGCTCTGGTATTGCTTCAGGGCGTCGATGCCGGCGCGCGCCAGATTGGCGAACTGCGCCTGGCTATGGCGCAGGCTGGCTTCCGCCTGCTGCCAGTTCGGCGCGTCCCACAGCAGGCTTTCCGCCTCGCGGTTGGCGCGGCGCAGGCGCCAAGTCTGCGCGCCGCGCACGATGATCAGGTACCAGGTCAGCACCGACATCAGGATCAGGAGCATGAACACCGTGATCAATACGGCGTCCCCTTGTTGGAATACGGTGAGAATGTTCATGAGCGGATCGATTTCAAAGAGAATTCAACGGGAACGACAAAGGTGTAAGCGATCGGTTCGTCGCCACGCTTGGCGGGTATGAAGCGCCAGCGCTTGACGGCGGCCAAGGCGGCGCGGTCCAGCCGCGAGAAGCCGCTGCTGTCCTGCACTGATACTTCGAGCGGCAGGCCCTGGGCGCTGACATGCACGCGCAGCCGTACCGTGCCGGCCTCGCCGTCCTCCTGCGATTGCGACGGATACGCCGGCGCTGGGTTGTTTAGATAGCCGCCGCGCGCCAGGGGTTCGGTGATGGCCTGCGATTTGCCTGCGCTGACGGTTTGGCCATCGGATTTGGGCGCGTCGTTTGCCGCAGCGGCGGCCGGCGCGGCCGGTGCGCTGATGGCTTTGGCCGGCGCAGGCGTCTCGCTGGACATCTTGCTGGTTTGCACCGGCGGCGTTTTGGGCTTGGCCGGAGCCGGCTTGGCTTCGCTCTGGCGAGGCTGGGGCGGTTGAGGCTTGGCCGCCGCGGGAGGCGAGGCCGCTGGCCGGCCGGGCGGCGCCAGCGCAATCATGTCCATCCGCGCTAGGCGCGGCGGCGTGATGGGCGCTTGGCTGGCATGCTGCTGATTCAACAGCCACAGCGCCAGTACGTGCGCTGCCAGCACTCCGGCCAGGGCGGAAAATTGCAGGATAGGGACCGACTTCATGCTGTCGATGATAACGCAAACTATTCTCATTTTCTACGGCGAGCCGATTCTGAAGGCTTGCCGATGCTTGCAATCGGTACAATCGTCTGCATATTGGAGACAAAGGCCGGCAGCTCGCCGGCCATCATCTACTGGAATCCAAACATGCAGCAGTTCGACGGAACCACCATTGTTTCCGTCCGTCGCGGCGAGCGCGTGGCGCTGGGCGGGGACGGGCAAGTGACCCTGGGCAATATCGTGATCAAGGCTACCGCGCGCAAGATACGCAAGCTGCACGGCGGCAAGGTGCTGGCGGGCTTCGCCGGCGGCACCGCCGACGCCTTCACCTTGATCGAGCGCTTCGAGGCCAAGCTGCAGAAGCATCAGGGCAATCTGCTGGTGTCGGCGGTCGAGCTGGCCAAGGACTGGCGCACCGACCGCATGCTGCGCCGGCTGGAGGCGATGCTGATCGTCGCCGACAAGGACCACACGCTGATCATCACCGGCAACGGCGACGTACTGGAGCCGGAGCAGGGCATCGCCGCCATCGGCTCCGGCGGCGCCTTCGCCCAGTCGGCCGCGCGCGCCTTGTTCGAGAACACTGACCTGGCGCCGGAAGTGGTGGTGAAGAAATCGCTGGAGATAGCCGGCGACATCTGCATCTACACCAACCACAATCACCTGATCGAAACCCTGGGCCCGGACGACGCGGCCTAATCCAGAATGCAAGACCCGGCCATGCCGGCCGGGCGGAGACTGTCATGACGCAAATGACCCCGCAGGAAATCGTACACGAGCTGGACCAGCACATCATCGGCCAACACAAGGCCAAGCGCGCCGTCGCCATCGCGCTGCGCAACCGCTGGCGCCGCCAGCAGGTGGCTGAGCCGCTGCGCAGCGAAATCACGCCCAAGAACATATTGATGATCGGCCCCACCGGCGTCGGCAAGACCGAGATCGCCCGCCGCCTGGCCAAGCTGTCCGGCGCGCCCTTCATCAAGGTGGAAGCCACCAAGTTCACCGAGGTCGGCTATGTCGGCCGCGATGTCGATACCATCATCCGCGACCTGGTGGACGTGGCGATCAAGGACACGCGCGAGGCCGCGATCAAGCGCAACCGCGTGCGCGCCGAGGATGCCGCCGAGGAGCGCATTCTGGACGTGCTGTTGCCGCCGGCCCGCAAACCGTCCGGCTTCTTCGCCGAAGAGCCGGCGGTGGTGGAAAAGCAGGAAGACGGCGCCACCCGGCAGAAATTCCGCAGGATGCTGCGCGAGGGCAAGTTCGACGACAAGGAGATCGAGCTGGAGATCGCCGCGCCGGTAGCGCAGATGAATGTGATGGCGCCGCCTGGCATGGAGGATTTCGCCAGCCAGCTGCAAGGCATGTTCCAGGGCCTGGGCGCCGGCAAGAAGCAGACCGCCAAGATGAAGGTGGCCGACGCCTTCAAGCAGCTGATCGACGAGGAGGCCGCCAAGCTGGTCAACGAGGAAGAGCTGAAGGCCGAGGCGTTGAAGAATGTCGAGCAGAACGGCATCGTGTTCATCGACGAGATCGACAAGGTCACCAGCCGCGGCGAAGGCCACAGCGGCGCCGACGTGTCGCGCGCCGGCGTGCAGCGCGACCTGCTGCCGTTGGTGGAAGGCACCACTGTGTCCACCAAGTACGGCATGGTGAAGACCGACCACATCCTGTTCATCGCCTCCGGCGCCTTCCAGCTGTCCAAGCCGTCCGACCTGATTCCGGAGTTGCAGGGCCGTCTGCCTATCCGCGTCGAACTGTCGTCCTTGTCCGTCGATGATTTCAAGGCCATTCTGACCAGCACCAACGCCTGCCTGACCCGCCAGTACCAGGCCTTGCTGGCCACTGAAGGCGTCGAGCTGGAGTTTGTCGAATCCGGCATCCAGCGCCTGGCGGAGATCGCCTGGCAGGTCAACGAGAAGACCGAGAACATCGGCGCCCGCCGCCTGTACACGGTGATGGAAAAGCTGCTGGAAGAAGTGGCCTTCGACGCCAAGTCCGGTCCGTGCAAGATCGACGGCGACTACGTCGACAACAAGCTGGGCGAAGTGGCCGAGCGCGAGGATCTGGCGCGCTACGTGCTGTAATGCAGAGAGGCGGACTGCGGTCCGCCTCATCACATACATATATATATGTAGAGAGAGCGGCGACCTTCATGGTCGCCGTTTTCCTTTTATATAGATTGATTCAACTTGCTGCTGGCGGTGGCGATAGGTTCGAAAGCCTCGGGATGCTGTTTAAGATACCAGTCCTTTGCCTCATCGTGATTCAGACTGAGGAAACGGTTGACCCCGGGCAGGCGCAGCATCGGCGGCACCGCCACCAGATGGAACACGGCGAAGAACAGGTAGACTGTATCCAGCGACCAGCGCGATAACAGAATACCGGCCAGCGCCGGCCCCAGCATGCCGCCCAGCTTCGCCACCAGCACATTGATGGCGGACACGCGCGCGCGATAGGCTTCCGGCACCGCCAGCGTGCGGTGCGTCTGGCCGATCAGCATGGTAATCGACAGCAACACGCCTTCGATGCCAAACATCGCCAGCATCAGATACGGATGATCGGTCAGCGCCACCACCAGGAACACCGCCGCCAGGGCCCACATGGCGAAGGCGCGGGCGCGCGGCCGGCTACAGTATTGCAGCAAGCGGTGAGTGAACCACAGCGAGCCGACCAGCAAGCCGCCGCTGGCGGCCGCTTCGCAAGCGCCCAGCCAGAACGCCGGCAAACCCAACTGGTGCAGCTTGATCGGCAGCAGCGTCACCACCATCGGAATATAGGCCGTCATCGTTAATAAGCCCCACAGCGCCCAATTGCGCTCCAGCGGGATGCGCCAACGTATGCGCAGGCCGACGCGAATCTGGTCGATGAAGCTTTCCGCCTGGATGTGCTCGCGGTTGCGCGGCGGGATCTGGATGCGCAGCGCGCCAAGTGCGGCGATGGCCAATAATGCCGCGTAGCTGCCCAGCGCCAGCCAGGCCGGCGTGAGCGCCATCAGGCTGCCGCCCACCACGGGCCCGATCAGGTTGCCGACGGACTGGGAGCTTTTCTGCAGCGACAAAGCATCGGACAGTCTGCCTGCCGGCACCAGCTCGGAAGCGATACTCAACATGGATGGAATGACCAGAGCCCAGGCGAACATCGAAAGAGACTCGCTGGCCACCACCCAAGCCAGGCGATAGAAATTGAACCAGGCCATCATCGCCAAGGCCAGGCCGGACAACATCGCCAGCGCGATGCCGCAGGCGATGACGCGGTTCTTGGGGAAGCGGTCGCCCAAGGGAGCGGTCAGCGGCAACGCGATCAGCATCACCAGCGCGGTCAAGGTGCTGAACCAGGCCATGTCGCGCGCGCCGCCCATCGACACCACCCACCAGCTGATGCTGACGTAGCCGGCGCCCATCGCCAGGCCGCTCAGCACATCGCTGAGCATCAAGAGATGGAAACCAGGAGGCAGGCCATGTAATCGATGCTTTAGAGAGATATTCATGGCGCGCTCCTTGGGGGTGAGGGCATTTGATCCTATCACGAAATGACATCGTCACAAAATGACTAACCCAAAAACTGTCTCCCACCTGATTTGGCAGAAAATTCATCAGATTTAGAGTGGTTTTTGAAAGTTATCTGGGCGCCTACCCAGGCTTTGCCAGCGTTTTTCGCAACATTCGTGCCGCCTTGCCAAAAAATCCTTCAAGTCGATATCGTTGAAAATCAAGCGTTTATGGGGTTTATTATTGGAAACCTGCATTTTTCTCAAAAAACCTGTTGACCGAGGGTGAGGGGGCAGGTATAGTTCGTCTCCTCAGCTGACGCAGCGAACGAAACAGGCCGAACGAAACAGGTTCCGGCGGCGGTCGCAGCGACCAGCACAGCTCTTTAACAGAACGAATAACCGATAGGTGTAAGTGCTTGGCGAAAGCCAAAAACTTGCACTGCAAGAGATAGGAAATACCAGTTATTTCTTTGAACTTGCGTGCCAGAAGTTGCTATGAGATTGAACTGAAGAGTTTGATCCTGGCTCAGATTGAACGCTGGCGGCATGCTTTACACATGCAAGTCGAACGGCAGCACGGGAGCTTGCTCCTGGTGGCGAGTGGCGAACGGGTGAGTAATGCATCGGAATGTACCGTGTAATGGGGGATAGCTCGGCGAAAGCCGGATTAATACCGCATACGCCCTGAGGGGGAAAGCGGGGGACCGAAAGGCCTCGCGTTATACGAGCAGCCGATGTCTGATTAGCTAGTTGGTGAGGTAAGAGCTCACCAAGGCGACGATCAGTAGCGGGTCTGAGAGGATGATCCGCCACACTGGGACTGAGACACGGCCCAGACTCCTACGGGAGGCAGCAGTGGGGAATTTTGGACAATGGGCGCAAGCCTGATCCAGCCATGCCGCGTGTCTGAAGAAGGCCTTCGGGTTGTAAAGGACTTTTGTTCGGGAGGAAATCCCGCTGGTTAATACCTGGCGGGGATGACAGTACCGGAAGAATAAGCACCGGCTAACTACGTGCCAGCAGCCGCGGTAATACGTAGGGTGCAAGCGTTAATCGGAATTACTGGGCGTAAAGCGTGCGCAGGCGGTTGTGCAAGTCTGATGTGAAAGCCCCGGGCTCAACCTGGGAACGGCATTGGAGACTGCACGACTAGAGTGCGTCAGAGGGGGGTAGAATTCCGCGTGTAGCAGTGAAATGCGTAGAGATGCGGAGGAATACCGATGGCGAAGGCAGCCCCCTGGGATGACACTGACGCTCATGCACGAAAGCGTGGGGAGCAAACAGGATTAGATACCCTGGTAGTCCACGCCCTAAACGATGTCAACTAGCTGTTGGGGGTTTGAATCCTTGGTAGCGTAGCTAACGCGTGAAGTTGACCGCCTGGGGAGTACGGCCGCAAGGTTAAAACTCAAAGGAATTGACGGGGACCCGCACAAGCGGTGGATGATGTGGATTAATTCGATGCAACGCGAAAAACCTTACCTGCTCTTGACATGTACGGAACTTGGTAGAGATATCTTGGTGCCCGAAAGGGAGCCGTAACACAGGTGCTGCATGGCTGTCGTCAGCTCGTGTCGTGAGATGTTGGGTTAAGTCCCGCAACGAGCGCAACCCTTGTCATTAGTTGCCATCATTAAGTTGGGCACTCTAATGAGACTGCCGGTGACAAACCGGAGGAAGGTGGGGATGACGTCAAGTCCTCATGGCCCTTATGAGCAGGGCTTCACACGTCATACAATGGTCGGTACAGAGGGTCGCGAAGCCGCGAGGTGGAGCCAATCTCATAAAACCGATCGTAGTCCGGATCGCACTCTGCAACTCGAGTGCGTGAAGTCGGAATCGCTAGTAATCGCAGATCAGCATGCTGCGGTGAATACGTTCCCGGGTCTTGTACACACCGCCCGTCACACCATGGGAGTGAGTTTCACCAGAAGTGGGTAGGCTAACCGCAAGGAGGCCGCTTACCACGGTGGGATTCATGACTGGGGTGAAGTCGTAACAAGGTAGCCGTAGGGGAACCTGCGGCTGGATCACCTCCTTTCTAGAGAAGGCGATCGTCAAGTACTTACAGCCTATCGGTTATTCAAGTTAAGGGCATTTTCGATGAAAATCTGCGCAGCTCTGCGTTGAAAGCCTCCTCGTGTACTGGATGTACACGTCGTCAGCTTTCGCCTGGATCTGCTTGATTTTGATCGAAAAGGATGTGGTATGAAGCGACTACTGGGTTTGTAGCTCAGCTGGTTAGAGCACTGTGTTGATAACGCAGGGGTCGTAGGTTCGAGTCCTACCAGACCCACCAGTATTTTTTGGGTCAGGCAAGGCGCGAGGGAGCGACATGTGCTTATGCACATGAGCGACTGAGCAACGCAGCATCACCCAAAAAGAGGGGGATTAGCTCAGTTGGGAGAGCACCTGCTTTGCAAGCAGGGGGTCGTCGGTTCGATCCCGTCATCCTCCACCACACCGCAAACAAAATCGAATTGAGAAGTTTGATTCTGTTTGCGTTGTAAAACGCCCGATCTTTAACAAACTGAAGAAGCCGAATATATAAGACGGCGAAATGAAAGCGTAGAGTTAACTCTTTACGCGGACAAATCGTCATCTTGGGTATTTGATTGTATCTAAGGCTGCGTCGCCAACTCAAAAGGGGCGGTGCAGTCGTCGCACAAACACACTTGTTGTTTTAGTGATCTAGGTTACTGAAATGATAGGGTCAAGCGACTAAGTGCATCTGGTGGATGCCTTGGCGATCACAGGCGATGAAGGACGTGTAAGCCTGCGAAAAGCGCGGGGGAGCTGGCAATAGAGCTTTGATCCCGCGATATCCGAATGGGGAAACCCGGCCCTTAGGGGTCATCCCAGACTGAATACATAGGTCTGAGGAGGCGAACTCAGCGAACTGAAACATCTAAGTAGCTGAAGGAAAAGAAATCAACCGAGATTCCGTAAGTAGTGGCGAGCGAACGCGGAACAGCCTGTATGTGATAGAGATTGCGTTAGTGGAAGGTTATGGAAAGGACCGCCATAGTGGGTGATAGCCCCGTACACGAAAACGCATTCTTGGTACTAAGCATACGAGAAGTAGGGCGGGACACGCGAAATCCTGTCTGAAGATGGGGGGACCATCCTCCAAGGCTAAATACTCGTGATCGACCGATAGTGAACCAGTACCGTGAGGGAAAGGCGAAAAGAACCCCGGGAGGGGAGTGAAATAGAACCTGAAACCGGATGCATACAAACAGTGGGAGCGGACGTGTTCCGTGACTGCGTACCTTTTGTATAATGGGTCAGCGACTTACGTTCAGTAGCGAGCTTAACCGAATAGGGGAGGCGTAGGGAAACCGAGTCCGAATAGGGCGCTTTAGTTGCTGGGCGTAGACCCGAAACCGAGTGATCTATCCATGGCCAGGATGAAGGTGCGGTAACACGCACTGGAGGTCCGAACCCACTAGTGTTGCAAAACTAGGGGATGAGCTGTGGATAGGGGTGAAAGGCTAAACAAACTCGGAGATAGCTGGTTCTCCCCGAAAACTATTTAGGTAGTGCCTCATGTATCACTTCCGGGGGTAAAGCACTGTTATGGCTAGGGGGTCATTGCGATTTACCAAACCATGGCAAACTCTGAATACCGGAAAGTGCGAGCATGGGAGACAGACGGTGGGTGCTAACGTCCATCGTCAAGAGGGAAACAACCCAGACCGCCAGCTAAGGTCCCAAATGATCAGTTAAGTGGTAAACGAAGTGGGAAGGCCTAGACAGCCAGGATGTTGGCTTAGAAGCAGCCATCATTTAAAGAAAGCGTAATAGCTCACTGGTCGAGTCGTCCTGCGCGGAAGATGTAACGGGGCTCAAACTGATAACCGAAGCTGCGGATGCGTCGGCTTCACCTTAGCTTGTTGCAAGCTTGTCATCGCGAAGCGATGACAAAGCCCACCCCAATGGTCGCCAGGCCATGAGGGAAACAAGCAGGCTAAGGGAAGCCGATGCGTGGTAGGGGAGCGTTCTGTAGGTCTGTGAAGGTGTCTCGTAAGGGATGCTGGAGATATCAGAAGTGCGAATGCTGACATGAGTAGCGATAAAGCGGGTGAAAAGCCCGCTCGCCGAAAGCCCAAGGTTTCCTACGCAACGTTCATCGGCGTAGGGTGAGTCGGCCCCTAAGGCGAGGCTGAAAAGCGTAGTCGATGGGAAACGGGTTAAAATTCCCATACTTTTGTGTAGTGCGATGTGGGGACGGAGAAGGTTAGGTCATCAGACTGTTGGAATAGTCTGTTTAAGCCGGTAGGCTGGGGTGGTAGGCAAATCCGCCGCCCCTTAAGGCCGAGACGTGATGACGAGGGTCTACGGACCTGAAGTGACTGATACCACGCTTCCAGGAAAAGCCACTAAGCTTCAGCTACACAAGAACCGTACCGCAAACCGACACAGGTGGGCAGGATGAGAATTCTAAGGCGCTTGAGAGAACTCAGGAGAAGGAACTCGGCAAATTGATACCGTAACTTCGGGAGAAGGTATGCCTCTTAGAGTGTAGGACTTCGCGTTCGAAGCTTTGAGAGGTCGCAGAGAATCGGTGGCTGCGACTGTTTAACAAAAACACAGCACTGTGCCAACACGAAAGTGGACGTATACGGTGTGACGCCTGCCCGGTGCCGGAAGGTTAAGTGATGGGGTGCAAGCTCTTGATCGAAGCCCCGGTAAACGGCGGCCGTAACTATAACGGTCCTAAGGTAGCGAAATTCCTTGTCGGGTAAGTTCCGACCCGCACGAATGGCGTAACGATGGCCACACTGTCTCCTCCTGAGACTCAGCGAAGTTGAAGTGTTTGTGAAGATGCAATCTCCCCGCTGCTAGACGGAAAGACCCCGTGAACCTTTACTGTAGCTTTGCATTGGACTTTGAAGTGGTTTGTGTAGGATAGGTGGGAGGCTAAGAAGCCAGGACGCTAGTTCTGGTGGAGCCGACCTTGAAATACCACCCTGACCCCTTTGAGGTTCTAACCTTGGTCCGTGATCCGGATTGGGGACAGTGCATGGTAGGCAGTTTGACTGGGGCGGTCTCCTCCCAAAGTGTAACGGAGGAGTTCGAAGGTTACCTAGGTACGGTCGGAAATCGTGCTGATAGTGCAATGGCAAAAGGTAGCTTAACTGCGAGACCGACAAGTCGAGCAGGTGCGAAAGCAGGACATAGTGATCCGGTGGTTCTGAATGGAAGGGCCATCGCTCAACGGATAAAAGGTACTCCGGGGATAACAGGCTGATACCGCCCAAGAGTTCACATCGACGGCGGTGTTTGGCACCTCGATGTCGGCTCATCACATCCTGGGGCTGTAGCCGGTCCCAAGGGTATGGCTGTTCGCCATTTAAAGTGGTACGTGAGCTGGGTTCAAAACGTCGTGAGACAGTTTGGTCCCTATCTGCAGTGGGCGTTGGAAGTTTGACGGGGGCTGCTCCTAGTACGAGAGGACCGGAGTGGACGCACCTCTGGTGTACCGGTTGTGACGCCAGTCGCATCGCCGGGTAGCTAAGTGCGGAAGAGATAACCGCTGAAAGCATCTAAGCGGGAAACTTGCCTGAAGATGAGACTTCCCTGGAGGCTTGACCTCCCTGAAGAGTCGTTCGAGACCAGGACGTTGATAGGTCGGGTGTGGAAGCGCTGTGAGGCGTGAAGCTAACCGATACTAATTGCTCGTGAGGCTTGATCCTATCATTTGAGTGGCTTAGCGAGGCTAAGTGACGAGAGTGGATGTGCGAAGAACATCAAATACCGAATATTCAGAATCAGAGAGCGACTCTGGTTCAGGCTTCTTGCAGTTTGTACAGTTTATGTCTGGTGGCCTTAGCGAGGTGGTCCCACGCCTTCCCATCCCGAACAGGATCGTGAAACGCCTTAGCGCCGATGATAGTGTGGCATTCGCCATGTGAAAGTAGGACACCGCCAGACGCCCCATACGACAAAGCCCAGCTCACACGAGCTGGGCTTTGCGCTTTGCGCGCGCCGAATGCGCGACACCCGCCCCGACAGACACTGCCGGGGCTTAGTTATTTTTATCGTACTGCATCAGTTCGACCGGAGCGCCGTTGACCTCGATGAAGGCGACGGTGAGGCCCGGACTGGGGCTGTTGGGGGCGATCAAGATTTTGTGACCCGCCAGCGCTTGTTCCAGATCATCGACTTCAAATGCGACATGCGGGACTTGTTTGACCAGTTCCGGATAGGGCGCGTCATCCCAGTAGCGCTGCCACTGGATGCCGAAGGCGTTGTCCTGATGGTCGCTGACCGTCATCTTCAGGTGCGGCAGTTCGATTTCATTGTCGAAGCGACTGCGGGTCGGTATGCCGATATGGTTGTATTTCATTTTTTGTCCTCGGTGGCGGGCGTAAAAAATCCCCGCTGTTTCGACAGCGGGGAGGGGGAGAAATCCTGTTGATCGAGGATGAGGCTCAGCGATCCAGCCCGCCCAGCAGCACGTACTTGATTTCCAGATAGTCCTCGATGCCGTACTTGGAGCCTTCGCGGCCCAGGCCGGATTGCTTGACGCCGCCAAACGGCGCAGCCTCATTGGACAACAGGCCGCTATTGACCGCCACCATGCCGTACTCCAGGCCTTCGGACACGCGGAAGATGCGGCCGATGTCGCGGGCGTAGAAATAGCTGGCCAGTCCGAATTCGGTGTCGTTGGCCAGGCGGATGGCTTCTTCTTCGGTCTTGAAGCGGAACAGCGGCGCCAGCGGGCCGAAGGTCTCTTCGCGCGCCACCTTCATGTCGCCGGTGACGTCGGCGATCAGCGTCGGTTCGAAGAAGGTGTGGCCCAGCGCGTGGCGCTTGCCGCCGGCGATCAGTCGGCCGCCCTTGGCCAGCGCGTCGGCGATGTGCTCTTCCACCTTGGCCACCGCGTTGTGGTCGATCAGCGGCCCCTGGCTGACGCCGGCCTCCAGGCCGTTGCCCACCTTCAGCGTGGCGACGGCGGCGGCGAATTTCTCGGCGAAGGCGTCGTAGACGCCGTCCTGCACGTAGATGCGGTTGGCGCAGACGCAGGTCTGGCCGGCGTTGCGGTACTTGGAGATCAGCGCGCCTTCCACCGCGGCATCCAGATCGGCGTCGTCGAATACGATGAAGGGCGCGTTGCCGCCCAATTCCATCGACACCTTCTTCACCGTGCCGGCGCATTGTGCGATCAGCTTGCGGCCCACTTCGGTGGAGCCGGTGAACGAGAACTTCTTCACCGTATCGCTGCCGGTCAGCACCGCGCCGATTTCGCTGGAGCCGCCGGTGATGACGGAGAACACGCCTGGCGGGATGCCGGCGCGCTCGGCCAGCTCGGCCAGGGCCAGCGCCGATAGCGGGGTCTGGCTGGCCGGACGGACCACCATGGTGCAGCCGGCGGCCAGGGCCGGGGCGGCTTTGCGGGTGATCATGGCGCTGGGGAAGTTCCATGGCGTGATGGCTGCGGTGACGCCTATCGGCTCCTTGGTCACCAGCACGCGGCGGTCAAGGGCCGGTCCCGGCACGATGTCGCCGTAAATGCGCTTGGCCTCCTCGGCATACCACTCGATGTAGCTGGCGCCGTAGGCGATCTCGCCCTTGGCTTCGGTCAGCGGTTTGCCTTGCTCGGAGGTCAGGATTATCGCCAGGTCTTGTTGGTGCGCCATGATCAGCTCGAACCAGCGGCGCAGGATGGCGGCGCGCTCCTTGGCGCTCTTGGCCTTCCAGGCCGGGAAGGCGCGCGCGGCGGCGGCTACCGCGCGTTCCGCTTCGGCCGCGCCCATTTTCGGCACCTGGCCTATGGTTTCGCCTGTGGCGGGGTTTTGCACGGCGATGGACTGGCCGCCGTCGGCTTCCAGCCATTGGCCGTCCAGATAGCATTGCTGGCGCAGCAGCTTGGCGTCTTGCAGGTTCAACATATCGGGGATTCCTTGTGCAAGCGAGCGGACGCGCCGTCAGGCGGGACCGCTCGCATGGGATAGAAGAGGGTGGATCAGGCTTTCAGCGCCGCTTCCAGCTTGCCCAGCGCCTCGGCGAAGACTTCGTCTTCGATCGTCAGCGGGAACAGGAAGCGCACCACGTTGGCGTAGATGCCGCAGGTCAGCAGGATCAGGCCGTTGGCCAGCGCGTGCTGTTGCACCTTCTTGGCGAAGTCGGCATCCGGGGCGTGGCTGCCGGGCTGATTGAATTCCACGGCCACCATCGCGCCCAGGCCGCGCACTTCGGCGATGTGCGGCACGGCGGGCTTCAGGCTGTTCAGCTTTTCCTTCAGCGCATCGCCCAGGCGCTGGGCGCGCTCGATCAGCTTTTCGCTTTCGATCACGTCCAGCACCGCCAGGGCGGCGGCTACCGCCAGCGGGTTGCCGGCATAGGTGCCGCCCAGGCCGCCGGGGGCCGGCGCGTCCATGATATCGGCGCGACCGGTGACGGCCGACAGCGGGAAGCCGCCTGCCAGCGATTTGGCCATGGTGATCAAGTCCGGCGCCACGCCGAAGTGCTCGCTGGCCAACAGCTTGCCGGTGCGGGCGAAGCCGGATTGCACTTCGTCGGCGATCAAGAGGATGCCATGGCGGTCGCACAGCTCGCGCAGCGCCTTCACCCATTCGGCCGGCGCGGCGTAGAAGCCGCCTTCGCCCTGGACTGGTTCATAGATGATGGCGGCGACGCGGGCCGGATCGATATCGTACTTGAACAGCTTGTCGATGGCGGTCAGCGAGTCCTGCACCGAGACGCCGTGCAGCGCGTTGGGATACGGCGCGTGGTAGACATCGCTGGGGAAGGGGCCGAAGCCCAGCTTGTACGGCGCCACCTTGCCGGTCAGCGCCATGCCCATCAGGGTGCGGCCGTGGAAGGCGCCGCCAAAGGCGAGGATGCCGGGGCGGCCAGTGTAGGCGCGGGCGATCTTCACCGCGTTTTCCACGGCTTCCGCGCCGGTGGTGAATAAGGCGGTTTTTTTGGCGTAGCTGCCAGGCGTCAGCGCGTTTAGTTTTTCCGCCAGGCTGATGTAGGACTCGTACGGCACCACCTGATAGCAGGTATGGCTGAAGCGCGACAGCTGCTCGGCCACGGCGGCTTCCACTTTGGGATGCAGGTGGCCGGTATTCAGCACGCCGATGCCGCCGGCGAAGTCGATGTAGCGTCGGCCTTCGCTATCCCAGATTTCCGCGTTCTTGGCCCGTTCGGCGATGAAACTGCACATCACACCCACGCCGCGCGGGGTGGCGTCGGCCTTGCGTTGCATCAGTTGCTGCTGGCTCATGGAAGTCTCCTCGGGGCCGGGCGATCGTGGCGCCGCCGCGGCGGGTCGATATGGCGCTGGCGAAAGCCGGCGCGGCAACGAGTCATTCTATGAGTGTGTTTAGCAAAAAGCTACGCGGAGTATAAAAAATTAAACGCCTGTGGCGCGGACGGCACAGGCGTCGGCAAAGCGGCGCCGGGATCAGCGGATGATCAGCCGGTTGACGTCGGCCAGCACTTGCGGCTCCAGTTGGCCGGCTGCCTGGGCCAGAGCCAGGCGCGCGGTCAGGTAGCTGTATTTGGCGTTGGCCAGGCTGGTCAGCGCAGTGTAGTAGGACTGTTCCGCCTGCAGCAGGTCGATGTTGGTGCGGATGCCCACTTCCTTGCCCATGCGGGTGGATTCCACCTTGCTCTTGGCCGAAATCAGCAGCTGCTGCTGAGCCCGCACCAGCGCCGCGCCATTGGTCACGCCGAGGAAGGCTTTGCGCACGTCTTCCTTCACCTGGCGGCGTGTCGATTCCAGCTGGTCGCGCGCGGCCTCCTCCTGCGCCAACGCCTCGCGCACCTGGGAGTTGATGCCGCCGCCGGCAAACAAAGGCACATTGACGGTGACGCCGATATTGCTGCCGCGGGTATGCGGGTAGTTACCGTACTGGTTGCTGATCTGATCGCTGTAGCCGGCATTGAGGGTGACGGTGGGCAGGTGGTTGCCTTTTTTCTCGATCGCGCTTTGGTGAGCCAGGTCCAGGTTCTGTTGCGCGGTCTTGATCTTCAGGCTGTTCTGCAAGGCCATGTCGATCCAGGCTTCCAGGCCGGCCGGCTTGGGCGGGTCCAGCGGCAGCTGGTCGCGCACGGCCTGGATGCCGGCGGGATCCAGGCCGGTCAGCCGTTTCAGATTGTTTTGCGCCAGTTCCAGATTGTTGGCGTCGCTGATTTCCTGCGCCACGGCACCATCGTAGCCGGCTTGCGCTTCATTGGTGTCGGTGATGGTGGCGGTGCCGACTTCGAACGCGGTCTTGGCCTGCTGCAGCAGGTTCAGATAGGTTTTCTTGCTGGCGCGGGTGGCGGCCAGCGTGTCCTGGGCGCGCAGCACGTCGAAGTAGGCCTGGGCGATGTCCAGAATCAGCTGCTGCTCGGCGGCGTCGAAGGTGGTGTCGGCCAGTTCGGTGCCGAGTTTGCCCTTCTTGTAGCCGGTGTACTTGCCGACATCGAACAGCGTTTGCTGCATGCCGACCGTGTAGCCATGATTTTCATAGCGGCCCAGCGCCTGGGCGCCGCCCGTTAAGGTCGGGGTGCTGGAAGGCTGCAGCGGATTGTTGTAGCCATAGGTGCCGGTGGCGCTGACTTGCGGCAGCAGCTGGCTGCGTCCCTGCACCAGCTTTTCCTGCCCGGCGTCGCGCTGGGCGCGCGAAACGGCGAAATCGGCGTTGTAGTCGCGGGCGGCTTGCCAGGCGCCGACCAGATCAAAGGCCTGGCTGGGGAGGGAGGCGCCCAGCAGCAGCAGGGCGGCGGGCAGGGTCAAGTTGTTCTTCTTCATCAGATTGCTCATTTTTTTGTTCGTTATTCCGACTGCGCGGCGGCAGGTCGTTCTTCATCTCGCGACACGCGGAACCATTGAGCGTAGAGGGCCGGCAGGAACAGCAGCGTCAACACGGTGGCGACCAGCAGGCCTCCCATGATGGCGACCGCCATGGGGCCCCAGAAGGTGCTGCGAGTCAGTGGGACCATGGCCAGGATGGCGGCCAATGCTGTCAGCATTATGGGCCTAAAACGACGCACGGTGGAACCGATGATGGCCTCGAAGCGGCCTGTGCCGTCGCGGATGTCATGTTCGATCTGATCCACAAGGATCACCGAATTGCGCATGATCATGCCGGACAGGGCGATCACCCCCAGCATGGCCACAAAGCCGAAAGGCGCGTGGAACAAGATCAGCGTGAGGGTGACGCCTATCATGCCCAGCGGCGCGGTCAGCACCACCATCAGCGTGCGCTGGAAGCTGTGCAGCTGCAGCATCAGGAGTGTCAGAACTACAACAATCATCAGCGGCGCGACGGCGGCGATGGCGCGTTGGGATTTGCCGCTCGATTCCAGCACCCCGCCAGTTTCGATGTGGTAGCCCAGCGGCAGCGTGCGTTCCAGGGCGAGTATCTGCGGCTGCAGCTGAGTGGATACATCCGCGCCCTGCACGCCGTCGACCACATCGGCGTTGACGGTGATGGCCGGCAGCCGATTGCGGCGCCAGATGATGCCTTCTTCCGGCTCGTAATGGATATGGCCGATCTGCGATACCGGCACGAAGCGGCCGCTGCCGGTCTGGATCATCAAATTGCCCAGCGCGGCGACATCTTTCTGTTCGCCCGGGTTCAGCCGCGCCACGATGGCGATGCTCTGATTGCCTTCGCGATAAGCGCTGACGGCGGAGCCGGAGATCAGCATCTGTAGTTGCTGCGACAGCTGCTGCGAGCTGAGGCCGAGCGCGGCGGCCTTGTCCTGGTCGATGGCTATGCGCAGCGCCTTCACCTGTTCGCCCCAGTTCTGGTTCACGCGCAGCGCGGCCGGGTGTTTGCGCACCAGCGCTTCCACGCGGTCGGCGATCTGGCGCACTTGATCATGGTCCGGGCCCATCACGCGGAATTGCACCGGGTAGCCCACCGGCGGGCCATTTTCCAGCCGGGTGACGCGGCCGCGCACCAAGGGGAAGTCGTTGTCGAAAATCTTCTCCAGGCGCTGTTTGACTTCCTCGCGCAGATGCTCGTCGCGCGTCATCACCATCAGCTGGGCATAGTTGATGTGCTGTTGCTGCTGGTCCAGCGGCAGATAGAAGCGCGGACTGCCGCTGCCGACATAGCTGGTGACGCTGAGGACGTTGGGATCGGCCTTGGCCAGTTTCTCCATCTTCTGCACCTGCTCCAGCGTGGCGTGGTAGCTGGCGCCGCGCGGCAGCCACATGTCCACCATCAGCTCCGGGCGGTTCGATGAGGGGAAGAACTGCTGGGCGACAAACAGCTTGAAGGCGAGCAGCGAGACGACAAAGGCGGCCAGGGTGGCGGCGATCACCGTCTTGCGGTGGTCCAGGCACCATTCCACCGCGCGGCGGAAGCGCTGGTAGAACGGCTTCTGGTAGACGTCATGCTCCCCGCCATGATGCGGCTTGGCCGGCAGCAGCACATAGCCCAGATAGGGCGTGAACACCACGGCGACGATCCACGACAGCACCAGGGCGATGCCCACCACGGAGAACAGGCTGAACACGTATTCGCCGGCCATGGACTTGGCCAGTCCCACCGGAAGGAAGGTGGCGGCGGTGATCAGCGTGCCGGTCAGCATCGGGAAGGCGGTGCTGGTGTAGGCGAAGGTGGCGGCCTGAAACTTGCTCCAGCCTTGTTCCAGTTTCAGCGCCATCATCTCCACCGCGATGATGGCGTCGTCCACCAACAGGCCCAGCGCGATGATCAGCGAACCCAGCGAGATCCGCTGCAGATCGATATTAAAGAAGTACATGGCGAGGAAGGTCATCGCCAGCACCAGCGGGATGGACAGCGCCACCACCACGCCGGTGCGCAGGCCCAGGCTGAAGAAACTGACCGCCAGCACGATCACCACCGCCTCCACCAGCGAGCGCATGAATTCGCCGACGGCGTCGTGCACCACCTTGGGCTGGTCCGACACGGCGTGGATTTCCACGCCCAGCGGCAGCTTGCCCTTGATGTGGGCGATGGCCTGGTCCAGGTTGCCGCCCAGCTTCAGCACATCGCCGCCGCTCTTCATGCTGATGGCCAGCGCCAGCACCGGCTTGCCGTTGAAGCGCACGCTGCTGGTCGGCGGATCGATGTAGCCGCGCGAGACGGTGGCGATGTCGCCCAGGCGGAAGGTCTTGCCGCCGGCGCTGACCGGCGTGGCGGCGACGGCCGCCACCGAATCGAACTTGCCGGTGGGGCGCACCCAGATGCGGTCGCTGGCGGTTTCGTAGGTGCCGGCCGGCGTCATCGCGTTCTGTTGCTGCAAAGCCTGCCAGATGGCGCGGCTGTCCAGGCCCAGGCTGGCCAGCTTGGCGCTGGACAGATCGACATGGATTTGTTGGTCCTGTCGGCCCAGCACTTGTACTTTGGCCACGTCCGGCACGCGCAGCAGTTCCTGCTTGGCCGATTCTACATAGCGGCGCAGCTCCTCGTAGCTGAAGCCGTCGCCGCTGAAGGCGTAGATATTGCCGAAGGTGTCGCCGAACTCGTCATTGAAGAACGGCCCCTGGGCGCCGGAGGGCAGGGTGTAGGCGATATCGCCCAGCTTCTTGCGCACCTGATACCACAGCTGCGGCACGTTCTTGGGCGGCACGTCCTCGCGCAGCGACACCACCAGCACGGTCTCGCCGGGCTTGGTGTAGCTTTGCACGTAGTCGATCTCGCCCATTTCCTGCAGTTTTTCCTCCAGCTTGTCGGTGACCTGCCGCTCCATTTCCTCCGTGCTGGCGCCGGGCCAGTTGGCCTGCACCAGCATGGCCTTGAAGGTGAATTCCGGGTCTTCCTTCTGGCCCAGCTGGGTATAGGCCCAGGCGCCGGCCAGCATCAGGATTACCATCAGGTAGCGCACCAGCGGCTGGTGGCGCAGCGCCCATTCGGACAGGTTGAGTTTTTTCATCGCCATGTCCTCATCGGTCCAGCAGTTTCACACGCTGCTGCTCGTGCAGCAGATGCACGCCGGCGGTGACGACCTTGTCGCCGGCGCGCACGCCGGAGGCGATCACGGCGTTGTCGCTGTCGATGGCCGCAACCTCAACCGGCTTGCGGCTCACGCGCAGGGTCTTGTCGTCTATCGTCCACACGTAATGCTTGCCTTGCAGGTCCAGCAGCGCGCTCAGCGGCAGCCGCAGCTGATGGCTGGCCTGCGCCGGCAGGACCACGTCGGCGGTCATGCCCAGCTGCAGGCCGCGGCTGTCGCCGGACATGGCGATCCGCGCCGGATAGGTGCGGGTCACCGGGTCGGCATCGGCCGCCAGTTCGCGCAACTTGCCTTCCAGCGGCGCGCCGCCCTTCCACAGCGTCACGCGGAAGCTGCCGGCCTTGCGCACCGTTTCCAGCGCGTTTTCCGGCACTTGGATCGCCACTTCTCGCGAGCCATCCTGCGACAGCTTGGCCACCGGCTGGCCGGCGGCCACCACCAGGCCGGGCTCGGCCTGCATCTGGCTGACCACGCCGTCGGCGTCGGCGGTCAGCGTGGCGTAGGCGGTCTGGTTGCGGCTGGCCGCCAGCGCGGCGCGCGCCTGATTGACCTTGGCCTGGGCGGCGTTGACGCCGTTCAGCTGCGCGTCCACCTGGGCCTGGCTGATGAATTGCTTGGCCAACAGTTCGCGGTAGCGTTTCAGATTCAGCTGTTGCTGGGCGAGATCGGATTCGGCCGCGGCCAGCTGCGCCTGCTTGGCCGCCAGATCGAGCTGGTAGTCGCTGGGGTCCAGCCGCGCCAGCGGCTGGCCTTTTTTGACGCGCTCGCCGCTGTTGACCAGCTTGGCCACCACTTTGCCGGCCACGCGGAAGGCCAACTGGGTTTCATGGCGGGCGCGGATTTCGCCGGCATAGCGGCTGCCGCTCAAGGCGGCGGCGTCGCCGGCCACGATGTAGCGCACCGGGCGGATGTCTTCTGGCGCGCTGGCCTTGTCCTGGCAGGCCGAAAGCGCGAGCGCGCCGAGCAGCGCCAGGCTGACGGTGATGGTTTTCTTCATGATGGCAAGTCCTGGGAAACGGGGTATTGCAGGCCCTGCAACGTCAGCCGCAGCGCGCTTTGCAGGAAGGCCAATGGATCACGGGTGATGTTCTCGCAACAGCCCGGCACCAGGCCGAAGGAGTGGCTCATAATCATCGTCATCAGCATCGGCGCCGTCAGCATGTCGATGACGTGCTCGAGATTCGCGGGCCGGAACTCGCCTCTATCCATGCCGCGTTGCACGACGTAGCCCAATAGCTGGCGGGCCGGTTTGATGACTTCTTCGTAATAGAACCGGGCCAGTTCCGGGAAATTGGTGGCCTCCGCGGCCATCAGCTTGCACAACCCTGCCGAGCGGGTGGCGCCGATATGGGTCCACCAGTCTTCCAGCGCCGCGTGCAGCAGCTGGCTGCCGCTGGCGTCCTGCAGTTGCTCCAGTTGCGCGCTCATCGCCTGCATCCGGGCGACGATGGTTTCGCGCACCACCGCCTTGAAGATTTCTTCCTTGTTCTGGAAGTACAGATACGGCGTGCCCTTGGTCACCCCCGCGGCCTGGGCGATGTCTTCCATCTTGGTGGCGCGGTAGCCCTTGTCGACGAATAGCGTCAGCGCGGCATCGAGGATTTCGCTGGGGCGCGCGTCCTTCTTGCGCTGCCAGCGGCTGTTGCCGGATTCTCCCATTGCCATCTTTCTGAATTTTGGTTCAGTAATGGCGGCACTGTAGGCGCGAACCGGATCGTCTGTAAATTAATAAATTACAATTCAGCAATTGGCGTGATTAAAATGCAACACCGTAATCCAAATCGCCAGTCAGCCGTTAACTGCTGGAGAAACACGCCCCGCTACAAGGAGAGAGAAAGTGGCAATCGACGCAGCCGACAAGGCGAACATCCTGGCCGAGGCCCTGCCGTACATCCGTCAGTTCGCCGGCAAGACCATCGTGATCAAGTACGGCGGCAACGCCATGACGGACGACGCGTTGAAAGAAGGCTTCGCCAAGGACGTGGTGCTGCTGAAGCTGGTCGGCATGAATCCTGTGGTGGTGCATGGCGGCGGCCCGCAGATCAATGACCTGCTGGCGCGCGTCGGCAAGCAGGGCGAGTTCATCCAGGGCATGCGCGTGACCGACGCCGAAACCATGGAAGTAGTGGAAATGGTGCTGGGCGGCCAGGTCAACAAGGAAATCGTGTCGCTGATCAACAAGCATGGCGGCAAGGCCGTCGGCGTCACCGGCAAGGACGGCCACTTCATCCGCGCCCGCAAGCTGTTCCTGAAGGCCGAGGGCGACGAGGCGATCGACATCGGCCAGGTGGGCGAGATCGAGTCCATCGATCCGTCGCTGGTGTCGCTGCTGGACAGCCAGGACTTCATCCCTGTGGTGGCGCCCATCGGCGTCGGCATGGACGGCGAAGCCTACAACATCAATGCCGACCTGGTGGCCGGCAAGCTGGCCGAAACCTTGCAAGCGGAAAAGCTGGTGCTGATGACCAACACGCCGGGCGTGCTGGACAAGAGCGGCCAGTTGCTGACCGGCCTGACCGCGCAGCGCATCGACGAGCTGTTCGCCGACGGCACCATCTCCGGCGGCATGCTGCCCAAGATCAGCTCGGCGCTGGACGCGGCCAAGAGCGGCGTCAACACCGTCCACATCATAGATGGCCGCGTCAAGCACGCCCTGCTGCTGGAAATCCTCACCGCAGCCGGCGTGGGCACGATGATCCGCGCCTGATGGCGTTTTGTCGCCGCGACTCACAGTGAGCTATATTGACGGCATGCCACGGCGCATGCCGTCATGCGGCGCGCCATGGCTCCACAGCGCAAAAGGGGAGGCAGCATGCAAACCGTAAGACAACTGCTGGACAGCAAACCGAGTCGGTCGCTGGTGTACGTCAATCCGGACAGCACCGTGTTCCAGGCGCTGCAGGTGATGGCGGAAAGCGATATCGGCGCGGTGCTGGTGATGGAGTCCGGCGACATCGTCGGCATTTTTTCCGAGCGCGATTACGCCCGGCGCATCGTATTGCAAGGCCGCACCTCGGCCGGAACCAAGGTTCGCGACATCATGACCAGCCGCGTGGTCTACGTCACGCCGCAGCAAACCCTGGACCAGTGCATGGCGCTGATGACGGAGAAGCGCATCCGCCACCTGCCGGTGATGGAAGATCAGACGGTGCTGGGCATCCTCTCCATCGGCGACTTGGTGCGCGCCACCATAGAAGAACAGGAGCAGGTGATCAATCATCTGGTCCATTACATCCAGTCCGCCTGAATGATCCCGCTCACGCGATGCCGACGGCCCGCCTCTTGCGGGCCGATGTTTTTCTACGCTTGAACCGGGGACAGACGCTGCCGCAACCCCAGCAGCGCCGGCGCCACCCGCTGGCGCATGGCGGCTTCGTCGAAGGCGAAGGCGGGGCCGCTGGCGTTCAGCGCCATGGCTGGTTGCCCCGGCAACAAGGCCGGCAAATGCACCCCCACCGCCATCACGTCCGGCTCGTATTCGCCAAATGACGCCGAATAACCCAGAGCCTGGTAGTCGGCGCAGGCCTGGCGCAGTCGGGTTTCCAGCAGCGGCCAGCCGGCGCCGTATCTTTCGGCCAGCAGCGGCAGCAGCGCCTGCCGCTCGTGTTGGGGCAGGCCGGCGAAATACGCGCGGCCGATGGCGGTGGTGGCCAGCGGCACCCGCGAGCCGGCGCTGAGCTGGACCGACACCCGCGCCTGGCTGCGGCAGGTTTCCAGATACACCATGTCGCTGCCGTCGCGCAGCGCCAGGCTGATCGATACATTGTTGTGCAAGGCAAATTCGCGCATCAAAGGCGCGGCGGCCGAGCGCAAGTCGTAGCCGGCCAATGCCGTCGTTCCCAGCGCCAGCAGCGCCAGTCCAAGCCGGTACGGACCGCCATCGCCTTCCGGCTGCAGATAACCCAGCCGGGTCAGCGTGTAGCTCAGCCGCGATACCGTGGACTTGGGCAGGCCGGTGCGGCGCGCCAGCTCCTGGTTGGACAGCGCGCCCTCGCCGGGGCGAAACGCCGCCAGCACTTCCAGTCCGCGCGCCAGGGCGGTGACGAATTGGCGGTCTGCTTGCTGTTGCATCCTGTTCCTCATCATGGCAACGGTTTTGCTACATGACGGATAAATCGCTTTACAAGTCCGTGGCAGAGTGTTTAGTCTATTTTGCATGGTGAAATTTAATTCCGCAATGCGGAACATGTGGGAGAGGTCAGATGGCAGCATCCACGCAGCGCGCAGCGTTCAATTGGGAAGACTCCCTGCTGTTGCAGGAACAATTGAGCGATGAGGAAAGACTGGTGCAGCAGAGCGCGCACGAGTATTGCCAGGAGCGGCTGCTGCCGCGCGTCTTGACGGCCAACCGCGAGGAGCGCTTCGACCGCGAAATCATCAACGAGATGGGGGAGCTGGGCTTGCTCGGCTGCACCATAGAGGGTTACGGCTGCGCCGGCCTGTCGCATGTGGCCTACGGTTTGGTTGCGCGCGAAGTGGAGCGGGTGGATTCCGGCTACCGTTCGGCGATGAGCGTGCAGTCGTCGCTGGTGATGCATCCGATCTGGGCTTACGGCTCCGACGCGCAGAAAGACAAATATCTGCCCAAGCTCGCCAGCGGCGAGTGGCTGGGGTGTTTCGGCCTGACCGAGCCCGATTCCGGCTCCGACCCGGCCAGCATGAAGACCCGCGCCCGCAAGGTGGACGGCGGCTATCTGCTGTCCGGCAGCAAAATGTGGATCACCAACAGCCCAGAAGCCGATGTGTTCGTGGTGTGGGCCAAGGATGACGAAGGCGAAATCCGCGGCTTCATCCTGGAGAAGGGCATGAAGGGCCTGTCCGCGCCCAAGATACACGGCAAATTCTCGCTCAGGGCATCGATCACCGGCGAGATCGTGATGGACGACGTGCTGGTGGCGGACGAGCAGCTGCTGCCGGGCGTCAAGGGCCTGAAGGGGCCGTTCGGCTGCCTGAACAAGGCGCGCTACGGCATCGCCTGGGGCGCGATGGGCGCCGCAGAATTCTGTTGGCACGCCGCGCGCCAGTACACGCTGGACCGCCAGCAGTTCGGCCGGCCGCTGGCCGCCAATCAGCTGATCCAACTGAAGCTGGCCAATATGCAGACCGAGATCGCGCTGGGCCTGCAGGCCGCGCTGCGCGTGGGGCGGCTGATGGACGAGGGCCGCGCCGCGCCGGAAATGATCTCGCTGATCAAGCGCAATAATTGCGGCAAGGCGCTCGACATCGCCCGCGTCGCCCGCGACATGCATGGCGGCAACGGCATCTGCGACGAATTCCATGTGATCCGCCATGTGATGAATCTGGAGGCGGTCAACACTTATGAGGGCACGCACGATGTGCATGCCCTGATTCTGGGCCGAGCCCAGACCGGTATTCAGGCATTTGCCTGATAAGCCGGCGCGGCCGGATGGCCGGCTGCGCCGTTGATTCCTGTCTGTCCTTTGTGGGCCCGGCTTGCCGGGCCGCTTTTTTTCTACTGGGCATTGCGCAATGGGTCAGAAACGCTGTCTGGAATAACTGCGCTTGCTACACTGAATTGCCCGAGCGACATAAATAAGTCGCAAGCGGGCGGCATCATCGAAATCCTGAAATGGGGAGGAAGTTGCGATGGCTGGAGCGTTGGCGGGTATCAAGGTGGTGGATCTGAGTCGGGTGCTGGCGGGGCCATGGGCCAGCCAACTGCTGGCGGACCTGGGCGCGGAGGTGATCAAGATCGAAAAGCCGGGCAGCGGCGATGACACGCGGCAATGGTCGCCGCCCAGCCTGCCGGACGGGCGAGCGGCCTATTATCTGTGCGCCAATCGCGGCAAGCGTTCGCTGACGGTGGACATCACGCAGCCGGACGGGCAGGAAATCATCCGCCGGCTGGCGGCTGACGCCGATGTGGTGCTGGAGAACTTCAAGGTGGGGAGCTTGCAAAAGTATGGCCTGGACTACGACAGCTTGAAGGCGATCAATCCCAAGCTGGTGTATTGCTCGATCACCGGCTTCGGCCAAACCGGCCCTTATGCCAGCTCTGCCGGCTACGACTACATCGTGCAGGGCATGTCCGGCCTGATGAGCATCACCGGCCCGGGCGATGGCGAACCGCACAAAGTGGGCGTGGCGGTGTCTGATCTGTTCACCGGCCTGTATGCGGCCAACGCGGTGCAGGCCGCGCTGATCGCCCGCGAGCGCACCGGCGCCGGCCAGCATATCGACATGGCGCTGTTCGACTGCTCGCTGGCCATGCTGGCCAATGTGGCGTCCAACTGGCTGGTGGGGCGGACGGTTCCGCCTCGGCTGGGCAATGCCCACGCCAATATCGTGCCGTATCAGGTATTCTCCGCGTCCGACGGCCATTTCATCCTGGCTTGCGGCAACGACAAACAGTTCGTCGATGTATGCCGCATCATCGGCCAACCGCAGTGGGCGCGCGACGCGCGCTTCGTCACCAACCCGCAGCGCGTCGCCAACCGCTTGCATCTGGTGTCCTTGTTGGCGATGGCCTTCCGCCATCATGGCCGCGATTACTGGCTGGAGCGGCTGGACAAGGCCGGCGTGCCGTGCGGGCCGATCAACGATGTGGCCGAGGCGTTTGAGGACCCGCAGACGCAGGCGCGCGGCATGGAGCTGACGATGACCGACGCCGAGGGGCGGCAAGTTCCCATGGTAGGGTGTCCGATCAAACTATCCGGCACGCCGGTCGAGTACAATCTAGCCCCGCCCGATCTGGGCGAACATACTGAGCAGATCTTGCGCGCGTTGGGTTACGTGGATTCGGACATTGTCGCATTGCGCAACAATGGCACCGTTTAAACGCTTGTTTGATTTTGACGTCTTGCCGTCTTCATAGCATGATGTCAATCAAATCAATAAGTCCCAGCGGGCGCAAAGGAGAAACGGTGCAACGCGAATACATGGAATACGACGTAGTGATCGTCGGCGGCGGCCCAGCCGGGCTGTCCGCCGCGATCCGTCTGAAACAGCTGGCGGCCGAACAAGGCCGCGACATCAGCGTCTGTCTGCTGGAGAAAGGCTCCGAGATCGGCGCCCACATCCTGTCCGGCGCGGTGATCGAAACCGGCGCGCTGTCCGAGCTGCTGCCCAACTGGAAAGAACTGGACGCGCCGTTGAACACGCCGGCCCAAGCCGACCGCTTCCTCTATCTGACGGAAACCGAGTCCATCCAGCTGCCGACGCCGCCGCAGATGCACAACAAGGGCAACTACATCGTCAGCCTGGGCAACTTCTGCCGCTGGCTGGGCCAGCAGGCCGAGAATCTGGGCGTGGAAATCTATCCGGGCTTCGCCGCGGCCGAGGTGCTGTACCACGCGGACGGATCGGTCAAGGGCGTGGCCACCGGCGCCGTCGGCACCGGCAAGAATGGCGATCTGGACGGCGAGCCGGGCATGGAGCTGTGGGCCAAGCAGACCATCTTCGCGGAAGGCTGTAGGGGCTCGCTGACCAAGGGGCTGCTGTCGCGCTTCCGCCTGACCGATGGTTCCGATCCGCAAACTTTCGGCATCGGCATCAAGGAACTATGGGAAGTGAAGCCGGAAAACCACCAGCCCGGCCATATCACCCATACCGTGGGTTGGCCGATGGACACCGCCACCTACGGCGGCTCCTTCCTGTACCATCTGGAAGACAACCTAGTGGCGGTCGGCTTCGTGGTGGGCTTGGATTACCAGAACCCGTATCTGTCGCCGTTCGAGGAATTCCAGCGCTTCAAAACCCATCCGGCGATCAAGAAGACCTTCGAAGGCGGCCGCCGCGTGTCCTACGGCGCGCGCGCGCTGGCCGAGGGCGGCCTGCAAAGCCTGCCCAAGCTGACCTTCCCCGGCGGCGTGCTGGTCGGCGACACCGCCGGCTTCCTCAACGTGCCCAAGATCAAGGGCACCCATACCGCGATGAAGTCGGCCATGCTGGCGGCGGAAGCCGTGTACGAGCTGCTGGGCGACGAGGCAAAGGCGCAAGGCGGCGAAGCCAAGGCTTACTCGGCCAAGTTCAAGCAGAGCTGGGTGCACGACGAGCTGTACAAGGTGCGCAATATCCGGCCGTCGTTCCGCTGGGGGCTGTGGCCGGCGATGATCTATTCGGCCATCGACACCTTCCTGTTCCGCGGCCGCGCGCCGTGGACGCTGCGCCACAAGCACGCCGACAACGAGGCGCTGCGGCCGGCGTATGAGTTCAACCGCATTCAGTACCCCAAGCCGGACGGCGTGCTGACCTTCGACCGCCTGTCGTCGGTCTTCATCGCCAACGTCAACCATAGCGAAGACCAGCCGCCGCACCTGAAGCTGAAGGACGCGACGGTGCCGATCGCCATCAATCTGGCCAAGTACGACTCGCCGGAGCAGCGCTACTGCCCGGCTGGCGTGTACGAGATCGTGGGCGCGGAGGAGGGCAAGCCGCGGCTGCAGATCAACGCGCAGAACTGCGTGCACTGCAAGACCTGCGACATCAAGGATCCGACCCAGAACATCAATTGGGTGACGCCGGAAGGCGGCGGCGGGCCGAACTATCCCAATATGTAAGCCTTGATCCATACGGGAAAACCGGGTCGCTCATTGCGGGCGGCCCGGTTTTTTATTATCGGCCATCGGTAGTGGGGCTACTGGCACCACGGCTCATTCGGTCGCTGCTGCGGCTTCCGGCGGATGATGCAAGGTGCGCAGCGCTATGGCTATGGCCAAGCCGACCAAGCCGACGGTGATCCAGCTCATCATGGTGATGCCATGAGCGAACGATTCCGTCGCCGCCGCGATCAGCTTGCCTGCCTGTTCCGGTTGCGCGTTGCTGGCAATCGTGAACGCGCCGGCCAGCGTCTCGCGGGCGATGGCGGCCTGGGGGGGGCGTTAGCCAATCCGTTGTCTGCATGGCATGACGGTAGTACGCGGTTACGATGCCGCCCAGCAAGGTGGTGCCGAGCACTACGCCGACTTCGTATGCGGTTTCGCTGATGGCCGAAGCTGCGCCCGCTTTGCCGGTAGGCACGGCGGAGAGCACCAGATCGTTGGAAACCGTGGTGATGGCGCCAACACCTATGTTCAGCAGGGCGAATGCCACGACCAGAGTTGCGAGGCCGCTGCCGAAGCAGGCGACCAGGGCGAACGCCAGCCCGATGATGGCCAGCAGCATGGAGATCAGATGGCGGGCGGCCATGCGCCGCGCAAGCGGCACGATGGCGACGCCGATGAAGATGGCCATCACTTGGCCCGGCACCAGCGCCAGGCTTGCCCTGAGTGCGGACAGGCCCAGCGAGATTTGCAGCACCTGAGTGGCGAAAAAGACGAAGCCGATCAGGAAGGCCAGGCTGAGCAGGTTGATCAAGATCGAACCAGTGAAGGCGCGGTTGCCGAACAATTTGAGATCCAGCAGAGGCTGCTCGTGATGCAGCTGGCGCCGCACGAACAGACCGGAGGCCAACAGCCCGATGGCGGCGGCGGCTAGGCCGGGCCAGGCGAAGCCGTAGATGGCCAGGTTCTTGCCCGCGTAGATGATGCCGGACATGGCCAGCAGCGACAGCAAAATGCTCGCCGGGTCGATGGCGTTGCCTGGCTCTGGCTCCGATTCCGGCAGCAACAACGGCCCCAGCAGCAATAAGGGGAGCAACAGCGGGATGGCGATCAGAAAAATGGCGCTCCAGTGGAACCACTGCAGCAACAAGCCGCCGGCCAATGGCCCAAGCGCCGATCCGACCGTCAAGGTAGTCGCCCAGATGGCGACGGCAAGCCGGCGCTGCTCCCGCTCGTGGAACACCGATCGGATCAGCGCCAGCGTCGAAGGCATCAGCATGGCCCCGAACACGCCCATCAGGGCCCGTCCCGCGATCAACTGCTCCGGGCTTTTCGACAGCGCGACCAAGCCGGAGATCGTGGCGAAGCCTAGAGAGCCGGCAAGCAGCAGCTTGCGATGGCCGATACGGTCCCCGATGCCACCCATGGAAACCAACAGTCCGGCCAGCACCAGAGAATAGGCGTCGATGATCCATAGCTGTTGACTGGCGCTGGGATTCAGCGCTTCCGACAGCCGGGGCAAAGCGAAGCTCAGAATGGTGTTGTCTATGGTCACCAGAAGTACGGGCAACATCAGGAAAGAGAATCCTAGCCATCTTCTAAACGGCGCATCGTGGTTTTGTTCAAATGCCATGCATATCCTCCTGCGGAAAAGTCATCAGGCAATTTTGGCGCTCAGGCCAGGTTTGAGAACATGGCCTGGCAATCCCTGGCGCTGGATGCCAGGTGCATGCCAAGCCGATCGGCTGTTCGCTGCAGTTCCTGGGAAAAGGCGCCGCCGTCTTTGGCCTCGACCATCGACGACAGTTGCCGGAGGCTGTCCGATAAGGCGGTTCGCTGCCGTTCTCCATGCGGATTTTCACTTTGGATATCCCAGTAGATCTCCGCGGGGTTCGAGAGGATTCTGGATAGCAAAGCCAGCATTGCCCGCATGGGAGGGGGCGCCATTTCCATGACGCTATCCAGATCGACTAGGCGACCTGAGTCCGACAGGGCCAGGCCAAAGGCGATGATCGCGGCGTGCGGCAGCGTCTGGCACACGGACATCAACTGGTCGTGCCGCTCTGGACTCAGGCGCTTGACGCGCATGCCGGCCTCCTGAACGCTTTGCTCCAGCCAGTGGCTGGTGGATTCGGGATCCGGCAGACAACTGGCGACGACCCGTCCCTGAGCCGGCAGCGAAGGGGAGAACATCGGGTTCAGGCCCAGGCAGGGGTGTCCTGGCTTAATGGCGTCCAGGTCGTTGAAGAACCGCTGCTGGACTGAGCAGGTGGGGACGATGACGGCCTCATCGCGCGCATGGCCGGCCACCACGGCATACCTTGAGTTTCCGACTGGCAAGTTCATATGCGATGGAGCAGGCTATGGCGCCTGCTCCGATGACGACAGCGTCGTAATTCATGCGGTGGGTTCCATTCAGCTTATCGGTTAAATGATTCGTTTCTTTCCGCATCGCGAAGAGCATCCCGATAATCATCCCTAGTTGCCCATATGCGAAAAGAAATTATTTTTATTAGTCTGTTGGCATGATATCGACTGTGGAATTTTTTGAGCAACTATATGCAAGTTAATTTACATATTTTGATTATTATTTTCATTGCATTGACATACAATTTGTCTTTTCTGTCATTTGATTCCGAAATTTTGGCATGATGTTTCTTGGTTGTGAGAGGAGCGTGGCAAGGTGATGTTGCTGGAGAGAGGTCGCGCCAACCATGCGTTCCGGCCTGAGATAGAGGCGGACGCATGCCGAGCAGAGCCGCTTTGGGACTTGATCCCGGCCAAGTCTTTTGAAACAACGGCTTGACGGCGGCGGCCATCGTTGGCAGCATGGTCGGATGCTCGCCCTAAATGTTTTTTTCGCCCACGCCTATTATTGGTACCGCCCCTCCCGGCGGCGCCAGGGATAGGCTCGGCAGTCATCAGGACTGAGCGCACTACCCGACCATGCCGCCGATCACCGGCGGCATTTGTGTTTGAAGCTTCAACGCAGCACATGGTCTCCGGTTCGGCGGATTTCACGCTCCAGGAGACAGAGCCATGAACGAAATCAGCGACGCCCTCATTCTCGCCACCCATGCCCAGCAGCCCCACGCGCCGCTGGCAGGGTATCCGGTTGCCCTGGCAACCGATGGCGAATGGCTGGCGTATCGTCCGGGCTCGCCTCAATTTCCGCCGCAAGCGGCGTGTCTGCTGGAGTCGCTGCTGCCGGAAATCCGCCAGTTGGCGCTGCATCTGGCGCTGCGCCGTGGCCTGCCGCCGGGCAAGACGCCATCGCGCATCGCCGAAGCGGCAGATTGGCTGGCGGCGCGCATGTTGTTGCTGGAGTGGCGGCAACTGGCAGTGGGCCTGGACGAGCTGTCCTTGCTGGACGAGGCCAACCTCCGCGCGCGGCAGTTTGCCGAGGCCGCCGGTTGGGAATGGACGCCCACGCTGCCGTTGTTGCTGCCGGCTGGCCGGACCGAGGGCATGCTGCAGGGCTGGAGCGCCGCGCCGGCGTCGGCGCAGGGCGAACAGGCCGTGCCGGCCAGTCTGGCGTTTCGCCGCCCCGTGGCGGCGCGCTTTGCCGCCTTGTTTGCCCGTTAACCACCAAGGAGATGCGATGGAGCTGGAACTGCTCGACGAGAACGAACGCAGGCTGAACAATCTGACGCTGACCGTCTACATTCTGCAGGCGGTGAGCCTGCTTGTGGGCGTGACTGGCATCGTCGCGGTCATCATCAACTACGTGAAGCGCGACGACGTGCGCGGCACGATGTATGAAAGCCATTTCGAGTGGCAGATCCGCACTTTCTGGCTGGCTCTGCTCGGCTATGTCATCGGCTTTGCCACGCTGTGGCTGCTGGTCGGCGGCGTGGTGTTATTCGCGGTATGAGTGTGGTACATCTACCGCGTGGTGAAGGGTTTTCTGTATTTCAACGACCGCAAGCCGCTGCCGCTGCAATGAAAAGGCGGGCGCCGTGGCGCCCGCAAACGGCTCTGCGCGAACCGGTAAAACGCGGCCGGCGAGTTTCCGGCCCGGATTGCTGTGACGCCATGCTAAACCGCTCAAGCCTGGGCCGCCGCGAAACCCGCCGCCGGCTTGTCCCACGTCAAGCCTGGCAGCAAGCCGCCGGCTTTGGCACAATGCGCAACCGCCATCTATACCTGCCATCATGCAAGCCGAAGATCTGCTGAACCTGACCACCCGCACCATGCCCTTCGGCAAGCACAAGGGCGCGCTGATTTGCGAGCTGCCGGGCAATTATCTGAACTGGTTCGCCCGCGAGGGCTTCCCGCCCGGCGAGATCGGCCGCCTGCTGCAACTGATGCATGAACTGGACCACAATGGTCTGACTTATCTGCTGGACCCGATTAGAAAGCGTTGAACAATGGCAATCCAATGGTTTCCCGGCCATATGAACAAGGCGCGCAAGGATGTCGCCGAGCGCCTCAAAGATATTGATGTCGTCATCGAGCTGCTGGACGCGCGTCTGCCGGCTTCCAGCGCCAACCCGATGCTGGCCCGCATGGCCAAGGGCAAGCCGCGGCTGATGATCCTGAACAAGCAGGATCTGGCCGATCCGGCCGTTACCGAACAATGGCTGGCCTGGTACCGCGCCAAGACGCAAACCGAGGCGCTGGGCATGGATGCCGGCGAACGCGCCCCGGCGCAGCGGCTGATCGCCGCCTGCCGCGCGCTGGCGCCTAACCGCAGCGGTTTGGAGAAGCCGCTGCGGGTGCTGATCTGCGGCATTCCCAACGTCGGCAAGTCCACGCTGATCAACAGCATGTCCAGCCGCAAGATCGCCAAGACCGGCAATATGCCGGGCGTCACCAAGAACGAGCAGCGCATCATCCTGGAAGACGATTTCGAGCTGTACGACACTCCCGGCATGCTGTGGCCGAAGATCGAGGTGGAAGAGGGCGGCTACAATCTAGCCGCCAGCGGCGCGGTCGGCCGCAACGCGATGGACGAGGAGGAGGTGGCGCTGGAGCTGCTGAAGTACTTGCTGGTCCATTACCGCGCCGATCTGGCCGCCCGCTACAAGCTGGATGAGGAAACGCTGGAAGGCATGCAGGACTGGCAGGCGCTGGAACTGATCGGCAAGCGGCGCGGCGCGGTGCTGTCCGGCGGCCGCATCAATATGCAGAAAGCGGCCGAGATCGTGCTGACCGATTTTCGCGACGGCCAGACCGGCCGGATCACGCTGGAGCGCCCGGACGAGTGGGCTGTGTGGGAGAAGCGCGCCAAGGCGATCGCCGCCGAGCGAGCCATCCTGCGCGAAGAAAAGCTGAAGGAAAAAGAAGGCCGCAAGCAAGGCAGCCGCTGATTCGTCGGCATGATGGAAAGCAAACAGGCCCGGGAATCGGGCCTGTTGTCGTTTGGGCGGCGCGGTTTAGGCGATGGTATTGACGATATTGCCGTTGGTGCTGTCCGCCACCGCTTCGCCGGCCAAGGCCGGATTGCTCTGCAGTATGGTGGCCCAGTTGGCGTTGAGGCTGGAGCTGGCGCTGCTGGAGGCGCCCAACGTTTGTGACAGGATCTGCTGGTCGGTGCTTTGGGCGGCGGTTTCGCCGCTGCTGGGACTGAGCAGGCTGCCTTGCAGGGTGCCGGCGGTGGCGAAACCGTTGAGCAGGCCGGCGGCGTCATAGGTGCCGGCATCGCTGCTGTTGCCGCCGAGTAAAACAACGGCGCTGGATTCCTGCGCCAGTTGCGCCGCTTGGGCCGCCAGCGCAACCGTCGCATTGCCGTTCTGCACAACGGGGGAAGGTACGGTGCCGCCATTCAACAAGGCGGCGCTGGCCAGCGAAATTTGAGCGGTCTGGCTGATGCTCATGGCGGAACTCCTGGGTAGAGCGATTCTACCTTGACAGTATCGGCAGTTTGCCCGGCGGACTCAATAGCGCTTAATAGCTACTAACAAATCAATGGCTTAGGTTTTTAGCCCCTAGTAGAAAGGCGCCGGCGGCGGCGAACAGCAGCATCAGCAGCTGTCCGGCCCGCACGCTCCAGTGCGCGCCGGTTTCCAGGCAGGCCTGTTCCGGCTTGGCCGGATTGTAGCGAACGGGTATGGACGTGCTCGCCGGATAACGGCGCGCGAGGTCTTCCGCTAGCGTCTGGCTGCCGCCGAAGCCGATATCGGGGATGCGGATGGCGCTGGAAGCGTAAGCCTGGCCGTTGACTTGATAACGGTAGGAGACGACGGCGCGGTATTCGCGCTGATCGTGGTTGTCAGCGCCGCGGCGCACGCGCCATTCCACTTCGCTGCGTTCGACTGTGCCCATTGTGGACGGCCAGTCCTGCGCGGCGTTGGCCAACTGCGCCTGGCGCCACAGCCAGCCAAAGCCGGCGACGCCGAGGGCGATCAGCAGCAGCGCTGGAAACTTGGCCAGCATCAAACGGCGGTGCCGGGCTGCTCGAACCAGCCGGCCAGGATGGCTTGCGCCGCTACTTGATCCAGCGCCGGTTTCTGCTTGCGGCCTTTCTTGACGCCGGCCTCTTCCAGCAGCTGCTCGGCGATGACCGAGGTGTAGCGCTCATCCACCAGCCATACCGGCAGGCCGAAGCGTCCCTTCAGCCGATTGGCGAAGCGGCGCGACAGCGCGGACATCTCATGCTCGACGCCATCCGGATGCATGGGCAGGCCCACCACCAGCTGTTTGGGCTGCCATTCCGCTATCAGCTTGGCGATGGCGGCGAAGCGTTCGTCGGTGATGGGCGTGTCTATGGTGGCCAGCGGATGCGGGATGCCCAGCAGGGTGTCGCCGACGGCGACGCCGATGCGGCGCTCGCCAAAATCGAAAGCCAGCGCGCAACCTTCAGGCATGGCCGACATCCGAGGACAGCAGCGAGGGATCGAAGCCGAGCAGCGCCATGGCGGCGTCGTAGCGGTCTTCGCATGGCAGGTCGAACACGATGGCCGGGTCTGCCGGCACCGTCAACCAGCCGTTGTCGGCAATTTCCTGCTCCAGTTGGCCAGCCGACCAGCCGGCGTAGCCGAGCGAGATCAGCAGCCTCTCCGGCTTCTTGCCCTGAGACACCGCCGTCAGCACATCCTTGGACGTGGTCAGCGCCACGTCGTCGGTCACCATCAGGCTGGATTGCCAGTTGCCGGCCGGTTGATGCAGCACGAAGCCGCGGTCCGGCTGCACCGGACCGCCGAAGTACACCACGCCGGTGCGGGTGTCTTCGTCATCCAGCGGCAGATCGATCTGATCGAACAACTGGGCCATGGCGATGCCGGATGGCTTGTTGATGATCAGCCCCATGGCGCCGTGCTCGCCGTGCTCGCAGAGATAAACCAGAGACTTGGCGAACAGAGGGTCCGCCATGCCGGGCATGGCGATCAGGAAGTGATTGGACAGCGATAAGGATTCCATACGGGCATTATGGCACAACTGTCCTTGCCGCTGGCTAGCCCGTTTCACGACAATTTTCGGCCGAAATAGTCCATCGACCCGCAGTCTGTCGCAGCCTGATAAAATGAACAGTTTGCTCCCTTTCGCAGCGAGGACGTTTTGCGCCTGACCCATATCAAGCTCGCCGGTTTCAAGTCATTCGTGGACCCCACCAGCATCGCGGTGCCGGGCCAACTGGTGGCGGTCATCGGCCCCAACGGCTGCGGCAAGTCGAACGTGATCGACGCCGTGCGCTGGGTGCTGGGCGAGTCGTCCGCCAAACAGCTGCGCGGCGAATCCATGCAGGACGTGATCTTCAACGGTTCGTCCAGCCGCAAGCCGGTGTCGCGCGCTTCGGTCGAGCTGGTGTTCGACAACGCCGACGGCCAGCTAACCGGCCCTTGGGGCCAGTACGCCGAAGTGGCGATCAAGCGGGTGCTGACCCGCCAGGGCGAATCCAGCTACTACATCAATAGCCAGCAGGTGCGGCGGCGCGACATCACCGATCTGTTCCTCGGCACCGGGGTGGGCGCGCGCGGCTACGCCGTGATCGAGCAGGGCATGATTTCGCGCATCATCGAGGCGCGGCCGGAAGAGCTGCGCGCCTATCTGGAAGAGGCGGCCGGCGTGTCCAAGTACAAGGAGCGCCGCCGCGAAACGGAAAACCGCCTGTCCGACACCCGCGCCAACCTGGAGCGCATCGCCGATCTGCAGCAGGAGCTGGAGCGTCAGGTGGAGCGGCTGTCCGAGCAGGCCGAAGTGGCCGCGCAATATCACGACATGCGCGGCGCGCTGACCCACAAGCAGAACCTGCTGGCCTTGGCGCGGCGCGAGGAGGCGGCGCGCAACGAGGCGCATGCCCGCGGCGAGCTGGCGCGCATCGAAACCGAAGAAGCCGCGCTGGAAGCGGCGGTCACCCACCTGGAAACCGAGCAGGAAACGGTGCGCGAACAGCACTTCGCCGCCAGCGACGCCGTGCATGAGGCGCAGCAGCGGCTGTTCGAGGCCAATGCCCAGCTGGCGCGTCTGGAAGAGGCGCAGCGCCACCGCGAGCAGAGCCGGCAACGGCTGGAGCGCGATCTGGCGGCCGCGCGCAGCGAGCGCCAGCAACTGGCCGACAACCGCCAGCAGGTGGAGGCCGAATTGGACGACTGGCTACCGCGGCTGGAAGAGGCGCAGTTGCGGCAGGAAGAAGCGCAGATGGCGCTGGAGGACGGCGCAGACGAACTGCCGACCGCCGAGACGGCTTTCCGCCAACTGGACCAGCAACAATCGCAGCTGACCGCGCAGCAGGCCAATCTGACGCGCGAACGCGATTTGTCGCGCCAGCAAATCGAACATTGGCAGCGCGGCCTGCAGCAGCTGGATGGCCGCGACGCCGCGCTGACGCGCGAACTGTCCGACCTGAATCTGCCGGGGCACGGCGCGCTGGAGGCGGCGAAGCAGGAGGTCGACAAGGCCAAGGCCGCGCTGGACGCGGTGCGCGCCAGGCTGGTGGCGGACGAGGCCAAGCAGGCGGACTTGGCCGCCGAGCGCGAAAAGCTGGACCAGCAGCTATCCGCCAAGCGCACCGAATTGGCGCGCGCCGAGGCCGAGGCCGCCGCGCTGGCGGCGCTGCTGCAGCGCGAAGCGGCCGACGAGCAATTGGCCGGCTGGCTGGACAAGCATGGCCTGGCCGACGCGCCGCAGCTGTGGCAATCCTTGCAGGTGGACGCGCGCTGGCAGCAGGCGCTGGAAGCGGCGCTGGGCGAGCGCCTGTCCGCCCGCGCCGCCGCCTTGCCCGGCGCGCCGCCGCCCGCCGCGCTGGCGCTGGTGGACGGCAAGCGCGCCGCCGCGGCCGGACTGCCGGCGCGCGCCTGGCCGTCTCTGCTGGCGGAAGCGAAGGCGCAAGCGCCGTTCGACGCGGCCTTGGGCGACTGGCTGGCCGGCGTCTATCTGGCCGAGACGCTGGACGCCGCCCTGGCGCGCCGCGGCGAGCTGGCGGCCGGCGAATGCTGGCTGACGCCGGAAGGCCATCGCGTCGACGCCGTCAGCGTGCGTTACCACGCCGAGGCCAGCGGGGATGGCCTGATGGCGCGCAAGCGGCAGCTGGACGAGGCATCGGCCCGCGCGGACGTCTTGCGGCCGGAAATCGACGCCATGCAGAAGAAGCGCGACGGCCTCTTGAGCATGGGCAATATGCTGGCCGAGGCCGTGCGCGGCCAGAAAGGTTCGCTGACCCGGCTGGAGGCCGAGTTGAATGCCGCCACGCTGGAGCACGTCAAGCTGGACCAGGCGGCGCGCCAGGGCGCGGCGCGTCTCTCCGCCATCGAGGCCGAACGCGGCCGCATCGCCGAGGAGCGGCGGCAAGCGGCGGAGGGCATCGCCGAGGCCGAGTTGATGGGCGAGGAGGCGGCGCTGACGCTGGAGGAGCTGGCGCTGCAGCTGGAGGAGGTTAGGCTGGCGCGGCTGAACGCGGAAACCCGGCTGGAGCTGGCGCGCAACAAAGCCCGCGACGCCGAGCGCGTGCTGCACGAGATCAAGCTGGCGCTCCACAGCGCCGAGCAGAAGGTGGCCGAATTGTCGCGCCGCGGCCGCGAACTCGCCGACCGCGACGAACAATTGCAGGAGCGACTGGAGACGCTGGCCGGCGAATCGGAAACGGTGGACGAGGCGGTGCCGGAAGAGGCGCTGCAACTGGCGCTGGCCGAACGCGAAACGCGCGAGGGCGAGCTGTCCGCCGCGCGCGACAGGCTGAACCAGCTGACAGAGCGGATGCGCGAGATCGGCCAGCGCCAGCACGAGGCCAACGCCGCTTTGCCGGCGCTGCGCGAGGCGCGTTCGGATTGGCTGCTCAAGCACCAGGAAGCCCGCTTGGCGATGGAGCGCTTCGCCGAAGAGCTGGCTCAGGCCGAGGCCGACGAAACCGCGCTGTTGGCAGACCTCAACGAAGGCGTCAAGCCAAACGCTTTGGCCGCCGAGATCGTCCGCCTGGCGCGCGCGCTGGAGGGGCTGGGCGCGGTCAACCTGGCGGCGCTGCAGGAACTGGACGAGGCGAAGAAGCGCGGCGAATACCTGCAGAACCAGTCCGACGATCTGAACCAGGCGATGGAAACGCTGGTGGAGGCCATCAGCAAGATAGACGGCGAAACCCGCGACATGCTGCAAGCCACTTATGACGCGGTCAACGCCAAGATGCGCGAGTTTTTCCCCACGCTGTTCGGCGGCGGCCGCGCCGAGCTGGTGTTGACTGGCGAAGACCTGCTGGACGCCGGCGTGCAGATCATCGCCCAGCCGCCGGGCAAGAAGAACAGCACGATTCATCTTCTGTCCGGCGGCGAGAAGGCCCTGACCGCGATGAGCCTGGTGTTCTCGCTGTTCAGCCTGAACCCGGCGCCGTTCTGCCTCTTGGACGAAGTGGACGCGCCGCTGGACGACGCCAATACCAGCCGCTTCTGCGACTTGGTCAAACAGATGTCCGAGCGCACCCAGTTCCTCTATATTTCACACAACCGGCTGACCATGGAGATGGCCGAGCAGCTGGTGGGCGTGACGATGCAGGAGCAGGGCGTCAGCCGCATCGTGGCGGTGGATATCGTCGAGGCGCTGAAGATGCGCGAGACAGCCTGATCGCCGGCTTGACGCGGCGCAAGGTTCGGCCCGGCGGCCGGATGGCATACTGCGCCGCCGGCTGTTGGGACGTGTCGCAACTGTCCGGCTGCGTTGTGTCGCCATCGTGGAATCTGTTCATGACCGTAAGCATCAAACGTTGGGAGCCGGAAAATGTCATTTTCTGGCTGAGCCGCGGCCGCGGCATCGCTCGGCGCAATCTGTGGCTGTCCATTTTCTCGCTGCACCTGAACTTCAACATCTGGATGATGTGGAGCATGGTGGTGGTCAACCTGCCGGCGGTGGGTTTCCTGATTTCCGGCCAGCAGCAATTTCTGCTGGTGTCGATTCCGCCGCTGGTGGGCGCCTTGATGCGCCTGATCTATTCCTGGGCCTGGAGCTGGGTGGGCGGCGGGCTATGGCTGGGGCTGTCCACGCTGTTCCTGTTGCTGCCCGCCTGGGGCGTCGGCCGGGTGGTGCAGGATATTGCCTCGCCGTTCTGGCAGTTGCTGCTGGTGGCGGCCTTGTGCGGCATAGGCGGCGGCGCTAGCGCCTCGCATTTGTCGAATACCAGTTTCTTCTTTCCCAAGTCCGAGAAGGGCCTGGCGATGGGGCTGAATGCCGGGCTGGGCAATCTGGGCGTGTCGGTCGCGCAGTTGCTGATTCCGTTGTGCATTCTCTATCCCTTGTTCGGATACGCGGCCGGCGAGCCGCAAGTGTGGGGGCGCGGCGGCGAGGTGCATTTCGTCTGGCTGCAGAACGCCGCGTACATCTGGCTGCCCCTGATCCTGCTGATCGCCCTGGCGTGTCTGCTGTACGCGCATGATCTGCCCAAGCTGCGCATCACGCCGCACGATCAATTGGACGCGATGAAAGACCCCCACACCTGGTATATCTGCCTGTTGTACATGGGCAGCTACGGGACTTTTCTGGGTTTTTCCGCGGCGTTTCCTTTGTTGGCGCGGGCGATGTTCCCGCATATCGACGCCAGCCCGTATCTATTCGTCGGGCCGATGGTTTGCGCCTTGTCGCGGCCGTTGGGCGGCTGGATGGGCGACAAGGTGGGCGGCGGCATCGCCACCGTCGCGGCCAATCTGTTGATGGCGGCAGGCACCATCGGCGTTTACCTGGGCATGCCGTCCGTAGGCAGTGGCGGTTCGTTCTGGCTGTTTCTGGCGATGTTCCAGTTGATTTTCTTTGCCGCGGGCGTCGGCAACGGTTCGTCTTATCAACTGGCGCCAAAGGTGTTCCTGATCCTGGCCGGGCGCGATGCCCAGCTGCATGGCGAAACCCTGCAGCAGGCCTATCTGCGCGGCGGCCGGCGCGGCGCGTCGGCGATGAATGTCAGCTCGGTGATGGCGGCGTTCGGCGGCTTCGTCATTCCCAAGGCCTTTGGTTCGGCTTTGGATTGGTTCGGCAGTTTTTTGCCGGCGTTCGCGATGTTTTTCCTGTTCTATCTCTTATGCATGGTGATCGCGTGGTGGCATTACAGCCGCCCGCGCGCGGCAATGCGATGCTGAGGCGATGATGCGTTGGGCCCTGCCGCTGTCGCTGCTGGCGCATGGCTTGCTGTTGTGGCTGCTATGGCTGCCGTGGCGGTTCGAACCGAATAGACCGGCGGTGCCGCTGGAGGTGGCCTTGCGCGGGGGAGAGGCGGGGCCGGCTGAGGGTGGCGGCGCCGGCAGGCTTGGGCGCGCTGGCGATTCGGCAGCGGCCATGCGCAGCCGAGGCGGCGCTCCGCAGGAGCCGCCCGCCATGATTCAGCGCAGTCCGCAGCCATCCCAGGCCCTTTCCTCTCAGGACACGGACAAACCGATGCGTCCTGCCGCGCCGACTCCAAGCGCTGCGGCAAAGACGAGTCCATTGGCGCCTGCACAAGCTAACCGTTCCTCGACCATAGCGGCGCCCGGCGAGTCCCGGGTGGTTGGGCATGGTGAAGCAAAGGATGGCGGTCAGGCTACATTGCCGGCGGGAAGCGGCAAGACGGGAGCGGGCGCGGAGGGCGACCGCGGGGCGCTGTATGCGCCGGCTTATCTGGAAAATCCTCAGCCCTCCTACCCGGAGCGATCGCGTCAGCAGGGGGAGGAGGGCGTGGTGCTGCTAAAGGTGCGCGTAGGGGTAAACGGCCGCGCGCTGGCAGTGGAGCTGGCGCGCAGCAGCGGTTTCCGCCGCTTGGACCAGTCGGCGCTGGAAACGGTATCACGCTGGCGTTTCGCGCCGGCAGTGCGCAACGGCGCCGCAATTGAGTCTACCTTGACGGTGCCGATACGCTTTCAGGCCGGCGGCTAACCGGCCTGATGGCGATGCCAGGCTCAGGCCGGCTCGCTTTCCTGTTGCTCCAGCGCCTGGCTGAAGCTGGCGCGCAGCCGGCCCAGCTCATTGCAGAAGCCAGACAGGTCTTGTTCGCCGAATTGCTGGAAGGCGTTGTGCATGTAGTCCAGATGCGCCGGGAAGGCTTGGCTGAACAGTTCCTGGCCATACGGCGTCAGCGCCACGAACACGCTGCGCCGGTCGTTGGGCTGCATGCTGCGGACGACGATGCCCTTGTCTTCCAGGCGATCCAGCACGCCGGTCAGGGTGCCTTTTGTGATCAGGGTGTGATCGGATAGCTCCTTGCAGTTCATGCCCTGGCTGTTGCCAAGCGTGGTGACGACATCGAATTGCGGCGGCGTCAGCCCAAGCCGGCGGATGTTGTAGCTGGCGAATTGTTCAAAGGCCTGATAAGTGCGCGACAATTCGCGAACGACAGGCAGGAAACTGGCTTGATCGGATTTTTTCATCGTAAAGAGTCCCCGTGCTGTTCTAAGCAATGTTGTACAGGCTAGTACGGTCCAATAGCAGAGTTATTCTTGCACGCGCTATGAATAAATTCTCCTGTCAGAAATGTCATGTTCATTCGGTTTGAGTTGATACCAGGCTGCCGGGTTCCACGGCCGCCACTGCGGGCCATTTGGCATGACACCGGATTGACAAGGGCGTTTGTCAAGCGTTTATGTACTGCCAAATGGTGCGCCGAGGCGGGCTTTCGTTATAATGAGCGTGGAAAGCCCGTCTCGGACGGGTGCCTGCCGGCTTTTGCAGCAATGGCGGCGACAGGATAATAGCGGGAGGCCGACCTGCGATAGCGTCCATGGGGACAGGGTGCGGCTTCGAATTATTCGCCTTAATAGCGGACTGGCTGATGAGCGAATTGCAGATTGGTGTGTTGATATTGGGCGGCGGCGTGATCGCCCTGGTTTTCGGCTTCAACATGTTTCAGGAGTGGCGTTTCCGCAGGCGGACGCAGCAGGCTTTCGCCCGTCCGCAGGATGACGTGTTGCTGGACGTGCCGAAGAATAATGTGCGCGACGGCCGCAGCGACCGCATGGAGCCGGTGCTGGTCGATGCCGATTTCGACGACCGCGACGACGACGCGGAACCGTTCGAGCCGCTGTTGCCGGAAGCGGCGGCCATCGCGCCGGAGCCGCCTCGCCATGCCGCTCAGCGCATGGAGCCTATGGCCGCGGCGGCGGAGGTGCCGGTGATAGACGAAGAAGACGACGCCGAGCTGGCGATGGACTCCGCCGACCACCAGGCGCTGGTAGTCGCGATGCTGGACCCGTCGCTGGACTTCATCGCCGAGGTAGTGTTCCACGAGCCGCACGAGCTGGCCGCGATGCCGCGCTTCAACGTCGGCAAGCGCACCCAGCTGATCGGCCGCACCGAGCGCGGGCTATGGAAAGTCGCCGAGGCGCTGCCGGGCACCCGTTACAAGCAAATCAACATCAGCATGCAAATGGTGGACCGCTCCGGCGCCGTGACCGAACAGGAATTGGCCGCGTTTTGCCAGCAGGTATCGCGCTTCGCCGAAGACCACGACGCGGCGGTCAGCTTCCCGCAGCGCCAGCAGAAGCTGGTGGCGGCGCGCGAGCTGGATCGCTTCTGCGCCGACGTCGACGTGCTGATCGGCATCAACATCGTGCCGAAGGCGCCGATCGAAGGCGCGCGCCTGCGCAGCTTCGCCGAAGCCGCCGGGCTGCAGCTGGAGCCGGATGGCGCCTTCCACTATTTGGCGGACTCCGGCAATACCCTTTACTCGCTGGTGGCGGCGGATCAGATGCCGTTCACCTTCCACACGCTGCTGGACAAGACTTTCCCGGCGCTGACGCTGCTGTTCGACGTGCCGCGAGTGGCCGGCGGGGTGGAGGTGTTCGACCGCGCCGTCTATTTTGCCCGCCAGCTGGCCCACGAGTTCGGTGCCCAACTGGTGGACGACAACCGCCGGGTGCTGACCGATGCCGGCCTGGGCCGCATCCGCGATCAATTGCTGCACATCTACGGCAGCATGGACGACCGCGGCATCGCGCCGGGCAGCGTGGCCGCGCTGCGCTTGTTTGCCTGAGTCAAAATTGAAGATGATTCCAGGGCCGGCCATGCCGGCCCTTTTGCCGTTCGAGAGTTTCCGATGACCGCACATGAACTGCGCGCAGCCGAGCTGCGCGAGCTGCTTAACCGTTACGGCCACGAATACTACGTGCTGGACGCGCCGACCGTGCCCGACGCCGAATACGACCGCCTGTTCCGCGAATTGCAGGCGCTGGAAGAGGCGCATCCGGAACTGGCGGTGGCGGATTCGCCGACGAAGCGCGTCGGCGGCGCGCCGCTGGCCGAATTCGACAGCGTCACCCACGCGGTGCCCATGCTGTCCTTGTCCAACGCTTTTTCCGACATGCAACTGGCCGATCCGGCGGAGCGCCACGCCGAGCTGATCCAGTTCGACGAGCGGGTGCGCAAGGGACTGGACGCCACCGAGGTTGAGTATGCCACCGAACCCAAGTTCGATGGCCTGGCCATTTCCCTGCTGTATGAAAACGGCGTGCTGATCCGCGCCGCCACCCGCGGCGACGGCGTGGCCGGCGAGCAGGTGACCGAGAACGTGCGCACGATACGCGCCATTCCATTGAAGCTGGACGGCGCGAATCCGCCGGCCTTGCTCGAAGTCCGCGGCGAGGTGCTGATGCTGAAGCGCGACTTCGAGCGGCTGAACGCCGAGCAGATCGCCCGCGGCGACAAGGCTTTCGCCAATCCGCGCAACGCGGCCGCCGGTAGCCTGCGCCAGCTGGATTCGCGCATCTCCGCGCAGCGCCGGCTGTCTTTCTTCGCTTACGCCATCGCCCAGGTGGAAGGCACCGATTGGCCGGCGACCCACCAGGGCGAGATGGACTGGCTGAAACAGCTCGGCTTCCCGGTGGTGGAGGCAAGCCTGCGGCCCGTGGTCAAGGGCGTGGCGGGCCTGTCCGGCTATTACGAAGGCGTGCTGGCGCGCCGCGCCGGCTTGCCGTTCGAGATCGACGGCGTGGTGTACAAGGTGAATAGCCGCGCGCTGCAGGACGCGCTGGGTTTTGTGTCGCGGGCGCCGCGCTGGGCCATCGCCCATAAATTCCCGGCGGAGGAGGCGTTGACCACGGTCGAAGCCATCGAGGAGCAGGTGGGCCGCACCGGCGCCATCACGCCGGTAGCGCGGCTCAAGCCGGTCTTCGTCGGCGGCGTCACCGTCACCAACGCCACGCTGCACAACGAGGACGAAGTGCGGCGCAAGGATGTTAGAGTCGGCGACACGGTGATCGTGCGCCGCGCCGGCGACGTGATTCCCGAGGTGGTGTCGGTGGTGCTGGAGCGCCGGCCGATGCAGCCTGCCGCCGGCGGCGACCTGTTCAGCGCCGGCGAGGAGCCGCGATACCCGGCCTACCGCTTGCCGACCGCCTGTCCGGTGTGCGGCAGCCACGTGGTGCGCGAGGAGGGCGAGGCCATCGCCCGCTGCTCGGGCGGGCTGTCCTGCCGCGCCCAGCGCAGCCAGGCGATCCAGCACTTCGCCGGCCGCCGCATGATGGACATTGACGGCCTGGGCGAGCGCTATATCGACAAGCTGGTCGAGTACGGCTACGTCAAGAGCGTGGCCGACCTGTACCGGCTGAAGCTGGAAGACCTGCTGGAGATGAAGCGCCGCGCCGACGAGGACGAGGGCGTGACGCCGGAGACGGTCAAGGCCGGCAAGGTGGCCAGCAAGTGGGCGGAAAACCTGATCGCGGCGATAGACGCCAGCCGGACGCCGCCGCTGGCCCGGCTCCTGTTCGCGCTGGGCATCCGCCATGTCGGCGAATCCACCGCCAAGACGCTGGCCGACTGGCTGGGCACCATGGCGCTGATCCGCCGCTGCCCGGCGGCGCTATTCGCCGCGCTGCCGGACATCGGCGGCGTGGTGGCCGATTCGCTGGCCGATTTTTTCGCCGAGGACAACAATGAAAAAGCGCTGGATGCCTTGCTGGCCGAAGTGAAACCGGCTGACGAGCATGCGCCGTCGCCCAAGCTGCGCGAGCGGTTGGACGACGCGGCGCTGCTGGCGCGGCTGGCCATTCCGCGGCTGACCGAGGTGCGCAGCCAGCAACTGGCCGCGCAGCGCAGCCTGGCCTGGCTGGCGCAAAGCGAACGCCGCGCGCTGCTGGATCTGGACTTGCCGGCCGAAGTGGTGAACGCGCTGGCCGACTGGCTGGATGCGCCGGGCAAGCGCGAGGCGCTGGGCAGACTGGCCGGCTTGCGCGACGAGATCGTGGCAGGCCTGCCGGAAGCTGCCGAGGCCATAGCTCTGCCGCTGGACGGCAAGACGCTGGTGCTGACCGGCACGCTGCCCACGTTGAGCCGCGATCAGGCCAAGGCGCTGATCGAGGCTGCCGGCGGCAAGGTCTCCGGCAGCGTGTCCAAGAAGACGCATTACGTGGTGGCCGGCGAGGAAGCGGGCAGCAAGCTCGCCAAGGCGCAGGAGCTGGGCGTGGCGATTCTGGACGAAGCCGGCTTGCAAGCCTTGCTGGCCGGAAACTGAAGGAGGCCCTGTGGCGCTGAAAGCGGTGGTGAAGGCGGATTTCGACGAAGGCAATCGCCGCGCGGCGGCGGGGGACTGGCAGGGCGCGATCGCGGTGTTCGATCGTTGCCTGGCGCAGAACCCGCAGGACTGGCAGGCGCTGGCCAACCGGGCGAACGCGCGGCAGCAATTGGGCGACAACGCGCGCGCCTTGGACGACTACATGGCCGCGTCGGCGTTGAACCCGGCGTCGGCCAATATCAAGAGCAATCTGGCGGTGCTGTTGAAGGAGCTGGGCGAACTGCAACTGGCTAGCCAGCTGCTGGAAGAAGCCCTGGCGGCGGAGCCTGCGCATGTGGATGCCTGGAGCAATCTGGGCGTGGTGCGGCAGCACCAGTTGCGCTACCACGACGCCATCGCCTGTTTTCTGAAGGCGATAGAGCTCGGCGGCGTCACCGCGGCGCGTTGCAACAATCTCGGCAACGTCTGCACCAGCGCGCTGCTGCTGGATGACGCCATTTCCGTGTTGCAGGGCGGTTTGGCGCTGTCGCCGCAGGACGCCAATCTGCAGTTCAGCCTGTCCATCGCCTTGCTGCTGGCGGGCCGCTACGCCGAAGCCTGGCCCTTGTACGAGGCCCGTTGGCGCAGCATCCTCACGCCGCGGCATGAGGGCGCGCGTTGGGATGGCGCCGCCTTGGGCACGCGGACGCTGTTGCTGTGGGCGGAGCAGGGCTTGGGCGACAGCCTGCAGATGGCGCGCTTTTTGCCGCGCATCCGCGCCGAGCATCCGGACGCCGGTTTGTTGCTGGCTTGCCCGCAGACGTTTCACCGCCTGTTCGCGCAATTTGATGGCATCGAGTTGCTGCCGCCGGACGCGGCGCCGGCGTATGACTGCCAACTGCCCTTGATGTCGCTGCCCGGCGCGCTGGGCGTGACGCTGGACAATCTGCCGACAGCTGCCTATCTGCAGCCGATGTCAGGCGCGCAGCCGACGCTGGCCGGGAATGGCAAGCTGAAAGTCGGCGTGGTGTGGGAGAGCGGCCGCTGGGGCGTGGGCATTGCCGATGCGTGGCGTCAGCATAAGTCGGTGCCGCCAGCCTTGTTTGCCGAAATCTGCCGGGTGCCCGGCATCGATTTCGTCGCCTTGCAGCCGGGCGAACTGCCCGCCGAATTGCAAGGACTGGTGACGCAGACATCGATAGGCGATTTTGCCGACACCGCCGCGCTGCTGGAGCAGGTGGAACTGGTGGTCTGCGTCGATACCGCCATTCTGCATCTGGCCGGGGCGATGGGCAAACCGACCTGGGCGTTGTTGCGCGCCGAGAGCGCGCCGTTCTTCCTTGCGGACGCTGCCGTCGCGCCGTGGTATCCGTCGGTGCGGCTGTGGCGACAGGCTGCTCCGGGAGACTGGTTGCCGGTGGTCCGCGAGCTGGCCGAGGCCCTGTCGGCGCAACAGACATTTTGACCTCGAGCGAAGAAGGGCTAGAATGCGGCGCTGTCTATATTGCAAAACGCCAATTGAAATAGCGGAATCGAGATGAAAAAGATCACCAAAGCCGTGTTTCCGGTTGCCGGTCTGGGCACCCGTTTCTTGCCGGCCACCAAGGCCAGTCCCAAGGAAATGCTGCCCGTCGTCGACAAGCCGTTGATCCAGTACGCGGTGGAGGAGGCGATCGCCGCCGGCATGACCGAGCTGATTTTCATCACCGGCCGCAACAAGCGTTCGATCGAAGACCATTTCGACAAGGCTTATGAGCTTGAGACCGAGCTCGAGTACAAGAACAAGCAGAAGTTGCTGCAACTGGTGCAGGAAATCATCCCGCCCGCGGTCAGCTGCATCTATATCCGCCAGACCGAGGCGCTGGGCCTGGGCCACGCCGTGTTGTGCGCGCGGCCAGTGGTGGGCGACGAACCGTTCGCGGTGATCCTGGCCGACGACTTGATTGAGGGCGCGCCGGGGGCGATGGAGCAGATGGTGCGCCTGTTTGATGAGACCCACTCGTCCATTCTGGGGGTGGAGACGGTGGCGCCGGAAGACACCGGCTCCTACGGCATTGTCAAGGCGACGGCAGACGCCCACGGCCATCAGCGTGTCGAGCACATCGTGGAGAAGCCGAAGCCGGAACAGGCGCCGTCCAATCTGGCGGTGGTGGGGCGCTACATTCTGACGCCGCGCATTTTCGACAAGCTGGTCAATACCGGCGCGGGGGCTGGCGGCGAGATCCAACTGACTGACGGCATCGCCGCCTTGATGAAGGACGAGGCCGTGCTGGCGCTGCCGTTCAAGGGCACGCGCTATGATTGCGGCTCCAAGCTGGGTTACCTGAAAGCCACGGTCAACTATGGTTTGAAGCATCACGAGGTGGCGGGCGAGTTTGCCGCTTTCCTGCGCGAGCTGAAAATCGACTGACAGTTTTTCCATTGCGCCGCCGACGGCGGCGCCGCCTGTTCTGTTAAGGAGTCATCATGCCTAATATTGCCGAAGCCCGTGGTCTGATCAACAGCTCGGATGTGCTGTTCAGCGCCGAAGAAGTCAGCGCCGCCGTCGACCGCATGGCGGTGGAAATCACCGAAAAACTCGGCGAGGAATACCCGCTGGTCTTGTCGGTGATGGGCGGCGCCGTGGTGTTCACCGGCCAGTTGTTGCCGCGCCTGGCCTTCCCGCTGGATTTCGACTACGTCCATGTATCGCGTTACGGCGACAAGACCCACGGCGGCGAGCTGGTGTGGAAGCAGGCGCCCAAGGAAGACGTGCGCGACCGCGTGGTGCTGGTGCTGGACGACATCCTGGACGAAGGCCACACCATGGCGGCGATCCGCGACAAGGTGATGGGCATGGGCGCCAAGGCATTCTATAGCGGCGTGTTCGCCAACAAGCTGATCAGCAAGGCCAAGCCGCTACAGGCCGATTTCGTCGGCCTGGACGTGCCGGACCGCTATGTGTTCGGCTACGGCATGGACGTGCGCGGCGCCTGGCGCAATCTGCCGGCGATCCATGCTCTGAAGTAATACAGCGCCATTCAGGCAACAGGCCGCTCCGGATAACCGGGGTGGCCTTTTTCATACTTTATCTTCGCCTTGAAAAAATAATGATTCGGTGGCGATGGCGTGCGGTTTCTTGCGGTTTCAGGCTGCCTGTTGCGGCGCGTGATGCTGCAGCCGCACCGGCCAGCGGTATACCGCCAGCAGCCGCTCCGGCGTCAGCGCCGCATGGGGTTCGCCTTCCGCCACCAGCCTGCCGTTGTCAAGCAGCGCCACCCGGTCCGCGTATTCGGCGGCCAGAGCCAGATCGTGCAGCACCTGGACTACGGCTTTGCCTTGCGCCGCCAGCTCGCGCAGCAAAAGTTGCAGCTTGTGCTGGTGGCGCAAATCCAGGTGATTGGTCGGCTCGTCCAGCAGCATCACCGGCGCTTGCTGCGCCAGCGCACGGGCGATGGCCGCGCGTTGCCGCTCGCCGCCGGACAATGAATCCAGCCGCGTCCCGCCGCGCGTTTCCAGCTCCACCGTCGCCAGCGCCTGCTCGACTGCCAGGCGGTCTGCCGCGGCAGGACGAGTGAAGGCACCGAGGAAGGGCATGCGGCCCAGCGCGACGAACTCGTTCACCGTCAACGGAATATCGGCTGGCAGATGCTGCGGCACCCAGGCGATGCGGCGCGCGCGCTGCAGCGCGTCCATCCGGGATACGCATTGGCCGTTCAAGCGCACTGCGCCATGCGTGGGCGCGGCCAGTCCAGCCAGCAGGCGCAACAGCGTGGTCTTGCCCGCGCCGTTCGGCCCGAGCAGGGCGCAGACGCGGCCGGCGGGCAGGTCGAGCCGGATGTCGCGCAGCAGTTCGCGGCCGGGGACCGCGTAGCCCAGCTCGCGCACTTTCAGGCTTAGGGTTTCAGGCATGGTTGGCGCTCCCTTGTTGGCGGCGGAACAGCCAGATGAAGAAAGGCGGGCCGGCGAAGGCCGCCATCAGGCCGACGGGCAAGTCCAGCGGCCAGGCGATGTTGCGCGCCAGCGTATCCACCGCCAGCAGGAACAGCGCGCCGGCCCAGGCCGACAGCAGGATCAGCTTGCGGCGGCAGCCGCCCACCAGCAGGGCCAGCGCATTGGGAATCATCATGCCGACAAAGCCAATGACGCCGGACAGCGCCACCGCGCCGCCTGTCGCCAGCGCGGCGCCGGCCGCCGCCAGACGGCGGGTGCGGATGGTGTTGATGCCCAAGGAACGGGCGGCTTCTTCGCCCAGCAGCAGGCAGTCCAGATCGCGGCCTATGGCGCACAGCAGGGCCACGCCCAGTCCGGCGATCAGCAGACAAGGCCACAGCCGGTCCGGCTGCGCAGCGCCCAGATTGCCGGCCAGCCAGCTGCTGGCGGCGCGCAGGGTCAGGTCGTCGGACAGGAACAGGATGAGGCTGGAGACGGCGCCGCAAAACGCGCCGACCACCAGCCCCATCAGCAGCAGCCCGGCCAAGCCGCCCTTTGCCAGCCGCGCCAGCAGCAGGATCAGCCAGGTGGCGGCCAGGCCGCCGCCGAAGGCCGCCAGCGGCAGCGAGAGGCCGGCCAGGCCCATCGCCAGCACGGCGATGACCGCCAGAGCGGCGCCGCCTGAGGTGCCGATCAAGCCGGGGTCGGCCAGCGGATTGCGGAACAGCGCCTGCAGGGCCGCACCGCTGGCGGCCAGGGCCGCGCCGACGCCCAGCGCGGCCACGATGCGCGGCAGGCGCAACTGGGCGACTAGGGGATCGGCCAGATCCGGCCAGGCCAAATGGCCCGCGGAACTCGACAAGGCCAGCCAGGGCAGGCCCAGGCTGGCGGCGATCAGGCCGGCCCACAGCCAACGGTGGGGCGCGTTCACATTTTCACCATCTGGTCGACCACGGCCGGGCTGCCCAAACCAATCAACATGCCTTGTTGCGGCGGCAGCTGATAGATGCGGCCCTGCTTGCCGGCCGGCGTGGCGGCGATTTCCGGCCGCTTGGCGAAAGCCTCCTTGCCGCCGTAAGCCGCAGCGGTATGGCTGCCCAGGATGATCACGTCCGGCTTCAGCGCCAGCCAGGCGTCGCGGTTCAGCGGTTTGAAGCCCGATAGGCCTGCCGCCGCGTTGACGCCGCCGGCGGCGCGGATCAGCGTGTCCGGCGCGGTGTCGCGGCCGGCCGCCAGCGTGCCGTCGTAGCTGACCAGGTAGCGCAGCGGACGGGCCGGGCGCGGCTGCATCGCGCGCTGCCAGTCGGCTGCCAGCTTGTCGGCGGCGGCGTCCCGTCCCAGCAGCTTGCCCACCTTGCGGATGGCCTCGGCGAAATCGCGGCCGTCCTCGCGCGGGCTGACTTCCTCGGCGCGCAGCTTCAGCTGTTTCAGCTGCGGCCACAGCGTCGGCGGCTGGGCCGCCGCGCTGCCCAGCACCAGGGTCGGTTTCAGGCCGGCGATGGTTTCAGCGTTCAGCGCGCGCGAAAAGCCCACCACCTGGGCATGGGCCAGCTCCGGCTCCTTGCTGCTGCGGTCGCGGCCCACCACCTGGCCGGCCGCGCCCAGGGCGACGACGATTTCGGCGATGTCCGGCGTCACCACCACCAGCCGCTCCGCCGCCAGGGCAGGCAGGGCGGATGCCGCCAACAACAAGCCGGCAAACCAGGATTTACGCGACATCGGCTTGCTCCAGCGTCGGCAGTTCGCCCAGTAGCTTCACCCATTCGGCGCGCTCGGCGCGGCCCGGTTTGCGCTCGCCGAAGAAGGTGGCCAGCGATTCGCCGGCCTCGTCGAACAGCTCCAGCGATGTCACCACGCCGGTGTCGCCCGGCTTGCGGGTGATCCAGGCTTCGGCGATCAGATCGGTGCGCAAATGCAGATTGAAGTTCGGGTCCAGCACATTCAGCCAGTCGCCCACCACCTGCACGTTGCGCACGGCGCCGGTATGGATCTGGATCATGCCGCGGTTGCCGGCGAACACCATGATGGGCGTTTCGGTGGCGGCGGCGCGGCGCAGCAGCTGCTCCACCGCGTCTTCCCGCACGCGCCAGGCCTGGCCCGGCGGCGCCAGACGGAAGCCCTGGCGGCGCGAGACCTGCCAGCGGCGCAGGAAGGCGTGGAAGTGATGCACGTCGTCCAGCGCCAGCCACTCGGCCTGGAAGCCGGCACGGTCTATGGCCTCGTCGGCCTGCTCCGGTTCGGCCGGCGCGACGGGTTCCAGCGCCAGCGCCGCCGCTGGCGCGGCGAAGCGCGCCACCAGGGCGTCGAAGGCGGCGACATCGCTGTCTTCGGTCAGATAGACCTTATGGACGGCTTCGCCGTGACGGTCGAAGAACTGCAGGCTGTGCTGGATGCCGCGCGGGGTTTCGCTCGACACGGCGAAGCCGTGGCGCCAGTGGAACAGGAACATGCGCAGGTCGATCACCGGATTGAGCGCCAGGCCCACCTTGCCTTCAAACGAGACATTGGCGTAGTCGCCCTTGGTCTCGTGGACGCAGGCGTGGTTGCGCGTCAGCGCCATCACGCGGCCCAGCGCGTGCAGTTCGCCCAGAATCTGCGGCCATTCGGGTTTGAGCGGCGTGGCGGCCGGGTCGGCGGCCACCAGCTCGCATTCGCTGACCTGCAGGGCGATGGCGGCGTCGCGGGCGCGCAGGCGCGGTTGGCTGGCTTTGAGCGACTGGTAGCGTTCCCATAGCTGGCTCATGAAATTCTCCTTGGAATGGTGTGATAAGGGTCAGAACTGGTACTCGACGCTGGCGCCGACATTGCGGCCCGGCTGGGTGTAGCGCTCCAGCGTGGCGTCGCCTGCGGCCAGGCTGCGCACATCGGCGGCTTTCCAGTACTTGCGGTCGAAGATGTTGAACACGCCGGCGCGCACCACGGTCTGCTTGGCGGGCTTCCAGTAAGCGGTCAGGTCCAGCGTGGCGTAACCAGGCGCTTCGAACGCTTGGCTCTGGGCGGACGGGTTCTGCAGCGAGGACACGGCTGGCACGCGGCTATTGCGCACAGCGGCGCGCAGCAGCGCCTCGCCGCCGAAGCGCGCCTGGTCGTAGCGCAGGCCCAGCACGGCGGAGAGCGGGGAAACAGAGGCCAGCGGCGTGTTGTCGTCCAGGTTCTCGCCATGGGCGTAGGCGATGGCGGCGTTGGTCTGCCAGCCTGGGGCGAAGCGCCAGCCGGCGCGGGCTTCGGCGCCCTTGATGTCGACGCGGCCGATGTTCTGATACTGGAAGGTCAGCAGGCCGCCCTGCATGCCCAGGCTTTGCTGCTCGATGAAATCGCGGTAGCGGTTGGCATAGGCGGTCAGGCCGAAGTCGAAACTGTCCCACTTGCCCTTGAGGCCGAGTTCAACGCCGCGGCTGGTTTCCGACTTCAAATTGGGATTGGCGATCACCTGATAGCCATAAGTGCGATTGACGAAGGCCATATTGGCGTCGTCGAACGGCGGCGCGCGGAAGCCGGACGACAGCTGGGCGAAGCCGGTGTAATGCTCGGCGAACGGGATGCTCAGGCCCAGCTTGGGCGAGAAGGCGCCGTCCTGGAACGATGGCACCGGCTGGCCGCCGCTATTGGCATAGGCCTGGTCCGGCTGGATGGTCATCTTGTAGTGGTCCCAGCGCAGCGATGGCGACAGGGCGATGCCGTTGCCGAACTTCATTTCGTCCTGGATGAACAGGCCGATGCGGTCGGACGTGCTGTCCGGGAAGGTCTTGCTGGGGAAGGTTTCGCCGCCGATGACATTGTTGCTCAAGCCGTTGGCTAGGTATTGCGTCTTCATCCGCGGCCGGCTGGTGTCGGTGCGGGACAGGTCGGCGCCCCACAGCAGCTGGTGTTCGGCCGACAGCGCGGCGAAACGGTGTTCGGCCTCCAGGCTCAGGCCGCGGATTGTCTGCTCGAAGCCGTAGTTGGAGGCGGTGCGGCTGCCGTTGCCGTATTGCTCCAGGCTGTCGTCGGCATTGTCGAGTTTCTGTTGGTACAGCTTGGCCGACAGGCGCTCGAACGGCCCCAGCGACTTGCCTTCCCAGCCCAGCGACACGCGGTCGCGCTGGATGCGGTCGGCGGCGGTTTGCGCTTGCAGCGCCGGCTTGAGGCGGCCGGAGCGGCGGTCGATGGAGGCCGGGTACAGCGTGTTCAGCAGATTGGTATCGGCATCGCGGCGGAAATGTTCCAGCGTCAATTCCAGCCTTTGCTGCGGCGCCAGCTTGTAGCCGAGCTTGGCCAGCACGTTGTCGCTGTGCCAATTCTGCGGGTTGGGCGTGGTGCGGGCGGTGCCGCTGCTGTCCTTGCTGCCTTGATTGTCGATTTCATGGCCGTTGCGGTGGGTGTAGATCAGCATGGCGTCGGCGCGCTCGCCCTTGACGCCCAGGGCAGCGCTGCCGCCCCAGCTGTTGTCGGCCGTCGAGCCGAATGTTTTGACGCTGCCGCCGACGCCGGTTTCCTCCGGCACAAAGTCGTCCACAGCCTTGGTGCGGTAGCCGATGACGCCGCCGATGGCATCCGAGCCGTACAGGCTGGAAGTGGGACCCTTGACGATATCGATGGCGCGCAGCGTTTCCAGTTCGACGAAGTCGCGGCCGGAGATCGCGCCGTTGCCGTTGCCGCCGCCGGCATAGGCTTCCGGCAGGCGTTCGCCGTCGATCAGCATCAGAATGCGGTTGCCGTCGATGCCGCGTATGGTCCAGCCGGCGTTGCCGCGGCGGTTGGGATCGGAGGCGACTTCCACGCCCGGCTCGTACTTGGCGGCGTCGGAGATGTCGCGGATCAGCCTGTCGTCCAGCTTGTGGCGCGAGATCACGCTGGCGTTGGGCGCGGTTTCCGCCAGCGGTTTTTCGGTGCGATGGGCCGTCACCTGGACGGTTTCCAGAGATTGCGGAAGCTCTTCCGCGAAAGCCGGCCAGGCGGCGGCCAGGCTCAGCATCAATGGGGTGGCGCGAAACAGGGCCATGGAAACTCCAATATTTTCGTCGTTTCCGCTGGCTGGCTGTAGGCTGGCTTGCGGGTTGCTATTTGATCAGTATCAGTTTGCCGTTGCGGGTGAGCTGCAAGCGGTACAGCTCGCCCTGATGCTCGATCAGGATTTCACGTCCGCCTCCAAACAGCAGGCGGCTGTGCAGCAGCGGCGTCGCCGGAGCGGAGCCGTTGCGAGTGGGGGCTTTGTCGTGGGCGGTATTCATTTGTTAATGATAACCATTATCGTTTAATTGAGCAAGGTCATGGCGAACGGCGGCTATTCCTGCTCTGTTGGCGGCTGGCTGCCTGGATTTGGGGACGCAGATCCAAGCGATGCGGCCAATCATGAGGATGCATTTTCCTGCTGATTTGTTGTCCCTTGCGGCGCGGATTCGGACATAATCAGAAAAAGCGGCTGGATAGCGCCGGACCGTCCGGCAGACTGGCGGCGCAGCCCATGGTGGGGCCGCTGAAAATGACAAAAGGGGGGACGGATATGTTGGCAATCATCGGGGGAAGCGGACTGGCCCAACTGCCGATACTGGAAGTGACACACCGCCAAGTGGTGCGCACCCCGTATGGCGACCCATCGTGCGCCTTGACCTACGGCAAGCTGGCCGGACAGAGCGTGGTGTTCATCGCCCGCCACGGCTATGGCCATTCGCTGGCGCCGCACGAAATCAATTACCGGGCCAATCTTTGGGCTTTGCATAATCAGGGCGCCAAGGGGGTCATCGCCATCGGCACCGTCGGCGGCATTCGCCCTGACATGGCGCCGGGGCGTTTAGTGGTGCCGCACGACATCATCGATTACACCTGGGGCCGCAAACATACCTATTTCGAGGGGCCGGAGCGGCCGGTGGTGCATACCGAGTTCACCTCGCCATATGACCATGCCCTGCGGCTGCGCTTGCGGGAGGCGATCAAGGCCACCGGCATCAGCGGCGTGCATGACGGCGTCTACGCCTGCACCCAGGGACCAAGGCTGGAAACTGCGGCGGAAATCCTCAAACTGGAACGCTGCGGCGCCGATATCGTGGGCATGACGGGCATGCCGGAAGCCGCCTTGGCCCGAGAGCTGGATCTGCCGTATGCCCATCTATGCCTGGTCAGCAACTGGGCGGCCGGCAAGGGCCGCCAGACGCAGGTGGAGTTCGATCCGGCGGTGGCAGCCAAGAGCGTGCAGGATTTGATGAATACCTTGCAGGCCTTTTTTGGCGATTGAGACGAGGCCCGGCGGTTTGCGTATGTCGCAACCCGCCGATTGCCTGTGTCTCCGGCTGTCGGTTTGCCATGCCTGTCGTAGGCGGTTCTGCCTGGCTGCTTGTTTTCCCGGTTGCGCATTTAGCGGGTATCGTTGCCGCGGGGAAAAGACTTCAAACCATCTCTCAAGTGCCGACGGCTTTTCGCCGATAAGAAATCAACAGGTTTCAGCGCCCAGTCGGTTGTTGCCTAACTGACGGGATGCGGACGATGCGTGTCGTATTGACGAATAGCCTGCTTGGCATTGGAATGGATTATTGAATTCATTTAAGATAAGCCAGGCGCAAAAAGAGAGACGATGTATGAAAGCCGTGATTTTGGCCGGTGGTCTTGGCACGCGCATCAGCGAAGAGTCCCATCTTCGTCCCAAGCCGATGATCGAGATCGGCGGCAAGCCCATCATCTGGCATATCCTGAAAATCTACTCCGCGCATGGCATCAATGATTTCATCATCTGCCTGGGCTACAAGGGATATGTGATCAAGGAATACTTCGCCAACTATTTCCTTCACACTTCCGACGTCACGCTGGATCTCAGCAATAACCAGATGTTTGTCCACGAGCGCCACGCCGAGCCTTGGCGCGTCACCCTGGTCGACACCGGGGAAAGCACGCAGACCGGCGGTCGCCTGGGGCGGGTGCGCCGGCATTTGGAGAACGAGCGGGATTTCTGCTTCACCTATGGCGACGGGGTCAGCGATATCGATATTACCGCCGCCATCGCTTATCACCGCAGCCAGAATGTCCAAGCCACCGTCACCGCGGTGCATCCGCCCGGGCGCTTCGGCGCGTTGGCCATCCGCGATGATCGAGTCGAATTTTTCAAGGAAAAGCCGCGCGGCGACGGCGGCATGATCAACGGCGGCTTCTTCGTGCTGAACCCGTCGGTGTTGGACCTGATAGACAGCGATGACTGCATCTGGGAGTCCGAGCCGCTGGAAACGCTGGCGGCGAGGGGGCAACTGGCGGCCTACGAGCACAATGGTTTCTGGCAGCCTATGGACACGCTGCGCGACAAGACTCTGCTCGAGGAGTTGTGGCAGAGCGGGGAGGCGCCGTGGAAGCGGTGGTGAATTCGGCCTTCTGGCGCGGGCGCAAGGTATTCCTGACCGGCCACACCGGCTTCAAGGGCGGTTGGCTCAGCCTGTGGCTGGCCGACATGGGAGCCGAGGTGCATGGTTACGCGTTGGCGCCGGAGCAGTCGCCGGCGCTGTTCGATGTCGCCGGCGTCGGCGGCCGCACCATGGGCATGTTGGCCGACATCCGCGACGCGGCGGCCCTGGCCGACGCTGTGCGCTCCTATCGCCCCTCCATCGTTTTCCATCTGGCCGCGCAGCCTCTGGTCCGGCACAGCTACGCCGATCCGCTGGGCACTTTCTCGACCAATGTGATGGGCACCGCCAACCTGCTGGACGCGGCGCGCCATTGTCCGGGCGTGGAGGCCGTGGTGGCCGTCACCACCGACAAGTGCTACGAAAACCATGAATGGCCGTGGGCCTACCGCGAGAGCGACGCGCTGGGCGGGCATGATCCGTACAGCAGCAGCAAGGCCTGCGCCGAGCTGGTGTGCGCCGCTTACCGGCGCTCCTATCCCGGCATGGCCCCCATCGCCACCGCCCGCGCCGGCAATGTGATAGGCGGCGGCGACTGGTCGGCCAACCGGCTGGTGCCCGACTTGCTGCAAGCCTTCTCCGAGAACCGCTCGCTGGCGATACGCAGCCCCGACGCCGTCCGTCCCTGGCAGCACGTGCTGGAGTCGCTGGCCGGTTACATGCTGCTGGCCGAGCGCCTGGCGCAGGGGCAGGATGATGCCGCGTCGGCCTGGAATTTCGGCCCCGCCGACGACAGCAATCGCCCGGTGTCCTGGATCGCCGACACGCTGGCCCGGCAATGGGGCGGCGACGCCCGCTGGCACCGCGACGGCGGCGACCATCCGCACGAGGCGCAGACCCTGCGGCTGGACAGCGCCAAGTCCCGCCAGCGGCTGGGCTGGTCGCCGCGCTGGAGCCTGGAGCAGGCCTTGTCGGCCACGCTGGACTGGCATCGCGCCTGGCTGCGCGGCGAGGACATGCAGGCCTTCACCTTAAAGCAGATCTCAGCCTATACGCGCGGCTGAGCAGAGAGAGCAAGACATGACTGACACAAGCCGAGAGGCCATTCTCGCCCTGGTGCGTCAATACGCCGAAGCGCGCCTGGCCCAGGCCGAATTCATTCCCGGCCAGACCGCCGTGCCGCCGTCCGGCAAGGTGGTGGGCGCCGCCGAAGTGGCGAATATGGTGGACGCCGCGCTGGACGCCTGGCTGACCACCGGCCGCTTCAACGCGTCCTTTGAAACCCGGCTGGGCGAATTCATCGGCCTGCCGCACGTGCTGACCGTCAATTCCGGCTCGTCGGCCAATCTGGTGGCTTTCACCGCGCTGACCTCGCCCAAGCTGGGCGAGCGCGCGATCAAACCCGGCGACGAAGTGATCACCGTGGCGGCGGGTTTCCCCACCACGGTCAATCCCATCATCCAGAACGGCGCGGTGCCGGTGTTCGTCGACGTGCAGCTGCCGACCTACAATATCGACGCCGATCTGCTGGAGGCCGCGCTGTCGCCGCGCACCAAGGCCATCATGATCGCCCACACGCTGGGCAACCCGTTCGATCTGGACAAGGTGGCCGCTTTCGCCCGCAAGCACGGCCTGTGGTTGGCGGAGGATTGCTGCGACGCGCTGGGCTCCACCTTCAAGGGCCAGAAAGTCGGCACCTTCGGCGACATCGGCACGCTCAGCTTCTATCCGGCCCACCACATCACTATGGGCGAGGGCGGCGCGGTGTTCACCCGCGACCCGCAGTTGCGGCTGATCATGGAGTCGGTGCGCGACTGGGGCCGCGACTGCTACTGCGCGCCGGGCAAGGACAATACCTGCGGCAAGCGCTTTGGATGGCAATTAGGTCAATTGCCCTGTGGCTATGACCACAAGTACACCTATTCCCACATGGGGTACAACCTGAAGATCAGCGACATGCAGGCGGCCTGCGGGCTGGCCCAGCTGGATCGGCTGGCGGGCTTCATCGAGGCGCGCAAGCAGAACTTCGCCTATTTGAGCGAGCGGCTGCAAAGCTGCGCCGAATTCCTGGTGCTGCCGCAGGCGACGCCGGGTTCGGACCCTTCCTGGTTCGGCTTCCCGCTGACGCTGAAGCCGGAGGCGCAGCTCAGCCGGGTCGACCTGCTGCACTACCTGGACCAGAACCGCATCGGCACCCGGCTGCTGTTCGCCGGCAACTTGACCCGGCAACCGTATATGCAGGGCCGGAACTACCGCTGCGCGACGCCGCTGCCGGTGACCGACCGCATCATGAACGACACCTTCTGGATCGGCCTCTATCCGGGCCTGAGCCGGGAGATGCTGGATTTCACCGTCGAGAAGCTGGAAACCTTCCTCGGCGCCAATTTCGACTAGAGAGGCCCATCATGAGCAAGCCGCTATTCATCTTCGAGATGGCCAACAACCACATGGGCAACGTCGAGCACGGCGTCGCGCTGATCCGCGCCATCCGCGAATCCTGCCAGGGCTTCGATTTCGACTTCGGCTTCAAGCTGCAGTACCGCAACCTGGACACCTTCATCCACTCCAGCTTCAAGGGCCGCGACGACGTCAAATACGTGAAGCGCTTCGAGGAAACCCGGCTGCAGCCGGAGCAGATGCAAAAGCTGGTGGCCGAGATGAAGGCCAACGGCTTCAAGGCGATCTGCACCCCGTTCGACGAGGAGTCGGTGGACCTGATCGAAGCGCACGGCATCGAGATCATCAAGATCGCCAGCTGCTCGTTCACCGACTGGCCGCTGCTGGAGCGCATCGCCCGCAGCGACAAGCCGGTGGTCGCCTCCACCGCCGGCGCGCGGCGCGAGGACATCGACAAGGTGGTCAGCTTCATGCTGCATCGCGGCAAGGACCTGACCATCATGCACTGCGTGGCCGAGTACCCGACGCCGGACGACCATCTGCACCTGGCGCGGATCAAGACGCTGCGCCAGCAGTACGCCGGCGTGCGCATCGGCTACTCCACCCATGAAGACCCGGACTTGATGGAGCCCATCATGCTGGCGGTCGCCCAGGGCGCGACGGTGTTCGAGAAGCATGTGGGCCTGCCCACCGACCAGTACGGCATCAACAACTACTCCGCCAATCCGGAGCAGGTCCGCCGCTGGCTGGCCGCCGCCGCGCGCGCGCTGGCGATGTTGGGCGATGGCGAGGACGACGCGGTGTCGGAGAGCGAACAGGCCAGCCTGCGCTCGCTGCGCCGCGGCGTGTTCGCCACCCGGCCGGTCGCGGCCGGCGAGGCGCTGACCGCCGACAACGTCAGCTTCGCCTTCCCGCCGGTGGAAGGCCAGCTGACCGCCAACGAATGGTCCAAATATGTCCGCTACACCGCCAAGACGCCGATCGCCGCCGACGCGCCCGTGATGGCCGCCGATCTGGAGCCGGTGAACCTGCGCGACAAGGTGCAAAAGGCGGTGGAGGCGGTGAAGGCCTTGTTCAAGCGCGGCAAGATCGTGGTGCCAGGCCGTTCCGAGCTGGAAATCTCCCACCATTACGGCATGGAGCATTTTCACGAATACGGCCTGACCATGGTGACCGTGGTCAACCGCGAGTACTGCAAGAAGCTGATCGTGATGCTGCCGGGCCAGACCCATCCGGAGCAGTACCACCATAAGAAGGAAGAAACCTTCATCGTACTCTATGGCGAGATGACCATCTGGCTGGACGACGAGGAGCGCCAGGCCCAGGCCGGCGACGTGATCACCGTGCAGCGCGGCGTGCGCCACCGCTTCCATTCGCGCAATGGCGTGGTGTTCGAGGAGATCTCGTCCACCCATTACGTCGACGATTCCTACTATACCGACGAGCGGATCAGCGCCAACCAGGACCGCAAGACCCGCCTGACCTACTGGATGTGAGCATGAGCGCAAAACTTGTCCGCCTGGCGGACTACGTGATGGATTTCCTGGCCGCGCGCGGCGTGCGCCACGTGTTTCTGCTGCCGGGCGGCGGCGCGATGCATCTGAACGACGCGCTGGCGCAGCAGCCCGACATCGCCGCCGTCCATTGCCACCACGAGCAGGCCTGCGGCATCGCCGCCGAGGCCTACGGCCGGCTGGCCGAGCGCACCGGCGTGGCCATGGTGACCACCGGCCCCGGCGCCACCAACATCCTGACGCCGGTGGCCGGCGCCTGGATCGAATCGCTGCCGCTGCTGGTGATTTCCGGCCAGGTGAAGCGCGCCGACCTGCTGCAGGGCAGCGGCCTGCGCCAGAAGGGCGTGCAGGAAGTGGATGTCGTGTCCATGGCCAAGCCGGTGACCAAGTACGCGGTCACCGTCATCGATCCGCAAGCCATCCGCCAGCATCTGGAGGAGGCGCTCTATCTGGCGCACAGCGGCCGTCCCGGCCCGGTGTGGCTGGACATCCCGCTGGACGTGCAGGCCGCGCCCATCGATCCGGCCACGCTGCCGGGCTGGCAACCGGAAGGCGAAACCACGCCGGCCAAGCAAGACTATGTCGCGGCCATCGCCGATCTGCTGAAGCAGGCCGAGCGGCCGCTGATCCTGGCCGGCCACGGCGTGCGCATTGCCGGCGGCGCCGACGCGCTGCGCCGGCTCAGCGAAACGCTGCAAGTGCCGGTGGCCGCCACCTGGAACGCGATGGACCTGATGCCGTGGGACAGCCCGCTGTGCGCCGGCCGTCCCGGCGTGGTGGCGCTGCGTCCCGGCAACTTCGCGGTGCAGAACTGCGACCTGTTGATCGCCATCGGCACCCGCCTCGACAACATCCTCACCGCCTACAACCCCAAGGGCTTCGCCCGCGCCGCGCGCAAGGTGGTGGTGGACGTCGACGCCGCCGAGATCGCCAAGCTTGACATGGAGATCGACCTGCCGCTGGCGATGGACGCCAAGGCCTGCCTGGAGGGCCTGCTGGCGGCCGTCGAGCGCCTGCCCAGGGCCAAGTGGCAGCCATGGCTGGACCGCTGTGCCGACTGGAAGCGCCGCTACCCGGTGCAGGACGGCGCGCCGTTCCCGACCTCCGGCCGGATCAGCCACTATCACTTCGTCGACGCGCTGTCCGACGCCGCGCCGGAAAACACGCTGATTTCCACCGGCAGCTCCGGCCTCGCCGTCGAGGTGTTCTACACCGTGTTCCGTAACAAGCCGGGCCAGCGCGTGTTCCTGACCTCGGGCCTGGGTTCGATGGGCTACGGCCTGCCGGCGGCGATAGGCGGCTGCCTGGGCAACGGTTCCAGTCCGATGATTGCGTTGGAAAGCGACGGCAGCCTGCAGCTGAACCTGCAGGAGCTGGCCACGCTGAAGGCGCTGCGACTGCCCATCCGCCTGTTCATCATGAACAACAACGGCTACGCCTCCATCCGCAATACCCAGCGCAATTATTTCGACAGCCGCTACATCGGCACCGGGCCCGAAGCCGGCGTGCTGATCCCGGACACGCTGGAGTTGGCCGAGGCCTACGGCCTGCCGGCCATCCGCATCGAGCGTGTGGAAGAGCTGGCCGAGGGGCTGGCCACCGTGATGGCCCACCCGGGACCGATCCTGTGCGACGTGCGGCTGAACGAGAACGAAACGCTGCAGCCAAAGGCCGCCGCGCTGCCGCAGCCGGACGGCTCCATGCTGTCGATGCCGCTGGAGGACATGTCGCCGCTGCTGCCGCTGGAGCAGCTGCGCGCGGAAATGCTGATCCCACTGCTGCCGGCGTCGGAAGCCGCCAAACGGGGCGTTTGAGCGATGGCCGCCGTCGACCATTGCCGCATCTGCGCGCAGCCTCTGTTTGATCAGCCCTTGCTGGTGCAGGACGACATGCCCGCCGCCGCCCAGGGGCTGCCGAGCGCCGAGCAGCTGCCCGGCGACCGCGGCGTCAGGCTTGCGCTGCGCCAATGCGGCGGCTGCGGCCTGGTGCAGCTGGATGCCGAGCCGGTGCCGTACTGGCGCGACGTGATCCGCGCCGCCGGCATTTCGCCGGAAATGCGCGATTTCCGGCTGGAGCAATTCGGCGGCTGGCTGGCCGAGCATGGCCTGACAGGCCGCAAGGTGCTGGAGGTGGGCTGCGGCCGCGGCGAGTATCTGTCCTTGCTGGCCGATGCTGGCGCCGACGCCTACGGCGTCGAGCATCTGCAGGCGTCGGTGGACGTCTGCCGCCAGGCAGGGCTGAGGGTGGAGCAGGGCTTTGTCGACAGCCCGGATGCGAGGCTGGCCGCCGGCCCGTTCGACGGCTTCATGATCCTGAACTTCCTCGAGCACATTCCTGCCGCCCATCGGACCTTGCAGGGCATCGCCGCCAACCTGGCCGACGGCGCCGTCGGCATGGTGGAGGTGCCCAACTTCGACATGATCATAGCGAAGGGCCTGTTCGCCGAGTTCATCCCGGACCACCTGTTCTACTTCACCGAGCGCACGCTGGCGCGGCTGCTGGAGGCCAACGGCTTCGAGGTGCTGGACTGCCGCGCCGCCTGGCACGACTACGTGCTGTCGGCCACGGTCAGGAAGCGCCGCCCGCAGGACCTGTCGGCGCTGGCCGCCTGCCAGGGCGCGCTGCGCGCGTCGTTCGAGGGCTTTCTGGACCGCTTCGAACCCGGCCGAGTGGCGATCTGGGGCGCGGGCCACCAGGCGCTGGCGCTGATCAGCCTGATGGGCATCGCCGGCCGCATCCGCTACGTGCTGGATTCCGCGCCGTTCAAGCAGGGCCGCTACACGCCGGCCACCCACTTGCCCATCGTGGCGCCGGCGCGGCTGGATGACGGCGAGGTGGACGCGGTCATCGTGCTGGCGGCCAGCTACAGCGCGGAAGTGGTGCGGCAGATCCGCGCCCGCCACGGCGAGCGCTTCTCCATCGCCGTGCTGGACGGCGATGCGCTGCGAACCCCGCCCTCGGAGGCCTGAGCATGCCGCGTCAGCCATTGGTTTCCCACGAGGCGGTGCTGCAGGCGATCGAGACCCTGCGCGCGGCGGTAGGATCGGCGCGCGACGGCCTGCCGGAAGAGGTGTTCCTGTTTGTCAGCAGCCTGACGCCCATGGTCAACGTCGATCTGCTGATTCGCGACGAGCAGGACCGCACGTTGCTGACCTGGCGGCATGATCGTTTCTACGGGCCGGGCTGGCATGTGCCGGGCGGCATCATACGCTTCAAGGAAAGCTCGGCCGAGCGCATAGCCGCGGTGGCGGCCAAGGAGCTCGGCGTTGAGGTTGGCTTCGACCCGCGCCCGCTATGCCAGCACGAGATGTTCAATCGCAGCCGCGATGTGCGTGGGCATTTCATTTCCCTGCTGCACGCGTGCCGCTTGCTGACGCCCTTGGACGAGGCGCGGCGCTTCGACCCGGAGGCTCCCCGCAATGGCGACTGGGCCTGGCATGACGGCGCTCCGGATAATTTGATTCGGGTACACGAGATCTATCGAGCTTTTCTTGATGGCCGGCAGACAGGCAGCCCGCTGCCCTCGGCTCAAGTTTCGCATGGGAATGCCGAAGATCATGTAAGAAACGCTCACATATAAAGCCAGAGGAAGAATTAATCTGGCATAGCCTCTCTGATACACTCGTACACCTGAAACATCCCCTCGGGCGCTTGCGTCCTGGGAAAGATGGAAAGACCTGGAGACACCCACATGAATGCTCCCTTGGAAACCGCGAACCTAGCCTTGAGCCAGGCAGAGCAGGCAAAACGCAATGATCTCGCACAGCGCAAACCGTACATCGCGGCCAAGCTGGCCCGCATCGCGGAAATGGAAGAGCGCGGGGAGATCAGTCCCATCATCCGGCTGGAAAAGAGCTATCTGTGCAACTTCAAGTGCACGCACTGCTCGGCCGAATACTATATGGACCGCCACCTGAAGAACGTGATCAAGGTGGTGGATACCCGCAGCAAGATGGATTACGAAGATATCCGCAACCTGTCGCGGCAGGCGGATGAGCTGGGCCTGGCCCGTTTCGTGATCACCGGCGGCGAGCCGCTGGTGATGAAGGATCTGGACGATGTCGTAGCTGCCATCGATCCCGAAAAGCATTATGTGATCGTCGACAGCAACGGCTGGTTCCTCGACCTGGAGCGCGCCAAGCACCTGAAGTCCATCGGCGTGGAAAAGATCCAGATGTCGCTGGACAGCTTCGTCGAGCAGGACCATGACAACTTCCGCAACAAGCCCGGCTCCTACAAGCGGGTGATGCGCGCGGTGGATGCCTGTCTGGACGCAGGACTCAACCTGATTCTGTCCACGGTGCTGGTCAAGGGACGCGCCAAAACTGAGGAATTCCGCGAGATGTGCGAGTACGCCACCTCCCGCAATATCGGTCTGTATGTATCGTATGCCAAGCCTACCGGATCGTGCACCGAGCACCCGGAATTCGTCATCGACAAGGAAGACGCAGATATCCTGCGGCAGATGGAGAAGGAGTACAACGTCTTCACCCACATGACGCCTTCTTACGGCTCGCACAAGGGTTGCATCACGGTCAAAGGCATCATCACCGTCACCTCCACCATGGAAGTGACGCCATGCCCGTACATCGATTTTTCCATCGGCAACCTGCGCGAAACCCCGCTGAAGGAAGTGCTGGCGCGCGGCATGCGCAACCCGTGGCTGGGGCCGCATCGGCCCGACTGCCTGATCGGCGAAGACCCGAAATTCATCAAGATCCACACGGAAAAGACCGCAGGCGCCAAATTCCTGCCGCTGCCGTGGGGACAGGGCTTCTCCGACGAAGATTCGCTGTACGACTGAGACGGCACGATCCACAGAACACGGTAAAGGCATTACCCGATGAACGCACCAGACATGATTCAAACCGCGCAGCGCTTCGACGCCCACGGCCGCTGCCTGCCGCACGAGGCCACCCAGGCCGCCTGCCATCGCCAGACCCGGCGCTATTTCCTGCCGGCCCAGCCGGCGCTGGACTACGCCGCCATCCACCAACGCATCGTCGGCCAGCTGGGCGACGCCGGCGTGGATGCGGCCGAGTTCGAGCGCCGCGCGCGCGACGTGCTGGCCCGCCTGGCGGACGACGAAGCCACCCGCGGCATCCTGAACGGCCCGCACGCGCCCTTCCTGCTGCCGGCGGCCAGCCACGGCGACATCGGCGAGGCGCTGGAGAGCCGCTATCTGCCGGCCGTGGAGCGGGCCTATGCCCAAGCGCTGCCGGAGTACAGTTTCTCCAACCATCACAAGGCCGGCCTCGCCGGCAAGCTGACCCCGGCCGAGGGATCGCGCCACCAACGCCTGATCGACGCGATGGCGAGCGGTCCGGTGGTGGGCGTCTATTTTCCCTGCCTGCTGGAATATTCGGTTCCGGCCGCCATCGAACAGATGGCCAGCCTGCCGCAGTCGCTGTTGTTGGCGGGCGGCTATGACAGTTGCGCGGCTTTCATCGGCTCGCCGGATTTGCTGCTGCGCAGGGATGGCTATCCTCCGCTGCTGTGGCTGTCCGGTCTGGAGGCGGAAAAGGAGGGTGTCGGCTATCACTTTGAGGCCTATGGCTATGACCTGACCTTTAATCGGCGCGTCCATCAAAACATGGCGGCCGAGTATTGGGCCAGCGCGCTGGTGGCGTTAGCCTAGTCGTCCAACTTGCCTGTTTGCGGATGGGACTGACATGAGCCGCCATACTTTGACTGACGATCTGGACGCCATCCTGATCCGCAAACCAGAGATCTGGGACAGCTTGCGTGGCGCGTCCTTGTTCATCAGCGGCGGAACCGGCTGGTTTGGCCGCTGGCTGCTTGAGGCCATTGTGCACGCCAACGCCAGGCTGGGCACCGATATCTGGGTGACGGCGCTGAGCCGCAATCCGTCGGCCTTCGCCCGCTGCGCTCCGCATCTTGCAAACAATCCCGCCATACGCTTCCACGTCGGAGACGTGCGTAGCTTCGAATTTCCCAAAGAACGCTTCAGCCATTTCATTCATGCCGCCACAACGTCTGCGCACGAAACCTTCAACGGTGAGCACCCGCTAAGCAAGTTCGATACCTTGGTCGCCGGCACGCGGCATGTGCTGGAGTTCGCCGCACGCGCTGGAGCTGAGCACTTTTTGTTCACCAGCTCAGGCGCGGCCTATGGGCTGCCGCTACACGGGAAACCGTTGCGGGAGGATGACCCTTACGCGCCAGATACCATGGATCCTGTAACGGCGCTTGGACAAGCCAAGCGGGCGGCTGAGTTTTTATGTGCTGCATATGCCGACACGCATGGCTGGCATTTGAAAGTTGCTCGCTGCTTCTCTTTTGTTGGCCCTTTCATGCCCATGGATGTTCATTATGCCATCGGAAATTTCATTGATTGTGCTTTAAGAAAAAAGTCTATAGTTATTCATGGGGACGGCAGTCCTCTTCGTTCCTATCTCTATATGGCTGATTTGGTCATTTGGTTGCTAACGCTTTTACAGAGTAACGAAAAAGATGGTGTCTATAATGTTGGATCCGATGAAGTAATTTCTATTTCAGATTTGGCTAGACGGGTCAATTTTTCGCTTCATCCGGCTGGTGAAGTACATATCATGGGTAAAAAAACGGCTAGTGTCGGTAATCCAGATCGGAATCTTTACGTGCCAGATATCAGTCTCGCGCAACATAGATTTGGATTGAAGAAATGGACTTCATTGGATCAGGCAATACAATACACTGCGGACTCGGTCTCTTTCTCCTGATTATATTGCTCACATAGAATTTTATTCTGATTCGCTTGTCTGAAATTCTTGGCGGAATTCTATAAGGTTTAATTATGCAAGTTAACAGTGATTTTTTCGAAAATAAACATAGGCCGTATTATATTCTGGCGCCAGCCTATTCTCGCCAGTCTACTGGTGTGAGAGTATTGCATTTGCTTTGTCATTATTTGAATAAGCTGGGAGAGGAAGCGTACGTTCTATCCACCCAAACAAATCCTAGTCTGCGAACACCTCTACTGACGCAAGACATCGTAAATCAACACAAATTATCCAATCGCTCTCCGATTGCAATTTATCCAGAAGTTTTACACGGTAATATTTTTGGTGCAAGCTCGGTTGTTCGCTATATTTTGAACCACCCAGGCCTTTTAGGTGGTCCTGTTGATTTTGATAAGAATGACATGATGGTTTTTTGGCATGAGGATTATGTTGATTTTTCCAAGTATGCCGATCCGAAATATATTTTCATTCCATCTATAGATACGACTCTTTTTAATAATAAAAATAATCCTCATGATGGGTTTCGAGAAAAAAAATTGATTTTTCCAGGCCGCTACAAACAGGCGCAACAAGAATTACCTGAGCTATTCAAAGATGCTACTGTAATAACATATGACTGGCCATCAAGTCATGAGGATCTAGCTGCGTTACTTAGACGAGCTAAGGTTTTGTATACATTTGCAAATTCTGCAATTATTTCCGAGGCATTGTTGTGTGGTTGTCCTGTGGTCATCATCGAAACAATATTCACGAAAAAGCCGGAGGAGAGGGCTGGTATAGCTAAGGGAACTGCTTTGCCAGGAACGACATATGAAGACAGTCCTGAGGCGATAGAGAGAGCGCGGGAAAAATTATTGGAGTATCAGCAAAGCTATCATCAGCATGCATTGGAATTAGTTAGCCAGTTACAAAATTTTGTAGTTGAGTCTCAAAGTCTTCCTCGTGGAAATGTGGACGATATTATTTTTCCTGTTTTTCAAACTGCAGCGACTGATCTGGTTTGTCCAGAACAGAAAGCATATGAGAATTGGAGGGAAATTCATAAGTTGAAGCCATGCCAAGCAGCGATCCATGCGGAACGCATGGTAAAAGCATGGCATGGCCAGCCCCAATTTTTGATAGTAATGCCGCTGACTGCTGATCGGATGGGCGAAGCGGTAAAGTCTTTGAGCTCAATTGCCTTGCAGATGTATAAGCAATGGCAGCTGATATTTGTGGCTGATTTTGATCCCCCTAGTGAGGAATTGCTTCAATCAGAAGTTTTGGGGTGGTTGAGGATTGATGATGTAGACGATGTAGCACAATTGACGCAGTCATATACTGCGTTAAGAGATGCATTGTCTTTTGATTGGATGGTTATTTTTCCGCCAGGAACCGAGTTAGAGAGTAATGCGTTTCTTTCTATTGGTGATTATGCATTTTCTCATCCTGAGTGGCAGGCTATCTATTGCGATAGTGATGAAGTAGATAATCGCGGATCTTATAAGAATCCAGCTTTTAAGCCAGACTTTAGTATTGATTTTTTGCGTGGTTATAATTATATCGGACAGTCGGTATGGTTTAGACGAGAGGCATTGTTGCAAACGAATGGGATGTCAAATTGTCCGGGAGCCGATGGTTATGATGCATTGTTGAAAATTCATGATGGTGTTGGAGGAAAATCGATTGGCCATATTTCAAATGTCTTGGTGCACCTTCCTGAGAAAATTCTCGATGGTGAAAAAAATGTAATTGGTATGAAGCGAGCTCTGCAAGAACATTTTTCTCGTTTACAGATTAATGCGGAGGTAGTCAGTGCAAAGCTTCCTTCTACTCATGAAATTACGTATTTAAATAATAAATCTCCGTCGATTTCCATTGTTGTTGCGGATGCTCAAGATAACATATCGTTATCTCCATGTATTGATGCTATTTTGGAAAATTCGATAGACGGTAATTTGGAAATAATAGCAGTTTCCAATACAGAATCACTGCTGCCGAGTGCTGTAAATAAAGTTCGATGTGATGTCGATCATACATTACAGAATAGGTTTCAGCTTGGAGCAGAAGTTGCAACAGGAGACTACCTGCTATTCCTAGATAGCAGGATTGAGCTTATTCAGAAAAATACATTGACCAGACTCTTGGGTCTAGCATCAAGGGTTGATGTAGGCGCTGTTGCCATGAGATTGCTTCAGCCGGATCACGAGCATATCTGGCAAGGTCCATATTTACTGGGTCTCAACATTGGTGAGGCTGCTATTTTTCAAGGAGAAAGGATTGAAACTGCTGGGTATTTGAATATGCTTCAAGTTGAAAATAACCCTGGGGCTGTTTCAATAGAAGGCCTTATGATAGGCCGTGAATTGTATGAAAAAATAGGCGGCATAAATTCAATGCTTCCAAGTGTAGAGGCCGTCAGTATTGATCTTTGTTATCGCATTTCAGATGCTGGTCAGTTAATTGTTTGGACACCTTTTGTATCTGCTTTGCGGCATGAGTTCAGTAGTATTAAAAGACTTGAATTTAATGTTAGTGACATGCTTGTAATTGATAGTGCTTTGCATGCGGAAAAACGTATTGATCCTTTTCATAATCGTAACTTACGTCTGAATCAGAATTCTCCTTTTGAGGTTGATGATGTTTTTTCTCCCGAATGGGATACAAGCTTTCATGATAGACCACGTGTTTTGATTCTAGGGAGTGACTCCTGCTCTGAAGCCGATGACATGCAAAATAGCATGATGCATTTGGAAGATGATGGCGTGATACAGCTCAGTTGCATAAAGTATGAACATCGTTTGCCAACATGGGCAGAGCTTGAGCGAATTTCTCCAGATATCATTTTAATGAGCGATAGATTTGATAATGAGACTCTAGATTTTCAATTTCGCCTTCGATCGTTACGGCCTGATATTTTATCCATATTGGTGTTGAGCCGGCTTGGAAATATGCTGAACAAACGTTATGATAGTGCGCAATTAAAAGCTAGACTTCTCTCTATGAGCAGAGTAGTAGTTTCATGTGAGGGAATTCGAGAAGCATTGCGAGATTTTCCCCATGAGATTGTGGTTATTGATAGAGCTTTGAATGAAGATAAATGGACTAGGTTAGACAATATCCAGAGATCTGGCACTAAAATTCGGGTAGGTTGGGTTGGGTCAGAAAATGAAGTGGATGATTTTGATCTTATTAAAGAATGTGTTGCTGGTATAGCAGGAGATGTGGAGTGGATTGTTTTAGGCTACTGTCCGGATCATTTACGTGAGTATGTTTCTGAGTATTACCAATTCGACTTGTCTCGTGATGATTTTTCGAGAAAACTTGCTTCTTTATCTCTTGATCTTGGGGTGATTCCGAAGGCAAATGTTGATGTGTGTGATAGTAATGTATTTATGAGAGTGCTGGAGTACGGAGCGCTTGGTATTTCTGTTATATGTTCGGCTGGCTTGTCAAGCGTTTTGGAAAAGTTGCCAGTAGCTTTCTCGGCCAATACTGGAGAAGAGTGGGTGTCTAAAATATTGAGACGAGCTCATAATCGCGAGGTTATTGAGCATGAAGCGGATGAATTAAGGCAGTCTGTGCACAATAATCATCTGTTGCTTAATCGCTTGCCCTTGTGGAGAGCTGTCATGGATTTATAAGTTTATAAATGGGTTAGGTAAGTTTATACCTTTCCCAATTGGAAAACAGGATCATTTTACTGATCCTGTTTTCCAATTGTAAATGATAAAATTTTATTTCGATATCTGTAACTTAGACGCAAGTGAGTATGCAAATGAGAAATTACCATAGAACATATGATAGCCTATCAAGGTTATTTCATAATTTGCGGGGGATGACTACATCATGGCCTCTTTGGGATGTGCTCCGTAGTAAAGAGCATCCTATGCATGATGCAATTTGCACTTTGATGGGTTGTTATTACTTGGGTGTTGATTTACAAGAAGCCCTGTTAGAGTTTAGGGCGCATCGATTTTTTTGTGATGCGGTTGGAGTTGTTAAGTTGCCTGGCGAGACTGACATGAGAGCGGCTTTGGAGTTCTTGGAGCAGTCTCCAGTGCATGGGCTAAATTTTGGATCTAGAACAATAGAGATTTTTGATCGAATTCTTGCTGATTTAGAGCAGCAGGAGAATAAGGGCGAATTTTTCAAAAAGCAACTAACTATTGAAGAAAAGAATTTTTTGCATGAAAATGGCTACCTAATTGTTGAGAATGCCATACCTGAGTCTTTATGTGATGAGTTGGCAGAGAAAGTTAACCGTTTGATGCTATTAGAGGGGGGGCAGGAAGGCGCTGGGTATGTCTATGGTAGTGGGAAAATGAGGCGTATTTACCATCTTTTGGCTAAAGATAAAATTTTCTCAAAGATAATTTTACATCCAGTTGCTCATGCTGTAATGAGTGAAATGTTTTATCGGCCAACGTTTCACACGAAATATTATTTGACTAGTTTTCATGCGAATATCTTGTTTCCTGGAGCAGAGGAACAGGTGTGGCATGTGGATGCTAATGTTCCCGAACCATTACCTCCATGGATTATTCGCTCAAATTCAAATTTTATTATTGAGGACTATTCTGAAGAAAATGGGGCGACTCAAATTATTGAGGGTAGCCACCACTGGGGAAGAAAGCCAAATGCACAAGAGGCACAGGCTCATGATCTGAATTTCATCAGTTTGAAGGCGCCGAAGGGATCGATTGTCTTTTGGCATGGACATTTATGGCATCGGAGTGGAAATAATCGTTCTATGAAACCTAGGGTCGCTTTGCTTGGATGTTATTCTGCTAGCTTCTTTAGAGAGGTTTGCATGGAGGAAAATCCATATCTTTCTTTGAGTCAAAACATGGTGTCTTCAATGCCTCAAGAGCTGAAGTCGATTTTGGGGTGGAATCATGGTGCTAAAAATTATTAAAGGTGTTTAGTATGAAAGTTCAGCAAGCTAAACAATGTATTGCTTGTGATTCTACGCAGCTGAGATCATCACCTGCAATATTGATGCCATTCGTCTCGCATAGGGCATTGGGTTGGGCTCCTGCTTTGATTGATGAATCGTGGGGACTTAGAAGCATATCGAATGGTCATGCCTATGCCTTATGTCTTTCAGTCTATTGTCCAAATTGTGAATTACTATTTTCTGACATAAGATTTGATGATCAACAAATGGCATCTTTGTATTTTGATTATCGAGGTGAGGCTTATACTAGCCTTCGGGATTATTATGAGCCTGGTTATGCTTCAAGAAACTTGGGGCTATCAAGGCCATTGCCATACTTGGGTAAAAGTGAAGAATATATTCTGAGGTATGGAACATCGCCATTGTCAGTCTTGGATTGGGGGGGGATGTTGGCGTAAACACGCTGTTCCGTCATAGTGCATTGGCTGTTCATGTTTTTGATATTAGCGAGAAGGATACTATACCTGGTTTATTCAAAGTTTCACGAGTAGGTGATTTGAATAAACGATATGACTTAATCTGCTGTGCTAACGTATTAGAACATTTGCCTGATCCAGTCTCAACTGTTAAGCTTATAATGAGATTTATGGATGAAAAAACCTTGCTTTTTGTAGAGGTTCCTTTTGAGGAGGTAATGCGAAATGCATATGACTGCCCCGAGCGCCATAAAAAGTATTGGCATGAGCATATTAATTTCTTCTCAGGACAAGGTCTTCGAGGTATGCTGTCAATTTGTGGGTTGGATGTTAAGGATGTACGTGTTTTAGAAACAAAAAATGATGGCGATCAAGCGTATGTCTTGCAAGCAATTTGTAGCTTAACGCAGTCGTAGATTTACTCATGCAGGATGGTTTTTAAATGTAGCTGGGTTTTAAACGAACATTAATGTGTTGGTTAGTTATGACTTCGCATTTAAGTTGTGCATGATGCGTGTGTGATACTGAGATGATATGGTTCTACGTTGTGTGCTTTCTGATGTATTGATGAGTGAGTAGATGATGTCTTGTTTGATTGTGAAGTAATTTCCCTATTCAGGTGGTTGACTGAATAGATAGGTTGATAATAATGCTATGTCTTTATATATGCCATGGTTGCTAATCGTTTTCAACATGCTTTAATATTGACTTATTCGGTTTGGCTTTATATTCCCTCATTGGTTTTTGCTTGGTTAGGGCAGCGTTTGTTTCTATTGTACTTTTCTAAAATATCAGTGTGCAGATGATTGGTTTTGGCGGCTCGTTTGAAGTGAGATTGATTATATGGCTCTGGCTGACTGAGGCCGAGTTGAGGGCGAGGCCGGCCTAGTGTGTGCGTGTCGCCAGCGGTAATTTCAGTGGTGTGACGAATTGGTGTAAATTAAGAAGAATTTTGTGCCTCGATCTTCTCATTGACCAGGTATGAGCGGATCGGCCGGAGCAGCGTCCAGGCGGAGTAAAATTCATGAAATCCCAGGGGAGTGCCGTGGAAAATCAAAAATCGCGAAAGCCGCGCATCGGTGTGTTAACGCGCGACCTGCAGGACGCAGCCTGCTACAAGCTTAGGCTGGGGGATCCGCTCAGTCTGATGTCTCCAGTGCTGGAGTCTTACCATTTCAAAAATCAGGCTGATCACAGTTATGAAGGGGTGTATCCCTTCGAGGAAGATAGTGACTTCATCGCTGCGATGGATATGTTCATCGTGCAGCGCCTGTTCCCATCTTATGAGTTTCGTCCCCTACTTGAAGAAATGGTGGCGTCCGGCAAACCCATTATTTATGAAGTGGATGACTGGCTGTTGGACATGCCGGAAGAGCATGTCATGTATGGTATGTGCCAGCCTTCGTTTGAGGGCATCGAGTGGCTGTTGCCGCAATGCGCGCTGGTTACCGTATCGACTGAGGCGCTGGCGCAAAAGGTCAGGCGCTATACCGACAAGGTGTTCGTGTTCCCTAACCTGCTTGCCAGCGAGCGTCTAGTGGAGCCCTTGCCGCATAGCGGACACGTTACGATAGGTTTTGCAGGAACCAGCACGCATGCCAAAGACGTTGAAATGGTATCCGCCGCGCTGAAGCGGATTTATCACGAGTACGCAGGCCAGGTGAAGTTCGTGTTCTGGGGAGATGTGCCTTCCAGCTTCGTCGGCATCAAAGATGTGCGCAAAGTACCGGAGTTTGTCACCTACAACGAGTATCTGCCCGAATTGGCCAAGCTCAAGATCGACATCGGCGTGGCTCCTCTGGTCAAGAGCGAATTCAACGACTACAAGTCTGATCTGAAATGGCTGGAGTATTCGGTGGTCGGCGCGGCTTCGGTGGTGTCTGATGTGACATCCTATGCGGCGTTGAAGGATAGCGGCTTGGCAACCGTGGTCGAGAATACCGAAGACGGCTGGGTGGCCGGAATAAGCAAGCTGATTGACGATGCCGAACTGCGCGCCAGCCAAGCCGCGGCGGCTCGCCGCCATGTGCTGGAACACCGCTTGCTTGAAGGGCGTTTGCAGGAGTTGCTGAGCCGCTATGCCGATTTGCTGCCCGCGCACCTGAAACCACAGCCATTGCAGCAGTTTGGGCGGATTGTCGCCCACGCTTTGGCCGAAAATGACGTGGATGGCTTAAAGGACTACCGTAAATGGGTCAAGCGCCGCGCTTTGCGGGAAGTGCACGCAGAACAGCTGGCGGAGCGCATGTGCCTGGTTTGGAAGCAGGTGCCGATGTTCAATTTGATTGTGTTGGCGCCATCGAATCGTTTGACTAGGCTATCGGAAACCTTCACCGCCATGGAGAGCGTGCTTTATCGCCAATGGCGTTTGATCGTGGTGTCCGATGCACCGCAACCGGACCCGATTTTCAGCAACAATCCGCAACTCGCCTGGCTACAGCTCGATCATCTGGATGATGACTCCCAAGTAACGCAAGTCGTCAACGGCATCATTGCCGATGTGCCTGCGGATTGGATCATGCTGCTGCCTGCCGGCGCTCGTTTGCAGCCCCATGCGTTGGCCAGAATCGGCGAGGAGATCCATGCCTATCCTGGGCGCGCCGCCATCTACAGCGATCACGACATCGTCTCGCCGATGGGCAAGCGCTTCCGTCCGTCCTTCTTGCCAGACTTCTCGCCCGAGTATTTGCGTTCGATGGATTACGTCAGCTATGCGGTGGCCTTCAACTCCGAGGCCCTTGCCAAGATCGGCGGGTTCCAGCCTTATCCGCGCGCGCATTGCTATGATGCCTTGCTGCGCGTGTTCGAAGTCTGGGGAGGGGAGGGCATTCGCCACATCGACGATGTGTTGGTGTCGCTGCCCTGGGTGGATCCCAAGCTCGATGGTCTGGGCAACGCTTCGCGCCGCGTGGCGCTGGAAAGCCATAGCCAGCGTTGCGGTTTGCCGGTAACAGTATCCGAAGGCTTGGTACCCGGCACCTTCCATTTCGACTACAAGTTGCTGGCTACGCCGCTGGTATCGATCATCATTCCAACCAAGGACAAACTAGAATGTCTGGAGCCATGCCTTGCCAGTCTGTTCGGTATTACCGGCTACCAGAATTTTGAAGTGCTGTTGGTCGATAATGGTTCGGAAGATCCGGAAACCTTCGAATATTACGAAAAAGTCCAAGCGCACTATCCGGGCCGGATTCGGGTGCTCAGCTATGACGCGCCATTCAATTTCTCTGCGCAATGCAATCTTGGCGCGACCGAGGCGCGAGGCGAGTACCTGCTGTTGCTGAACAACGATACCGAAGTGATCTTCGCCAATTGGCTGGAGCGGCTGCTGGCCACTGCGCAGCAGCCGGGTGTGGGGGCGGTGGGCGCCCGCCTGCTGTATCCGGAGATCGGCCGCGTCCAGCATGCCGGCATTGTGCTAGGCATGCCCGGCGGCATGTATTCGGTGGCGGACCATGTGTTCGAGGACATGGATTATCTGTTTGCCGGCTACTTGAACCGCAGCCTGACCATGCAAAATTACTCGGCGGTGACGGCGGCTTGCCTGCTGGTGGAAAAGCAGATTTACGATGCGGTTGGCGGCATGGACGCGGAGACGTTCCAGGTCTGCTTCAACGATGTCGACTTTTGCCTGAAGGTGCAGGCAGCCGGCCTGCGCAATGTCTACAATCCCTTTGTCGTTTTGTACCATCACCACGCCAAGAGCATTGGCCGCGTCACCACCGATCCGCGTCCGGCTCTGCGCGCCGCGGTGCGCGAGCGGGACGAGATGGAGGCGATGCTGGCGCGTTGGATGCCTGTGATGAGAAACGATCCAGGCTTCAGCCGTCACTTGTCGCTGCGCACCAAGCGCGTGGCGTTGGACCCGGACCGCATCGTGGCCTGGGATCCGAAATTGCCAGGCCGCAAACGGGTGCTGGGCATCCCGGTGCCCGGCGGCAGCGGCGAGTACCGTTTGAGCCAGCCTTTGTCCGTGTTGCAAGAAAAAGGCAAGCTGGATGGCGAGATTCACCAGCCGTCCGCCGGCTTGCCCACGGCGGTGGAGTTGGCTCGCCAGTCACCGGACACCATCCTGCTGCATACCGGCATCAGCGATTACATCTATGAGTCTTTGGATGCGTATCGCAAATACACGCCGGAAGTGCGGGTGGTATTCGGCCTGGACGACTTGGTGGGCGGCGTGCCGGAAAAGAGCAGCTTGTATGACCATTGGTCCCGCCATTACCCCGATGCCAAACAACGCCTGCGCCGCGTGCTGAAGCTGTGCGACGCCGCCGTGGTGTCCACCCAACCCTTGGCCGACTTCATCCAGAAAATGGTAGGCGATGTGGCGGTGGTGCCAAACCGGCTGCGCAAAACCATCTGGGGCGATCTGAAATCCGAGCGACGCACCGGCAAGAAGCCGCGGGTGGGCTGGGTGGGCGCGGGCCAGCACCGCGGCGACCTGGAGTTGATCCATGAAGTGATCCTGGCCACCTACCAGGAGGTGGACTGGATATTCATGGGCATGTGCCTGCCGCAATTCCGCCCCTATGTGGCCGAGATGCACCATGCGGTGACTTTCGCCGACTACGCGGCAAAAGTAGCGAGCTTGAATCTCGACCTCGCCGTCGCGCCTCTGGAACTGAACCCATTCAATGAGGCCAAGAGCAACTTGCGCTTGCTGGAGTACGGCGTGCTGGGCTGGCCGGTGGTGTGCACCGACATCTACCCGTACCAGACCAATAATGCGCCGGTATGCCGAGTGCCTAACCGGGCGGACGCCTGGATCGAAGCGATACGTTCACGTGTTCATGACCTGGATGCGCTGGCGAAGGAAGGCGATACGCTGCGAGCCTGGTTCAATCAGCACTACTGGCTGGAAGATCACTACGAGGATTGGTTCCAGATTTTGCATGGCTAAGCTGCGGCAAGCATCAAAACCCTCGGGCTAACCTGAGGGTTTTTTTATTTTCAAAGGGAAACCGGCTTTATTTTGGTAATTTTACCGATTTCATAAAAATTCTTCTTGGCGGGCCGATCAACTCACCATCAGGCAATTATCTTGGTGAGCCCACTGGGCTGATAAGGGGAATGAAATGGCAATTACCGTCAATACCAACATCACGTCGCTGCAAGCCCAGCATAACCTCAACGGCTCGCAGGCCTCGCTATCTCAGTCTTTGGCTCGTTTATCTTCCGGTCTGCGCATCAACAGCGCCAAGGATGATGCCGCTGGTCTGGCGATTTCACAAACGCTGACTTCCGCCATTCGCGGCAATAACCAAGCGATCAACAACGCCAACGACGGCATCTCCGTCGGCCAGACGGCGGAAGGCGCGCTGGGGCAGCTTGCCAACAACTTGCAGCGCATTCGTGAAATCGCAGTGCAGTCCGCCAACGGATCTGCCAGCAATACTAACCGTTCGCAGATGCAGTCTGAAGTGGATCAACTGACACAGGAAATCTCGCGCATTGTGCAGACCACGCAATTCAATGGCACTCAGCTGTTGTCTGGCAACGCGGTGCTGATGTTCCAGATTGGCTCATCAGGCGATGCCAGCAACCAGGTTTCGGTTTCGTCTGTCGATATGACCTCTGCAGGGGTGTTGTGCAGCTATAACGCGTCGTTGACCAATACCGGCACGATCAATATCACGACGCAATCAGGCGCTTCGGCCATCCTGTCATCTTTGGATAAAGATATCGCCCAGATTTCTACGGTACGCTCCAACTGGGGCGCGGTGCAGAACCGTTTTGACGCGGTAGTGGCCAACTTGCAAAGTTATACGCAAAACCTGACGGCTGCCAAAAGCCGGATCATGGATGTTGACTTTGCCTCTGAAACCGCCAACCTGACCAGAAACCAGATTCTGCAGCAGGCCGGCAGCTCGATCCTGAAGCAAGCCAACTCGATGCCGCAATCTGCGCTGACCTTGCTGCAATAAGACCGTTGGGCGCGGCTCCGCGGCTGATCTGCTCCC
>NZ_MKCR01000032.1 GCF_001855565.1 Chromobacterium amazonense | reverse complement strand
GCGCTTGTTCTATCGAGCCCGGACCTAGCACCACGCATGGCATGCCCGCCTGGCCGAACAACCCCGCCTCAGTGGTGTAAGCCACCCCAGCGCCGCCCTCGCAGCCGCACAAGCTGGCCACGTAATGGCGTATTTCCGAAGCCGGATCGGACTCGAATGCCGGGCTATACACCACAGGCTCGATCACGATGTCCGCCTCCGGCGCGACCTGACGCATCTCCACCAGCAGCGTCTCGGCATAATCCGCTACCGAGGCGACCAAGCGTTGCGGCTCATCGCCCGGCAGCCAGCGGCACTCGAACATGAATTCGCAATCGGCCGGCACGATATTGCACGCCACGCCGCCATGGACCAACCCTGTCTGCATGGTGGTGAACGGCACATCGTACAGCGGCTGATGATGGCCGAACGCGGCTTCGGCGTCGGCCAGCTTGCGGATATGGGTGATCAGCCGGGCGGCGTATTCGATGGCGTTGACGCCGTGCGGCGTCAACGAGGAGTGCGCGGCGCGTCCCTTCACTTTGCAGCGATAGTGGGCAATGCCCTTGTGGGCGATGACAGGCCGCATCGAAGTCGGCTCGCCGACCAGGCAGCCGGCAATCGACTCGCCATCGGCAGCCAGCCCATCAATCAGCCTCCCCACGCCAAGGCAGCCCACCTCCTCGTCATAGGACAAAGCAATGCCTATGCCTTGCCTCAGTCGGTCTTCATTCGCCAATTGCACAAACAAAGGCACCTGCGCCAGCACGCAGGCGATAAAACCCTTCATGTCGGCGCTGCCGCGGCCATAGAGCCGGCCATCGCCGCCATCGGTCAGCTCGAACGGCGGATAGCGCCACTGCTGCCCATCCACCGGCACCACATCGCTATGCCCGGACAGCACGACCAAAGGCAATCCCGGCTTGCCGATGCGCGCGAACAGGTTGGCCTTGCCGCCATCATCATCGTAGGTGAGCCTGCAGGCCAGGCCGAAGCCGGCAAGATAAGCCTGCACCCACTCTATCAATTGCAGATTGGAGCGGCGGCTGGTGGTGTCGAAACGGATCAACTCGGCCAGCAGCGGAACAACGGTTGGATTCATAGTCGGACTCGGCGAATTCAGAAGATGGCGTTGCCGTTGAGTCTGCACCCAAGCCCGGCGGTCGGCAATAGCGGCGAATCATTCGCATCTGCGCCAAGAGCGGCCGCATAAAAATGCTTGTCAAATAGTCGAATATTGAATACAATCCGTTTTCTCTATGGCGGGCCTCCCCGCATTGCACGGTAGCGAACCTGGTCAGGTCCGGAAGGAAGCAGCCACAGTTACTTAGTGCAAGTGCCGGGGTTCAGGCTCGCCACCCCTCCCCCAGAATCACCCGTCAAGATGATTGCAAATTTGCGACAGTCAGGCGTTTTTTTTCGCCGACCTCGCAAATCCCATTGTCCTTGACAATAAGATTGCGCTAACATTAGCAAAACTGAATTTTCAAATTCATGGAACTTCACTATTTTCCCTGCATCATAAATATTCCTGTTGAATTTTTTTTGCTATTTTTAGTAAGCAGGGCGAAGTCCTAAAAAATATTAGAACCATTTGTTTCAGATACGAGAGGAACACTCATGAAACTGTTTGAAAAGATCCCGAACCCGCGGGAAATCCGCCGCAAGCTTGGCCTGAATCAGCAAGAGTTCTGGAGCCGCATCGGCGTTACCCAGTCCGGCGGCTCCCGCTACGAAAGCGGCCGCAACATGCCGAAGCCGGTACGCGAGCTGCTGCGCCTGGTTCACGTCGAGCAAATTGACCTGTCCAAGGTACGCCGCGAAGATTTCGAGATTGTGGAATACCTGAAGGAAACCCACCCCGATCTGTACAAGAGCCTGCGCAAAGCGGTTCGCACCAAGATCGAAGCGCAAGAAGGCGGCGCCGAAGCGGCCGCCAACTGATTGCCATAAATATAAGAAAAACAAAGCCGACGCGGCCTACCCGCGTCGGCTTTTTGCCGCCTGACGCCGCCTACTCCCCGGCATAACGGACCAGCAATACCGGCACATCCGCCACCTTGAGCACGCCCTCGGCCACGCTGCCCATCAGCAAATGCATCAGTCCGCCCAAACCGTGCGTGCCCATCACGATCAGATCGGCGCCCCAAGCGCTGGCGTCGTCGGCCAACACCAAAGCGATCTTGTCGCCCCAGCTCTCCAGAATCTGGCATTCAGATTCCACCCCAAGCGATCTCGCCCTCTCCACAGCCTGCTGCAGCACCTGCTCACCCGCCTGCTTGATCGACTTCTGCAGCTCCGTCGCATCCAGGAATTCGGTGCCACCCCAGCCGAACTGCGCGAGATCGACCACATGAACCAGCCGGACCGTCGAAGCGAACGCCTTGGCGAGCTTGCAAGCTTCAATCAGCGCCATCATGGAGGTGTCGCTATCATCCACCGGCACAAAGATTTTCTGATACATGACATGCAGCTCCTATATGAATTTGGCTTACACTCCCAGTCTATCAAGACCCGCATCATGATGTTTGACACAGATTAGGTCTTGCAGACATAAAGGCCATATCCGCCCCTCATCGTTTCAGTATACCAAGCCATGGCACGCATCAAACTTGAACTTCCAGAGCGCATGTTTTTCGAGACCACGCTGGACATCCGGATCAGCGACATCAACTACGCCGGCCACCTGGGCAACGACGCGGTGCTGCGGCTGGCCCACGAGGCGCGGCTGCGTTGGCTGAAATCGCTCGGCTACCCGCATGAGCTGCAAGTGGAAGGGCTGGGGCTGATCGTGGCAGACACCGCCATCTGCTACCGCGCCGAGGCCTTTCATGGCGATGCCCTGCGCTTTCGACTCGGAGCCGACGACATCAACCGCCATGGTTTCGATCTGATTTATCAGGCAGTCGATGACAACAGCTGCAAAGAAGTGGCAAGATTGAAAACAGGCGTCGTCTTCTTCGATTATCAGACACGCAAAGTCGCCCCAATGCCGGAAGCCTTTGCCGGAAAGCTTAGCCAATAGCAAATAAGGAATAGCGCCATGAGAAATTACTCGCCCAACAGTCCAGAGGCGATGGCCAGGCTGCTGGCCATGTTCATGATCACAGACGGCAATATGGACCCGCGCGAACTCGAATTGCTGGAAAAGCTGCACGTCTACCACCTGATCAATCTGCCGCGCAAACAGTTTGCCCAAGTGCTGCGCGACTACTGCGACGACCTTTCCGACGAAGCCGGCGAAGACGGCTCCATCCGCCTGCTGGATCGCGAGCGGGTGGACAACCTGCTGGCCGAGGTGAGCGACCGGCGCAAGCGCATCCTGACCTGCGTGCTGGCGATGGACATCGCCAAATCCGACGGCACCATCAGCGACAGCGAAATGGCTCTGCTCAGCCACATGATGAAAAGCTGGAGCATCACGCTGGACGACCTGGAGCGCGAGTTCGCCCGCTGATCCTCATACTCGGGGCGCCTGCCTTTCAGCCGCCGCCCCTTTCTCTCACCCATTGCCATAGTTGACTCAATGAATACCCGTTTTACCGGCACCGAACGCTATATCGCCACCGACGACCTGATGATGGCCGTCAATGCCTCCATCGCCCTGCAACGCCCACTGCTGATCAAGGGCGAGCCCGGCACCGGCAAAACCATGCTGGCCGAGGAAGTCGCCGCCAGCCTGGGCCGGGAGCTGATCGTCTGGCCGATCAAGTCCACCACCAAGGCGCAGCACGGCCTGTACGAATACGATGCCGTGTCGCGGCTGCGCGATTCGCAGCTGGGCGACCCGAAAGTCCACGACATCGCCAACTACATCGTCAAGGGCAAGCTGTGGCAGGCCTTCGAAGCCGATCAAGCGCCGGTTCTGCTGATCGACGAAATCGACAAGGCGGACATCGAATTTCCCAACGACCTGCTGCGCGAACTCGATCAGATGGAATTCTTCGTTCACGAAACGCAGCAATTCGTACGCGCCAAACAACGCCCCATCATCATCATCACCTCCAACAATGAGAAAGAGCTGCCGGACGCCTTCCTGCGCCGCTGCTTCTTCCACTACATACGCTTCCCGGACGCCGAAACGATGCAATCCATCGTCGATGCCCACTTCCCCAACATCCGCCAGCAGCTGGTGCAGCAGGCGCTGGAAGTGTTCTTTTCCATCCGCGAACTGCCGGGCCTGAAAAAGAAACCCACCACCTCGGAGCTGCTGGACTGGCTGAAATTGCTGACCGGCGAAGCCATCAGCGAGACCGAACTCGCCGCGCGGCAGGAACGCAACGCGCCGCCGCCGCTTGCCGGCGCGCTGCTGAAGAACGAACAGGATCTGCAATTGTTTGACCGCCTGATGCAGATGGCGCGGCTGCGGCGCTGACATGCGCGACGACATCGCCCGCTTCATCGACCACCTGACCGTCGCCGGCCGCAGCCCGCACACGCTGGCGGGCTATCGCGCCGATCTGGAAACGCTGACTGGCCAGTTGCAGCCCAAAACCCTGGCCGAAGCCCAAGCCATCGACTTGCGCAAAGCATTGGCGCAACAACATGCGCGCGGCCTGGGCAGCCGCAGCCTGGCGCGGCGGCTGTCCGCTTGGCGCCAGTTCTATCAATGGCTGCAACAAAGCGGGCAACGTGAAGACAATCCGGCCAGCGCCTTGCGCGCGCCGAAACGCGACAAGCTGCTGCCCAAGGCGCTGCCGGTCGATGGCGCGGCGGCGCTGCTGGACAGGATAGAAGGCGATGACGAACTGGATGCGCGGGACCGCGCCATCTTCGAGCTGGTCTACAGCTGCGGGCTACGCTTGTCGGAAACCGTGGGCTTGAATCTGCAAGACGTGGATTTCTCTGACCAGCTATTGCGGATTCGCGGCAAGGGCGGCAAGGAAAGACTGGCGCCGATAGGCGCGGAAGCGATGCGCCGGCTGCGAACATGGCTGGCGCAACGCCAGGCAGCCGCAGACGAGCCCGCGCTGTTCACCGGCCGCCACGGCCGCCGCCTGGGTGGCCGCCAGATAGAAAAACGGCTGCGCGACTGGGCCGTCAAGACCGGCGCCAGCCAGCATGTCCACCCGCACATGCTGCGCCATTCCTTCGCTTCCCACCTGCTGCAGTCCTCAGGCGATCTGCGGGCAGTGCAGGAGCTGCTGGGCCACGCCAACCTGTCCAGCACGCAAATCTACACCGCCCTGGACTTCCAGCACTTGGCCAAGGTCTACGACCAGGCGCATCCCCGGGCGCGGCAAGCGCCCGCCAAACCCGACACTGACGAAGACAGCTAAGCCGCGCGCACGTGGCCGTGGATGCGCTGCAACAGCCGCGCCAACGCTTCTTCCACAGTTTGCCGCCGGACGGCTTCGCGGTCGCCGCAAAAGTGGCAACTCCAAGCCTCCGTCTGTCCGCCGGGATGGGCGATGGCCAGCCAGACCAGGCCCACCGGCTTTTCCGGCGAGCCGCCATCCGGCCCGGCAATGCCGGAAACCGCCACCGCCCAGTCGGCATCGGCCAGCGTCTGCGCGCCGACCGCCATTTCCCGCACCACCCGTTCGCTGACCGCGCCGTGGTCCATCAGCGACGACGCCTGCACGCCCAGCAACTGCTGTTTGGCCTGATTGCCGTAGCTGACCACGCCGTGGCTGAACCAGGCGGAGCTGCCCGGAATGTCGGTGATGGCGGCGGCGATCAATCCGCCCGTGCAGGACTCTGCGGTTGCGATGCTTTCCCCGCGTCCGAGCAGCAGCGCGCCGAGGTCGGCGGCCAGTTGTCTGCTATTTGCCATGTCGTTCTCTGTAGTGCCTGATCAGGCCGTTGGTGGAGCTGTCGTGCGACAGCGCGCCGGCATCGCCGGATAATTCCGGCAGGATGCGCCTGGCCAGCTGCTTTCCGTACTCCACCCCCCACTGATCAAACGAGTTGATGCCCCAGATCACCCCCTGCACAAACACCTTGTGCTCATACAAAGCCATCAGCATGCCCAGGGCATAGGGCGTGACTTTGTCCAGCGCCAGCGTATTGGAGGGCTGGTTGCCCGGAAACAGTTTTTGCGGCAACAGCATGTCCAATGCCTCGCCCGATAAATGCCCCAGCTCCTGCATCACCTCGGCCTCGCTCTTGCCGCGCATCAGGGCCTCGGTCTGCGCCAGGCAGTTGGCCACCAGCACGTCGTGCTGATTGCCCTGCGGATAATGGCTGTTCAGCGGCAGAATGAAGTCGCACGGCACCAAGCGCGTGCCCTGGTGCAGCAGTTGGAAAAAGGCATGCTGGCTGTTGGCGCCCTCCTCGCCCCAGATCACCGGCCCGGTGTCGAAATCCAGCGCTTCGCCGCAGCGCCCGACCCGCTTGCCGTTAGACTCCATATCCAGCTGCTGGATGTGGGCCGGCAAGCGCCGCAGGCCATGATCGTAGGGCATGATGGCATGAGTATGCGCCCGATAGAAGGTGTTGTACCAGATGCCGATGAGCGCCAGCAGCACCGGCATATTGGCTTCGAACGGCGACTCGAAGAAGTGTCGGTCCATGGCGTGGCCGCCATCGAGAAATGCCCGGAAATGGTCGTAGCCCACCGACAGCATCACCGGCAAGCCGATGGCGGACCAAACCGAGTAGCGCCCCCCTACCCAATCCCAGAAGCCAAACATATGCTGCGGATCGATGCCGAAGGCCCGCACCGCCGGCTCATTGGTGGATACCGCCACAAAATGGCGGGCGATATCCGCTTCCGTCCCCGCCTGCAGGAACCAGCCGCGCGCGGCCTGGGCGTTCAGCAGCGTTTCCGGCGTGGTGAACGATTTGGAAGCCACGATGAACAGCGTGGTGGCCGGATGCAGCTTCTCCAGCGTCCGCGCCAGATGCTGGCCGTCCACATTCGACACGAAATGGACGTTCAATTCCGGATGCGCATAGGCGGACAGGCTTTCCTTGACCACCAGCGGCCCCAGATCCGAGCCGCCGATGCCGAGATTCACTACATCGCGAATCCTTTGGCCATCGAAACCCAGCCACGCGCCGTCACGCACCTTGTCGCTGAAATCGCGCATCCGCCGCAGCACCCGATGCACATCCGCCACTACATCCTGGCCATCCACCACCAGGCTGGCGTCTTCCGGCAGACGCAGCGCGGTATGCAGCACGGCGCGGTCTTCGCTGATATTGATGCGCGCGCCATCGCGCATCCGCTCCATCCAGCCCTTGAGATCCGCCGCCCTAGCCAGATCGAACAGCAGCTCCAGCGTGCGCTCGGTGATCCGGTTCTTGGAGTAATCGAGCAACAAGCCGTCCAGCTCCAACGAGAAGCGCTGGAAGCGGTTCGGGTCCAATTGAAACAGTTCGCGCATATGCATCTGGCGCGTCGCGCGCTGATGCTGATGCAGCTTGGCCCAGATTGGCGTGCTGTTGATGTCGATGTGGCGGTGTGCGGCCATGTTTTCTGCCGATGGAATATCAAAAATGGAAAAAAAGGGCTGGCCCAAGGGCCGGCCCCTCGCCGATGGCTTGCCTCGCGCTTACAGCTTGAGGAAATGTTCGCGGTAGTAGCGCATCTCCTCGATAGACTCGAGGATGTCCGCCAACGCTTCATGCTTGCCGCGCTTGACCACGCCCTTGGCCACTTCCGGCTTCCAGCGCTTGCATAGCTCTTTCAGGGTGGATACGTCCAGATTGCGATAGTGGAAGTAAGCCTCCAGCCTGGGCATCCAGCGCGCCATGAAGCGGCGGTCTTGATGAATGGTGTTGCCGCACATCGGCGTGGTCCGCTCAGGCACATGCTGCATCATGAACTCGAGCAGCACCTGCTCCGCCTCGGCCTCGCTGACCGCGGAGTTTTTCACCTTCTCGATCAGCCCGCTCTTGCCGTGCGTGTTCTTGTTCCAGTCGTCCATCGCGTCCAGCACAGCGTCCGGCTGGTGAATCACCAGCACGGGCGACTCGGCCACCACATTCAGCTGGCTGTCGGTGACGATCATCGCCACTTCGATGATGCGATCGGCATCCGGATTCAGGCCCGTCATTTCCATGTCGAGCCAGATGAGGTTATTGGTATCTTGTGCCATACTAGCCAATCTTGAGAAAACCCTGCCATTTTCCTTCATTGCCGCCGCGGCGGCAAACCCGACACCCATATCGATACCCATGACCGACGCATTTTCCCTACTGTTCGCCTGCGCGCTGGCGCTGACGTTGAGTCTGAAACTCTGGCTGGGCTGGCGGCACATCCGCCATATCGCCCGCCACCGCCACCAGGTGCCCGCGGCCTTCCGCGACAGCATCACCCTGGAACAGCACAAGCACGCCGCCGATTACACCATCGCCAAGACCCGGCTCGGCCTGCTGTCGGCCTGGCTGGACACCGCGCTGATCGCCGGCTTGACTTTCGGCGGCGGCCTGCAATGGCTGGCCGTTCACTCACAGCAATGGTTTGCCCAGCCGCTGCTGTCCGGCCTGGCGCTGATCGCCGCCGTCGCCGTGATCAGCGGCCTGGTTTCGCTGCCGCTAAGCCTGTACGGCACCTTCGGCATTGAGGCCCGCTTTGGTTTCAACAAGACGACAATCGGTCTCTACCTGATGGATCAGGTCAAGGGCCTGCTGATCGGCGCCGTCATCGGCCTGCCGCTGGTGACCCTGGTGTTGTGGCTGATGGATATTTCCGGGCCGCTATGGTGGCTGTGGGTGTGGCTGGTATGGTCGGCTTTCCAGCTGCTGATGGTGGCCATCTTCCCCACGGTGATCGCTCCGCTGTTCAACAAGTTCCAGCCGCTACAGGACGATGCGCTGAAGACGCGCATCGAATCACTGCTGCAAAAGGCAGGCTTCAAGAGCCAGGGCGTGTTCGTCATGGACGGCTCGCGCCGCTCCAGCCACGGCAATGCCTATTTCACCGGTTTTGGCTCCGCCAAGCGCATCGTGTTCTTCGATACCTTGCTGTCGCAGCTCAGCCACGCCGAGATCGAGGCCGTGCTGGCGCATGAGCTGGGCCACTTCAAGCGCCGCCACATCGTCAAACGCATCGCCATGGCTTTTGGCCTGTCGCTGGCGCTGCTGTGGGCGCTGGGCCAGCTACTGCACTCGCCGTGGTTCTACGCCGGACTCGGCGTCACCGTGCCGAGCACCGCCATGGCGCTGATCCTGTTCTTCACCGCCACGCCGGCGTTCACCTTCCCGCTGACGCCGCTGTCCAGCCGCATGTCGCGCCGGCATGAGTACGAGGCGGACGATTTCGCTTCGGAACAGACCCGCGCCGACGATCTGATCGGCGCCCTGGTCAAGCTGTACCGCGACAACGCGTCCACGCTGACGCCGGACCCTATCCACTCCATGTTCTACGATTCGCACCCGCCCGCCGCGCTGCGCATCCAACACCTAAAAGGAAACCACGCATGAATCTGCTGGAATTGTCCTGCACCCCGCAACACGGCCAGAATCCGCTGGCGGACAACACCGTCAAGCAGCTGCTGTCCTCGCTGCCGGAATGGCAGGTGGTCGGCATTGAGCTGAACAAGACCTACCGCTTCGCCAATTACCATGAAACGATGGCTTTCGTGAATGCGCTGGCCTGGATCGCCCACCAGGAAGACCATCATCCGGACCTGTCGGTGCATTACAACCGCGTAGTGGTCAACTTCAGCACCCATGACGCCGGCGGCCTGACCCTGAACGACTTCATCTGCGCGGCCAAGACTGAAGCCTTGATCAAGCGCCCATGACAGCCAGCGTAGGTCAAATCATCCGCAGCCACGGCCGTCGCTTCATCGTTGAAGCCAACGGCCAAACCTATGACTGCACCACCCGCGGCAAGCGAGTCGATTACGCTTGCGGCGATATCGTGGACATCCTGGTGCAAAACCAGGAACAGGCGGTGATCGAGCGCTCTCATGAGCGGCGCAGCCTGCTATATCGCCAGGACGACTGGAAAACCAAGGTCATCGCCGCCAACGTCACGCGCATCCTGTTCGTCGTCGCCGCCGTCCCCTCGCCCAATGAGGAGCTGCTAGGGCGCTGCCTGATCGCGGCCGAGGCAGGAGACATCGATCCTGTCATCGTCGTCAACAAGTGCGACCTGCCGGAAACCGCCGCGCTGCTGGAAAAATTGCAACTGTATGTGAAACTTGGATACAAGCTGGTTACACTATCGGCCAAACAGGACTTCACCCCGCTGAAACCCTTGCTGCACGGCCATACCAGCGTTTTGGTAGGGCAATCCGGAATGGGTAAGTCCACCCTGACCAATGCCCTGCTGCCGGAGGCCAATGCCCGCATTGGCGACATCTCCACCGCGCTGGATTCCGGCCGTCATACCACCACCCACGCCACGCTCTACCATCTGGACGAAAGCAGCCAGCTGATTGACTCGCCTGGCCTGCAAGAATTTGGCTTGAAGCACCTTAAAGCAGTTGATCTGACTCATTATTTCCCGGAGCTGCGCAGGTATATTGGACAGTGCCGTTTCCATAACTGCACGCACCGGGTCGAACCTAATTGTGCGATCATAAACGCAGCGGAAAAAGGCGAGATTGCGGCGCATAGACTGGGCTTATTGCAGCGTTTGACGCAGGAGTTGTCGAAAGCGCCTTTGTAAATATGCAAGCACACACTTCTTATTTACTTTTTATATCGCGCTAAATATTCTGTAAGAAAAGGGGTTCAGTATTACGCAAGCATAGACTCAACACCAAAAGAGGAGCCAGCATCATGACGAAAAAAATCGCGCTAGTCACCGGCGGCATGGGCGGTATCGGAACCGCCATTTGCAAGACTCTGGCCGAAACCGGCCACACCGTAGTCACCACCTATAGCAAATCAGGCCGTGAACAAGCTTGGCTTGCCGACATGAACGGCCTGGGCTTCACCGACATCCACTGCTACCAGTGCGACGTTGCCGATTTCGCCGCCTGCCAATCCATGGTGGCGCGCATCGTCAAAGATCTCGGCCCGGTTTCCATTCTGGTCAACAACGCCGGCATCACCCGCGACGCCAGCTTCAAGAAGCAGACCAAGGACGACTGGGACGCCGTCATCCGCACCAATCTGGATTCGGTGTTCAACATGACCAAGCCGGTGCTGGACGGCATGCTGGAAGCCGGTTTCGGCCGCATCATCAATATCTCGTCCATCAATGGCCAGAAAGGCCAGTTTGGCCAGACCAACTATTCCGCCGCCAAGGCCGGCATGCACGGCTTCACCATGGCGCTGGCGCAGGAAGTGGCCAAAAAGGGCGTGACGGTCAACACCATTTCCCCGGGCTACATCGCCACCGAAATGGTCATGGCGGTGCCGGAAGACGTGCGCAACAAGATCATCGCGCAGATTCCGGTCGGCCGCCTAGGCAAGCCTGAGGAGATCGCCGCGCTGGTCGGCTTCCTCAGCTCCGAACACGCCGGCTTCATCACCGGCAGCAATATCGCGATGAACGGCGGCCAACACATGATGTAAGTCCGCCAAGGCTCCGCACACTGACACGCCGCCCAGCCCAGGGCGGCGTTTTCTTTTTGGCCAACCCGTGTATGCTATCGCCTTCCCCAACACGAATGCGCAATACCCATGGCAGAAAATCTGATCATCGAAGGCGACAACAAGGAAGACAAGTACCGGACGCTGCTGCCGCAGGCGCACGCCCTGATTGACGGCGAAACCGACGTCATCGCCGCGCTGGCCAACCTCTCCTCAGCCCTGGCCATGACTTTTGGCTGGCTATGGACCGGCTTCTATCTGGTCAAGGGCGAGCAATTGGTTCTCGGCCCCTTCCAGGGACCGATTGCCTGCACCCGAATCCCGCATGGGCGCGGCGTTTGCGGCAGCGCCTGGGCGCAGAACCGCACGCTGCTGGTGGAGGACGTGGACGCCTTCCCCGGCCATATCGCCTGCTCATCCAGCGCGCGCTCCGAAGTGGTGGTGCCCGTTCGCGACGCCTCCGGCAAAGTGGTGGCGGTGCTGGATATCGATTCCGACCAATTGGCCAGTTTCGATCAGATCGATGCCGACTACCTGGAACGCATCGTCGCGCCGCTGGGCGCCTTATTCCCGGCCTGACACGCCGCCACGCTCACGATAATGAAACAGGCCCGCAGCAGCGGGCCTGTTTCATTGTCTGGATCGCTCCGCGATTATTTCTGGATATCCAGCAACTCCACCTCGAAGTACAGATCGGTGTTCGGCGGGATAGCGCCCGGCGCGCCGCGGCTGCCGTAGGCGGTGGCGGCGGGGCAGAACAGCTTGGCCTTGCTGCCCACGCTCAGCGCGCTGACGCCTTGCGTCCAGCACGGAATCACGCGATTCAGCGGGAAACTGATCGGGCCGCCATTCTTGTACGAGCTGTCGAACTCGCGTCCATCCTTGAAAGTGCCGCGGTAGTTGACCTTGACGGTATCGGTTGGCTTAGGTTTGACGCCTTTGCCCTGGGTCAGGATTTCGACCGTGACGCCAGACGGCAAGGTCTGCGTGGCAGCGGCCTGGGCCGATGCGGCGAGCGCCAGCAGCGCCAGAGCGGGAACAATGCGGTTCAGCAACATAACTCCTTCATCGGAAATAAATATAATGGCACCGCCCACCACCGCTAGCGGTACTGAATCGTGCCGGATTCGGCCAAATCCTCCAGCAGGCGTTCGACGCTGGCGCCCGGCATGATGAACGGGTCCAGCACTGGCAAGGAGGAGTGGCGCAGCAGGATGGAGGCGTTCAACTGATCCAGCGCCACCTCGGCCATGCTCCAGTTGGCGAATTTACGCTGCTCGATTTCCGAGAACGACAACAAGGTCAGCGAATGATGGCGGGCATCGCGCGCCAGCTTCAGATACAGACGGCTGACATGAACCCTGCTGCCCTCCAGCACCTGCACGAACACATCCTTGCTGTAACACAGGAGGCCGGTGATGCCCAAGGGCGGATTATACTTGCGCGCCGCCAGCAGAATATCATCCACCAGCGCTTGTTCTATCGGTTGTTGCGCCCGGCTGCAGTAAATCAGGCGAACCAGCATGGCCATGCTCCTCGTTCATTTATGCATCAGCGACAGGAATTCCCGGCGCAGCGCGGCATCCGTCAGGAACGATCCTCGCATCACGCTGTTGGTCATTTTGCTATTGCTGTCCTTCACGCCGCGCCAATGCATGCAGAAATGGTCCGCCTCCATCACGATGGCCAGGCCGTTAGGCTGCAGCTTGCGCATCAGCAGGTCGGCGATCTGCGAAACCGCCTCTTCCTGGATTTGCGGGCGGGACATCACCCATTCGATCAGCCTGGCATACTTCGACAAGCCGATCAGATTGGAATTCTCGTTGGGCATCACCCCCACCCATACCCGGCCGATGATGGGGCACAGGTGATGGGAGCAGGCGCTGCGCACGGTCACCGGCCCAACGATCATCAATTCGTTCAAGCGCTCCACATTGGGGAACTCGGTGCTGGGCGGCATCGGCACATAACGACCGCGAAACACTTCGCGCACAAACATCTTGGCCACGCGCTTGGCCGTCTCATGCGTGTTGTGATCATGCTCGATGTCGATGACCAGACTCTCCAGCACTGTTTTCAGTTTAGCCTGGACTTCGTCTTGCAGCGCGTCGAGCTCGCCGTCCTCGATATAGTCGGCGATATTATCGTTAGCATGGAAACGCGCGCCGGCCTCTTGCAAACGGTAGCGAATCTTTTGGGAAACGGATTCCGGCTGGTTCTGCTTGTCGGTTTTGCTCATTGTTGATTATTAGTTCGCAAGAAAATGGAAATCATTTCGAATATACATCAATCACCCATGGCGGAAGATAGCATCGAGCCTGAATTCTTCATAGCCAGCTTGGCATAGTGAGCACGATGGTAGTGCAGCCGATGGCGGCATGCAAACCTAGCCATCCGCAACCCGCATGCCCGATCGACGCCAGCGGCTATTTCACGGGCGACTCGCTCAAAACGTCAATGCTATATAAGTAGACCGCGAACATCAACAAAATGATTCGGCATGAACAATCTTTGACGCGCCGCATGCGCCCCGCCAAACAAAAACGGCACCCGCTTGCATGGAAGCGAATGCCGTTCTGACTGCATGCACAAAGGCTCAACCGGCCAGCAGGCATACCTCGCGCTTAGGCAGCGCGATCTTATGATCTTTGCTGTATTGGTAATCGTGGAACACATGCTCCGCGCTGAGCAACTGATAGCTGCCGTCCGCCAGACGGTGCGTGGTGTCCTTCAGACGATACGCATAATGGCCGCAAGTCCAGCAGTCGAAATTGCGCATATGCGTGCACAGGCAGGTCTTTTCCCAAACCGGCACGCGGCGCTCGCCCGGATGGGCCTCATGCGCTTTATGATACGCGTCGATATAGGAGCAGCTGCCCTTAGCGTCAAGCAAGTAACCGTAAGCCTCGCAATTGGGTCGTATGCTGTCGCCAATCGCCGGACAGCCCTTGATCATGCGCATCGGATAGCCGGTGGGAGACAGCTGATTGACCTCGATATCGTCTTCGTCAGCCTTGAAATACTCCTGCTGCACCTTCTCCGGCAAGCCGCATTCGCGCGTCACCGTGAAACGGGTGGCCACTTGCACCGCGCCGGCGCCGGCCTCCAAAAAACCGGCAGCGTCGCTGCCGGTGAAGATGCCGCCAGCCGGGATCAGCGGAATCTCCAGCTGCTCGGCTTTCAACCAGTCGCGGATTTCAGTAAAAATGCTTGCCAGATCGTACTGAGCCCAGTCCATGCCGAAACCGAGATGGCCGCCAGCCAGCGGGCCCTCCACCACCACATAATCCGGCATCCGGCCGCAGCGGCCGTTCTTTTTCAGGAACAACTGCAGGGCGCGCAGCGAGGACACGATGATGCCGAGCTTGGCATCGCGAAAACGCGGATGATCCTCGATCAGCGCGAACGAACCCAAGTGCAGGCCGGCCGCCAGCGTGATGCCGTCGATGCCGGCATCCAAGGCGGCGCGCATGCGCACCCGCAGCGTCTCCTTGGGCGCGTTCATGGTCAGTTTTTCCATGCAATTGATGAAGACCAGGCCATCGCCCTGCTTCTGCTGCATGGCGTTGCCGACGTGAAGCCGCGTGGCTTCCTCCAGCACGCCAAGATCAAACTGGACAACCGACTTATCCGGGTTGTCCACATTGAATTTGTACTTCGCCAGCTTGGTCTTGACGAACTTGGTGTCGTAACGGCGATCCGTCACCGTCGGCACCATCGCGTCGGATATATGGCCGACGCCACCAAGCCTGGCAGCTTCCAACGCCAACCTGGCAGTGGAAATATCCACCCCCATGCCGCCGATCATGATCGGCACCAGTTGCTTGTTGCCCAGCTGCAGGCGAAAATCATCAACACACTTCATTTTGACGGCTCTCCCCTAAGTGCTGGTGCGGATTATCACCCGCTAAAAACCGAAAATCCACATTTTTAGAGTTTTTGCTCATAGCGCCCGGCGCCGGCGGCCTACCGCGCCAATGCCTCTCTCACCAAAACCCGCAACGCTGGCAGCAACTCGCTCTCAAACCAGAAATTTCTCCGTAGCCACAACTGATTGCGCGGACTGGGATGCGGCAACGGCACAACGGCAGGCCAGTATTCGCGCCAGGCCGCCACCGTCTCGGTCAGCGTTTTCTTGCGCCGCGGCAGATGGTAAGCCTGGGCATACTCGCCGACGGCCAGCACCAGCCTGACATCGCGCAGCAAAGGCAAGAGCCGCGGATGCCATAGCGCCCGACATTCCGGCCTGGGCGGCAGGTCGCCGCTGCGCCCGGCGCCCGGGTAGCAAAACCCCATCGGCACAATGGCAAAGCAACTTGCATCATAGAACTGCGCCGCATCCACCCCCAACCAATCACGCAAACGCTCGCCGCTGGCATCCTGCCAGGGGATGCCGCTTTCATACACCTTGCGCCCCGGCGCCTGACCCGCCAGCAAAATGCGCGAGCCAGGCGCAGCCCGCAGCACCGGGCGCGGACCGTGCGGCAAATGCGCCTCGCAGCGCCGGCAAGCCGCGATATCCAGCAGCAACGCATCCAGAGGCTCAGCCATGCGCATGGCGCAGCGAGGCCGCGCCCCGCATCGCCTCAAGCACGGCTTGCAAATTCAGCATATCGGCCGCATCCATTTCCATCAACACGCCGCAGGCGCCGGCAAGCAAGGCCGAAGCAGCCAAGATCGGCGCCGAGTTCGCGCCGCCCGCCGCTACCGGCGCCACCATTACCGGCAGATGCGTTTCGCGCCGCAAGCAGGCCAATTCGCCCACATCCAGGCCCGCCGCCTCGCCCTCGCTCCCGCAGTCGCACAGGATGATTCTATGATTGCCGCCCACCGCCACATGCTCGGCCGCCAGCAGCCATTCGCCAAGCCTCACGCGATTATTCCGCTGCAAGATGACAGGTTTGTTGATGCGGCCGACTTCTCGCAACAATTCCACCTGCCGCAGGCAATGCGGCGGCAATAGCAAGCCGCCCAGTTGCAATTCCAGATACACGTCCAGCAAGCGCAAATCCCGCAGCTCCGCCACCGCCACCAGCCCATGCTCCGCCGCCGCTTCGCTCAAGGCTGCCAGATCGGCCGCGCCCATGGGGCGGTAACGATATGGGTTGTCATGGCCGCCGCGGCCTGCGAATAACAAACGGCCGCCCGCAGCCTTGATTCGAGCCGCAGCGGCGGACAGCGTTTCCCGGGTCCAGTCATGTCCGCAGCCGCCCAGCCAGGCCGGGGCGGCGCCGCCAAAGGCGACATCGCCGATGCGCACCATGCTGTCTTCGGGCTGCGCCTCGCGCGAAACGATGCGGTAGTCGCTGACCACGCGCAAGGCGCGGGCCACGCCAGGCATCGATTCGAACCAAGCCGGCTCCAGACCGCGCTCCTGGCCCACCGCGCCGATCACGGTACGCTCGCTGCCGCGCGACACATGCGCCATCAAGCCCTGCGCTTCGATGCGCGCCACCACAGCGGCAATCTCGGCATCCGTCGCAGAGCCATTCATTACGATGATCATTTCCGCACTCCACCATGATGCCGTCCGCCAGCATCCATCTTATTGCGCCATTTGCGCGCCGCCCGCCTCACCAGCCTGGACAAGGCCGAAGGCTGGGACAGACGCCGCCGCAGCTTGAACAGGACAATCCGGGTCCAGCGCCACGGCAAGGACGCATGCAAACGCTCAAACACCCAGGCGCGGCAACGATGAAAACCACCATATAGCCGCACAAACCACGGCACCTCCATCAAAGCCGGCCGCGTCAGCGTGAACAAGCGCGCCACCAGCGCGGTGCCGCCCAGCTTGGCCAGCACAATCACCGCCAGCCCCAGCAGCGCGTGTCCCTGTTCGATCAGAAACAGGGCCGCCAACTTGACCGGCAACAAGGCCAGGGCCGGAACCAAGAACAGGGCGAGCGCCACGCGAGGCGAACTCGCGGCGATGCGGCGCTCCAGCGCGGACAGCGGCGGCCACTTGGCCAACCAGGCCACTGCGGCGGCCAATTCGTCCCAGGCATACTCTTCAAACACGATGACGGCCGCCAGCAACAGAGCCAGCGGCCAGGCCAGGGCGCGCCGACATCTCGGCCAAATGCCGGATTTGGACGACATCGACGAGGGCCTTGGCATCAGGTCTTGCTCAGGTCCAGCCACTTGGGCACCGGCTGCGGACGATACCCGCGCATCCAATCCAGCAGCGCCGGCAGGCTTTCGCTGCGCTGGAACAGGTTCAGGTTGCCGGCCGGCACGAAACCCTCTTCGACAGCGCGATCGACCATCGCCTGCAGCGGCTGGAAGAAGCCGCCGACATCCAGCATTCCCACCGGCTTGTCATGCACCGACAGCTGCGCCCAGGTCAGGATCTCGAACAATTCGTCAAACGTGCCGAATCCGCCCGGCAAGGCGACGAAACCGTCGGACAACTCAGCCATCAACGCCTTGCGCTGATGCATGGTTTCGGTGACATGCAGCTCGCTCAGCCCCAGGTGCGCCACTTCCTTCGCCTTCAAAAACTCCGGAATCACTCCCACCACGCGCCCGCCCGCGGCCAGCGCGGCATCCGCCGCCACGCCCATCAGGCCGACGTTGCCGGCGCCGTAGACCAGCGTGACGCCCTGCTCTGCCAGCGTGCGGCCGAATTCGCGCGCCGCAGCCTCGTATTCCGGCCTGGCGCCTTTGTTGGAGCCGCAAAACAAACAAATCGATTTCATCTGCTTTTTCTTCCAAGATTTCAAAACAACAAGGGCCGGAAAACCGGCCCAGGATCATACACAGCCCGTCACAGCACCGCCGCCGGATAGGAGCCCAAAATCTTGACGTAGGATGTCCGCTCCTGCAGCCCCTTCAGCGCCTGCTGCACTCTCTCGTCCTGGCGATGGCCTTCCAGGTCGATGAAGAACACATAGTCCCACAGGCCGGCGCGCGAAGGACGGGACTCGAACTTGCTCATCGACACGCCATTGGCCGCAATCGGCTCCAGCAGGTAATGCACGGCGCCCGGACGGTTCGGCGCGGACACCACGATGGACGTTTTGTCCTGGCCGGTGGCGCCAACGTCCTGCAAGCCCAGCACCAGAAAACGCGTGGTGTTGTTCGGCTCGTCCTCGACGTTTTCCGCCAGCTTAAGCAGGCCAAAGCGCTCGGCCGCGGCCTGGCCGGCTATCGCCGCCGCCGAGGCGTCTTCGGCCGCCATGCGCGCCGCCTCCGCATTGCTGGCCACGGACACGCGCTCCACGCTGGCCGGCAGATTCTTGTTCAGCCATTCGTGGCACTGCGCCAGCGCCTGGGCATGGGCATAGACGCGGCGGATGCCCTCCATGCCCTCGGCGCCGCGCAACAGATGATGGTGGATGCGCAGCACCACTTCGCCGCAAATCTTCAACGGGGAGCTGACCATCAGGTCCAGCGTGCGGCCGACCGCGCCTTCGGTGGAGTTCTCCACCGGCGCCACCACGTAATCCAGCGCGCGCGACTCCACCTGGCGGAAGGCATCGTCTATCGAGCTACAGGCCACGGTGCGGGCGGCATGGCCGAAGTGCTTGATGGTGGCCAATTGACTGAAGGTGCCTTCCGGCCCCAGATAGGCGATGGACAAGGGTTTTTCCAACGCTAGGCACTCGGACATCACCTCGCGGAACAAGCGGGCGATGGACTCGCCCGGCAGCGGGCCGGGGTTCAAATCCTTCAGGCGGCGCAGTACCTGGGCTTCGCGTTCCGGGCGGTAAATCACGCCGCCGCCCTTGATCTCGCCGATTTCTCGGGCATGGTTGGCGCGCTGGTTGAGCAAGGTGAGAATTTCGACATCGATGGCGTCGATGGCGTCGCGATGTTGCTTGAGCAGGTGTTCCATCGTCACGGGCAGGGGTCTTTCATGCGGCTAATGGGGGAATAACCATAGTTTCCGCGAGAACCCCATCCATCGCAAGCCTTGCCGCTTGCGGCAAACGCCGCGCAGCCTAGTGAAGCCAAGCCGCGCGGCTGGTCTCAACGCTGACGCAGACGCTCGACCAAAGCCAAGACATGCTCGGCGGTCTCTATCGGCCGCTCCAACGGAAACAGGTGGCCGCCGGGATGGGACTCCACCTCGATGCCGAAATGCCGGCGCATGTAATGGATGTCGGCAGCGTTCAGCACATCGGAGTCCGCGCCGGCGATGAAGCCGGTCGGGACTTTCTGGCGGCCTTTGTGGAAGGGGAAATTGTGTGGCAGCGTGGCGTAGATATCATGCTCCACTCGTGGCCGGAATTTCAGCCTGCGTCCGCTCTGCCCGTCATCCTGGGTGCCGTGTTCAGCGTAGTCGGCCAGGCATTCGGGATCGAAACGCGCGAACATGGGCTTGCGCGCGAAATAATCATGCGCCATGTCGACCGAGGCCCAGTTGTCGCGCCGCTTCAGGGTATTGCCGCCCGGCGTGACTTTCTGGATGAAACCCAGGCGCTTGGCCAGCCAAATGCCAAAGGAACGGCGCGGCCCCATCAACGGCGAATCCAGAATCACGATGGCGCGGAACAAATCCGGCCGCTTCCTGGCCGCGTAGAACATCAGAAAACCACCCAGAGAATGGCCGACGCCGACCACCGGCCCGCCATAGCTGCGCTCGATGTGGCGTATGCTTTCGTCCACCAGATGCGGCCAGCAATCGGTAATCGGGAAGGCCGGATCATGGCCTATGGTGTCCAGATAGCCCACTTCATGCCGCTCTGCCAGCTTGTTCAGCATCTTGCGATAGACCGAAGCCGGAAAACTATTGGCATGGGCAAAATGTATGGTTTCTCGCATAACCCCTCATGCATAACGTCATTCTTATTTTTCATATCCGCCGCGCTGTCGGCGCGCGGTTCGGCCGGATATACTGGCAGCCGCCGCCGGCTGGCGGAGGGCGAGTTTCGCATTTGCCGCGCCCGGCAATTTGATGCATATTGCATCACACTGAGACAAAACGGAACCGCATCACGCCCGCCGCGTCTTAATTTCATCGCAACCCCAATCAGAGTCTGCAAGTGCAAGCATACCTCAACTCCATTCACCGCCTGGCATGGCAATGGCTGATGGCGTTCGTCGCCTGCCTCAGCATTGCGCTGCCTGCCCATGCGGTCAACCAAGACGACCTGCTTCCGCCGGAGAAGGCCTTCGCGGCCGAAATCAGCCGCAGCGGCGACAAGCTGCAACTGACGCTGGATGTGGCGCCCGGCTACTACCTGTACCGCGACCGCATCGCCATCAGCACCACGCCGGCCGACCTGACCGGCAAGCCGACGCTGCCGACCGGCCAGGAAAAGAACGATCCTTACTTCGGCAAGCAAGTGATTTACCACGGCAAACAACAGATCGTCATCCCGCTGAACCCCGGCGCGCCGGCCGACTTCCAGCTGAACGTCCGGCTGCAGGGCTGCGCCGAGGCCGGCGTCTGCTACCCGCCGTATACCCACAAGCTGAAGGTCGGCGCCGTCAGCGGCGAGGCCGGCGGCAAAGCGAATGCCTGGCTCGGAGGCGCCGCCGCCGCGGGAAAATCGCCGGCCGGTAACAGCGAGTTGGCGGCCAAGGGTTGGCTGACCACACTGGGCACTTTCTTGCTGGCGGGTCTGGGCATGGCGTTCACCGCCTGCATGTACCCGCTGCTGCCCATCGTTTCATCGCTGATTGCCGGCCAGGGCGCAACCCTCACCCGCGGCCGCGGATTCCTGCTGTCCCTGTTGTATGTGCAAGGACTGGCGCTCACCTACACCGCCGTCGGCGTGGTGGCCGGTCTGACCGGCTCGCTGCTGACCGTGTGGCTGCAGCAGCCCGCCGTAGTGCTGGCCGCCAGCGCGCTGATGGTGGTGTTCGCGCTGTCCATGTTTGATTTGTTCACCATCCAGCTGCCCAGCGCCCTGCAATCCAAGTTGGCCGACACCTCCAACCAGCTGTCAGGCGGCAAGGCCGTCACCGTGTTCCTGATGGGCGCGCTGTCGGCCCTGCTGGTGGGCCCCTGCGTCGCGCCGCCGCTGGCGCTGGCGCTAGGCTATATCGGCAGCACCGGCGACGCCGTGCTGGGCGGCGCGGCGCTGTACGCCATGGCGCTGGGCCTGGGCTTGCCGCTGATCGTCATCGGCACCTTCGGCGGCCATGTGCTGCCGCGCGCCGGCAACTGGATGAAGGCGGTGAAATCGGCCTTTGGCGTGGTCATGCTGGGCCTCGCCATCTGGCTGGCCGCTCCCTTCCTGCCGGCCGCGCTGGTGATGTTGCTGTGGGCGGCGCTGCTGATAGGCTCCGCCGTGTTCCTTGGCGCGTTCGATAGCCTGGCGGCCGGCGCCAAGGCCAGCGTCCGCCTGGGCAAGGCCCTGGGCTTGCTGCTGTTCCTGCTGGGCGGCGCCCAGCTGGTGGGCCTGCTGTCCGGCGCGGACAATCCGCGCTACCCGCTGAAGCTCATCGCCGCCAGCAGCGCCGAGGGCGCCGCCAGCCATGCCTTCCAGGCCATCGGTTCCGCCTCGGAGCTCGATGCCAAGCTGGCCGAGGCCAAGGCCGCGGGCAAGCCGCTGCTGCTGGACTTCTACGCCGACTGGTGCGTCGCCTGCAAGGAGATGGAAGCGGAGGTCTTTCCGCAGCCGCAGGTGGCAGCCAAGATGGGGCAATTCGTGCTGCTGCGCGCCGACGTCACGGCCAATAACGCAGAACACCAGGCGCTGCTGAAGCGTTTCGGCCTGTTCGGCCCGCCCGGGATCATTCTGTTCGGCGCCGATGGCAAGGAGGCGCAGCGCATCGTCGGCTTCACTCCAGCCGAGACGTTTGCCAGCCAGCTGGCTCAGGTGGCACACTAGCGCGAATCTGGGCCGGCATGCCGCCGGCCTACCCCGTTTCACCTTGCGGATACCACCATGCTGCCCATTCCCGGCCGATCCAGCCTCAGCATCCTTAACGTTTTCCAGATCGCCATCCTGGCCATGCTGGTCCTTGCCTGCATCAGGATACTGCAACCCTTCCTCGGCGCCCTCACCTGGGCCGCTATCATCGCCATTTCCGCCTGGCCTCTGTATTGCCGGCTCAAGCTCAGGCTGCGCGGCCGGCACAAGCTGGCGGCGTTGCTGATCGTGCTCGGTCTGTCCTGCGCGCTGGCCATCCCCATCGGCCTGATGGCTCTGACGCTGGCCGATACGCTGCCGCACCTCGCCAATCTGACCCAAGGGCTGAGCAATTTCCGGCTGCCGGATGCCCCATCCTGGTTGTCCACGCTGCCGCTCGCCGGTGAAGGCCTGACCCGGCTGTGGCAAAGCACGCAGGCCGATCTGCCGGGATTCTTCGACAAGATTCGCCCTGCGCTGCAAAACGTGGTGCTGTTCCTGCTGTCCGGCGGTGCCAACCTCGGCTTGAGCCTGCTCGAGATTGTGCTGGCCATCGTGGTGGCCGGCCTGCTGCTGATCAACGGCGACAAGCTGTGGGAGCTGGTGGAGCGCATCGTGCTGAAACTGGGCGGAGAAACCGCGGGGGAGCTGCCGGAAGTGATCGCCCGCACCATACGCAGCGTCACCACGGGCGTGGTGGGCACCGCGTTGGCGCAAACCGTGCTGTGCGTGATCGGCCTGCTGATCGCCGGCGTGCCCGGCTCGCTAGTGCTGGGCTTCCTGTGCTTCATCATCGCGGTGGCGCAGTTGCCGACGCTGATCGTCTGGCTGCCGGCCGCGGCATGGGTGTTCTACACCGGCCATACGGCGCTGGGCACCTTCCTGATGGTTTGGGGCTTCCTGCTGATCAACACCATAGACAACATCCTGAAGCCGCTGCTGATCAGCCAGGGCGCGCAGATGCCCTTGTCGGTGATCTTCCTTGGCGTCATCGGCGGACTGATCGCCTGGGGCGTGATCGGCCTGTTCATCGGCCCCACCCTGCTGGCTGTGGGCCTGACCATGCTGCGGCACTGGCTGGAGCGGGAGGAAGTGGAGGAAATGGCCGGCGAAGGAGAACAAGGCTGACCTGCGCGCGCAAGGCGGAACGCCCGGCATAGCCGGGCTTCCGCCCTAGGGCATCAATAATCCGGGCAAGATACTGTCCAGTCCTGACCTTCCTCCACGGCCAAATGGCACGCCAGCCGCCATGGGGCGGTCTCGTTCCACTCGTCCTGCGCCGCCAGCGCGGCGTCTATCGCGCCGGCACGCAGCAGCACGTTGCGCTCCTTGCGGCCAGGGCGCTGCGGCGTGGCCATGCCGGCCACGCGCACCTTGCAGGTGCCGCAGGTGCCCTGGCCGCAGCGCCAGTGCAGCGGCACATCGGCCAGGCGGGCGACGTCCAGTAGGTTATCGCCCACCATCGCCTCGCTCTCATTCAGCAGCATGCCGCCGTCGCTGACGAAGCGGATGCGCGTCATGCCAGTTCCAAGTACGGCAGCTCATCGCCGGGCTGGATGCGCTGCGCCGGCTGCACCCAAGCCAGGCCGTCGGCCCAAGCGCAAGACATCAGCACGCCGGAACCCTGCTGCGGATACAGTTGCAGCTCCCAGCCGCTCGCGCCCGCCACCTTGCGCACGCGCAGGAATTCGCTGCGCTTGGAATCGGGCCGGTCCCAGACAAAAGCCGCCTGGAAGCGCGGCGCGAACGGCGCGCCCTCCATCAATCCCATTCGCCGCAGCAGGAATGGCCGCAGCAAGGTCTGCAGCGTCACATAGCCGGACACCGGATTGCCCGGCAAACCGACGAAATCGGCATCGCCGACTTTGCCGAAAGCCAGCGGCTTGCCGGGTTTGATCGCCAGCTTCCACAGCGTCAGCTCGCCCTCGGCCTCCACCGCCGCCTTGACGTGGTCCTCTTCGCCCACCGACACCCCGCCGCAGGTGACGATGACGTCGGCCACCGCCGCCGCGTCGCGCAGCAATTGCCGCGTCGGCTCCAAAGCGTCGCCGACATGGCCGAGGTCTATCACTTCGCAACCGAGCTTGTGCAAGGCCGGGATCAGCCAAAAACGGTTCGAATTGTAGATCTGGCCGACAGCCAGCGGCTGGCCCGGCTCCACCAGCTCGTCGCCGGTGAAAAATACCGCGACGCGCAGCTGCGGACGCACCGGCAGCCGCGCCAGGCCGATAGAGGCGGCCAGGCCCAGATCGGCCGGCGTCAGCCGACGGCCCGGCGCCAGGATGGTTTGCCCGGCGGCGATATCCTCGCCGCGGCGGCGGATATTCTGCCCGGCCTGCGGCGCGGCGCTGAAGGCCACCTGGCCATCCTCGCCCACCACGGCCTGTTCCTGCATGATGACGGCGTCGGCGCCGTCCGGGATCGGCGCGCCGGTGAAGATGCGGGCGACGCTGCCGGCCGCCAGCGCCTGCGGCGCGCTGCCGGCGGGAATCCGCTGCGACACCGGCAAGGGGCCGCCGCTCTCGGCGCAGCGCACGGCGTAGCCGTCCATCGCGCTGTTGTCATGCGGCGGCACGTCGATGGTGGCGGTCACCGGCTGCGCCAACACCCGGCCGGCAGCCTGCAGCAGGGATAGATTCTGGTGGGTGTTCAACGGCCTGGCGCGTTCCAACAGCCAGGCCAGCGCCTCTTGATAGCTCAGCATCGTATTTCCTGTTCTGTCCGGCGGCGGACCCCTTCCCGCCGCTCGCAGTTGGCATCATAGCATGCGCCAAGACGCAAAAAGCCCGCCGGCTCAGGCCGACGGGCTTGGCGATGCCCGCGCGAAGACGGGATCAGCGCGATTTGACGAAGGGCACGCCGATGGCCTTGGGCGCCACAGCGCGGCCGACGAAGCCGGCCAGCAGCAGCACGGTCAGCACATACGGAATGACCGCGATGGCCTGCGACGGGATCTGCCCGATCACCGGCAGCGCCACGCCCTCCAGACGGATCTGGATCGCGTCGGCGAAGGCGAACAGCAGGCAGCCGATCACCGCGGGCACCGGACGCCACTTGCCGAAGATCAGCGCCGCCAGCGCCAGGAAGCCTTTGCCGGCGGTCATTTCCTTGATGAAGCTGCCGGTCTGGTATACCGACAGATAGGTGCCGGCCATGCCGCACAGCACGCCGCCCCATAACAAGGCGGTGTAGCGCACCTTGGCCACGGAAATGCCGGCGGTATCGGCGGCATGCGGGTTCTCGCCCACCGCGCGCAGACGCAGGCCGAAGCGAGTCTTGTACAGCACCCAAGCCACCAGCGGAATCACCATGAACACGGTGATGTAGACCAGGATGGAATGGCCGGACAGCAGCTTGCTGTAGACCAGGCCCAGCACCGGCACGTCGCGCAGGGCGTCGGCGAACGGCAGCACGATCTCGTGGAAGCGGGCGTCCTCCGGCAGCTGCGGCGAATTGCCGCCCTGCTGGAACCAGGCCAAGCCCAGCACCGGCGTGATGCCGGAAGCCACGGTATTGATGGCCATGCCGGAGATCAGCTGGTTGCCGTTATAGGTGACGGAGACGAAAGCATGCACCATGGCCATCGACACCGCGGCCATGATGCCGGCCAGCAGGCCCAGCCACGGATTATGCGTGACATAGGCGGCGGCCGCCGAAGCGAAGGCCGCCACCAGCATCTTGCCTTCCAGGCTGATGTCCACCACGCCGGAGCGCTCGGAGAACATGCCGGCCAGCGCCGCCAGCACCAGCGGCGTGGCGACGCGCACGGTGGAATCGAGAAGACTGAAGAACATTTCCATATTACTTGTCCTTGCGCTTGAACAGGCCGGCGATGAACGGCTCGAACAGGTTTTCCAGCGCGCCGCAGAACAGGATGATCAGGCCCTGGATGAACAGGATCATCTCGCGTGTGATCAGCGGCTTCTCGAACGACAGATCGGAGCCGCCCTGGGTCAGCGCGCCGAACAACAAAGCGGACAGCACGATGCCCACCGGGTGGTTGCGTCCCATCAGCGCCACGGCGATGCCGACAAAGCCGACGCCGTTGGTGAACAGCACGTTCATGCGGTGCGAGGAGCCCAGCAGATCATTGACCGAGGCCAAGCCTGACAAGGCGCCGGACACGCACATGGCGATGATGATGACGGCGCTGACGCTGATGCCGGCGTAACGCGCGGCGTGGTCGTTGGTGCCGACCGTGCGCAGCGTGAAGCCCCAGCGGCTGTGCCATACGATCAGGTAGAACAGCACGCAGGCCAGCAAGGCGAAGACGAAGCTCAGGTTCAGCGGCGAGCTAGGCATGCCCGGAATCAGCAGATGCATCTGCGGAATCCAGCCGGTTTCCGAGAACATGCGGGTGGTCGGATTTTGCGAGCCGGCTTCGATCAATTGGTGGCTGATCAAGTACAACATCAAGGAGTAGGCAATGAAGTTGAACATGATCGTGGTCACCACGATATGGCTGCCGCGCTTGGCCTGCAGGTAAGCCGGGACATAAGCCCAGGCCGCGCCGAAGCCCATGGCCGCCAATACCGCCAGCGGGATCAGCACATAGGACGGCAGGGTGTGGTCGAAGCCCAGCATCACCAGCGTCACGCCCAGGCCGGCCAGATAAGCCTGGCCCTCGCCGCCGATATTGAACAGCCCGGCATGGAAGGCCGTGGCCACCGCCAGGCCGGCGAAGATGTAGCTGGTGGTATAGAACAGCGTATAGCCTACGCCCTCGCCGTAGCCGAAAGCGCCGCTAACGAGCAGCTTCAGGCATTCCCACGGATTCTCGCCGATCATCCAGGTGACGAAGCCCGTCACCAGCAGGGCCGCCAGCAAGTTCAGCACCGGCAGCACGGTGAGCTGCGCCCAGCGCGGCAAAGTGGAAGGTTGTCCGAATTTCAATGTTTGTGCCCTCCCATCAGCAGGCCGAGGGAAATGGTGTCGGCGTCCTTGGCCGCCACTTCGCCGGTGATCTGGCCGCCGGCCATCACCAGGATGCGGTCTGCCAGCGCCAGGATTTCTTCCAGTTCCACCGACACCAGCAAGATGGCCTTGCCTTCGTCGCGCAGCTCAACCAGCCGCTTGTGGATGAATTCGATCGCGCCGATATCGACGCCGCGCGTCGGCTGGCCGATCAGCAGCAAGTCCGGATTGGCGTGGATCTCGCGCGCCAGCACCACTTTTTGCTGATTGCCGCCGGACAACAGGCCCACCCGCAACAGCGGGTTGCCCGGACGGATGTCGAACTGGGAGATGAAGTCGCGGGTGCGCTCCACCAGTTTCTTGCGCGAATACAGGAAACCGCTGCGCAGCGATTTATCGTCCTGGTAGCCCAGAATGGCGTTTTCAAACGTGGAGAACGCCTTGACCAGACCCTCGCGCGAACGGTCTTCCGGAATGTGGCCTATGCCGCGCTCGCGGTAGACGGCGGCGCGCGGCTTGCGCTTGCAAGGCAGCTTCAGCAAATCCTCGCCCTTGTAGGCGATGCTGCCGGCAGTCGGCGCCAGCATGCCGGCCAGCACTTCCAGCAGCTCGGACTGGCCGTTGCCGGACACGCCGGCAATGCCGACGATCTCTCCGGCCTTGACCTGGAAATTCAGGTTGTCCAGCAGCTTGATCTGGCGCTCGTCGGTCAGGCACAGGCCCTTGACGTCCAGCACCACGGCGCCGGGCGCGCGCTCGGCCTTGTCCACCTTCAGCGACACCTTGCGGCCCACCATCAGGTCGGCCAGCTTTTCCTTGTCCACATCGCAGGTGCGCACATTGCCGACCACTGTGCCGGCGCGCATCACGCTGACGTTGTCGGTGATGTCCATCACTTCGCGCAGCTTGTGGGTGATCAGGATCACCGTCTTGCCCTGCGCTTTCAGCGAACGCAGGATGTGGAACAAATGGTCGGCCTCCTGCGGCGTCAGCACGGCAGTCGGCTCGTCCAGGATCAGCACGTCGGCACCGCGATACAGCGCCTTGAGGATTTCCACCCGCTGCTGCAGACCGACGCCCAGCTCCCCAACCAGCGCGTCCGGATCCACTTCCAGCGAGTAGTTCTTGTTCAGTTCCTTCAAATGCTCGCGGGCTTGGTCCATGCCGCCCTTGAGCAAGCGGCCGCCTTCGGCGCCCAGCACGATGTTTTCCAGCACAGTGAAGGTATCCACCAGCATGAAGTGCTGATGCACCATGCCTATCCCCAGACGGATCGCTTCCTGGCTGTTGCGGATGCGCGCATCCTGGCCATTGACGCGGATGGAGCCGCTATCGGCCTGATAATAGCCGTACAGGATGCTCATCAAGGTGGACTTGCCGGCGCCGTTCTCGCCGATGATGCCGTGAATGCTGCCCTTGGGCACGCTCATCGTCACATCACGGTTGGCCTGCACCGCGCCAAAGCTCTTGTTGATGCCTGTCAGCTCAATGGCAAACTCGGTCATGCTTTGTCTGTTCCCGATCTTCGTTTATATCCCCATCGCCGGCGCCAACAGCAAACAGCCGCGATGAACGAGTCACCGCGGCTGCGCCCCCGACCGGCCGGGGAGAGGGCTGCTCCGCTTATTGCACCGGGCAGCTATTGTTGGCGCGGTAATCCACTACCTTGATCTTGCCGCTGATGATTTCAGCCTTGGCCTCTGCGATCTTCTTTTCCATCTCAGGCGTGACTTGCGGGCGGTTGTACTTGTCCAGCGCCCAGTCCACGGCCTGGTCCTTCAGGCCCAGCACCTTCACGCCGGACTTCCAGGAACCATCCTTGGCTTCCTTGAAAGTGTTGTAGACGGCCACGTCCACTTTTTTCACCATCGAAGTCAGGACCGAGCCCGGGAACAGATAGTTCTGGTTGCTATCCACGCCGATGGAGTACTTGCCGGCGTTCTTGGCGGCCTGCAGCACGCCCATGCCGGTGCCGCCGGCGGCGACGAAGATCACGTCGGCGCCGCGGTCAAACTGGCTCTTGGCCAGCTCGGTGCCACGCGCCGGATCGTTGAAGGCTTGCGGCGTGGTGCCGGTCATGTTCTGCAGCACGGTGACGTTCTTGTTGGCGTACTTGGCGCCCTGAGCGTAACCGCAACCGAATGCGCGGATCATCGGGATGTCCATGCCGCCGATATAACCCACCTTGCCGGTCTTGGACTTCAGCGCGGCGGCCATGCCCACCAGGAAGGAGCCTTCCTGTTCCTTGAACACGATGCTCTGTACGTTCGGGCCCTTGGCCACGGCGTCGATCAGGGTGAACTTGACCTTGGGGAATTCCTTGGCCACGGTTTCCACGGCCTGGGCGAAGTTGAAGCCGACGGCGACCACGATGTCGGTGTCGCGGCTGGCCATCTTGCGCAGCAGCTGTTCCTTCTGCGCGTCGGAGGAAATCTGACCGTCGCGGTAGTTGACCTTGAAGTCCTTCTTGAAACGCTCGGCGCCGTTGTAGGCGGCTTCGCTGAAGCTCTTGTCAAACTTGCCGGCCTGATCGTAGATCACGGCGGGAGTGAAGTCCTTGGCGCAAGCGGTGGCGGACAGAACCGCGGCAGCCACTGCGAAGCTGATTCGTTTCAGTTGGATGGTCATCTCTATAACTCTTGGCTTGAGTTGGTCAACGCGCGCATGGCCCCATGCAGGCGCGGCGAGTGCAACAGTGACTGGACTTGAATGGTGACAGCTGAAATTGCAGACAGCATGTAACCTGCCAACTACAACCTTAGCTGTGCCGAAGCGGCCTGAACCGCTCCCTGCGCAATGCAAAAACCGGCTGCAGACACCACTTTGTCGTTCTTCTGAGCGCGGCGAATTGTAATGACCGTTAACCGGGCTGTAAACATTTTCCTCTCGACTTTGAAATACCGTGTCGCAAACATTTCTCTACCTAAAGAATCCTGATTGGGAAAAAGCCCCGTCAAATCAGGACTTATGCCCAAAGCATAGCTTTGCATATTGATTTTTCATGCCCAAATTGATTCTAAGCAAAGCAATTCGTCTATATCCAAAGCACCGTGCAAGCCCTAAAATCGCCGCCTGGACAAAACCATCATTTCCATGCTGCCAATACTGTATCGGGACGATCTGCTGATCGCCATCCACAAGCCGGCCAATCTGCTGGTGCACCGCACCGTGCTGGACCGCCACGAAACCCGCTTCGCCGTTCAATTGCTGCGCGACCAGATAGGCCAGCGCGTCTATCCGGTGCACCGGCTGGACAAGGGCACTTCCGGCGCCCTGCTGTTCGCGCTGGACAAGGACGCCGGCCGCGAACTGTCGTGGCAGTTCGAGCGCCAGCAAGTGCAGAAGCGCTATCTCGCCGTGGTGCGCGGCCACCCCGACGCCGAAGGGCTGATCGACCATCCGCTGAGCCGCAGGCCGGACGACCTGGAATGGATAGGCGAAAAGGTGGAAACCGCGCCGCAAGCAGCGCAAACCCGCTACCGCACGCTAGCCACAGTGGAGCTGCCCATCACGGTGGAGCGCTACCCCAGCAGCCGCTACGCCTTGCTGGAGCTGGAGCCGCTGACCGGCCGCCGCCACCAGCTGCGCCGCCATCTGAAGCATATCGCCCACCCCATCATCGGCGACTCCACCTACGGCAAAGGCCGCCACAACCGCATGTTCGCCGACCAGCTGGATTGCCGCCGCATGCTGCTGGCCTGCCTGGAAATGGAGCTGACCCATCCCGTCAGCGGCGCGCCGCTGCGCATCGCCTGCCCGCTGGAAGCCGGCTTCTCCGCGCTGATCGAGCGCCTGGGCTGGACCGACGCCGCGCGCGATGCCGGAATCGAATTAACCATCTGAAAGACAAGAAAAATGCTCAGCTACCGCCACGCCTTCCACGCCGGCAACCACGCCGACGTGCTCAAGCATCTGATCGAGATCGAACTGCTGAATTACCTGGGCCAGAAAGACAAGCCCTACTGGTATATCGACACCCACGCCGGCGCCGGTGCCTACTCTCTGACCGAGGGTTACGCCACCAAGAACGCCGAGTTCGAAAGCGGCATCGCCCGCCTATGGCAGCGCGACGATCTGCCCGAAGCCGTGCGCAACTACGTGGACGTAGTCAAGCGCATGAATCCGGACGGCGAGCTGAAGTTCTACCCCGGCTCGCCTTGGTGCGCGGCGGACGTGATGCCGGAAAGCGACAAGCTGCGGCTGTTCGAGCTGCACCCCAGCGACGCGCAAATCCTGCAGCAGAACTTCGCCGGCAGCGGCCGCCGCGTGCAAATCCAGCAAGCCAACGGCTTTGACGGCATCAAGGCCGTCCTGCCGCCGCCGCCGCGCCGCGCGCTGGTGCTGATCGACCCGCCGTACGAGGACAAGCGCGACTACCAGAACGTGGAAACCGCGCTCAAGGAAGGGCTGAAGCGCTTCGCCACCGGCGTTTACGCCGTGTGGTATCCGTGTTTGCAGCGCGTGGAAATGAAGGAGATGTTGCCGGCGCTGAAAAAGCTGCCGGCCAAGAACTGGCTGCGCGCCGAATTGCATGTGCAAGCCCCGTCGGCAGATGGCTTCGGCATGCACGGCAGCGGCATATTCATCCTCAACGCGCCGTGGACGCTGCCGCAAACCTTGAGCGCAGTTCTGCCTTATCTGGTGAAGCATTTGGGCCAGGACGCCAAGGCCAGCTTCGTGCTGGAAACCGGCGGCGATCTATAAAAACCGCTAGCCAACCCCAAACGCGCCAAGGGCGCGTTTTTTTCATGGGCAAAATCTTCAGTTGGAGTTTCTTTAAATGAAACAAAACTACATGACAAAAAGCTACGCATATGCATAATGCCGTTTGCATTGCAATGGAAATCCCTACCGCCCTATTCGCAAAATTATGTCAAATCGGTCGACTCATGACCTAGTCATGACACTATCTGCCAGCGCCAGCCCACTTCGCCTCTCTCACCCCTGCGAATCGTTTCATCATTCGCCAGCCCCGCACTCCAATACCGCGCCCAATATCGGCATGAACATGCCCGCTCAGAACGCCAGCGTCGTCTCGGACCTCACAAGCACGGCGCGTCATGGTATGCTGCGCGCCCCGGCACTCGCACTCCCGACCATCAGCATGGCCAAACTGTTTTTTCGATACGCCGCGATGAATAGCGGCAAAAGCACGCAGCTGCTGCAGATCGCCAACAACTACGAAACCATGGGCAAAGCGGTGACGCTGTACACCAGCGCCATCGATGACCGCTACGGCGTGGGCATGGTTACCTCGCGACTGAATATCCAGCGCGAGGCCAACACCTTCGACGCCGGATTCGACTTCCTGGCGCAGGACTACGGCGACACGGCCTGCATCCTGGTGGACGAAGCGCAGTTCATGACGCCTGAGCAGGCGCAGCAACTGCACCGCTTGGCCCACACCCGCCACATTCCGGTGATCTGCTTTGGACTGCGCACCGACTTCCGCGGCCACCCCTTCCCCGGCTCCGCTTGGCTGTTGTCGCTGGCGGAAGACGTGGAAGAGATCAAGACCATCTGCCAATGCGGCCGCAAGGCGACGATGCACATCCGTATCGATGGCCAGGGCCATCGGGTAAAAGAAGGCCCGCAAGTGGAAATCGGCGATGAGGCGCGCTACCGCGCCGTATGCGGCCAATGCTTCCATCGCGATTGACCCGCCCGCGCGGCAGCCTCGCCTCGGGCCGGCCATGCCGGCCCGTTTTCACTCCGCCACAACGTAAGCCCGCAGCCGATGCCCATCCGGGTCCAAGGCCACAAAAGTGCGGCCGAAGTCCATATCGGTCATAGGCTGCAAAATGGGCAAACCCAAGGCTTGCCAACGCGCCAGCCCCGCATCCAGCGCGGCGACATCCTCGAACTGAACAATCAACTCCCCGCCGCCGCCCAAGACCTCGGCGCCCGGCTCCACCGTATGGCGCGACCACAAACCCAAACGCATGCCGGATGCAAACTTGAACATCGCAAAGGTGGGCGACTCCTCAATCGGCTGCAGATCAAACAACTGAGAATAGAAACGGGCGCTGCGCGCCGGCTGGTCCACATACAGGATCACAAAATTGGGGTGTTGCATGGCGATTCTCCTTGACTGAACACCGGTCACGTCCCGGCATGCGTTCATGCTAAGCCATGGCACTGTCAAATTTTGTCAGTAGTGTGCATATCTGGGAAATGACAAACTCCTTACAAATGCATCGCTCGTACGCCATAAATCATCTGGAAAAACGCCATGCTATTCACAGAAATGCCGGTTCTAGACCACCCGCAAGCCATCCTCCGACCGCTGCGTCAGGACGATATCGAACCCTGGTTCGATTATCTGACGCAGGAAGCTGTCTACCAGCACACCAGCTGGAATGTGCAGTCCCCTGCCGAGCTGGAGCACTACGCCTGGCAAATGGAGCATTTCACCGATAGCAGCGCCCTGCGCTTCGCCATCGCCGACCGCGACAGCGACCGCCTGCTCGGCACCGCCGGCTTCCATACCATCACGCCCGTCAATGCCAGCGCAGAATTGGCGTATGATCTCTCCCCCGTCGTCTGGGGACGGGGCCTGGCCGCTGCGGCCTGCGCCAGCTTGCTTCGATGGGGACACCGCCACGTCGGCCTCGTCCGCATCCAGGCCACGGTATTGCCGGCCAACCATCGCTCCATCCAGGTGCTGGAACGCAATGGCTTCGCGCGCGAGGGGCTGCTGCGCAGCTATCGCAAGGTGCGCGGCCCGTCGCGCGACTTCTGGATGTACAGCCATATACAGGAGAAATAGATGATTCAACTGGCCGCGAAAGACCAGGAAATAGAACGCTGCTTCGCCGTGATGCGCCAACTGCGGCCGCATCTGCAGGCGGAAGACTTTGTCGCTGTCGTGCGCGCGCAGATGGCGGAGGGCTACCAACTGGCCTATCTACTGAGCGGCGATGCCGTAGCCTGCGTGGCGGGTTTCCGCATCCAGCGTACGCTGGTGGCCGGCAAAAGCCTGTACGTTGACGACCTGGCCACCGACGACGGCGCGCGCTCCCATGGCCACGGCGCGGCGATGATGTCTTGGCTGCGCCAGCTGGCCAAGGATCAGGGCTGCAGCGAAATCCATCTGGACTCCGGCGTGCAGCGCCACCGCGCCCATCGTTTCTATCTGAACCGCAAGATGGACATAGTGGCCTTCCACTTCTCGGAAAGCCTGCGACATGATTGAGATCGTGCCGCATCAACCCCGCTGGGCCGCGGAGTTCCAAACCATCGTAAGCCAACTTCGCGCCGCGCTGGGCGATCTGGCGCTTCGCATCGACCATATCGGCTCCACCGCCGTGCCCGGCCTGGCGGCAAAAGACGTGATCGACGCGCAGATCACGGTGGCGGAATTGGACGAAAACATGGCCAACCGCCTGAGCGCAGCCGGCTTTGAGCGCAAGCCGTTCAACCGCGACCATCTGCCGCCAGGCAGCGACGACGCGCCGGAGCAATGGTCGAAATTCTTTTTCCGCGAACCCGCGGGCCAACGCCGCGCCCATATCCATGTGCGCCGCGCCGGCAGCGCCAACCAGCGCTACGCAATGCTGTTTCGCGACTACCTGCGCGCGCAGCCGGCCATGGCGGCCGCCTACGGGGAACTGAAGCGCAGGCTGGCAAACAGCCTGCCGGACTGGGAAACCTATCCCGACGTCAAGGATCCCGCGGTGGACTTGATCTACCTGGCGGCGGAGCAATGGGCAGAGCGAAGCGGCTGGCGGCAGGGCTAACACGGCTACTGACAGAAACTGACCGCGCCATGGATTACATTCCGGACACCCGGCACAGCCCCGGGCCATCCAAAACTTGACAAGGACAATTCTGTGACGCGCGCCATCACCATCCTCACCGAGCACTTTTCCGACTGGGAAACGGCCCTGATCAACTCCTCGCTGCGTTTTTATTATGGTTGCGAGGTACGCTTTGCCACACCCGGCGGCACGCCCGTCACCTCATCCGGCGGGCTGATGGTAACCCCGCATCTGGCCATTGAGTCCATTCAACTCGATGAGCTAGACCTGCTCATCATATGCGGCGGCACCATCTGGCAAACCGATCAAGCGCCGGACCTGACCGCCTTGCTTGCCGCCGCCCATGCCCAAAACATTGTGGTTGCCGGCATTTGCGACGGCACCCGAGTGCTTGCGCAAGCCGGCGTGCTGGACAAGGTCCGCCACACTTCGAACTCCGCGGACAACTTGTCTGCGCCTGCTTACGCGGGCGCCGCTTACTATCAGGATGTGCCTTACGCAGTTGCCGACCAAGGCGTGGTCACCGCTCCCGGCACCGCGCCGGTGAGCTTCATGGCTGAAATTCTCAATACGCTGGGCTTAGGCGGCGCCGACCTGGATGCCTACCTGGCCATGCACGCCGCCGAGCATCGCAAGCGGGCTTAAAAAGCTTGCCTCCTTGTCGCGCGCCTTGGCTCAGGGTCTCTGCGTGGGCCGCGCTACGTTGACATGTCGTCAAAGCGCATCGGCGGCGATTCCCAAGGGATGGTCTGAACAACCTGCCACGCAAACAGAAATGCAATTTCTCGCGGGGCTTCGGTTGCATTTCACCCACCAATTCCAGATCGCCCGCCATGAGGATGACCGGGTGCTTCCGGTCATCCGGCCTTTTAACTCGCCGCCAGCAAGGCCTTTCGCGCCAGCCAGATGTTGGCCAGCCCAAACAGCGTCATCAGTTGCGCGGTGTTCTTCTTCAAACCGCGGTAGCGTGTTTTCAGGTAGCCAAACTGCTGCTTGATGACCCGAAACGGATGCTCCACTTTGGCCCGAATCTTGGCTTTGACCATTTCGCCCAGCTGGATCTGCCGGTCGTCGGCTGAATCGGTCAGCGCTTTGCGCTGGCCGGGCCTCATCGCAATCCACCAACGCACCGCTCGCGATTGGTGTTCGGCTCGCTTGTGCACGCCAGCAAAGCCGGCGTCGCCAAACACATCGATTTCCTCGCCGTGCAACAACTGATCGACCATCGTGACATCCGCCACATTGGCGGGGGTGCCGGCCACGTGATGCACCAAGCCGGACTGGGCGTCGACGCCGATATGGGCCTTCATGCCGAAGTACCACTGATTGCCCTTCTTGGTTTGATGCATGTCCGGATCGCGCTCGCCCTGAGCGTTTTTGGTGGAGCTGGGCGCGTGGATCAGGGTGGCATCGACGATGGTGCCTTGCTTCAACATCAGCCCTTTGTCGCAGAGATGCTGGTGGATGGCGGTAAACAGAGCGTGGGTCAGCTGGTGCTTTTCCAGCAGATGGCGGAAGTTCAGCAGGGTGGTTTCGTCCGGGACGGCGTCCAGGGAGAGGCCGGCGAACTGGCGCATGGAGGCGATCTCGTACAGGCTTTCTTCCATGGCGGGATCGGACAGGCTGTACCAGTGCTGCAGGCAGTAGACGCGCAGCATGGCGGACAACGGGTAGGGGCGGCGACCGTTGCCAGGCTTGGGATACACTGGATCGATGACGGCTTCGAGCTGCGCCCAAGGCATGACCTGATCCATCTCTGTCAGAAAGATTTCGCGGCGGGTGCGCTTCTTCTTAGCGGCGAGTTCGAGATCGGTGAAGGTCATCTGCTGTCGCATGCTGGCGTCCTGGATCTGACTGAGGGGGAGTCAGTTTACGGGAAGATTGGAGACTTGTTCAGACCTTCCCAAGCGCTGCCGCCATTCTCTTAACAAAGCCTGGCGGCGGCGCGGATAGCGTTCATTCAGGCTTTCGCACTGTTGAATCCGGTCGCAGCGGAAATGGCGAAAGTCCTGCCGCAGCTCGCACCATGCCGCCAGCACCTGCACTTTTTCAAAGAAGCCGACGGCGAATGGCCACACGATCCGTTGGCTATCGTCTCCCTTGATGTCTCGATAACACAAAGTCAGTTTGCGCTGCTGGCGAATGGCGTCGCGCAACGCGGCCATGTCCACAGCCATCAGCGGCCCCTCCGCCGGCCCGACCAGCAAGGTCTCATCTTCCAGACGCCGCCGCAGATCGTCCGGCAGCACCGCCGCCACCTTTGCCAGCGCATTGCCGGCGGCGTTGGCCAGACGCGGATCGCCCCGCTTTTCCACCCAGCGCATGCCCAGCACCAGCGCCTCGATCTCTTCTTCGGCGAACATCAAGGGCGGCAGCAGAAAGCCCGGCCGCAACTGGTAGCCCATGCCCGGCTCGCCGGCGATATCCGCCCCCTGCAGCTGCAGGCTGGCGATGTCGCGATAGACGGTGCGCACGCTGACGCCGAGCTGGTCGGCCAGCGCCTGCGCCGTCACCGGCAGGCGATAGCGCCGCAGCAGCTGCAGCAAGTCCAACAGTCGTTCGGAACGCGCCATGGCTCAGCTTATCGCAGGATAACCGTCAGTCCCGTCCGGCCATGGCGTCAACACCTCATAGCCATGATCGGTCACCGCCACCATATGCTCCCATTGGGCGGACCACGAGCCATCCTGCGTCACCACCGTCCAGCCGTCGCCCAGCTGGCGGGTGGATGCCTGGCCGGCGTTGATCATCGGCTCGATGGTGAACACCATGCCGGGTTTCAGTTTCATGCCGATGCCCGGACGGCCGTAATGCAGCACCTCCGGCTCTTCGTGGTACACCTTACCGATGCCGTGGCCGCAATATTCGCGCACCACGCTGAAGCCCGCGCCCTCGGTCAGGGTCTGGATGGCGTGGCCGATGTCGCCGAGCGAAGCGCCCGGTCGCACCGCGCGTATGCCGGCGCGCATCGCCTCATAGCAGGTCTCCACCAGACGCTTGGCTTCCGGACTGGGCGTGCCGACATAGAACATGCGGCTGCTGTCGCCATGCCAACCGTTCTTGATCACCGCCACGTCGATATTGATGATGTCGCCGTCGCGCAAAATCTGCTTGGGCGACGGAATGCCATGGCACACCACCTGATTGACCGAGGCGCAGATGGTCTTGGGATAGCCGTAATAGCCTACATTGGCCGGTTTGGCGCGCTGCACCTTGACGATGTGCTCATGGCAGCGCGCATCCAGTTCTTCGGTGCTGACGCCGGGCTTCACATGCTCGCCTATCATGGCCAGCAGTTCCGCCACCAGCTTGCCCGCCTCGCGCGCCTTGGCCACCTCGGCCGGGGACTTGATCACCACACGGCTCATCGCGCCACCCCCTCGCCCTGCCGCGGCAGATCCAGCCCGGCGCCGTCTTGGCTCGCGCGCAGCAGCAGCTGGCAGATCTCGCTGTAGCGCAAGTCGGGGTGCAGCTCCGCCAGCATGCCGATGCGCAGCCAGTGCTCGGCCTGGGAATTGATGGAGCGGCTCAGCGCCTCGCTGGCGGTGCGCAGATTGTCATGCATCTGCTCGGAAATCTTGACGATGCCCATGGCTCGCCTCCAGCAAGCAAACAATATATGAAACGTATATTAATAATCGCATGACGCCCTGACAAGCAGATACAGATGGCTATGAGGGAAAATATTAGAAATACTACTTATTCATATTAAATATATAAATTATATCAATACATGTTCAATGATAAGCTTTGACCATCATCAAGGTGAAATCGTCAGCATCATCGGCAAAAAGTCGGCAAATTCAGCTTAAATCAAGGAAAAATTCACTTTGAAGCGCATTTTCCGCCTCACACCCCATTCTGACGTCGCACCCAGCCAAGGAGTACAAAATGAAAATTCGCATGCTCGTTGCGTCGCTCAGCCTGACCTGCGCGGCCGCCGCGGCGGCCGCCAGCCCAACCCAATGTGAAAACAAGCGCTACACCCTACAGCTGCTGGGGTCTGGCGGCCCCATTTCCGACGATGGCAGAGCTTCATCCGCCTCGCTGATCTGGTGGAAGAACAAACCAGTGGCGCTGATCGATGCAGGCGGCGGAGCCTACCTCCGCTTTGGCCAGTCCGGTGCCCGGCTTGAGGATGTCAGCTTCATCGGCCTGACCCATTTCCATACCGACCATGTCACCGACCTGCCGGCCTTGCTGAAGGGCAGTTATTTTTTCCTCGCGCCGCATCAGATCGACATCGCGGGCCCGGCCGGCGGCGCGGGCTTCCCCAGCCTGAGCGGCTTCATGCATGCCCAGTTCAATGCCAAAAACGGCGCCTACGCCTACCTGTCCGGAATCTATTCCGGCAGCGGAGACATTCCGCTGAAAGTGAAACTCTCCGATGTGGATTTCCGCAAGGCAATGCCCACCAAGGTATACGACAAAGACGGCATCACCATCAGCGCGCTTGGCATTCCGCACGGCAAGGTGCCGGCGCTCGCGTATCGCATCGATACGCCCGATGGACGCATCGTGATCTCCGCCGATCAGAACGGCAGCAATCCCAACTTCCTCGAATTCGCCAAAAACGCTGACATTCTGGTGATGCCGCTGGCCATCGACGAACAAGCCGACCCGGCCTCGGCTTTCCTGCACGCCAAACCGTCCGCCATCGGCCGCATCGCCGCAGCGGCAAAACCCAAACAGCTGGTGCTGAACCACCTCATGGGCAAGAGCCTGCGGGTGAAGGATCAATCCATCCGGATCATTCGGAAACTCTACGCCGGCCCGATATACGCCAGCCGCGACCTGTCGTGCTTCCCAGTGCGCTGACTTCCAAAAACCTGAATCCCATGAGGCTCAATATGAAAAACCAGATCATTCTCTCCATTGCCATGACATCGCTGATCGGCCTGAACGCCGAGCCCGTGCAGGCCGAACCTTCTCAGCCCGCAAAAACGGTGCAAAGCGAAAGCGGCAACGGCGGCAAATGCGCCAGCGGCAAATGCGGCACGGTGAAAATGTACGAGAAGGCCGACATCCAACACGACCCGCAAGACCAGCTGGTACGCGCCCGCGATGGCAAATGCGGCAAGACCGGGCAAGGCCTCAAGCCTGATCAGTCGCGCTGCAAGATGGTGGAGGGGGTATGCGGTCAATAAACCCCACAGCCATCGGCGTCGGGCTGCGCGCCGAGCACGCGCAATGGCTGGCCGACCAAGAGCCGCAACCCGGCATAGACTTTCTGGAACTGACGGTGGAAAACTGGCTGGACGTCGGCGGCCGCAAACGCGAGCAGCTTGAGCGGCTATCGGGGAAGTACCCGCTGGTCGCTCATGGCCTCAGCCTGTCGATAGGCGACGCGCTGCCGCTGGATACGGACTTCCTCGTCCGGGTGAAACGCTTCCTCGATCGCTACCGGATAGACATTTACAGCGACCACCTGAGCTACTCCCGCGACCGGCAGGGCTATTTGTACGATCTGCTGCCCATACCGCGCTGCGAGGACATGGCGGACCGGATCGCGGCCAAGATCAAACAGGCGCAGGACATTCTGCAGCGGCCGCTGGTGCTGGAAAACATCAGCCACTACCACTGCCATGCCGGGCAAATGGACGAGGCCGTTTTCATCCGCCGCGTCCTCGAGCAAAGCGGCTGCCAGATGCTGCTGGACATCAACAATGTCTACGTCAACGCCGCCAATCATGGCTACGACCCGCAAGGCTTTATCGCCAGCCTGCCCTCTCCGGCCATCCGCTACTTCCATATCGCCGGCCACTGGCGCAGCGACGATGGCGTGCTGATCGATACCCACGGCGCCGCGGTATGCGGCGAGGTGCTTGAACTGGCGCGGCAGACCGTAGCCCTGCACGGCCCGCGGCCACTGGTGCTGGAACGGGACAACCACATTCCAGGCTGGCCTGAGCTGCGAGACGAAGCGACAGGGCTGCGCAAATGGATAGGCCAGCCGGCGCCTCAGGCCGCCTGAGCAGAAAGGATATGTCATGAACGCCCATTCAACGCTGGAGGCGGGCCGGCGCTTCAACCGACTGCTGCGCGCGCCCCAAACCGATGCCGGCGAGCTCACGCCGGCCATCAAGCTGTACCGGGATTTCCTGCGCAGCAATATCGAGGAGGTGGTGAAGCACGTATTTCCACTGTACGTCAGCCAGGTCGACGCCGCCACCTTGCGCCGGCAGATAGATGGCTTTCTGGCGCACCACTCGGCCAGCGCGCCGGAATTCCACCACATCGCCACCGAGTTTCTGGTTTTCATGCAACCCAGCGCGCCTGCCGCGCTGCGGCAGTGCCTGGAGTACGAGTGGGTGCTGCTGAAAGCGGAGATTGACCCAGCCGTGGTCGAGCCGGCAAGCGGCGCGCCGCTGGAAGAGGCCATCCTCTCGCTCAATCCCACGCTGACCTGCATCGAGCTGGATCTGAAAGCGGCGAGCCTGTCAGGCGCATTCGCCATTTTCCGCGACGCCCGCCACCAAGTGCGGCAAAAACCTTTGAACCGCTTCGACCGCCACGTGCTAGCCGGGCTGGAGACGCCGCGCGGCTACGCGTCGCTGGAGACCGCCTGCGCGATGGCGGATGCGGCGCCGCTGCGCCAGTGGCTGCTGGACGCCATCGCGACGGGGCTGCTCCAGACAAGCCAACCGGGCCTGGAGTCCATGAACAGAAGCGCGCGCCGCCCAGCCGCCACACAAGGAGTATGAAAATGATTGCCAAAATAATGAATGGATTCGACCGAGCGGTTGCCGCCTGCAAACAATACGACTTCATCGCCCTGCTGAGCATCCGGCTCTACCTGCTGCCGGTGATCTATGTCGGCGCCCATTCGAAGGTTGTCGGCTTCAGCGCAGCGGTCGCCTGGTTCGGCGCGCCGGCGAGCGAGGGTGGTCTTGGGCTGCCTTTTCCGGCAGCGTTCGCCTTCCTGGCGGCGGCCACCGAGGCATTGGGCCTGCTGTGCATCGCGCTAGGCTTGTTCACCCGCGTCATGGCCATCCCGATGATGGTGCTGATGAGCGCCGCCAGCGCCATGGTGCACTTGCCGCGCGGCTGGCTGGCCATCGCCGACAAAAGCATGGAATCCAGCCAGCGCCTGGCCGGATTTCTGTCCTGGCTGGCCGAGAACTTCCCAGGCCGATACAACTACATCACCGAACTGGGAGACCCGGTGATCTTGAACAACGGCATCGAGTTCGCCGCCACCTACTTCATCATGCTGCTGGTGCTGTTCTTCTACGGCGGCGGGCGCTTCGTCAGCGCCGACTATTGGCTGCGCCGACGCTTCGCCAAGTAAGCCCCCGCCACGCCCTCCCGGTGCGGACTGTGGTTTGAATCCCACAGCCGCATCCTTGATTTTCCAAGCCTCCCCCGCCCACAGCCCCATGCTCTGACGTAATTCTTGCAATTCCATTTGAAATTGTACAAAATCAAATCATGGAAATCGACAAACCCAATCAGCACGGCGGCAAACGCTCAGGCGCTGGTCGCAAATCCGCCTTCGGCGGCGACAAAACCGTCGCCGTCCGCGTGCCGGAGCCGCTGCGCGGCATTCTGCAGCAATGGCTGGAAGATTATCGCAGCTGGCGCACCGTCAACAGCGAGCAAGCCTTCGACTTCCGCACCCTGGGCGCTCAGTTGAGCGAACTGTCGCTGCCGCTGTTCGCCGGCAGCGTGCCCGCCGGCTCTCCGGTGGCGGCGGACGACATGAAGGAAGCCGACATCGACCTGAACACGCACCTGGTGAATCGCCCCGGCGACACCTTCATGGTGCGGGTCAAGGGCGATTCGATGCAGGGCGCCGGCATCCATGACGGCGACCTGCTGCTGGTGGAGCGCGTCAGCGAACCGCGCAACGGCAAAGTGGTGGTGGCCGCGCTCAATGGCGAACTCACCGTAAAGCGGCTGGAGCGCGGCCCGGATGGCCTGCGGCTGCTGCCGGAGAATCCGGCCTATCAGCCGATAACCGTGCCGGAAGACGCTTCGTTTCATATCTGGGGCGTAGTGACCAATGTCATCCACAAAGTCGACTAGGCGACGCCAATCACGCCTCGCAGCGCATGCCAAGCAGGAATGCGCAACCCAGGATCACGGCGTGCTTAGCGACGCCTATCGGCAAGCAAATGCACGGCTCGTTGTTTTGTCAGCACAAGCAAAAACAGGAGATCTTACATGGGAAAGCACAGCGATCACATCAAGATGAAGTTCAACGACTGGAAGCGCCTGCCGCGCCCTTATCGCGCCATGATAGAAGGCCAACCCCAGGTGCTGACCAGCCGCACCGGCCGCCATGTGTTTGTGCCGGTGCAGTTTGTCTGAACCTCGGCAGGCCGGAAGCCCTGCGAATGGCAAGACGCGGCTCAGGAATGGCAGGCTGGAGGATGGGTCAATGCTTGTTCAGCCCAAAGAAATTGCGAATGCGCTCCACCAGTTCGCCGCCATGCGGCACCCCATCGGTCTCGTCCAACAGGGCTTCCGGCATTTTCCTGCGACGCTCCTCCAGCCGTTCCGCCAGGATTGACGAAATGGTCTCCGCCAATTCCTTGCGCGAGACCAAGATGGCCTGAAACGCCTCCTTGTCCAGCCTCAGGCATTCCACATTGGACCGGGCGATCACCGTGCCGCTGCGCGACTCCCCAGTCATTAAACCCATCTCGCCAAAGAAGCTGCCGGCTTTCAACACATCCACCAGCTTGCGCCGGCCGTCGGGCAGCGTCACCCACACTTCCACCTCGCCGGACAGCATGATATACAGCCAGTGCGCCACCGCCCCCTGATGCATGATGATGTCGCCGGTGACAAACGGCGTGAATTTCAGACGGTCAGCCAGAATCACCATTTCTTCATCGTTCAGGCCGGACAGCAGCTCCACCTTGCGCAGCGCCAGCACGCGCTCCTCCAGATGGCGCTTCATCCGCGCTTCGATGTATTTCTCGTTTTCCTTGATCGTCAGCACATTGAAGAATGGCGAGGCCATGCGCAGATTATGCCGGCGCAGAGCCGCGTCGATGTGGGTGCGCACGACGGAGTCGGTATAATCGTCCGCCGACAGATCGGTCAGCCAATAGCGCACCGCATAGCGGCTGAAGCCGTTTTCAAAGGCCATCAGGATGCAGCTCGGCTCCGGCGACTGCGCCACGCCCGGCAGCTGAGCCTCCCGCAAGGAATGCTCCACCACGCTGATGATCTGCGTCGGCAGCGTCTCCCAATTGATATTGAACCAGATCCAGCGCCGCCATTGCCTATCGGCGCCATGGCGCTTGCCGAGGATGGAAAAGTGGTTCTTCACCAGCACGCTGTTGGGAATCACCACGGTTTCCCAGTTTCGCGTTTCCAAAACAGTGGCGCGCCAATTGATTTCGACCACCCGGCCGATCAGATCGCCAGCCTTGACCCAGTCGCCGATATCGACGGAGTTGTCAAACTGCAGAGTCAGTCCAGCCAGGAGGTTGCCCAGCGTATCCTGCATGGAAAAGGCCAGCACCGCGGTGATGACGGCCGACGTGGTGACGATGTGGCTTAGATCCAGCCCGGCCAGGCGCAATAACACCAGGCCCCAGCCTACATAGCCTATAGCCACGACGATGTCTTCCAGAATCCGAGACGGATGCAGCCTGAGGATAGGAATCAGCAAGCGGAACATCAGCATGGCCCATACGCGGATCAGCGCCAGGCCCACCACCACCACCGCCGCCTGACGCAGCACTTGACCGACAACGCCAGTCAGGTTGAAGTTGATCAGCAACAGGCAAAACAGCGCGATCCCCAAGGAGCGCGCGACGGGTGTGCGGCTATCGCGGCGCAAGGCATAGAGCAGCGCGGCGAACAAGGCCGTCACGCCGACAAACAAGGCCAGCGATCCATGCCAGGCAATGGACATCAGGCTTTCCAGCCAGCCGACCGCGGGGAGGGATTCCATGAATTTTCCGTCACGACTTTTGTTTTATTAATAGTTCATGACAGAGCACAAAAAAAATCCCTCCCGTTTTAAGGGAGGGTGCAAGGTATCGGGGAAGTGTAAGTTCCGCAGCCAGGCGGCCGGCAGAATTTACAACGCTGCGCCTATACCAAAGCACAACGCCATTTGATGTTATCAACAACATCCCTCTGGCGATATGAGTATATCTACTTACCCAATTTTGCCTTTAGAATATCCTCAATCTTTTCAGCCTCTTGCTCGCGCCGCACTTGCTCAAACAGCTCCGCCGCCTCCGGCCAGCTGCGCTTGAGCAAACCGAGCCACTGCTTCAGCCGCGCCGCCGGATAACGGTTCTCCGCGGACTTCCGCCAGCATTGGCGGAAAAAGTCCTCCACCCATGGCAGCATGTCCGCCCAGGCCATAGGCTGCGCCGGCCCGCCGGCAATGATGCGCGCCGCCAGATCCGGACAGGCCACCAGCCCACGGCCTATCATCACCGTGTCGCAGCCGCTTTCCGCGCGGATCGCCCGATAGTCGTCCAAGGTCCAGACCTCGCCATTGGCGATCACCGGAATCGTCAGCGCCTCGCGGATGCGGGCAATCCAGTCCCAATGCGCCGGCGGCTTGTAGCCCTCCACCTTGGTGCGGCCATGCACCGTCAATTCGTCGGCGCCGGCGCTGGCGATGGCCTGCGCGCACTCCAACGCCCGGCTCTTGTCCTCGTAGCCCAGCCGCATCTTGGCGGTGACGGGGATGTCGGCCGGCACCGCGCGCCGGGTGGCCGCGACGATCTGATGCAGCAGTTCCGGCTCATTCAGCAATATCGCGCCGCCACGGTGACGGTTGACAGTCGGCGCGGGACAGCCGAAATTCAAATCAACTCCCGGCGCGCCCAGCGCGGCGGCTTTGGCGCCGTTTTCAGCCAGACAGGCAGGATCGGACCCCAGCAGTTGCACGCGAACCGGCGCGCCGGCACGGGTCTTGCCGCCATGGGCCAGCTCCGGCGCCAACCGCATGAAGGTGCGGGTGGGCAGCAGCACGGAAGTGACGCGGACGAATTCTGTGACGCACAAATCGATGCCGCCAATGCGGGTCAGCACATCGCGCATCACATCGTCGACCAGACCCTCCATGGGGGCGAGGACCAGCTTCATTGTCTAACCTGCTGAGAAAAAGGGAGTTATTGTAACCCAACACCAAGATAAACATCAGGGAGATTGACCGATGCCCGCCTCCATCGCCATTGCCACACCTGAATCCGTCGCCGACTGGCTGCCGCTGTTCACCGCCTATCTAGGCTTTTACCGCGTCAGCCACCCGGCTGAAGCCTGCCAAGAGTATCTAAGCGAAAGATTGCGCCGCCGCCAGGCCGTGGCCTTCATCGCCAGGGAAGACGAACAACCGCGGGGCTTTGCCCTGTTGTATACCGGTTTTTCCTCGCTGACGCTGAAACCTTGCTGGGTGCTGCACGACCTTTACGTCGCGCCGGAAGCCCGCGGCAAAGGGATCGGCGAGCTGCTGATCCAGCGCTGTCAACAATACGCCCGCGACCTGGGCGGCGGCGAGATCATGCTGCAGACCGCGCACGACAATCAAACGGCGCAACAACTGTACGAACGCGCCGGCTTTACCCTGGACCGGGATTTCCGGGTCTACTACTGGAACAGCGAGCATCCTTGACGCTGCCGCCCGGCTTGCGGCATCCTCGCCCCCCGTTCTACCCAAGCAGGAGGCCAGCATGCCCGCTCCCGGCATCTATCAACATTTCCGCAATCGCCAGCTCTATCAGGTACTGGACGTCGCCATGCACACGGAAACCAACGAACCTATCGTGATGTACCGCGCGCTCTACGGCGAATACGGCCTGTGGGCGCGGCCGGCGGTGATGTTCACAGAAACGGTGGAGCACGAAGGCCGCCTCGTGCCTCGCTTTGCCCTGATCCAGCCTCTCTGAATGCGCGATGCGCCTCTACCGCACCGACCAGTTTCCGCTGCCGCTGCCGGCAGGCCACCGTTTCCCCGCGGAAAAATACCGGCTACTGGCCGACAAGGTGGCGGCTTTCGCCGCGCCATGGATGGAGCCGGCGCCGGCCGCCACGCGGCAGGAACTGACCACCGCCCATGATCCGCACTACATAGAGGCCGTGCTGAGCGGCACGCTCGATCCCAGGCTGCAACGCGAGATCGGCCTACCGTGGTCGCCGGAGCTGGTCGAGCGCAGCCTGCGCTCGGTCGGCGCCACCATCGCTGCCAGCCGCTGCGCCCTGCTTGAGGGTTGCGGCGTCAACTTGGCGGGCGGCACCCACCACGCCTCGCGCGCCAAGGGCAGCGGCTTCTGCGTGTTCAACGACGTCGCCGTCGCTGCCATGTTGATGCTGAACGAGGCGCGCGCGCGCCGCGTGCTGGTGGTGGATCTCGATGTGCATCAGGGCAACGGCACCGCGTCCATGGCCGCGGGCGAGCCACGCATCTACACTTTTTCCATGCACGGCGCGCGCAACTTCCCCTTCCGCCGCGAGGCCAGCACGCTGGACATCGACCTTCCGGACAATACGGACGACGACGGCTATCTGGCCGCGCTGGCGCAGGCCCTGCCGCAGGTGTTCGAGGCCTCGCGGCCCGATCTGGTGTTCTATCTGGCCGGCGCCGACCCCTATCATGGCGACCGATTAGGCCGACTGGGCTTATCAAAGCAGGGTTTGGCGGAACGCGACCGCATGGTGCTGGATGCCTGCCGCCGCCACGATGCCGCGCTGGCGCTGACCATGGCCGGCGGCTACGCCGTGCCGATAGAAGACACCGTGACAATCCAGGCGGAAACCGTCAAACTGGCTTGCGCCGCCTTTGGCGACGCAGAACTGCGCGCCGCGGCGTCTCGAATCATTGAAAGCTGAAGGAGGAAACATGGAAAAAGCGGTTTTGGGCGGCGGATGCTTCTGGTGCCTGGAAGCGGCTTTCGCGCCGCTGCGCGGCGTCGCCAGCGTGGTATCCGGCTATTGCGGCGGCCAGGGCGCCAACCCCAGCTACAAACAGGTTTGCGGCGGCGATACCGGTCATGTGGAAGTGGTGAGCGTCGCCTTCGACCCGGCCGTCATCGATTACGCCACCCTGTTGCAAGTCTTCTTCGCCGTGCACGACCCGACCACGCTGAACCGCCAGGGGCACGACGTCGGCAGCCAGTACGCCTCGGTGATTTTCTGCCAGAACGACGCGCAGCGCGCCGTCGCAGTGGAAATCATGCGCCAGCTGGAGCAGGACGGCGTATTCGACGCGCCCATCGTCACCCGGCTGGAAGGCTCGGCCACATTCTACCCCGCAGAAGACTATCATCAGAATTACTATGCGCAAAACCAGCAGCAAAACTATTGCCAACTGGTGATTTCGCCAAAACTGAGCAAGATTCGGCAAAAATTCGCGCATTTATTGCAAAACAGCTAGGCGCAATGCCGGGCGGGGCCGGTATAATGGCGTGCGCTGAAACGCATTGACATTCCGCCCACATACTTGCTCCCACCGAAGCCAGAAGCATGCCAGACGTTGAAGTGCCCCGCCCCACTGCCCTCTGCGCGCTGTCTACTCATTTGCAACTGCTGCGAGACGCCTCAAGGCGCAGCAAATGGCTGAGCGCCCTATGCTGGCTGCTGGCCTTCGGCATGCTGTTTGGCCACACCCTGCTGCAGGATATCCGGCAACAGCGCCAGGCATTCCACGAAACCGCCAGCCTGTTGCGGCAAAGCGCCGACCGCGCCTTGCGCGACAGCCTGCGCCTGCAGAAACAAGTCCAGGAAATCGCCGCCGCCGCGCCGCAAAACAACCAGCTCCAAATCCGCGAACTGGCCCAGGCGGCCGCGCCCAGCCAGCCGCAACTTTACTTTATCGGTTATCAGCCGCTGATCAGCCAGCCGGAGCGCAAGCGCTTCGAACAACAACAGACACGCGCGCTGGGCAAGCCTTATCGAATACAGGACTACCTGCACGACCAGAACAACAGCTGGCGCAATCCAGCCGCGTGGCGCGAGGCCCCCGCCCGCTCGCGCTATCTGCCTCTGAGCATGGCGGAGCCGGGACTGGCGTCCCCGGACTGGCGCGAAATGGGCTTGGACCTGCTAGACGACAGCGTGCTGGGCGCCTCGATCCACCAGGCGCTGGGCCATATGCAAGCCATCTCCCCCACGCTGCGGCTCTACAATGGCGAACCCGGCGTCGCCTTATTTCAAACCGTATACCGCGTCGAGCCGCCCTCGCCGGTGCCCATGGTGCGGATAGAGCAATCGGCCGGCGTGGTCATGCAGATTATTTATTTGAAACCGCTGCTGGCCTTGCCGGACGCCGCCGCCCAACGCTACACCGTGCAATTGCTGCGGCGCGATGGCGAAACGCCCGCCGCGCTGCCCTTGGCGCGGGAACGCCTGGCAAGCGGCCTGGCCGAATGGCTGCCCACGCTGCAACGCCAGGACAGCTTGCCGGGCCTGCCCTATGACCTGCTGCTGAGCCGGCAGCTGTGCTTTGAGCGCGCCACATGGGGCGAAGCCGCGCTATGCGGCTTGTTCGCCCTGCTGCCGGCCTACCTGCTGTGGCTGGCGCTGGCGCTGCTGGAGCAGCAACGCCGCGCCCGCGAACGCAGCCAGGACGACATCTACCGCGAACGCGAATACGCCAGCGTCGCCTTGCGCAGCATCGGCGACGCCGTCATCAGCATCGACACCCAGCAAATCATCCAGTACCTGAACCCGGCCGCCGAAATGCTGCTGGACCTACCCGCCGCCCAAGCGCTGCAGCGCCGCCTGCAGCAGGTGGCCCCGCTGCATTACGAGTTTTCCCGCCAACCGGTGCGCGACCCGGTGGAACAAGCCGTAGCCACGCTGCAAGTGGTATACTTGGCGCAAAACTGCTACCTGAAGCGGCGCGGCGGCGAAAAGCTGCTGGTAGAAGGTTCGGTGTCGCCGCTGCTGGGCCGCAACGGCCAGTTGATCGGCACCGTGCTGACCTTCCGCGACACGGCGCCGATCCGGCGCCGCATGCTGGCCGCGCTGGAGGCCAGCGAAACCCGCCTGCGCCAGCATGAGATGGAACTCGCCCGCGTGGCGCGCATCAACACCATGGGCGAAATGGCCTCGGGCATCGCCCACGAGATCAACCAACCGCTGTCGGCCATCATGAGTTATTGCCAGGCCGCGCTCAGCCTGCTGGACGACGACGAAATCGATATGGCCATGCTGCGCCGCGCCCTCACCTCGTCGGTGAACCAGGCCGACCGCGCCGGCCGCATCATCCACCGCCTGCGCGAATTCGTCACCCGCAAAAACCAGCAGCTGGTGCCGTTGCAGCTCAATCAGGCCGTGCACAATGCGCTATCGCTGCTGGATTACGAACTGCATGATCACGACATCCATATCGAGCAAAACTTCGCACATGAGTTGCCGTTGGTATACGCTGACACTATCCAGCTTGAACAAGTGGTGCTGAATTTGGCCCGCAATGCAGTAGAAGCCATGGAACAAACCCGCCCCTGGGGACGATTGAGCATCACCACCCGAAAACAGGGCAACCGGGTGCAGCTGATCATAGGCGACAATGGCTGCGGCATTCCCCCGGACACGCTGGACCGGATCTTCGACCCGTTTTTCAGCACCAAGCCAAACGGCATGGGCCTGGGTCTGGCCATCTGCCAGACAGCGATCGAAGCCTTTGGCGGCAAGCTGATCGCCGGCAACAAGCCCGGCTCGGGAGCGGAGTTCATCATCGACCTGCCATGCGCCGCAAGCTGCGCGGCGGCACCATCCGGAGTAGAAGCCTGATGCAAAATACCACCCCTACCGTTTTCATCGTCGACGACGATCCCGCCGTGCTGGATTCGCTCGCCATGCTGATCACCGCGCAGGGCATGCGCACCGTCAGCTATCCCAACGCGATGGAATTCCTCGATGCCTACCAAGGCAACCAGATCTGCTGCCTGGTGCTGGACATCCGCATGCCGCAGATCACCGGCCTGGCGCTGCAGGAACAGTTGATCGAGCGCGACATCAACATCCCCATCGTCTTCATCACCGGCCATGGCGACATCGAACAATGCCGGCGCGCCTTCCAGACTGGCGCCATCGACTTCCTGACCAAGCCGATAGACCAGAACCGGCTGATCTCCAGCCTGCGCCGCGGCATCCGCATCAGCATCCAGCAGCACCAGCAGGAAGAGGAAACCCAGGAGGTCATGAGCCAGCTGGCCCGCATCAGCGGCCGCGAGCGCGAAGTGCTGGAGCTGGTGGCGGATGGCCTGTCCAGCAAGGAAATCGCGCGCGAACTGGACCTGTCGCCGCGCACCATCGAGGTGCACCGCGCCAATCTGTTCAGCAAACTCGGCGTCGATTCCCTGGCCGACCTGGTGCGTTTCTACCTCAAAGCGCTGGAGGCCACCGGCAAAAAACGCAGCGAAGACGTTTTTTTCAACGAACCGCCGTCAAACCAGTAAAATCGTCGCATGCAAAGACTGTTCAAACATATTTGTCTAGTAGCGCGCCACAGCAAGCCCGGCATCACCCCCGCCTTGCTGCAGCTGGCTGACCATCTGGCAGACGGCGGCGCCACGGTGCTGATCGACAAGGACAGCATCGCCGCGGACGAGGCCGGCGGCCACGCGCTGATCGACCGCAACGACATGGGCAAGCTGGCCGATCTGTGCATCGTGCTGGGCGGCGACGGCACCATGCTGTCCATCGCCCGCCTGCTGGCGCCCTACCGCGTGCCGCTGGTCGGCATCAACCAGGGCCGTCTGGGCTTCATGACCGACATCCCGCTGCACGAGATGCTGGATTCGATAGACGCCATCCTGCTCGGCAAATTCGTGCCGGAAGACCGCATCCTGCTGCAGGCCGCCGTCATCCGCGAAGATGCCGAAGTCGCTAGCGCCCTGGCCTTCAACGACGTGGTGTTCAGCCGCGGCGCGGTGGGGTCGATGATCGAATTCGAAGTGTTCATCGACAACCAGTTCGTCTACAGCCAGCGTTCGGACGGCCTGATCGTGTCCACCCCCACCGGCTCCACCGCCTACTCGCTGGCCTCTGGCGGCCCCATTCTGCACCCCACGCTGCAGGCCATCGCCCTGGTGCCGATCTGCCCGCAATCGCTGTCCAATCGGCCGATTGCCGTCAACGACTCCTGCGAGGTGGAATTCATGCTCACCCGCGGGCTGGACGCGCGCGTGCACTTTGACGGCCAGCTGCACTGCGACCTGATGGAAATGGACCGGGTGCTGATCCGCCGCTATCGCAATCCGCTGCGCATCCTGCACCCCGAGGGCTACAACTACTACGACATGCTGCGCCACAAGCTGCACTGGGGCGAACGGCTTATCTAACCGGCACACCACACACCATGCTTCTCTCGCTGACCGTAAAAGACTTCGTCATCGTCGACAGCATCGCGCTGGACTTCACACCCGGCTTCACCGTGCTCACCGGCGAAACCGGGGCCGGCAAATCCATCATGCTGGATGCGCTGGGCCTGCTGCTGGGCGACCGCGCCGAAGGCGCCCAAGTGCGCGAAGGCGCCGAGCGCGCGGAAATCACCGCGGAATTCTCCATCGAGCAACGGCCGGAAGTGGATGCCTGGCTGGCGGGAAACGAGCTGGCCGGCGACGAAGGCGTGCTGCTGCTGCGCCGGCTGATCGACCGCAACGGCCGCTCCAAGAGCTTCGTCAACGGCCAGGCCGCTACCCTGGCCCAGTTGAAACAGCTGGGCGAATTCCTGGTGGACATCCACGGCCAACACGCGCATCAGTCGCTGATGAAGAGCGAGACTCAGCGCCAGCTGCTGGACGCCTACGCCGGCTCCGCCGCCCTGGCGCGCGATGTGCACAAGGCCTGGCAAGAATGGCAGGCCGCGCGCCAGGCCCGGCAGGACGCCGAACGGCTGTCGCGCGAATCGGAAGTGGAGCGCGAACGCCTGACCTGGCAGATCGGCGAGCTGACCGAGCTGAACCTGCAACCGGACGAGTGGGTGGCGCTGAGCCAAAGCCACACCCGGCTCGCCAACTCGGCCGAACTGGTGCAAAGCGCCCTGCAGGCGGTAGACGTGCTGTCAGAAAACGACGATAGCTGCCTGAGCCAACTGGCGCATGTGCAGAACCGCCTGTCCAAGCTGTCCAATCTGGACCCCAGGCTAGCCGACACGCTTTCCCTGCTGGATTCGGTAGACGCCGAGCTGCGCGAAGTGGTGTACAGCCTGCGCGACTACGCCAGCGACATCGACCAGGACCCAAGCCAGCTGGTGGAAATGGAACGCCGGCTGGACCTGTTGATGAGCACCGCCCGCAAGTACCGCGTGCAACCAGCCGACCTGGCCGACAAACTGGCGGACTGGCAGCAGCAACTGGCCGCGCTGGAAGCGAGCGTGGACGTGGAAGCGCTGAGCGTGGCCGAATCCGCCAGCCTGGCGCGCTACCGCACGCTGGCCGAGGCGCTGTCCGGCAAGCGCCGCCAAGCCGCCAGCGAACTGTCCGAACGCATATCCGGCGAAATGCAAAAGCTGGCGATGGGCGGCGCCCGCTTCGCCATCGAACTGTCCGCGCTCGCCGAACCCGGCGCGCACGGCATGGAGTCCATCGAATACCTGGTGGCGGCCAATGCCGGCACCAGTCTGCGGCCGCTGGCCAAGGTGGCTTCCGGCGGCGAACTGTCGCGCATCAGCCTGGCGATGCAGGTGGTGATCAGCCAGGTGGCCAGCGTGCCCACGCTGATCTTCGACGAAGTGGACGTCGGCATAGGCGGCCGCGTGGCGGAAGTCATCGGCCACATGCTGCGCGACCTGGGCCAGCGCTATCAGGTGCTGTGCATCACCCACCTGCCCCAGGTGGCCTCCTGCGGCAAAAACCATTGGCAGGTCAGCAAGCGCGAGCATAAAGGCCAGGTGCTCAGCCGCATCGCCCCGCTGGACGCCGAGCAGCGCGTGCTGGAAATCGCCCGCATGCTGGGCGGCGCCGAACTGACCCAAACCACGCGCGAGCACGCCGCGGAAATGCTGGCAGCCAACGCGGCCACCCTCTAGCCAAGCGCGGCGATTCCGGTTAGAATTGCCGCCTCTTACCGATTCCGCAACCAGGCAAAGCTGTTTTCATGCCATGGTTTTGGATAAGCCGGAAAATTAGAGATTTTGGAGGTTTGGGTGAGTGGTTTAAACCAGCAGTCTTGAAAACTGCCGACGGGCAACCGTCCGTGGGTTCGAATCCCACAGCCTCCGCCAATACAAAAGGCCCGGATATATCGTCCGGGCCTTTGCCATTCCCCCCCCGCCACGGCAAACACGCCATCATCCAATTAACTACACACAAAAATGTTCTCTGCAATCTTGCTTGTGTGTGTATAGATTCCGGCGGATCGACTGCCACGCCTACCCCGCTGCCTTCTGCTTGATGTCGCCCAGCACGGCGATGACGCGCTGGACCGTCGCTGCCGGGAAAATCGCCATTGCCCCGGTCGCGCTCACGTTGGTAAACGGCGATTCGAACAAACGGCTGGGCTCCATCACGCTGTTTTCGGTCAGCTCGCGCACTATCAGTTGGATGAACTCAATCTGGCTGGCCGTGGCGGTCGAAGAAGATGCCTTGAGAAACCAGTCAACCGCTTAATTGGCTCGGTCCGCACAAGGACAAGCGCTGTCGATTTGACTGCGAATTTCACCGGTCAACATGTTTCAATCCTGATTGGCTGCCAGGCCAGAGCTGTCCAGCCCGCTAGATAACAAAAAACCCAACCGAGCGGTTGGGTTTTGAAAACTGGTGGAGGCGGCGGGAATCGGCTCATATGGGCCTGTCCAAATTTTTGTGTAAACGGGGTTTGGGTTACGCCTGTGGAATGCGTTCCTCGAACTGTATGGTAAAGCGAGTCAGCGCTGCCTTCCAATCCCGAATCGGCATGGTCCACTTCTGACTGATGTTCCTCAAGGCCAGGTAGAACAGTTTTAGCAACGCCTCATCACTCGGGAATGAGCCCCGATTCTTGGTCAGCTTTCGCAGACTCATATTCACCGACTCGATGGCATTGGTGGTGTAGATCACTTTCCTGATCTCCGGCGGGTAGTCGAAGAATGGCGTCAACCGAGCCCAGTTGCGCCGCCAAGACTGACCAATCGGCAAATACTCCTCATCCCACTTGGCCTCAAACTCACCTAGCCGCTGCAACAAAGCCCTCCCCAAGTGTAACTAACTGGTCTCCCGACAGGCTTTATACCAAATTTTTCCAAAAATCCTTTTCGGAAAACTGTATTGCACATAATAAACATATACCACGTGAAATATCATCAAAGGAGTTATGAAGAAACATGCAAATGCAAGAACCATTCTCACAACCAGACTGGGATCTGGAAAAATCTTATATAAACCACCAAGCATTGCAGCCATGACAAACATCATGACTTTAATGACACTAAACTTACCCCCTTCTTTTTTTTCAACATAAAAAATATTTTTATCGACTGTTTCATCAAGCAACCTCATTGCCTTATACTTTAATAATGGCCTATTGTCTTCAAAGACATAAGCCTTATCAAGAAAGTCTATTTTCTCGACCGCCAATAGAATATTTCTGGACGATTTCCTAGCAGAAAGCACAATGTAAAGCATCAAGAAAACAAATATAACAACAGCTGCACTGGTGGGAACAGGAGGGCTAATGAGTGAGGAAATCAGACCAATCCCTATAAAAAAAACCAAAAACGGAAACAAGGTGAGAAAAAAACCGAATACATAACAAGGCAATGTATCTGCGAAATTTGACTTATAATAAGTCACAACCATTGTCACTGCAAAAATGGGAGTAACAAAAATGCTAGACATTATAACAAGATAGATGCCGGGAGTACTTTCATAAAACAAATGATAAGCAGCGGCTGCATTTAGTATCGACCCTAAAACACCTGATACAAAAGCAACCGGCATGGCTTCCTTGACAGGAAAGTCTACAGATTTATGCATTCCAATAACGTCTATTCGACTTTAAGAAGAGCACCACTAAAATTAAAATGTTTAAAAATTTACAATTAATGCCTTATTGTATTTCCTTTCCAAGCCCCTAAGGAAGGTCTGAACAAGTCTCCAATCTTCCCGTAAACTGACTCCCCCTCAGTCAGATCCAGGACGCCAGCATGCGACAGCAGATGACCTTCACCGATCTCGAACTCGCCGCTAAGAAGAAGCGCACCCGCCGCGAAATCTTTCTGACAGAGATGGATCAGGTCATGCCTTGGGCGCAGCTCGAAGCCGTCATCGATCCAGTGTATCCCAAGCCTGGCAACGGTCGCCGCCCCTACCCGTTGTCCGCCATGCTGCGCGTCTACTGCCTGCAGCACTGGTACAGCCTGTCCGATCCCGCCATGGAAGAAAGCCTGTACGAGATCGCCTCCATGCGCCAGTTCGCCGGCCTCTCCCTGGACGCCGTCCCGGACGAAACCACCCTGCTGAACTTCCGCCATCTGCTGGAAAAGCACCAGCTGACCCACGCTCTGTTTACCGCCATCCACCAGCATCTCTGCGACAAAGGGCTGATGTTGAAGCAAGGCACCATCGTCGATGCCACCCTGATCCACGCGCCCAGCTCCACCAAAAACGCTCAGGGCGAGCGCGATCCGGACATGCATCAAACCAAGAAGGGCAATCAGTGGTACTTCGGCATGAAGGCCCATATCGGCGTCGACGCCCAGTCCGGCTTGGTGCATCACGTGGCCGGCACCCCCGCCAATGTGGCGGATGTCACGATGGTCGATCAGTTGTTGCACGGCGAGGAAATCGATGTGTTTGGCGACGCCGGCTTTGCTGGCGTGCACAAGCGAGCCGAACACCAATCGCGAGCGGTGCGTTGGTGGATTGCGATGAGGCCCGGCCAGCGCAAAGCGCTGACCGATTCAGCCGACGACCGGCAGATCCAGCTGGGCGAAATGGTCAAAGCCAAGATTCGGGCCAAAGTGGAGCATCCGTTTCGGGTCATCAAGCAGCAGTTTGGCTACCTGAAAACACGCTACCGCGGTTTGAAGAAGAACACCGCGCAACTGATGACGCTGTTTGGGCTGGCCAACATCTGGCTGGCGCGAAAGGCCTTGCTGGCGGCGAGTTAAAAGGCCGGATGACCGGAAGCACCCGGTCATCCTCATGGCGGGCGATCTGGAATTGGTGGGTGAAATGCAACCGAAGCCCCGCGAGAAATTGCATTTCTGTTTGCGTGGCAGGTTGTTCAGACCTTCCCTAATAACAAAATAATGAAAATACGTACTGCAAGCCATCTTTCCCCATATATGAAGAGTTAAGCCATAGCTTAATAAAGAAAGAAACAAAACCGTCATATCAACTGTACCAAGCTTATTGAAAATTTGTGAAATTGCATATCCTGCCGGAACCAGAATTGATATTACAGCTAGTATCTTGCCTTTTCCCTTTTCAAGACATTTAGACATTAGGCTGTTAGTAGGCACTACCGATGGTGTCAAGTCAATAGAGAAGCCTCGCTTGAGCATTATGTAGCTTTCACTCACAATTAAGTTCTTCTCAATTAATCCATCACCCAGGAGAACCCGCTTAAACGCAGCGACTTTAACTGCAATCCAAAGCATAGCAATGATTGAAATAAAAGCACTTGTCAATATTAAAAATACTATATTGTGAGGCACAAATATCAGGCATCCCAAACTAAGGAACCCAAATGGAAATATTGCATAAAGCCAGACAGAAAAAGCATTAACTACAGCAATCGAAAACATACGGCTCGGCGGCTTAATAACCAAGCCAACGACATAATAAAAAATACCAATTAATACGCTTACAAATGCTACGCACTTATAAAAAAACACCATTGAATCTGAACTTGAAAACATCAACCATAAAGGCAATACGAAGAAGAGAATAATAAAAAAAGGAATGGATACAGCTGTAAGTTTCAACTTGTCGGATGGGCTGGTTATATTCTTCTTCATGTCTTTGTTGCATAACTCAAAATCATGCCAAGATGTAGCAGATTTTTGGTGGAAAATTTCACACGCTTGTCGGCAATTTTCTCTAAATTTCTTGCTGTGCAGTGGCACAAAAATTAGTTATGCAGCAAAGCCTTTCGATTTTAATAACCGACAACAGCTTGCCCAATTTATCTTATTTCGGATACTTCTTGTAAACACTACTTTCCAATGGCTTTGGATTGATTGTGATAAGTTTCTTATCAGGAGTCAATATGATCTTGTATTTAAAAACTGAATTATCCTCTCCGGAGGCAATATCCAAATCACATGTTTTCGGATTGAAGTTCCACACCTTCCCTGTATACTCCGGCCGGTCATTTCTCCAACTATTGAAGGAGTGATCTTTGTTTAGTTCAAATGACTCAAACTCAGCATCACGCACTCCAATCCAAGTACCTATAATCGTTGACTCTTGAGTTGTACAAGCCTTTGCAGTGTTATTGATAGACTCTTCTAGTTCAGAAATTCTTTTAGAGTAAGCTTGCATCAGGCAGCTAATTTCCGCGCATTTATTTCTGCTTTTTACGAGCCATTCACCCTGCTCACTTTTTAACAACGCTCTATTCAAGGATATTGAGCGTGCAAGGTTATATTTTTCATTTAATATTACGTCTTTCAGTGCAACTTCTGGCGACTTGCATATCATAGCTTCTATATTTGACACTTTTCTTGAGCAGTCAATTGCCCAAGACTTTAAACTCATAGACAATAACGCAACAACCATAATCAAAGCGGCAGTTCTTTTCATTTTTTGTCCGACAGGCTAGTTTTTGATGAAGTTAACTTCTTCAATTCATTGTACTGCTTTTCAAGTTTTTTATCATACTTATTAAGTTCATAGCGCGGACCGTTATATATTCTTGCTGCTTTTGCCCACTCCTTCCCTTTTAATGCTTTCTTGAGTTCCGTATTTCCTTTACAATAAGCAACGAATAGCTTAAGGTGGGCGGATTCACTTTTGAAGCACTCATCCGCAAGCTCTATAGCACTATCAAATCCACAGCTTTTGTAGTTGAATCCCATGACTTGGAATCCACCCCAAGAAACACTTTGGGCAATCGTTTCTACTGAGTACCCCTTGCGAGATGCCTTGCAGAATCTAACCCATGAGCCAATTCCATCTTGATATTTATCTGTTTTCGGTATGCTTTTCCATTCTGACTTTGTATAGTCCTTGGGTTGAAAATATCCCTTTGAACATGACAGTTCATGATTTTCTTCTGTGTTGATTTTGTTATCTTTCCCACCTGATCTTTTGAAAACCACATGTCTTTCATAGAGAATTTTAGGTATGCCTGAAGGCAAGAATCCTTTCCCAGAAGCCTCCACATTGTAAAATGTTTTTACAATTTCCACTTCTAGATCTAACTCTTTTGCAGCATTATCAAAGTCGCTATCAGCAATCCCTTTTTGGGGATAGTTAATAACTCTATCACCTATCGAGCATACTTTTACAATGGGCTTTCCACTTTTGTCCCTAGTATGAATTACTTCTTCACCCAAAACACAAGGACAATAGTTATCAAGAAATTCTTGCAAGGTTAAAGTACCTTCTTTTCTCTGTTCCGGAAGAGAGTTCGCCGAATCTTCTTTTGCAGGTTCTCCATTGTGCTTCTTGGTAGGAAAATCATATTTTTTATATGGGGCAACGATCTGAATGCTTGCTTTGTCAAACTTAATTGGAATGCTTGGTAGCTTTTCCAATTCTCCTGAAATTATATTTTGAAGCGACATCTCAAGGCTTTGACCTTTGCATCCATGATCAATAGTAATTTTGCCTTGACCAGAGGAAACCCCTGCTCCAGAGGCAGGCCCACATGTGAAAGTGTATTTAATTCCCTTTGCGGGAAGATAATTTATTGGATCAACTACAGAAATTACTATGTATCCATCTTCCATTTTATCGCTCTTTATTTAACTTCTTTTTGGTCAACTATCCATTTTGGATTTACAGACAGGATGATTGATGCAATATCTTTCTCTTTTGAAAAGAACCGCTCAGATAGACCATCCTCCAAAGATCCCGATGCAAGTTGCTTATTTTCAGAATTAACAATGGAATATTTCTTGATCTTTAAATCTGGCTGATCTTTTAAAAATCCCTTTATATCAAGTTGCTGGCTGTAATCCATTCGTTCGCCAAAGGTTTCCGGCGTAGGAAATTTGTACTTCATTTGATCTGGACCGCTCAGGTTGTGGCTCGCACCCTTCACGCTGACGGTGCCGGGGCAGTGCAACTCGATATTGCCGCCGGCGATGCGGATATAAGCGCCGCCGCCCACGTTGAGCAGAATTTCTTCCTTGGCCGCAATGGTGATGCTGTCCTTGCAGGATGTAATGGTCACATCCTTGTCCGCCGTGATTTCCATCGCGTCGCTCTGAGCCTGAACTTGTACCTTGCCCTTAGCTGCGATCAGCTTCACCGCCACCTTGTCTTTCACTCCCGCCACAAACAGGCTGATGTGCTGGCCCACGTTGTGCAGCCAGCGCCTACCTGTCGTGTGGTTGGCGTCGCGCTGGGCGACGAGGTTGAGGTTGGTGCCGGCGCTGAGGGTCTGGCTTTGTTCGGTCAGGCTGGCGATGCCGGACGGGCCGGACAGCACCAGCAGCGGTTGTTGGCCAGCTTGCTCTTTCGCGGTTTTGCCGTCTTTGTCGGTATTGCTGCCGGCTTCCCAGGCCTTGAGCGCGTCGACGTGGTGCTGCAGGTGGCCGTCCGGCTTTTTGCCGGCTTTGGCGTTGTCCGGGCCGATTTCCTCGGGCCCGGTTTCCATGGTGTCGGCGAGTTGGCCGGTGGCGGTTTCAGCCAGGGCTTGGCTGAGCGATAGCGCCGCGTCGAGCTGGGATTGAGCGTGTTCGCGCGCCAGCTGTTTGCCGCCAGCGCCATTTTGCGCTTCGGTGGACAGCAGCAGGCCGTGCGCGGCGCGGATGGCGCCGTGCTGGTCGGTGCGCAGCTCGAAGCCTTCGCCACGCGGCTGGGCTTTGCCGTTGCTGCGCGGGTGGGTGAGGAAGCCCTGGTTGAGCTGGGTCTTGCCGGATTCGGAGCTGAGCTTGGCGCGCACTTCGCCGGGGGTGTCGTCGAACAGCAGTTCGTTGTAGCCACCGCCCTAGTGTTCTTTGCTCTTGATGCCGGACAGCGTCTTGTTGGCGGGCAGCGCGCCGGCGCCGCTGAAGTCGGGCGTCGGGTGGCTGCCGTTGTACAGGACCCCTGTTATGACGGGGCGGTCGATGTCGCCTTCGATGAAGCTGACCAGCACTTCCTGGCCGATGCGCGGGATGAACTGGTGGCCGAAACCGGCGCCGGCGCTGGGCATGGCCACGCGCAGCCAGCAGCTGGATTTGTCGTCGAGATTGGCGCCGAATTGGGTGTGTTCCTCTGGCCGTTGCCAGTGGAACTGCACCTTGATGCGGCCTTGGCCGTCGGTGTAGATCTCGTCAGCCACTTGGTCTGTCGGCTCGGCCGGGCCGACCACGGTGGCCGTTTGCACGCCGCGCAATTTGGGCTTGGCCAGCGGTGTGTCGGCATAGGCCGGGGTCAGCGGGATGCCGCGGCGCTGGGTCTGCAGCGTGGTGGTGAACGGCGCGGCGTCGCTGGGGGCGCCGACGTGCTGGGCCAGATCCTTGGGCAGGTTGTTGCGAACCTGGAAGGTTTGGCCGGTGACCACGAATTCGCGGTGTTGCGGGCTGTCGGCCTCATGCGCCGGATGGTCGTCCAGGCGGAACCATTCGCCCGGCTGCAGGCCGCGCACGGTGCCGCTGGCAGTGAAGGATTTGGCCTGCAGGTCATGCGCCTGCTGGCGCAGCTGGGCATAGCGGCCCAGCTGTTCATCGTCGCCGGCGTAGTACAGGCCCGGCGCGTCGTAGTGGGTCAGGCTGCTCTGCAGCGACTGGCCGGCCTGGCCTTGTTCGATGCGGCTGCCGTCTTCGCTGTGCTGAGTGGAGACCGGCTTGTAGTCGTAGCTGGCCAGCGCCACACTGCTGGGCACGATCTGGCGGGTGGCCTGCCATTCGGTCAGGCCGTCTTCGTCTTCGGTGGCGTCAGCGCGGTGGAAGCGCACGCGGCTCAAGGTGGCGGCCGGCAGGCTGTGCGGATCGTCAAACACCGCCAGTTGCACCTGCGGGCCATCATCGTCTTGATGCAGGAAGCGCCAGCTGAAGCCTTCCTCATGCATCAGGCGCACGATGAATTCGTAATCGCTCTCGCGGTATTGCAGGCAGTAGCTGCGCGGCTGGGTCGGCTGTACCTGGATGGACAGCGTCTGCACCCGGGCGAAGGCCGGGTTGCTCTGCTGATGTTCGGACAGGATCTGCTGGATGATGTCCGGCACCGACAGGTCCTGGAACACGCGAGAAGTCCGGCGGTGACGCAGCAGCGCGAACGGCGGTTCGATCGTCAGCTCGTACTTGGCGAAGCCGCCATCGGCGCCGGCCAGCCTGGCCTCGCTCACCACACCGCAGCGGATGGACTCGCCGCCCGCAGCATCCTCGATGCCGATGCGCGCCGGCTGGCCCAGCAGCGACTTCAGTTCGATATGGGTGTCCGGCGACAGGCAGGTCAGTGTGTAGCGGTACGGTTGGGACAGACCCTCTTCGGCCTGCAGGCTCAGCGGCAGCAACTGCTCGGCGGCGATCTGCCCGGTGCCCAGCCGCAAAGTCAATACCCGTCGATCTTGGCCAAAGGCGGAGGCGAAACTGGCCAGCAGTGCGTTCAAATCCATCCGATTCCCAAATAAAAATACCCTCATAGCGAGGGCATGTCATTGAACTAAAAGGGGATAAGAATTTTATGATGCTATGTAAGCGTCAACAAGCTGGTCTCGTCAAAAATCTGACAAACCTACACTTAAGTACAGGTACAGCAGGGCAAAACTTACCTGGAAGACCCATGCAATGGCGCCACGCTCTCGTCCAAGGCGCGCTGCAGCGCCACATCTAGGCACGGGATTTCGCCAAGCTTGTCTTCCGGCAAGGCTCCCCGCTCGCAAGCAAGATCGAACTCCCTCTCCAACTGCTGGATGATGAGCAACTGGGCGGCCACTTTATCGGCAATCGGGGTCTCGTTGGGAAACAGATCTTCCGTGATCGATACCTCATGCATGCTACGCGTCAACTGCTGAGCCTCCGACACTGTTAACCGACCTCTCCTGATCATATTCAATGCATGGTTCAGCTCATCCGCCAGATTCTCGATACCATATAGTCGTGTCATGACATTGCCCTTCTTGAAATTGTACATTTTCAAGATAAAACAGTAGGCCAGCACTTACAACCTACATGTGATACACGGCAGGAGGTTAGCTACGGGTATAAAACAAGCCCTACGAAAACAAGAAAAGGCCCCCCAAAAAAAGCTGACCAAAATGCTGACCAAACCACCCTCAAAAGCCCAAAAAAAAGCCCTGCAGGAGCAGGGCTATTTTTCGTAAGCAATTGATTTTGCTAGATATTCTGGTGGAGGCGGCGGGAATCGAACCCGCGTCCGGAAATCCTCTACAGTGAGTTCTACATACTTAGTCGTGTCTTTTGGGATTTAACCGCTGCCACGCCGACGGACAGGCTGGACTTTGGCGAGTTACCTATTGTTTCGCACTGAGCCAAGTAACCCGGCACAGCACTAGCAGATGTAGAGTGACACTACAGGGTTTTGACGCCCCCGGCCCATCTGCGAACCGTTGTAGTGTCTGGCCGGCCGTTAGGCTGCCAGAGCGTAAGTTTCGTCGTTTGCGACTATATAAATTCAGCGTTTTACGGGGTGACTGAAATCCCGGTATGCCCTCATCTGCTTCGCAACCCCCGTCGAAACCAGGTCGCCCCCAGATAGGAATGCTTATTATATTACAACTATCATCGCTTGGCGAGCCTTTGCATGGCTCGCCCACTCACCTTATTTGAACAGCATATGCCCCAGCTTGGCGGCCTTGGTGTCCAGGTAACGGTCGTTGTACGGATTGCGCCCCACCTGCAAGGGCACATGCTCCACCACGCTGATGCCGGCCGCCTGCAGCGTTGCCAGTTTGCGCGGATTGTTGGTCATCACCCGGACGCTGCCTATGCCCAGATGCTCCAGCATGTGGCGGGTGATACGGAAATCGCGCATGTCGGCCGGGAAACCCAGCTGTTCGTTGGCCTCCACGGTATCGGCGCCGCCATCCTGCAGCTTGTAAGCGCGGATCTTGTTGATCAGACCGATGCCGCGGCCTTCCTGGCGCAGGTACAGCAACGCGCCGCGCCCGGCCTTGCTGATGGCCTCCATCGCCGCTTCGAGCTGGAAGCCGCAATCGCAACGCAGAGAGAACAGCGCGTCGCCGGTCAGGCATTCCGAATGCAGCCGCGCCAGCACCGGCCGGCCATCGGCCACCTCGCCCAAGGTCAACGCCACATGCTCCTGGCCGCTTTCTTCCTCGAAGCCATGCATGGCGAACTCGCCCCACGGCGTGGGCAGCTGGCAGCTGGCGATATAACGGATGACTGGCTCAGGAACGGACTGCGGATGCGACGACATGACTTCTCCAACACTGAGGGGCGCAACGGAAAAAGGCCGGCTAGGCGGCCTGAATGGACTTTAGTTGGGGAGCGATTCCTCATTTTCAAGCGGCGGCAGCTTGACCAGCAGCTGCGGCAGCACCACGGCCAACGCGGCCAGCCATACCAAGCGCTCCGGCGTGAAGTGGCCGGTCTGGAAGGATTCGGCGTCGATGATGCCCAGCACATTGTCGTCGCTGCCCAGCACCGGCAGGCAGACTTCGCTCTTCACCTTGGGGTCGCACTCGTAGTAGCCGCCACCTTCGGCGCGCCACTGCGCCACATCGTCCACCAATACAGCCCAGCCGGTCAGGCCGACGCGGCTGTTGTTGCTGTGCTCGGCAAATGCCTCGGTCAGCGGAAATTCCGCCCGGCTTTCCAGGCCTTGATAAGCCAGCTTGACCAGCACGGCGTTGTTGCCGGCACCAATCTTGCGGTAGATGCCCAGCCAGTCGGCGCCTATCTTGTTGTTGACCGAATCCAGCAGCGCATGCAGATTGACCAGCGCGGCGGTCGTGTCGGCGGTTTCCGCGCCCAAAATCACGCGCAGGTCGTATGGCGTTTCATCCAGCTCGTCGATCAGCGAGCAGCTGCCGCCCTCGCCCAGCTTGGGCACCTGATAGCGATACAGATCGCGGCGCGGTGCCGGCTTGTTGACGGCAATCACCGCCTGCAACGTCATCACCGCGATCTGCAGTTCCGTGACATCGAGTTTCAGGGCTTGTTCGCGCAGATAGTCGGTCAACTGGCTTGCGGGTATCATCAAGGGCGCTCCTGTGCTGCGGCGCGTCGTGCAACGCGCTTGAATTGCGAAACGCAACAGGATAACAAACCCGACCACGCTTCGCCATTTCGCCACTTTATATCGTAATGACCGCCATTCATATCCGCCAACCCGCGCTCATCATCAAAGCCGGCCGCCGCGCCCGGCAATTACTGCAAGACGGCCTGCGGCCGGATCAAGTTGCCATCCTGCCCGGCGCAGCCGGCGGCCCCAAAGCGGTGGGCATGACCGGGCTGGATCAGGCGGTGTTCCGCTGGCTGGAACAGGCGCCGCGCGAGCGCGATCTGGTGGGCGCGTCGATCGGCGGCTGGCGCTTTGCCTGCGCCATGCAGCCAGACCCGGCAGCCGCGCTGGCCCGGCTGGCGCAGCGCTACACCGAGGAAAGCTACCATCCAGGCGTCACCACCGCCCAGATCACCGCGCAAACCCGGAAGATGCTGCGGGATATCCTGGGCGAGGGTGGAATGGAGAATATCCTGAACCATCCCCGCTACCGGCTCAGCCTGCTGCTGGTGCAATCGCACGGACTGGCCAATCGCGAGGACAAGGCCGCGCTGTTCGCCGGGCTGGCCATGGCGGCGGCGTTGAACGCGCTGTCCCGCCCATTGATCCGTCACAGCTTCCACCGGGTGATCTGTCATGACGCGCGCAGCAGCCTGCGTTTCCAGCCGCAGGACGCCATCCCCACCCGCCTGCATGCCTTGCATGCAGACAATCTGGAAGCCGCGCTGATGGGCACCGTGGCCATCCCGGGCGTGCTGCAAGGCGTTCAGCTGCCGGACGCGCCGCCAGCCATTTACCGCGACGGCGGGCTGACCGATTACCACATCGATTTCCCCTTCGCCCACGGCGACGAGATCGCGCTGTATCCGCACTTCACCGACCGCATCGTGCCGGGCTGGTTCGACAAGACCATGCCTTGGCGCAAACCCAGCGCGGCCAACCACGCCAACACCGTGCTGCTGGCGCCATCGCGGAAATACCTGGCTGCCCTGCCCGGCCGCAGGCTGCCGGATCGCAAGGATTTTCGCCGCTATTTGGGCCGGGACGAGTTGCGCCGCCAACACTGGCGCGCCGCCACCGCGGAGAGCCAACGCCTGGGCGACGCGTTTCTGGAGTGGCTGGAGAAGCCGGCCACCATTACGGTTCAACCTTTGTAAACAAGTAGCAGCCGGGCATGCCCGGCTGCTCTGACCAAACCGCCTACGTCCTTCATTTCGGCCTCGTTTGACGCCAGTCGCGCCACAGATGGCCAACCATGCAGCTTAGCCATTGCAGCGTATAAGCCAAGATAGCGCCCACGCCAATGGCGCGCGCGCACAAATGTCTATCATGCTCGGTCTGCACCTCTCAGCTCAGTGCATATATCCACAAGACCAGCACCACAATATCAACCCCGCGCAGGCGGCTCCAAGATTTCATTCCCATTTCTCCTTGCTGTTCTTATCTCCGCATAACGCTTATGCGCGCGCGAGGAATGACAAAAGATTATGGCAGGCGGCAAAAAAGCCGGGCGAACCCGGCTTTGGCTGATCTCAGGAACGAGCCGGCGTCAGCCCGCTTGCGCCCAGCACTGATCCTCCGGCACATTGCGCGGCGTGGCATTCAGCTCCACCACCACATCGCGGGACTGCGCGCCCTTGCTGACGCGCACCGTCATCTTGTCGCCCACTCCGGGTTGATCGGCATCTCGGCGGTAGTTGAAGGCGCCCCAGTCCGCTACCTGGGCGCGGCCCAATTGCGGGCCTTGCACCATCTGATAGCGCTCTACCCCGCCCACGCCCTGCAGCTGGCCGCGCAGGCAGCGCACCGGGCTGCCATAAACGGTTTTGGCCAATCCCAGCTCCCCCGGTTGCGGCGGCTGCGGCTTGGCGTCACCCGCCGGACCCAGCGGACCTTCGCAACGCAAGGCGGCGGTCTTGCGCTTGAAGTCGTAGTCGGTGGCGGCGCAATTGGCGGCAAGCAGATTATTCAGGCCGCCGGTTTTCACCAGGCTCTGCAAGGCGCCGTCCAGCACGCGGTCCAGCTCCTGCCGCGCCTGGGTGGTATTGACCGCGCTCAGCGGCAGCGACCCCGTGCACTCGAAACGGCGCAACGCGCTATCTTTGCCGTCCGCCCACACTTGGCATGCCACCGGCAGCGAGCGCCGCATCGCCGCCTCTACGGCGGCGGCGTCGCCGGTTTGCCATTTATCGGCAGCGAGCCAGTCCACGCCTTCCGTGGTGGAGGTATTGCCCAGTTGCCCGGCCTGAGCCAACTTCACTTGCTGGTCGACATAGCTGCGGAAACCGGACACCAAGGCGGCATCGCCGCCCATGTCGCGCACCAGCGCGTCGAAGCGCTTGACATCGTCTGCGCGCAGCGCGGCCAAGATATCGGCGATCTTGCCGGGCTGCTGCTGATTCAGGTAATAGAACCACAGCGCGGAATGGCTGTAGAAGTCCCAGCCATCGCTGTAACTGGAGCGCATGATGCGGGACGGCTCCAGGAAGCTGTTCGGCCAGCCGCCGGCCACCACGTCCACCACATGGCCGCGCACCTTGATGCCGTCGCGCGAGGTGCTCCAGGCCATGAACTCGGCAAAGCCTTCGTCATACCACGGCATGCGGCGATCGTCGCGGTAGAACTCTGACGTGCCCCACATGCCAGGCTGGATGAAACGTCCGGACAGATAGTGCACATACTCGTGGCGCACCAGCTCTTCCAGCGTCAGATAGCTTTCCTTCGGCACTTCGCGCTGGAAGGTGTAGAAGGTACCGTCATTTTCGATGTAGATGCCGCCATTATCGGTGGACAGCTCATTCAACAGGCCCTGGAAGCGTTGGTAGTCGGTCTTGGTGCCGTAGATCACCATGCGCAGTTTGGCATTGCTGTCGCCCGGTACCGGATTGCGCGTGCCAGCCACGCGGAATAGCTGGGTCTGCACCTGTTTCATGGCGTAATACAGCGGCTCGACATCAGCCAGGCTCAGCGGCGTTTCAAATACCAGATTGCCGTTATCGAAGCTCCAACGATTGGGGAACAGATGCGCGCGCAGCTCTTGCTCGGCCTGGCAGATGCCGTAGCGCTCGCAGGGCGTCTTGCCCATCTTCTTCAGGGCATACACCGCCTCGGCCCAGGCCGCGCCGAACTTCTCCCCCTTCAGATGCTGCGCCACCGCCGTCTCGGCCTGCGGCGCAGTGCGGGGATACTGCATGAAACGGCCGGTTTCGCGCAGGGTGTTCAGGAACATCTGCTCGTCGGCAAAGGCCGCTTGCCCGGCGCGCGTCAGCCCTGCCAGGCTCGCCGCCAGGCCATCCAGCTGCCCCTGCTCAACCTTCTGCGCAAAGTCCGGCTGGTAGTTCATATTGAACAGCAGTGTCTGCATCGGGTGCAACGCGAAACGGGCCCAATTGTCCTTAACTGCCGCGTTGTAACGGCCGAAGAAACGGCCCAGCAGCGGCAGCGCGTAATCGGCCTTGCGCACCGAGTCGGCCAGGATCATGGTTTCCGCCACGCTCTGCCGCGCGTCGCGCTCGCGATACCAGTCATCGGCATCGCCGCTGCCATCCAGCGCCTTGACATTCCACAGCGCGGCATTGGCCGCCATCGCCTCCACCACCTGCATTACCGGCCTATCCACCGCCGGACCGTAATCGCCGACCTCCTGGGCATGGCTGTATTGCAGGAAATAGCCGGCCTTGAGGAACACCGCCAGCGGCCACAAGCCATTGGCGTTTTGGCCATCCCAATTGGCCGCGCGCGTTCGCGCTTCGGCCGCCGCCAGCTTCATATTAGCCGGCGATACCGCGCGGTAGCTCAGCGCGTCCGCCTGGAACAGACGGTTCACGCAAGTGCCATCCACGCTGGCCACGTAGCGCACCAAGTCCAGGCCGGCAAGCTGGCCGAACTTGGCTTCATCGCAGTTGGCATACTGCGGCGCAAGCAGCTTGCCGCGGGCTGCCGCCCGCGCCGACTGGCCTTGCGGACCTTGAACCCGAGCGGGCGGCTGGGCGCTGCCCTCCGCCGGAGCCGCCGGCGGCAGGCCGTGCGGATAGTCAGGCTTTTCCGACAAGGCGGGGGAGTGGGAGGAATAGCGCGCTGCAGGCTGATTGGCCTGCGGCGCCGGCTGGCTGGACGAACGCTGCTGGCCGCCATCAGTAGCGACGCAAGCGGACAAGGCGACTGCGATCACGGAAAGCCCCAAGGCCCGATACCGGCGGGGAGATTGATTGATTTTCATTGACTCATCCATTTTGACAAAATGACGATAGCTAATGCTATTCGCAACTAAAATCATAATGGATTGAATGAATATTGAATATTGTGTTTAAGGTCAGGTTTTAATCTTAAACAAAGAAATGAAAGCGTTAATTTTCACGAGACCGTTGCTTGCCCGGGGAAACAAGCACCCAATGCGCTGGGCATCTACTGCCTGCTCATGTACTTAGCGGCGGTGATCGGCACTCCGAGCGTGGTTTTCATCGTCTGGGAAGCCGCCAAGCTGCCGCTGCTATTGATCCTGGTGGCGGTCAGCATGTGGACGCTGTCCCGCACGCCGGCGCTCAAGGTGCTGGTCCGCAAAGCCTGATGCGGACAAAGAATGAAAAAAGCCGCTTTACGCGGCTTTTTTGCGGAGGACGGCTGAGATCAGTGACGCGCTTCGCGCACTGCCGCCACCACGTCGTAATCAAACAGCTGGTTGACGTCTTCTTCGTCGAACACGTAATGCTGGTTGCAGTAATCGCAGACGATTTCCACGCTGCCCTGCTCCACCACCACTTCGCCCACTTCCTGGCCGCCCAGCATGGTCAGCATATTGCTGACGCGCTCGCGCGAGCAATTGCAGCTGAAGCTGACGCCTTCCTGCTCGAACACGCGCACCTCTTCCTCATGGAACAGGCGGTGCAGGATGTCCTCGGCGCCCAAGCCTAGCAATTCATCCGCCTTCAGCGTCCGTCCCAGCGTCTGGATGCGGTTCCAGCCCTCGGCTTCACCATGGCCTTCCGGCAGGCGCTGCAGCAGCATGCCGGCGGCGGTGCTGTCGTCGCTGGCCAACACCAGGGCGGTGTCCAGCTGCTCCGAACGCAGCATGTAGTTTTCCAGCATCTGGCCGACGGAGTCTCCCTCAAGCGCCACAATGCCTTGCCAGGTCTGGTTTTTGTCCAGGCGCGGCTCCAGAGTCAGCACAAATTTGCCGCCCTCGCCCAAGAGTTCGCTCAGCGGCTTGTCGGCCAGCTCGCCGTCCCACTTGGCCGTGGCGCGCACGGTGCGGTCGTTGTTGCACTCCACCACCGCCAGCTTCAATGCGCCGCTGCCGTGGATTTGCAGGATCAGCGTGCCATCGAATTTCAGATTGGCGGCCATCAGCACCGAGGCAGCCATCATCTCGCCCAGCACGGTTTTCAAAACCGGCGGATAGGAACGGCGGCTCAGCACCTGTTGCCAGGCGCCGTCCAGCCTCACCAGCGCGCCGCGGACCGGCGCGCCGTCAAACAGGAATCGTTGCAGTTTGTCGTGTTGGTTCATGCTCATGCTTCCTTGGCCGCGGCGGCGGCCAGCTCAACGGTATAGACGGTCATCGGCAGCGAGGAGCTGACGTCGAATTCGCAGCCGGCGCGCACGCCGATCTCGGCGATTTCCTTGGCCGTCAGGTCCTGGTCGTACACCGCATACATCGCCCCCATGGCGAACTTGCGGCCGGAGCCTATGGCCCAGACGCGGGAGAATTCATAGATCTCGCGCATCGGATAAACGCCGAAAATGCCGTGCCGATTTGCGATCACCACCATCATCTGGCTGGACTCGTACGGATCTTCCTCGTCCTCTTCCGGCCGCAGGTAGAAGGCGTCCTTCAATTTGGGATGCAGCTTGCGGAAGGTTTCGAAGATGCCCTGGCGGCTGCTCAGGTCCTTCTTTTTCAGATCGGCCAGCGCCCGCTTCAGCACCAGGTCGTGCGCGGCGGAGCCGGACACCGCCAGATAGCTGTCGCCATGCTGGAAGATCTTGTCATGGAAACAATCGTACGGCGCCAGCAGTTTCTGGTCGTCGCCGAAAGTCGTCTGGCTCTCTGCGGCAATAGCGATCTGATTGCCCTTGCGTACGGCCACGATGGTTGTCATGCGGCTTACCTTGCTCTTGTTGCGGGCCATTGGGCCCCATCCGCTCACAGATAGGGGCGATTTGCGGTTTTTCCACCGCGGCGCGCGCCAAAACCGTCAAATATACCACAGCGCGTCGTCCCGCTCCATGCCGCGCTCAGGGCTCCACGCCAACGCGCTCCACCTGCATGGGCGCGGTCGCGCCTGGCAGCCAGCGCTGATACAGCTTGCGAAAGTTGCCGTCGCGCTTGAGATCGCGCAGCGCCTGCTCCCAAGCCAGAATGGTGGCGCGGTCGGTGCCTCGGGAAAAAGCCAGGTAGAGATCAATTTTCTCCAAAGGCTGCAACAGCTCGATTTCCTCCGCCGGCAGCCCGGCTTTGCGCATCACGTTATCAACCACGCTGTCGCCCTCCGACCACATCGACACGCGGTTGGCATGCAACAGCAACGCGGATTGCACCGGATCGGCGCTCTCCACGATGTTCTTGAATCCATGCTGCTTGGCCACCGCCAGGAAAATGCTGCTGCGAAATGCCGTCACCGGCTGCACCTGCAGCTTGTCGCCCAGGCGCCGCAGCGCCTCCGCCTCGCCCTTGCGGCAATAGAGGTTGATCTCCGACGCCGCCACCGGGCCGATCATGGTCATCAGTTTTTCGCGCTCGGCCGTACGGCCCAGCACAAACAGCAGCACATTGGGCCGCGTCAGCAAGAAGTTATAGGCGCGCGCCCATGGCAGCAATTTCACCGGCTGCTCCTGATGCAGGCGATGCTGAATCTGGTTGACCAGATCCACCGCCATCCCCTTCACTTCGCCGCCGTCTTCAAAACTGATGGGTGGCCACTCATCGGTATAAATGGACAAAGGCTCCAAGGCGCGGGCGGGCGCCATCGCCCAGAGCAGGGCCAGGCCTGACAAGAGACGAATCAACATGAAACGCTCATCCTTATACGGGTTTTTATCAGCATAAACGCCAGATACCCGTTCCGCCTCCTTCGATCTAACACGAATCAAAACTCCCGGATAAGCTGCTGTTAAATCAGCACTTTTGCACAGGATTAGCGGTTCTTACTTATAAACAAGCGCCCCGAGGACGGATATCATGCAATGGCGAAGTTCAGCCCGCCCATGCCTACCAGGACAGGCGGAGACCCCTTTTCGTAAAGGTGAGTGCCATGCTTGACAGCAAACTGGAACTGGATGAACCACTGGAATGCATTCTGCAACGTCCCTTGACCGGCTTTGAGAAACAACAACTCAAAGCCAAGCAGCAAATGTCCAGCAATGAGGCATTTGATGGCGATGAGGATGCAGCGGAAACCCACCCCATGCGCAAGCGCCTGAAGGACATGGCGATGATGCAGGTGGTGCATGTTGATTATCCGCCGCACGAGAGCCGAAAAACGCTGATTGAGATTCCAATCGGCGCCAAAACCGCCTGAATCCGACACGCCAATCGAAAAGGCCCCATCTATTTGGATGGGGCCTTTGGTTTGCCGCCGAATGCGGCAGGTGAATCGTGCCGCGCAGGACAAGCGCGCCGGCTTACGCGCCGGCCTGCATCCGCTGGCCCGCGGGCAGCAGCCGGCGCAACTCGCGCCACATGATTGCCATCACCAGCATGCCCAGCAGCAGATTGACCAAGGGCATCGCCAGCCAGACGCCGTCCAGACCCATCAGCAAGGGCAGCAGGCCCAGCGACGGCAATAACAAAATGGTCTTGCTTACCGTGATGCCCAAGGCCAGCCGCGTCATCGCCATCGCCTGCAGGGCGGTGCATCCCACCACCACCAAGCCATCCAGCGGCATGGCCAGCAGATGCAGTTGCAGCGCGCGGCTGCCCGCTTCGATCAGCTCGGCGCTGCCATCGCTGTACCAGCCGGCGATGGCGGCCGGAAAAGCCTGCACCGCGGCCAGCGCAGCCAGGCCAATCGCCATGCACACTTTCAAACCGTGCAGCAGGGCGGCACGAACGCGCTCCGGCTGCCCGGCCCCAGTGGCATGGCCCAGCAAAGGCTGCATGCCCACCGCCAGGCCATGGATCACCAGCACGAACAGGGACTCGGTATACCCCGCCACCGCATAGGCCGCCACGCTCAGATCATTGCCCCATTGCAGCAGCTGATAATTATGCGCGTACAGCAGCACGGCCAGATTCAGCTCCATCAACAGGCTAGGCGCGCCCAGCGCAATCACCGGCCATAAGGCGCGCCAGTCCGGGGTCAACGCGCGCAAGCGCAGACTCAATCCGGCATGGCGCGTAAAGAAATAAGCCAATCCCAGGCTCAGCACCACGCCTTCGGCGATCAAGGTGCCGATAGCCGCGCCTTCCAGCCCCATCGCCATCAGGCCAACCAGCACGTAATCCAGCAAAATGTTCAGCAAGGCGCCCAGCGTGGTCAATACCGTGGCCAGGCCAGGCCGGCCGTCATTGCGCACCAGATAGGTGACGAGCATCTGCCCCATGGTCAGAACTGCTCCGCTGAGCATCCACCACAGATACGGATAGGCCTGCTCTCTCACCTCCGCCTGCCCATCCGCGCGCAGCCATCCCAACAGCGCATCGATATTGGACAGGCCAAATAGCGGAATCAGCGCGCCAAACAGCGCCAGCAGCAGCAAGGCGGCCAGCAACGCGCCGCGCGCGCCCGCCATATCTCCCGCCCCTTGGCGGATCGCGATGCGCGTGGCCACGCCCATGCTGATCATCGCCCCCAACCCCACCTGCAGCATCACCATCGGATAGACCAGGTTGATCGCTGCCAAGCCATGGCTACCGACATAGTGGCCGACAAACACGCCATCGATCACGGCGTACAGTCCGGTCACCAGCATGCCGGCGACCGATGGAATGGCGTAACGCCAGAACAGCTTGGAGACGGCCAACGTGTCTAGATCGCGGGTATTTACGTTCGTCATAACAGACAAGAAGCATGAGAAAACGCGATTTTATCATTTAATCAGTCATGCATGATTAATTATTTTCCAGCACAATGCTCCGCACAAAGAAAACAATGGAAACGATATGGCGCGCAAAACCAAGGAAGACTCTCAAAAAACCCGGGACGCGATACTGGACGGCGCGGAGCGGGTGTTTCTGGCCAAAGGCATCGCCAATGCCACGATGGCGGAAATCGCCGACGCCGCCGGCGTATCGCGCGGCGCGGTGTACGGCCATTACGACAACAAGCTGCAGGTATGCCAGGCCATGATAGACCGCGCCTTCGCGCTGGACGCGCTGCGCTTCCCCGCCCAGCGCGGCTCCGCCTGCGACACGCTATTGGCCGCCGGCTGCTACTACCTGGCGCAGTTTCTGGAGCCGGGCTCGCCGCAGCGGGTCAGCCAGATTCTCTACCTGAAGTGCGAACAAATCGAAGAGAACCGCAGCGTGCTGCGGCGGCGCGAGATGGCGGACAGGCTCACCATGCACTACACGCGGCGGCAATTGCGCCGCGCCATCGCCCAAGGCGAACTGCCCGCGACGCTGGACGTCGGTCTGAGCGCGGAGTACCTGGTTTATCTGTTCACCGGCTTATATGAATTGCTGGAAAACGGCCCGGCCACGCTGCCGCGCTGCGAACGCATCCTGCGCGGCGCGCTGGAAGGACTGCCGCACGCCGCCAGCTTCAGAGCGCCTATTCCACATGGCGACGGAAGCACCACAACGCCAGGCTCAGCGTGAGCAGCGCGATCAGCCATAGCGGCAGCAGCCAAGGCCAGGCATCGGCAAAGCCGTATCCCTTCAGGAATGTCCCCTTGAGAATGGGAATGAAGTAGCTGAGGGGGTTGATCCGCGCCAGCCATTGCAGCGCTTCGGGCATGTTTTCGATCGGCGAGACATAGCCGGACAGGATAACCGCCGGCACCATGAACGAGAACACGCCCAGAAAAGCCTGCTGCTGGGTGCGGGACAGGGAAGAGATGAACAGGCCGACGCCGGCCAGCGCCAGGCCATAGCTAGCCATGCTAAGCAACAGCAAGGCCACCGAGCCGTCGAACGGCACGCGGTACACCCATGCCGCCGCCAGCGCGATCAGGCTGCCTTGCAGCAGCGCCACCAGAATGCCGGGCACCGCCTTGCCGGCCATGATGTAGGCCGGCGTCAGCGGCGATACCAATAGCTGGTCGAAGGTGCCCTCCTCGCGCTCGCGCGCCACCGACAGGGCGGTCACGATCAGGCAGCCTATGGTGGTGATGATGGCCACCAGGCTGGGCAGCACATGCCATTGATATTCCAGATTGGGATTGTAGAGATTGCGCACTGCCACCTGCGGCATGGAGCCGCCGCGCTCGGCCTGATAGCCCGCCACGACTTGGCCAATATAAGCGCTGGCGATCTGCCCGCTGTTGGAGCGCCGCCCATCGACGATCACCTGCAGAGGCGCGTTCCGCCCCGACGCCAGCGCGCGCGAGAAATCCTGCGGAAACACCACCGCCAGCAGCGCGCACTGCCGGTCTATGCAATCGCGCAGCTCGGGCAGGCTATGCACCGGCACCACATGATCGAAGGTGGCGCTGACGGCCAGCCGCTTCACCAACTCCAGCGACGCCGCGCCGGCATCCTGGTTGTAGACCGCCAAGCTGGCATGCTTGACCTCCAGCGTGGCGGCAAACGGAAACACCATTAGCTGCAACAGCACCGGCACCACCAGCAACAGCCGTCCCTGGCGGTTGCCCATGATGGTCTGCAATTCCTTGACGATCAGCCACAGCAAGCGTTGCCACATGGCATCAATCCAGCGTTCGTCTAGTCTTGCGCACGGTCTGCCCCAGCCAGAACGCGCCCAGCGCGATCAGGCTGCCCGCGTTGAACCACAGCAGCGACGGGATCACGCCGGCCTGGAACAGCGTCTGCAGCGTGCTGGCGAAATAGCGCGCCGGCAGGATGCGGGTCAGCCACTGCAAGGGCAGCGGCATGCTGGAAATCTCGAACACAAAGCCGGACAACATCAGCGCCGGCAAATAGCCGGCAGTCAGCGCCGCCTGCGCCGCGTCAAACTGGGTGCGCATCACCGTGGACAGGAACAATCCCATCCCCAGCGCATTGGCCAGGAACAGCGAAGACATCAGCCACAGCAGCCACAGCGGCCCGCGGAACGGCACCTGCATGACAAACACCGCCACCAACAGGCACAACAGCATGGCGGCGATGCCCAGCACGTAATACGGCAAGATCTTGGACAATAACAGCTCGGCGCGGCTGACCGGCGTGGACAGCAGCGCCTCCATGGTGCCGCGTTCCCATTCGCGCGCCACCACCAGCGACGACAACAGCGCGCCGACAATGGTCATGACGATGGCGATGGTGCCGGGCACCAGAAAGTTGGGACTCTCAGCGCTGGGGTTGAACCAGACGCGCTGCTCAACCTCAATGGCCGGCGGCGGCGCCTGCCCATGCTCATCCGCTTCCGCCTGCTGCCACTGCAGCCAGGCGCCCTGCGCATAGGCGGCGACGAAATTGGCGGTATTGGGCTCGGCGCCGTCCGTCAGCAGCTGTATCGTGCCGCTGCGCCGCTGCCAGTTGCGCGAAAAATCGTTGGCGATGATCACCGCGCCGCGTATCTTGCCGTGGGCCAGCATTTCGTCCAGTTCCGCGCGCGACTTGACCGGCTTCACCTCGAACGACGGCGTGGCATGGAAAGTAGCCGCCAGACTTTGCGCGGCGGCGCCGCCATCCTGGTTCAGCAGGCCCAGGCGGATATGGGCCGAATCCAGATTCACCGCGTAACCCAGGATGAACAGCAAGGCCACCGGCAGGATGAAGGCGATCAGGATGCTGCTCGGGTCGCGCACGATCTGGAAGCTCTCCTTGCGGCACAAGGCCCATAGTCTGCGCCAGTTCATCGATCCGCCTCCCCCACCAACTGGATGAACGCATCCTCCATCGTCGGATTGGGCCTGGCCGAACTGGCGACGCTGGCCTTCAGCGCATCCGGCGTATCCAGCGCCAGCAGCTTGCCGCGATACACCAGGGCGATGCGGTCGCAATATTCCGCCTCGTCCATGAAGTGGGTGGTCACCAGCACGGTGACGCCCTTCTCCGCCAGGCCATTGATATGCGTCCAGAATTCGCGCCGCGTCACCGGGTCCACGCCCGACGTAGGCTCGTCGAGGAACAACAAGGGCGGCTCATGCATCACCGCGCAGGCCAACGCCAGCCGCTGCTTGAAACCCAAGGGCAGCGTGGCGGCCACCTCGTCCATATACGGCCCCAGGCCGAACACTTGCTCCATTTGCCGGACTTTTTCCTTCCGCGCCTTGCCGGACAAGCCATAGACGCCGGAGAAGAACATCAGATTGCGCCGCACCGTCAGTTGGGCATACAGCGAAAACTTCTGCGCCATATAGCCCAGCTGCTGCCGCGCGGCGGTCGGGCTGGTTTTCAAATCCAACCCCATCACCAGGGCCTGGCCGCTGCTCGGTTTGAGCAGGCCGCACTCCATCTTGAAGGTGGTGGACTTGCCGGCGCCATTCGGCCCCAGCAGGCCGAATACCTCGCCGCGCCGCACGGCGAAGCTGACATCATCGGTGGCGTAGAAATCGCCAAAGCGCTTGGTCAGCCCGCGCGCCTCGATCACAGCCTCCTCATGGTGGACGGGCACTGGCGGCATCACCGCGGCCAGCACCGAATCGCCGCCCGGCCCGCCGCCCAGCAGGCTGATGAAGGCATCTTCCAGCCGCGGCGGCGCGGCCCGCAGCGCGGCGTCCGGCCCGGCATCGGCCAATCGCAAATCCGGCCAGCGGTTTTCATCGCGCAGCAACAGGCGCAAGCCGCTGCCTTGTATCGTGCCGTCCATCAGTTCAGGCTGGCGCAACAGCCGCTGCAAGATCTGACGACGGTTGCCGGCAATGCCGGACAAGCTTAGACAGCGGCCGGCCAGCGGCTGGATCAGCTCGGCCGGGGGGCCGCCGGCGCGGATGCGGCCATGGTCCATCAGATAGACCACGTCGCAGGCCTCCGCCTCGTCCAGATACGCGGTGCTCAACAATATGGCGATGCCTTCGGCCGACAGCGCGCGAATCAGCTTCCATAGCTCGCGGCGCGAGATCGGATCCACGCCGACGCCTGGCTCGTCCAGCAGCAGCACCCTGGGCTTGCCCAGCAGCGCGCAGGCCAGGCCCAGCTTCTGCTTCATGCCGCCGGACAGTTTGCCGGCATAGCGGCCGGTGAACGGCGCCAGGTCGGTCAGCGCCAGCAGGCGCTGGAATTCCCCGCTCTTGTCCTGGGCGCCCACCTCGCGCAACTCGGCGTACAGGTCCAGGTTTTCTTGCACCGTCAGGTCTTCGTACAAGCCGAATTTCTGCGGCATATAGCCGATGTTGCGCCGCAAGGCGTCGGCGTCCGCTTGCGGGTCAAGCCCCGCCACCCGGGCCGACCCGCCGCTGGGCAACAGCAAACCGGCCAGCATGCGCAAGAGCGTGGTCTTGCCCGCGCCGTCCGGCCCCACCAGCCCGGCGATGCAGCCCGCTGGAATCTCCAGGTCCACTTCCGCCACCGCGTCCATGCTGGCGCCGGGAAAGCGCTTGGCCAGCTTTTCGGCGCGGATGGCGGCGCTCATGACGCCAGCCTCACCGTCACGGGCATGCCCTGGTTCAGGCCGGCGTCGGCGTCGCTCACCACCACGCGGATACGGTAGACCAAGGCGGTGCGCAGATCGACGGTTTCGACTGACTTGGGCGTGAATTCGGCGGTCGGCGAAACAAAGCCGACCACGCCGTGATAGCGCTTGTCCGGGTGGCTGTCGCTGGCAATCGTCACCTTGGTGCCTGAAGAAAAACGTCCCAGCTGGCTTTCCGTTACATAGGCGCGCACCCACACCGGCTGGCGCAGCGACAGATTGAACGCCGGCGCGCCCGCCTGCACCAGGCTGCCGGCCTCCACCGCCCGCGTCAGAATGATGCCGGCGCTGGGTGATTGCAGATTGGCGTCCCGCAGGGCCAGCCGGGCGGCGGCCAGATCGGCGCGCGCCTGTTTCAATTGGGCGTCGGACTCGGCGATTTCCTCCGGCCGGTAACCGCTGGCCAGCAATTTCCACTGCTGTTGGGCCGCATCGCGCTGGGCCAGCGCCTGATCGCGCTGCGAGCGGGCGGTTTCCAACAGCTGCAGGCTGCTCGCGCCATCCGGCGTCAGCCGGCTTTGCCGCCGATATTCGCTTTCCGCCTGGACCAGCGCCGCCTTGGCCGCTTCCAGCCTGGCCCACGCCTGGGCTATGTCCTCGCTGCGGTTGCCCTTGTGGATCAGCGCGTTGCGCGCCGCCAGGGCCGCCTCGTTGGCGATGGCGGCGTTGAGGCTGTTGCGCAGCGGTTCGACATCCAGTTGGGCCAGTATCTGCCCCGGCTGCACCTGGTCGCCTTCGTCCACCAGCACTTTGGCCAGACGGCCGGACACCCGGAACGACAGCGTCACGTCGCGGATGTCCACATTGCCGTACAGAGTGGACTGGCGCGCCGCCTCCGCCGCGCGCTGGTAGAAATAGTAAGCGGTCCCGGCCGCCGCCAGCAGCAACAGGGCCAATACCGCCATCCACCGCTTGCGCATGCTTACTCTCCCGTTCTGGTGATGCCGGCCAGCGCCCAGGCCAGGCGTTGCCGCGCCGCCGGAATATCCGCCATCCAGCGCTGCAGTTGTCTTGCCTGCTGCGGCAGCCAATCGCTGGCGGCCAGCGGCCCCCGCGCCAACAGCAAGGGCAGCCCGATGGCCGAGACCAAATAGCACAGCAGTTGCGGCGGCGGCGCGTCCACCAGCCGCCCCTGGCGCTGGGCCCGGGCCAGCAACACCAACAGCAAACGCATATGGCGCGACGGCAGCCGCAGCAAAAACGCCTGCGCCGCCGGCTCGCCGGCCAAAGCGTCCGCCGCCAGATGGCTGGCGAAACCGGCATGCTCCGCCGCCAGCTGCAGCAGCTGTTCGATGACGTCCCGCAAGCGCGCCAGCGCATCGCCGGGCTGCCGCAGACGGGCTGTCTGGCGCAACTGCCGGTAGATAGGCGCGTACCACAGCTCGACCAGTTCGGTGACAAAGCGCTCGCGGTTGCCGAAGTGGTAAACGAAGCTGCCCGGATTCACCCCGGCGGCGGCGGCCACCTCGCGCACCACCAGGCCGCGCAGGCCGGTGCGCCGCACCATGTCCAGCCCCTGGATCAGCAGGCGCTGCCGGGTATCGCCGGATTTTTTCGAGGCACCCATGGCTGATTTATACGACTGTATAAATCAGTCCGCAATCGAATCTACTCAATATGCTTGCAAAAATCGACGCCACCTGCGCAGACGCAACAACTCAGAAGGTTTTGCTCATCAGAAAGCCGGCGCCGAACCACAGGCCAACCGTCATCAGCGGTTCGGCCATCTTGGGACCCAGCAACATCAGCGGCGCGCGGAAACGCACCCGCACCGGCCACAATAGCGGAATGCCCGCCGGAGTCAGCCAGTCGCCTACCAGATGCGAGGCGTAACCGACGCACAGGCCCAGCACCAAAGGCATGGCGTGACCCAGCCGGACACCCCACTCGTGCAGACAGGCCGCGCTGGCGTAGAACACGCCCGCCACGGCCAGCAGGCTGTGGGTAATGCCGCGATGGCCAAACAAATAAGCCACCGGGCGCGAGAGAAAGGGAATGCGCCGGCCCAGCCAGCTTTTGGGATGGTCGATATCCGGCAGCAGCGAGCCTGCCAGCCCCCCGGCCAGCAGCAATGCCGCCATCAGCGGCGGCGCATGCAAGACCAGCGCGGCGGCCACCGCGCAGAACGCGCCAAACGCGACATGCGTCGCCACCATCATGCGGCTACCCTGCCGCTTTCTCTCATTGCCATTTCCATACTGCCCCTGCGGCATGTTGACATCCCTTGCTACCGACCGCACATGCCGCCATCGCATCACCAGGCCCATCGCCTTGCGCGACGAGCGGGCGCCATGCTACTGCCGTCCGGCTGCGGATGCAAAAAAAACTTGCCGAATAGCCTTCTCAAAGCCCTCATTCTATGCAAACGACTTAAATAGCAGCAGCTGACGAGCGTCACATCGGCTTTGCGAACACAAAAGCCGGCTGGCTCGCGCCAACCGGCTTCATCACACTGCCCCGCCAGGGAATTCCGCTGCGCTACACCTGGAATTGCGCAACAGACGAACGCAGGCTGCCCGTCACCTCCTCGATGCGCTGTATGCTTTCCGAGGCCTGGGTGGCGGCCACGGCGTTGCCGGACGCCACCTGGGCGATCTTCTCCACGTGCCGCGCGATGTCCTGGCTGGCCGTGCCCTGCTCCTGCAGCGCGTGCGAGATGTCGTTGACCACCTGCACCACCTGGCTGGCGCTGCCGTGTATGCGCTGGATCAGCTCGCCGCCCTGCTCCGCCAGCTCCAGCCCGGTGCGAACCCGCGCCACCGTCTCGCTCATATTCTGCCGCGACAGGTCGGAACTGGCCCGAATTTCGCTGATCATCTCCGCCGTCTGCTCAGTGGCCTTGGCCGTGCGCTCGGACAGCTTGCGCACCTCGTCCGCCACCACCGCGAAGCCGCGGCCGGTCTCGCCGGCCCGCGCCGCCTCGATGGCGGCGTTCAGCGCCAGCAGATTGGTCTGATCGGCGATATCCTTGATCACCTGCATGATGCTGGAAATGGTGGACGTCTTGCTGGCCAGCTCGGCGATGGCGGCTTCCGTCATGTCCACCGTCTCGCTGATGCCCTGCATCTCCGCCACGGCCTTGGCGATGACCTCGCTGCCGGAGGCGGACAGCTGGCCGGACCCCTGCGACACGGTGCGCGCGTCCACCGCATGCTGGGCGATGTGGTTGATGCTGACGGTCAGCTGCTCCACCGACGCCGCCATGGCGGCCGCGCCCTCGCTCTGGCCCTGCGAGTTGTCCGCCACCATGCGGGCGCCGCCCACCACGTCGGCGTTCAGGCGGCCCAGCTCATCGGCGTCGCGCATGATCTCGCCGACCAACCGCCGCAGCTGCCCCTGCATCTCGCGGATATTCGACAGCAAGCTGTCGCGATCGCCCTCCGCCAGCTTGATCTCGCGGTCCAGCTTGCCGGCGGCGATTTCGCGCACGATGGCGGCGGCCTCGGACGGCTCCGCGCCGAGTTCGCGCATCACGCTGCGATACACCCACCAACCCAGCGACAGGCTCACCGCCATGAACAGCAATACCTGGCCGCCCACGCTCAAAAGCTGGCTCAACAGCACCGCGTTGACGTCATCCAGATACAAACCGGTGCCGATGATCCAGCCCCAGCGCGGCGTAGCCTGGAAGTAAGCCATTTTCGGCTGCGGCTGGGCCGCGCCGGGCTTGGCCCAGACATACTGCACATAGCCCTTGCTGCCGCCGTCCCGCAAAGCCTGCTCGAACAGCGCGCCGATATCGGCCCCGGCCCCGTCCTTGACGCCGTGCATATTGCGGCCCACCAGCTTGGGATTCATGCCATGGGCCAGCCATTTCAGCTCCTTGTCCAGCGCGAAGAAATACTCGTCGCCGTCAAAGCGCAAGCGCGTCAGCTCCTGCAGCGCCAGGCGCTGCGCCTCCGCCTCCGGCACCAGGCCTGCGGCCGCTTGCGCCTCATGCCGCGCCACCAGACTGTTCACGGTCTCCACCTGGCTGCGCAGCAAATCGCGCCGATCAGACAGCATTTGCTGGCGCAAGGCGTTCATCAGCAAAGCGCCCAGGATGCACACCAGCACGATGGCGCCTATGGTCTGCAGCAACAAGCGTCTTTTCAGGGAAATGGTTCTCGCCATTGCTCCGTCCGATTTGTAAGAAAAACAGAACAATAACCCAGCCAATTATTCAATTTCAATATTTACTGCCGATTTATTGATTATTGTCATTTACCTTTTGCGGACCACGTCCGCCTCTTTGCCTCAAGGCGACAAATGAAATGCCGCCCGCCTTCATGGCGGACGGCATGATGGCATGCCGCAATGGCATCGAACTACAGCACCCCGGCCAGATACCCCGCGCCCAGCAAGGCGATGCCGCCGCCCAGCACGCGAGCGTACCAGGCGCTGCGCGCCTTGAAGAACGCGCCTATGGCCATGCCGGCGATGTGCAGGATCATGGTGCCCAGCGCCATGCCGCTCAGCGCCGCCACGGCCTGGGCCGCCGGCAGCTCGCTGCCGTGGGCGATGCCATGAAACAGCGCGAACAGCCCCACCACCGCTAGCCCCCAGGGCAAGGCCAGCCGCACGCGGGCGCACACCATAAGACCCAACACCAGCAGGGAAGCCGCGATCATCGGCTCCACCACCGGCACGGCCGCGCCGGTAAAGCCGATCAGCCCGCCCACCAGCAACAGCCCGGCGAAGGCAAACGGCATCGCCCATACCTGGCGCGTGGCAAGCACGCTCCAGATGCCCACCGCCAGCATGGCGGCGAAGTGATCCAGCCCGGTGAACGGGTGGACAAATCCCATGAAAAAGGCCGTGCCGTGGTGGATGCCGGCATCGCTGCCTATGTGCGCCAGCACCAGGCCCGGCAGCGAGGCCATCAAGGGGAGCGATATCCAGATGCGTGTTTTCATTTTCGTTTCCTCAGGTCAGTCAATTTGATTGTTCGCTCAGCCGCCGGTGTGCGACATGAAACGCAGCACCCGGCTGGGCGCGGCTGCGAAATCATGCCCCCAGGGCTTGCGCGCCACCGCCCGCCGGATGGCCGAGCACAGCGTCTCGTCGCCGGCGCCGCCGCGCAACAGCGGCCGCAATTCCAGCTTATGCTCCTGGCCCAGACATAGATAAAGCGTGCCATCCACCGTCAGCCGCACGCGGTTGCAGGTGGCGCAGAAGTGCTGGGACAGCGGCGTGATGAAGCCTACCTGCCCGCGCCCGTCGGCGGTTTGCCAATAGCGGGCGGGACCGCCGCCCAGTTCGGCGGCGCAGGGTTGCAGTTTGAATTGCCGAACCAGACGCTCTCTCACTCCGTCTAGCGGCAGATACGCCGCGGCGCGGCCGGCCTCGCCCATCGGCATCGCTTCGATCAGGCGCAGAATGAAGCCATGCTCGAAACAAAACGCCGCCATGGATTCGATCTCGCCATCGTTGACGCCGCGCAGCGCCACCATATTCAGCTTGATCGGCGCGAGGCCCGCCGCCTTGGCGGCCATCAGGCCGGCCAGCGTGGCGTCCAGGCTGTCGCGGCCGCACAGCTCGCTGACGCATTCGCGCCTGAGCGAATCCAGGCTGACATTGACCCGGTTCAGGCCGGCCGCCTTGAGACGGGCCGCGTACCGCGCCAGCTGGGTGGCGTTGGTGGACAAGGACAGATCGCTCACGCCGGGCATGGCGGCCAAGTCCGCCACCAGATCGACGATGCCGGCGCGCAGCAGCGGCTCGCCGCCGGTCAACCGCACCCGGCCCACGCCCATGGCGGCGAACAGGCTCACGACTCGGCGGATTTCGGCAAAGCTCAGCCAGTCCGCCCGCTCGGCGTAGGACGCGTCGCCCGCCGGCCGGCAATAGCGGCAGCGCAAATCGCAGCGATCGGTCACCGACAGGCGCAAATAGTCGATGCGCCTGCCGTGGCGGTCGATCAACGGCTCCGGCACCATCGCCCTACTCCGCCAGCGCGGCCTTGCGCAGGTCCGCCTTCAGCCGCGCGTAGACGCCGCGCGCGTGGTTTTCGGCCCAGGCCTGGTCGGCAATGGTCTCCAGCCGCACCGTGCAGTACTTCAGCTCCGGGGTTTTGGAGATCGGGTCCAGATGGTCCACCGTCAGTTCGTTGCAGGCGCCTATCCACCATTGGTAGGTCATGTACACCGCCCCGGCGTTGACCCGCGGATTGTGGTTGGCGCGGGTGATCACCTTGCCGCGGCGCGAAGCCACCCACACCAGCGCCTGGTCGGCGATGCCGTATTTTTGCGCGTCGTCCGGGTGGATCTGCACAAAGCCCGGCTCGTCGGCCAAGGTTTGCAGCGCCGCGCAATTGCCGGTCATGGAGCGGCAGGAGTAGTGGCCCACCTCGCGCACCGTGCACAGGCCCAGCGGGTAGTCGGCATCCACTTTTTCCAGCGGCGGCCGCCATTCGGCGGCGAACAGCCTGGCCTTGCCGCTGGGCGTATCGAACTGGAAGCCCTCGTACAGCCATGGCGTGCCGGGGTGGTCCTCCGTCGGACACGGCCACTGCACATAGCCGAGGCCGGCCATCTTGTCGTAGCTGGCGCCCGTGTAGAGATGACAGAGGCCGCGCAGCTCGTCCCAGATTTGCTGGGCGTTGTCATAGTGCATGGGGTAGCCCATGGCCGTGGCGATCAGGCTGTAGATTTCCCAGTCGTCCTTGACGTCGGCCGGCGGCTCAATGGCCTTGTAGCAGCGCTGGAAGCCGCGGTCGGCGCTGGAGAACACGTTTTCATGTTCGCCCCAGGAGGTGGCGGGCAAAATCACGTCGGCAGCCATGGCCGTTTTGGTCATGAAGATGTCCTGCACGATGATCAGGTCCAGCTTCTCGAAGGCGCGCCGCATCATGCCTAGGTCCGGCTCGGTCTGCAGCGGGTCTTCGCCAAAGATGTAATAAGCCTTGAGCGTGCCCGCCTCGATGCGGTGCGCCGCCTCGGTGATGCTGCAGCCCTTCTCGGCCGGCAGGCTGTCCACGCCCCAAGCCTTGGCGAAACGCGCGCGCGCTTCGGCGTCGCCGACGTCGTAATAGCCCGGCAGCGTGTTCGGCAGCGCGCCCATGTCGCAAGCGCCCTGCACATTGTTCTGGCCGCGCACCGGGCCGACGCCGACATGCGGCCGCCCCAGGTTGCCGGTCAGCGTGGCGAGGCTGGACAAGCCCTTGACCACATCCACCGCCTGGCCCCACTGGGTCACGCCCATGCCCCACAGAATGGTGGCGCTGGGCGCGGCGGCGTACATGCGGATGGCCTGGCGGATCAGCTCGGCCGGCAGGCCGGTGATCTCGGCCGCGTATTCCGGCGTGTATTTGGCCACGGCGGCCTTGTATTCTTCGAAGCCCTCGGCGTGTTCGGCGACGAAATCCGGCTTGTACAGGCCCTCGCTGATCAGCACATTGGCGAAGGCGTTGACCAGCGCCATGTTCGAGCCGTTCTTCAATTGCAGATGCAGATCGGCCACGCGCGCGGTTTCGATGTAGCGCGGGTCGCAGACGATGATCTTGGCGCCCTTCTGCTTGGCCTTGAGGATGCGCCGGGCGACGATGGGGTGGGAATCGGCCGCGTTGTAGCCGAACACCAGGATGCAATCCGTGTCCTCGATCTCGCAGATCGAGTTGCTCATCGCGCCGTTGCCCAGCGTGGCCATCAGGCCGGCCACCGATGGCCCGTGGCAGACGCGGGCGCAGCAGTCGATGTTGTTGGTGCCGATCACCGCGCGGGCGAACTTCTGCGCGATGTAGTTCGATTCGTTGCCGGTGCCGCGCGAGGAGCCGGTGCACATGATGGCGTCCGGGCCATGCTCGCGCTTGATCTCCCCTAGCTTGCCTGCCACGAAGGCCACCGCCTCATCCCAACTCACGCGCTCGAACTCGCCGCCGCGCCGGCGCCGTATCATCGGATGGCGCAAGCGCGGGGTCAGCAGCTTGGTGTCGTTGAGGAAGTCCCAGCCGTAATAGCCCTTCAGGCACAGCTCGCCCTGATTAGTCACGCCGTCCGCGCCTTCCGCGCCCACGATCTTGCCGTTCTCCACCAGCAAATTGAGCTTGCAGCCCGAACCGCAGTACGGGCAAACCGAAATTACCTTTTCCATTTTCCGTGTCCTTTTTCCCGGATGGCGATGCGTCAAAGCGGCAGCGTCGGCGTGTCCAGCGCGGCCTGTTGGCGGCGTTTTTGCAAAGCGGCCTCCAACGCCTGCGGCTCCACCATGCGCAAGGCATTGGTGGGGCAGGTGGCGATGCAGGCCGGCCCGGCCGGCTTGCCCGCGCACAAGTCGCACTTGAGCGCCTTGGCCTTGATCTGCCGCGTGGCGAAGCTGCCCGGCTCCGGACGCTGCGGCACGGTCACCACCTGCATCGCGCCGTAAGGACAGGCCACCATGCAGGTCTTGCAGCCCACGCAGCGTTCCTGCAGCACCTGCACGCTGTTGCCGGCGTAAACAATCGCCCCGCTGGGGCAGGCATTCAGACAGGGCGCGTCGTCGCACTGCCGGCACAGCACCGGCGTGCTGATGCGCGCGCTCTTGATCAGGGTCAGCCGGGGATGGAAGGTGTCCGGCGACAATGGTTCGCCGGGTCTTGGCGCATGGGCCAGGGCGCACGCCACCTCGCAGGTGCGGCAGCCGATGCAGTTTTGGGGTTCAGCGATGATGAACCGATTCATGTTCAGCCTCCTCAAGCGGCGGCAGCCGCCCGAACGTCGATTGCAAGCGTTGCGAATTCACCCTCATGGCGTTGCATAAGCCATGCCAGCCGCGCGCCAAGGCGGCCCATCCCATGCAACGCCCTGTTTCTGAAAAGAATTGCTGACCGCGCCGCCTTGCCTTCGGTGTCGAAGACAGACCGCCTCCAGCCGGCATCGTCAGAAATGACGACATCTCGACACGGCCGCGCCGCCGCGGCGACGCCACGCCGCGATGCCGCCAGGCCGCCCCATTCAGGAGAAAAACCTTGCATGAACTGACACTTGCGGAACACGTGGTCCACATCGTGGAGGACGCCGCGCGCCGCGCCGGCGCCCGCCGCGTCACCCGCGTCCGGCTGGCATTGGGTTTGCTAGCTCATGTGGAGACCGACACCCTGCTCTACTGCTGCCAGCTGGCGGCGCGCGGCAGCCTGGCCGCCGACGCCGACTTCCAGGCCGAGCGCAGCCCGGCCCAAGCTCATTGCGGCGATTGCGGCTGCGACGCCGAGCTAAGCGCGCTGCCGGCCAGCTGCCCGCGCTGCGGCGGCGAGAATCTCAGCTGGCAAGGCGGCGATGAAATGCGGGTGATCGATATCGGAATCAGCTAGGAGGACAGCATCATGTGCACCACTTGCGGCTGCGGCCACGGACAGGTCCGAATCAACGGCAAACGAAGCCATGGCCATGGCGCGCCCAGAAGCGGCTACCGCGTGGCCGGCCAGGCCCAAGGCCCGCTGGACGCCGTCCACGCGCCGGACACGCCGGCCGAGCGCATCGTCGCCATCGAACGGGACATTCTGTCCGACAACGACGCGCGCGCCGCGCGCAACCGCCGGCTGCTGGCGGCGCGCGGCATCTTCGCGCTGAACCTGGTGTCCAGCCCTGGCTCCGGCAAAACCAGCCTGCTGGTGGACACCCTGCGCCGCTGGGCAGACCGAACGCCGGTGGCGGTGGTGGAAGGCGACCAGCAAACGGCCAACGACGCCGAGCGCATCCGCGCCACCGGCGCGCCGGCCGTGCAGATCAACACCGGCAAGGGCTGCCACCTGGACGCCCGCATGGTGGCGGAGGCGCTGGACAGCCTGGAACAGGCGCGGGCGATGCCGGATGGCGGCCTCTTGCTGATAGAAAACGTCGGCAACCTGGTGTGCCCGGCCGCGTTCGACCTGGGCGAGGCGCACAAGGTGGCGATTCTTTCCGTGACCGAGGGCGAGGACAAGCCGCTGAAATATCCGGACATGTTCCGCGCGGCGGACTTGTTGATCATCAGCAAGATCGACCTGCTGCCGCATGTCGACTTCGACATGGCCGCCGCCATCGGCATGGCGCGCCAAGTGCGCCCCGGCCTGCCGGTGATCCGGCTGTCTATCAAAAGCGGCGATGGCTGCGGCGAATGGCTGGACTGGCTGGCAGCCGGCTGCGGCAAGGGAGGCTGATCATGGCGCGGGAACAACTGACAGTCAGAGGCATCGTCCAGGGCGTGGGCTTCCGCCCCTTCGTCTACCGGCTGGCCGGCGAACTGGCGCTGTCCGGCTGGATACGCAATGACGGCGACGGCGTCACCATGGAGCTGCAAGGCGACGACGCGCGACTGGACGGTTTCGCTGCACGGCTGCTCCTGGAGCGCCCGCCGCTGGCGCGCATCGACCAGTTGCTGCGCCAGCCGCTGCCGGAACAGGCGCAGCCCGATGGCTTCGCCATCCTGGCCAGCGAGTCCGGCGGCGCCCATGCGGCCATAGGCGCGGACAGCTGCACCTGCGACGCCTGCCTGGCCGAGTTGTTCGACCCCGCCAATCGGCGCTATCGCTACCCTTTCATCAATTGCACCGACTGCGGCCCGCGCTACACCCTGGTGAGCCGCTTGCCATACGACCGCGCCCAAACCAGCATGGCCGCCTTCGCCCAATGTCCAGCCTGCCTGGACGAATACCGCGATCCGCTGCACCGCCGCTTTCATGCCGAACCTAACGCCTGCTCGATTTGCGGCCCCAGCCTCGCACTGCTGGACGCGACGGGGCCGGCGGCGGGAGACGCCATCGCGGAAACGCTGAAGCGGCTGCAAGACGGCGAGATCATCGCCATCAAGGGCCTGGGCGGCTTCCATCTGGCCTGCGACGCCAGAAATCCCGCGGCCGTGGCCAGGCTGCGCCAGCGCAAAGCGCGCGAGGAGAAACCGCTGGCCATCATGGCCGCCAACAGCGCCTCGCTGGCAGGATTGGCGCGGATCGACGAACTTTCCGGCCGCCTGCTGCGCTCGCCGCAGCGCCCCATCGCGCTGCTGCCCAAAACCGCCGGCTGCGATGACGCGCTGCCCGGCGTGGCGCCGGACGTGGCCTGGCTGGGCGTCATGCTGCCGTACACCCCGCTGCACTATCTGCTGTTCCACGAGGCAGCGGGCAGGCCCGATGGAACATCATGGCTGGCGGAACCGCAGCCGCTGCTGCTGGTGATGACCAGCGCCAATCCGCATGGCGAGCCGCTGATCACCCGCAACGAGGATGCCCGCGCGCTGCTGCCCGATCTGGCCGACGCCGTGCTGGAGCACGACCGCGACATCGTCACCCGCTGCGACGACAGCGTGCTGCGCGTCGGCTGCCACGGCCATGCGCAGTTCCTGCGCCGCGGCCGCGGCTACACGCCCTGCGCCATCGGCCTGTCGCGCGGCGGCCCGTCCGTGCTGGCGCTGGGCGCGCACCTCAAAAACACGCTGTGCCTGACCCGCGGCAATGAGGCCTTTCTGTCGCAACACATCGGCGATCTGGACCGCGTGGCCAACTGCCGGGCGCTGGAAGCGGCGGCCGGGCATCTGCAAACGCTGCTGTCGGTTAGGCCGCAGTTCATCGCACATGATTTGCATCCCGACTACTTCAGCAGCCGCCTGGCGCGGGAGCTGGCCGAGCGGCTGAACATTCCGGCGCTGGCCGTGCAGCACCATCACGCCCACATCGCCGCCATTCTGGCGGAACAGCAATGCGACGAAACCGTGCTGGGCCTGGCGCTGGATGGCGTGGGCCTGGGGGACGACGGCGGCGCCTGGGGCGGCGAGCTGCTGATGGTGGACGGCGCGCACAGCCAGCGGCTGGGCCATCTATCCACGTTGGCGCTGCCAGGCGGCGACCGCGCGGCGCGCGAGCCATGGCGCATGGCCGCCGCCGCGCTTCACAGCTGGGGCGCAGACGAGGAAATCCCCGCCCGCTTCCCCAATGAGGCCGCCGCGCCGCAATTGGCCATCTGGCTGAATCAAGGCAAGGCGCTTACCCGCACCAGCAGCCTGGGCCGCCACTTCGACGCCGCCGCCGCGCTGCTGGGCATCGCCGCCCTCACCAGCTTCGAGGCGCAGGCCGCGATGCGGCTGGAGGGGCTGGCCGAACGCCATGGCCTGCCGCCCAAACCGCCGCGGCTGCACCAAATAGACCAGGACAACCATCTCGACCTCACGCCGCTGCTGCGCCAACTGGCGTCCGGCATGGCGCCGGCCGCAGGCGCGGCCCTGTTCCACGCCTGCCTGATCGAAGCGCTGGCCGACTGGGCCGCCCAAACGGCCCGCCGCCTGGGCCTGCGCCGAGTGGCCTGCGGCGGCGGCTGCCTGCAAAACGCCATCCTGGCGCGCGGCCTGCACGCGGCGCTGGGGCGGCGCGGCCTGTCCATGCTGCAAGCGCGCCTCGTGCCGGCCGGCGACGGCGGCCTGGCGCTGGGCCAGGCCTGGGTGGCGCAGCGCCATTTCAACCAATAAGGAAACACCATGTGTCTGGCCATTCCCGCCCAAGTCACCGAAATCCTGGCAGGCGACCAAGCCAGAGTCGCGCTGGGCGGCCTGCATAAGATCATTTCCACCTCGCTGGTGGACAACGTGAAAACCGGCGACTACCTGATCGTCCACGTCGGCTTCGCCATCGGCAAGCTCGACCCGGCCGAGGCCGAGCGCACGCTGGCGCTGCTGGCCGAAATGGGCGCCACGCCGGACAACCCGGCCGCCTACCGTTAGGAAACCCCATGAAATACATAGAAGCGTTCCGCGACGGCGAACTGGCGCGGCGTCTGGCCGCCGCCATCCACGCCGAGGCCGATCCCGCGCGGCAATATCGGCTGATGGAATTCTGCGGCGGCCACACCCACGCCATCGCCCGCTACGGCCTGCCCGACCTCTTGCCCGCCAACATCCGCCTGATCCACGGCCCCGGCTGCCCGGTATGCGTGCTGCCCACCGGCCGCATCGACAGCGCCATCGCGCTGGCGCGCGAACCGGGGCGGATACTGTGCACCTACGCCGACACCCTGCGCGTGCCGGCCAGCGGCGGCCTGTCCTTGCTCAAGGCCCGCGCGGCGGGCGCCGACGTGCGCATGGTTTACAGCTGCGACGACGCGCTGGCCATCGCCCAGGCCCATCCTGACCAACAGGTCGTGTTCTTCGCCATCGGCTTCGAAACCACCACCCCGCCCACCGCCGCTGCCGTCCTGCGCGCGCAGAAGCTGGGGCTCGGTAATTTCAGCGTGTTTTGCAACCACGTGCTCACGCCTGCCGCCATGGTGCACATCATGGAATCGCAAGGCGATCCGGACGCGGTGGCGCTGGACGGCTTCATCAGCCCGGCCCATGTCAGCACGGTGATAGGCTATGGCGCGTACGAGGGATTCGCCGCCCAATACTGCCGGCCGGTGGTGATTTCCGGCTTCGAACCGCTGGACGTCATGCAGTCCATCCTCATGCTGCTGCGCCAGCTCAACGACGGCCGCGCCGAAGTGGAAAACCAGTTCAGCCGCGTGGTCAGCCGCGTGGTCAGCCGCGAGGGCAACCGCAAGGCGCAAGCGCTATGCGAGCAGGTGTTCGAGCTGCGCGACGAGTACGACTGGCGCGGCCTGGGCACGGTGCCCTTGAGCGCGCTTCGCATCCGGCCCGATTACGCCGCCTTCGACGCCGAGCGCCGCTTTGCCCTGCCCTATCGCCAAGTGCCGGACCACAAGGCCTGCGAGTGCGCCGCCATCCTGCGCGGCCACAAGCAGCCGGCCGACTGCCGCGCCTTTGGAACCGCCTGCACGCCGGAGCGCCCGCTGGGCGCCTGCATGGTGTCGTCCGAAGGCGCGTGCGCGGCCCATTTCACCTATGGCCGCTTCCGCGCGGCCGACAAGAACGGAGACGCGGCATGAACCGCATAGACTTTGCGCACGGCCGGGTGGACCTCAGCCACGGCAGCGGCGGCCGGGCCATGGCCAGGCTGATCGAGCAACTGTTCGTCGCCGAGTTCGACAACGGCTACCTTTGCGCGCAGCACGACGGCGCCGCCCTGCCCATGCCGCCGGCCGGCAGCCGGCTGATCGTGGCCACCGACAGCCACGTGGTATCGCCGCTGTTCTTTCCCGGCGGCGACATCGGCAGCCTGGCCGTGCACGGCACCGTCAACGACGTGGCGATGTGCGGCGGCATACCGCTATACCTGACCGCCGGCTTCATCCTGGAAGAAGGCTTCCCGTTGGCCGATCTGCGCCGCATCGTGCAATCCATGGCCGCCGCCGCGCGCGAAGCCGGCGTGGCCATCGTCACCGGCGACACCAAAGTCGTGCAGCAAGGCAAGGGCGACGGCGTGTTCATCTCCACCACCGGCATCGGCTACGCGCCCGCCGGCATCAACATTTCGCCGCGCCGCATCCGCCCCGGCGACAAGATCCTGCTGTCCGGCCACCTGGGCGACCACGGCGTGGCCATCATGTCCTTGCGCGAAAACCTGGGCTTTGAAACCGCCCTGCAATCCGACAGCGCCGCCCTGCATACCCTGGTGGCGGACATGCTGCGCGCCGCGCCGGACCTGCGCTGCCTGCGCGACCCAACGCGCGGCGGCTTGGCGGCCGTGCTGAACGAATTCGCCCAGCAGGCCGGCTGCGGCTTGCGAATCCGCGAATCCGCCTTGCCGATACGCCAGGAAGTCACCGCCGCCTGCGAACTGCTGGGCCTGGACCCGCTGTACGTGGCCAACGAGGGCAAGCTGGTGGCCGTGTGCGCCCCGGAAGACGCCGACGCGCTGCTGGCCGCCATGCGCGCCCACCCGCAAGGACGCGACGCGGCCATCATCGGCGAAGCCATCGCCGACGCCAACCAGTTTGTGCAGATGGAAACCGCCTTTGGCGGCAGGCGGATGGTGGATTGGATCGACGGCGAGCAGTTGCCGAGGATTTGCTGAGCCGGACGCCGCCCGTTCGGATAGTCAATCCGGTAGGGCGGGCAGGCCAAAGGCCTTGCCCGCGCGCCGCTCCCCCCTCATCTCAGCCATCACCCCGTCTCCCGCCCAATCGGCAGGATATCGCCCCTGCGCCACATAGCGATGGAAGGTGGAATACGGCCAATCGCCAACCCTCGCCGCCAAACCGTGCTTCACCGGGTTGAAATGCAAATAATCCAGATGCGCGGAAAAATCCGCCTCATCGCGGATGCGATGCTCCCAGAATCTATGTTGCCACACGGTTCCGTGACGTTTCTCCGCCCGGCGCGCCGAATGCCAATCCTCCCGGAAATAATGCCGGCCAACCGCACGCGTCACCCGGCTTTTGATTGCGCTCCAGCGCGTCGAAAAATCGCCATCACCTGGAGGCAAGGTCCATATCGCATGCAAATGGTCCGCCAGCAAGACCCAGCCATCTATCGCAAACGGACGCTCCTGCCGCACCGCTATCACTGCCACGCGCAAAGCCTGCCTTAGCAAAGGATCAGTCAATATCGGCTGGCGTCGCTCCGTCACCACCGTGAAGAAGTAGCATGCGCCTGCTACATGATCTCTGCGGTAATAGGGCATCGGCGACCTCCCACAAAGCAATCAGCATGCCGGCCTCGGCGACACATAGGAAACTGGCCTAAATTCATGGCAGGCGCGGGCAAGGCCTTACGGCCTGCCCGCCCTACAAAGCTCACAATGGAATAATTCATGAAATTTCGCGAAATCATCAGCCGGATCACAGGCTTCAGCATTCCTATCTTCGGCATTCAATGGAACCCGCCTGAAGCCGAATGTGCCGCTGCCAAACGCGTTCTGACTTTCCTCGAAGATAGGAGAGTGCTTTATGTTCCATCCGAAATGGAAGTCCCTCACTACTGTGTAGTAGTCGATCATCCGCATACGAGAGTTCCTGACTGATGAGCTTGGAAAACTGCACTCGGACAATGAACTAGCACAAAACATCCGGGCAATGCGATCCGCATGCCGAAAATTCTTGAATACCGTCCAAGCTGATGATCGTATCGTTCAGTTCGGAGCCCACCATGATCATTTCGCAAGCTGGATTTTTAATGGCGCGGTTGGGGAGCTTCGTGGCACATTTGGCATACACATTGCGTGCATAGCTGCATCACACGGGCTTGATATTGAAGACGATCTGGCATCCATTCTGCCAATCGCTAGTGATGATGATTAACATCACCGGGTAGGGCGGGCAGGCCGCAGGCCTTGCCCGCGCAATCGTCTCTCTCATCGCCCCACCCCAACCTCGTCACTTCTGACGACGATGCCTCCCCTCCGACACCGCATCGACACTGAACACCCGATGTCGACACGCAGACAAATCACTGAAAACAAACAGATTCAATCGAAAGCTCAATCTGGCACGCCTCCTGCATAAGTAAAGCCATTCCGGGCCCCGCCTGGCTTCACTTGGGGGAATCATGAACCGCTTCGTCATTGCAGAGCCCGAGCTTTGCAATGGGTGCAACACCTGCATGGCCGCCTGTTCCGCGCTGCACCGCGCGGCCGGCCTTCAGGCGCATCCACGGCTGGCCGTCACGCGCACGGCCGCCGTCACCGCGCCGGTGCTGTGTCGCCATTGCGACGACGCGCCTTGCGCGCGCGTCTGTCCGGTGGCGGCGATCTCGCTGTCCGGCCGTTCCGTCGATCTCAATGAAACGCTGTGCATAGGCTGCAAGCTATGCGCCATCGCCTGTCCTTTCGGCGCCATTCAACTGGCCGGCACGACCTGCAGCGGGGTGGCCGCCGTCAGCCCGGCCTGGCAGCCGCCGCTGGCGGAAACCGAACCGGCCGCCGCGCCGCATGACAGCAACGCCATGCTGTCTCCGCTCTTGGCCTGGGAGCCCGGCGTGAAGGCCATCGCCGTCAAGTGCGACCTGTGCCAGGGTCTGGCCGATGGACCCGAATGCCTGAAGGTATGCCCGACGCAGGCGCTGCGGCTGGAAGACAACGATGCGCTCGCGCGCGCCGCCGACGCCCGCCGCCAGGCGGCGCTGTTCGCGCTGGGCGCGGACCTGAGCCTGCCGGAGGAAAGATCATGAGCCTCGCTCCCCTGCAATGGCTGTTGTTGGCCGTCTGCCTGTATGGCGCGGGCGCGCTGCTGAGCCTGCTGCTGGCCCGTTTGGAAAACCTGGCCATCGGCACGTCGTCCGTCTTCGGCATGGCCGGCGCGGCCTGCGGCCTGGCCGCTTCGCTGCCGGTATTGCAAAGCGGGACGGTAGAACGCTTTCTGATGAACGGACCGTTTGAATTCGCCCATTTCGTCGTGCGGCTGGACCCGCTGGCCGCGCTGCTGCTGCTGGCCATTTCCGCGCTGACGCTGCTCGCCTCGCTGTATGGCTGGTCGTATGTGCGGGAATACCGCGGACGCGGCGTAGGCGCGATGGGCTTCTTCGCCAATGTCTTCATCGCCTCGATGACGGCGCTGGTAGCGATGGACAACGCGTTTTACTTTTTGATCCTGTTCGAGGCGATGTCGCTGGCGTCGTATTTCCTGGTGATTTTCGAGCAGGACGAGGATGCCGTCGGCGCGGGCTTCCTGTACTTCCTGATCGCCCACGCCGGATCGGTGCTGATCCTGATCGCCTTTTTCCTCCTGTACGCGCAAAGCGGCAGCCTGGACTTTGACAGCTTCCGCGCCTTGGGGCTGGACGGCCCGCTCGCCTCCGTCGTGTTCCTGCTGGCCCTGTTCGGCTTCGGCGCCAAGGCAGGCATGGTGCCGCTGCACGGCTGGTTGCCGCGCGCCCACCCGGCCGCGCCCTCGCACGCCTCGGCCCTGATGTCCGGGGTGATGGTGAAGATAGGCGTGTTCGGCATCATCAAGGTGGGCGTGGACATCCTGGGCGCGCACACCGCCTGGTGGGGCCTGTTGGTGCTGGCCATAGGCGGGGTGTCCGCCGTGCTGGGCGTGTTGTACGCGCTGGCCGAGCAAGACTTGAAGCGCCTGCTCGCCTACTCCACCGTGGAAAACGTGGGCATCATTCTGTTGGGGGTGGGCGCCGGCATGCTGGGCATGGCCGCGCATCAGCCCTTGCTGGCGGCGCTGGGCTTTGTCGCCGCCGGCTATCACCTGCTCAATCACGCGCTATTCAAGGGCCTGCTGTTCATGGGCGCGGGCTCCATCCTCTACCGCGCCCACAGCAAGGACATGGAGCAGCTGGGCGGCCTGGCCGCGCGCATGCCGTGGACGGCGTTGAGCTTCCTCGCCGGCAGCCTGGCCATCTGCGCGCTGCCGCCGTTCAACGGTTTTGTGTCGGAGTGGTTCACTTACCAGGCGCTGTTCGCCGTCAGCCAGGACGCCGGCTTCGCGCTGCGCCTGACCGGCCCGCTGGCCATGGTGATGCTGGCCTTGACCGGCGCGCTGGCAGCCATGGCCTTCGTCAAGGCTTACGGCATGTGCTTCTCCGGCGCGCCGCGCAGCCGCCATGCGGCGGAGGCGACCGAGGCGCCGTTGCCCATGCGCGCGGCCATGCTGCTGGCCGCGCTGGCTCTGTTGCTGCTGGGTGTAGGGGCGAGCGCGGTATCGCCGCTGATGGCCAATGTGGCGGCGTCGCTGACGCACGCCGCGCCGCAATCGGTGACGGAAGGCCTGTCCATCCACCCCGGCCTGCACGCTCAAACCATGGTGTCCATGCCGATCCTGGCGCTGCTTCTGGTCTCGCTGCCCTTGTGCGTGCTGCTGGCCCTGTCCATCCTGCGCGGCGCGCGGCTGGCCCGCCGCCAGCAGGGCGACGCCTGGGCCTGCGGCTATGCGCAGGAGGCATCGATGGCGGTCGGCCCGCAAGGCCTGAGCCAGCCGGTGACGCATATGTTCGCCCCGCTGTACCGCCTGCGCGGCCAGCTGTTCCCGGCCGCCAAGCTGGACGCCGCGCTGGAGAAAACCATAGCCGGAGCGACGCGCGCCGAGCCGATATGGGATAGGACGCTGACGCTGCCCATCGCCCAATGGGTGGATAGGCTGGCGGCCCGCATCCGCTGGCTGCAGCACGGCGACTTCCGCCTGTACTGCCTGTACGTGGTGATCGCACTGCTGGCGCTATTGCTGATCGCCGCGCGCTAGGAGGAGAACCATGTCCCCATTGCAATCGATTCCGCTAGCCGTCGCCCAGGCCGCGCTGCTGCTGGCGCTCTCCCCGCTGTTCACCGGCGTGTCACGGATGATACGCGCCCGCATGCACTCGCGGCGCGGACCCGGCGTGCTGCAGGACTACCGCGACATTTTCAAGCTGTTCCGCCGCCAGGACGTGGCGCCGGGCCAGGCCGGCCTCGCCTTTCGCCTGGCGCCGGCGGTGCAGCTGTCCGCCATGCTGATGCTGGCGATGGCGCTGCCCGCGCTCACCCGCCACTCGCCGGCCGGCGCGCTGGCCGACCTCATCACCTTCGTCTATCTATTTGGCCTGGCGCGCTTTTTCTTCTCGCTGTCCGGCATTGATTCCGGCAGCGCGTTCGCCGGCATCGGCGCCGGCCGCGAGCTGACGCTGGGCATTCTGGTGGAGCCGACCATGATGCTCTCGCTATTGGTGGTGGCCTTGATCGAGGGCAGCACCAATCTGGGCGCCATCGCCACCGGCATGTCCGGCAGCTATCTGCAGTCGCCGGCCGCCATCGGCCTGGCGCTGGCGGCCTTCGCCTTCGCCGTATTCATCGAGATGGGCAAGCTGCCGTTCGACTTGGCCGAGGCCGAGCAGGAGTTGCAGGAAGGCCCGCTGACCGAGTACTCCGGCCCCTCGCTGGCGCTGCTCAAGCTGGGTCTGGCGCTGAAGAAGGTGGTGCTGGCGCAGTTCATGCTGGGCGTGTTCCTGCCGCTGGGCGCGGCGGACAGCCTGGCGCCGGGGGCGCTGCTGGCCGCCGCGGGCTGGCTGCCGCTCAAGCTGCTGGCGGTGTTCGTCGTCGCTTCCCTCATCGAGAACAGCATGGCGCGCGGACGTTTCCTGTTGACTGCGCGCGTCACCTGGGTGGGCTTCGGCCTGGCCGCGCTGTCCTTTGTTTTTTATCTCACCGGTCTTTAAGGAGCATTCATGGAACACCTCGCTCTGGCGACCATCCTGCTGCCTTTCCTCGGCGCGGCCCTGGTATTGGCCAGTCCGCGCGAAGCCGGCCGCGCGCTGGCGCCGCTGTTCGCGCTCGCGGCCACGGCAGGCGCCATCTGGCTGGCGGCCGACTTCCAGGCAGGCGGCGCCGTCGCCGCCCATTACCCGCTGCTGAGCTTAGCCGGCATCGAGCTCTTGGGCCTCACCGTGGACCGGCTCAGCACGCTGATAGGCATGGCCGTGGTGGGCTTGGGCTTCTTGGTAGCGCTCTACTCCACCGCCTACATGACGCCGGCCAACCGCGAGCACCCGCACGCCGCCGCGCCGCGCTATTACGCCTACCTATTGGTGTTCATCGGCGCGATGGCTGGCCTGGTGCTGTCGTCCACGCTCTTGGGCCAGTTGGTGTGCTTCGAGATCACCGGCGCCTGCTCCTGGGGGCTGATTGGCTATTACCAGAAGCCCAAGGCGCTGCAATCGGCATTGAAGGCGCTGCTGATCACCCATATCGGCTCGCTGGGCCTGTACCTGGCCGCCGGCTGGCTGTTCGCCCAAAGCGGCAGCTTCAGCCTGTCCGCCATCGCCACGCTGCCGGACTCCGCCAAGATCGTGGTGCTGCTGGGCGTGCTGTGGGCGGCTTGGGGCAAATCGGCTCAGCTGCCGCTGCACATGTGGCTGCCGGACGCGATGGAAGCGCCGACGCCGGTTTCCGCCTATCTGCACGCGGCGTCGATGGTGAAGGTGGGCGTCTACATCTTCGCCCGCGCGCTGGACGCCGCCGGCAACGTGCCGCATCTGGTGGGCTGGGTGGGCGCGGTGATGGCCACCGTCACGCTGCTGTACGGCTTCTGGATGTATCTGCCGCAAAAAGACATGAAGCGGCTGTTGGCCTACTCCACCATCACCCAGCTGTCTTACATCTTCCTGGCGCTGTCGCTGTCGGTCTTCGGCTCGCGCCTGGCCTTCAACGGCGCCGTCGCCCACATTTTCAACCACGCCTTCGCCAAGAGCCTGTTCTTCCTGGTGGCCGGCGCGCTCAGCTACAGCTGCGGCACGCGGCTGCTGCCTTCCTTGCGCGGCCTGTTGCGCGGCGCGCCGCTCTTGGGCGTGAGCTTCTGCGTGGCCGCGCTGGCCATTACCGGCGTGCCGCCGTTCAACGGTTTCTTCAGCAAATTCGCCATCTTCGCCGCCGGCTTCCAATTGTCGGCCAGCGAACCGTGGCTGCTGCCGCTGATGCTGCTGGCGATGGCGGAATCGGTGGCCAGCTTCGCCTGGTTCCTGCGCTGGTTCGGCAAGACGGCGCCGGGCGAACCGTCCCCCGTGGTGGCCGCGGCGCAGCCGCTGCCTTGGCAAATGAAAACCGTGCTGGCCGCGCTGCTGGCGATGAGCCTGGCTTCCAGCTTCATCGCCGCGGCGTGGCTGGCATAAGGAGACGCAGATGGACGGCATGCTGATCGTCAACAATCTGGCCGGGCTGCTCATCGTCACTTCGCTACTGGTGATTTGCGCCAATCGCGTGGCGACGGCCGCCTGGTTCTATGTTTTGCAATCGCTGACGCTGGTGGGCGTATTCCTGGCGCTGGCCATCACCCAGGGCTCGCACGAGCTGACGCTATGGGCGGCCTCGGCCTTCGTCACCAAGGTGGTGCTGGCGCCGCTGATCCTGATCAAGCTGCTGGGCCCGCTGCCGGATGATCCCGAACTGACCGGTCTGCTCGGCCCGGCCTGGATGGCCGTGCTAGCGGCGCTGATCGTGCTGGTCAGCTGGTATGCGGTGGACGCCGTGCGGCTGGCGGTGGTGGTCCAGTTGAAGCCGGCTTTGGCGGTGTCGCTGGGCCACTTCCTGCTGGGCCTGGCCTGCATCGTCACTTCGCGCAACATCCTCAAGCAGATTTTCGGCTACTACCTGATGGAGAACGGTGCCCACCTGACGCTGGCCTTGATGGCCGGCAAGGCGCCGGAAGTGGTGGAGATAGGCATCGCCACCGACGCGGTGTGCGCGGTGCTGATCATGGCGCTGCTGGCGCGCCGCATTCATCGCACGCTGCAAACGCTGGACGTGCGGCAACTGACCGCTTTGAAGGGTTGAGGCCATGACTGCTACGCATTGGCTGGTTTTTCTGTTGTCGATTCCGCTCGCCGCCTCCGCCCTGTGCGCGGGCAGCCGTCTGGCCGGCGAGGCCTGCGCGTGGCTGGCGTCCACGCTGCACCTGGCCAGCGTGTCGCTGCTGCTGGCGCTGTCGCTGGCCGCTTGCGCCGAGGTGGTAAGCGGCGGTCCGCTGGAGGCGCTGGACGGCTGGCTGCGAGTGGACGCGCTGGGCGCCTTGTTTCTGGCGCTGATAGGCGTGCTGGGCTTCGCCACCGGTTTGTACGCGGTGGGCTATATGCGCCACGAACTGCAGCACGGCGAAGTGGGGCCGGAGCGGCTGGCCGGCTTCTACGCCATCTTCCAGCTGTTTTTGTTCACCATGCTTCTGACCGTCACCGCCAACAACGTCATCATGATGTGGGTGGCGGTGGAAGCCACCACGCTGGGTTCGGCCTTTCTGGTGGGTTTTTACGGCCAGCGCTCCTCGCTGGAGGCTGCCTGGAAGTATATGGTGATCTGCACCGTGGGCGTGGCTTTCGGCCTGTACGGCGTGCTGCTGGTCTACTCCAACGCCGCCAGCCTGCTGGGCGACCACGGCGGCGCGGCGCAATGGACCACGCTGCTGACGGTGGCGCACCAGCTGGACCCGGCGCTGACGCGCATCGCTTTTGTCTTTGTGCTGATCGGCTTCGGCACCAAGGCCGGCTTCTTCCCCATGCACGCCTGGCTGCCGGACGCGCACAGCGAGGCGCCCAGCCCGGTCAGCGCGCTGTTGTCGGCGGTGCTGCTCAACTGCGCGCTGCTGATCGTGATCCGCTTCCACATGCTGGCTTCGGGCGCGCTGGGGCCGGATTTTTCGGAAACGCTGTTGCTGGTTTTCGGCTTGATGTCGGTGGCGGTGGCGGCGCTGTTCATCCTGTCGCAGCGCCACATCAAGCGGCTACTGGCCTATTCCAGCGTGGAGAACATGGGGCTGATCGCCATCGGCCTGGGCCTGGGCGGCCCGCTGGGGGTGATGGCTGCGCTGTTCCACACCGTCAACCACAGCCTGGCCAAGGCGCTGCTGTTCTGCGGCTCCGGCAATGTACTGCTCAAATACGGCACGCCGGACATGGGATCGGTGAAGGGCCTGCTGCGCGCCGCGCCGCTGACGGCCATGCTGTTTGGCGCCGGCGCGCTGGCGCTGGGCGGCATCCCGCCGTTCAACGTGTTCTACAGCGAGTTCCTGATCGTGGCCGCCGGCTTCAAGCAAGGCCATGTCGCGCTGACCATCGTCGTGCTGCTGCTGTTGACCATCGTACTGGCTGGCCTGGCGCGGATGCTGGCGGCCACGCTGTTCGGCCCGGCGCCGGACGAAGTGGAGCCGGGCGAAGCCGGCTGGTTGACACTGCTGCCGCTGATCCTGCTGATGCTGGCCATGCTGGCGATAGGCCTGTTCATGCCGGACAGTCTGCAAACCCTGCTTCGTGAGGCCAGCCAGTTGGTGCTGGCCGCCGCCAACCACCCCGTAGTCATCCGCTGAGGCCTGGGAGAAAAACATGAATGACGACAAACTGGGCCGCAACTATCTGGACGGCCTGAAACAACGCTTCCCGCACACGGTGCTGGAAGAGGAATGGCAAACCGCCGATCAACTGACGGTCACGGTCAAGCTCTCCAGCCTGCCCGAGGTGGTGGAGTGGCTGTATTACCAGAACGAAGGCTGGCTGTCGGTGCTGTTCGGCAACGACGAGCGGCCGCTGAACGGCCATTTCGCCGTCTACTACGTGCTGTCGATGGAAGGGCCGGTCAAGTGCTGGCTGGTGGTGCGCGCGCTGATCGACCCGGAGCGGCCCGAGTTCCCCTCCGTCACGCCGCGCGTGCCGGCCGCGGTGTGGGGCGAGCGAGAAGTGCGCGACATGTACGGCCTGACGCCGGTCGGCCTGCCGGACGAGCGCCGGCTGGTGCTGCCGGACGACTGGCCGGACGATCTCTACCCGCTGCGCAAGGACGCGATGGCCTATAACCAGCGCCCCGCCCCCACCACCGACACCGAAACCTACACCTTCGTCAACGACGCGGCCGGCGTCACCCGCGACGTGCCGCTGGGGCCGCTGCACATCACCTCGGACGAGCCGGGCCACTTCAGGCTGTTTGTGGATGGCGAAACCATCGTCGACGCCGACTACCGCATGTTCTACGTGCACCGCGGCATGGAAAAGCTGGCCGAAACACGCATGGGCTACGACGAAGTCACCTTCCTGTCCGACCGTGTCTGCGGCATCTGCGGCTTCACCCACAGCGTGGCCTACGCCAGCGCGGTGGAGAACGCGCTGGGCCTGGCGGTGCCGCCGCGCGCGCAGATGATACGCAGCGTGTTCCTGGAGGTGGAGCGGCTGCACAGCCATTTGCTGAACCTGGGGCTGGCCAGCCACTTCGTCGGCTTCGACACCGGCTTCATGCAATTCTTCCGCGTCCGCGAAAAAGCCATGACCATGGCGGAGCTGCTCACCGGCGCGCGCAAGACTTACGGCATGAACCTGATAGGCGGCGTGCGCCGCGACATCCTGAAAGAAGAGCGCCAGCGCACGCTGAAACTGGTGGCCGAGCTGCGCGAGGAAACCACCCGGCTGGTGGACATGCTGCTGTCCACGCCCAATCTGCGCCAGCGCACCAGCGGCGTGGGCATACTGGACCGCAAAGTGGCGCGCGACTTCAGCCCGGTAGGCCCCCTGCTGCGCGCCAGCGGCTTCGCCCGCGACATCCGCGCCGACCACGCCTACGGCGCTTACGCCAATCTGCCTTTCGACGTGCACACCGAAAACAGCTGCGACGTGCTGGGCCGGGTGTTGATCCGCGCCCGCGAGTTCTTCGACTCGCTGGCCATGATCCAGCACGCGCTGGAAAACCTGCCGGCCGGACCGGTGCTGCTGGAAGGATTCGCCTACCAGCCGCACCAGTTCGCGCTGGGCTTCGCCGAAGCGCCGCGCGGCGAGGACATCCACTGGGCGATGACCGGCGACAACCAGAAACTGTACCGCTGGCGCTGCCGCGCGCCCACCTACGCCAACTGGCCGCCGCTGCGCTACATGCTGCGCGGCAATACCGTGTCCGACGCGCCGCTGATCGTGGCCAGCATCGACCCCTGCTACTCCTGCACCGACCGCGTGACCCTGGTGGACGTGAAGAAGAAAAAATCCACCACCGTGCCGTACAAGGAAATCGAACGCTACGGCCGCGAGCGCAAAGATTCGCCGCTGAAATAGGAAAACGCCATGTTCAAGCTATTCAAGATCATAGCCAAGGCGGGCGAGCCGACCACGAAATACCCGTTCGCCCCGTTTCCGGTCAGTCCCGGTTTTCGCGGCAAGCCGGAGTTGAACGCCTGCCAGTGCATCGCCTGCGCCGCCTGTACCCAGGCCTGTCCGGCCGGCGCGCTGACCATGCAAACCGACAGCCGCGCCGGGCGGCGCGAATGGGCGCTGAACCTGGGCCGCTGCATCTTCTGCGGCCGATGCGAGGAAGTCTGCCCCACCCGCGCCATCCAGCTGACCCAGGAATTCGAGCTGGCGGTGGCCAGCAAGGCGGACTTGATCCAGCGCGCCAGCTTCCGGCTGGAAAACTGCGCCTGCTGCGGCAGACCCTTCGCGCCGCGCAAGGAAGTCCACCACGCGATGGATCTGCTGCGCCAGAGCGGCCTCCATCTGGACGACACGCTGCGCGGCCTGTACGCCGCCTGCCCCGAGTGCAAACGCAAGCAGACCATAGAACGCGACGCGCTGCGCCATACCAGAGCCGAGGAGAACAGAATATGATTCCCATCCAACCGGACAGCAAGCTGATCATTCCGCGCGACGAATACGGCATGCCCAAGCCGCTGACCGAAAGCGAGGGCATCGCCCACTTGAAGCAGAAACTGCTGAAGGACATCCAGCGCTCCGCCTATGTCTACCGCGTGGACTGCGGCGGCTGCAACGGCTGCGAGATCGAAATCTTCGCCGCCATCACGCCGGTGTTCGACGCCGAGCGCTTCGGCATCAAGGTGGTGGCCTCGCCGCGCCACGCCGACATTCTGCTGTTCACCGGCGCCGTCACCCGCGCCATGCGCATGCCGGCGCTGCGCGCCTGGCAGGCCGCGCCGGACCCCAAGATATCGGTCTCCTACGGCGCCTGCGGCTGCAGCGGCGGCATTTTCCACGACCTCTACTGCGTATGGGGCGGCAGCGACAAGATCGTGCCGGTGGATGTCTACATCCCCGGTTGCCCGCCGACGCCTGCCGCCACCATCTATGGCTTCGCCATGGCGTTGGGGCTGCTGGAGCAAAAGCTGCACGCCAGCCATCAGGTAGAAGGCGAATGCGACCGCGCCCTGCTACCGCACCCGTCCCTGCCGCTCGATACGCGCGTGCGCATCGAACGCGAGGCGCGGCGGCTGGCCGGCTACCGCAGCGGCCGCCTCCTTGCCGACCAGTTCATGGATCTGGCCAGCCAGGCCGACGGCCTGACGCTGGATGAACGCGTCAAGCGCTTCCTGTGCGCCATCGACGACCCGCGCGAAAACGAAATCTTCACCCGGCTGTGGGACATCAGCATGGAAGGAGGCCAGAAATGAGCCGCATCGTGTTCCACGCCCTAGGACGCAAATTCCTGCAACGCGAAGAAGACATGCCGGACGACGACGGCGCGCGGCAGGTGATCTACCAGACACTGGCGCTGGGCCACCACATCGGCGTGATCGACTGCCTGCAAACCATGCTCAGCTGCCCAGAAGACGGCTACGCGGCATGGTTGGAGACGCTGCCCGAGAGCGAGGCGCGGCGCAAGCTGGCCGGCGTTTTGCGCTTCGGCGAGATCATGATAGACGCCAGCCACGCCGCCATGCTGGCCCTGGCGCTGACGCGCGGACGCGACGCCATGGACGACACGCAGCGCGGCTGGAGCGACGCGCTGATGCGCGCGCTGGCGGCGATGGACGCCGAACCGGCGCTCTACCTGATGGTGAAACGACATGAAGACTGACACGCCCGATCTGATCCTGGCCATAGGCAACAGCATGATGGGCGACGACGGCGCCGGCCCCTTGCTCGCTGACATGATGAAACAGCAGCCGCTGCCGGGCTGGGACGTGGAGGATGGCGGCAGCGCGCCGGAAAACGCCACCCACCGCATCGCCGCGCGCTCGCCGCGCCGCGTGGTGCTGGTGGACGCCGCCGACATGGGCCTGCCCCCCGGCGAAATCCGCCGCGTGCCGCCGGATGCGCTGGCCGAGATGTTCATCATGAGCACCCACGACCTGCCGCTGAGCTTTGTGATGGAGCGGCTGGCGGAAACCGTGCCGGTGGTGGAGTTCATCGGCATCCAGCCCGATCTGGTGGCGTTTTACTGCCCGATGACCGAGCAGGTGCGCCAGGCGGTGAGCCGGCTTTACGCCGCGCTGCGCGATGATCCGGCGCTGGATCATTTGCCCTGGCTGTCTGACGCAGATTAAACCGATGGCGATTAAGCGGCACATATGCTTTGAGCAGGTGCGGCCGGCCGGTAAAATTTGCTCTGCAAGTTTCCGCCATTTCCGAGCCCACCCATGCCGATACTCGCGCCTCAACCCTGCGGCCAGCCTGCGCCGCCCGTCGATCCGGACGCCACGCTGCGCGCCGACCGCGATCAGCTGCAAATCCTGGTGGATGTCACCAATGCGGTGCTGTCCACGCTGCAGCTGGAAGCACTGGCGGAAAAAGTGGCCCAGGCGCTGCAACTGGCCTTCGGCGTCAGCTTCGTCGGCCTCAATCTGCATGGCGAAGACGACGGCGAGCTGCAAGTGCACGACATCTTCCTGGAGCGCGAAGGCCGCGAACGCTGCCGCCACACCCGCTACCCGCGCGACCGCCTGCCGGCGCGCGAGGCGATGCTAGGCCATCAACTCTTGCTGGCCAGCGAGCCGACGCTGGAGCAAATGGCCGCCGTCCATCCGCGCTTTGCCGACGTGATGCGCGCCGGCTGCCGCTCGCTGTGCGTGCTGCCGCTATGCGGCGCTTCCGGCACCGTGGGAGCGTTGCTGCTGGCCTATCCCGGCGACAGCGGCTATTTCCGCGCGGTGCTGCCGCTGCTGCAGCAGGTGGCGGCGCGGCTGACCCTGGGCCTGGACAATGCGCTGGCCTATCAGGAAATCTCGCGCCTGAAGGACCAACTGGCCAGCGAGAACCTGCAGCTGACCAACGAAATCCAGCATTATCAAAACTTTGACGAAATCATCGGCCATAGCGCGGCCATGTCCGCCGTGCTGGAACAGGTGGAGATCGTCGCCGCCAGCGACTGCTCGGTCTTGCTGCTTGGCGAAACCGGCACCGGCAAGGAACTGATCGCGCGCGCCATCCACGCCCACAGCCCGCGCGCGAGCAAGCGCATGGTGAATATGAACTGCGCCGCCATTCCCGCCGGCCTGCTGGAAAGCGAGCTGTTCGGCCACGAAAAAGGCGCTTTCACCGGCGCCACCGCGCAGCGCCTCGGCCGCTTTGAAATGGCCGACCAGAGCACGCTGTTTCTCGACGAAGTCGGCGACATTCCGCTGGAGCTGCAACCCAAGCTCTTGCGCGTGCTGCAGGAGCGCGAGGTGGAGCGACTGGGCGGGCAGAAGATCATTCCGGTGGACGTGCGCGTGATCTCCGCCACCAGCTGCGACCTGATGGGCATGATCGCCGACAAGCGCTACCGCAGCGATCTGTATTACCGGCTCAACGTGTTTCCCATCCTGTTGCCGCCCTTGCGAGAGCGGCCGGACGATATTCCGTTATTGGCGCAATTCTTCACGCAGAAGTTCGCGCGGCGCATGAACCGCTGCATAGAAAGCATCCCAGCGGAAACGCTGCAGCGGCTGCAGCGGCACAACTGGCCAGGCAATGTGCGCGAGCTGCAAAACGTCATCGAGCGGGCAGTGATTCTGACGCGCGGCCCGGTGCTGAATCTGCCGCAAACCGATCTCGCCTATCATCAGGCCGCGCCTTCCTGTACGCCGCCCGCCGCGCCCGCGCGGCGGGAAACGTCGCTGTTTGACGCCTGCGAGCCGGAAAAGGAGCGCATCCTCCGGGTGCTGAAGGAATGCAACGGCATCGTCGCCGGCCCGCGCGGCGCGGCCGCCAAGCTGGGACTGAAGCGCACCACCTTGCTATCGCGCATGCAGCGGCTGGGCATTTCCAGCCGCGAGCCGGCAGAGAGTTAAGCGCCGGCTCACGCCAGCAATTGCAGCTGCTCCCGCATCAAGGCGCCCGCCCACTCGACAAACACCTGCACCCGCCGCGACAAATGGCGGCGATGCGGATAGAGCACCGACACCGGCAAAGCCTGCGGCGGCCAGTCGGCCAGCACTTCCACCAGCCGGCCCGCCGCCACATATTGCGCGGCGTCGTAGCGCGGCAGCTGGATCAGGCCCAGCCCGGCCAGCGCGCAGGCGGTGTAGGTTTCCACGTGATTGACGCTGACGCAGGAACGCATGGGCCGCTCGCGCCACTCGCCCTGCTGCGCATACTCCCAGCCCAGCGCCTTGCCGCTGGCCGGCGAGGCATAAGTGACCGCCAGGTGAGCGTCCAGATCGTCCGGCGACTGCGGCATGCCATGCCGCGCCAGATAATCCGGACTGGCGTAATTGCCTTGCGGCATCAAGCCGATGCGCCGCGCCACCAGGCGCGATTCGCTGAGGAATCCCACGCGGATCACGCAATCCACGCCCTCCTGGATCAAGTCCACCGGCCGGTCGGTTACGCCTAGCTCTAGCTGGACGTCCGGGTATTGCCGAAAAAAATCCGGCAAGGCCGGCGCCAATACCTGGCGGCCTATCGGCCCGGGCACGTCGATGCGCAGTTTGCCGCGCGGCCCGGCGCCCTGCTGGCTGAACAACGCCTCGATCTCGTCGAAATCCGCCAGCAGCTGGCGGCAACGCTCATAGAAACCGCTGCCGTCCAGCGTCAGCTGCACCCGCCGCGTGGTCCGGTGCAAAAGCCGCGCGCCCAGCTGCGCCTCCAGCTGCTGCACCGCGCTGGAAACCGTCGCCCGCGGCAGCTGCAATTGCTGCGCCGCCTTGGTGAAGCCGCCGGCATCCACCACGGTGACGAATACCTGCATGGCTTGTATCCGATCCATCCGCCCTCCAATTAGCACGATTTTTTGGACAGTGTAATCAAATCAGGCCGATTTATCTTGCCCTATGCCAGCAATACACTGCGAAGCATCCACAGCCCGCCGCGCTTTGCGGTCAATCTTACGGAGAAGTGAAATGAGCCAATCCCAATTCGCAGGTCAAGTTGCTCTGGTCGTCGGCGCATCGCGCAATATGGGCCGGGCCTTTGCCGAGGCGCTGGCAGCAGAAGGCGCCGCCGTTGCCATCCACTACAACAGCGCCGGTTCGCGCGCCGACGCCGAAGCAGCCGCGGCCAAGATCCACGCCGCCGGCGGCCAGGCCTTCGCAGTGCAAGCCGACATCACCAAGACGGCGGAAGTGCGCCGCCTGTTCGACGCGGTGGAGCAACGCTTCGGCCATCTGGACATCCTGATCAACACCGCCGGCATGATGGTGAAGAAGCCGGTGACGGAAGTCAGCGAGGAGGAATTCGACGCCATCTTCGCGCTGAACACCAAAGCGGCGTTCTTCTGCCTGCAAGAAGCCGGCCGCCGCATCCGCGACAACGGCCGCATCCTCAGCATCGGCACCTCCTTGCTGGCGGCCACCACCGGCCACTACGGCGCTTACGCCGGCAGCAAGGCGCCGCTGGAGGACTTCACCCGCGCGCTGGCCAAGGAAATCGGCCACCGCGGCGTCACCGTCAACGTGGTGGCTCCCGGCCCGATGGACACGGCCTTCTTCTACTCGGTGGAAACGCCGGAAACCGTGGCCTATCTGAAGTCCGCCAGCATCAACGGCGAGCTGGGCCAGGTGGCCGACCTGGTGCCGCTGGTCAAGCATCTGGTATCGCCTGAAAACCGCTGGACCACCGCGCAGACCCTGTTCATCAACGGCGGTTTCGTATCGCGCTGAGCCTGCTGACGAGCCCAACGGCGGCCTGAGCCGCCCTTGAATCGCCCCCATCCCGTCCCGATCCGGCTTGCCATCGGGCGGGATGTTCTGCATGATGGCCAATTCGACTTTCAACCTCCGAATCAGCATGTCCGATATTCTCGACACCATCATCGCCACCAAACGCCAGGAAATCGCCGCGGCGCTGTCCGCGCGTCCGCTGGCCGCGGTGCGCGCCGAGGCAGAGGCGCGCGGCGACCGTCGCGACTTCGTCGCCGCCATCCGCGCCAAGCACGCGCTGGGCAAGGCCGCGGTCATCGCCGAAATCAAGAAGGCCAGCCCCAGCAAGGGCGTCATCCGCGCCGACTTCCAGCCCGCCGCCATCGCCGCCAGCTACGCCGCCCACGGCGCAGCCTGCCTGTCGGTGCTGACCGATCGCCAATACTTCCAGGGCGACGCCGCCTACCTGGAAGCCGCCCGCGCCGCCTGCCATCTGCCGGCGCTGCGCAAGGACTTCATCGTCGACGAATACCAGGTGTACGAAGCCCGCGCCATGGGCGCGGATTGCATCCTGCTGATCGCCGCCGCGCTGGAGCTGCCCAAGATGATGGCGCTGGAAGCGCTGGCCCACGAGCTGGGCATGGCGGTGCTGGTGGAAGTGCACAATGAGGCGGAACTGGACGCCGCGCTGCAGTTGAAGACCGAGCTGGTGGGCGTCAACAACCGCAACCTGCGCAGCTTCGAAGTCAGCTTAACCACCACGCTGAAACTGCTGCCGCGCATCACCGACGGCCGCATCGCCGTCACCGAGAGCGGCATCGCCAGCGTGGAAGACGTGCGGCTGATGCAGGCCAGCGGCGCGCACAGCTTCCTGGTGGGCGAAGCCTTCATGCGGGAAGCGGAACCGGGCGAGGCGCTGCAGCGGCTGTTTTTCAACCAGCCCTGACCCTGATTGCTCCAACAGAAACAGGCGCCATGGGGCGCCTGTTTTCGTTGCAGCCGACACTCAATGACTGGCGACAAAGCCAGGCAGACGCAAGGCCTCCTGCGCCGAGAAACGCTGCGCCTGCAATTGCGCCACCGCCTGCTGTTGCTGCTTGGCGCTGAGTCGGCCATTGGCCAGGATGGCGGCGCGTTCGCGGGTGAAATCATTGACCCGCTGCCCCCATGCCGCCTGCTCCCTGTCCAGTTCAGACAAGCGATCGGCCGCTGCCTGCCCCACCATGGAGGCGCGCAACTGGTACAGCTCCTGCTCGCCCCCGCCGCGCTGGCGCAAGGCCGCCTCCGCCTCCGCCAGCGCCAGGTGCTTGACCGGCTCCTCGCGCGCCGCGCGCAGCTCAGGCGGAAGCTGCCGCTCCAGCAGGGCGATTCGCCGCTGCTTTTCCGCCGCGCTCAATGAGGCATCGGCCAGAATGGCCAAGCGTTGCGCGGTGAACGCGTCATAGCGGTCCTCGTCGCCGAACAGCCCCGCCACCTCGGCCGCGCTGAAATACTGCAGCCGCACCGCCCTCGCCCTGGCCAGCCTTTGCGACAGGTCGGAGCTGGCCGCCACCGCCATGCCGGCCAGCGACTGGCGATAGGCGACGTAACGGTCGAACAGGTTCATCGCCTGCGCCAACGGCTTGGCCGGCAAGCGTGTTTGCAGATGACGCTGCAGCTCGGCGCGGATTTGCGGCAAAGTGCGCTCGCCCAGCGTGGCCAGGTAATAGTCGAACAAACGGCGCAGCTCCTGATCGACCCGCAGCGCGCCCGCGCCATCGGCCTTGACCGCGCCGTCCGGCGAGGTGCCGCGCAGCGAGGCCGCCGGACCGCCCCATGCCACGGCGCCCGGCAAGCTGGACGGTCCCGAGGCGGGGGGTGGCCAATACCACCAGGCCAGCGCCGCGCAGCCGGCCAGCAAGGCCAATCCCCACCCACTGCGGCGTCTCATCTTACCGCCCCGCGTTCTTCAACCGGTTGGCCTGCTGACGATACAGCGTGACCGGACTCACCTCGAACAGGCTGACCAAGCCGAAGCTCTGATTGATCTCGTTGACGTGGTTCATCTGGTAATTGTCGCGAATCACCTGGCCCAGGTGGGCCGAGCACACGCCAACCAGACCATCGGACGGCGTGGAGCCGAAAGCCAGGCCCAACACACCCATCGGGATGGTCAGCGGATCGAGGATATTGGTAGTGGTGGCCGCGCCGGTCCATGAGTAGTAGCGCACGCCATTCGCCTGGTAATCGCCCTCGCCGCAGGCCGATGCCGGCACGCCGCCCGGGAACTTGGCGTTGAAGGCCAGGGAGCCGGCGGTGGTCAGCGAGTTCAGCGCGGCGATGGGTTGCTGCGGCAAGTCGCTGGTGCCGGAGAAGAAGGCGATCACCTTGGCCAGGGCGCCGGCGATGGCCGAAGCGACCGCTTCGCTGACCGTTCCCGGAGGAGCCACGCCGCGCACGATGTCGGCCACGGTGGAACCCTTGTTGACGCCGCCCACCGTGGTGACCGAGGCTACCAGATCCGGCCGCACGCCGGCTACGTAGCGCGCGGTGGGCGCGCCCTGGCTATGGCCGATCAGATTGACCTTTTGCGCCCCAGTGATGGCCAATATCTGCCGCACTTGCTGCAGCAGCTGTTCGCCGCGCGCCTCATTGCTGTCAGTGGCCGACACCTCGGCCACGAACACCTGGGCGCCGTCGGCCTTCAAAGCCGCCGGCACCTGGTAGAAATAGTCCACGCCCAGCAATTGGCCGAAACCAAACAGGCCATGCACCAGTACGATGGGATAACGGGTTTGGGTATAGCCAGCGGATGCCAGAGCCGATGCGAACGGCAGCAGCAGCAGAACGAGCGCGAACGCGCTGCGCGACAACAAACGTTTCATTATCTCTCCCGATGTGTTCTTGACCAGGGCCGCCGGATGGCGGCCCTTAACCGGGATAGGACATGACAAGCGCAAATGCCAGGACTAAATCAAACGTTCGTACCAATATCGCAATGCAGCAGACCTTAAGGACAGCCCCGCGCTCCATCGCCAATGGATCGCCGGGCCATCACAGCGCGCCGCGCGCTCAATAATCGACGCCGAGGTAGATATACCCGGTCAACTGCCCGCCGCGGGCAGTGCCGACCCCGACAAAGAACGGCCCCAGGATGGTATCCGCGCCCAAGAACAGCGAACCGGCTGGAATCCAGCTTTTCTCTCTATTGGGTTGAAAATCGAGATTGTTCTGCCCCCACAGCCGCCCGCCTTCCAGCGACACCCCGGCATAGACGCCAGAGCCCAGCACTGGCGGCAAGGAGGCGGCACGCCAATAAACCATCAAGCGCGCCAGCGCGGTTTGGTCCGCGACCAGCTCGCCAGTCTGATAACCGGTCAGATTCAAAAAGCCGCCCAACTCCTGGGGAACATTCTTCTTGCGATCCCCGCTCGCTTTCAGCGTGAAGCGCGCCGTAAAGTCGCCATAGGTCTTGGCCACCTCGCCCACCAGATCATAAGCTTGCTGGTCGGTATCGCTGCCCAGGCCCGGCATGCCCTTGCGCAATTTGCCGCTGAAGTAGTAACCCGCGCGCGGCCAGCGCGGATTGTCAAATTGATCCACCACCAAGCGGGTGCTCAAGCCGACATCGCGGAAACGGCCGCCGTCGTCGATATCAAACGGATATCCCTGCGCAACGGATATGCGATTGTTTTCGTGATACAGCCCGATACGCCACTCGCCGTATTTGCCCAGCGCCAAGCCAAGGTTGAGCTGACCGCCCACCACATCGTCATTAATGGTTGAGAGGGCGGTATGGTTGGCATCAAACAAACGGAACTGCTTCTGGTAAGCGCCCAGCGAAGCCGCCGCAAAAAACGGGCTGCCGCGCCACAGCGGTTGATACAGCTCGCTATTGAACATCCGCTGGTAGCCGATCGCCACGTCATTGCGCCAGGATGCGCCCGCATCGTTCAGCGCCGCCCACTCATGTGCGGCGCGGAAAGTAAATGCGCTGTCGCCCGGCGTGTCGCTGTTCAGATTGAGTCCAAAATGCAGCGAGTTCTGGCCTATGCTGCGTTCCACCGGCATCACTGTCATCACGTTGCGGCCGGTGATGTTATCGACTCGATAAGACAGCTTGTCGTATTCGCCGCCCGCGAAGATTTCATCCAGGCGTTGCCGCACCACGCCGACAGGGACGGCTGGTCCGTTGAAGCTCAAGGACTGCTGCAAGGTGGCCACCTTGGTGAAAGTGCCGTCTTTGCCTTCCACCTTGACCTCGTCCAGCACCGGATAGCGCGGCCGCTGCAAGCGGCTTTTCCATGCCGCGTACTGCTCTTCCGAGACCGAAAGCGCCGACAGCTGGGCATCCATCTTGCGCGCCGCCTCCTCGCCGCGTTTGACGATGGCGCGGTGGTCGCCAAATGAAGCGGCGGTATAGCCGGTGAGGTCCGGCCGGATCACGATGTCGTTCTTGTCCAGCAACTTCATCTGCTGCCTGACGTTGCGCATCACCGCCAGATTGGAGCTTTGCGCCACTACGTCGAACCAGGACTGGATTTCGTCGGCCTTCATCAGCGGCGAGCCGACATCCACCACAATCACATGCTTGGCGCAGCGCCCCTTCACGTCCTGCACCGGCACATTGCGGGCAATCGCGCCATCCACCAGCAGGCGGCCATCGTCTTCCACCAGGTCGAACACGCCCGGCACCGCCATGCTGGCGCGCAGAGCGCGCGACAGCGAGCCCTTGTCGAACACGACCGCGTCGCCGGTCAGCAAATCGGCGGCAACCGCGCGGAACGGGATGGGCAGCTTGTCGAAGCTGTCGATATTGCGGTCGCGCGTGATGTTGTGGATGTACATCTCGATGCCCTGGGAGTTGATGGCGCCGCGCGGCAGGCGCAGTTCGCCGCCCTTCAGGCCAAAGCTGGCATCGAGATAATTCTTGTAGTCATTGCGCTTGCGGTCATACGGGATATTCGCCCGCGCCGGCCGGCCGGACAGCATCAGATCCCAGTCGGCGCCGTTGAACTCTTTCTCCATCTCGTCCAGCGGCAAGCCATTGGCGTAAATGCCACCGATCAAGGCGCCGGCGCTGGTGCCGGCGATGCAGGAAATCGGAATGCGCAGCCGTTCCAGCTCCTTCAAAACCCCAAGATGGGCGAAACCGCGCGCGCCGCCGCCGCCGAGCACAACCCCAACCCCTTCAGACACTTGCGCCTCATCCGCCGCGTGCGCGGATGGAACCGCGGCCAAGGCCGCCAAAACGAACGCCGCGACCGATACCCAAAATGAGAATTTCCTTATCAAGGCCATGTTTGTTAATTTTGAGATTGTAGTTTCACCATCATCAACGCGTGACGTAAGATAGAGTGACAAATAAGCGAGTACATCACTTTCATTAATAAAGCTGGGCTCAATGTTTGATTTCAAATCGCTAGTCACTTCGCTTCTGAGCAAAAACACGCCGGCATCCGGCGTGGCGCAATCGGCAACCCTGCTGGTACGAGACTTGCCGCAGGCTGAATACTTTACTGCCTTGGTGGAAATCATCAAGGCTATTTCCAAAATTAACGCCGATACCGAGATATCGTTGAAAGAGCGCGTCAAAACGCTGCTCTACGTGGACGACAAGGCCGCCGACATCCATCAGCAGCTGTGCAGCGACTACCTGCATGCCAAACCAGGCAGCAAAGGCTATCTGCCCACCATTTTGGCGTATTGGCACGAGCTGTCCACCGCTTACCAGATTTGCCTGAGGCTGCATAAAAACGCGCCAAGCCAAACCGCCGAGGCCGAACTGCAACTGGTCACCATACGCGGGCTGCATCACCAGATGCGTCTGCTGGCCTGGAACGCGCTGCGTTACCTGAAGCCGGAAGGCAGCGCCTGGCAGCAGGGCTTCCGCTTCTACATCTACGCCGAGGAAGCCGGCTTCGCCCGCACCCCGCTGCTGCTGTATCCCCACTCGCGCCAGGAAATCACCTGCGAGCATCTGCTGCTGCAGGCGGGCATGCTGTATCTGGCGCAGACGGAAAACATGCTGCACAAGGAGATCATCGCGGTCGACCAACTGCTGCTGCTGATCTGCCAGCAGATTCCGCTTGAGAGGCAGCCGCCGCTGGAGACGCCGGTTTTCGTCTTCAATTTGTCGATGGCGGAGCCGCCTCAACCGATGCTGCGGGGCATGGCCGGCAAATGGCACCGCTATTGGTCGTCATATGAAATCAGCACCCGCCTGGCCGACCTGATGTTCGACCTAGACACTCGCATCCCGTCGCAATTGGCCGCGCTGGACTGCGAACTGGAGCGCGAGGAATGGGCGGATTTATGCGAAAAGCTGGCTATCCGCTGGTCAAACGACGGCGGCAAATCGCTGCGCAAATCGGAAAGATCGCTGCACGCCTCCAGCGCGCACGTCTCCATCGGCTTCGAACGGGTGGCCTTCCAGATCAAGGTGCAGGACGTCAGCGGCTTGGAAGCCGACCGCGTCGATGAATGGCGCATCAACGACATCAGCAGCACCGGCATGGGCCTGACCTTCATCGGCAAGGCCATCGAGCAGTTGGCCATCGGACGGCTGATTCTGGTGCGCACCGACAGTCACCCGCCGCTGCTGGGCATCATCCGGCGCATCCTGCGCCAGAACAACGGCACCAAGGTCGGCATTGAGATACTGGGGCAAACGCCGGTCGGAGTGTCTCTGCTGGACCCGCAGCAACCGGAAAACCCTCCTTCCAGCGGCATCTACATCACCCAGCCCAACTCCCGCCAAGGGCAGCGCTGGTTCCTCATGCCCAAACCGCTGGCCAGCGCCGACAAGGAATTGATCCTCACCGCCCAGGGCAAATCCTACCAGATCAAGCTGAAAGAGCCGAGACGGGAATTCGAAGACTGCAACCACAGCAACTTCGATACGCTGGCCAAAATAGACTAAGCCGCCTCCACGACGCGGCCCGCGCCGCGTCGCCTCCTCTCCCCGCCGGAACACGCCCCCTCCTTGCCGCCCACAGCAGGCGAAGCGCGCGCGCACGCTTATCCGCCTTTCGAATCAAATAATGACAAAAACGTATTTACGCAATAAAAATTAACAAATAGTATGGATGGAGCGGCAATATGCCGCACAAAGGAAAAAACAGAGGAAACCACCATGCAACTTCGTTTCATCAGCAGCGCCATCGCGCTGGCGCTGGCCTCGCAGGCCGGCCATGCCGCGGCGCCGGGCCAGCCGGCCTACCCGTTGCAGGCCGGCGACCCGCTGGCCAATCAGCAATGGCATCTGCAGAACACCGGACAGAATGCGTTCTCCAAGCGCGGCGGGGCCAAGGGCATTGATCTTGATCTCGCCTTCACCCATTTGCGCGGCATCCGCGGCGTGGGCACCACCATCGCCGTGATCGATGATGGTCTGGAAATCCGCCATCCGGACCTGGCGGCCAATATCGTGCCGGGATCAAAAAACCTGGTGACCGGCAGCGATGACCCGACGCCAGCATCGCCGGACAACGCCCACGGCACCTCGGTCGCCGGCATCGCCGCCGCCGTCGGCTACAACGGCATTGGCGGGCGCGGCGTCGCGCCGTCGGCTGGATTGAAGGGCTTCAACTGGCTGCTGTCGCAAACCATGGAGGGCTGGCTGCTCTCCCATGGCAAGCAGCCTGGCGGCAAACCCTTGGAAGCCTTTACCGACGCCCGGGTTTTCAACCAAAGCTATGGCTCGTCCGCCATCACCTCGCAGCCAGGCAACCCCGACGCCGACATCGAACTGAAAACCGAAGAGGAAACCTACGAGGAAGTCAGCCGCAACAGCCACTGGGGCCGCGGCGCGGTTTTCGTCAAATCCGCCGGCAACGCCTACAACTATTTCCGCGTCAGCGGCGGCTATCTGCTGGGCTACCAAGGCAATAACGGCCTGCCGGTGCAGGACTCCAACCTCACCACCGACAACAGCAATTACTGGAATGTCGTGGTATCGGCCCTGAACGCGGACGGCGTGCGTTCGTCCTATTCGTCGGTCGGCGCCAACGTGCTGTTGACCGCGCCAGGCGGCGAATACGGCACCGACTCACCGGCCATGGTCACCACCGACCTTTCCGGCTGCAATCGCGGCTACAACGTAAGCGGCGAGGCCGCCAACAGCCTGCATGGCGGCACCGCGCTCGATCCGAACTGCGATTACAACAGCGTGATGAACGGCACCTCGTCCGCGGCGCCGGCCACATCCGGCTCGTTCGCGCTGGTGATGTCGGCCAATCCCGCGCTCTCCGCCCGCGACGTGCGCCATCTGCTGATCACCACCGCCCGCAAGGTGGACGCCGCGCAGCCTGGCGTGACGCTGGCGTTCAAGGATTCGGCAGGCAATGCCCATAGCTACCAGGCCTTGCCGGGATGGCAGAAAAACGCCGCAGGCTTGTCTTTCCATCCGTTCTATGGCTTTGGCCTGATAGACGTGGACAAGGCGGTGGAAAAAGCGCTGTTCTATCAGCGCCCGCTGCCGCCGCTGGAAAAAACCCGCTGGCAAACCGTGAACGCGCAGGCTGCCATCCCGGACGGCGATGAAAAAGGCGTGGAAAGCGTATTCAACCAGCCGGACAACCTGACGGTGGAAGCCGTGCAAATCCTGGTGGATGCGCAGCACGGCCGCGCCAGCGACCTGGCGGTGGAGCTGATCTCGCCGTCCGGCACCCGCTCGGTGCTGCTGTCGCCGCGCACCGCGCTGGTGGCGGAGGAATATGGCTTGAACCAGCAGCGGCTGCTATCCAACCACTTCTATGGCGAACCGGCCAAAGGCCAATGGCGGCTGCGCGTGATAGACAGCAATGGCGGCGAATACCAGTTCGTCCATCGGGTCAACGGCAAAAACACCACCTACTCGCTGCCAAACGCGGCGGGCAAACTGAAATCGTGGTCGATCCGCTTCTTCGGCCACCGGAGCGCAACATGAAAGCCATTCTTTCCCTGATCCCCGCCCTGCTGGCGCTTTCCGCCACGGCTCACGCGGCCGACCTGCCCTTCCTGCCCAAGCCTGCCGGACAAGCCGTTTCCATCAACGGCAAGGTGTATTACAAACAGACGCCGCAGCCCAAGATGGGCGTTTCCGCCAAGCTGGCGGCCGCGCCAGCAACCGCGACGCCGACGCTGAAGCGCGGCGACGTGGTGCAAAGCGCCAAGCAGACGGTGCCGGCATCCGTCAGCGGAGCCGTGCTGGTGCAATTGGCCTCCGCGCAGGACGAGGCGGCGCTCGCCCGCGATCACGGCCTGACGCCGCGCTACCGCACCGCCAGCGTAGTGGTCTTCGACAGCCCGCCGCAGGCCGACCTGCTGGCGCTGCAGCAAAAATTGGCGGCGGACAAGCGGGTGAAGAAAGCGCAGATCGAGCTGGCCAGCAACGACAAGCAGCCAGAGTAGGACATCTTCGCATCCCGTCATGACAAAAGGCTTGCCGCGGCAAGCCTTTTCTTTTGCAATACGCAGCCTGGACGACCCAAAGGCAAAACCCGCTTCATCTGCCATGCCACTAGGACATGGCGAGCCTCGACGCCCTCCTGCCTTGCGAATGTAATACAATCCCACATCCACCTAATGGATTACACACCAAACTGCACAATCACCGCCACAACACTTGCTTGAAATTCATAGACATGGGTTAATCGCCAGGCAAGGAAGTTGCTTGTCAATTGCATGTATTTTTCAATAAACCATAACTTTAATATTGTTTATATATAAATATCCAAACAGAAATATTCCAGTAGCCCGCAATACTTATCAAGCACTCGCACCTTGACGGAGTCCATTGCCATGTCGGTTTCCAAAAAAATCCTGCTGCTGATTTTACTCTCCATCCTTACCTTGGCCGGCATCAGCGCCTACAGCCTGTACACCTAGTCCCGGCTGGCGGATACCGCCAGCAATTTCTCCCAAGCGGACTATCCCAAGCTGATCACGCTGAACCAATTCGGCAACGCCATCGCCTCCATCCGGCTGGTGGGGATGCAAGTGCTGGTGGCGGATAGCGAAGCGGACCGCCTGGCGGCCAAAACCAAGGTCGATGCCGCCTATGCAGCCGCCAAATCAACGCTGGATCAGTACGGAGCGCAGGTCGACAACGAAGATGACCGCGCGCTATACCAGGAAAACGTTCGCTTGCTGGACCGCTATTGGGGCACCATGGTGCCGCTGATGGACGCGGCGCTGCGCGGCAATCTGGCCGAAGCGCTGCGCCTGCGCGCCACCTCTGCCCTGCCTGCCGGCAATGCGCTGACCAAGGGCATCGCCGCGCATATCGACTACAACAAGCGCCATGTGGAGCAGGAGGTGGCGACTGCCCATAGGCTGATCGAAACCACCCGCGACATCACCCTGGCCGCCACGGCGCTGCTGGCGCTGCTGCTCATCGCCATCGGCCTGCGCTGCCACCGCTCCATCAGCCGGCCGCTACACGACCTGAACCAGACCATGAACCGGATAGGCGAGCGGCTGGACTTCACGCTGCAGGTCAAAGTACATAACCCAAGCGACGAAATCGGCAATACCGCCGCCGCCTTCAACCTGCTGATAGAGCGCATCCGCCACAGCATGAGCGATATTGCCGGCAATTGCGCCAAGGTGGCAGCCTACGCCACCGACCTGGCCAGCGCCGCCGGCAATGTGCTGCAGGCGGCGGAAAGGCAAAACGAGGCCTCCTCCGCCATCGCCGCCACCATGCAACAGCTGTCGGTCAGCATCCATCAGGTGGGAGACCGGGCCGAATACAGCAATCAGCAAACCGAGGAAGCCAGCCGCCATGTCGACACTGGCCAGCAGGTCATCGCGCGCACGGTGGAGGAAATCCGCTCGATTTCCCATACCGTCGACCATGCCAGCACCAGCCTGCATGAACTGGAAGAGCAGAACAACCGGATCGCCAACTCGGTCAGCAGCATCAAGGACATCGCCGATCAGACCAATCTGCTGGCGCTGAACGCGGCGATCGAAGCCGCCCGCGCCGGCGAAATGGGCCGCGGCTTCGCCGTGGTGGCGGACGAGGTGCGCAAACTGGCCGAGCGCACCGCCATCCTGACCGGCGAAATCGACCACATCATCCGCGGCGTGACCGATACCTCGCGCCAGACCACCACGCGCATGAGCGAAACGCAGCAACTGGTGGTATCGGGCGTCGTCCGGGCGGACGAGGCCTTGATCACGATCGGCGAAATCGGCAAGTCGTCCAATACCGCCAGCCAGATGGTGGGAGAAATCGCGGACTCGATACGCGAGCAGGCCCATGCCTGCAACAGCGTCGCCGTGCAGGTGGAAAAAATCGCGGAAATGGCGACCCAGTCCAGCGCCGCCGCCCATCAAACCGCCAAGACGGCGGAACAACTGGACGAGGCCGTCGTGGCCATGAACCAGGCGGTCAACCGTTATCGCCTGTAAAACCGCGTAGCGCGTTGCGGACGATGGTTAGCCCGTCAGCAAAGGCTGAGGCTCATTTACGGCCACCGCATCGTCCCGCAACACCGCCAGCCCGTGCGCCGCTCGCGCCTTATGGCATTGCGCCGACCCTGCCTCCACCTCGCGACAGGCGCTCGGGCGCGCGGCATAGATGCCGCAGGCCACGCTACGGCCCACCTCGCCCTGCAAGGCGACGCAGCGCGGGCTATTGGACCAGGTGCCGCGCATGCAGCGGGTCCAATCGTTGACTTTCTCGGTGAATTGGCTGGGGATGGCGCCGCCGCCGTCATCGGCCTCAGCCCAGTAGAAGGAAACGCGGAAGTTGGCGCAGCAGGCGCCGCAGGATTGGCAGGGATTGCTTTTTTCACTCATGGCAAGCAAGAAAAACAGTTTACGAATCACGCCTGGGTCAGGCGAAATAATGTGATCCGGGTATTCTGTCAGGCTCGCTTGCCGCCCTCAAGTAAAACTATTTTGACGCGCCAGCCTGCAGCCATTCCGCTATCCCGATGCCGGCGGCGCGGCCGCTGGCGAAGCAGGCGGTCAGCAGATAGCCGCCGGTGGGCGCCTCCCAATCCAGCATCTCGCCGGCGCAGAACACGCCGGGCAGCGCCTTCAGCATCTGCCGTTCGTCCAGCGCGGAGAAACAGACTCCGCCGGCCGTGCTGATCGCCTCATCGATGGGCCGGGGCGCCGCCAGCCTCAACGGCAAGCGCTTGATCGCGGCGGCCAGCGTCGGCAGATGCTGGAAACTCTCCTTGTCCAGGCACTCGCGCAGGATGCCGGCGCGCGCACCCTTCAGGTTCAGCCTGCTCTGCAGATGGCTGGATAGCGAGCGCGAGCCGCGCGGGTGCGTCACCTCGGCCAGCACCCTGGCTTCGTCCCAGGCCGGGATCAAGTCCAGATGGCAGGTGGCGGCGCCGGAGCGGGCGATCTCGTCGCGCAGCAGCGCCGAGCAAGCGTAAATCAGGCTGCCTTCGATGCCGCCCTGCGTGATGACGCACTCGCCCACCCGCTTGAAGCTACGTCCATCGCTGCTTTCGAAGGAAAGCCCCACCGCCTTCAGCGGCTCGCCGGCGAACTTGTCGGAGAAAAACGCGCTCCAGCCGACATCAAATCCGCAATTGGACGGCATGAGCGGCGCCGTGGCCACGCCGCGCTCGGCCAGCCAGGGCATCCAGCGTCCATCCGAACCGAGTTTTTTCCAACTGCCGCCGCCCAGCGCCAGCAATACCGCGTCCGGGCACACCGCCAGTTCGCCGCCCTGCGTATCGAAACGCAGGCTGCCGTCCGCGTTCCAGCCCTGCCAACGATGGCGCACATGGATGCGCACGCCCGCCTCGCGCAGCCGGCTGAGCCAGGCGCGCAGCAGCGGCGCAGCCTTCATTTCGCACGGAAACACTCGGCCGGAACTGCCGACGAAGGTTTCCACCCCCAGGCCATGCACCCAGGCGCGCAGCGCATCGGCGTCAAAGGCGCGCAGCAACGGCTCGATCTGTGCCGCGCGCGCGCCATAGCGGCCTACGAAGGCCGGAAACGGTTCGGAATGGGTGATATTCAGTCCGCCAATGCCTGCCAGCAGAAATTTACGGCCCACCGAGGGCATGGCGTCATAGACATCCACCTGGATGCCGCGTTGCGCCAGCATCTCCGCCGCCATCAAGCCCGCCGGCCCGCCGCCTATGATGGCGACACCGCGCCCCGCTCCGTCACTCATGCCCATCTCCACGCTATCCGATCTCGATTTCACCATAGCCGGCGCAGTCAGCCGCGTCGGCAAGGGCGCGATTGTTGCAGAAAAAGCCGGCCAACCCAAGCCATAAGGCCTTGAACGGGCTTTGATAGCAAATCCGCCACCGCGGCAAGCGGTATCCGCGCATTCCTTGATCTTGGCCAGACGCGGCCCACACTCTCCGAACTAGAATTCCTACGGCATAGCCATGCTAAAGTTATTTTCAGCTGCCCGCTCAGCGACGATCAAAACACAAACCACACACAGGAGACGGGGCCACGCCGCTCCGGCATGCAATGAGAAAATTTTCCGACTGGCCGATCTGGCTGCGACTGACCGGCGCCATCTGGAGCTGCCTGGTACTGGCATGGGGGGGATTGATCGCGTGGGAAACGCGCGCCAGCCGCGACATCGCGGTAGAACAGGCCAAGGACCTGGCGCACAGCATGAATGAAATGACGCTGGCCGGGCTGACCGGCATGATGATCACCGGCACCGTGGGCCAGCGCGATGTGTTTCTGGACCAGATCCGCGAGCTGTCCGCCGTGCGCGACCTGCGGGTGATACGCGGCGAACCCGTCAACAAGCAGTTCGGCCCCGGCAACGCCGGCGACAAGGGGCGCGCCACCGATGCGCTGGAACGCGCCGCGCTGCAGGACGGCAAGCCGCATGTGCAGATCGAATCCACACCCGAGCTGGGCGAGCATTTGAGGGTGGTGTACCCGGCGCTGGCCTCATCCAATTATCTGGGCAAGAACTGCATGGCCTGCCACCAGGTGGCGGACAAAACGCCGCTGGGCGCGGTCAGCATGCGCATCTCGCTGGAAAAACCGTATGCCGCGGTGGACAGCTTCCGCACGCAGAGCATCCTGTTCGCCCTGCTGGCCTCGCTGCCGCTCTTGGGCGTGGTGTATCTGTTCATCCGCCGTTTCGTGACCGACCCCTTGCAGGAAATGGCCAAGGGCTTGGCCGAGCTGGCCAAGGGCGAAGGCGACCTGACGCGCCGGCTGCCGACCAGAAGCAACGACGAGATCGGCGTCACCGCCCGCCTGTTCAACCAAATGCTGGGCACGGTGGCCGGCCTGGTGCGTCAGGTCAGCGAAAGCGCGGACGCGGTGGCCTTGGCTTCGCGCCGCCTGTCCGGCGGCGCCAACCAGCTGGCCGCCAGCTCGCACCGCCAGAACAGCCAGTCGCTGGCCGCAGCGGAGGCGGTGGAACAGCTGGCCTGCCACATCGGCGAGATCGCCGGCAAGGCGGAACACGTCAGCAACGGCGCCGAGGAAAGCCTGCAGCGTTCCGAGCAGGGCCAGCGCAGCCTGCAGCAGCTGCAACAGGAAGTGGGCCAGGTGGAAAGCGCGGTGCAGCTGATGGCGCAGGCGGAAAGCGATCTGGTCAACTCCACCGCCGTCATCACCAGCATGACCAAGGAAGTCCGCGAGATCGCCGAGCAGACCAACCTGCTGGCGCTGAACGCGGCGATAGAAGCCGCCCGCGCCGGCGAAATGGGCCGCGGCTTCGCCGTGGTGGCGGACGAGGTGCGCAAACTGGCCGAGAAATCGGCCAAATCCGCCAGCGAGATCGACTCGGTCACCGGCGCGCTGAACAGCAAGACCGACGCGGTGCGGCAAGCCGTCAACGCCAGCCTGCAATCGTTGGAGGCCAGCCGGCACTCCACAAACAGCGTGGCCAACGTGCTGAGCGCCGCCAACCAGTCGGTGGCCGAAGTCCGCAACGGCCTGCAGCAGATCGTCGAAGTCACCGAGCAGCAACGCCTCACCAGCCAGGCGGTGAATGAAAACATCGACGCCATCGCCGACATGGCGCGCACCAACGACGCCGATATTCAGCAGACCGTGGGCGCAGCGGCGGAGCTGGAAACGCTGGCGCAGCGCCTGACGGATTCGGTGTCGCGCTTCCGGGTGTGACGCCAGCCAGGCAAAAACCGCGGCATCTGATTAAACTAGATGGGAAGACACCAGCGCCCGGTTGCACCGGGCGTTTTTTCAACTGAAAATGCGCTGGGCATTTGGCCGCGAGCCTCACTGCTGTTACACTGCCCAGCCTTTAGCCAACCGCGCCAAGTCATTGTGAAACCAGCCGCTTTTTCCACCCTGCCCCTGCCCGCCCCCTTGCTGTCCAATCTGGACAGCCTGGGCTACCACCAGATGACCGCCATCCAGGCCGCCAGCCTGCCCGCCATTCTGGAAGGCCGCGATCTGATCGCCCAGGCCAAGACCGGCAGCGGCAAGACGGCTGCGTTCGGCTTGGGCCTGTTGGCCAGCCTGAATCCGCGCTGGTTCGGCGTGCAGGCGCTGGTAATGTGCCCGACGCGCGAACTGGCCGACCAGGTGGCGCAGGAAATCCGCCGCCTGGCGCGGGCCATAGACAACATCAAGGTGGTGACGCTGACCGGCGGCACCCCGATGGGGCCGCAGATCGGCTCGCTGGAGCACGGCGCTCACATCGTGGTGGGCACGCCGGGCCGGCTGCAAGACCACCTGTTCCGCGAAACGCTGAACCTCTCCGGCGTGAAGACGCTGGTGCTGGACGAGGCCGACCGCATGATAGACATGGGCTTCATCGAGGAGATCGTCGGCATCGTCCGCGCCTGCCCGAAGAACCGCCAGACCCTGCTGTTCTCCGCCACCTATCCGGAAGACATCCGCAAGGCCAGCGCGCAGTTCCTGAAAAATCCGGTGGAAGTGAAGGTGGAGTCGCTGCACAAGGCCGACCACATCGAGCAGTGGTTCTACAAAGTGAAGCCGGAAACCCGGCTGGAGACGGTCAGCCGCATCCTGCGCCACCTACGCCCCACTTCGGCGCTGGCCTTCTGCAACACCCGCGAGCGCTGCAAGGAGCTGGTGCGCGAGCTGCAGGAGCAGGGCTTCCACGCGCTGACGCTGCACGGCGACCTGGAGCAGCGCGAGCGCGACCAGATCCTGCTGCGCTTCGCCAACAAGAGCGCCACCGTACTGGTGGCCACCGACGTGGCGGCGCGCGGCCTGGACATCAAGGAACTGGACGTGGTGATCAACGTCGACGTCACCCATGATCCGGAAGTCCACATCCACCGCATCGGCCGCACCGGCCGCGGCGAGCAGCACGGCCTGGCGCTGACCCTGGCCACCGACAGCGAAGCCAAGCGCCTGGTGCAGATCGAAAACTACCAGCAGGCCGACCTGACCTGGGCCGACGTGGCAGAGCTGACCCCGGCGCCGGGCGGCCCGCTGCTGCCGCCGATGGTGACGCTGGAGATCGCCGGCGGCAAGCGCGAAAAACTGCGCCCGGGCGACCTTTTGGGCGCGCTGACCGGCGAGGCCGGCTTTGCCGGCAGCCAGATCGGCAAGATCAACATCTTCGAATTCAACAGCTTCGTGGCGCTGGAGCGCAGCATCGCCGAAGCCGCCCTGGCCAAGCTGTCGCAAGGCAAGATCAAGGGCAAGCAGTTCAAGATGCGGCTGATCGGCTGACGCCGAAAATGAAACAGGGCCTGGCGGCCCTGTTTTCCCCGACCCGCACCCTCGTCTTATACCTGATACTGCGCCACCGTCCGCTGTATGCTTTCCGCCTGATCCTTCAGCCGGTTGGCGGAACTGGCCGAATCATTGGCATCCTTGGAGCTGCCCTCGGCCATCTGGGCGATCTGCTCCACCTTCTGCGCGATGATATTGCTGGCGCTGCCCTGCTCCACAATGCTGCTGGAAATTTCGCTGATCAACTCCACGCTGCGTTCGGAATTGGTTTTGATTTCCTGAATCGCCTCGCTGGCGCCGCGCGCTTTTTCCGCCTCCAGATTCACCCGCTCCACCACTTGTTGCATGCCGGCCACCGCCGCCTGCGTGCCGTGCTGCATCTTGTCGATCACGCCGGAAATTTCCGTGGTGGAGCTGGCGGTGCGCTCGGCCAGCTTGCGCACCTCGTCCGCCACCACGGCGAAGCCGCGTCCCATTTCGCCGGCTCGCGCCGCCTCGATCGCCGCGTTCAGCGCAAGCAGATTGGTCTGATCCGCAATGTCCTTGATCACCCCCAAAACCGTGGCGATGGTGGTGCTGTCATCGCGCAGCTTGCCGATGCGGTCCGCCGCCTCGCCCACCGCCTGCGCCACCGCGCTGATGCCGTCCACCGTGCCCAGCACCACGCCGCTGCCGCGCTCGGCGATCTCGCCGGCCTCCCGCGCCTGCGCATTCGCCTCGCGCGCCCGGTCCGCCACATGGTTGATGCTGACCGTCACCTGCTCTACGGCGGCCGCCATTTCCGAGGCCGACTCGCTCTGCGTCACCGAACTGCCGGCGATGTGCGAGGACGAATCAGCCATCATCACGATGGCGCCTTGCATCTGGCTCACGCTGCCGCGGATTTCCAGAAAGCTCTGCTGCAGCCGCCCCATCAGCTCGTTGAACGCCGTCGCAGCCTGGCCAATCTCGTCCATCCGCGCCACCGGCGCGCGTTGGCGGAAATCCAGCTGCGTGCGCACGGCCTGCATGGTGCCAAGCAAGCTGGCCAGGCTGTTGCGGATATTGACGTATAGATGCGCGCTCAAGCCGCCGCAGATCAATATGGCCAGCACCACCACCACCACCGACATGACAACGCCGGCCTGATAGGCCGATGCATTGTCCTGCGACAACTGATCGGCCAGCTTGTAGTTGTATTCGATGTGGTCCAGCAGCAATTGATTCAGCGTCTTGGCCTCCTCCGCCATATCGCCCAGCATCAGCTTGTCGGCGCCGGCCACATCATTGGCCTGCACCAGCTGCAAGTATTTCTCGCGCTGCTGTCTATAGGTTTTCATGGCGTCGCGGTCAGCCTGCAGCATCTTGCGGTCGGTATCGTCCGAGACCAGATCCTTCTCGTACTTGTCCATCGTCGAGTCGAAACGCTTATCCAGTTCCAGCATGCGCGCCTGCTGCGCCGCCTTGGCTGCCGGATCGCTCAACGCCACGCTGCGCGCCAGGGTCAGCCGGATGCCCGCCAGCGCCTCCTTGCCCTCGTCCAAAGCATGGATGCTGGGGAAGGTATTGATCTTCAGATAATCAAAGCGTTCATTGGCCTTCTTCTGCTGCCACAAACCCTGAACGCCCACCACGATCATCGCGATCAGGGCGAGAGCTATCGTCAACATCAGCCGCTTGGTTATCGTCATCGCCCACTCCTTCCAACCATCCGCAGTGCCAGGGAAATCACTTAGAATAGTTATAGACAGGACTGACAAACAAACAACAAATCGTTCCGCATATCCGATGCACGGCGCAGCGCGCGCTTCCCATCTCCCTGGCAAACCGGTAATATCCTGCCCCTTGCCGCTGCCGCGGCGTTTATTCACTGGGTTCCCTCACCCCAGTCAGCAAAAAGGATATTCCGATGTTTGCCTTTACCAGCCGTCAGCGCTTGTCAGCGCTGCTGTGGCTCTCCTTGTTTCACATCGCCATCATTGCGTCCAGCAATTACCTGGTGCAGCTGCCGATCACCGTATTCGGCTTTCACACCACCTGGGGCGCTTTCACGTTTCCGTTTATCTTCCTGGCTACCGACCTGACCGTGCGCATCTTCGGCGCGCCGCTGGCCAGGCGCATCATTCTGGCGGCCATGGTGCCGGCGCTGGCCATCTCCTATCTGGTGTCCACGCTGTTCTATCAGGGCGCCTGGCAAGGCGCGCAGGCGCTGCAGCAGTTCAACCTGTTTGTCGCCCGCATCGCCGTGGCCAGCTTTGCCGCGTATGCCTTGGGCCAGATACTGGATGTGCAGGTATTCAACCGGCTGCGCCAGCTCAAGGCCTGGTGGGCGGCCCCGGCGGCGGCGATGTTCCTGGGCAATGTCAGCGACACGCTGTCGTTTTTCTTCATCGCCTTCTACAAGAGCAGCGACGCCTTCATGGCCGCCAACTGGGTGGAGATCGCGCTGGTGGATTACAGCTTCAAGGTGCTGATCTGCATGCTGTTCTTCCTGCCCATGTATGGCGTGGTGTTGAAGATGATCCTGCAGAGGCTGCTGCGGAGCGGGGCGACAGAGCAAACGCTGCAGCCGGTTTGATCCTAGCGGGGCAAGAACTGGCTCAGAGGCATCGGCTTAACAGAATGATGGGGAATCCGGGCATTGCGCCACATCGAATGCAACGCAATGCTCGGGCGCTCAGATCGACTGCGCCGCCAGATCGCGCCGGTATTTGACGAAACCGCGCTTGGCATCGCCGTGAAAGCCCTGCCGCATGAAAAATCTGTGCGCGTCCACACGGCTGGCCGAACTGAGCAGCATGATCTTGCTGCAATCGCGAGCCATACAACGACGCTCCGCCTCGCGCAGCAGCGCCTCCCCCGCCCCCCGGCCACGCCAACGCGCATCCACTATCAGGTTTTCCAGCACGGCGAAGGGTTGTTCGCCATACATCGCGTCTTCGCAAAATCCGAGCCAAACAGTGGCTATCAGCTCGCCATCGTATTCGCACACCAGAATCTGAGTTCGCAGACCATCGGCCAGCAACGCTAGACGCTCCGGCAATACCCGCACCGCCGGATCGCCAGTCAGTTGGGAATAGAGTGCCGTCAACGCAGCCGCATCGGCTGCGAGAGCCAAACGGATTTTCCACTGGGAACACCTTAACAGCGGCTTATCAACCGCAAACTCTGATCCCGACACTGCCATCCATTCGCCACCGTCATCTTGGCGAGTCATTTCCATATCGCTTCACTCCGATAAAAACAGGCCCACACCAGCAACAGGTTCGGTGCCGCAGGCCTTGAGCTTAGCGACGAATATTCCCTATGTCATTTCATTTGAATGTCCAGCCCCGGCGCCCCGGGGTCCAGCTGGCGCCAGACCGCGTCATCGCGCCAATGCCGGCACCAGTCCGGCACGGCGGCGGCCTCCATCGGCCGGGCGATGCCGAAACCCTGGGCATAGCGGCACCCCAGCGCGCGCAGCGCGGCGCCATGCTCCAGCGTTTCCACGCCTTCGGCGATCACCTTGCGATTAAAGATCGCCGCCAACTGAATCACGCCTTCAACGATGTGGCGATCATCGGCGCTGGTCAGCATGTCGTGTATGAAGCTGTTGTCTATCTTCAGCGTTTCCACCGGCAGGCGGCGCAGATAATTCAGCGAGGCATAACCGGTGCCGAAATCATCCAGGGCGAAATGGACGCCAAGCTGGCGGCAACGCCGCAGCGTCTCGATGGTTCTCTCCACATCCGCCTCCGCGCTCTCCTGGATCTCCAGCTCCAGAAAGTCCGGCGGCACATTCGGATACAGGGCCAGGCTTTGCGCCAGATGATCGCAAAAATCCGCGCTGAGCAGATAGTGCGCGCTGACATTGGTGCTGATCCGAATGGAGAAGCCGGCATCGGCCCATTGCGAAACCTGCTTCAGCGCGGCATCCAGCACCCATTGCCCGAATGCGCCTTCCAATTCGTGCCCGCGCAGATGCGGCAGAAACTCCGCCGGCGCAAGCAAGCCGCGCTTGGGGTGGTGCCAGCGGATCAAAGCCTCCACGCCGATGATCTCGCCATCGAACAAATCGACCTTGGGCTGGTAGAACAAAGCGAACTCGTCGCGGCCCAGCGCCTGGCTCAGCAACTCCAGGAACAGCCGATGCTCCTGCGCCACGCGGTCGCTTTCCGGATCGAACAGCTGATAGCGGTTCTTGCCCGCCTCCTTGGCCACATACATCGCCTGGTCGGCGTGGCGCAGCAGCGTGTCCGGATCGACATTGTCCTGCGGATACAGGCTGACGCCTACGCTGCAGGTGACGTTGACCGTGATATTGCCCACCGGCACCGGCGCGGCCACCGCCTGCAGTATCCGGTCCAGCACCAGCATGCACTCTTCGGTGGAGCCGACCTCGGACAACAGCACCACGAACTCGTCGCCCCCCAGCCGCGCCAAGGTGTCGTCGCCGCGCAGCACGGATTTGAGGTGCCCGCTCACCGCCACCAGCAGTTGGTCACCCACTTCATGGCCATATTGATCGTTGACTGATTTGAAGCCATCCAGATCGAGGAAGCACACCGCGCAGGACTTGCCGCTGCGCGTGGCGCGCATGATGGCCTGGCGCAGCCGGTCGGACAACAGCCGGCGGTTCGGCACGCCGGTCAACGGATCGAAATGCGCCACCCTGTCCAGTTCCGCCTCATGCACCTTCAGCTGGGTGATATCGGAGAAAATGCCGATATAGTGCTGCACTTGGCCATTCTCATCCCGCACCACCGATATCGATAACAACTCGGCGTACAGCTCGCCGTTCTTGCGGCGGTTCCACAACTCGCCGCGCCAGAAGTTATGCCCCTTCACCGAACTCCACAACTCTTCGTAAAAGCTGTTTGACTGTTTGCCGGAGGACAGCATGCTGGGTTTGCGGCCTATCACTTCCTCCGCGCCATAGCCGGTGATGCGGCTGAAAGCCTGATTGACCTTGGTGATCACCCCATCCGGACTGACCATCAAAATGCCCTCGTAACTGCTGTCGAACACCGCCGCGGCCTCTTTCTGCGCCTGTTCGAGCACTTTGCGCTCGGTGATGTCGGTATGCGTGCCAGACATCATCAGCGGCTGGCCCGCCGCGTCGCGCTCCACCACCCGGCCGCGCGACAATATCCAGCGCCAGTCGCCGGCGCGGGTGCGGCAGCGAATCTCCACCTCATGGCTGGCGGACTCCGCGCGCAGATTGCGTTGGATCGACTCTTTCGCCCGCGCCGCATCGTCCGGATGCACATGGTCGTACCAGTTTTCCGCGGTGATGCGCATCTCTCCCGGGCCATAGCCCAACATGCTCTCCCAGCGCGGGCTGACCTGAAAACTGCCGGTCTTCAGATTCCAGTCCCAGAAGCCCTGATCCGACCCCTCGATCACCCGCGCCAATTGCTGCTCGCGGCTGCGCAAAGCCTGCTCGGCGCGGCGCTGCTCGGTCAAATCGCGGCCAAACGCCATGTAGCGGCCATCTTTCAGCCGGCCGGTGGCCAGATCGACGCAGATGCTGCCGCCTTTCTTCTGCCGCAGCAGCCACTCCGAGCGCAGAAAGGCGCCGGAGGCGATCTGCTCCAGATGCCCCGGCAGCATGGGGAGAGACTCCGGCGCGACCAGATCGCGGATCTGCATGCCTTTCAACTCGTCCAGGCTGTGCCCGGTGAGCCGGCAAGCCGCAGGATTAGCGAAGATGTAAAACCCGTCGGGATCAGTCACCCAAATCGCCTCGCCGGCCTCATTCAGCACCAGCCGCAGATCGTCGTCCACCCGCTTGCGTTCGGTGATGTCGGACAGATTGCCCACCAGCCTCAGCGCCGCGCCGCGCTCGTCCCACTCCACCGCCCGGCCGCGAGTCTGCATCCAGCGCACGCCATGCTCCTGATTGGCCAGGCGGAATTCAACCTCGATGCGCGGCGATTTGCCGCGGCGGTGCGCTTCTATCGCCTGCAGCACGAAAGGCAGGTCTGCCGGATGAATCAATTGCCGGAAGAAACGGAAATCGCCGCTGTCATCCTCCGCCCGCGTGCCGGTCACTTCGTAATAGCGAGGCGAACGGTATACCTTGTCGCTGCGCAGATCCCAATCCCAGAAACCATCGCTGGTGGCCTCCACCACCAGTTGCAGCCGCGCCTCGCTCGCCTTCACCTGCAAGGCCATGTTCTTGCGAGCGGTGATGTCCTGCATCGTGCCGTACAAAACCACCACTTTGCCGCCCTCATCCCGCCGGGCCTCGCCGCGCGCGGTCACCCAGCAGGAGGTCCCGTCCGCCCGCAGCACTTCCAGATCGCACTCATACCCCATCCCGATGAGCCGGCAGCGCTCCGTCGCTTCGGACAGCTGCGCCCAGCTATCCAGCATGAAAAAACGTTGCAGCGCGGCGTAATCCAAAGGCGGCCCATTGCCGTCCAGGCCAAACAGCCGGTAGATCTCCGCCGACCACTGATGGCGTCCGGTGCGCAAATCCCAGCTCCAACTGCCCAAGCCGGCCAATTGCTGCGCCAGTTGCAGCTCCGCTTCGCTGACGCGCAGGGCCTCTTCAGCGCGTTTCTGATCGGTGATGTCGCGCGAAATGCCGAACAGGCCGACCAAACGGCCGTCAGGCGCATAGACCGGCCCCTTGGTCACCAGAAATACCATGCCGCCGCCGCCTTGCAGCGTGAGCGATTCTTCCTGGGTCAGCACCCTGCCGGACTGCATGATCGCGCGATCAATCGCCATCAACTTGCGCGCGGTGCCTTCGTCAAACACCGCATAGTCATCCCGCCCCAGCACATCCGGCTCATTCTTGCCCACAAAAGCCAGGCCGGCCCGGTTGACCAGCAGGTAGCATCCATGCACGTCCTTGACAAACACGGCGTCCGACGTGCTGGACACCACCGCGTCCAGCAGCCTGCGGTTCAATTCCACCCGGGAAAGCGCATGGCGCAAGATGGCGCCCATCAGGCAGATCGACATGCCGGTCAAGACCAAGAAGACCAATTGCAGGTGCCGTTCCCAGGACTGCGCGGCATGCCCGCCCAAAACCGGCCAGGAATGGAAGGCCGTCACTGCCAGGGCGGTAGCGAGCAGACCAGGCCCCAAACCGCCCAGGTTGGCGCACAGCATGATGGGAAGGATGAACAGAATCAACATCGACTGCTCGGCATCCGCGCCGGACAGCGTGGCGCGCAGCGCCATGATGCAAGCGGTCAACAATACGGCCAGCAGATAGGCCAAGCGGACGGACCCGCGGCTGGGAAGCAAGTCGGCGGCCAATGCCACATGCCAGGCCGGCAAGTCGGTTTGACGCGCAGGAGCCGACCGCAGCGCCAGCAGCAGCAACAACAAGCTCACTGCGAGAAACAGCCCTTCCTTGATGAAAAACGCGCGCGAAGCGCCAAGCGCATGGATCCATGCATCGGGCAAAGCGAACCAAGCCCAGGCAAACGCGGCATACACCACCATGGCCAGCAAGATGAATCTTGTCCGCGGCTTCACCCGCATCGCGCCCCCCCTGCGGGCCAAATGGCCCATGGTGTTATCGCCTTGGAACCTCCCGCCACAGCAGACGCGCGAATCGCAGCGAGATCGTTCTGTCAATGTTTAGAACGCCTTCAATAAAGATATAGCATTGATAAACCCGGCAACGGCCATCTGAACCGACTTTCGTTTGAATTTGAACTATTCTTTAGCGGTAAAACAATATGTTGCTTGAAGGATCGGGGATGGAGTTTCAGTTTGATCTGGATGATCCGCTGCAATGCCTGGAGCGGATTTATCTACAGTTGAATCCCATGGTGGTGGCCTTCCGTCCGCTGATGAACGGCGGCCTGTTCGGCCCTGTCTTCGGCAGCGGCCTGCTGCTGTCCTATCGCGACGAAACCTTCATCATCACCTCGGAAGCCGTGCTGGCGGAAATTTGCGTCGCTTACAACCAGCAGGCATGGGCCTGCTCGGAGCGTCTGAAGTGGCCGCTGCGCGAACTGTGCTGCGCTTGTTCGCCGCATATGGAAATTGGCGCGATCCACATGCCGATCGACTGGCTGGACAAACAGCCTCAGCCCTCTTGCTTCGAACTGAGCGGCGTCGGCTGGGCGGACCCGCAGGCCAGCGCCTTCACCCTGCTGCTGGGTTACCCCGTCCCGAGCCGCTCGCCTTCCGCCGATCCGGATTCGGCCATCGGCATCGTGTCCCGCGCCTACCCAAACGGCAATCGAGACTGCAAAACGCTTCACCCGCTGTTCGTCGAATTCGACAGCCGCGACATCCTGAGCCGGCATCCCTTGGACAAGGCTGCCTTGCAGCACCATTATCAGCTTGGCGGCACCCCCGCCATCAGCCTGTACCATTCCTTCCGCGACGACAGCAATCGTCTGACCGCCTACCTGCAAGGCATCGTCACGGAATGGGACGCGGCAGGCATCGGCGCAGTCACTACCTCCACCATGCTGCTCAACGGTTTTCTCGACAACTATCTGCAGCAGCTGCAGCAAGGCGGCAAACAGACGAAGGACAATGTGGCCTCGCTGCTGGCGCGTTTTAGGCGCTAGGGCATCGCCGCAGCCACGCCGTCCGCCCGCGGCTCGCCCCGCTCGCGCAAGCCGGCTCGCACGCCATCGCGCGCGGCATCGCTCTGGTTCTGGCTCAGCTTGAACTTTCCCTCCAGGCTGTCCACCGTCAACTCTATGCCGACGATGGCCGCCATCATCTTGTCGATATAATCGGCCGGCGCGTCCCCCATCCGCCAGGGATGGGCGAAAGCGGCTTCGTGCTCGGTCGTGAGATCGTTTAGCAACTGCCGCAGCCATGTCCTGTCGTCCACCGCGCGCAAACGCCCGCGCGCATGCGCCACCATATAGTTCCAGGTCGGCACCACCTTGCCGTGCTCGGCCTTGGCCGGATACCAGCTCGGCGTCACGTAAGCGTCATCGCCCTGGAAAATGGCCACGGCCTGCGGCTCTCCGCCCAGCTGTTTCCACAAGGGATTGGCGCGCGCCACATGGCCGCGCAGAATCAAGGCCTCCTCCCGCCGCACCGCCAGCAAGGGAATATGATTGACCAGCGGGCCGTCTTCGCCATTGATCGCCAGCGTAGCCAATGGGCGGGCGCGCATCAGATGGCATAAAGCGTCCGCGTCGCTCGCCTGAAAATGCTTGGGCAAATACATGGGATGATCCTGTCAAATAAGCGCCATTATTCATTTCGTATCATGCCGCGGCAAGCCCGCGCGCTTCACGCTGCGCTACAATAGCGGCGGCCCATCCCCAAACTGAGAAACATGTCGAGAAAACCGCGCGTCCGCTCCGGCAGCGGCGTCACCATGCATGATGTCGCCCGCGCGGCGGGCGTCAGCGCCATTACCGTGTCGCGCGCGCTGAACCAGCCGCAGCAGGTTTCGCCGGCCTTGCGCGACAAGGTGATGCAAGCCGTGGACGCGCTGGGTTACGTCCCCAGCCGCTCGGCCAGCACCCTGGCCTCCGCGCGTTCGCGCACGGTGCTGGTGCTGATCCCGTCGCTGGGCAATACGGTGTTTCTGGACACGCTTGCCGGCATCGAGACCGTGTTGGCCGAGGCCGGCTACCAGATGCTGATCGGCAACAGCCACTACGACGCGGAACAAGAGCTGCAATTGCTGCGCGCTTATCTGCAGCACCGGCCGGACGGCGTGCTGCTGACCGGACTGAGCCATGCCGCGCCATTCGACGCCCTGTTGCGCAGGCACCGGCTGCCGGCGGTATACATGATGGATCTGGCCGACGACGGCCGCTGCTGCGTGGGCTTCTCGCAAGAAGAAGCCGGCGCGGCGATCACCCGCCACCTGCTGGAACGCGGCAAGCGCCGCATCGGGTTTCTGGGGGCGCAACTGGATGAACGGGTGATGAAACGCTTGTCCGGCTATCGCGCGGCCTTGGCCGAGGCAGGTTGCCACGATGCCGGCCTGGAATGGCTGGACCCGGCGCCTTCCAGCATGCAGATGGGTGCCGACATGCTGGACCGCGCGCTGGCGGCGCGGCCGGACTGCGACGCCCTGTTCTGCTGCAACGACGACTTGGCGATAGGCGCGCTGGCGCGCTGCCAACAGCTGGGCATCGCGGTGCCGGCGCGGCTGGCGGTGGCCGGCTTCAACGATCTGCAGGCGGCGGCCTGGTGCACGCCCGCCCTCACTACAGTCGCCACGCCGCGCCGCGAGATCGGCATCCAGGCCGCCCGCTCGCTGCTGGCGATGATAGAAGGCGATGCGCCGCAAGCGCTCCGTCTCGACCTGGGCTTTGCGTTGATGCTGCGCCGCAGCAGCTGAAATCCGCCTACCGCCCGTGCCGCCGCCTGTTGTGCGCCGACTACATTTCTTCCTATCGCAAGTGAAAACTTGATCCAGCTGCTTGTTGCCGCGCTTTTGTTAGCGCTAACATCATTGCCATTCGGCCGATCTGGCATCGGCCATTTCTTCACTCTAATTTGTTAGCGCTAACATGAATACCCGCAATATCGTGGTGATGGGCGTGGCCGGCTGCGGCAAAAGCAGCATAGGCAAAATGCTGGCGGATGCGATCGGCGCCGGCTTCATCGAGGGCGACAGCTTCCACCCGCCGGAAAATATCGAACGCATGCGCGCAGGCATTCCGCTGGACGATGCCAGCCGCGCCGGCTGGCTGGCCAATCTGGCCGAACAACTGCGGCAGGCGCGCGCCGATGGCCGCGCCATCGTATTGGCCTGCTCCGCCCTGAAGCGGCGCTATCGCGACGTGCTTCGCCAAGGCGACCCGGAACTGCGCTTCGTCCACCTGGGCGGCGAAGCGGAGCTGATCGCCGCGCGCATGCGCGAACGCAGCGGGCATTTCATGCCGGAGAGCCTGCTGACCAGCCAGTTCGCCGATCTGGAAGCGCCCGGCGCGGACGAGCGCGCCATCGCGGTGGACATCGGCGCGCCGCCGGAAGCCCTGCTGCGGCAAATCCTGGACTCGCTGAAATAACACAACGCAGAAATGAGGAGAACAATATGCATGCCCCATCACAACAGCAACACCAGGTTCCCGCCCGCCGCTGGCGCATAGGCTGGCTGCTGGGCATCGGTATCCTGGTCAATTATTTCGACCGCATCAGCCTGTCGGTGGCCGCGCCGCAGCTGCAGCAGGAATTCGGCCTGAGCAACGGCGAACTGGGCTTGTTGTTCAGCGCCTTCTTCTGGAGCTACGCGCTGCTGCAAATCCCCACCGGCGTGATCCTGGACCGCTTCGGCACCACGCGCATCGGCCGGCTGGGCGCGCTGCTGTGGGGCGTGGCCGCCACGCTGACCGCCTGCGCCGGCGGCTTCGCCGGCATCTTCGCCGCCCGCGTGCTGCTGGGCGTCGCCGAAGCGCCGGGTTTTCCGGTCAGCTCCAAGGCCACCGGCTACTGGTTCCCGCGCCGCGAGCGGGCCATGGCCACCGCCATCTTCGACGCCGCGGCCAAGTTCTCCAACGTGATAGGCGTGCCGCTGGTGGCGCTAGCCGTGGTGCATCTTGGCTGGCGCTGGGGCTTCGGTGTGTCGGCCATCCTCAGCGTGCTGTACTTCATCGCTTTTTATCTGATCTACCGCGACCCCAGCGCCGACAAGAAACTCAGCGCGGCAGAGCGCCAGTACATCATCCAGGGCGGAGCCGCCGAAGAAGGCGTCAGCCAGCAGGGATCGATGGCAATGCTGGGTTACCTGCTGCGCCAGCGCAAGGTGTGGGGGCTGTCCATCGGCTTCGCCGCCTACGGCTATGTGTTCTACCTGTTCCTGACTTGGCTGCCCGGCTATCTGGTGCAGGCCATGCACATGGATATCCTGAAGTCGGCCTGGTTCTCCGCCATTCCCTGGATGTTCGCCACCTTGTCCGACCTGTTCGTCGGCGGCTGGCTGATAGACAAGCTGATTGCCCGCGGCCACGATGAAACCCGCGTGCGCAAGGCGGTGCTGCTATGCGGCATGACCATGGGCATGGCGGTGTTCGGCGCCACGACCACTACCGACCCGTATATCGCCATCATCTGGATCACCATCGCGCTGAGCGGCCTGGCCGCCGCCGCGCCGGTGGGTTGGTCGCTGCCATCGCTGATCGCGCCGCGCGGCGGCACCGGCACCGTCGGCGGCATCATGAATTTCGCCAACAATATGATGGGCGCCGTCGCCCCCATCGTCACCGGCTTCATCGTCGGCGCCACCCATTCCTTCACCAATGCCTTCCTGGTGGCCGGCTGCATGCTGGTGATCGGCATCCTGGCTTTTGTCTTCCTGCTCGGCCCTATCGAGCAGCTGCCCGAACCCGGCGTCTCCCCGGATTAAGGCAGCCCCTCGGCCCCGGCGCACGCTGGGGCTTTCTTGCGTCCCGCGCTCAAAAACCATGCATAAAAAGCGGGAATTTCAAGCTTATCACCCCTGCCTACTCGGTCTGTTGCCGTTGCTATGGACTGGCTGCATGCTGCGCGCTGCAGTCAAACCCTGATTTTCCCCAACACTTTCGATCAAGGAGCACGGCATGGCGCTGTTACCGGACCAAATCGCTTTCTTCCGCACCAACGATCTGCAAGGCGAGCCCACGTACTACAAGGTGGGTGACGATGTTACCCTGCATGGCGAACTCAATGACAAATACAAATCGGTGGAAGTCGGAGAAACCGCCAAAGTGCGCTGCTACCAGCACATCAACGGCAGCGGCCTGACTCATGAATACCAACCGGGCCGGCATCAAAATATAGATGCGCAGATCAGCGGCCTGTCCAAATTCCAGGTGCTGGCGCTGGACACCCGCTTCGCCGTGGGAATCAAGCTGCACGACAAGACCGGCGGCGAGCCGGGCGATTACAGGATGGAGTTCAAGGCCGCGGCCATTGGAGAGGTGGAAGTGCTCTCCGGCCAGGATGAATATGCTTTCCTGCCCGCCAGTGGCGACTCCAATGAAATCACCTGCGCCATTTTCGTGTTCGACCGCCACCACAACTCAATCGCCTTAGGCACCGTCTACTTCCAATGGAACCCGCATAGCCACGAAATCCACATCACGTCTTACGACGAAACCTTTCCGGCCAATATGTCTTACCGCAAGGACGACCAGACTCGGATCACCTTCTATCTGGACAGCGTCAAATAAACGTTGACGCACAACACGAGAAAACACAAACGCGGCAAAGCCCGCCGAAGCGGGCTTTGTTTTCACTGCGTATCTTGCGCACTCAGGCCGTGAGGCCGAGTTTCTGCGGCAGCAGCCGCAAGGCCTCGGCATTGGATGGCGAAAAAGCCAGCGAGGCGGCTTCATCCCACGGCAGCCAGCGGTAACCCAGATGCTCGCGCGGCGCCAGCGCCACCTCGCAAGGCTCCGGCAGCAGCAGGCCAAACACATGCTCGTCATTATGGGTGACGCCCTCCGGATAACGGTGGCGCCAGTGATCGTAGATTTCGTAGCGGTTGACGATGCGCCAGTCACTGAGCGCGAAGCGCGAGGCGTCCAGCCCGGTTTCCTCCGCCACCTCGCGGCGGGCGGTGTCGATCAGATCCTCGTCGCCCTCGCGGCTGCCGGTCACCGACTGCCAGTAGCCGGGCTTGTCCGCCCGCTCCAGCAGCAAAACCTGGCCATCGCGGCTATGAATCACCACCAGCACTGAAACCGGCTGCTTGCTGCCCATCTAGATCTTGCCTCCTTGCGCGCCGGGCGCCGCCAGCATGCCGGCCAGCTCCACCGCGGATTTGACGCCCATTTTTTCGAATACCCGGGAACGATGGACCTCCACCGTCTTCATGCTGATGCACAGCTCCTCGGCGATCTGCTTGTTCAGTTTGCCGGCCAGGATCAGCTGCATCACTTCGCGCTCGCGCTCGGTCAGCAGCGCCAGCGCCGCGGCCACCTTCAATTGGTAGCCATGCAGCTGGCGGTTCTGCTCGTCCAGCGCCACCGCGGCGGCGGCGCGCTCCAACAGGTGAACGTCGTCGAACGGCTTCTCGATGAAATCCAGCGCGCCCAGCTTCAAGGCCGCCACCGCGTGCGGCACGTCTCCGTGCGCCGTCAACATGATCACTGGCGGACAGTAGGGCCACGCAGCCAGCTTTTCCAGCACAACAATGCCGCTGATGCCGGACAAGCGCAGGTCCAAAACAATGCCATTGTACTCGAAGCCGTTTTCGGCGGCGAGGAAAGCCTCGCCGCTGTCGAAGCCGTCCACCTGATAGCCCTGCCCGTCCAGCAGCCACAGCAGGGACTGCCGCACCGCCTCGTCGTCGTCGATGATGGCCAGACGCTTTGCGCTCATGATGTCTCCGTCTCAGCCCTGCGCCGGCTTGTCGCCGACGATGCGCACTTCCCGCTGCGGGAAGGGGATTTCGATGTTGTGCTGCTTGAACAGGCGCCAGATGGCGAGATTGATGTCCGACTTCAGGCCCATGAAGCCGTTTTCCGGATCCAGCACCCAGAAGCCCAGCTCCATATTGATGCCGCTGTCGGCGAACAAGGTGACAAAGGCGTTCGGCCCCGACTGCGTCTGCACGCGCGGATGCACCGCCGCCTGCTTGAGCAAGGACATGGCCAGGTCCAGATCGGTGCCGTAGGCCACCTGCACCGGCACGCTGGTCCACAAGCTCTTTTCCGAGTACGACTGATTGACCACCGTATTGGACACCAGCAGGTCGTTCGGAATCAGCGCCTCGCTGCCATCGCCGCCGCGCAGCACCACATAGCGAGAAGTCATGCGGGTGACGTTGCCCACCCGGTCGCCCACCATCAGGCGGTCGCCGATGCGGATGGAGCGGTCCAGCAGAATGACGAAGCCGGACAGGAAATTCCGTGCGATGTTCTGCAGGCTCAGACCCAGGCCGATGGTGAAGCCGCCGCCCAGCGCCGCCAGCACGGTCAGATCGATGCCCACTACCGGCAAGGCGACCATCACCGCGATCACCACCAGGATGATGCGCGTCAGTTTGGCGAACACGATGCGCAGATTGGAATCGAGGTGCTTGAGCTTCATGATGCGCGCTTCGATCAGGCGGCTGGCCCACAACGCCACCACCACGATCACCGTCACCCACAGCAGGCCGTTGATGATGGTCAGCATGTCCAGCTTGGTCTTGCCGATGCTGAAGGTCATCGACTCCAGCCAATCCGTCACCGCCACGTCGAAGCCTATGGTCCAGCTGACGAAACCCAGCCACAGCGCGGTAGCCAGCACGTGCTCGGAATGCCGCTCGAAGCGGCTGGACGGAAACGCCTGCCGCACCACGGCCGTGCACAGCCGGATCACCGCCAGCCAGAACAGCATGGCGCTGAAGATATGCAGCACCAGCATGGGCGCGTGCTCCAGCCGGCCCCAGGCCAGGCTGGCCGCGATCACCAGCAACTGCGCGGATACCGGCAGCACCAGCCGGAAGCCTAGATACGGCAGGAACTGCTCGTAGCGCTCAGGCGTGTCGGTGAACCAGCGGCGGTAAAGACGGCGGGCGATGACGACAGCCAGCAAGACGCAGAGCGCGCCTATGCCCAGCTCGATCAAGCCATTAGGGGTTTGCAGCGCGTCAAGCAGCGCGAAAAAATCCATTTCCTTGCGGATGAACAACAGCAAAGTCCGACTCCTTGTCAAAACGGTGAACGGGCCGATCGCTCGGCCCGTTCTCGATCAGGCGGAAACCGCATCTGACCGCGCCAGGCGGCCTTCGTTCAATCGCAGCACCCGCTGGGTGCGAGCGGCCAGATCCAAATCATGGGTGACGATGATCAGACTGGTGCCCAAGGTGCGGTTCAACTCCAGCATCAGCTCGAACACCTGGCGCGCCGTATTGGCGTCCAGATTGCCGGTCGGCTCGTCGGCCAGCAGACAGGCCGGCTGCGTGACCAGCGCGCGGGCGATGGCGGCCCGCTGCCGCTCGCCGCCGGACAGCTCGCCCGGCTTGTGCTCCAAGCGCTTGCCCAGGCCCACTTTCTCCAGCATGTCGGCCGCGCGGCGCGCCGCCTCGGCCTTATCCATCCGGCGGATCAACAACGGCATCATCACGTTTTCCAGCGCGGAAAATTCCGGCAGCAGGTGATGGAATTGATAGACGAAGCCCAGCGACGCATTGCGCAGCCGGCCGCGCTCGTCCTCGGTCAGCTGAGCCAGGTTCTTGCCCAGCACCTCCACCGTGCCATGGCTGGGCGTGTCCAGACCGCCCAGCAGATGCAGCAGCGTGCTCTTGCCGGAGCCGGACGCGCCGACGATGGCCAGATGCTCGCCCTTGGCCACGTCCAGATCGATGCCGGACAGCACATCCAGCGCCAGCTTGCCTTCCTGGTAGCGCTTGCCCAGCTGGCGGCAGCTCAATACTTTACTCATAGCGCAGCGCCTCCGCCGGTTGCGTGCGCGCCGCGCGCCAGCTGGGGTACAGCGTGGCGAACAGCGCCAGCAGCAGGGAAATGATGGTGATGGTGGACACGTCGCCCCACTGCACGTCGGACGGCAAGTAGTCGATCATGTAGACGTCGCTGGACAGGATTTTGGCGCCGATGATGCGTTCGATCACCGGCACGATAACATCCAGATTCAGCGCGATGGCCACGCCGCTGATGGCGCCCGCCAGCGTGCCCAGCACGCCGGCCACCGCGCCCTGGATCATGAAGATTTTCATGATGCTGCCCGGCGACGCGCCCAGCGTGCGCAAGATCGCGATGTCGGCCTGCTTGTCGGTCACCACCATCACCAGCGTGGACACCAGATTGAAGGCCGCCACCGCCACGATCAGCGTCAGGATGATGGTCATCATCCGCTTCTCGATCTGCACCGCGCGGAAGTAATTGGCATTGGTATCGGTCCAGTCCGTCACCATCAGCTGCGGCAGCTGCGGGCGCAGGCTTTCCTTCAATTGCGGCGCCAAGAGCGGGTCGTCCAGCTTCAGCCGCACGCCGCTGACCGTATCGCCCATGCGTTCCAGCACTTGGGCATCGCGCAGGTTGACCATGGCCAGCGAGGAGTCGAACTCGAACATGTCCACCTTGAAAATGCCCACCACGGTGAACTGCTTGGAGCGCGGAATCATGCCGGCCGGCGTGATATTGCCCTGCGGCGTCATCAGCGTCACCTTGTCGCCGACGCCCACGCCCAGCTGGCGCGCCAGCTCCACGCCCAAGGCCATGCCGAAGCTGCCCGGCTGCAGATTGTCCAGCTTGCCGGCCACCATGTGGCGGCCCACGTCCACCACCTGATTTTCCAGCTTGGGCTCCACGCCGCGCACCAAGCCGCCGCGCACATTGCCATAGGCGACGAACAAGCCCTGGCTGCTGACAAAGGGCGCCGCGGCCACCACGTGAGGCTGCTTGACCAGCATATCGCGCGCGCCTTGCCAGTTGGGCAGCCGGCCGTCATAGCCGCTGACTTCCAGGTGGGAGGCTACGCTGAGGATGCGGCCGCGGATTTCCTTCTGGAAACCGTTCATCACCGACAGCACGATGATCAGCGCGGCCACGCCCAGCGCGATGCCGACGATGGAAATCAGAGAAATAAAGGAAATAAACCCATTGCGGCGCTTGGCGCGCAAATAGCGCAGCCCGATAAAGGCTTCAAATGGCATCGTCAGGCGTCTCGCTCGGAACGGTAGGGGTTGTCGAGGCTCTGCATCATCGCCACCAGGAAGTCGCGCACTTGCCGCTCGTCGCAGCCCATCAGCACGGCATCCTCGAAAGCGTCCTGCGCCAGCTGGGCGATCTCTTCCAGATTCTCGCGCATCACTTTCAGCTTCTCTACGCAGGCCACCACATTGCCTTCCGGATCCTTCCAGACCGGTATTTCAATCTTCAAAGTCATTTTCGTTCCTGAAAACAAGATGCCCGCAAGCTGCGGGCATCAGGCTAGACCCTTGGGTTCAGCGCTTGTGCTTCTTCTTGGCGGCATGCGAGGCCTTGGCCGCCTTTTTGCCGCGCGCCGGCTCGGCCGCCGCCTTGCATTTCTTGCCCTTGCGGCATTTGACTTGCGTCTCGGCTTTCTTGGCGCCGCCCTTCACGCTGACGTCATCAGAGGTATCGGCCGCCTGGTAGGCGGTGCTACGATTGACCCGGCGCGCTCCATTGTAGCGCGCGCTCCAGTAACTCTGTGACAAATTGGCCACTTCAATGTTCTTGCCGGTGCGCGGCGCATGGATGAATTTGTTGTTGCCCATGTAGATGCCGACATGGGAATAATTGAAGCCCCGGGTGTTGAAGAACACCAGATCCCCTGGCACCAGTTCGCCGCGGCCGACGGACTTGCCCACTTTGGCCATTTCGGCGGCGGTGCGCGGCAGGTTGACGCGCAGCGATTTCTGGAACACGTAGCGGATGAAGCCGCTGCAGTCCAGGCCGTCATCCGGCGTATTGCCGCCGAAGCGGTAGGCCACGCCCAGGAGACTCATCGCTTGCAAAAGCAGATCACCCACCGCATCCTCTTGCGGAGCGGCGTACTTGGAGATGGGATCGTCCGGTTTGTCGGCCGCCGAGCTGTCGGCTGCCGTTTTGCCATCGACCGGGGGCTTGTCCGGCGCGGCCTTGTCTGGCGCAGCCTGGGCGAAAACCATAAAGCCCGCCAGCGCCAGCGCTGATAAGCGGAGTTGCAATTTCATAGGCCGCACTCTATCGGACGGGACCGGTAGTGTAAAGCCAAGCGGAGCGGCGAAAAGCACATGATTCGGGAAACCTTGATTGCAATGCGGGACTTACCGCGACTAAGAGAAATCAGCGGAATTTTGATCCGTCATGGACTGGGAGAGTTCGCGCAGCGGCTGAAACTGCCGCGCGCCATGGAAAAAGCCGGCGAGTGGCTGAATCTGGGCCTGCCGGACGGCGAATCCGGCCAGCCGACGGCGGTGCGGGTGCGGCTGGCCTGTGAAGAGCTGGGCCCCACCTTCATCAAGCTGGGCCAGATCCTGTCCACCCGGGTGGACGTGTTCCCGCCGGATTGGATAGACGAATTCGAGAAGCTGCAAAACCGCGTGCCGCCCTTGCCGCCGGCCGCCGTGGAGCGCCTGGTGCGTGACGCGCTGGGAGACTCGCCCGAGGCGCTGTTCGCCGAATTCGACATGCGGCCGATAGGCTCCGCCTCCATCGCCCAGGTGCACCGCGCCAGACTTCATGACGGCAGCGAGGTGGCGGTCAAGCTGCGCCGCCCCGGCATCGCGGAAAAAGTGGAGGCCGATCTGCGCATCCTGGCCCACCTGGCCCACCTGCTGGAACTGGAATTCCCCGAGCTGCGCCGCTACCAGCCGTCCGGCATCGTCGCCCAGTTCGCGCGCTCTCTGCGGCGCGAGCTGGACCTCGCCATCGAAGCGCGGAATATGGAGCGCTTCGGCAAGGACTTTGCCGACGATCCGTGGGTGGAAGTGCCTCGCGCGCACTGGCAATACACCAACGCGGCGGTCAATGTGCAAAGCTACGTCGACGGCATTCCCGCCAGCGACCTAACCCGCCTGGAAAGCAGCGGTCTGGACGCGGTGCTGCTGGCGCAACGCGGCGCCGATGCGGTGCTGAAGATGATTTTGGTCAATGGTTTCTTCCATGCCGACCCCCACCCCGGCAATGTGTTCTTCCTGGCGGATCACCGCATCGCCTTCATCGACTTCGGCATGGTGGGCCGCATCAGCCATGTGCGGCGCGACGAAATCGTCGATCTATTGTCCGCCGTGGCCGAACACAACGAGCACGGCATCATCGACGTGCTGGTGGAATGGACCGGCAATACGCCGGTGGACATGCAGAAATTCGCCGACGAAGTCAGCGAGTTCATGTTTCAGTACGAACACGTGCCCTTGAAGGGCCTGAACATCAGCCAGCTGATCGGCGACATCATGACGCTGATCCGCAACCACGGCATCGTGCTGCCGCCGGACATGGCCATGTTGTTCAAGGCCTTGATCACGCTGGAGGGGCTGGGCCGGCAATTGAACCCGGATTTCCAGCTGGTGGCCCACATCACCCCCTTCGTCAAGGAACTGATCGTCGCGCGCTATCATCCAGCGGCGCTGCTGAAACGCGGCAGGCAATCGCTGTCCGAGGGGCTGGAAATGATCACCGGCTTGCCGCGCGATCTGGTGCGGGTGGGCCGCGACATGCGCCACGGCAAGTTCCGCGTCAACCTGGACCTGCAGCGGCTGGACAGCTTCGGCAAACAGCTGGACCGCAGCAGCAACCGGCTAACCATGGGCATCGTCACCGGCTGCCTGATCATAGGCTCGTCCATCGTCATGACGGTGAACGCCGGGCCCAAGCTGTTCGGCCTGCCGTTCTTCGGCTTCTTCGGCTTCATGCTGGCGCTGCTCAACAGCGTGTGGCTGGTGTGGTCGATCTGGCGCTCCGGCAAGGATCTATAAGCTCGCAAACACCGCCTGAGACGGCAGGCAATGCGCTCTCCATGCGCCAGCATCACTCCCGCCGCGCAGATGAAAAGCGCCGGCGTTTATCTGAAGGACGACGGCCGAGCCGGCATGGTCAGCCAAGTGGACGTCTATGGCTGATCCGGCCGGCTGACGATATCGGCCATGAACCACTTGCGAGACAGCGCCAGCAAGGTGCCGTCGCGCTGCAAATGCCCAATGGCGCGATTGACCCGCATCAGCAGCTGCGGATTATCCTTGCGTATCACCACACAGGCATCCTCTCGCGCCAGCGTCCGTCCCGCAGCCACCAAATCGCCCCGCGTCTTCAGCATCAGATTCAGCGCCGCCAGCCGATTGATCACGATGGCATCCACCTCGCCTCGGCGCAAGCCATCGTATTTGGTTAAATCGTCGTGGTACAGATGGACATGCGCCTGCGGCGCATTGGCGCGCAGCCACTGTTCATAGTTGGTCTCGGCCCCGACGCCGACGTGCGCGCCAGCCAGATCCGCCGCGCTGTGGAAACGCGCCGCGTCGGCCTTGCGCACCACCATCTGCAAGCCGCCATAGGTATAGGGAATGGAGAAATCGAAGCGGCGCTGACGCTCGGTGGTCGCCACGACCTGATTGATCACCACATCCACCCCGCGGGCGGACAGGCTGCTCAGCATATGGGTCCAGGCAATGGTATGGAAATGCGCCTGGACGCCGAGTTGCTTCGCCAGCTCGCGGCCGAAATCCACTTCGAAACCCTGCAGCTCGGCTCCGGGAGCAGCACGAAAACTATAAGGCGGAAATGTCCCCTCCAGGCCGATCTCCAACACGCCTTTGCGTTGAACCTGCGCCAACTGATCCGCCCTGGCGGCCGGCGGCAATAGCAGCAGAACCACAGCCAAGATATGCGGCAACCAAGACTTCATGATGCTCCTTCCCGCCGTTCCACCCATCCATGCGTTCGATCTTTACAACATAGGCGCAATGCGCGGCGGCCGCCATCGCGCGACGAAACATGCTGAAAGTACAGGTTGACGTTAGTAATGATAATTATTATCATTCTCAAAAATCACTGAAGGAGATCGTCCCATGAACGCCATGCTGGTTGGAGCCGACACGCTGGGCAACATCCCCGACGTGCTGCAGAGCTACGGCATTACCATCAACCGCCACCTGAGCGGCCGCAACAGCTCGCACCAGCGCAAAGTGGACCGGCTGCCTGCCGGAACCGAGCTGCTGATCCTGTTCACCGACTTCCTGGGCCACAATGTGATGCGCCACTTCCGCGAACTGGCCGCCGAGCAGCAAATCCGCTTCATCGCCTGTCGCCGTTCGGTCTGCGCGCTGAAACAATCGCTGAGCGGCGCCGGCATGTGCGAAAACCCCTGCGCCGCCTGCCCGCAGCGCGCCAGTGAAAAGGCCGGCAAGCGCAAACGCTAGCCAGCCTGCGGCAGGGCCATCCTCAACCGTCAGACGACGGGCATACGGCGGCCCGCCCATGTCGGCCTACGCCATCCGCGCCAAGCATGATACGCATCAACAGCCGCTATACCCTGAAGCGCGATACGGTGGCGCGCAGCTCCGCAGCCAGCGCGTTGAGACGCTGAGCCGCAGTCGAGGTCGTGTCCGCCACGTTACTGCCCTCTTCGGAAACCTGCGCGATTCGTTCCAGCTGCTGCGCAATTTCAGTGCTGGCGTCGGCCTGCTCGCCGATCCCAGAGGCGATCTCGCCAACCAAGGCGACAGCCTCGGCGGCGCGCTGGCTGATCTGGGTGATGGTTTCTCCGGCCTGATTAGCCGATTGTTCGCAGCCCCGCACCTCGCCGACCACCTCATTCATATGCCGCACCGCGTTCAACGCCTCCTGCTGCATCGCCTGTATCATGCCATTGATCTCCAGCGTCGCCGCTGCAGTCCGCTCTGCCAGCATGCGCACTTCGTCCGCCACCACCGCGAAGCCACGCCCCATTTCGCCGGCCCGCGCGGCCTCTATCGACGCGTTCAGCGCCAAAAGATTGGTTTGTTCCGCCACGCCCTTGATGACTTCAGTCACGCTGCCTATCGCCGCAACCTGGTCGCGCAGCTTTTCCACGGTGCCGGCCGCGTCGCTGACGGTTTCAACCGAGGACTGGATCTGCGCCACGGTTTTGAGGATCACTTGCTCGCCGGACGCCGCCAAATGCCCAGAGTCGCTGCTGAGCCGGCTGGCCTCCTGAGCGCGGTCGCGCACGTGGGCGATGCTGACAGTCAGTTGCTCCACCGAGGCCGCCATGCTGGAGCAGGCCTGTGACGATGTCGCGGCGCTGACCGCCAGTTCGTCGGCGGTTTCTCGCATGCCGCGCGCCGAGTCCGCCACCCCGCTCACTGCGCCGCCCACCTCGCTGAAACTGCGCTGCAGCGTCTGCAGCAAGGAATCCAGCGCTTGCAGCGCATCCGCGATCTCGTCATGCCCCGCCGGCTCGGTGCGGCAGGTGAAATCGAGTTCGCGCGCCACTTGCGCAAGCGCATCCCGCGCCCCGTTCAAAGGCATGGTGATTGAGCGCTGCAGAACATAGCCGGCGCCCAACAACACCAGCACGCCGACAACGATCACAGCGATCATCTGTCCCCACGCGGCCTTGTAATCTTGCTCCGCCGACAGCCGCCCTGCCCGCGCGTCTTCGCGGCTGGCTTTGACCATGTCTTCCACCAGCGCGCCCATCGAAACGGCCGCGCCATTGATCTTGGGGTTGTACACCGGAGGGGGATGATCCGGATCGGCCTTGGAGGCGGCCAGCAAGGGGGAGACTGCGTCAATATATTCGGCCAGCCGGGACTGGAACTGCTCGCCCTTCTGCTGCAATTCTGCCTGCAACGGCAACTGATGATAGGCGGCCAACAAGCTGTCCAAGTTCTCCCTATGCTCTCGCACCTGCTGTTCCGCCGCCTGCTTGACCGCCGGATCGCGGCTGGCGATATGGCGCACCGTCTCCAGCCTCATGCCTGTCAGCTCTGCGCTCAGGCTGCGCGAGATGTCCACCTCGGCCAGCGACACCTCGTCCAATTTGCGCAATTGCAGCTGCACAGCCTGCAGGCGCGACAAGCTGATCGCGCCCAGCAGCACAAAAGCGAGAATGGACAGTACAATCAACACGGCAATCCGCCGCCCCACCGTCAAACGCAGTGCCATTGCCGGCTTCCAGCGATCGTGAATATCAATACAGTGTAGATCAGGCTGAAGCCGCCCCGATCTCAACCACACGCCGAGCAAAACAGATATCATGTGCATCCTGCCCGTCGCGCAGCGACCCTCAGGTAGCCCAGGTGATGCTATCCGCCATCGCCACCTCCATCATGACCGTGGCGTCCATCGTATTCGCCATTTTGCTGATGTCGCTGACGCTGGCGTCCATGCAGTTCTCGCCCAGAATCATCGTCAGCTTCTCCCGCGACAAGGTCACGCAGCGGACGCTGGGCATCTTCCCGGGCGCGCTCGCCTACTGCATCGCCGCGGAGACCGAACAGGCCATGAGCCGGATGCGCGGGCGGCTGGATGCGCTGCAAACTCTGGCAGCCTGAGACACTGCGGCGCGCAATCCGGCGTCTCGCGCAGTCGTCCCAGTCTTGCCGCCCCAACCCAAGACCACAATCGGAATACATGATGGAAATCCTGTCCCAACCTTATCAGACCTTGCCGCGAACCTTGCGCCGCGAATGCGCCGTGATGCTGCACCAGGCCTACCAGTGCCCAGGAGAGCCGGACCCCGACGACACGCTGCACAAGCCGGAATATCACGCGCAAGCATTCTGCCTGCTGCAGCGCAGCCGTCTCGTCGCTTACGCCGCAGTATTGGGCTTCACCGTCAGCCATGGCGGGCAGGCGTTTGCCCTGGCCGCCCTCAGTTGCGTCGCGACTCACCCTGGCCATCGGCGGCAAGGCTTGGGCGAGCGCGTTGTCGCAGCGGCCTCTGCCTGGCTGAGAGAATGCGGGAAATATGACATCGCCGCCTTCACCTGCGATGCCGAGCTGGGGCCGTTTTACGCGCGGGCGGCGGCTTGGAGAACGGTTGACGACGTCGTGTTGCTCGCCCACTCGGGAAACCATGCCTTGCGCAGCGATCGCCTTGGCAAAACAGTGGTGCTGGAGCTGCTGTCCGCACGGGCGCAATCCGCCGCCGCGGCGTTTCGCTCAAGCACGATCAACCTGGGCTTGCCGGAGGGAGAGTTCATCTGAGCGGGGTGCGGGATGCTGGAGGGCAATCAGGGCGTCGTTGTCCCATGTGGCGGAAAGGGCAACACTGCGGAGCGAGACGTTGCGGAAATATGCAAAAAGAGTAAAATCCCTGCCTATAAATTTTCGTTTACGCAGGACTTCCATCATGAAAACCGGCAACGCCGACCCCGAAGGTCCCAGTTCGCGCTCTCTCTTGCAATATTGGCTGCATAAACTGAATCACTCCCGGCTCCGCATGGACGACAAGCTCCATTCCGAGCCGATTCAGGAAGAAATCCTGCTGAATCTGATGGTCATCTGCTGCATCATACTATTAGCCTTGTTCACCTATCTGCATCGCTGAATCTCCGGCCCGCTTCCGCGGGCCTGGTCGTTTCCCGCACACGGCACGCGACAATTTCCTCTGTCCGAATTATGCTGTCGACAGCATGTCTGCATACTTCAATCGACTAACAAAGGAACCGACGATGAAACTGTCCGCACTGACCCTGTGTTGCGCTCTCGGACTGGGCTTGAGCCTGCCCGCCTGGTCCGCCGGCGAAACCGCGAACTCGGAAAACCTGTTCACTGTTCCGCTCAGCGCGTTCCAGCAAAGCAAAAGCAATCCGGATCAGCGCGTGTATCTGAAGCCGGGCGTCGATCTGAAAGCCTACAACACCGTTCTGCTGGAGCCATTGCTGTTCATGCGCCAAGCCAAGGATGGCAACTGGGAGCTGCTGCAATCCGGCGATGAGAACGCGATTGCCGCTTATTTCCATCAACGGATGCAGGCCGAGCTGGCTTCGGCCGGCGTCGCGATGACTCAGCAAGCCGCGTCCGGCGTCGCCCGCTTGCGCGTGGCGGTCACCGCCGTCTCCCAAGACCGGCCAGGCGTGGATGCCGTGGACTTGCTGCCGATCAAGGCGGTGTTCAACCTGGCGCGGCTCGCCACCGGCAAAGAGCCTTATCTGCTGAAGATAGGCAGCATGGCGCAGCTGGAAGACGCCCAGGACGGCACCCTGCTGGCCGGCACGGTCAACCTGCGGCAGAACAAGAAGAGCAAGACCAAGGAAGAACAGATGACGTTGGATCTGATCAAGCCTCTGATCGACCAATGGTGCAAAGACAGCGCCCGCCAGCTGGCCACGCACCTGGGCAAGGCTTCCTGATAGTCAAAACGCTTTGCGCATGAATACGCTGTACGGGTCCTCGCGGTAGGACCCGAACGGCGGGCAAAAGTCGTAACCGGCGCGCTGGTACAAGGCGATGGCCTCGTGCTGGTGGATGCCGGTCTCCAGCATCATGGCGGCGCAGCCTCGCCCCTGCGCCTGCCGCTCCAGAAACGCCAGCACGCTGCGCGCGGCGCCGCGCCCCCGACATTGCGGCCGCACAAACATCCGCTTCAATTCGCCATATTCCGCCGCGCACCAAACCGCGCCGCACCCCACCGCCGCGCCGGTTTCATCGCGCGCCACCGCAAACGCCACCTCGGGCCGCAGCAAGGCTTCCACATCGACGCCGTGATGGCTTTCCGCGGGGTATAAGGGCTTCTGATAGGCATCGAGTTCGTCTATCAATGCCATCACCTCGGGCTGATCCGGCCGCTCCAGCGCGATACTCAGGCTCTGGCGGGAGGATGGCTCTTGCCCAGCCAACGTCTGGACTGTTCGCTTCTGCGCGTCGATATCCGCCACGCGCGCCTTGATTTCAACATTGCTCGCCATCTTGTCATTTCCTTATGGGTTCCACTCCCACTCAAGCAAGGAATTTGCATTCAATCGCCATGCGCTGGCAAGAGGGAAGATTACCCTGATAAAGAAAAGAGCCCTGGCAAGCAGGGCGCTTTTCTCTGTGGCGACGGCATTCCGATTTTAACCATGCCTTGATGGGATGATCTGCCTAGACTTCCCAGTATTCCTTTTCCCTGCCCTGCGAGCCGGGATTGAGACGCTCGCGCAAGCCGCGCAGTTTTTCCGGTTCGCCGCGCACGCGGAACCAGCTGCCCTCGTCCTCGGTGCGTTCTTCCAGCACCTGGCAGTGGCTGTAGATTTCGCCGCGCAATTGCTGCGCCGACCATGGCAGCAACAGTTCCTCCTCCACCAGGTCCTGCTGGAAGAAGGAGACGATGGCGGCGCGCAGGCTGGCCACTTCTTCCGGCCGGCGGGCGCTCATTACCACGCAGCCTGGGTAGCGCGTCTGCAGCTCCGCCGTCCAGGCGGCCTGCTCGGCCTCATCGCCGACATGGTCTATCTTGTTGAACACGCGGATGCGCGGCACTTCATCGGCGCCGATTTCCTGCAGCACCGCGTCGGTCACTTCCAGCTGGCGCTGGAAGCCGGGGTCGCTGGCGTCGATCACGTGCAAGAGCAGCGACGCGTCCAGCGCCTCCTCCAGCGTGGACTTGAACGAGGCCACCAGGCCGTGCGGCAGGTTCTTGATGAAGCCGACGGTATCGCTGACCAGCACCCGCGGCACGCTTTCCGGATACAAGGCGCGCACCGTGGTGTCCAGCGTGGCGAACAGCTTGTTGGCCACCAACACCTCGCTGCCGGTCAGCGCCCGCATCAAGGTGGATTTGCCGGCATTGGTGTAACCGACCAGCGATACCCCGCCCAGGCCGATGCCCTGTCGCTCCAGCCGCCGCGCGCGCTGGGTCTTGCGCTCCAGTTCCATGGCGATGATTTCGCGCTGCAGCTCGGCGATGCGGTCGCGCACCTTGCGGCGGTCCAGCTCGGTATGGGATTCGCCGGAGCCGCGGCCGCCCATGCCGCTTCGTTGCCGGCCTTGCGGGCCGGCCAGCTTGGCCGCTTCGCGCAGCCGCGGCGCCATATAACCGAGACGGGCAATCTCCACTTGGGCGCGTGCCGCGCGCGAGCGGGCGTTGCGATGGAAAATCTCCAGGATGACCATGGTGCGGTCCATCACTTCGCAGCCGACGGCCAATTCCAGATTGCGCGCCTGCGACGGCGAGATTTCGTGGTCCACCAGCAACGCGTCGATCTCGACGGCGCTGGCGTCCCATTCTTGCGCATCGTCGTCCAGCTCGTCGGCGCGGATGCCGCGCTTGACGTACTGGCTGATCTCTTCCAGCTTGCCGACGCCCATATAGGCGGTGCGGTCAAAACTGTTGCGCTTCTGCACAAATATCTGCACCACCTGGAAACCCAGCGTCTTGGCCAGCTCGCTCAATTCGGTGAGCGAGGCTTCGAACTCGACATCGCTGACTTCCGGCAGCTGCACCGAGGCGACAATGGCGTAACGGGGCTTCTCTTTGACTTCTGTTTGCATGGGCAGATGGCTTTATTTAGGAAACGAACCCGGATATTACTCGCAAATGACGCTTCACGCTGACAAGTTGAGCCTCATCGCTTGACCTCTCGACCGGCGCGGCCGATACTCCTGCCGCTTCGGGCCACAAGCCCCCACTTTTCCATAGTTGTCTTCAATACATGCCATTCACCGCCCTAGGCCTGCTGCCCGATCTGGCCCAGTCCGCGCTCCAGCAAGGCTACGCCCAGCCCACCGCCATCCAAAGCGCCGCCCTTCCCGCCATCCTGCAGGGGCGCGATGTGCTGGCCACCGCGCAGACCGGCTCCGGCAAAACCGCGGCTTTCTGCCTGCCGCTGCTGCAGCAATGGCTGGCCAGGCCACGCGGCATCCTGCGCCAACCTCAGGCGCTGGTTCTGCTGCCGACGCGCGAGCTGGCTGCCCAGGTAGGCGAGATCCTGCGCGATCTGGCCCAGGCCCTCCCGAAAAAACTAAAGGTCGCCGTGGTGTATGGCGGCGTGTCCATCAATCCGCAGATGATGGCGCTGCGCGGCGGCGCCGACATCGTCGTCGCCACGCCGGGACGCTTGCTCGATCTGCTGGATCGCAACGCGCTGCGGCTTTCGGCCGTCCAAACCCTGGTGCTGGACGAGGCCGACCGGTTGCTGGACCTCGGCTTCACCGACGAGCTGGGCAGCCTGCTGGCCCGGCTGCCTGCGGCGCGGCAGAACCTGATGTTCTCGGCCACCTTCCCGCCCGCCGTGCTCGCCTTGGCGGAACAGCTGCTGAGCCAACCGCTGCGCATAGACATCGAACAGACAGCCGCCACCGCCCCGGACATCCGCCAGCGCGCCATCGAGGTGGACGCCGCGCGGCGCACCATGCTGCTGCGCCATCTGCTGGCGACGCACGACTGGGACCGAGCGCTGGTTTTCGTGGCCAGCCGCCAGGCGGTGGACAGAGTGGCGGACAAGCTGCAACGCGCCGGCGTGAGGGCCGCGGCCCTGCATGGCGATTGCAGCCAGAGCCAGCGCGGCCAGGTGCTGGCCGATCTCAAGACCGGCCAGCTGCGGGTGCTGGTCGCCACCGACGTGGCGGCGCGCGGCATCGACATCGCCCGGCTGCCGCTGGTGGTCAACTACGACTTGCCGCGCTCGCCGGTAGACTACACCCACCGCATCGGCCGCACCGGCCGCGCCGGGGCCCGCGGCGAGGCCATCAGCTTCATCAGCGCCGACGGCGCCGCCCATTTCCGCTTGATAGAAAAGCGCCAGCAACTAAGCTTGCCGCGCGAGCGGATCGCCGGCTTCGAGCCGACCGAGCCCGCGATGCCAGCCGCTTCGCTGACGGACCCGGACAGCAACGGCGGCATCAAGGGCAAACGCAAGAGCAAGAAGGACAAATTGCGCGAAGCCGCGGCCCAGCAAACGTCAACAGCCGCTGGGGACATCACCGCCGCGAAACCATAAAACAAACCCCGCCGAGAAACCCGGCGGGGTTTTTGTCAGGTCAAGCCGGACAGGTTTACAGCACTTCGATGATGCCGGCGGCGCCCATGCCGGTGCCGATGCACATCGTCACCATGCCGTGGCCCTTCATGCCGGCGTCGCGCATGCCGTGGATCAGGGTGGCGGTGCGGATCGCGCCGGTCGCGCCCAGCGGGTGGCCCAGGGCGATGGCGCCGCCATGCGGGTTCACCTTGGACGTATCCAGGTTCAGATCGCGAATCACCGCCAACGCCTGCGCGGCGAAGGCTTCGTTCAGCTCGATCCACTTCAGGTCGTCCTGCTTCAGGCCTGCCTGGGCCAGCGCGGCCGGGATGGCTTCCTTCGGACCGATGCCCATGATTTCCGGCGGCACGCCCTTGACCGAGAAGGTCACGTAGCGGGCCAGCGGCGTGAGGTTGAATTGCTTCAGCACACGTTCTGACACCAGAATCACCGCGCCGGCGCCGTCGGACATCTGCGAGGAGTTGCCGGCGGTGACGGAGCCCTTGGCGTCGAACACAGTCTTCAGCTTGGCCAGGCCCTCCAGCGTGGTTTCGCGGCGCGGACCTTCATCGGTGTCCAGCACGCGCTTCTTGATGATCACTTCGCCGGTTTCCATATTCGGCGTGCGGTAGGTCACTTCCAGCGGGGTGATTTCGTTCTTGAACTTGCCGCCGTCGATGGCAGCCAGCGCGCGGCGGTGCGATTCCACCGCGAACGCGTCCTGGTCTTCGCGCGACACGCCCCATTGCTGCGCCACTTTTTCAGCAGTCAGGCCCATGCCGTAGGCGATGCCGTAGTTCTCGTCCTTGGCGAAGATTTCCGGGTTCAGCGACACCTTGTTGCCCATCATCGGCACCAGAGACATCGATTCCGAACCCGCCGCGATCACCACGTCGGCTTCGCCGAGGCGGATGCGGTCGGCCGCCATCTGCACGGCGTTGATGCCGGACGAGCAGTAGCGGTTGATGGTGATCCCGCCCACGGTGTTGGGCAGGCCGGCCAGCAGCACGCCGATGCGCGCCATGTTCAGGCCCTGCTCCGCTTCCGGGAAGGCGCAACCGACCACGCAGTCGGAAATCAGTTTCGGGTCCAGGTTCGGCACCTGGGCCAGCGCGCCGGTGATCACATGCGCCAGCATGTCGTCCGGACGCACATTGCGCATCATGCCGCGCGGCGCCTTGCCCACCGGGGTGCGGGTGGCGGCGACGATGTAAGCTTCTTGTACTTGTTTGCTCATTTTCGATTCTCCTGTCGGCCGGCTGATCCAAGCGGTAGAAATCAACCGACCTATCATCTGGCTATTGGCCGTGCTTGCGGGAGGATTCGCAGCGAGCGGGCCGAGGTCAAGGCGAGACGCGCAGCCGTACAAGTGGTACGGCGAGCATCACAGCTTTGAGATCGGCACGCGCAGCAGAATCATCCCCAAGCACTTAGTTGCGCAGCGGCTTGCCGGTGGTCAGCATATTCGCGATGCGGTCCTGGGTCTTGGAGTTCTTCAGCAGGGTCATGAAAGCCTTGCGCTCCAGGTCCAGAATCCATTGCTCGTTGACCAGGGTGCCGGCCTCCACATCGCCGCCAGTCATCACGTCGGCGATCTGCGAAGCGATGAAGAAGTCGTGCTGGCTGATGAAGTTGCCTTCCAGCATGTTCACCAGTTGGCCCTTGATCGACGCCGCGCCGGAACGGCCAGCCACCGGGAAGCCCTTCACCTTCAGCGGCGGGCGGTAGCCGGATTCGGCCAGCGACAACGCCTGCTGCTTGGCGACGTACAAGAGCTCGTAAGCATTGAACACCACGGCGTCGCCCTTGCGGAAGAAGCCCAGTTCTTGCGCCTCGATGCCGCTGGTGGCGACCTTGGCGGTGGCGATGTTCATGAAGTAATCCTTCAGCGCGGCCAGCAGATCGCCCTTGGACTCCTGCGAGGCGCGCAGCGCGAACTCCTTGCAGCCGCCGCCGCCCGGCAGCAGGCCCACGCCCACTTCCACCAGGCCCACGTACGATTCCAGCGCGGCCACGGTCTTGTCGCAATGCATGGCGAACTCGCAGCCGCCGCCAAACACGTAGCCCTGGGTGGCGGCCACAGTCGGAACCTGGCTGTAGCGCAGGCGCAGCGCGGTGGACTGGAAGCGGCCGATCATGGCGTCGATGGCGTCCCAGTCGCCCATCATGAAGGCCGGCATCATCGACTGCAGGTCGGCGCCGACAGAGAACGGCTCTTCGGTTTGCCAGATCACCAAGCCCTTGAAGCGGTCTTCAGCGATGTCGATGGCGGTGTTCAGACCATCCAGCACGGCCGGCCCGATGGCGTGGGCCTTGGACTTGAACGACACCACCAGCACCTCGTCGCCGGTGGTGAAGGCGCGCACGCCTTCGTTCTCGTACACGGTTTCGCCCAGCTGCTCGGACTTCTCGCCCAGCACCTTGGCCGGCGCCAGCTGACGCGCGTAAACGTCCAGCGCGGAGCGGCCTACCAGTTTCTTGTCGGCGGCGTTGTAGGAACCGTCGGCGAAATGCACGCCGGCGCGGTCGCCTTCCAGCACCCAGGCCGGCAGTTCAGCCTTGGCCAGGGACTTGCCGGCGGCGATGTCTTCCTGCAGCCACTTGGCTACTTGCTGCCAACCGGCGGCTTGCCAGGTTTCAAACGGACCGGCGGACCAGCCGAAACCCCAACGGATGGCGAAGTCCACGTCGCGGGCGCAGTTGGCGATATCGGCCAGATGGAAGGAGATGTAGTGGAACACGTCGCGGAAACATGCCCACAGGAACTGGGCCTGCGGATGTTCGCTCTCGCGCAGCTTTTGGAATTTCTCGGCCGGGTTGGCGATCTTCAGGATGTCCTTGACCGCGTCGTCGCCCTTCTCGCCGGAACCCACGTACTCGCCCTTGGCCGGGTCCAGCACCAGCATGCGCTTGCCGTCTTTCTTGTAGATGCCGGCCTTGGTCTTGGAACCCAGCGCGCCGGCGGAGATCAGGCCTTGCATCCAGTCAGGCGTCACGAACAGGCTGTGCCACGGGTCTTGCGGCAGGGTATCCTGCATGGTCTTCACCACGTGGGCGAAGGTGTCCAGACCCACCACGTCGGCGGTGCGGAAAGTGGCGGATTTCGGGCGGCCCAGGCGCGGGCCGGTCAGGTCGTCCACCACATCGAAGCGGATGCCGTACTTGGCGGCGTTGGCGATGGTGGCCAGCATGGAGAACACGCCGATGCGGTTGGCCACGAAGTTCGGGGTGTCCTTGGCGCGGACTACGCCCTTGCCCAGCGTGGACACCAGGAAGCGCTCCAGGTTGTCCAGGATGTGGGCGTCGGAAGTCACGCAGGGAATGATTTCAACCAGGTGCATGTAGCGCGGCGGGTTGAAAAAGTGCACGCCGCAGAAGCGCGGGCGCACCGCGTCCGGGCAGCCTTCGGCCAGCTTGTTGATGGACAGGCCGGAGGTGTTGGTGGCGAAGATGGTGTGCTCGCCCAGATGCGGGGCCACCTTGTGGTACAGGTCCACCTTCCAGTCCATGCGTTCGGCGATGGCCTCGATCACCAGATCGCAGTCCTTCAGCAGATGCAGGTGGTCATCATAGTTAGCCGGCTGGATGTGGGCGACAACGTCGCTGCCAGCCAGCGGAGAGGGTTTCAGCTTCTTCAGACCGTCGATGGCCTTCAGCGCGATGCCGTTCTTGTCGCCTTCCTTGGCCGGCAAGTCAAACAGAATGGTCGGGACTTTGGCGTTCACCAGGTGGGCGGCAATCTGCGCCCCCATCACGCCAGCGCCGAGCACGGCAACCTTGCGTACATTGAATTTGGTTTGAGACATGGTTTCCTCGATTTGTTGAAACACACATGAGACAGGCCCCTCTCAACCTGTCCTGCTTGCTTCCAAGGACGGGCGTTGAATCGTCCTTGCCCAGAATCCGCGCCGACTGTGACAGGCGCGGCGCCGGGTACTGCTTGATAGTAAGGCCGGACTGAATCGCTATTGTTCCGGCCGCACCCGGAGAATGTTTCCTGGCGCTTCCACCCTCGCCGGCACGGATAAAGCGCTCCTACCGGGGGGTGATCTGCGAGCGCAGATAAAATATCAAACACTCGCTTTTATGTGGGATTAGTCTAACCCATTTTGGGCAAAATCAAAGCAGGTTTTGTAAAAAATCTGCACGCGACATCTCAGCAAGCGCAACAACGGCTTCAGCTGTGCCGAAACGGCAACAGGGCAAGCGTTGACGCCTGCCCTGTTGCCGATTTCCGAACGGTGTTAACCGCTTAGAAACGATAGTTGTACTGCACGCCGATCAACTGCAGATAGGTCTTGTAGCTACCCTTGACGGTGCCGCCGTTGCCGGTACATGCAGCGCCAGTCGTCGGGCTTACACCCGCCGGGCTGCAAGCGTCGGTGTAGTTGACGTTAGCGTTCTTGAAATCAATGAAGCTGTAGGCCAGATCGATGGAGCTTTGCTTATTGATCTTGTAGTTGGCGCCGAACGACAGCCACAGACGGTCGCTATCCGGGATAGCCGGATGGCGGTCATTATCAGACTGCAGAGGCGCTTGCTCCCAGGCTACGCCGCCGCGCAGCATCCAGGCATCGTTCAACTGGTAGTTGGAACCGAACGACACGCGCCAGGTGTCCTTCCAGTTCTGATGCAGCACCAGATCGCCCTGAGCCACGCCGTTCACCGTGGATTGCTTGATGTCCAGCTGTTGCAGCTGCGAGTTGCGCACCCAGGTCACATCACCCATCAGCGCCACCTTCGGGTTCAGCTGATGGAAGAAGTTGGCGGAGACGGTTTCGGGAGTGGTCACGTCGACGGAGGCGGAGGCATTCGGATGAGCAAGTTTCGCAGCCACCGCCGCAGGCAGAGTAATACCACCAACGGTTACATTCCCTTGGACATTATTGAATGTCCAAGTAGACGATCCCTGCAAAGACTGCTTGATGCTGGAACGATAAGCCAGACCAAAACGGGTATTCTCATTAAGCTGATACATATAACCTATGTTCCAGCCAAAGCCCCAGTCATTTCCTTCGACGTGAGCCAATCCATCACCACCGACACCGCCGGCCCGCATAACAGCGGCAATTTGCGAGGGATTCGTCAAGGTTACAGTCGCGCCACCCGGTCCAAAGGGACCCGTGATACCACCCGCATTTGCCGCTTTCAAAGCCAGACCGGAAGTTGCATCCGCCATTTGCTCCAGCGTGGCATCCATATATTGAGCGGAAACACCAAAGCCGAAAGAGTGATGATCATCCAGCTTGAATGCGATAGAGGGATTGATGTTCAACGACTGCAGGTTGACGCTCTTCAAGGCGTAACGGCCGGCCCAGTCGAAGCCGTAGTCCAGCTTCGCGCCATACGGCACAAACATGCCGATGCCGGCGGTGATCTTGTCGTTGATCTTGTGCGACAGGTAGAAAGTCGGCGCAGCCACGGCCTTGGGCGCGAAAGTGCCGCCATTGCCAGTGCCGGTAGACTGGCCCAACACATTGGTAGAGCCGTTGTCGGTGTATTTGGAGTCCGGCACCACCAGCGTGGCGCCCAGTACCATTTGCGTGCCTTCCAGGCGGCTCAAGCCAGCCGGGTTGGTGAAGATGGTGGAAGGATCGTTGGCTTCGGCGCCGTTGGCGTGGGCGGTGCCCTGGCCGGAAACGCTCTGCGAACCAAACTGATAACCCGAGGCAGCAGCCTGTGTAGACGCCAGGCCGAACGCGGTGCCCATGATCATCACGGACAGGCTAAGATGCTTGAGCTTCATGCTTCCCTCTCTAGTATTTCTTGAGTAGATATTTTCATTGATCATGACTCATTCATGTCGTGAGTCATGACCGATGCTACCAGAGAATTAGAGCAATCCAACCAAACCGTGGAGCTATTATTCCAAACGTTCGTTTTACTGCAACATTTCCACAACAATTGATGAAGACCGAAACATTCCTGCCTCAGCCCGCCTCCAGCAGACGCGATTTGCCGTCGCGATCGATGGCGACATAGGTGGCGATCACCTCGGTGATCCGCACGTGCGAGCCATCCATGCGCTGCGCCTCCACTGAGATTTTCAGCGTGATGGACTTCTGGCCGATGCGCAGCCGCTCCACATACAAATCCACCACGTCGCCCAGCAAGATGGCCGCGGAAAACTGGAAAGCGTTGACGGCCACTGTGGTGACCGGGCCGCGCGACAAACGCTCGGCATCCAGGCTGCCCGCCAAGTCGATCTGGCTCATCAGCCAGCCCGCCTGCACTCGCCCATAGGCATTGGTGCTGGTGGGCAAGGCCCTTACCCGCAACACCGGCACCCTGGCTTCTTGCTGTTCCATCACACACTCTCCCGCCTTTATCACTTTGTCGCGTTCGACAAAACGGCCGCATGAGACGCGGCCGCTTTGCGGAACGCCGGATACATGCGGTATCCGGCGCATGGTACCACGTTGCCTGGCTTAGAAAATCAGGCGCTGCAGCAATTTGTCATCATGCTGTTCCAGCTTCTTGTCGAAGTCGTCCACCATGATCACATCACGCTTCAGCTTGCGGGCGCGGGTTACCGCATCGAACTCCTCCTGATTGATCAGGCCCGTTTGCAAGGCCTCGGCCAGGCGCTCGCGCGCGGTGATGGTCTTGAACTTGCCATCACGCGCCAGCTTGCGCAGCTTCTGCTCCACCGGATCGGTGGCCAGAATCGCATTCAGCGCATGGCCCAGCACGCCGACCGGATCAGTCTCTTCCTTAGGCACGTACATGCCGTGGGTCAGGCGGTCGCGGGTGCCGCCCGGCTCCATCAGGGCGCGCGCCACCTTGGTGCCGGTGCGGTCGGACGCCGGCTTCAGCGTCAAACCCCACGGGAAGATGATGCGGCGCAGCACCCAGGCCAGGCCGCGGCTAGGCAGGTTGGCCAGGAAGCCGTCCATCGCCACTTGCACATCGTACAAGGCGTTCTCCACCGCCCAGCTCATCACGGCGATGTCTTCCTTCGGCGCGCCGTCGCGCTCGAAACGCTTCAGCGAGGCGGTGGCGATGTACAGGCCGGACAGCATGTCGCCCAGGCGGGCCGACAGCTTCTCGCGGAACTTCAGCGAGCCGCCCAGGCTGAACATGGCCATGTCGGACAGCAGCGCGAAGGCGCTGGAGAAACGGGTGACGCGCTTGTAGTACGCCGCAGTGACGCCGCCCTTCGGGCTCTTCGCGAAACGGCTGCAGGTCAGACCCAGCCACAGCGAGCGGACAAAGTTGCTGATGACGAAGTTGATATGGCCGGTGATCGCCTTGTCGAACTCGGCGCCGTCGTTGGCCATCGCCGCCTTCATTTCACGCAGCACAAACGGATGGCAGCGGATCGCGCCCTGGCCGTAGATGATCATCGAACGGGTCAGGATGTTGGCGCCTTCCACGGTGATGCCGATCGGGATGGCCTGATAACCGCGCGCCAGATAGTTGCGCGGCCCCAGCACCACGGCTTTGCCGCCATGCACGTCCATCGCGTCGTTCAGCGTTTTGCGCATGCGCTCGGTGTTGTGGTACTTCAGGATGGCCGACAGCACCGACGGCTTCTCGCCGTTGTCGAGGGCGGTCAAGGCCAAGTCCTGCGCCGCTTCCATCTGGTAGGTGTAGCCGCCGATGCGGGCCATCGCCTCGTCCACGCCTTCGAACTTGCCGATGGGCAGGCCGAATTGGTCGCGGATGCGGGCATAGGCGCCGGTGGTGTAACTGGTCAGCTTGCCGCAGGCGACGGACATGGCCGGCAGCGAGATGCAGCGGCCCACCGACAGGCATTCCACCAGCATGCGCCAGCCTTGGCCGGCGTATTCGCGGCCGCCGATGATCCACTCCAGCGGAATGAACACGTCCTTGCCCCAGGTCGGACCGTTCATGAAGGCCGAGCCGCCCGGGAAATGGCGACGACCGATTTCCACGCCGACATGCTCGGTCGGCACCAGCGCGCAGGTGATGCCGATTTCTTCCTTATCGCCCAGCAGGTGATCCGGGTCATACATCTTGAAGGCCAGGCCTAGGATGGTGGCGACCGGGGCCAGCGTGATCCAGCGCTTTTCCCAGCTGACGCGCACGCCCAGCACGTCCTCGAAACGCTCGCCGGTGCGCGGATGGGTGTAGGAACCGCGGCACACCACGCCAAAGTCCGGAATGGCGCCGGCGTCGGAACCGGCATACGGGCTGGTCAGCGCGAAGCACGGCACTTCCACGCCCTTGGCCAGACGCGGCAGATAGTAATCCTTCTGCGCTTCCGTGCCGTAATGCTGCAGCAGTTCGCCCGGGCCGAGCGAGTTCGGCACCATCACCGATACCGCTGCGGTGCCGCCACGGGTGGCGATCTTGGTCACCACCTTGGCATGGGCATAATTGGAGAATTCCAGGCCGCCGTACTTCTTCTTGACGATCATGCCCAAGAAGCCGTGATCCTTGATGAACTGCCACACTTCCGGCGGCAGATCCTTCAGCTCATGGGTGATCTTCCAGTCGTCTATCATCGCGCACAACTGTTCGGTCGGGCCGTCGATGAACGCCTGCTCTTCAGGCGTCAGCTTCGGGTCCGGAAAAGACAGCAGACGGTTGTAGTCCGGCTTGCCGGAGAACAGGTCGCGATCCCACCACACCGTGCCGGCGTTGATGGCCTCCTGCTCGGTCTGCGACATCGCCGGCGTGATTTTCTTGAACACGCCGAACACCGGACCGGTGAACACCGCGCGGCGCAGCGGCACGATGTTCAGCACGGCGGCGACAACGGCGAACACCGCCCAGACGGCGGCATGAACCTCGCAATGGAAAACGAACTGGAGCGCGGCGAGCCAGGCGGCAAGGCCCACGGTCCAAACCAGCACCGGCGCGGCGCAGTAGGCCAGCGCGACGATCAGCGCGACCAGAATTACGGCAGCAATCATTGTGTTTACCCTCGTGTTGACCCCTCGGTCCCGCGCGCCGCCTTGCTGTTGTAATCCTTGGCGAACGACGCGGAATCAGCCCTCGATGGGCGCGACCAAACCGGCTATCACAAACGGCACCAGGTATTTGACGATCATGTCCGGGTCCCGGGCGGTAACGATCTGGCTGCGCGTGAAGATTTTCAGCACATCGTTGCCGGCAAAGGCATTGAACATGACGCTAAAGGCGAGATGCATGCGCCAGGCGAGCTGCTCCGGCTCCAGATGGGGCAGCGCGCGCTGGAACGCTTCCGTGTAGCGCTGCACGAACACGCTGTACTGCTGCGAGATGGTCTCGCGCAACAGACGGTGGTTTTCCACCAGCGTGCGCGACAGCAGGCGCACAAACATGGCGCCGCCGCGGGACGGGTCCTTGGACAACACCAGGCACGGCCGAATGAACGACAGCACCAGTTGTTCCAGCGGCAATTCGCCCGGCTTCGCTTCCAGCAGGTCCAGTTCCGCCAGGCAGTCTTCCAGCAAGGGCGCCAGCCTGCGCATGAACACGGACTCGAACAACGCATCCTTGGAGCCGAAGTGATAGTTCACCGCGGCCAGATTCACCTCGGCCTGCTGGGTGATCATGCGCAGCGAAGTCGCCTCGAATCCATGCTCCACAAACAGACGTTCGGCAACGTCCAGAATGCGGGTGGCGGTGTCGGGGCGGTTTGCCTCCATGGTCTCCAGTGCCTTTGTTGTATTGTGTGGTTTAGTCTTGCTCATCTCAGCTTTCGAACAAGCGTTTCAAACTTACGTTTTAACTTGATCAATGTCAAGGCATGCAGGGCGCCTTGCTCATTCACCGCTCAGGGCAAACAAAAAAACGGCAGTCTTGATTTTAGACTGCCGTTTGAATGAAACACGCGTTAAAAGGGCTTAGTCAAGGCCCAGCGCCAAATCCCGCTGCAAGTCCAACACATTTTCCAGACCGACGCTAACGCGCAACAGCCCCTCGACAATGCCGGCCTTCTCGCGCGCCTCGGGCGTCACGCGGGCATGGGTGGTGCTGGCTGGGTGGGTGATGGTGCTTTTCACATCGCCCAGATTCGCCGTGCGCGAAATCACCCGCACGCTGTCCACCACCTTCCACGCCGCCTCGCGGCCGCCCTTCACCACGAAGGACACCACCGCCCCGCCGCTCTTCTGCTGGCGGCGAGCCAACTCGTACTGAGGATGACTCTCCAGGCCGGGATAATACACGCGCTCGACATTGGGCTGCGCCTCCAACCAACGCGCCAGCTCCAGCGCGTTGGCGCTGTGTTTTTCCATGCGCAGATGCAGCGTCTCCAACCCGGACAGCAGCGTCCAGGCATTGAACGGCGACAGCGACGGTCCTGCGGTGCGCACGTGCAAATAGACCTGCTCGACCAGCTTGTCGCTGCCCACCACAGCGCCGCCCATCACCCGGCCATGGCCGTCGATGAATTTGGTGGCCGAATGCATCACCAGATCGGCGCCCAGCCTCAAGGGCTGCTGCAGCGCCGGCGAACAGAAACTGTTGTCCACCACCAGCAAGGCATCATGCGCGTGGGCGATATCGGCGACGGCGGCCACGTCGGCCACTTCGGTCAGCGGATTGGAAGGGGTCTCCAGGAACAGCAGCTTGGTGTTCGGCTGGATCGCGGCGCGCCAGGCTTGCAGATCGCGCGCATCGACAAAAGTCGTGGTCACGCCGAACTTGGCCAGCTGATTGGCGAACAGATTGGTGGTGGAGCCAAACAGGCTTTGCGAGGAAACCATATGATCGCCCGCCTGCAGCAGCGTCATCATGATGGCCTGGATGGCCGCCATGCCGGTGGCGGTGGCAATGGCGCGTTCGCCGCCCTCCATCTGCGCAAGCCGTTGCTGGAAGGCGGAGACGGTGGGATTGGTGAAGCGGGAATAGGTATAGCCCTCGATCTCGCCGAGGAACATGGCCGCGGCCTGCGCCGCGGACTCATAGGTGAAACTGGAGGTGAGGAACAGCCCCTGGCTGTGTTCGCCATATTCGCTAATGGTGCGGCCGGAGCGAATCGCCAGCGTTTCCGGATGCAGATTCTCTTGTTGCGGGTCCAACATGCGCGTCTCTCTTTCTCATCCCGGCTTAGCGCCGGCAGTGCTTACACGCCTATCTTGCCCGAAAACCGCCCGCTTGCTAAATGCCATCGGGCGCTATGGCTGTTCCGCTTAGGAAATTTGGCCGCTCAGGCCGCCATGCCGTTTTCGTCCTGCCGCCGCAAAAACTGCTCCAGCGCGCGCACCGAGGTGTACTGGCCGTCGCCGCAATCATGCAGCAATACCAGCTCGCCCTCGCGCATCGCCCCAAGCAAGGCCTGCCAGCGCGCGGGATTGGCGCTCAGATCCGCCCAGTAAATGTCGCAGAACGTCGGCCAACGCACGCTGTCGCCATGCATCCAAGCCACCAGTTCTTCCGTAGGCAGCACGCGCCGCAGCCAGTGGTCTGGCAAGAGGACCGCGCGCGGCCACTGTCGCGGCCATTTGCTTGACAGCAGAAAGCCCTTGGCGGGGGGAATTTTGCATTGCCCGATGGAAACCAGACGTATAGAGGCGTTCATATAACCCTCCTTGTCCGCGAGGCGCCGGCCATGCTGGCCAGCCTCCCGTGGGCGGTGATTCCGCGGCCTGGAACGTTCAGGCCGCGGAGAAACCCGGCCGGCAAGGGCCGGGCGGCGCGGCTAGATGGCCGCGCGGAAGATCGCGCAGATTTCTTCGTGGCTGGCCTTGCGCGGATTGGTCAGGCCACAGGCATCCTTCAAGGCGTTGTCGGCCAGGACAGGAATATCGGCTTCTTTCACGCCCAGCTCTTTCAAGCCGGCCGGGATGCCGACATCGGCGGCAAGACGCTTGATCGCGGCGATGGCGGCTTCGGCGCTGCGGGTCTTCTCGCCCAAGGCCAGGGCCACATCGCCCAGCCGCTCGCCTGCGACGGCGGCGTTAAACACTTGCACATGCGGCAGCAGCACCGCGTTGCACACGCCGTGCGGCAGATCGTAGAACCCGCCCAGTTGGTGCGCCATCGCGTGCACATAGCCCAGCGAGGCGTTGTTGAAGGCCATGCCGGCCAGGAACTGCGCGTAAGCCATCTGCTCGCGCGCTTCCATGTCCTTGCCGTCCTTCACCGCCCGGCGCAGGAAGCCGGCGATCAGTTCCACCGCCTTCAAGGCGCAGGCGTCGGTGATGGGAGTGGCGATAGTGGACACATAGGCTTCCACAGCGTGGGTCAGCGCGTCCATGCCGGTGGCGGCGGTCAGCGAGGCCGGCATGCCGGCCATGGTTTCCGGATCGTTGACCGATAGAATCGGCGTGGTGTGCTTGTCGACGATGGCCATCTTGATGTGGCGGGATTCGTCGGTGATGATGCAGAAGCGGGTCATCTCCGACGCGGTGCCGGCGGTGGTGTTGATCGCTACCAGCGGCAATTGCGGCTTGGCCGACCGATCCACGCCCTCGTAATCCTGGATCTTGCCGCCGTTCACCGCTACCAGCGCGATGGCCTTGGCGCAGTCGTGCGGCGAGCCGCCGCCCAGCGACACCACCACGTCGCACTTCTTCTCTTTCAGCAGGGACAGGCCGGCATTGACGTTGGCGCAGCTTGGATTGGGATGCACGCCGTCAAAGATCACCGGCTCGATATCGGCCTCGCCCAGCATCTGGGCGACCTTGCCGGCCAGGCCGGCCTTGACCAAGCCCTGGTCCGTCACGATCAAGGCGCGGCGAAAGCCATGGCCGCGCATGGTTTCAACCGCCTGCTGCAGACAGCCGGCGCCCATCAGATTGAGCGAGGGGATGAAGAAAGCGCTTGTGCTCATTGTCCGTCTCCATGAATGGACTCGAAATGTTGAGCACAGTGTGCGCCGCCCTACCCGCCGTCGCTTTGCCTCAAATCAATAAACGCCGGCCATGGCGCAGCCATGCGGCATCAACTGGTCAATGTAACAGGCCGGCATGATCCTGCAGCCATTGACTGGCCAGCTCGCCAAAGCCGTCCCACATGATCTGCACGCCCAGACACAGCAAGATGAAGGCGGACAGCCGCAGGAAGACGATGGAGCCGGTCTGCCCCAGGTAGCGCAGCAGCTTGTCCGCGTGGGCGTAGCACAGGTAGACCAGCACGCTGCTGGCCAGCACGGCGGCCGATCCCGCCAGCGGGGCGATGGCGTAGCGGACGATGCCCTTGCCGCTGCCGGTGAGCGTGGCGCCGATGGTGATGGCCACGGAAATCGAGCCCGGCCCCACCGTCAGGGGGAAGGTCAAGGGATAGAAGGCCCGTTGCTTCAGCTCAGCCGTGTTGTCAGAACGCGCAGGTTCGCTGGACGTCTGGCTGGATTCCGCCGGCGTGTCGTTCAGCATGCGCCAGGCGGCGAAGGTGATCAGCAGGCCGCCGGACATCTGCACCACCGGCAGCGAAACCCCGAAAAACGACAGCACGTAACCGCCGACGTACATGCTGCCCACCAGCAACAAGGCGCAATACAGGGCGATCCGGCGCGCCAGGTAGCGGCGCTGCTGCGGCGTATTGCGCGCCGTCATCGAGATGAAAATGGGCACCAGCCCCGGCGGGTTCATGATGGGCAGCAGCGCGGCCATCACGAAAAGAAACTTGGTCATGAAGATGGACAGCAACTGCATCGGGGCCGGCTCCGCGGAATATTTCAAATGGTATCGAGATTGCGGATGAAACCATAAAAAAAGCCCGCTTGCCAGCGGGCTTTGTCAAATATCCGCAAGTCGTCAGGCTTGCGCGGAGGCCAGCTTGCCGCCCTTGCCTTCGCCGCGCTGATCCAGCGCCTTGCGATGCGCTTCGGCCAGCTCGATCTCCTCCAGCGGCACCAGAGTCGTCTTGTGCATCACGCGATAGCCCCACCACAAAGCCAGGAACAAGGGAATGCCCAAATAGGTGGCGATCACGCCGTACCAATCGACCTTGGCCGCGGTGAAGGCGGTGTAGTTCTGCCCCAGCATGATCAGCAGACACAAGGCGAAGGCGAACATCGGCCCCAGCGGGAACCACTTGGCTTGATACGGCAGGTCGTCCAGGCTGTAGCCCTGCTTCACATAGGCGCGACGGAAGCGGTAGTGGCTGATCGCGACGCCCAGCCAAGCAATGAATCCGGTCATGCCGGACGAGTTCAGCAACCACATATACACCGCATTGCTCTCGAACAAGGAGGTCAGGAAGCACAGGCAGGCTACCAGGGTGGTGGCATACAGCGCGTTGCGCGGCACGCCGTTGTCGGACAGCTTGCTGAACAATTTCGGCGCCATGCCGTTCTTGGCCATCGCGTACAGCATGCGGGTGGAGGCGTACATGCCGGAGTTGCCGGCCGACAGGATGGCGGACAGGATCACCGCGTTCATCAGGCTGGCGGCGAAGGCCAAGCCGGCGCGATTGAACACCAGGGTGAACGGGCTGGCGCCGACGTCTTTCATGTCGTTCTTCAGCAGCGAGGGGTCGTTGTGCGGCAGGATCAGGCCGATGATCAGGATGGACAGCATGTAGAACATCAGGATGCGCCAGAAGATCTGGCGCACGGCGCGCGGAATGGTTCGCCCCGGATTGGCGGACTCGCCGGCGGCCACGCCGATCAGTTCGGTGCCCTGGAACGAGAAGCCCACCACCATGGCCACGCCGACGAAGGCCGCCAGGCCGCCGATGAAGGCGCCGTCGCCCTGCGTCATCACGGCCAGCCCCGGCGCGATGCGGTGCGGATCGGGTTCGGTCATGATGCCCAGAATCATCAGAAAGCCGATGACGATGAAGGCGATGATGGTGGCCACTTTCAGCATCGAGCACCAGAACTCGGCCTCGCCGAAACCCTTCACCGAGAAGTAGTTCAGCACGAAGATGATGGCCAGGAAGCCGCCGCTCCACAGCACGCCCGGCACGCCGGGGAACCAGTAATTCATAATGATGGCGGCCGCGGCCAGCTCCACCGCGATGGTGATCGCCCAGTTATACCAATAGTTCCAGCCCTGGGCGAAGCCGAAGGCCGGATCGACGAAGCGCGAGCCGTAAACCTGGAACGAGCCGGACACCGGCATGAAGGCGGCCATTTCGCCCAGACTGGTCATCAGGAAGTACACCATCAGGCCCACCAAGGCATAGGCCAGCAGCGCGCCGCCTGCGCCGGCGCCCGAAATGGTGGCGCCGGAAGCCAGGAACAGGCCGGTGCCGATGGAGCCGCCGATCGCGATCATCGACAGGTGGCGCGCCTGCAGCGAACGGCGCAGCTCCTGGGCGTCTTGTTTCTTGTCCATATCCAACTCTCTCTGCGTATTTCTCTCCGCGCGGCTCGCGCCGGACGGCCCCTGATCTTAAGGGTCGACTAATAAAGCGGCAAAGAATGACATCGATCGCGGGCATTGACTAGCCTGAATCCGCCATTTTCAGCAAAAAACGAAAATGTCATGTTCGAATGAGAAATATCAATGCGCCCGCACCGCCCGACAGGCAAGAAAAAGCCGGGCGCAGCCCGGCCTCATTGTCTTATCCCGCAAAGTGTTGCATTACAGCTCAATCCGGGCGCCCAACTCCACCACCCTGTTTGGCGGCAAACGGAAATACAGCGTGGCGCTGCGCGCGTTCTGCCGCAGAACACCGAACACGCCGATCAGCCAGCGCTTGAAGCGGCTGCTGCCCGCAGCGGGAACCAGCGTCTGCCGCCCAAGATAATAAGTGGTGCAAAGCGGCTCCAGCGCCGGCAGATTCAACAAGGCGGACGCATGCGCCATCACCTCCGGCACATCGGGCTCTTCCATATAGCCGTAGCGCGCCACCACGCGCGCCACGCCCTCGCCCAGCCGCCGCACCGCCACGCGCTCGCCTTTCACACGCGGCACGTCCTGCATCTGCAGGGTCAGCAGCAATACGGTCTCATGCAATACCTGGTTGTGCTTCAGGTGGTGCAGCATCACCAGCGGCGTGCCGTCCGCGTTCTCCGACAAAAACACGCCGACGCCCGGAATGCGCGCCACCGGGTTCATCTGCAAACTGGACAGCAGCGCCTCGATTGGCAGCTGCCTGTCCTGCCCTTCCCTCACCTGCAGCCGGCGGCCGCCAAACCAGCAGCCCATCAACATGAACATGAACAGGCCCAATGTCAGCGGCAGCCAGCCGCCATCCATGAACTTCAGCGCGTTGGCGAGCACGAAAGCCACATCGACCGCGAACAGGCTGCCGGCCACCACGATCACCGCCCACCACGGCCAATGCCAACGGCCGCGCGCCAACACGGCAAACAAGATGGTGGTGATGGCCATGGTGGTGGAGACGGCCAGGCCGAAGGCGGCGGCGAGCTTGTCCGACTGGCGGAAACCCAGCACCACCGCCACGGTTGCCAGCATCAGCAGCCAGTTCAGCAGCGGCAGATAAATCTGGCCCTTGTGGCTGCGCGAGGTATGCAGCACCAGCACCCGCGGGAAGAAACCGAGCTGCACCGATTGATGGGTGAGAGAGAATACCGCCGTGATCAGCGCCTGCGACGCGACGATGGTGGCCAAGGTCGCCAGCGCCACCATCGGATACAGGCCCCACTCCGGCACCATCGAATAGAACGGCCGGCCTGATAGTTGGGGATGGGCCAGCAGCAGCGCGCCCTGCCCCAGATAGCTCAACAGCAGCGCAGGCAGCGCCAGGCCATACCAGGCCAGGCGGATAGGCCGCGCGCCGAAGTGCCCCATATCGGCGTACAGCGCCTCGGCGCCGGTCAGACACAACACCACCGCGCCCAGCGAAACAAAGCCGGCAAAGCCGTTGCGCTGAAAATAGCTGATGCCGTGCAAGGGGTTGATCGCTTGCAGAATGGCCGGGTTCTGCCACAACTGGGCGATGCCGAGCGCGGCGATCGCTACGAACCAGGCGGCCAGAATGGGGCCGAACACCACGCCCACCCGGCCGGAGCCGAATGGCTGCACCATGAACAGCAGCACCAGAATCGCTATGGTGGCCGGCACCACATAGGCCGCCAGCGCGGGCGTGGCCACCTGTAAGCCTTCCATCGCGCTCAGCACGGAAACTGCCGGCGTGATCACGCCATCGCCATACAACATGGCCGCGCCGGCCAAGCCGAGCAAGACCCAGAAACAAGTGGAACGGCCGGCCGTCTCGGCCTTGTCGCCGGCGATCTGCGCCAGCAGCGCCAGAATGCCGCCCTCTCCTTTATTGTCTGCCCGCATCAGCACCAGCACGTACTTGATGCTGACCATCAGAATCAAGGACCACAAGAACAGCGACACCACGCCCACCACATTGTCCGGCGTCGGCCGCACGCCGTGATCGCCGTTGAACGCCTCCTGCAAGGCGTAAAGCGGACTGGTGCCCAAATCGCCAAACACCACGCCCAGCGCGGCCAGCGCCAGCATCGCCGCCGCCGGCTGTCGTTTTCGATCGGAAGCCGCGATAGCCCCGTTGCGCACACCTGCCTGCATCATCATCTCCTTATCGCTACCTGTCCCTGCCGCGCCGCGGGCACGGTGGAAAGCGCATGCTAGACCGTGGCGGATAAATTTCGCGTAAACATTTCATCCCATACGCAAACAATCGGTAAAAATCACAATCCAGGCGTCACGGCACGGCGCCCCGCGCAAGCCCATGACGCAAAAGCGTTTCCCGGCTCCACTTGAGACAAGCCGCCACAAAAAGAAAGCAAACAATTGCTTTAATTTAACAAATTCAAACACAAAGCGCGCCCGCGCTCAAACCACGCTCATATTATGCAGGCACGATTTAGCACGGTTTTTATTGGCATAGTCTGCCGCTTTATGCGCCAGTTATGCAGCAAAACGCATGAAAAACTGTCATGCTATGCACGATCAATAACAAATGATACGCCATTCCGGAGCACCTGCATGTCAAGCCCCACGCCCGTCAAATCCCGCCGCCTGCCGCTCATCATCGCCGTCATCGCCGTCCTGGGCGGCGGCTGGTGGTGGCACCAACATAGCCAGAACGCCATGGAGGCGGCAGCCAGGAACAAGGGAGCGGCGCCGGTGGCCGTAGGCGTGGCCGAAGTCAGAACCATGGATGCTCCGCTGCGCTTGAACGCGCTGGGCACAGTCAACTCCACCTATACCGTCACCGTGCGCAGCCGCGTCGACGGCCAGCTGGACAAGGTGCACTTCACCGAAGGCCAGATGGTCAAGCAAGGGCAGTTGCTGGCCGAACTCGATTCCCGTCCCTACCAGGCCACGCTGACCCAGGCGGAAGGCCAGCTGCAACGCGACCAGGCCCTGCTGGCCAACGCCAGGATAGACCTAGCGCGCTACCAGCAGCTGTCGGGACAGAATTCCATTTCCAAACAGCAGGTCGATACCCAACAGGCCCTGGTGCATCAATACGAAGGCACGGTCAAGGTGGACCAAGGCGCCGTAGCCGTAGCCAAGCTGAATGTCGACTACGCACGCATCACCGCGCCGGTCAGCGGCCGCGTCGGCTTGCGCCAGGTGGACCCGGGCAATATCGTCCACGCCAGCGACGCCAACGGCCTGGTCACCATCACCCAGACCCAGCCCATCAACGTGGTGTTCGCCATTCCGGAAGCCAACCTGGCCTCTGTGCTACAGGCCGCCAGGGACAACAAGACGCTGAAGGTTGAGGCCTGGGACCGCGACAACAAGCACAAGCTCGCCGACGGCACGCTGCTGGCGCTGGACAACCAGCTGAACACCGGCACCGGCACCATCAATATCAAGGCCAAATTCGCCAATGAACAGCAGCAGCTGTTCCCTAACCAGTTCGTCAACGTCAATCTTGAACTGGGTGTGCGCAAAGACGCCATCGTGGTGCCGACGGTGGCGGTGCAATTGGGCAAAGTAGGCAATTACGTTTACACCGTGGGCGACGACTCCACCGTCAGCCTATCCAAGGTCAAGACCGGCCCGGCCTCCGGCGACAACACCATCATCGAGGACGGCTTGAAGCCGGGCCAACGCGTAGTCATAGACGGCGTAGACAAGCTGCGCGACGGCGCTCAGGTCAAGGTCGTGGATCGCGCCGCGCAAGCGCGCGAAGCCGCCTCCGCCGCCGCCAACGCGGGCAAGGGGCATAAAAAGCACAGCGCCGGCCCGCAGGCCAAGCGCCCAGCCTCCGCCGCCAACTAAACGGAAGGAAAAGGCATGAATCCGTCCCGTCCGTTTATTCTGCGGCCGGTGGCCACCACCTTGTTGATGGTGGCCATCCTGCTGACTGGCCTGGTGTCCTGGCGCATGCTGCCGGTTTCGGCCCTGCCCGAGGTGGACTACCCCACCATCCAGGTGGTGACGCTGTATCCCGGCGCCAGCCCCGACGTGATGACCTCGTCGGTCACGGCGCCGCTGGAGCGCCAGTTCGGCCAAATGCCGGGCCTGTCGCAAATGTCCTCGTCCAGCTCCGGCGGCGCCTCTGTCATCACGCTGCAATTCAGCCTGGACCTGACGCTGGATGTCGCCGAACAGGAGGTCCAGGCCGCCATCAACGCCGCCAGCAACCTGCTGCCGTCGGACCTGCCCAGCCCGCCCATTTATAACAAGGTCAACCCAGCCGATACGCCCATCCTGACCATCGCCGTCAGCTCCCCCACCCTGCCGCTGACCAAGCTGGAAGACCTGGTGGACACGCGGCTGGCGCAGAAGCTGTCGCAGGTGCCCGGCGTCGGCCTGGTCAGCATCAGCGGCGGCCAGCGCCCGGCTGTGCGCATCCAGAGCAATCCCAAGGCGCTGGCGGCGCGCGGCCTGACGCTGGAAGACATCCGCACCGCCATCGGCAGCGCCAACGTCAACCAGGCCAAGGGCAGTTTCGACGGCCCGCTGCAGGCGTCCACCGTGGACGGCAACGACCAGCTGCAATCCGCCGAGGAATACAGAAACGTCATCATCGCCTACCAGAACGGCGCGCCGGTATTCCTCAAGGATGTGGCCAAGGTGGTGGATTCGGCGGAAAACGTGCGCCTGGCCGCCTGGTCCGGCACCACGCCGGCCATCATCCTCAACGTGCAGCGCCAGCCCGGCGCCAACGTGATCCAGGTGACGGACCGCATCAAAGCCCTGCTGCCGCAGCTGCAAGGCACGCTGCCCGGCGCGGTGGACGTCCACGTGCTGAGCGACCGCACGGTGACCATCCGCGCCTCGGTGGAGGACGTGGAGTTCGAGCTGATGCTGGCCATCGCGCTGGTGGTGATGGTGATCTTCGTCTTCCTGCGCAATATTCCGGCCACCATCATCCCCGCCGTGGCGGTGCCGCTGTCGCTGGTAGGCACTTTCGGCGTGATGTATTTGACTGGCTTCTCCATCAACAATCTGACGTTGATGGCGCTGACCATCGCCACCGGCTTCGTCGTCGACGACGCCATCGTGATGATCGAAAACATCGCCCGCTACATCGAGGAAGGCGAGAAGCCGATGGCGGCGGCGCTGAAAGGCTCCAAGCAGATCGGCTTCACCATCATCTCGCTGACCATTTCGCTGATCGCGGTGCTGATCCCCTTGCTGTTCATGGGCGACGTGGTAGGCAGGCTGTTCCGCGAATTCGCCATCACCCTGGCGGTGTCCATCCTGATTTCCGCCTTCATCTCGCTGACGCTGACCCCGATGATGTGCGCGCGGCTGCTCAAGCACGTGCCGGAAGACAAGCAAGGCCGCTTCTACCATGCCAGCGGGCAGTTCTTCGACCGCATCATCGCCCGTTACGGCGTGGCGCTGAACTGGGTGCTGGACCGACAGAAAACCACGCTGCTGGTGGCGGTCGGCACCCTGGCGCTGACAGCCGCGCTTTACGTGGCCGTGCCCAAGGGCTTCTTCCCGCTGCAGGACACCAGCGCCATCCAGGGCATCAGCGAAGCCTCGCAATCCATCTCTTTCAGCGCCATGGCCGAACGCCAGGAAGCGCTTGCCGACGCGCTGCTGAAAGACCCGGCGGTGGACAGCCTGTCGTCCTTCATCGGCGTGGACGGCACCAATGCCACGCTGAACAGCGGCCGCCTGCTGATCAACCTGAAACCCAAAGACCAGCGCGACAATATCCGCACCGTGCTGGCGCGCCTGCAACAGCGCGCCGCCGACGTGCCCGGCATGTCGCTGTATCTGCAGCCGGTGCAGGACCTGACCATAGACGCCCGCGTCAGCCGCACCCAATACCAGTTCACGCTGCAGGCCACCAGCCAGGACGATCTGTCGACCTGGGTGCCCAAGCTGGTGCGCCGCCTGCAGCAGGAACCGGCATTGGCCGATGTGGCCAGCGACCTGCAGGACAAGGGCCTGCAGGCCTACGTCAACATCAACCGCGACGTGGCCTCCCGACTCGGTGTCACCACCGCCGCGATCGACAACGCGCTGTACGACGCCTTTGGCCAGCGGCTGATCTCCACCATCTTCACCCAGACCAACCAATACCGCGTGGTGCTGGAGGTGGACCCCGCGCATCAACGCGACCTGCTGTCGCTGAAGGGCATCTATGTGCCCACCGCCAGCGGCGGGCCGGAGCCGCTGGACACCGTGGCCACCATCGAGGAGCGCCCCACTTCGCTGGCGATCAATCATCTGGGCCAGTTTCCGACCGCCACCATCTCCTTCAATTTGAAGCCGGGCGCGTCGCTGGGAGAGGCGGTGGACGGCATCCGCAAGGCCGAGTCCGAGCTAGGCCTGCCGGCCAGCATGGACACCAAGTTCCAGGGCGCGGCCATGGCCTTCCAGGCGTCGCTGTCCAACACGCTGTGGCTGATCCTGGCCGCCATCGTCACCATGTACATCGTGCTGGGCGTGCTGTATGAGAGCTATATTCACCCCATCACGATTCTCTCCACCCTGCCGTCCGCCGGCATCGGCGCGCTGCTGGCGCTGATGGTCACCGGCACCGACCTGTCGGTGATCGCCATCATCGGCATCATTCTCTTGATCGGCATCGTCAAGAAAAACGCGATCATGATGATAGACTTCGCGCTGGAGGCCGAACGCGAACAAGGCATGAGCCCGCGCGAGGCCATCTACCAGGCCTGCCTGCTGCGTTTCCGCCCCATTCTGATGACCACCATGTCGGCGCTGTTGGGCGCGCTGCCGCTGATGGTCGGCGGCGGCATGGGCTCCGAGCTGCGCGAGCCGCTGGGCATCACCATGGTGGGCGGCCTGATGGTCAGCCAGGTGCTGACGCTGTTCACCACCCCGGTGATCTACCTGGCCTTCGACCGCCTGGCGCGCCGCTTCGGCCGCCAAACCAAGCCGGAACTGAGCGAAGAGGCTGAAGCATGATCCCGTCGGCGCCCTTCATCCGCCGCCCGGCGGCTACCACGCTGCTGACGCTGGCCATCCTGCTGGCCGGCCTGATCGCGTTCAAGCTGCTGCCGGTGTCGCCGTTGCCGCAGGTGGACTTCCCCACCATATCGGTATCGGCCAAGCTGCCCGGCGCCAGCCCGGAAACCATGGCCGCCACCGTAGCCACGCCGCTGGAGCGCGCGCTGGGCCGCATCGCCGGCATCACCGAGATGACGTCCACCAGCTCGCTCGGCTCCACCAACATCACGCTGCAGTTTGATCTGGATCGCGACATCAACGGCGCGGCGCGCGACGTGCAGGCGGCCATCAACGCCGCCCGCTCGCTATTGCCCACCGGCATGCCGTCCAACCCCACCTATCGCAAGGTGAACCCGGCCGACGCGCCCATCATGATCATGGCGCTGACCTCGGACAGCATGACCCGCGGCCAGATGTATGACGCCGCCGACTCCATCCTGGGGCAGAAACTGTCCCAGGTGGACGGCATCGGCAATGTCATCATCGGCGGAGGCGCCCAGCCGGCGGTGCGGGTGGAAATGAACCCGGCCCAGCTGAACCACTACGGCATCGGCATGGAAACGGTGCGCGCCGCCATCACCAGCACCAACGCCAACCGGCCAAAAGGTTTCCTGGAAAACGAAGACCGCCACTGGCAGGTTCAGGCCAACGACCAGGCCGGCAAGGCCAGCGACTACCTGCCGCTGATCGTCAGCTACAAAAACGGCAGCGCGGTGCGCATCTCGGACGTGGCCGAGGTCAAGGATTCGGTGGTGGACCTGCGCAACGCCGGCATGCTGGGCAAGCAACCGGCGGTGATGCTGATCCTGTTCCGCCAGCCCGGCGCCAACATCATCGAAACCGTCGATCGGGTGAAGGCGCTGCTGCCGCAGCTGCAGGCGTCTATTTCGCCGGCGATCAAGATCAATCAGGTGATGGATCGCACGCCGACCATCCGCGCCTCGCTGTCCGAAGTGGAACGCTCGCTGGTGATTTCCATCGGCCTGGTCATCATGGTGGTGTTCCTGTTCCTGCGCAGCGGCCGCGCCACCGCCATCCCGGCCATCACCGTGCCGGTGTCGCTGGTGGGCACCTTCGCCGTGATGTATCTGGCCGGCTTCTCCTTGAACAACCTGAGCCTGATGGCGCTGACCATCGCCACCGGCTTCGTGGTCGACGACACCATCGTGGTGCTGGAGAACATCTCACGCCACATAGAAAACGGCATGAAACCGTTCCAGGCCGCGCTGCAGGGCGCGCGCGAGGTGGGCTTCACCGTGCTGTCGATGAGCATCTCGCTGATCGCGGTGTTCATCCCCATCCTGCTGATGGGCGGCATCATCGGCCGCCTGTTCCGCGAGTTCGCCGTCACCCTGTCCGTCGCCATCCTGGTTTCGCTGGTGGTATCGCTGACCACCACGCCCATGCTGTGCGCGCGCTGGCTGAAAGCGCACGACGCGCATAAAACGCCTGGCAAATTGTTCCAATGGAGCGAGCGCGCGTTCGACGCCATGCTGGAGGGCTACCGCCGCTCGCTCAGCTGGGCCTTGCGCCACAGCCGCCTGATGATGGTGATGCTGGGCGCCACCATCGCCTTGAACGTGTTCCTGTACACCGTCATCGCCAAAGGCTTTTTCCCGCAGCAGGATACCGGCCGCCTCACTGGCATGATACGCGCGGACCAGAGCATCTCCTTCCAGGCCATGCAGCACAAACTGCAGCGCTTCATCGACGTGGTGGGGGCCGATCCGGCGGTGGACAAGGTAGTGGGCTTCACCGGCGGCGGGCAGCGCAACGGCGCCAATATGTTCGTCAGCCTCAAACCGCTTGCGGAACGCAAGGAAAGCGCCGACCAGGTGATCGCCCGGCTGCGCAAGAAACTCTCCAACGAGCCCGGCGCCCAGCTGTTCCTGCAGTCGGTGCAGGATATCCGCATCGGCGGCCGCTCCAGCAATGCGCAGTACCAGTACACCTTGCAGGGCGACGACCTCGCCGAGCTGCGCGAGTGGACGCCCAAGGTGCAACAGGCGATGAGCAAGATTCCGTTCCTGGCCGACCTCAACAACGATCAGGAAGTGAAGGGCCTGCAAACCTCGCTGACCTTCAATCGCGCGGCGATGGCGCGGCTGGGCTTGACCCAGGCCCAGGTGGATTCGGTCCTGAACGACGCCTTCGGCCAACGCCAGGTCTCCACCATCTACAACGCCTTGAACCAATACCATGTGGTGCTGGAGGTGGCGCCGCAATACTGGCAGAGTCCGGAAGGCCTGCGCGACATCTATCTGCAAACGCCGGGCGGCCAGCCGACGCCGCTGTCGGCCATCGCCAGCTGGAAACCGACCAATACCTCGCTGTCGGTCAACCACCAGAGCCAGTTTGCCGCCACCACCATCTCCTTCAACCTGCCGCCGGGCAAGTCGCTGTCCGACGCCACGCAGGCGATCGACGCCGCCATCGCCGATATCGGCTTGCCCAGCAGCATCCGCGCCAGCTTCCAGGGCACGGCCAAGTCCTTCCAGGCCTCGCTGGACAGCCAGCCCTATTTGATCCTGGCGGCGCTGGTGGCGGTGTACATCGTGCTGGGCATGCTGTACGAGAGCGTGGTGCATCCGATCACCATTCTCTCCACCCTGCCCTCGGCCGGCGTGGGCGCGCTGTTGGCGCTGATGGCCACCGGCGGCGAGTTCAACATCATCGCGCTGATCGGCATCCTGCTGCTGATAGGCATTGTGAAGAAGAACGCGATCATGATGATCGACTTCGCGCTGACCGCTGAGCGCGAACAGAAGCTGACGCCGGAAGCCGCCATTCTGCAGGCCTGCCTGCTGCGCTTCCGCCCCATCATGATGACCACCATGGCCGCGCTGTTCGGCGCCTTGCCGCTGGCGCTGGGCCGCGGCGACGGCGCCGAGCTGCGCACGCCGCTGGGCATTTCCATCGTCGGGGGCCTGCTGCTCAGCCAGCTCTTGACGCTGTACACCACACCGATTGTCTACCTGTATCTGGACCGCTTCCGCCTATGGTGCCTGACGTGGCGCGGCAGGCATGGACACGCGCTGGCCGATGGCCAAGAGGAATGATTGCGATGCATAAAACAAGAAAACCACTGAAATGCGGCCTGATCGCCGCCATGGCCGCCCTGGCGCTGGCCGGCTGCGCCGTCGGCCCCGACTATGCCAAACCGAAAGTGGATATCCCCGCCAGCTTCAAGGAAGACGGCCGTTGGAAAACCGCCGAGCCGCAGGACGCCATGCCGCGCGGCGACTGGTGGGCCGTATTCCAGGACGCCACGCTGAGCCAGCTGATGGACACGCTGAACCGGCAAAGCCCGACCATCGCCCAGGCCGAGGCGCAATACCGCGAGGCGCAGGCGGCGCTGCGGCAGGCCCAAGCCGGGCTGTTCCCCTCGCTGTCGGCCAACGCCTCAAAAAGCCATGGCGTGGCCGCGCCCGGCGCCGGCGCGACAAACGGATACAACCTGGGGCTGTCCGCCAGCTGGGAAGTAGACCTGTGGGGCGCCGTTCGCCGCGAAGTGGAGGCCGGCAAAGCCAAGCAGCAGGCATCGGAAGCGCAATTGGCCGCCATCCGGCTCAGCAGCCAAACCCTGCTCGCCACCGCTTATTTGCAGCTGGTGGTAGCGGACATGCAGTTGGCCAATCTGCGCCAGAGCGAAAAACTGCTGGGCGACACCCTGCAGCTGACGCGGAACCAGTACGCGGCCGGCATCGTCGGCGACGACGCCGTGGCATCGGCCGAAAGCCAGTGGAAAACCGCTCAGGCCGCGGTAGTGGACAAGCGGCTGACGCGCGCCCAGCTGGAGCACGCCATCGCCGCCCAGTTGGGCCTGGCGCCGGCCAGCTTCGCGCTGCCGCCGGCCAGCCAGCAGCCGCATCTGCCGCAGATTCCAGCCGGCTTGCCCTCGACGCTGCTGGAGCGCCGCCCCGACATCGCCGCCGCCGAACGCAATATGGCCGCCGCCAACGCGCAGATCGGCGTCGCCAAAGCCGCCTTCTTCCCGACGCTGACGCTGGGCGCCAGCGGCGGCTACCGCGGCTCCACCTTCGCCGATTGGGTGACGCTGCCCAACCGCATCTGGTCAGTCGGCCCGTCGCTGGCGCTGACGTTGTTCGACGCCGGCCTGCGCCGCGCCCAGACCGATCAGGCCATCGCCGGCTACGATGCCAGCGTGGCCAACTACCGCCAAACCGTGCTGGCGGCGCTGCAAGGCGTGGAAGACAATCTATCGGCGCAGAGTCTGCTTAAGGAAGAAGCCGACATGCAGCGCGCGGCGGTCGCCGCGGCCAAGCGGGCGGAAACCATCGCTCAGAACCAATACCAGGCCGGCACGGTGGCGTATCTGAATGTGCTGTCGGCGCAAAATGCCCGCATCGCCGCCGAGAACAATCTGTGGACCGTGATCAACCGCCAGTACACCGGCAGCGTCGCGCTGATCGCCGCCCTGGGCGGCCGCTGGTAAGCTTGCCGCCCAGCAAGACGGGCCATGAGCCCGGTTCCCGGCTTCAGCCGCGCGCCGGCGCCTCCAAACCGCGCGCCACGGCCGGCCGCGCGGCAAAGGCCGCCAGCGCGCGTTGCAGATTCGGACAATCGGCAAAGCCCACCAGCTCCCCCGCGCCATAATAGCCGACCAGATTGCGCACCCACGGCCAGATGGCGATGTCGGCGATGGTATAGTCGTCGCCCATGATCCAGTCGCGCCCGGCCATTCTCCCCTCCAGCACGCCCAGCAGCCGGCGCGACTCGGCGGCATAGCGATCGCGCGGCCGCTTGTCCTCGTAATCCTTGCCGGCGAACTTGTGGAAGAAGCCCAACTGGCCGAACATCGGGCCGATGCCGCCCATCTGGAACATCAGCCACTGCAGGGTTTCATAACGGCCGCCCGGATCGGCCGGCAACAGTTTGCCGGTCTTTTCCGCCAGATAGATCAGAATGGCGCCGGACTCGAACAGCGCCAGCGGCTTGCCGCCGGGACCGTTGGGATCGAGGATGGCCGGGATCTTGTTGTTCGGGTTCAGCGACAAGAATTCCGGCGACAGCTGCTCGTTGCGCTCGAAGCTGACGGCATGCGCCTCATAGGGCAACCCGGTTTCCTCCAGCATGATGGATACTTTGACGCCGTTGGGCGTGGGCAGAGAATACAGCTGCAAGCGGTCCGGGTATTGGGCCGGCCATTTGCCTGTGATCGGAAAGGCGGACAGGTCTGCCATAGACGAACTCTCTTTCTGGGTGGTCAAGCCGACACTATACGCGTACGGCATGTCCGCGTCGCCGCCGCTTGTTCGGGATGGTTTGCGCCGCGCAGTGGGTATATCATGTCGTTTTGCTCAATCCGGCCTCGCCCCTCGCGCGGCCGCGCACGAACACAGGAAGACTCCCTTGATCAACGTTACCCTTTCCCCGTCCGTCACCGTCGGCAACGCAGCCCCGTTCACGCTGTTCGGCGGCGTCAATGTGCTGGAATCCCGCGATCTGGCGCTGCGCGCAGCCGAGGAATACGTTCGCGTCACCCAGAAGCTGGGCATTCCCTACGTGTTCAAGGGCAGCTTCGACAAGGCCAACCGCTCGTCGATCCACTCTTACCGCGGCCCGGGCCTGGAAGAAGGCATGAAAATCCTGCAGGCGGTGAAAGATACGTTCGGCGTGCCGGTGATCACCGACGTGCACGAGCCGTGGCAAGCCGCCCCGGTGGCCGAAGTGGCCGACGTGGTCCAACTGCCGGCTTTCCTCGCCCGCCAGACCGACCTGGTGGTGGCGCTGGCCAAGACCGGCCGCGCCGTCAACATCAAGAAGCCGCAGTTCATGAGCCCGGCGCAGATCCAGAACGTGGTGGAAAAGTTCGTCGAAGCCGGCAACGAGCAGCTGATCCTGTGCGACCGCGGCACCTGCCTCGGTTACGACAATCTAGTGGTGGACATGCTGGGTTTCGGCGTGATGAAGAAGGTATCCGGCAACCGCCCGGTGATTTTCGACGTCACCCACGCGCTGCAACAGCGCGAATCCGGCGCCGCCGCTTCCGGCGGCCGCCGCGCCCAAGTGGCGGAGCTCGCCCGCGCCGGCATGGCGGTGGGTTTGGCCGGCCTGTTCCTGGAAGCCCACCCGAACCCGGCCGAGGCCAAGTGCGACGGCCCCAGCGCCCTGCCCCTGGCGCTGCTGGAACCGTTCCTGGCGGAAATCAAGGCCATCGACGACCTGGTCAAGTCCTTCCCGCCGCTGCAGATCAGCTGATTCCGGCTAGCGCCGGATGCAGCACAGGCTATAACGCCGGGTGAAGCATCGCTTGGCGCGAAACAAAAAGCGGAAGCCACGGCTTCCGCTTTTTCATGCGATTCAACCTACCTGCCGCGACTGCAAATCCAGCAAATACGGTTTGACTTTGGCCGCCGTCACCTTCTGCAGCTTGCACAACAACGCGTGGTCGATGTCCGGCAGATGGAACTGCCGTTGCAGCGTGTCGCCGAGCAGCAGCAACAGATTCGCCGCCATTTCGGCGTCGGCCAGCGCGCGGTGGGCGCGGCCGGCATCGGGCAGCTTGGCCCAGCGCATCAGCGTGCCCAGCTTGTGGTCCGGCGCCTGCGGCAACAGGCGGCGCGAGAGCAGCAAAGTGCAGGCGAAATCCTGCCGGCGCGCCAGGCCCAGCAAGGACAGCTCGTGGTCCCAGAATTTGCGGTCGAAGCTGGCGTTATGCGCCGCCAGCGGCGTGTCGCCGACAAAACGCGCCGCCTCGCGCATCACCTCATGCGCCGGCGGCGCGGCGCGCAACATCGCGTTGCTGATGCCGGTAAGCTGTTCGATCATCGGCGGCACCCACACGCCGGCGTTCATCAGACTCTGGAAGCGGTCGACGACGCGCCCGTCCTCCACCATCGCCACGCCTATCTCCGTGGCTCGGCAATCGCGGCCCGGCGTGATGCCGTTGGTTTCAAAGTCGATGACGGCGACGCGCTGCCTCATGCCAGCGCGGCCTTGGCAGCCTCTTCCGGCGACAGGCCGTCAAAGAACTGGTCGGTATACCATTCTGCCTGCTCTTCGATATGCTCCTGAGCTTCGGCCGCGGTCGCGCCGGCCGCCACCAGATGGGTTTCCACCTCTGCGCACCAGGCCAGCAGCGCCAGCGTTTCCTCATCCAGTTTTTCCTGCGGCTTCTTGGCCATCGGGATGTCCTTGCAATTCAATAGATTATCGAGCCGGGCATTGTACCCGGCCTGGCGCGGCGCGCAAGCGAAACCGGCTTAATCGATCACGCGGCCGCGCAGCGACTTGATGGCCGCGCGTTGGGATTTGCCGGCCAGCCGGCGCTGCTTGGAGCCATAAGTGGGCTTGGTGGCGCGGCGCGCCTTGGGCGTATGGCTGGCGCCGTCTATCAACGCCTGCAGCCGCAGCAAGGCATCCGCGCGGTTCTGCTCCTGGGTGCGGTACTGCTGCGCCTTGATCACCAGCACGCCTTCCTTGCTGATGCGCTGATCGTTCAGGCCCAGCAGCCGCTCGCGCAGCCAGTCCGGCAACGATGAGGCCGCGATGTCAAAACGCAAATGGATGGCAGACGACACTTTATTGACGTTCTGCCCGCCTGCGCCCTGGGCGCGCATCGCGGTGAACGTCACCTCGTCCTCTTTGACTACGTAGCGGGGGGATGACACGGCACAATAAGCTGCAAGCAAAAGCTCATTATACGCCTGAAATGGAAAAGCCCGCCGCGCAGACAGGCGGGCGGGCTTGGGGCATGGGGGGCGATCAGGACTTCAGGCTCTTGACCAGCCCGTCGCACACCGGTTTCTGCGCATCGGCGGCCGGCAGCTTTTCGCACACGCCATTCAACTGGCCCGCCAGGCGGCTGATCGCCTCCGCGTGCTTGCCATCCTGGTTCCAGCTTTTCAGCCGGCTGGCGACGCGCTCCAGCGAGCGGCGGCTGCGCTCGTAGAACGCGCTGTCGGACTTGGCCGCGTCGGCAAACACTTCTTGGGCGGCGGTTTCGATCCGGGCGGCATCCTGCGGCGCCAGCTCCACCGCGTTGCCGACATAGCTGGCGCCCCACTGCAGCCGCGTCGCCTGCCCTTCGGCGGCTTGATAGGCCTTTTGATACCAATCGAGCGCCGCCGCCTTGTCGCCGCGCGCCTTGGCGTTGGAGGCCAGGATCAGCATGTGGTAGTACGGCGCATGCGAGGTCTTCAGCTCGCCTTGCAGCAATTTGTCGGACTCCGCCAGCAGCCCGGCATCGGCCAGCAGCTCGCCGGCGGCCGTGATCACCGCCTGGCGCTGATACGGGTTGGCGCTGGCCTTGTCCGCCGCCGCCACCTTGCTCTTGATATCCGCCACCAGCCCCGCCGGCAGCGGCTGCTTGGGATGCTCAGCCTTGTACAGATCCAGCACGGCGGATTCGGCGCCGAGCCGGTCGCTCCAGGCTAGGGATTCATCATTGGACAAGCGCTGCAATTGGCCTTGGAACGCCGCCCGCAATGGCGCGTCGCCCAGCAGCTTCAGCAGGTCCGCCGCCGCGTAAATCACGATGTCGGCATTGGCGCGGCTGAGCGTGTCGTCAGCCAATACGTTCAGCAGGCGGGCGCGGGCTTCGGCTTTATCGAATTCAGGCGGCTGCTTGTCGCCCGCCAGCGCAGCCAGCGCCTTCAATTGCAAGCGGGTGGCAGTAGCGGCCTGCTCAGCCGGCGCCTGGCGCGCCAGCTTGACCAGCGCAGCCGTCACGTCAGATTCCGGAATGATCTGCCCTTGGTCGACATCCCAGGCGTAATCGGCCAGCAGCTGCCAGTCGTCGGCCGCCAGCGGCTTGCCGGCCAGCGCGTCGGCCAGCAGCGACTTCACCGGCTTCACCGTGGTCAGGCCCAGCTGCAAGGTGCGCAGATAGCGTTGCGGGTCCACCTCGCCCGGCAGGCGGGTGATCTCCGTGCCGTCCGGGCGGAACAGAATCATCGTCGGGTAGCCGCGCACCTTGAACCGCTCGCCCAGCTGCTGGGCGTTGTCGCTGTCGCCGTCCAGATACACCGGCACAAACTGCTTGGCGGCGGCGATGAAGTCCGGCCGGTTGAAAATGGTGGATTTGACCTGATTGCACGGCGGGCACCACACCGCGCCCCAGTATAGGAACACCGGCTTGTTTTCGCTGCGCGCCTTGGCGAACGCGGCGGGCACATCGCCCTGCTGCCAGGCGATGCCCGGCGGCAAGGCGTGGCCGTTGCTGACATCGGCATGCGCCAGCGGCATCAGGCCCGCCAGCGCCAGGGACAACACCAGGAGGGTTCGCTTCATGTCTTGGCCTCGCACATTGATTTTAATGCCATCATGCTAAGCCAGATGCTTGGCCGACATAAAGCTCTATTTTCGATTTGCTTAGTTGCGCGGCAGCATAAACGCCGCCGCTCAACATTCCCGCAGCTCGAAGTCATGGGTGATATCGGCCGTCTTGCCCAACATGATGGAAGCGGAGCAGTACTTCTCCGCCGACAGCTTGATCGCCCGCTCCACCGCGTCCGGCTTCAAATCCCGTCCTACGACGACAAAATGGAAATGAATCTTGGTGAACACCTTGGGATCGACGTCGGCGCGGGCCGCTTCTATCTCCACCCAACAGTCGCGCACGTCCTGGCGGGATTTTTTCAGAATGGTGATCACGTCGTAGCTGGTGCAGCCTGCGGTGCCGAGCAGCACCAGCTCCATCGGCCGCGGGCCCAGATTGCGGCCGCCGCCTTCCGGCGCGCCATCCATCACCACCGCGTGGCCGCTGCCGGTTTCGCCCATGAAGCACACGCCGTCCACCCATTTCAGCCTCGCCTGCATCGCACTTCTCCCCTTTTTGATCGAAAAACCTCATCAGACTAACATCGCCGATTTGGGCAGACAAAGATTCACCGGTAGAATAGAAAGATTGTCCCGTTATATCCGAGCTGCACCCATGCTGGTACTAGGTATTGAATCCTCTTGCGACGAAACCGGCGTCGCGCTTTACGACACCGAGCACGGCCTGCTGGCCCATCAGCTGCACACCCAGATGGCGATGCACGCCGAGTACGGCGGCGTGGTGCCGGAACTCGCCAGCCGCGACCACATCCGCCGCGCCATCCCGCTGACCGAGGCCTGCCTAGCCGACGCCGGCAAAACCTTGGCCGACCTGGACGCCATCGCGTATACGCAGGGCCCCGGCCTAGGCGGCGCGCTGATGGTGGGCGCCAGCATGGCCAACGCGCTGGCCTTCGGCCTGAACATCCCGGTGATCGCAGTGCACCACCTGGAAGGCCATTTATTGTCGCCGCTGCTGGCCGACCCCAAGCCGGAATTCCCCTTCCTGGCGCTGCTGGTCTCCGGCGGGCACACCCAGCTGATGGCGGTGCGCGGCGTGGGAGATTATGAAATCCTCGGCGAAACGGTGGACGACGCCGCCGGCGAGGCCTTCGACAAAACCGCCAAACTCTTGGGCCTGCCCTACCCAGGCGGCCCCCTGCTGTCCAAACTGGCCGAATCCGGCAATCCGGACCGCTTCACCCTGCCGCGGCCCATGCTGCATTCCGGCAATCTGGACATGAGCTTTTCCGGCCTGAAAACCGCCGTATTGACTATGACCAAGCAAGTGGAAGCCGAGCATGGCGAAATCGACGAGCAGACGCGGATGGACATCTGCCGCGCCTTCCAGGAGGCGATCGTCGAGGTGCTGGTGAAAAAATCCCTCGCCGCGATGAAGCAAGCCGGCATGAAGCGGCTGGTGGTGGCCGGCGGCGTCGGCGCCAACAAGCAGCTGCGCGCCGCGCTAGACGATGCCGCCGCCCGCAAGCGTTTCGAGGTGTTCTACCCGCCGCTGGCGCTATGCACCGACAACGGCGCGATGATCGCCTTCGCCGGCGCCATGCGCGTGAAGTATGCGGAACAGCCGGGCAGCTTCAGCATCAAGCCGCGTTGGGATTTGTCCAGCCTGCCGGCGGTGTAAACCTAAATATTCTATCAGCCACGAAAACCACGAAAGCACACGAACAACTCCCGAAGCCGACAGGCCGCCGCTGAGTCAGCAGCTTGCTCCGCCAACTTTATTTTTCGTGTCGTTTTGTGGATTTCGTGGCCCAATACCATCATGATCCAACTCAAAAACCTAAGCCTGCGCCGCGGCCTGAAAGAATTGCTGATCGGCGCCAATCTGACGCTCAACCCAGGCTACAAGGCCGGCCTGACTGGCGCCAACGGCGTCGGCAAGTCCAGCCTGTTTTCCATGCTGCTGGGCGAATTGCACGCCGACGGCGGCGACATGCTGCTACCGCCCAACTGGACCATGGCCCATGTGGCGCAGGAAACGCCGGCGCTGGAGCGCAGCGCGCTCGATTACGTGCTGGACGGCGACAAGGAACTGCGCGCGCTGGAAGCGCAATTGGCCGAGGCGGAAGCCAAGCATGACGGCAACGCCATCGGCCATCTGCACGGTGAATTGGCGCATATCGACGCCTATTCCGCCGCGGCCCGCGCCGGCAAGCTGCTGACCGGCCTCGGCTTCGATGAAGCGGCCCAACAACGTCCGGTGGCCAGCTTCTCCGGCGGCTGGCGCATGCGGCTTAACCTGGCCCAGGCGCTGATGTGCCGTTCCGACCTCTTGCTGCTGGACGAACCCACCAACCACCTGGACCTGGAAACAGTGCTGTGGCTGGAGGATTGGCTGAAGGCCTATCCCGGCACGTTACTGGTGATTTCGCACGACCGCGATTTCCTGGACGCTATCTGCAGCCATATCGTCGAAGTGGCCAACCAGACGCTGACGCTGTACACCGGAAACTACAGCCAGTTCGAAGTGATGCGCGCGGAGAAACTGTCGCGCCAGCAAGGCGAATACGAAAAGCAGCAGCGCCAGATCGCCCACCTGGAATCGTTCATCACCCGCTTCAAGGCCAAGGCCAGCAAGGCGCGCCAGGCGCAAAGCCGGGTCAAGGCGCTGGAGAAGCTCGAGCGCATCGCGCCGGCCCATACCGCCTCGCCGTTCGATTTCCACTTCGACAGCCCGGAGCACCTGCCCAATCCGCTCTTGAAGCTGGACAAGGCAAATGCCGGCTATGGCGACAAGACCATCCTGTCCGATATCAGCCTGTCGGTGGAAGCCGGCGCGCGCATCGGCCTCTTGGGCGTCAACGGTGCGGGCAAATCCACGCTGGTCAAGCTGCTGTCCGGCGACCTCTCGCCGCTATCCGGCGAGCGCATCAACGCGCAGATGCTGAAGATAGGCTATTTCGCCCAGCACACGCTGGAAACGCTGCGTCCGGACGAATCGCCGCTCTTGCACATGCAGCGCCTGGCGCCGACCACGCGCGAGCTGGAATTGCGCAGCTTCCTGGGCGGCTTCAACTTCCGCGGCGATGCCGCCACCGACCCGGTCGGCCCGATGTCCGGCGGCGAGAAAGCGCGGCTGGCGCTGGCGATGATAGTCTGGCAAAAGCCCAACCTGCTGCTCTTGGACGAACCGACCAACCACCTGGACCTGGAAATGCGCCACGCGCTGACGCTGGCCTTGCAGGACTTTACCGGCGCGCTGATCGTGGTATCGCACGACCGCAGCCTGCTGGAATCCACCACCGACGTGTTCTGGCTGGTCAGCGGTGGCAAGGTGCAACCATTCGATGGCGACCTGGAAGACTACCGGCAATGGCGCATCGCCCAATTGGCCGAAGGCAACAAACCATCCGACGGCGACGCCCAAGGCGTGAACCGCAAGGAGCAAAAGCGCCAGGAGGCCGAGGCGCGCCAGCAACTGGCCAAGCAACGCAAGCCGCTGCAAAACCGCCTGAACAAGCTGGAACAAGAAATGGACAAGCTGTCGCAAGAGAAAGCCCAGCTGGAAACCTTCCTGTCCTCCAGCGAGGCCTACGACGAGGCCAATAAGTTGAAGCTAGCCGACAGCGTCAAACGTCAGGGCGAGGTGGCCAGCCGCCTGGCCGTAGTGGAAGAGGAATGGATGGAAGTGCAGGAACAGCTGGAAGCGCTGGAATCCTGATCACTCCGCTAACCAAGCACCATGAGCAAAACGCCGCCTCATCCGGGCGGCGTTTTCGTTTTTGAACATAATCCACATCAAGATTGAACAAGGCTGTGGACAAGTTAGGGACAAGGCGAAAAATCCCTTTACCTTGAAATACTTGCCTCTCGCGCTCAAAATTTGAGCAATGACGGAACTTTCCCCCATTCCACAAGAGCAAGCCTGGTGACAGATTGTGGATAAACCAGCCAAGCCTATGAACGAAAAAGAGAAAATACAAGCGCTCATTTTTTAATCAGCGCTTACCACGGCCGAACCCAACGTCGTCCGTCCCAGTTGCTGCCAGGGTTGGCCGCCGTACTGGCGGATCATGCTGACCGCGAGGAATGTGATGGCGATGTGCCGCGGCAGGCCCGGGCTATCCAACAATAGAGATTGCCGGCCGCGCGCGGGTTGCGCGGGTGCGCCAGCGTCAGGTGCGGAGCATGCCCGCGCGCGGCGCTGCCCAACACCTCGCGGCGCATGGCCTGGAAATCCGCCTCGCCGGCGACGCAGGGCAACAGAATACCGTGCCCCTGAAAGCACTCCGCCGGGCCGAACTCTAGCCGCAACGACCCCACTCCACGCAAACGCTCAAACAGGCGGGCCATGCCCAAATCAGCGATTTCGTCCTCGCGGCACAGCGTGACGTGCGCCGCGATGAGTCTGGCCTGCACCGGGTCCAGCGCATGGCGCAACGCCTCCAACGGCTCGCCCTGGACGCGCGGCACAAACAGGGTCAACTGCTCGCGCAGTCTGGCGGTCTCAGCCATGGGCCGCGCAATTGCAAAGCTCGAACTCATTGCCTCCAGGCGAGGCCAGCACGATGGAGTTCATTTGCGGATTGGCCAGTCCGTCCAGCACCACCGTCGCGCCAGCCTCTTTGGCGCGGCTCACGGCAGACGACAATTGCTCCGGCGCGAGTTCGAACACCGGCACGGCAGCGCAGCCTTGCAGCTCCTCGCCAAAATCATTGAGCAGCATGCCCAAGCGGGTTTCGCCCACCATGAATTCCGACCAATGGCTACCCCGCTTCAGCGGCTCACTTTCCAGAAAAGCCTGCCAAAACGCCAGCTCCGCCTCCATCTCGGCCACCTTGAAATACACGCTGCGGATGCGCATTGCTCTTCCCCTTTGCGACTGAACGCGAAAGACATTATGCCCAAAGCATCTTAAATGCATTCAGCCGGGGGGATCAAGGCAGCAATGTCTGAGCCGGCTGCGCCCAAAATGCCGCATCCAGCGTGTAATCGCGCGTCAGCGGCGCGGCGCCGGGATTGGCCAGCACCAGATGCAGCTTGGGCGCGGCAGCAGGCGGGAAAGCCATTTGCCAGCCGGCCAGCGTGTATTCATGGCCGTTGCGCCACAGGCTGTTGTCAGGGCCATCATGGCGATCCTGGCTCAGCGTCTCGAACTCGGCCAGACTATGCTGCGGCTGCCGCGCCAGCAAAGACTGGACCCGATCCAGCCGGGTTCTGCTGCTGGCGCCGACTTTTTGCGGCGCATCCAGCAAGGCGGTGTCCGCATAATGATTGGTATGCGCCAAGGTTCCATTCTGCTGGCGGATCAGCGTATAACGCCCTTGCTGGCCTATTTCCACCTGCATCAGGCCGTGGGCATCAGCCAGCAGCAGAAACACCGGGCGAGACTGCGGAAACACCTTGTCGGCGGCGGCCGCCACTTCGTCCAGCGAACCATAATCCCGCAACAGCTGCGCCAGAATGCCGTGCCTCTCGCTGTCCGCCAGCCGCACCGCGCGCGGCAGGCTGCTGGCGGAAGCGCTGACCACGGCCAGCCCCTTTTCATTCACGCCCGCCTTGATGCCCGGCGCGCTGCCGTTGTCGGCATACAAGCCCAGATAGGCATAGCCCTGCTGCGGATGACGCAAGCGCAAGGACTGCGCATGATCCGGCTTCCAGTCGCGGTTCTTGGCCAAAAGCGTGCCATCCACGCTGGCCACCCCGGCCGCGCCCCATAGCGTGCAAGCGTTTACGGGGGAGTGAAACAACGCGAGCAAGCTCGCCAAGGCCAGCCATGATTTACGCATATACAACTCTACTGATGTCCAATGCCAAGATCTTGCCACAACGCATGTCCCAATACAGGCCAGGCTTGCAAATAGATGTTGCCCTCGGCCTGCAGGGTGAGGTTTTTGCCCGCGACGAATTGCGCGCCCTTGCCAGTGATGGTGCTGCCCTGGCCCGCGCCATGCGCCAGGTCCACCAGCGTACCGTCGGATTTGAGCAGGCTGCCGCTTTCGGTATGGCTGTCGCTGGGTATGCCGTGAGCGGCGGATCGCCCCGTGAGCGGGGCATCCGCCCTACGCGAAACTGTCCACTATAGTGGCGGAATCCCGACGTAGCCGGGGATTCCGCCTCAGTGTCAAAACACCGAAAATATCCAAGGTACGCGGTGCGTGATGCCAAGTTCATTCAGCGTGGCCTCGGAAATGGCGTTTGCGCGGGTCTGGCCGCGGATGACGATGCCGCTTGCTACATCGGAGGGGAGAGCCAGGCGATAACAAATGGGTTTCATCATTTTCCAAAGAACAAATCAAGGTCTCAATTCGACCCAGTCGGCCAGCAGATAGCTCATCACCGGCCAGCAGGCGATCAAACCAGCACGCAAGGCCTATTCCAGCGCCAATGCCTGGGACAAATGGCTGAAAACCGTCGCCACCCGTCTCAGATGCCGTGATTCTGGATGCGTAAGCAGCCATAGTTCGGTCTGGCATTCGTCTATCGCTTCCGTCAGCTGTAGCAAATCGGTTCGCCCATCAGCCAAAAACAAGGGGAGCAAGCCGATGCCCAGGCCCAACCCAACCAGCTCCGCGACGCTAAGAATGCTATTCACCCGAAAAACGGGAATGGCCTTGGGAAAGTGCTTTTTACGCCATAGCACGGAAGGGTGGTCCGGCAAGGCATCGTCAGGCGCTATCCACGTCGCTTCCGCCGCCACGCTGGCGTCAAACCGTTGCCATGGCGACTTGCGAGCTGCGTACAGAGCGACCCGAATCGGGCCTACTTGTTTGCCAACCAGATGCGGCGGCGGTTTGCGCGTGGCGCGAATCGCGATGTCGGCATCACGCCGGGTCAGGCTCGCCAGCTCGTTGCCGGTGTGCAGCTCAAATGCCAGCAAGGGATGTCGCTGGTGCAAAAGATGAAGCGCGGGCGCCAGCATTCCGTGCAAAATGGTATCCGTCGTGGTGATCCGCACCGCGCCGGCCACCTGCTCCGGCCTCATTTGCGCCAGTGATCGGGCCTCCTCCATCTGCGCTTCAATGCGCTCCGCCAGCCTCGCCATCTCCTGGGCCAGCTCCAAAGGCTGATATCCGCGGCGCGAGCGCTCAAACAGCCGCTGCCCCAAACCCTTCTCGATGCGCTGCAAGGTTCGAAACACCGTAGAGGCGTCCAGCCCCAACCGCTCGCCAGCCTGCGCCAGGGTGCCCGCACGGCTAAGCGCAAGCACAACCTCCAAGTCCGAAGAAGAAAGTTTGTATTGCATGCTTGCATTGACCTTTTGCAGAGGCGCTCATTTTCATTGCGTATATGAAATACTAAATTCTAGCCATGGCGGTTGCAATGAAAAATGCCGAGCGCGCCTAAGCGCCCTTGGCATGAGTCCAAGTGCAATCACCACCGGTCCTACGCAAAGGAGCATGAAATGCCCCCCAAACTTACCCTGATCAGCCACCTGCTATGCCCCTATGTGCAACGCGCCGTTATCATCTTGCAAGAAAAACAATTGCCATATGAGCGCATCGATATCGACTTATCCGCCAAACCGGATTGGTTCTTACGCATTTCCCCGTTGGGCAAGACCCCGGCCTTGCTGGCCGACGAACAGGCCATTTTTGAATCCTCGGTGATTTGCGAATATCTGGATGAAATCACCGGCGAACGCATGCACCCCGCCGCCCCGATCACCCGGGCGCAACACCGGGCCTGGATGGAATTTGCCTCATCCGCCCTCAATGCAATCGGCGCCATGTACAACGCACCTGATGCGCAAACGCTGGATGCCAAGGCAGGCGAGCTGCGGGCAAAATTTAGGCAACTCGAAGCGGCGCTGGACAGCGCCAGCCATGCCGGCCCCTATTTTTCCGGCGATACCTTCCGCATGGTTGACGCCGCATTTGCTCCGGTATTCCGTTACTTCGATACCTTCGACGCCATCGCGGATTTTGGAATTTTCAACGAAACCCCCAGGGTCAAAGCCTGGCGCAGCGCCTTGCAGCGCCGCGCCTCTGTCCAGGACGCAGTACGCAGCGATTACCCCGATTTGCTGCGGGACTTCCTGCTCCGGCGCGACTCCGAACTCTCGCGCCTGATGCGCCGTCAGCAATTAAGCGTCCAATAGCAGCGTCCCTGACATGGCGCTGCTCAAACGCCGCCGGATTTTGTCAGCAAATTCCATCCCCAGGCTTGAGGAGAGATACATGCATGCCATTCAGCAGTTGATCGAAAGCCGCATCTCAACCAATCAATTTGACAGCGCGCGTCCGGTGAGCCCGGCCCAAATCCATGAGCTCGTGCGCCTGGCCACGCTGGCACCCAGCGCCTACAACTTCCAAAACTGGAAATTCATCGCCGTGACCTCACAGGCCGCCAAGGAGGCATTGAAGGATGCGGCTTATGGCCAGCAAAAAGTAGTGGACGCCGCGGTGACCTTTATCGTCTGCGGCAAATTGGATGCGCATCCCCAGTTGGAAGAAACGCTGCAGCCGGCGCGCGATAAAGGGATATTGAGTCAAGCCGTGATCGACAGCTGGGTGGGCATGGCCAAAGGATCGCATACAGACAACCCGGGACTTCAGCGCGACGAGGCATTTCGCTCCGCCTCGCTCGCCGCCATGACTTTAATGCTGGCGGCAGAGGGCATGGGGCTGGCCACCGGGCCGATGAGCGGTTTCGATCCAGCCGCCGTATCAGCCAAATTCGGGTTGGCGCGCGATGAAATCCCCATCATTCTGATTGCAACCGGATATAAGGCGCCGGGCAATTGGCCGCAGAAACCAAGAAAGCCGGTCAGCGATGTCCTGGCCATCGTCTAGAAGCGCGCTTTAACAGCATGCAGCGGAAATCCCTGCGCTTCGCCGCCAAATGGAAACCCGCCGGAACCGTGCCGGTTCTGGCGGGTGGGTGATGCTTGAGCCCGACGCGCGGCGCTGGGCGGCGAAAACAGCTTATCAATCGACGCCGGACACCTTTTGCCTCAATTCATACCCCCGCTCGGACAAAGCCTTTCTCCACTCCGCCATGGCAATCCCCACCAAAGCCGGCTGGCCGCTGAAACCAAACTCGATGTGCATTTCCGGAATGGTCTCATTGCCGAAATTGGGCAAGCTGGACAATCTGAGCGAAGGGTAGCGCGTAGTGAATTCCTGCATCAGCCCGATCAAATCGCCCTCTTTCGCAGCGATGGCGATGCAAGTCTTTTCGATATCCGGCTGATCGTTGAACAGCTGGCGATAATGGGTATCCAGCACCCACTCTATCATGGGCCAGGCCATGCTGGGGAAGCCCGGCACAAAGTGGACGTGGCCGCAGGAAAAGCCGGGAATCTGATTGACGGGATTGGGAATGATGGCCGCGCCCTGCGGGAAGTGGCCCATGTGGATGCGGTGCGGATAGGCTTCGTCGCCGAAGCGCGCTTCCAGCAGCGCCTTCGCTTGCGGGTGCAGCGCCAGCGGCACGCCCAGCGCGCGGGCCGCGCAGCCGCGTGTGTGGTCGTCCGGGGTGGCGCCGATGCCGCCGAAGCTGAACACCAGGTCGCCGCCGGCGAAAGCCCGGCGCAGGGCGGATTCGATGCGGGCCGGATCGTCTCCCAGATACTCGGCCCACGCCAGCTTCATGCCCCGCGCGGCCAGGATGCGGATCAGCGCCTGCATATGCTTGTCCTGGCGCTTGCCGGACAGCAATTCGTCGCCGATGATCAGTGCGCCCACTTGCATGTCTTGCTCCTTTTAACGCCCGACCTCTTCCAGCATGCGCCGGCAGACGGCATAGCAATCGTCGATATGGCTGTTGCCGACATAGCGCATGGCGGCGAAGCCGATGGCGGCATTGGCGGCCCAACCGAGCACCGGCACCAGCTTCAGCGCTTGCTTGCCGGCCCAGCGTCCGGCGGCGCGCTTGACCAGCGCAGCCAGCAGCGTCCGCGTCACCTCCAGCCCCAAAAGCGCGCTGCCGGCGCGGCGGATCAGCTGGTACAACATCTGTTTGCGCGCCGCATCGTAAGCGGCGATCTGCTCCGGCGCCACGCCGAAGCGCTGGTTAATGGCCGGAATCAGCTGCAGCAGAATGGCCACATCGGCGGCGATATCCACGCCGGGCGCGGGCAAGGCCGACGCGCCGGCCGACAGCGCGGCGCGTTGTCTCACCAAGGCGCGGCATTCCTCGCGAATGGCATCCAGCTGCGCTAGGCTGGCGGGCAGCATCTCAGTGCGCCTCGCCCACCTGCGGGCCAGCCAGCGCGTCCTGCGGCATCGCCAGCTGCCTCACCACGGTCTGAGCGGCGGCGAAGTCGGCGCCGGCGATCACGCGCTGCCAGTCCTCGGCCCGGCTCTTGCCCGCCATGCGTTCCAAACGCTCTGCCAGCTTGGGCTGGGACGGCGGCGCAAGCTGCGCCAGCATGGCATCCGCCTCTTCCGGCTGATTGCAGACCAGCACCATGTCGCAACCGGCATCCAGCGCCGCGTCGGCGCGTTGCACATAGCTGCCGGCGCCGGCCGCGCCGGCCATGTCCAGCGCGTCGGAGAAGATCACGCCGTCGAAGCCCAATTGGCCGCGCAGGATGTCCTGCAGCCAGATGCGGGAGAAGCCGGCCGGCTGGCTGTCCACGGCCGGATACAGCACATGGGCCGGCATCACCGCGCCCATGCCGGCGTCGGCCAGGCGCGCGAAGGGGATCAGATCGTCGCGCTCGATTTCGGCCAGGCTGCGATCGTCCTGCGGCATCAGGTGGTGGCTGTCTCCGGTCACATAGCCATGACCGGGGTAATGCTTGCCGCAACTCATCATGCCGCCGCGTCCCAGGCCCTGCTGCAGCGCCTCGGCCAGCGCCGCCACTGCCTCCGGATCGCGGTGGAAGGAACGATTGCCGATGACGGCGCAGCGCTCCCAGTTCAGGTCCAGCACCGGAGTAAACGACAGGTCGATGCCGCAGGCCGACAACTCGGCCGCCAGCACATAGCCGACGGTTTCCGCCAGCTTGAGCGCCTGATCGCGGTCGGCATCCCATGCCTCGCCCAGCACATTCATCGGCGGCAGGCGGGTGAAGCCATCGAGGAAGCGCTGCACGCGGCCGCCTTCGTGGTCGACTGCGATCAGCAGATGCGGGCTGCGCAAGGCGCGGATCTCGGCGGTCAGCGCGCGCAGTTGCTCGATATTCTGGAAATTGCGGCGGAACAGGATGACGCCGCCCACCAGCGGATGGGTGAGCCGGGCGCGTTCCTGCTCGGTGAGCGCGAAGCCGGCGATGTCCACCATCACCGGGCCGCGCGGAAGGTTCAATGGGGTCTGAGTCATGGTTTTATCCTCGACCGTTGCGGGAGGCATGGATTGCCAACCCAAGTATTGCAAAGACAAGGCTGGAGCGCCGGCCGTTCCCGTTACGATTCCAGCACGACAAAAGCCAGCGCGTGGCCGCGCTCGTCGCTGATCGACACATGCATGCGCGCGACGCCGCGCGCGGCGGCGAAGGCGGCCAGCTCGTCGGACAGCGCCAGCAAGGGCTTGCCCTGCTCATCATGGCCGACGCCTATCGCCGGCAGCAAGGCCGGCGCCACCACGCCGGTGCCCAAGGCCTTGGCGAACGCCTCCTTGACCGCGAAGCGCTTGGCCAGGAAGCGCGCCGGCTCGGCGTGCGCTTCGAATTCCGCTTGCTCGGCTTCCGTCAGGATGCGCCGGCCGGCCTTGGCGCCCCAGCGCTGGAAGAGCGCTTCCATGCGGGCGATTTCGACCAGATCGGTGCCGATGCCGTAAATCATTACAGCCCCTGGCGGCCTTCTATCATCAGCGCCTTCATTTCGCGCACCGCTTGCGGGAAACCGACAAACAAGGCGTGGGCGACGATGGCGTGGCCGATGTTCAGTTCGGCGATCTGCGGGATGGCGGCGATGGGCTTGACGTTGTGGTAGTTCAGGCCGTGGCCGGCGTTGACCACCAGCCCCAAGCTGGCCCCGAACTCGGCGGCTTCGCGGATGCGGACCAGCTCTGCCTCGCGCTCGGCCGCATGCGGGGCATCGGCGTAGGCGCCGGTGTGCAGCTCGATCACGCGCGCGCCGGCGTCGTAGGCTTTCTGGATTTGCTCGCGGTCCGGATCGATGAAGATGGACACGCGGATGCCGGCCTCGGTCAGCTTGCCGGTGTAATGCTCGATGTCGGCGTAGTGGCCGCGCACGTCCAAGCCCCCTTCGGTGGTGACTTCCTCGCGCTTTTCCGGCACCAGGCATACGTCTTCCGGCGCCACTTCCAGCGCGTGCGCCAGCATTTCCGGCGTCATCGCCATCTCCAGATTCATCCGGGTTTTGAGCACCGGACGCATGGCCTTGACGTCGGCGTCCTGGATATGGCGGCGGTCTTCGCGCAGATGCAGGGTGATCAGGTCGGCGCCGCTGGATTCGGCCACCAGGGCGGCCTCCACCGGGCTGGGGTAGCGGGTGCCGCGCGCCTGGCGCAGCGTGGCGACGTGATCGATGTTTACGCCCAACAGAATCATTTGCTTCTCCCTTTTTCGCCGTCTAGTCCGACAGGGACTGGATGGCCTGCAATAATTCGCGCGACGCCAGCGGCTCGTCGCCCAGCAACGCCCCCAGCCACACCCGGCTGAGCTGGCGCGCCTGGCCGCGCACCGCCGGATCGCTGTAGTCGTCGGCGTCGATCGCCAGCAGCGCCGCGCCGGAAAGCCGCGCCACGCGCCCTATCAACGCCAGCTCAGGATGATCGTCCGGCTCCGGCAGCGCCGCGTCGCGGCACAGGTAATGGCGATCGGCTGCGACGTCCGCGCCGCGGCTGTCGCGCGCCAGCGACGGCGCGTAGCCCAGCGCCTGGGCCAGTTTCAACTCATAGCGGCGCAGCACCGGCGCCAGCGATGGCTGGACGGCCAGATCGCGCACCGCCGCGTCGTAAACGGAAAAAGCCCGCGGCTCGGGATCGTCCCGCGCCGTGAGCTTCATCATCAATTCATTCAGGTAAAAACCGCAAACCAGCGGCAGGCCGGTCAACGGCCGCACGCCGCCGTCCCAGTCCGCGCCGTGCAGCGTGCGCAGCTCGCCCTTGCCGAACCAAGATAGCGTCAGCGGCTGAAACGGCAGCAGCACCCCGCGCAAATCGGAGCGCGGGCGCCGCGCGCCGCGCGCCACCAGGCTGAAACGGCCATGATCGCGCGTCAGCACTTCCAGCAGCAGGCTGGTCTCGCGGTACGGCTGGGTATGCAGGATATAGGCCGACTGCTTGTCCACCCGCCCCGGCTGGCTCATGCGCGGCTATCCTCCGGCAAACGGCGGCTGACGGCAAAGTCAAACTCGCCGGCGCCGCGCCCCAAGCGCTGCAGAACCAATTGCTCCACCCTGCCGCGCCAGGCGGCGATGGCGTCGACGCTGTCCCAATACGTGAGCTGCTCCACCGCGTCGCCGCCCAGGCAGCCGGGCTGCGCCGAGGCCAAGCGCAGCGCGCACAGAGACAGCCCGGCCAGCGCCGGCGTGTCGGCGGTAAGCCGCACCGTCCAGCAAGGCTGAAACGGCGGCTGATCCAACAGCTTCATCAGTCCAGACCGAACTCGCGCAGGAAGCGGACGTCGTCGGCCCAGCCGGACTTCACTTTCACCCATACCTGCAGGAATACCTTGCCGTCGAACAGTTTTTCCATGTCCAGACGCGCCTCGGTGGAAATCTTCTTCAGCTTCTCGCCGCCCCTGCCGATCACGATGGGCTTCTGATGCTCCTTGTCCACCAGCACCGCGATGTGGATGCGGCGCAGCGCGCCGTCCAGCTCGAACATTTCTACTTCCACGTTCATCTCGTACGGCAGCTCTTCGCCCAGGTAGCGGAACAGCTTTTCGCGGACGATCTCGGCCGCCAGGAAGCGCTCGTTCTTGTCGGTGATCATGTCTTCCGGATACAGCGGCATGGATTCCGGCAGATGCGGACGGACCTGGTCCAAGAGCTCGGCCAGCCGCTGGCCGTGCTTGGCGCTGACCACCTCCACGCCGGCGAACTCGAATTCGGCGCACACTTCGTCGATGAAGGCCTGCAGCGCCAGCTTGTCCTTGGCCTTGTCCAGCTTGTTCACCACCAGGATGACCGGTGTTTTCTTGGGCAGCAGCGCCATCACTTCGCGGTCGGCGGCGGTGAAGCGCATCGCTTCCAGCAGGAACAGCACGCAATCGACGCTGCCGAGCGAATCCTTGACGCTCTTGTTCAGCGCCTCGTTCAGCGCGCCTTTGTGGTAGGTCTGGAAGCCCGGCGTATCGACGAACACGAACTGCGCCGCGTCCTCGGTATGGATGCCGGTGACGCGGTGGCGCGTGGTCTGCGACTTCTTGGACGTGATGCTGATCTTCTGGCCGATCAGGTGGTTCATCAACGTGGACTTGCCCACGTTGGGACGGCCGACGATGGCGACAAAGCCGCAGTGGAATGGGGTATCGTTCATGATTTTTTCTTGCCTGCGGCGAGTTTCTGTTCCAGCAGGACCAACGCCGCTTCGGCTGCCTGCTGCTCGGCGGCGCGGCGGCTGCCGCCTTCGCCGGTGGCGATCAGGGCCACTTCGCCCAGATCGCACTCCACCTTGAACCATTGTTCATGCGCCTCGCCGCTTTGCGACAGGATGCGGTACTTAGGCAACGCCAGCTTGCGCGCCTGCAGCGCTTCCTGCAAGCGGGTCTTGGCGTCCTTGGCCTGGCGCGTGGTGTCGATGGTGGCCACGCGCTGCGCGTACAGCTTGCGCACCACCAGCTCGGCGGCGGCGAAATCCGCGTCGAAGCTGACGGCGGCGAACGTGGCTTCCAGCGCGTCGGCCAGGATGGACGGACGGTTGAAGCCGCCGCTTTTCAGCTCGCCCTCCCCCAGGTACAGGTAGTCGCCCAGCTTCAATTCATGGGCGATCTCGGCCAGCGTGTTCTGGTTGACCAGATTGGCGCGCAACCGGGACAGCTCGCCCTCGGTCAGTTGCGGAAACTGGTCGAACAACATGCGGGCCACGGTGTAATTGAGGATGCTGTCGCCGACGAACTCGAAGCGTTCATTGTTGGCGCTGCCGTAGCTGCGGTGCGTCAAGGCCTGGCGCAGCAATTCCGGCGTCTTGAAGGAATAATCCAGCGCCTGGGACAGGCGCCGGAATCGATTATCGGTTTGGGTCACGGTATGGTTATTGAACAGCAGGCGGTTGGCCTGCCTGGGTATCGAAATGGAATAGCAGACTGACATTGGCGAACAGCGGCACCTCGCGCTGATACTGCGCGCGCAGGAAGTTGCCGCTACTGCCGGCCACCACCGTCAAGTTATCGCCCTTGATCGCGGTGATGTCGGCAACGGCCGCCTTCTGGTCAAACTCATGCCGCAGGGTGTACTCGCCGGCATTGGTTTCGGCGGACAGGGTCTGCAACGTATTCTTGATATTGGCGAATTCGGTGTAGACCGGCACGATCTTGAACACCAGCAACAAGGCGGCGCCGGCCAGGGCGACACACAACAGCACGGCGATGCCAGACAAGCCCCTCTGTTTTTTCATGCGAATCTCCCGCTGCGGCCAGCGCGGCCTGTAGCTTATTGAATTTTGCTGCCGATGCGCGACAGGTTGCCGAAGTTCATCCAGATCATGAAGGCCTTGCCCACCATCAGATCATCCTTGACGAAGCCCCAGTAGCGGCCGTCGGAACTATTGTCGCGGTTGTCGCCCATCATGAAGTAATTGCCCTGCGGCACTTTGCAGACAAAGCCATCGTCATCGTAGCGGCAATTGTCGCGGTACGGGAAGTCCTGCACCTGGCTCAGCGCCACTACCGGCGTGCCCGCATTATTCAGCACCTTGTACTGCTTGCCGTTCTGGCTTTCGCGGAACTGATCAGCCGTGATCTGTTGCAGGCCCAGCTCCTTTTCCAGGTAATCGTAGGTGCCGTCCTGCACATCGGTCAGCGGCTTGCCGTTGACGGTCAGGCGCTTGTTGCGGTACTCGACGGTATCGCCCGGCAGGCCGATCACCCGCTTGATGTAATTGATCTTGGGGTTCGGCGGGTAGTTGAACACCACCACGTCGCCGTGCTGCACCTGCCCCACAGGGATCAATACATTATTGAGCACCGGCACGCGGATGCCATAGGCGAATTTATTGACCAGGATGAAGTCGCCGACGACCAGGCCCGGCCGCATCGAGCTGGACGGAATCTGGAACGGCTCCACCAGGAAGGAGCGCAGCACGAACACCACCAGGATCACCGGGAAGAAGCCGCGGGAGTAATCCACGAAATGGCCGGCCTCGGCGCCGCTGGCGGCGCGCTTCTTAGCCAGCAGCCACTTGTCCAGCGCCCACACCACGCCAGTGATCAGCACGAACACCAGCATCACGGCGGTGAAGCTCATGTAGTTGGAGAGGAAGCCGAAGCCGCCGATCACCAGCGCCAGATAGCCCCACTGCACGGACTGCGGCCAATCGGCCGCCCCTTCCTGCTTCTTGCCGCCCAGCACGATCAGCATGGCGCCGATCGCGGCCAGAGCGACGAATACCCAGTACAAGTTTCCGCCCACTTATTTATCCCCTACTTGAAGAATGGCAAGGAAAGCCTCTTGCGGGATTTCCACGTTGCCGACCTGTTTCATGCGTTTCTTGCCGGCTTTTTGCTTTTCCAACAGTTTCTTCTTACGCGTGATGTCGCCGCCGTAGCACTTGGCCAGCACGTTCTTGCGCAGCGCCTTGACGGTTTCGCGGGCGATGATGTGGCCGCCGATGGCCGCCTGCACGGCGATGTCGAACATCTGGCGCGGGATCAGCTCGCGCATCTTGGACACCAGCTCGCGGCCGCGATACACGCTGGAAGCGCGGTGCACGATCAGAGACAACGCGTCCACCTTCTCGCCGTTGACCAGCACGTCCAGCTTGACCAGATCGGCGCTCTGGAATTCCTTGAATTCGTAGTCCAGCGAGGCGTAGCCGCGGCTGGTGGACTTCAGCTTGTCGAAGAAGTCCATCACCACTTCGTTCATCGGCAGGTCGTAAGTCAACATCACCTGGCGGCCCATGTACTGCATATTGCGCTGCACGCCGCGCTTCTGGTTGCACAGCGTCATCACCGCGCCGACATAGTCCTGCGGCACCAGGATGGTGGAGGTGATGATGGGTTCGCGCAATTCGTCGTACTTGCCGGCTTCCGGCATGCGCGACGGGTTGGACACCACTTCCACCGTGCCGTCCTTCATCACCACTTCGTAGTTCACCGTCGGCGCGGTGGTGATCAGGTCCATGTCGAACTCGCGCTCCAGGCGCTCCTGTACGATCTCCAGATGCAGGAGGCCGAGGAAGCCGCAACGGAAGCCGAAGCCCAGCGCCTGCGACACTTCCGGCTCGTACTTCAGCGAGGCGTCGTTCAGCTGCAGTTTTTCCAGCGCGTCGCGCAATGCTTCGTAATCGTGGCTCTCCACCGGATACAGGCCGGCGAACACCTGCGACTGCACGTCCTTGAAGCCCGGCAGGGCTTCAGCGGCCGGATTGCTCACCAGAGTAATGGTATCGCCCACCTTGGCCGATTTCAGCTCCTTGATGCCGGCAATGACAAAGCCGACTTCGCCTGCGTTCAGGCTCGGGCGCTGCACCGACTTCGGCGTGAACACGCCCACCTGCTCGCACAGATGCTCGGCGCCGGTGGCCATGAACTTGATCTTGTCCTTGGGCTTCAGCGAGCCGTCGATGACGCGCACCAGCATCACCACGCCGACATAGTTGTCGAACCAGGAATCGACGATCAGCGCCTTCAGCGGGCCGTCCGGATTGCCCTGCGGCGGCGGAATCTTGTTGACCACCTCTTCCAGGATGTCCTCGATGCCGATGCCGGACTTGGCCGAAGCGCGCACGGCGTCCACGGCCTCGATGCCGATGATGTCCTCGATTTCCTGGGAGATGCGTTCGGGGTCGGCGGCTGGCAGGTCGATCTTGTTCAGCACCGGCACCACTTCCACGCCCAGCTCGATGGCGGTGTAGCAGTTGGCCACGGTCTGGGCTTCCACGCCCTGCGACGCATCCACCACCAAAAGCGCGCCTTCGCAGGCGGACAGAGAACGCGACACTTCGTAGCTGAAGTCCACGTGTCCCGGGGTGTCGATTAGGTTCAGATGGTAAACCTCGCCATTGCGGGCCTTGTACTGCAAGGCGGCAGTCTGCGCCTTGATGGTGATGCCGCGTTCCTTCTCGATATCCATCGAGTCGAGCACCTGGGCGCTCATTTCGCGCAGCTCGAGGCCGCCACAGAATTGAATGAAACGGTCGGCCAGGGTGGATTTACCGTGGTCGATATGGGCAATGATCGAAAAATTTCGGATGTTCTTCATCGGTTTCCAGCAAAAGATAAGGGCACGCAAGCGTGCCCGGGGCTGCTGACGGATGGCCCTTCCGGGGGACCCGCTCGGGTCCGACGGCTGCCGGAAGCCGATCAGCAAGCGGGGGCGCGTCCTGCGCGCCCCCGGTTTGACTCACACTGGCGCGGATTTTAGCCGATTTCGCCCAAGTGTGCAGCCAACTTCGTCGCATCGAGATGCCAGTGGCAGATTTCGGTCTCGCCATCCATCAGCACCGGCACCAGCTCATTGAAGCGGGCCTCCAGCGCCGGATCGGCATCGACATCCAGCACTTCCAGCTCAAAGCCGTGGCGCTCGCGCCAGGGCGCAAGCTCCGCCAGCATCTGATGGCACAGGCTGCAGTATTCGCGGAAGTAAAGCGTCAGCTTCACTGCGCGTCGCCCACAGTCAGCGGCACAAACTGCACCTGCCCCTGGCGCATCACCTGCAATGCCACGGTGCCGCCCTTCTTCACTTGCTCCAGCGCCTTCTTCAACTGGGCGAAGCTCTGCAGCGGCTCGCTGCCGACGCCGACGATGACGTCGCCGGGCTGAATGCCGGCGCGCATCGCCGCGCCATTGGCCGCGCGCACCAGCAGGCCATAGTCGATGCCGGCCTGCTTCAGCTGCATCGGCGTCAATTCCTGCAGACGCAGGCCGATCTGCGCCAGGCTCTGCTCACCCTGCGCGCCAGGCTTGCGGTATTCGCGCTGGGCGATGCGGGAGTCCTCTTCCTTCAACTCCTCCGGCACCACGCGCACGCTCGCCGGCGCGCGGTTGCGCCAGATATCCAGCGCCAGCGGCTTGCCAGGCGGCATGTCGCTGATCAGGCGTTGCAGATCGCCGCCGGAATTCACTTCCTGGCCATTGACCTTAAGGATGATGTCGCCAGCCTTCAGCCCCGCCTTCTGCGCCGGGCCTTTCGGATCCAGCGCATTGATCAGCGCACCGCTGGGCTTGGCCAGGCCAAACGAGGCCGCCAGTTCCTTGCTCAGCTCCTGGATCACCACGCCGATGCGGCTGCGGGTCACCTTGCCCTTTGCCTTCAATTGATCCGCCACATTCATCGCGGTATCGATCGGAATGGCGAAAGAGATGCCCATGAAGCCGCCGGAACGGCTATAGATCTGCGAATTGACGCCGATCACCTCGCCCTTCATGTTGAACAGCGGGCCGCCGGAGTTGCCGGGATTGACCGCGGCGTCGGTCTGGATGAACTGCACCGCGCTCTCGTCCGGCAACATGCGATTCTTGCCGGAAACAATGCCCGATGTGGCGGTGTTTTCAAAGCCGAAAGGCGAGCCGATGGCCAGCACCCACTGCCCCACCTTCACATCCTTGGCATTCCCCAGGCGGGCCACCGGCAGGTTGGCGGCCTCTATCTTCAGCAAGGCCACGTCGGAACGGGCATCTGAGCCGATGACCTTGGCCTGGAATTCGCGCTTGTCGGTCAATTTGACGGTGATCTTGTCGGCGCGGGCCACCACATGGGCATTAGTCAGCACATAACCGTCAGCGGAGATGATAAAGCCGGAGCCGAGCGAGCTTTCCTGGCGCTCTTGCATGCGCGGCGGCGCGAAACGGCGGAAGAATTCGAAGAACGGGTCGCCCTCCATGCCTTCCGGCAAGCCGGACGACACTTCCTTGACTGTGGACGTGGTGCTGATATTGACCACGGCCTTGCCTTCGGTTTCAACAATAGCGCTGAAATCCGGCAGATCCGCCGCCATGGCGACGGGAACCGCGGCAGTCAGCACCGATGCCGCCAGCATGGCGGAAACGATCAGCTTTTTGATCGACATGTGCGCTCCATCTTTTTGCTGTGTTGTGGATTGAATACGCCGGCGAGCGCCGGCTATTGAAACGAACAGACAGGAAATACAAGCCTGGCGGCCGGCATCACCCCTCCTCTATTCTCATCGACGCGGAAGAACAACCGCGTCGGTCACTGCGGGCCACTCTTCCCCCAAGAGAGAAAAAGTGGCCGATCCCAATCGTCTCGCCCGGTTCACTCGCTCTTGGCATTGAGATGCATGCCCTTGAGCAGCGCCATCATCGCCGTTTGCGGCATATCGCCCACCGCGGTCAGCTGCATATCGCCCTGATAGCTGGTGGCCATATTGATCGCGCCATGCAGATTGCCCACCCGCTCCATCCGCGCGTTTTCCGGCGGCGGCGGCTCGACGAACACCGACAGCATCACCAACCCATCGGACAGCACCAGATGACGCACCGGCTTGGCGCCGGTGCCAGGCAACACCCGCTCAGCAGAACGCAACAGGCGGAAGCCTTGCGGCAAACCGGTGATTTCATTTTGCGAAATCGACGGATCCGCGCCCGTCGGCGCCTTGGCCGAACGCAGCAGGAACTTCTGCGGCAGCTTGGCGCGATAGGCCCGCTTGTCTTTGACGCCGGCCAGCTCAATCTCGGTGAAGGTGAATTGCTCCACCGAGTCGCCGCGCGGCGACAGGGTGATCATCTTCAAGGGCAGATAGGTAGTCGGCTCGACGCACATGCGCATGGTGTAGCGCTGCGGATCGCGCGGCTGAAGATCCAGCCACTGGCAGTCTCGCTGCGCCACTCGATCCGTGCCGGTGCGCTTAAGCACATAGGAGCGGGCGATATCGTCGACATCGTCAGGCAGCAAGGCCGGGAACAGCCGCATCGCGCTGATCTTGCAGGCCATCAGCGCGCGCTTGTCCTGCGCGTAGCAAGTCAGCTCGCCGCCGCTTCTCACCACCTCGCGCGGCGAACCGTCCAGCGACGTGCGCTTCTCGCGGACATTGTCGCCCTGTCCCTGGCGCACCAGGCGGAAGGTTTCCAGCATGCCATTCATCTGATGCAGATAGGTGCCGTCCAAAGCCTGCTGCCGGCTGGCATTGCCAACCTTGCGCAACAGCTGCATGTCATCCTCGGCGTGGGCCGCACAGGCGGCCCCGAACATCAACACACCAATCAGGGGTACGACACGCATCAGTGGCGAACTCCGTTTCCGTAAGATACCCGCATCACGCCTTGATCCGCGGTCACCTCCTGGTGAGCCAGCACGTACGGGTCATCCTGCTCGAACTGAGCCGGCTGCGCCATCTGCACCGGCACGCCGCGATCGGCGATGACGGACGGCGCGGCCTGACGATGGCTGAGCTGCTGCCAGCCCACCACTGCGGCGAAGCTGACGCTGGCGGCCAGCGCCACGGCGCCCGCGGTTTTGGCGCGCTGCGGCCGCATCCAACGGCGCGGCGCCAGCACGGTGGGCTCAGCCGCCAGACGCTCGGCCACCTTGGCGCGCACGTCGAGCGAGGCCAGCCGGTTGGCGCGCATCGCATCGCCGATCAGATGATATTGTTCCCAGGCCGCATCCAGGTCTTTGTCGTCGGCGATCGAAGCAATGGCCTTATTGACCAGGGGCTCGTCCAGTTCGCCGTCAATCAGCGCGGAAATCGTTTCTTTCATACTTACCACCTTCTGTTCTTGGCCGTATCCAGCAGAGGCCGCAGTTCAGCAGCAATCGCCTCGCGAGCGCGGAAAATCCGCGAACGCACAGTGCCTATCGGACAATCCATCACCGTAGCGATCTCGTCGTAGGACAACCCCTCCATTTCCCTGAGGGTAATGGCGGTACGCAACTCCTCCGGCAAGGCTTCCACGGCGGCATTGACCGTCGCCAGAATTTCCTTGTTCATCAGCTCGGTTTCGGGCGTGTTCATGTCCGGGATCTGCGACGCCATGTCGAAGCTCTCGCCGTCCTCGTCCTCGATCTCGCTGTTCACCACCGGGCGTCGCCCGTTGGCGCTGAGGAAATTCTTGGCCGTATTGATGCCTATCCTGTACAGCCACGTGTAAAACGCGCTCTCACCTCGGAAAGACGGCAAAGCACGATACGCTTTGATAAAAGCTTCCTGCGTCACATCCTCGATGTCCGAACCGTCGCGGATAAAACGCGACAACAGCCTGGCGAGACGTCGCTGATACTTGGCAACAAGCAGATCGAAAGCTCTTTTTTCACCTCGCTGGGCACGTTCCACCAACTGTTGATCGATATCCCGATCACTCATGTCGTTGTTATGCTCCCTGGTTTGCCCACTGTTTTATGTGGTCGTTACGTGGACTGTGATCTAGACCACAGGCTTCGCCTTGAGTTCCCAATATCGAGGACGATGCGAAACATATCATCCCCGGGCCAAAACTTGAACATCCAAATGTCAACTATTGCCAGTATTTTCTAGAGCCTTTACACTCCAACCAAGCACTTGCTTGAATGACAGGCTGCTAATTCATATCCATCGTCAGGAGCATCCAATGAGCACTCCCGGGCAGCGATTCCGCCAGGCCGTGGCCACTGAAAAACCGTTGCAAGTAGTAGGCGCGATCAATGCCTATGCCGCACTTTTGGCCGAACACTCAGGTTTCAAGGCCTTATACCTGTCCGGCGGGGGCGTCGCCGCTGCGTCCTGCGGCATTCCGGACCTTGGCATCACCACGCTGGAAGACGTGCTGATCGACGCGCGCCGCATCACCGACATCACCGACCTGCCGCTGCTGGTGGACATCGACACCGGCTGGGGCGGCGCCTTCAACATCGCCCGCGCGGTGCGCAGCCTGGAGAAGGCCGGCGTGGCGGCCGTGCACATTGAAGATCAGGTTCTGCAAAAACGCTGCGGCCACCGCCCCAATAAGGCCATCGTGCCGCAAGATGAAATGGTGGACCGCATCAAAGCCGCCGCCGACGCCCGCCACGACGACAGCTTCGTCATCATGGCCCGCACCGACGCCCTGGCGGTGGAGGGCTTGGACGCCGCCATCGAGCGCGCGGTGGCCTGCGTGGAAGCCGGCGCCGACATGATCTTCCCGGAGGCGATGACCGATCTGGCCATGTACAAGCGCTTCGCCGAAGTAGTAAAGGTGCCGGTGCTGGCCAATATCACCGAATTCGGCGCCACGCCGCTCTACACCACGGAAGAACTGGCCGAGAACGGCGTCAGCCTGGTGCTGTACCCGCTATCGGCCTTCCGCGCGATGAGCCAGGCCGCGCTGGAAGTATACGGCGCGATCCGTCGCGACGGCACGCAGCAGGCCGTGCTGGACAAGATGCAAACCCGGATGCAGCTGTACGACCACCTGGGCTACCACGAATACGAAAAGAAACTGGATCAGCTGTTCGCCGCCGGCAAGCAATAACAATCAAGGCAGCGGCATCGCCCCAAGTCTGACAAAGGAGAAATTGCATGACTGAAGTGGTACTAACCGGCAAACCGAAGAAATCCGTGGCGCTGTCCGGCGTGGCCGCCGGCAATACCGCGCTGTGCACCGTCGGCCGCAGCGGCAACGATCTGCACTATCGCGGCTATGACATCCTGGACATCGCCGGCCATTGCGAATTCGAGGAAGTGGCCTACCTGCTGGTGCACGGCAAGCTGCCCAACAAGGCGGAGCTCGCTGGCTACAAGAAGAAGCTGAAGTCGCTGCGCGGCCTGCCCGCCTCGGTCAAGGCCGTGCTGGAAGCGCTGCCGGCCAGCGCCCATCCGATGGATGTGATGCGCAGCGGCGCCTCGGCGCTGGGTTGCGCGCTGCCCGAGAAGGACGACCACAATCTGGCCGGCGCGCGAGACATCGCCGACCGCCTGATGGCCTCATTCGGCTCCATTCTGCTCTACTGGTACCACTACAGCCACAACGGCAAGCGCATCGAGGTGGAAACCGACGACGACAGCATAGGCGGCCACTTCCTGCACCTGCTGCACGGCGTCAAGCCGTCCTACGAGTGGGTGCGCGCGATGCACACCTCGCTGAACCTCTACGCCGAACACGAATTCAACGCCTCCACCTTCACCGCCCGCGTCATCGCCGGCACCGGCTCCGACATGTACAGCGCCATCACCGGCGCCATCGGCGCGCTGCGCGGCCCCAAACACGGCGGCGCCAACGAAGTGGCGTTTGAAATCCAGCAGCGCTATGAAAATCCGGACGAAGCGGAAGCCGACATCCGCGCCCGCGTCGAGAAGAAAGAAGTGGTGATCGGCTTCGGCCACCCCGTTTATACGATTTCCGATCCGCGCAACAAGGTCATCAAGGAAGTGGCGCGCCAGCTGTCCAAGAGCAATAGCGACATGAAAATGTTCGATATCGCCGAGCGCCTGGAAAGCGTGATGTGGGACATCAAAAAGATGTTCCCGAACCTGGACTGGTTCTCCGCCGTCAGCTACCACGCGATGGGCGTGCCCACCGCCATGTTTACCCCACTGTTCGTGATCTCCCGCACCAGCGGCTGGGCGGCCCACGTGATTGAGCAGCGCCAGGACGGCAAGATCATCCGCCCGTCAGCCAATTACATCGGGCCGGAGGATCAGGTTTTCATTCCGCTGGAAAAACGCTGAGGCAAGCAGCAAGCGACGCGGCCGCCCGGCCGCGTCGGCCATACTGGAGCAGTAAATGAAGCAAATGTTGTTCTGGCAGCGCCTGGACTGCCCGGGACTGGAGCAGGCGGAAATCGAAACCGGCGCCGGCCTCTCATTGTCCGCCAGCGGCAGCCTGCTGCATGCCGACAGCGGCGCCAGCCTGCGTTACCGGATGCAGCTGGACCACCACGGCAGGCTCAGCCATGCCCACATCGATGTTTCCGCGCCCGAACCCAGTCAACTGACGCTGCAGCACACAGAAAGCGGCCGCTGGCTGATCAACGGCCAGGCGCAGCCGACCTGGGATGGCTGCCAGGAGCTGGACCTGCAGTCCTGCGGCCTGACCAACGCCTTCCCCATCCGCCGCTTGAAACTGGGCATCGGCGACAGCGTCGAGCTGTCTATGCTGTTCGTGCGCCTGCCGTCATTGACGCCGGCCATCTGCCCGCAGCGCTACACCCGCCTGCCGGACCACGACGGCATGCCCTGCTACCGCTACGAATCCCCCGGCTTCGCCGCCGACATCCTCGTCGACGAGCAAGGCTTCACCCTGCATTACAGCGACTTTCTGCAACGGCTGCCCGACAGCGGCCGCGACTGAGCGAAAGACAGACATGAACCTCCAATACCGCACCGCCCTGCCCGGCACCGGGCTAGACTATTTCGACGCCCGCGCCGCCGTGGAAGCCATCCAGCCCGGCGCCTGGGACAAACTTCCCTATACCGGCCGCATCCACGCCGAGAACCTGGTTCGCCGCTGCGATCCGGCCATGCTGGCCGAATGCCTGGAACAGATCGTCTACCGTAAGCGCGAGCGCGACTTTCCGTGGTTCCCGGCGCGCGTGGTCTGCCACGACATCCTGGGCCAGACCGCGCTGGTGGACCTGGCCGGCCTGCGCGACGCCATCGCCGACCAAGGCGGCGACCCGTCCCAGGTCAATCCGGTGGTGCCGGTGCAATTGATCGTCGACCACTCGCTGGCGGTGGAATGCGGCGGCTTCGCCCCGCAGGCTTTCGAGAAAAACCGCGCCATCGAAGACCGCCGCAACGAGGACCGCTTCCACTTCATCGAGTGGACCAAGTCCGCCTTCGACAATGTGGACGTGATCCCGGCCGGCAACGGCATCATGCACCAGATCAACCTGGAGAAGATGAGCCCGGTGATCCACGCCGACCAAGGCGTAGCCTACCCCGACACCTGCGTCGGCACCGACAGCCACACGCCGCACGTGGACGCGCTGGGCGTGATCGCCGTCGGCGTCGGCGGTCTGGAGGCGGAAAACGTGATGCTGGGCCGCGCCTCGTGGATGCGGCTGCCGGACATCGTCGGCGTCGAGCTGTCCGGCAGGCCGGCGGCCGGCATCACCGCCACCGACGTGGTGCTGGCGCTGACCGAATTCCTGCGCCAGCAGAAGGTCGTCGGCGCCTACCTGGAGTTTTACGGCGAAGGCGCGGCGGCGCTGACCCTGGGCGACCGCGCCACCATCTCGAACATGGCCCCCGAGTACGGCGCGACCGCCGCGCTGTTCTTCATCGATGCGCAAACCATCGATTATTTGAAACTGACCGGCCGCAGCGATCAGCAAGTCAAGCTGGTGGAAGCCTACGCCAAGACCGCCGGCCTGTGGGCGGACAGCCTGAAGACCGCCGAATACGAGCGCGTGCTGAAGTTTGATCTCTCCACCGTCGCCCGCAACCTGGCCGGCCCATCGAATCCGCACAAGCGGCTGCCGGTGTCGGCCCTGGCCGAACGCGGCATCGCCGGCAACCTCGCCGAAGCCCGCGCGCAAGAAGCGCAGGGCCTGCTGCCGGACGGCGCGGTCATCATCGCCGCCATCACCAGCTGCACCAACACCAGCAACCCGCGCAACGTGATCGCCGCCGGCCTGCTGGCGCGCAATGCCAACCGTCTGGGCCTCGTGCGAAAGCCATGGGTCAAGTCTTCGCTGGCGCCCGGCTCCAAAGCGGTGGAGCTGTATCTGAAGGAAGCCGGCCTGCTGTCCGAACTGGAGAAGCTGGGCTTCGGCATCGTCGCCTTCGCCTGCACCACCTGCAACGGCATGTCCGGCGCGCTGGACCCGAAAATCCAGCAGGAAATCATAGACCGCGATCTGTACGCGACCGCGGTGCTGTCCGGCAACCGCAACTTCGACGGCCGCATCCACCCCTACGCCAAGCAAGCCTTCCTCGCCTCCCCGCCGCTGGTGATCGCCTACGCCATCGCCGGCACCATGCGCTTCGACATCGAAAAAGACGTATTGGGCGTAGTAGACGGCAAGGAAATCCGTCTAAAAGACATTTGGCCCAGCGACGAAGAAATCGACGCCGTGCTGAAGCAGTCCGTCAAACCGGAACAGTTCCGCCAGGTCTACGAGCCGATGTTCGCCATCCATCGCGACAACAGCGCCAAGGCCAGCCCCTTGTACGCCTGGCGGCCGCAGAGCACCTACATCCGCCGCCCGCCTTACTGGGAAGGCGCGCTAGCCGGCGCGCGCACGCTCAAGGGCATGCGCCCGCTAGCGCTGCTGCCGGACAATATCACCACCGACCACCTGTCGCCGTCCAACGCCATCCTGCCGGACTCCGCCGCCGGAGAATACTTGGCCAAGATGGGTTTGCCGGAGGAAGACTTCAATTCCTACGCCACCCACCGCGGCGACCACCTGACCGCGCAGCGCGCCACCTTTGCCAATCCGCAGCTGGTGAACGAGATGGCAGTGGTAGACGGCGAGGTGAAGAAAGGCTCGCTGGCCCGGGTGGAGCCGGACGGCAAGGTGATGCGGATGTGGGAAGCCATCGAAACCTATATGGACCGCAAGCAGCCGCTGATCATCGTCGCCGGCGCCGACTACGGCCAGGGCAGCTCGCGCGACTGGGCGGCCAAGGGCGTGCGGCTGGCCGGCGTCGAGGCCATCGTCGCCGAAGGTTTCGAGCGCATCCACCGGACCAACTTGATTGGAATGGGCGTGCTGCCGCTGGAGTTCAAGCCTGGCGTCAACCGCAAGACGCTGCAGCTGGACGGCACCGAGACCTACGACGTGATCGGCCAGCGCCGGCCGCGCGCCGACCTGACGCTGGTGATCCACCACCGCGGCGGCGAGACCGCGCAGGTTCCGGTGACCTGTAGGCTGGATACGGCGGAAGAAGTGTCGATTTACGAGGCAGGCGGCGTGCTGCAGCGCTTTGCTCAGGATTTCCTGGAAGCGGCGCGCGTCTGACAGCGGGTAACACAGGATAAATACATGACTGACTCCAAACAAATCCGCATCCCCGCCTCCTATATGCGCGGCGGCACCAGCAAGGGCGTATTCTTCCGGCTGCAAGACCTGCCGGAGACGGCCCGCCAGCCCGGCGCGGCGCGCGACAGGCTGCTCTTGCGCGTCATCGGCAGCCCGGACCCGTACGGCAAGCAGATAGACGGCATGGGCGGCGCCACGTCCAGCACCAGCAAGACCGTCATCGTGTCCAAGTCGGCGCGGCAAGATCACGATGTCGATTATCTGTTCGGCCAGGTCAGCATCGACAAGGCCTTCGTCGACTGGACCGGCAACTGCGGCAACCTGTCCGCTGCGGTCGGGCCTTTTGCGATCGCCAGCGGTCTGATCGACCCGGCGCGCATCCCGGCAGACGGCTTCTGCACCGTGCGCATCTGGCAGGCCAATATCGGCAAAACCATCATCGCGCATGTGCCTATCTCCGGCGGCCAAGTGCAGGAAACCGGCGACTTTGAACTCGATGGCGTGACCTTCCCCGCCGCCGAGGTGCAACTGGAATTTCTCGACCCCGCCGACGAGGGGGAAGGTGACGGCGGAGCCATGTTCCCCACCGGCAAGCTGGTGGACCATCTGGACGTGCCCGGCGTGGGCAGCTTCCCGGCCACGCTGATCAATGCCGGCATCCCCACCATCTTCGTCAACGCCGCCGACATCGGCTACACCGGCACGGAATTGCAGGATGCCATCAATGCCGATCACGCCGCGCTGACGCGCTTGGAAACCATACGCGCCTATGGCGCGCTGAAGATGGGGCTGATCCAGAACCTGGACCAGATCGCCAGCCGCCAGCACACGCCCAAGATCGCTTTCGTTGCGCCGCCTTCCGACTACACCGCATCCAGCGGCAAGCGGGTCAAAGCCACGGACATCGATGTGCTGGCGCGCGCCATGTCCATGAGCAAGCTGCACCATGCGATGATGGGCACCGCGGCCGTGGCCATCGGCGCCGCCGCAGCCGTGCCCGGCACCCTGGTGAATCTGGCGGCGGGCGGCTGCAAACGCCAGGCCGTTCGTTTCGGCCACCCGTCCGGCACCCTGCGCGTGGGGGCGGAAGCCAAATTGGTCAATGGCGAATGGACCGTGACCAAGGCCATCATGAGCCGCAGCGCCCGCGTCTTGATGGAGGGCTGGGTGCGCGTGCCCGCGGACGCACTATAAGAGCATAAGAGCCGCGCTCCCTGATCCTGTGTTGCGACTTCTTGCCGTACAACGTGTGCTGTCTGCGTCGGCGCGCCCTGGCTCAGCCCCTCTAATGAAGCTTTGTTCGCGACGCAAAACACACGCCACCGAAAAAGGGATGCCAAGGCATCCCTTTTTCTCTTTCCCCTGTCCGCCCGGCCTGCCGCTGACAATTTCCGGCGCCATCCGTGAGATAATGCCGTCAGGCATTCACGCGAGCCGCGCGCATCCCGGCATCATCCGGCCCGCCGACGCGTCATGCCCGCCCTGTCATCACCCGGAAAACCAAGCCCATGGACAATACCGCCCCCATCCTGACGTCTTCATCCGACTGGCACTGGAGCCCCACCCCCTACCCCGGCGCAGATTTCGTCTGGCTGCGCAGAAATCCGGACGGAGGCGGATCGGCGTTGCTGAAGCTGGCCAAAGGGGCCAAGCTGCCCTTGCACCAACACCCAGGTACGGAACAGGTGTTCGTGACCGCCGGCAAGCTGAAGGTGGGCGAACATGTGCTGAACAAGGGCGACCATCTGTTCATCGACGCCCATGTCCCGCACACAGTGGAAGCGCTGCAAGCCACCGTCTATCTGACCCTGTCGGAGACCGATGGCGTGGAGCTGCTGGAGCCGGGCCAGACTGGCTGATCCGGCAGGAGAAGCGGGCTAAAAAAGCTGGATCGCCACCTTCAGCACGCCGTCGCGCTGATGCGAGAACAAGTCGTAGGCTTCGACGATCTGGTCCAGCTTGTAGCGATGCGTGACCAGCGGCGACAGGTCCAGCCGCTGGCTCTCCAGCACGTTCATCAGCCGCCGCATCCTCTCCTTGCCGCCGGGGCATAGCGAGGACACGATGCGCTTGTCGCCCAGGCCGGCATTGAACGCGTCCAGCGGAATCTTCAGATCGGTGGAGTAAACCCCCAGGCTGGACAAGGTCCCGCCCGGCTTCAGCACGCGCAGCGCCGACTCGAACGTGCCCTGGGTGCCCAATGCCTCGATGGAGGCGTCGACGCCGCGGCCGCCGGTCAGCTTCATGATTTCCGATACCACATCCACCTGGCGGAAATTCAGCGTCACATCCGCGCCCAACTGGCGCGATATGCCCAGCCGCTCGTCCAGGCCATCCACCGCGATGATGCAAGACGCGCCGCGCAAACGCGCGCCGGCCACCGCGCACAAGCCTATCGGTCCCTGCGCGAACACCACCACCACGTCGCCTATCCTGATATTGGCCGCCTCCGCGCCGGCGAAGCCGGTGGACATGATGTCCGGACACATCAGCACCTGCTCGTCGCTTAGCCCGTCCGGAATCGGCGCCAGGTTCGCCTGTGCGTCCGGCACCAGCACGTACTCGGCCTGGGTGCCGTCTATGGTATTGCCGAAGCGCCAGCCGCCCATGGGCTTGTAGCCATGGCATTCGCAGCCGCCATCCTGCGATGGATAGCCGTCCTGGCAGCCATAAGAAGTGAAGCTGGGACAAATCGCTCCCGCGATCACCCGCTGCCCTTCTCGATAACCTTTGACGTTGGCGCCCAGCTTCTCGATCACGCCCACCGGCTCATGGCCTATGGTCAAGCCGGACGCCACCGGATACTCGCCTTTCAGGATGTGCACGTCGGTGCCGCAGATGGTGGTGGTGGTGATTTTCACCAGCGCGTCGCCGGGACCGACCGCTGGAATCGGCTTCTCCCTCAGCTCTACCCTGCCGGGTCCGACGAATACCGTTGCCTTCATGCTGCTCATGGTCTGCCTCCCGCATTATTGGCGGCTGCGACGCAGGATCGCGCGCAACCCATGCTTCAATACAGTAGACCTATTCACCGGCCGCAAGCGCTCCGCCAGCCCGAATGGCCAGTGCCTGACACAGATCAATCCGGCTGCCTGGACGCGGCTTTGCCCAGCGCGCAAGCGCGCCGTCCGAACATGAGCGAATGGCTTTGCATGCCCATCAGCCGCCCAGCCCAAAACCGGACTGGCAGGAGCGACACAATCCATTTCCCTACCTGACGCAACGCATCGTCAATGCTTGCCGTTATGCCCGGAACGGAAATGATGCCGGCTTGATGTAACAACTGGTTTACATTACATCGTTCCGCGTAAAATATCTCCATATAAAATAATTTCGCTGGATGACAATCATGAACAAGCCGATGCTTTACGCGTTTGCCGCCATCGCCATGTGGGCCTCCGTGGCCACGCTCAGCGCGCTCACCCACAGCTTGCCGCCGTTCTTCGTCGCCGGCGTGGGCCTGATCCTCGGCAGCTTGCTGACCGTGCGCCGCGCCGGAGAATGGAAAGTGCCGCTTAAAGTGTTCGCCAACGGCGTGTACGGCATCTTCGGTTTCTACTTTTTCCTGTTCAACGCCTACCGCCTGGCGCCGGTGATGGAAGCCACCGTGCTCAGCTACGTCTGGCCGCTGCTGATGGTGCTGCTGTCGCCGCTGCTGCTGCCCGGCACCCGCCTCGGCGCCAATCACATCCTGGGCAGCCTGATCGGCTTCGCCGGCGCGGCGCTGATCGTCACCGGCGGCAAGTTGTCACTTTCTGTGGATGCTCTGCCCGGTTATTTGATGGCGCTGGGCGCCGCCGTGGTGTGGGCCACTTACAGCCTGTTCACCCGCCGCCTGCCGGCCAGCTCCGACAACGCGGTCGGCGGCTACTGCTTCGCCTCCGGCCTGCTGGCCCTGGGCCTGCATTTCGCCACCGAGCCGGCCGCCCATCCCTCCGCCATGCAATGGCTGATCATCGCGGTGCTGGGCCTGCTGCCCATGGGCGCCGCCTTCCTGTGCTGGAACCGCGCGATGCAGCTGGGCGACCCGCGCCAGACCGGCGCGCTGGGCAACGCCACCCCGCTGCTGTCCACGCTGATGCTGGTCGCCTCCGGCCAAGCCGCGCTCAACGGCAGCGCCGCCATCGCGATCGCCATGATCGTGGGCGGCGCGGCGCTGGGCACCTTGCCGGCGGAGCGCCTGCTGCCCGGCTGGCTGCGCGCCTGAACTACAGTGCCGGCGGGCTATAATCGCAAGCCTTCACCCCAACAAGGAGTTTCGCGATGAAGCCCTGCCTCCTCGCCCTGCTGGCGCTGTTCGCCAGCCATGCCGCCCTGGCCGAAGACGATCCCTGCCAGAACGGCAACAACACGCTGGAAATCAACGACTGCAAGCAAAAGCAGTTCGACGGCCGCGACAAGCTGCTCAACGAACGCTACCGCGCGCTGCTGCAGAAACTGCGCGCCGACGAAACCCAGGGCGGCGCCAAGGACAAACCGTCCGCGCTGCTGATCCAGGCGCAGCGCAAATGGATCGCTTTCCGCGACGCCGATTGCAACACCAAGTACCAGATTTACATCGACGGCAGCATCCGCAACGCCGTCTTCCTCGACTGCAAGATCGAGCGCACCGAACAGCGCATCAAGGAGCTGGATCCCAAGCTTTGGTAAGCGCCGCGGGTTCCCGCGCCCAGGGGCGAGGAGTATCATCCCTGCCTGTCTTCACGCAAAAATAAAAAGGGGCTGACATGGCAAAACACTGGGGCAAGGTGCTGACCGCGATGGTGACGCCGTTCGACGACGACGGCCGGCTCAACCTCGACGCGGCGCGCGCGCTGGCGCGCCACCTGGCGGATAACGGCAGCGACGCGCTGGTGCTGGCCGCCACCACCGGCGAGGCGCCCACGCTGGACGACGCCGAGCGCTTCGACCTGATCCGCGCGGTCAGCGACGCAGTGACCATCCCTGTGCTGGCAGGCACCGGCAGCAACGACACCCGCCACGCGCTGGCGATGACCGCCCGGGCCGAGGCGGCCGGCGCCGCCGGCGCGTTCCTGGTCTCTCCGTACTACAACCGCCCGCCGCAGGCCGGCATCGAGGCCCACTTCCGCGCGCTAGCCGCCGCCACCCGGCTGCCGGTGATGATCTACGACGTCCCCGGCCGCACCGGCCGCCGCATCGGCCACGACGTGCTGATCCGGCTATTCCGCGAAGTAGACAATATCGTCGCCTTCAAAGACGCCACCGGCGACCCGGCCGCCGCGGCCCGCTTGGTGGCCGAAGCCGGCGATCATTTCGAGCTCTACTCCGGCGACGACGCGCTGACCCTACCCCTGCTGGCCGTCGGCGCCGTAGGCGTGGTCGGCACATCCACTCACTGGACCGGGCCTGAATTCGCCGCCATGATCGCCGCCTTCGAGCGAGGGGATGTGGCCCGCGCCCGCGCCATCAACGCCGCGTTGATGCCGTCCTATGCCTATTCCAACACCGACGATTCGGTGTACTCGATGTCGGTGAAGGCGATGCTGCGCGCCCTGGGCCTGGCTGTCGGCGAATGCAGGCTGCCGCTGCCGCCCGCGCCAGCCGGCGTCGAGGCGCACGCCGCCCAGGTGTGGGATGAACTGCAGGCTTGGCGCGCCAATCCACGTTAAGCGGCGGCCGCTACGCAAAAAAGGAGACCATTCGGTCTCCTTTTTCTTCGCACGCGTGCCGCCTAGGGCTTAGTCGCGGAAGTTGTTGAACTGCAGCGGCGCGCCGTTTTCCAGATCGTTGGCGATATCCTTCTTCAGCAGCGCGATGGCCTCTTGCAGCACGTCGCGCTTGGCGCCGGACACCCGCACCGCCTCGCCTTGGATGCTGGCCTGCACTTTCATCTTGGAATCCTTCAGCAGCTTGACGATTTTCTTCGCCAGATCGCTGTCCAGGCCTTCTTTGATCTTCAGCACTTTCTTGACCTTGTTGCCGGATACCTTTTCCAGCTTGCCGTAGTCCAGGCTGCGCACGTCGACGGCGCGCTTGGACAGCTTGCTGACCAGGATGTCGTTGACCTGGTCCAGCTGGAATTCGGTGTCGGCGTACAGCGTCACTTCCTTGTCGTTGAATTCGATGCGGGCATCGCTGCCCTTGAAATCGTATCGGGTGGAGACCTCCTTATTGGCCTGATCCAGCGCGTTGCGCACTTCCACCTTGTTTACTTCGGAAACGACATCAAAAGACGGCATAAAACTATCCTCATATGGAACCAGCAGAATTCTAGTAGCGCGCCGCCGGCTTGTCACCCGCGCAGGCATTGCCAAACCGCCTCGCCGCGTGGTGTTATGGAGCATTCAAGTCCATCTTGCTCCAAGACAAAACATGCTCGTGACCCTGCCGCAACTGGCCGCCTTCCTGGCCGCAGCCATGCTGATCACTCTCTCGCCCGGCCCGGACAACCTGATGGTCCTGAGCCAGGGCATTTCGCGCGGACGCCGCCAAGGCATGGCCTTCGGACTCGGCTGCGCCCTCGGTTGCCTGAATCACACGCTGCTGGCGGCGCTGGGCATCAGCGCGCTGATCGCCGCGTCGCCGCTGGCTTTCACCGCGCTGAAAATCGCCGGCGGTGCTTATCTGGTTTATCTGGGCTGGGGCGCCATCCGCAGCCCCGGCGCCAGCTTCCGCGCCGATGGCCAGCTGGCCGGGCAGCAGAGCTCGTTGGCCGCCACCTTCCGCCGCGGCCTGATCGCCAACGCCATCAACCCCAAGGTGGTGTTGTTCTTCCTGGCCTTCCTGCCGCAATTCGTCAATCCGGCGCAGGGTCCGGCCGGCCTGCAGACCGCCATCCTCGGCACCGTGTTCACGCTGCAGGGCGCCGTCATCTTCGGCGCGTTGGGCTACTTTTCCGGCCATGCCGGCCAGTGGCTGGCCAGAAGCCGCAAGGCGAGCCAATGGCTGGACCGCGTCGCAGGCAGCATTTTCATCGCCTTGGGCCTGCGCCTGATCCTGGCGCGCTGACAAACTGCCGGCTTTGCGCCGGTTAGCAAAGGAGCGAGAGATGACTTTCAACGTTTACCAGGCTTCCATTCCGGTCCTGCTGCGCGGACTGGACAATCTATCCGCCATCCTGCGCAAGGCGGAGCAGGACGCCGCCGCGCGCAACATCGCGCCTGAAGTGTTTTTGCAAGCAAGGCTGGCGCCGGACATGTTTCCGCTGTTGCGCCAAGTGCAGATTGTCAGCGACACCGCCAAGGGCTGCGCCGCCCGACTGGCCGGCATTGAGGTGCCGAGGGGCTGTTGACGTTTGGTGAGCGGTCGCGCCGGGATGCGTTTTGCGACGAATCGAGGCGTTTCGCGCGCCGCATTTCATTCTCTGCCAGCGCGGAACAACGAAGAGTCGGCGCGAAAGGCGCCCGGCCCTGCGGGTTTGGCCGCTTTGGTCCGGAAGCCGTGTTGCCCAGTCCTTGCATAGAATGACTATGCGGCGGACTGTGCGTCTTGCTTCCGGCCCAAATCGGCGCAAACGCGATCCACTCACCAAACGTCAACAGCCCCTAGCTACGCCGACGAGGAAAAAAGCTTTGACGCACTGCTGCAGCGTCTGGCCCAAACCCGCGCCTTCATTGAGCGCATCTCCCAAACGCAGCTGGACGGCAGCGAAAACCGGGAGGTGACCCTTAAAGTGCGCGGCAACGAATTGCGCTTCCAGGGCCAGGACTATCTGTGCGGCTTTGCGCTGCCCAATTTCTATTTCCACATCACGGCGGCCTACGCCATTCTGCGTCATAACGGCGTGCCGCTGGGCAAGATGGACTACCTGGGCCAGATTCAACAATAAGCGCAATGCAGACAAACGGCGCGACGGCAAAACCGCCGCGCCGCCTGGCTATTTCTTCAACAAGAATTCCACCAGCACGGTCTTGAAGATAAAGCCCGTCACGCCGAAGCCGAGCGCCAAAAACAGCACGAAAATGCCCAGCTTGCCTGCCTTGGATTTCTTGCCCAGGTCCCAGATGATGAAGCCCATGAACAGAATCAATCCGGTCAGACAAACCGCCATCGAAATATCGGTGAATTGCTCTTCGGACACTTTGTCATTCCTTATCCGCTTCACAAAACACAAGCCTGGTTTGCTCTGCGGACTATGAAAAATGGCGGCCGCCTGGCCGCCATGTCAACGGTATGGATGAATTGTATCAGCTGCGCTTGCTGCGCGCATTGGCGGCAATGCGCATCCGCAAGGCGTTCAAGCGGATGAAGCCGGCCGCGTCGGCATGATTGTAAGCGCCGCCGTCTTCGTCGAAGGTGGCGATGGTCGGGTCGAACAGCGAGTCGGTTTTCGATTCGCGGCCGACGACGATGACATTGCCCTTGTACAGCTTCAGCCGCACCCAGCCGTTCACCGTGGCCTGCGAGGCGTCTATCATCTGCTGCAGCATCGCGCGCTCCGGGCTCCACCAGTAGCCGGTGTAGATCAGCTGCGCGTATTTCGGCATCAGCTCGTCCTTCAGGTGGGCCACTTCGCGGTCCAGGGTGATGGACTCGATGGCGCGGTGAGCCTTCAGCATGATGGTGCCGCCCGGGGTTTCATAGCAGCCGCGCGACTTCATGCCGACATAGCGGTTCTCGACGATGTCCAGCCGGCCGATGCCGTGCTGGTTGCCCAGGCGATTGAGCTCGGTCAGCACCGCGGCCGGGCTCAGCGCCTGGCCGTTGACAGCGACGATGTCGCCCTTGCGGTATTCCAGCTCCACGTACTCGGCCTGATCCGGCGCGTTCTCCGGGCTGACCGACCACAGCCACATGTCTTCTTCCGGCTCCTGCGCCGGATCTTCCAGCACCGTGCCTTCGTAGGAAATGTGAAGCAGATTGGCGTCCATAGAGTACGGGCTGCCGCCGTTTTTCTTCTTGCTGATGTCGATGCCGTGGGTTTCGGCATAAGCCAGCAGTTTTTCGCGCGACAGCAAATCCCACTCGCGCCACGGCGCGATCACTTTCACATCCGGCTTCAGCGCGTAATAGCCCAACTCGAAGCGCACCTGGTCGTTGCCCTTGCCGGTGGCCCCGTGCGACACCGCGTCGGCGCCGACCTGGTTGGCGATCTCGATCTGGCGCTTGGCGATCAACGGACGGGCGATGGAGGTGCCTAGCAGGTACTCGCCTTCATAGATGGTATTGGCGCGGAACATCGGGAACACGAAGTCGCGCACAAACTCCTCGCGTAGATCCTCAATGAAGATGTTCTCCGGCTGGATGCCCAGCGACACCGCCTTTTGCCGCGCCGGCTCCACCTCCTCGCCCTGGCCGATATCGGCGGTGAAGGTCACCACTTCGCACTGGTATTCGTCTTGCAGCCACTTGAGGATCACTGAGGTATCCAGACCGCCGGAGTACGCCAAAACCACTTTTTTGATGTCAGACATTGCTTCTCTTTCCACTAAATTATTTGCCTATGCGCCGAAGGGAGGACCTCAGTCCTGGTTGCGTCCCAACAGCAGGAATTCGATCAAGGCTTTTTGGACGTGCATGCGGTTTTCCGCTTCGTCCCACACCACGCTCTGCGGGCCATCTATCACCTCGGCCGCTACTTCCTCTCCGCGGTGGGCCGGCAGGCAGTGCATGAACAAGGCGTTGGGCTTGGCGTGCTGCATCAGCGCCGCCGTCACCTGATAGCCGGCAAAAGCCTCGCGCCGCGCCGTTTGCTCGGCCTCGTAACCCATGCTGGTGAACACGTCGGTGGTGACGATGTCTGCGCCCTGCACGGCGCGCACGGGATCCTGGGTCAGCTCCAGCACATCCGGGCCGTAATGATGGCCATCGAGCGCCGCCAGCTCGTAACCCAGCGGCGAGGCCACCTTCAGCTTGAAGCCGAGCAGTCGCGCGGCCTGCAGCCAGGTGCGGCACACATTGTTGCCGTCGCCTATCCAGGCCACGGTCTTGCCCTTGATCGAGCCATGCCGCTCGACATAGGTGAAAATATCGGCCAACACCTGGCACGGGTGGTACTCATTGGTCAGACCGTTGATCACCGGCACCCGCGAGTGGGCGGCCAAACGCTCCACCACGCCCTGCTCGAAAGTGCGGATCATGATGATGTCGCTCATCCTGGACAGCACGCGCGCGGTGTCCTCGATAGGCTCGCCGCGGCCGATCTGCGAGCTCTTGGTATCCAGAAACATCGCGTGGCCGCCCAGCTGCGCCATGCCGGCCTCGAACGAGACGCGGGTGCGCGTGGAATTCTTTTCGAACACCATGGACATCACCTTGCCGACCAGCGGCCGGTACAGCTCGCCGGCGCTTTGTCGTCGCTTCAGGACCTGGCTGCGCGCGAAGAGATGGTGGTACTCGTCGGGAGTGAGGTCGCTGAACTGCAGGTAATGCCTTACGGACGTCATGATGCTCCAATCAAAAAAAGAGGCCGTTGCGCGTGCAACACCAAGAGGTGATTTCATGCGCAACGGCACATTACTACACGCTGGTCTCAAGTCACTTTACAAATGCCGCACCCCCATAAGCACACAGGCATGTTTTACAGAAATGCGACATTTGTTATATTTATCGGAAATCGCCCTGTCTGACAAGCACTCAGTTGAACAGGCTCCGCCCCGGCAGCTCCGCCCATTCCTCCGGCCGCAGCACCCGCACGTAGAATTCCCCGCCATCTTCGGCCAAACCATGCATTTCTATGGTTTTTTGCGTTTTTTGCAAACGAGCGAGATAAGCCAATATGGTGTCGTCTATCACCTGCCCCGGCACCAGCACTGGAATGCCGGGCGGATACGGCACAATCTGGTCGCAGCACACCCGTCCGCTCAGCGCGGCATTGGGCCGTCCGTCGTCGTCCAGCAGCGGCAAACGCTCTCCCGCCTCGTAGAAGGCGTCGCGCGGCAGGCAGGCCAGGCGGGTGAAGCGCGGAATTTCCGGCATCCGCCCCAAGGCGCGGGGCGGACGGTTTTCCTTAGCCAGCCGCAGCATCGCGTCGTACAGCCGGGACAATTTGCTGCGGGTGGTGCCTATGGTCAGCAGCAGCGTGATGGTGCTGAAGGTCGACTTCTCCACCTGGATGTTGTAGCGCTCGAACAGCGCCTGCTGCAGCTCGTCGGCGGTGAAGCCGGAACGGCTGAAATCGACCGTCAGCTTGGTGGGGTCCAGCAGAATGCCGTCCTCGCGCATCTCTTCCGGCAATAGATCATTCAGCTCCAGCACACGGAAGGCGCCGGTGGAGTTGATCTTCTCCCTCAGCTCCTGCGCCAGCTTCAAGGTGCGGTCCAGCAGGCGGTAGCCTTCCATCACCGCCTGCTTGCGCGCCACGTCCAGGCTGGCGATCAGGTTGTACTGTGGGCTGGTGGACGCGTGCATGTTGAAGTTCTCTCGGAACAAATGCTCGTCGAAGCGCGGGTCGGTGACGTGGATCATGCTGGCCTGCGAGAACGCCGACAGCACCTTGTGCGTGCTTTGCGTCACATAATCGGCTCCGGACTCCAGCGCGGTCGGCCGGAACGCGGGGTGGAAACGGGCGAAGCCGTACCAGGCCTCGTCCACGATCACCTTGATGCCCTTTTCGTGCGCGGCTTCGATGATGGGCTTCAGGTCGTAGCGCAGTCCGTCGTAGGTGCAGGAGGTGAGGATTAGCACCCGCGCGTCCGGATTCTCGTCTATGGCCTGGAAAATGGTCGTCTTCGGCACCGGCCCGAAAATGCCGTACTGGCGGTTGATCGAGGAGTCCAGATACACCGGCCGCGCCCCGGACAGGATCACGCCGTGATGCACGGACTTGTGACAGTTGCGGTCCAGCAGCAGCTTGTCGCCCGGCGCCAGCAGCGTCTGGAAAATCACCTTATTGGATGTGGAGGTGCCGTTGGTCGCGAAATAGGTCTTGCGCGCGCCAAAGGCCTTAGCCGCCAGCATCTGCGCCTCGGCGATGACGCCGGTGGGATGCAGCAGAGAATCCAGCATCGGCACCGACACCGACAAGTCCGCGCGCAGCAGATGTTCGCCGACGAAATCGTGGAAGTCGCCCACCCATGGGCTGCCCTTCAGCGAATCGCCGCCCGAATGGCCCGGCGTATGCCAGGAATCCTTGGCCATCCGCACATACTGTTTGAGCCGGTCATAAAAAGGGGTAGCGGACTTTTCCGCCAGTTCGGCCGACAAAATGCGGAACCAGCCGTTGAAATCGGCTTCGTCGCGGTAGAAATAGCCGTCCACCGCATGGCTGGCCAACTCCTCCACCAAGGCCCGCTCGTCGTCGTCCCGCAAGAAGACATACAGGGAGATTTCCGGACGAAAATCGCTGATGCGGTTAGCCAATTGCGCCGCCGCTTCGCCATTGGCGGCGCCCTTCAACTGCCGGTCCACCAGCGCCACCTGCACTTCGCCGTCGCGGGCAAGCAGCTCCATGGTTTCCGCCGTGGCGTTGGCGGCGACGAAAGTCATGCCAAACGGATTCTCCAACCGCACGGCGGCGGCCCCCAGGCCCGCCATCACTTCGGCTTGCCAAGTCACATCGTCGCTGACCACGAGCACGCGGCTAACGGGTTTCATGATGGTTTCTCCTGATGGTGTTTGCCGCGCACATTGTTATGTATGGAGTCTGTCCGGCCATGCGCGTGTTTTTTGTTTTCCCCTATCCTATCCGCATCCCGCGCCCGCCGTCATTATGCGGGCGCACATCGGCCGCATACGTTACAATTGCGCCATGCTGACCGATGCCGAAAAAGACGCCATACGCGACCACTATCGCGCCATTTCCGACCGACTGCCGGGCTTTCGCCCGCGCGCCTCGCAACGCCGCATGCTGGCCGAAATCGCCAATGCGCTGGCGCGCTCGCAAGAGAAAGTCGGAGACGAATGGCCGCAGCGCGAGGGCGAAAGCATTACCGTGATCGAGGGCCCCACCGGCGTCGGCAAGAGCTTGGCTTATCTATTGGCCGGCGGCGTGATGGCGCGCGCGCGCGGCAAAAAACTGGTAGTCACCAGCGCCACCGTGGCGCTGCAGGAGCAACTGGTCAACCGCGACCTGCCCTTCGTGGTGGAAAACAGCGGCCTGCCGCTGACCTTCGCCCTGGCAAAGGGCCGCGGCCGCTATCTGTGCCCGTACCGCCTGTACGGCCTCACCGCTCAGCACGCGCAGCAAAGCCTGCTGCAGCCGGACCCGATGATGGCGCTGTGGGACCACAAGCCGGAACAGGCCGAACTGGACGCGCTGACCGCCATGGCTGACGCCTTCCATCAGCGCAAATGGAACGGCGACCGCGACAGCTGGGATAGCGTGGTGGAAGACGGCCTGTGGGCGCGCGTCACTAATGACCGCCACGGCTGTTTGAAAACCGCCTGCCCCAATCGCGTGGAATGCCCGTTCTATCTGGCGCGCGACACATTGGAAAACGTGGACGTGGTGGTGGCCAATCACGACTTGATGCTGGCGGACGTTTCCATGGGCGGCGGCGTCATCCTGCCCGCCCCCGAGGAAAGCTTCTATTGCATAGACGAGGCGCACCATCTGGCCAAGAAAGCCATCAATCAGTTCGCCGCCGAGCATTCGCTGGGCCAGGCGCTGGGCTGGCTGGACAAGGTGGCTGCCGTCGTGGTCCATGCCGAGGCGCATACCGGCAAAGCCGAATTGGCGAGCAGCGCCATCGACTCCGCCGCTGCCTGCGTGGAAACGCTGACCGAGTGGCAATGGCTGCTGGGCAGCGAGGAATCTCTCGCCGCCAGCAGCGACAATCTGGAGCCATCCTGGCTGATCGAAGACGGCATCCTGCCGGAGCGTCTGAAAACGCCGGCCGCCAATATGGCGATTTCCGCGCGCGCGCTGAGCAAGCAGCTGGACGATATGGGCAATGCCCTGTCCGAAGCGCGCAAGGACAAAAGCGGCGACGCCGACCTGGACAAAACCGCCACCGAGCTGGGTTTCCTGATCGGCCGCGCCGAACAGCTGATGGCGGTGTGGGACTTGTTCGATACCGAAACGCCGGAAAACGCGCCGCCTATCGCCAAATGGATTACCCGCCGCTCTGAAGGCAAGGGCGACTATCTGTTCTCCGCGTCGCCCGTCAGCGCCGCCGCCAGTCTGGCCGCCACCCTGTGGCGCCGCGCCGCCGGCGCCATCCTGACCTCCGCCACGCTGCGCTCGCTGGGCGACTTCGAGCTCTTGCTGTCGCAAACCGGCCTGAAATGGCTGCCCAAAGTCAGCTGCCTGGCATTAGACTCGCCGTTCAATTTCGACGAGCAAGGCGAACTGTATCTGCCGCCGCTGCTGGCCAGCCCCAAAGACCCGGGCGGCCACACCCGCGAGATCATAGAATGGCTACCCAAGCTGATCGACCTCTCCCAGGCGGTCGGCACGCTGGTGCTGTTCTCCTCGCGCAAGCAGATGCAGGACGTGGCCGCCGGCCTGCCGGCCGAATTGCGCGCACAACTGCTGGTTCAGGGCGACATTCCCAAGCGCACGCTTCTGGACACCCACCATCAGCGCCTGCAAGACCATCAGGCCAGCGTGATCTTCGGCTTGGATTCCTTCTCGGAAGGCCTGGACCTTCCGGGCGAGAGCTGCGTGCACGTCATCATCGCCAAGCTGCCGTTCGCCATGCCGGACGATCCGGTGGGCAAAACGCTGTCGCGCTGGATAGAAAAGCGCGGCGGCAACCCGTTCATCGAGCTGACCGTGCCGGAAGCGTCGATCAAACTGGTGCAGGCCGTCGGCCGACTGATCCGCACCGAGCGCGACTACGGCCGCGTGACCATCCTGGACAATCGCCTGACACGGCAAAGCTATGGCAAGAAGCTTCTGGCCTCGCTGCCCCCATTCAAGCGCATATGATTTTCAGGTATGATCACGGAACTTTCGCATTAGCAAATAACGCCAGCCTACAATATCCCCTAGCAAGTACGACAAAACAGGCTACACCCAAAGCAAACATACTGGTCCCACCGCCATGATCTGTAATCCGTACGAAATCGTGATCCAAGGCCTCACCTCCGAGGGTCGCACCTTTCGCCCCAGCGACTGGGCCGAACGCCTGGCCGGCATCCTCGCCTCCTTCGACACCAACCAGAAGCTGTCCTACCACGCCTTCGTCCGCCCGATGATGCTGGAAGGGGTGCGCTGCGTGGCCGTGGACAAGAAACTGGAAAAAATCTACCCGCAAATCTTCCAGTTCCTGATGGCTTTCGCCAAAGACAATGACCTGCGCGTAGTCGATTGTCGGACACTCATCGACGAAATCTACCCGAACAAGTTTTCGGCATAAACGCAACAAGCGTCGTATTCTCGCCACTCTTTTTGCCAGTTTGGAAACAGTTTTGTCATATTCTGTGGTTAAACTCAGACAAGTTGTGAAGCGGCAGTCTAATCTGTGAACAGACATGCCGAACCTTCACGCTTCATCGCAGAACCGTCCGACTTGACTTGGAGTTCCATCATGCAAAAGAAGAATCTGGCAGCACTGGTTGCATCGCTGTTCATCGTCCCGGTCGCAGCTCACGCCGACGTCACCATCTATGGTTTCCTGAGCGCTGGCATTGAATCCGTCAAGGCCACCGGCAACGGCAATTCGGCCAACGACTACACCTCGCGTACCCGCGTTTCCGACTACAACTCCCGCATCGGCTTCAAGGGCAACGAAGACCTGGGCAACGGCACCAAGGCCATCTGGCAAGTGGAAAGCAGCCTGCGCAACTTCGAGCAGGGCGGCACCGATGACAAGAACAACTCCGCAACGCTGGGCACCCGCAATACCTTCGTCGGCATCGATAATGCAGACTTTGGCCGCGTCCTGCTGGGTAACCACGACTCCGCTTACAAGGTCCTATCCGGCAGCGGCAATAGCGCGCTTGGCGTGGATATCCTGATTAACACCACGGCGGAAAACTTTGGCAAGTCTTCCGTCAACGGTCGTGGCGAAGAACGCCTGAAGAACTCCATCCACTGGTACTCCCCGAACTGGGCCGGCTTCAAGCTGGGCGCATCCTGGGGCGTGGATGAAGCTCGCCTGCAAGACAACACCAGTGGCAGTTCCACCGATGCCAAGCGCCTGTCGCTGGGCTTGGCCTACAACTGGGGCGCGCTCAACTTGAGCACCGGCTGGGATCGTCGCTATGACACCGCTGTCAAGGCTAATACAAACTCGATCTACACCTCCACTGCCACTCCGCCCGATGCCAATGGCACCAGCGGCAAAAATGTTAGCTTATACAATATCGCCGGCAGCTATAAGTTCGACTTCGGCACTTACATTGGCGGCTACTATGAGTGGGCAACCTACGATCAAATCGGCGGTGGCCAACTGAAGCAGGATGACTGGATGATCGCCTTGGGCCAAGACTTCGGCGCGGCCTCCATCAAGCTAGGCTACGGCCAACTTGGCTCCCTGAAGAATGTGGCCACTGGCATCAGTGGCGATGACTTCAAGGCCAAGCAGTGGATTCTGGGCGGTACTTACGACCTGTCCAAGACTACCCAGCTGATCGCCTATTACACCAAGATCACCAACAACGCCAAGGCTAGCGCCAACTTCGCGAATGACGCGGTATACGACACCGGTCTGGGCACCAGCGGCGCCAAGCTGACGAGCGGCAACAGCCCGCAAGCCTTCGGCTTCGGCATGAAGGTTGCGTTCTAAGCCTGATTCGATCTAAAAGTCAAAACGCCACGGCATGTCGTGGCGTTTTTTTCTTTGTAATCACCAGAACATCAACCACACACCCTGCTCAGTTCCTCCGGCTGCGACACCAGGAAGTTGCCTTCTCCCTGCCATTGCATGATGCGCTTGTTGCGCTGGCGCTCCCACTCATCCACCGGATATTGGCGCGCCCAGGCGCACATCAGCTGCTTGTCCTGGCGGCTCATGCTCAAACCATAGCGCTGATGCATGTAAAGCGTAATCCGCGCCGCAGCCCCCCTGACCTCCTCGCGCGGTTGAAAGCGCTTCAGCTTGAAGTCCACAATGGACTGACACTGGCCGTACACCGGGCGCGGGTGGATTTCCCAAGCGCCATAGGAGAAGTTGGCGCGATCGCCGTTGACCTCCCCCACCGCTGGCACCAGATTATTCAAGTCTCCCTCCGCCATCTGGAACAAGGGATCATTTGCGGCGCAATTCTTGCGGCCTCCTTGTTGCCAACACTGGCGCTGATGCCCCAGCACCCAGGCTGGCACCACATGCTCCCATTCGATGCGGCTGGCTCGGCTTTCGGATTTTCGTGGCTGATAGCCGCAAGACGCCCAGTCCACGTCCTTGCCCTGATAGCGGCAGCCGCAATAAAAATCGACCTCCATGCCGGAATACAGCCTCGGCAGAATACGCTTGGCGGCAGTGAAGTTCCGGTACCCCACCTCCTTGCTGCCGCCGACCAATGGCTGCGGACTGACCTTGTCTATCTGTGCCGGTGCCGCTTGCCCGGTTCCAGAGAGCAAAGCCTCTCCTAGCGCCGCTAATTGCTTGACTTCGCCAGACTTGGCCACCTGGTTCAACTGATGGGAGTCGCAAGCAGCCAGGGACAAACTGATTGAAATTAGAAATATCGATGTTCGCATTGACCGAAGTGTAAGCACTCAAGTCAATAGCGGCAATATAATTGCCCAATTATTACAAAGCCCGGGCGCTGTTGCACAAATCCTGAACAGGGCGAGTTTCCCCTTTCCCCAAACGGATTTACGCCACCGGCACCGTGCACGGCCGGCCCAGCATGCTGAAGCGGTTCAAGATGGCAGCACGTACTTGCAGCTCTGCCACTTGACCATCGAAACGCCGGGCCATCACCCTCTCGCCTAGCCGTTTAAAGCAATACATCTTGGTTTCCACCAAGCTGCGGCGATGGTAGCCGCTCCAACGCTTCCAGATCGCCCGGCCTAGTCGCTTGGTGGTCCGCAGAATCTCATTCCGCGCCAGCACTCCCAGCACACTTCCTTTCCACGGTCTCGCATTCTTGCGGCTCGGAATGCACCCGATCGCGCCCCGCGCGGCAATCGCCTCATGGCACGCCTTGGTATCAAAAGCCCCATCGCCGCTCACGCAGCCTATCGGCTCATCAGCCGGGATTTGCGTCAATAGCGAAGGTAGCATTTGCGCATCGCTCTGGCGGTTGTCGGTTACCTCGATGGCGCGGATTTGCAGGGTTTCCGCATCGATGCCCAGATGCACCTTACGCCATTGCCGGCGATATTCCGCGCCATGTTTCTTGGTTTTCCATTCACCTTCGCCCAGTATTTTGATGCCTGTGCTATCGACCAGCAGATGCAGCGCGCCAGCACTTTTCTGGTAGGGAATTTTGACCTGCAGCGTCTGCTGCCGCCTGGATAGCGTGCTGTAATCTGGGACGCTCCAGTCCAGACCCGCCAACTGGATCAGGCTTTGGATGAAGCCGATGGTCTGCCGCAACGCTAGTCCAAACAGGTTCTTAATGGTCAGGCAGAATTGAATAGCGGCATCGCTATAGGTCTGCGTCCGTCCGCGCTTGCCCCGAGGAGTTGCCCGCCATGACATGCTTGTGTCCAGCCAGACGGACAGGGAGCCGCGCTGGATCAGGGCTCGGTTGTAGGCTTTCCAGTTGGTGGTTCGGTAGCGTTTCGGAGGGGGCTTGGTCATGCCACTATCTTACCAAGCCGCGCTGGGGGAGGGTTTGTGCAACAGCGCCCAAAGCCCGCGCAATCGCATGGCGCGGGCTTCAGATGCGCTTCCTTCAGACGCTTACCAGATGCGGATGCGCTCCTCCTCTGGCTTGTACATCTTATCGCCAGGCTTGACCGCAAACGCGCGCTGGAAGGCGTCGCTGTTCGAAGTGGCGCCGATGGCGCGGAACGCCTCCGGCGAATGAGGGTCGCTCACCAGGCGCTGCAGCAAGGCCTCATCGCGCATCTTGCCCCGCCAGACCTGCGCAAAACCATAGAAGAAGCGCTGATCGCCGCTCATGCCGTCAATCACCGGCGCAGCCTTGCCCGCCAGCGACAACTGGTAAGCCTTGTAAGCGATCTGCAAGCCCACGTTATCCGCGATATTCTCACCCAAGGTCAGCTTGCCGTTGATGTGCTTGCCTGGCAGCGGCTCGTACGCCTCATACTGCGCCACCAGCTTGCTGGCCAACTCATGAAAGCGCGCCTTGTCTTCAGCCGTCCACCAGTCGCGTAGATTGCCGTCGGCATCATATTGACTGCCCTGGTCGTCGAAACCATGGCTGATCTCATGGCCAATCACCGCGCCAATCCCGCCATAGTTGGCCGCGTCATCGGCTTCGGCATTGAAGAAAGGCGGCTGCAAAATGGCTGCGGGAAACACAATCTCATTTTGAGACGGGTTGTAATACGCATTGACCGTTTGCGGGGTCATGCCCCATTCCGTCCTGTCCACCGGCTTGCCCAAGTGGGACAATTGCCATTGGTAATCGAAGCGGTTGGCGCGCTTGACGTTGCCGACCAAATCATCGGCTTTGATCTCCAGTCCTGCATAGTCGCGCCAATGCTCGGGATAGCCGATCTTCAGCATGTACTTGGATAGTTTGAGCTGCGCTGCCTGCTTGGTCTGCGGCCCCATCCAACTCAAGCCGTCTATGCTTTGCCGATAAGCCTGCATCAGATTGCCTACCAGCTCCTGCATCTTCAGCTTATTCTCAGGCGGGAAATGCTTGGCCACATACAACTGGCCCAAAGCTTCGCCCAACGACGACTCCACCAATTGGACGCCACGCTTCCAGCGCGGGCGTTGCTCCGGCGTGCCTGACAAAGCCTTGCCGTAAAAGTCGAAGCGCGCATCCACCATCGCCTTGTTCAGATACGGCGCATAGCCGTCCAAAATGTGCGCGATCAGATAATCCTGCCAATTCAGCAGAGGCTCTTTCTGTAAGAGCTTGGCCACGCCGGCCACATATTCCGGCTGCGCAACATTGAATTCGCCAACCTCGGCCATGCCCGCCGCGGTGAAAAAGCCGCGCCAATCGACTTTAGGCGCCAGCTTGGCCAATTGCGCCGGCGTCATCTTGTTGTAGGTTTTTTGCGGATCGCGATTTTCCACCCGGCTGCGCTGCAACTGGGCTAATTTAGTTTCCAGCGCCATCGCTCGCTTGGCGCACTTGTCCGGCTGGGCATAGCCGGCCTGACGAAACAGCCTCGCCAGATAACTCTGGTAAGCTTCGCGCATTTTGACGAAACGCGCATCCTTGCCCAAATAGTAATCACGATCCGGCATGGCCAGGCCGCTCTGGTAAAGCTCTGGCAGATAGGCGGTGGCATTCTTCGCATCAATGTTCACATACAGCCCAATCGGCAATTTGACATTGCCGGACTGCCAACCGCCCAGCAGCCGCGCCAGTTCTACACGGCTGGACAGCATGGTCACCGCCTGCAGATCCGTCTCAATCGGCTGCAGCCCCAGCTTTTCCACCGCAGCCTCGTCCATGAAGCTGGCGTACAAAGCGCCAATCTGCCGCTCATTGCCCGCCGCGTCTTTTTTCGCAGAGGCCGTTTCAATCAGGCTGCGGCTGCGGGCCTCGCTCAGATCGCGCAATTCTTTGAAAGCGCCGTCCCAGGATTCGCTGGCGGGGATCTCATGCGTATCCAGCCACTTGCCATTGACCGCCAGATAGATGTCGTCCTGCGGCCGAACTTGGGCATTGAAGTTAGCAGTATCAATGCCGGATACGCCATGCGCCCATGCCTGCCCCGCCAGGAACAGGGCCAAAGCCAATGCTTTCATTTTCATTATCCATCCCTCTATCCATGCACTCAGCGCGAAAAGAAAGGCAGCCCATGGCTGCCTTTCGTGTCAGATCATTTTGATCCCGTTACTGCAGGAACTGTTCCGATCCCACTATCCCCAGCTTCGTCAATCCCAAACGCTGCGACTCCGCCAGCACCATCGCCACCGGCGCATACGTCGCATCCTTGTTCGGCTTGATGTGCAGCTCCGGTTGCGGATCCGCCTTCCCCGCCGCCGTCAGCTTCGCTTCCAGCGCCTCTCGGTTCGGCAAACGCTCGCCGTTCCACATCACCGCGCTGTCCGGCGTGATGTCGATCTGCACCACCACCGGCTTCACCTGCTGCTTCGACGGCGTGTTCACCGGCATGTCCAGCTTCACCGCATGCGTCTGGATCGGAATCGTGATGATCAGCATGATCAGCATCACCAACATCACGTCGATCAGCGGCGTGGTGTTGATTTCCATCATCAGGTCGTCTTCGCCCGACGACCCCACGTTCATCGCCATGCTCTTTCCTCCTAGTCCGCGCCCGCCGGGCTCGGCGGTTCGGTGATAAACGCGATTTTCACGATCCCCGCCTGCTGCACCGCCAGCACGATGCGGCCGATCGGCGCGTAGCGCGCGCTCGCATCGCCCCGGATGTGCACTTCCGGCTGCGGATCTTTCTTCGCTTCCTTCACCAGCCGCGCCAGCAGTTCCTGCTGATCCTTCACCGGACTCATGTTCCAGTAGATCCGGCTGTCCGGCCCCACCCCCAGCACGATGTTTTCCGGCTTGGTCTGCGTCGGAATGTTCTGCTCTTTGGGCAGCGTCATCTTCACTGTCTGCGTCACCACCGGCACCGTGATCAGGAAGATGATCAGCAGCACCAGCATCACGTCCACCAGCGGCGTGGTGTTGATCGCCGACAGCACTTGGTCTTCGTCGCCCTTGCCGTGGCCAAATCGTTTGTAACGCGCCATGGCTGTTTACCGGGTCGGGTTGTTCAGCAGGCTGGCGTGCAGGCGGCCCGATACCACGCGGACGTTGTCCAGCACCAGCTTGTTGCGGCGCACCAGCCAGTTGTAGCCCAGCACCGCCGGCACCGCGACGGCCAGGCCGATGGCGGTCATGATCAGCGCTTCGCCCACCGGGCCGGCCACTTTGTCGATGGAGGCCTGGCCGGAGGTGCCGATCTTCACCAGCGCGTGGTAGATGCCCCAGACGGTGCCGAACAGGCCGACGAACGGCGCGGTGGAACCCACGGTAGCGATCACCGACAGGCCGTTTTGCATGTGGTGGCTGGCGGAGTCCACCGCGTCTTCGATGGCCATCGCCACCCAGGTGTTCAGATCGACGCGGTTGGCCAGTTCGCCTTTGTGTTCGCGCGCGGCTTCGATGCCGGCGACGGCCACGGCGCTGTACATGCCTTCGTCGGCCAGTTCGCTGGCCGCTTTTTGCAGGTCTACGCCGTGGTGGCCCAGCAGTTCATGCCCCTGCTTGATCAGGCGGCGTTGTTCCAGCAGCTTGACGATGCCGACGTACCAGGTGGAGGCGGACATGATCAGCAGGATGATCAGCGTGCCCTTCGCCACGAAGTCGCCTTGCGACCACAGCGCGTCGATGCCGTACGGATTGGAGGTGTTGACGGTTTCGGCCGCCAGTGCCGGCAGCGCGCTCAGCGCGGCGGCAGCGCCCAGGACTTTGCCCAGAAATGCGCGAGTGATCTTGGTCATGGTATTTGCTCCTTTGTGTCTTGAGAGGCCCTGGTCTTAGGAGCCAGAGTCCATTTTGAAGCCGAATTCCTGTTTCAATTGGGAATTGGCCTGGCAGGTGTAACCCTGCAATGCGGTAGTAATGGCGGCTTTGAACGCGCTGCGATAACGCGGCGGAATGTCGCCGCTGAAATTGAAGCTGGCGTCGCCGCTGTATTTGCCGCTGGCGCCGACGCTGAACACCACGTTCACCACGCCCTGGATTTCGTCTTCCTGGGCCTTGGACGGGTATTCCGGCGATTCCAGATGGCTGCAGTTGGCCTTGGCGGACACCGGGCCTTTCGGCGCTTCCACTGCCGGCGCCGGCGTCGGGGCCGGTTGCGGCGCCGGATCGGCCGTCACCGACTGGATCGCGTTCTGCGATTGCACCATCGGCGGCGGATTGACCACCGGCGGCACATAGGCCTGCGGTTTCGGCGCCGTCGGCTGCTGCACCACTTTTTCGATCTTCGGCGGCGGTGGCGGCGGTGGCGGCGGCGGTTCGCTGATCACCGACACTTCCACCTTCTGCTGGATCACCTTCACCACGCCCTGGGCCAGACCGGTCACCAGCGCGTAGATCAGCACGGCGTGGAATATGATCACCCCGGCCAGACCGGCGCCGCGGCGGCTGCGCAGACCTGACTGTTGCCTTACTGCGGGATAGGACATTGTTACGTTCACTTCCTTAACGGCTTTAGTGGATTGCCAAGCGCAAAACGCCACCCCAGCAAAATCCCGGCTGGGGTGGCGACCTTCATCAGCGGAATTACATCTTGTAATTAGCCTTCAGGAAGTAGGCGCGGCCGGTCGGATCGGAAACTCGCGGATCATAACCTTGCTGGAATACATCCTGCTGATTACTGTAAGGTGGGTTTTGGTCAAACAGATTCTTCACCCCCAGCGTAACGGACAGCTTCTTATCCCAAACATAGGTTCCAGAAAGGTTCCAAGTCGAGTATGGGCGCACCATATTGCTCTGACCCAACGGATTCGCATCCGTGTACCCAGACTTGTAGTTTTGCGACAGGACACCACTCCACGCGCCATGGTTCCAACCCAAGGTCAACTCATGTTGCCAACGGAAAATGGCAGGCAGGCTACCCGGCACATTGTATTGCCCCAAGGAAGACTGGTAGCCTAGGCCATCACCATAGTCTTGCAGATACTTGCTGGTATAAGTGCCATCGAGACCTATGCTAAAAATGCCATAATGGGTCGCGGGAAGCTGCCAGCTGAACTTGAAGTCCAAACCTGCCGTACTCAAGCTACCAAGATTCTGGTAAGGCAGATTGATGTACTTGTAGTCGTTGGTAGCGGGATCACGCACGTACAAATTAGAAAAACGTGCGGCATTATTCGGATCCGTGATAGTCGACCAAGGTATCTGGCCAACAGCATCATGAATCATGGTCCACCAGAGATCTACGCTGGTAGTCATGTTCTTGACCGGTTCCAATACCATGCCGATAGACATGGACGATGCCTTTTCCGGCTTCAGATTCGCGCTGCCTGCATTGCCCAAGCGATACTGATCCGGCACACAGGCATTCGGTCCTGCGCCAGGTTGTTGTACGCCATTCGGGCAGTAAATTGGGTCGGTACCCTTACCACCCGTAAGACTGACATTGAATGGCTCATACAACTGATACAGCGATGGTGCTCTGAAACCTGTACTAGCGGAAGCACGGAACATGACTTTCGGATCGGGCTGGAACCGGAGCGCGACCTTAGGATTCAACGAACCACCGGCATCACTATAGTGGTCGTAACGTGCGGCGAGTTGCGCCTCAAAATTCTTGATGAGTGGCAGGTTCATTTCCGCGGAAAGCGCATAAATGTCGCGACTACCGCTTGCATTGGTCGCGAAGCTCTGACCAGTTCCCAACACATCCTTTGACAGGCTGTAATTGTAATTGTGGTACATGCTTTCGCGACGATATTCCGTGCCAAATGCAACACCTAGCGGGCCGCCTGCCAATTGTGTCAACTCTTTACTGACCTTGAAGTCAGCGCTATCTAGAGTCGTCTTGGCTTCGCTAATCTGCCCCGACCTCGACAGAGGCTCCCAATTGGCATAGCCTTGATCAAACGGATTGAAGGTGTTGTTGTTTATACCGTTCTGGATGGCGCTACCGCTGATCCATCCGGAAACCAAGCTATCAGTGACATAGTTCTCGCCATGCCCCAGACCCGCCTTATAATCCCAGCCTGCAATCAAACCTTCCATGCTCAGCTGGAGATTTTGCGTTGTGGTCACAGCTTGGTCTACTCGGTCACCAAGCGGCACAGAACGGCTCCAAAGTTGACCACCACCTGGCAAGATGGGGTGGCCAGGTGATGAGTCATATGCCGTAGGATCCGGAGCAATATAAGACGTATTCTTGGTTCGAGTAATGCTGTAGGTCAAAGACAACTCATGACTGTCGCCAATGCGCAAAGACCCCTTGCCAAACCCGCTGACCTGCTCCACATCGGGCGTGATACCCATGTAGAGACCAGGATACTCAATGCAGCGATTACCCGATGCGACAGAGTATGGCGGCAGGCATGTATTGTTAGCCCAAGTGCCATTAGGCAGTCTTACATTGCTCGGAAAGGTATTAGAACTAGTACTTGTATCCGAATTAACCGTGGAAGCAAACTTCCGGTCCATCGTCATGATGCGATCTATCTTTTGATAAGATACAGCACCAAACACATTGAACCCATCGCTTGCGAGATTGCCATAACCATAGCTTGCATTGACGCTACGACTCTTTCCACCCGAGTGCTGCGGGACGCTTAAGTCCCCACCAAAGGATAGCCCTTGGGCGGTTTTCTTGGTGATAAAGTTAATTACACCACCAATTGCATCCGTTCCATAGATCGCAGATGCGCCATCACGTAACACTTCAACGCGATCAATAGCAGCCAACGGAATAGCATTCAGGTCAACTGCGGTACCATCAAACGGATTGGTAGGCAGTCGACGACCATCTAGCAATACCAATGTATATTGCTGACCTAAGCCGCGCATATCTGCAAACGACGCACCGCCAGTAGCACTACCAGCCGCTTGGGAACTACCTTGGCTGGACTGATTAGAAGACAAGGTATTAACAACCTGCTCAACCGTCGTGATCCCTTGCTTTGCCAGATCGCTGGTGCTGACAATAGTCACAGGAGAAGCTTGTTCCTTCTTTATGGAATGCTTGATGTTCGAGCCCGTTACTTCAACGCGATCCAGCGTGCCGGAGCCATCCGAGTCAGCGTGCGCCAAAGGCATGTAGCCGACACTACCAATCAGCGACAGGGCCACCACCAGTGTTTTTCTCTTGTAGTTCATGATTTCTCCAAATCCCTTTTGTAGATATATCGCCCGCTCGCCTCGTGGGCGGCCGGATCTTTGTATTCGTCATGCCGAGCGAATGTGATTCGAGTGTGAAAGTTTGTAATGATCACCGTCAACAGCCATTTACTTTCTCGATATCACGAACAAAAAGAGAGATCACGCACTTCTGAAATAACGACAATCCGTCACACAGGCGTTTTATAAATTTCCTTGTAAATCAAGTGTAAAGAATCATTCACGTCACACATCGTCACAAAAACACATCTAAACACATATCTGCCCACCTATCTGATCATGGCCTTTTGTTGCTTTTTTGCATCCATAAACCTAGAGAGTGTTGCCGATTTCACAAAATCAGAACATTCACACACCTGCGATACATTAAAAAAAAACATACGAGGCATGCGGATTTGCATTTCACCAAAAAATCAACAAATGGAGCATTTGCACTATTTTGTCATTTTTCAAGGCGCCAAGCCTTCCAAAAACCTTAAAATTCTTTAATTTTCATTAATTTAAAGCCTTAAATATGAATTTGTATTAAATGCATTTGGCATTTACAGACTATCTGGACTATTGATTAAGCGTCGCATGAATTTGCGGCATGCCTTCTCAAAAAGGGGGCAGTCATGGGTAAACGGTTAAGACATAGCTTCGCAATATAAACCGAACCCTTATCAGGAAAAGGCATACCGCCCACCTGATCTACACACTGCAAAGAGGAGAAATTTGCATGATTGCAAAACATCACGCTGTCGCACTGATTGTTGCCGGCCTGTTCACCGCTGGCGCTCAAGCCGGTGAAGCCTGGGTCAATACCGCCACCCAGGCCCATCCGCTGGTTTCCACGCTGACGCGCTCCGCCACTGCCCAAAGCACTGGCGAAGTTGCCGCCGGCCAATCCGTGCATGTAGCCGTGACGCTGAAGCTGCGCAACAAGGCGCAATTGGATGCGCTGACCAGCAGCCTGCTGGCCGGCACCAGCCACAAGACACTGAGCCACAACGAGTTCATGGCCCAGTTCGCCCCCACCCAGGCTCAGGTGCAGCAGGTTGTAGCCCACCTGCAAAAGAGCGGCTTCCGCAATATCAAAGTCGCCGCCAACCGCATGCTGATCACCGCTGACGGCTCCGCCGCCACCGCCAAGACCGCCTTCAACGCGACGCTGCATCGCTTCAACGCCAATGGCCGCACCGCCTTCGCCAACGTGACCGCCGCCCAAGTGCCGCAATCGCTGGGCGATATCGTGCTTGCCGTCCACGGCCTGCAAAACGTTCACACCTTCCACACCACGCTGCAGAAAGCCGGCGTTCAAGCTTTCGCCAAAGCCAAGACCAACAGCGTGGTCGGCCATAATCCGACCGACTTCCCGCTGATCTACAACGCCAGCAGCCTGCCGCCGGCCAGCAACACCACCGTCGGCATCATCTCCGAAGGCGATTTGACCCAAACCCTGCAAGACCTGCAGCAGTTCGAAGATTCCGCCGGCTACAGCTATGTGCAGACCAATGTGATCAACGCCGGCGACGCCTCTTCCGACACCGACGGCGTAGGCGAATGGAACCTGGATAGCCAAGACATCCTGGCTGCCGCGGGCGGCGCGCTGCAACAAATGAATTTCTACGTCGCCACCTCGATGACCAACGCCGACATCACCGCAGCCTACAACTCGGCAGTCAGCGATGGCTCGGCCAAGGTGATCAACGTCTCGCTGGGCGAATGCGAAAGCGACGCGCAGAGCGACGGCACCGTCGCCTCCGACGACCAGATCTTCCAAACCGCCGTCGCTCAGGGCCAGACTTTCTCGGTGTCCACCGGCGACTCCGGCTCCGCCGAATGCGGCAGCAGCGCAGGCCAGAGCTATCCGGCCACCTCGCCGTACGTGATCGCAGTGGGCGGCACCACGCTGTCCACCAGCGGCACCAAGTACTCGTCGGAATCGGTATGGAACGGCGGCGGCGGCGGCCCCAGCGTTGTAGAAGCGGCACCGGCTTGGCAAACCAAGGCCGGCGTGCTGACCACTTCCAAGACCAAGCGCGGCGTGCCGGATGTGTCGTTTGACGCCGACCCGAACAGCGGCGCGCTGGTCGTGGTAAACGGCAGCAACCAGCAGATCGGCGGCACCAGCCTGGCGGCTCCGCTGTTCACCGGCTTCTGGGCCCGCATCCAGTCCGCTCACGGCAATAGCCTGGTATCGCCGAACCCGGCCATCTACCAGTACTTCAAGACCAATACCGGCCTGTACCACGACGTGACCACCGGCAACAATGGCGGCTACAAAGCCACCAAGGGCTGGGATTACGCCACCGGTTGGGGCAGCCTGAACGTGTCCGCGCTGAACACCTTCATCGGCAGCCACTCCGGCTTCTGATCGAAGCGGCTACGCTGACGGAAACCCCGGGCTTGCCCGGGGTTTTCTGTTATCCACGCGCCAATGCCGGTGTATCCAGCCATCCACACTTTGCGGATGCAATCTGAATTTTGCGTAAACAATTACAAATAAACCGGGTAATTTAAGAGCAATTACTTTACAAAAGCCAGCGCGCTCGCTATCTAGTAAAAACGCGTACTTCCCCGTCTATCATCCAAGGACGGGACGCGGTTTCTTCAGGGAGAAATGGCATGCGGGCAAGATATTCCACCCTTCTGCTGCTGATTGGCGGCGCATTCGGCATACCGGCGCAGGCCGCCGGCAACTGGACCGCCACCACCACTCAGGCGCACCCGGTGCAACAGCTGATACCCGGTGCCGTAGACAATGGCGAACTCGCTGGCGGTGAGCTGGTTCATGTGGCTATCAGCTTGGCGCTGCGCAACCAATCTCAACTGGATGCGCTGACCAGCAGCATCCAGTCCGGACAAAGCCAGCCGATCAGCGACGCGCAGTTCATGGCCCAATACGCGCCCACCTCGGCTCAGGTTCAGCAGGTGGTGAGCCATCTGCAACAGAACGGCTTCCGCAATATCACCGTCTCTCCCAACAATCTGCTGGTAACGGCCGACGGCAGCCACGCCACAGTTTACAAGGCGTTCCAAACCAAGTTGCATCGTTACAGCGTCAATGGCCGCCAGGCCTACGCCAACACCGCCAATGTCCAGGTGCCGGCCAGCCTGTCCGGCATCGTGCTGGCGGTGCACGGCTTGCAAAACGTCCATCAATTCCATACCGCCTTCCATGCCCAGAGCGTGGCCAAGGCCAGCACCGGCATCGTCGCGCACAAACCGACCGACTTCGCCGCTATCTATAACGCGGCCAGCCTGCCGGCTGCCAAGAGCGGTGTGGCCGGCATTATTGCGGAAGGAAACCTGAGCCAGACGGTTGCCGACCTGAACAGCTACGCCAGAAGCGCCGGCTTTGCCGCGCCCAGCGTGGCCATCGTCAATGCAGGCAGTCCTTCGTCCGACACTTCCGGCATCGTGGAGTGGAATCTGGATAGCCAGACCATACTCGCCGCCAGCGGCGGCGCGCTGAAGCAACTGCAGTTTTATGTGGCGCCGTCGATGAGCAATAGCGACATCGCCGCCGCCATCAATGCCGCGGTCAGCGCCAACAGCGCCAAGGTGGTCAATGTATCGCTGGGCGAATGCGAGCTGAGCGCGCAATACTCCGGCATGACCGCCAGCGTGGACCAAATGCTGCAAGCCGCCGTGGCGCACGGCCAAACCTTCTCCGTTTCCAGCGGCGATTCCGGCTCTTACGAGTGCGGCGGCGGCACGCCGTACCAAAGCTATCCGGCGGTATCGCCTTACGTGATTGCGGTGGGCGGCACCACGCTGACCACCAGCGGCGCCAACGCTTACAGCAGCGAAAAAACCTGGAGCGGCGGCGGCGGCGGACCGAGCTACACCGAAGCCGCGCCGTCATGGCAAACCGCAGCCGGCGTGTTGACCACCTCCAAGACACGCCGCGGGGTGCCTGATATCGCTTTTGACGCCGATCCGAACAGCGGCGAGCTGGTGCTGGTTGCCGGCAGCACCTATCAAGTAGGCGGCACCAGCCTGGCCGCGCCCTTGTTCAGCGGTTTTTGGAACCGTATCCAGTCGCTCAACGGCAATAAGCTGGTTTCGCCCAACCCAGCCATCTACAAGTACTTCAAGGCCAATCCCACGCTGTACCATGACGTGGCCAGCGGCAGCAATGGCGCATTCTCGGCCAAGGCGGGCTGGGACTATGCCACCGGCTGGGGGAGTTTGAACGTGGCGAATCTGAACGCCTTCGTCGCCAAGACCGCAGGGTTCTGAACGCATTTCGCCTTTAGATGGACGCCCCGCCCCGCGGGGCGTTTTGTTTTACTCGCCCTCGTCCTAGAATGTCGGCATCTTTCCCTGCCGGAAGCCCGATATGAAACCGGATCTCGCCATCAGCCTGCTGCATCAATGCCGGCACGCCACGCTAGCCACCCAGTCGCAGCATGATCCGGGCTACCCCTACGCCAGCGCCATCCAGTATTGCTGCGACGAGCATCATCATCCGGTATTCGTGGCCAGCGCCCTGGCCGAGCACAGCAAAAATCTGCAGGCCGATCCGCGCATCAGCCTGTCCTTGCTGGCCCCTGGCGACGATGCCGCGCAATCGGCCTCGCGGATGACGATATTGGGCGATGCGGAATGCTTCGAGGCGCCGGACGCTTTGCGTCAGCGCCTCTTGCGCTATATCCCGGAAGCCGAAGAGTGGCTGGCGCTGGATTTCATGTTCTTCCGGCTGCGGCCAAAGCGCCTGCGATTGATCGCCGGCCTGGGGCGCATGGGCTGGATAGACCAGAGCGCCTGGAGGGCGCTGCCGGCGCTGGTGCCGGATGTGGAGTCGGCGCTGCTAGAAGAGGCGCAGACGGCGCTGCCCGCGTCCATCCGCTTGCTGGGCTGCGATTATTTTGGCGCCGATCTGCTGGAGGATGGCCGCTACCGGCGCGCGGACTGGGAGGCGGCGTCTAAGGCCCCGGCCCAGATCCGCGACCGCCTATTACAGCTTGCGTGAAGCGGCCTCAGCCGCCCAGTTGCAGCCGCGGCGCGGCGACAGGCACGTTCGAGCCATCGGGATAGCGCTTGGGCCAGATCAGCGGCGGCGTGGTCCAGGTGAAATCCTTGCCCTCGAACTCGATGAAATAAGCCTGCCAGCCCGGCTGTGCGGCGTCAGGCGTGAATTCGAAGCGGCACTCGCCCAGCCGGCACTTGCCCTCGATCGGCTGCTCCTGATAGCGGATGCCGGAACGGAGGCGGAAATCGCGGCGGTCCGGATTGCGCGCCAGCCATAATCTGGCGTGGACCGCCGGCTCCCGGGTGCTCACGCTGATCCGGCCATTGCGCTCGTCCCCGTCCACGCTGGCCTCCGGCAAAGGCTTGCCAGCCAGCCAGCGGCCCATGAACTGTCGCAGCGCCTCGGCCACCTGCTGGCTGCCCACGTAATGGGACTGATTGGGCAGATAGCGCAGCTGCATCGGCCCCTTCAACATCGGCAGATAGCTCCAGGCGGAGTCCGGCACCGCGAAGTCGTCCCCGGACGCGGAAATCATGTATTTCGCCAGCCGCGCCATGCTTTCCGGGTAGTTGACCACGTCTTCGAACCGCAGCAAGGCGTCGAAGCCGGGGCTGCCGTTCAGCACCTCGCCGGTGATGCCGTTTCTGTCATAATCCCGCAGCGCCACCGGCCATTGCTTGCCGTAGCTGTTGTATACGTGGGTGAAATTTACGCGAATGTTCCAGAAATCGGCGACCACCGGCACGATGGCCTGGACCCGCTCGTCGTTCAATCCGGCCAGCCAACTGGTCCAGCCGCGCTTGGAGCTGCCCGAAAGCACGAAGGCGCGCGCATCCGGCAAGCTGGCCTGGATCGCATCCATCGCCGCGACGGCGGCCTGTGTCATCGGCAGATGCAAGGAGCTGAAACGGTCGGCCTCCGGCTGGTCCATGCTCTTGCGCCAGCTGTAGGCGACCAGCGCGTCCTCGCGGCCAGCCGGCTGTCCGTCCAGCTTCAGGCTCTGGTTGGGAGCGTAATACAGCTCGGCCACCGCGATGCCCAACCCGCGCGCCAGTTCGGCGATCGGCAACGGATCCTGCGGCGCTTGCGGGCCCTTCTCTGCATGGTTGCTGCCGCCGCTGATATACAGCAGCACCGGCGAGCCGGGCTTGCGTTCCGGCGGCAACGCCAGCTTCAATTCATGCTCCCACTGCGGCGCGTCGCTGGCCAGCGTGCTGCCCAGGCCCGGCCAACGCTGCGAGACAAAACTGTAGCTGCGCACGGTGACGCCGTCTTGCTCGCTTTCGCCAAGTAGCCTGGCGGGTTGCTGGCTGGCTTTGGCCTGTTTCAGATACTGCGCTACCGTTTGCGGATCGGCGGCAGCCGGGGCCTGCCCCGCTTGAGAGGAAACGGGAAGCCACAGGCACAGCGCGATGCCGGCGCCGCGCGCGGCGATGGATAAAGAAGCATTCATCAGGATGGCAGTCATATAATTTGAAGGATGGATTTTCATTGGCCGCGGGTAGAGCAAATGCACTCCCGCCCACGATGGACAGCCTCCGGCGCGATCCGTTCAGGCTATACGCTCGCTCCCCGCTCTTGCCGCCCAGCGATAAAAAAACCCCACCGGATGCGACTAATGCCGTTCACTTAAGAGAAAAGCACCGTCTCCATGCATGGGAAACGGTGCTTTTTTGTGGATTCCTGTGCTCTCAAGGCCAGAAAAGTCGCCCGAAAATCCTTAAGTGAACGGCATTAACCGGATGCGGCAGGGTTTCTCGCGATGGCCATGGCCTCGGCGCTTACATCGACTCCAGCACCTTGATGCCCAAGAGGTCCAAACCGGTGCGCAAGGTCTTGGCGGTGAGCGCGGCCAGTTGCAGGCGGCTGGCGCGAACCTCGCCCTCGCTCTTCAGGATCGGGCAGGCTTCGTAGAAGCGCGAGAACAGCGTGGCGATGTGGTACAGATACTGCGACAGATAATGCGGATAGCAGCCTTCCACCACCGCGTTCAGCGTGTCCTCGAACTGTGCCAGCGCGGCGGCCAATTGCTTTTCGGCCGGTTCGGTGATCACGATCTTGGCGTTGGCGTCGTAGTCCTCCGCCTTGCGGAACACGCTCTGCACGCGGGTGTAGGCGTATTGCAGATACGGAGCGGTGTTGCCCTCGAACGCCAGCATGGTGTCCCAGTTGAAGATGTAATCGCTCATGCGGTTCTTGGATAGATCGGCATACTTCACCGCGCCGATGCCCACCGCGTTGGCGATTTCGCGCTTCTGCTCGTCGGACAGGTCAGGGTTTTTCTCAGACACCAGCGCGTAAGCGCGCTCCTCGGCTTCATGCAGCAGCTCGATCAGCTTGACAGTGCCGCCGGAACGGGTCTTGAACGGCTTGCCGTCGTCGCCCATCATCACGCCGAAACCCACGTGCTCCAGCTTCATGCCTTCCGGCGCGAAACCGGCCTTGCGGCAGATGGTGAACATCTGGGCGAAGTGCTGGCTCTGGCGCGCGTCCACCACGTAGATCACGCGGTCCAGCTTCAGCTCGCGATGGCGGTAACGCACCGCGCCGATGTCGGTGGTGGTGTAGATGAAGCCGCCGTCCTTCTTCTGCACGATCACGCCCATCGGCTTGTCTTCCTGGGTGCGGAATTCCTCCAGGAACACCACCTGCGCGCCATCGTCCTCGGTCAGCAGGCCCTTCTCGCGCAGTTCCTGCACGATGATAGGCAGGTCGTCGTTATACGACGATTCGCCGCGCACGTGCTCGCGCTTCAGGCCGACGTTCAGCTTCTCGTATACCTCTTCGCAATGCTTCAGCGACACGTCGACAAATTGGCGCCACAGCTTCAGCACTTCTTCATCGCCGCCTTGCAGCTTCACCACGTAATCGCGGGCGGTGTTGGCGAAGTCCTCGCTCTCGTCGAAGCGGATCTTGGCGTTGCGGTAGAAGGTTTCCAGGTCGGACAGCTGCAGATCGGCGTCGCCGGCGTGGCTGGTTTCCACCAGGTAGGCCACCAGCATGCCGAACTGGGTGCCCCAGTCGCCCACGTGGTTGGCGCGGACCACATCATGGCCCACGTATTCCATCACGCGCGCCAGCGCGTCGCCGATGATGGACGAGCGCAAATGGCCGACGTGCATTTCCTTGGCCAGGTTAGGCGAGGAATATTCCACCATCACGCGCAGCGGCTTCACCGGCGCGATGCCCAGCTTGTCGTCTTTCAGGGCGGCTTCGCTTCGTCGGGACAGATATTCAGGGGCTAGATGAATATTGATGAAACCCGGACCGGCGATTTCCACCTTGTCGGCGATGCCGGCAAGATCCAGCGCGGCCACGACCTTTTCGGCCAGGGCGCGCGGGTTGGTCTTCAGCGCTTTGGCTGCGCCCATGACGCCGTTGGCCTGGTAGTCGCCGAATTCCGGCTTGGAAGCCGGCTGGACCACGGCAGGCGCATCAGGGGCGCCAGCCGCTGCCAGCGCCGCCTGTACCCGTTCGTTGATCAGTTGATGAATAGTCATTAGATAGCCCCACGAATTGCCGCGAAAACGAAAATCTGCCTTCGCTTTTGAAAAATAACTGGATTTTGATTGTATTCGCCCAGGCCGGTGCGGGCAATGCTTGATCCACCTTGAGGCGCCGGCAATTGCCCTTCTTTTGATCCTTTACGGCTTTTCGCTGCCTATCGGCTGGTCCAGCCAGACGGTCTCGCCCAAGGCCGGCACGCTGAAATCAGCCGGCGCGACGCCATGCCGGCGCAAGGCTTGGGCCAGATCCAGCGGCGGCTGATGCAGCGGCTCATCGGTCAGGACAAAGGTGCCCCAATGCACCGCCAGCGCCCGCTTCGGGCGCAGAATGCGGAAAATCTCCACCGCCTCGTCCGGATTGATGTGCTGCGGCGCCAGAAACCAGCGCGGCTGGTAGGCGCCGATGGGCAGCAGCGCCAAATCGACCTCGCCCAGATACTCGGCAACGCGCGCGAAAAGCTCGGGATGATACCCGGTATCGCCCGGATACCAAAGCTGGACGCCGCCGCCCTTTACCGCGAAGCCGCCCCACAGGGCGCGGTTGCGGTCACCCCAGGCCCAGCGTTTGCTCCAGTGCTGCGCTGGCGTCAACGTCAACTCAACCTCGCCATGTCGATGACGCTGCCACCAGTCCATCTCAACGATGCGCTCCGCCTGGGCGCCCGCGCGCAGCAGGGTCGGCCCCACGCCCAAAGGCACCACAAACAACGGAGCGCCGCCCGGCTGAGCCGCCAAACGGCTCAGGGTAGGAAAATCAAGGTGGTCATAATGATTGTGCGTGACCATCACCAGGTCGATGCGCGGCAAATCCGGCAAAGCCATGGCGGGCGGCAGCAGACGCTTCGGCCCCATCCATTGCACCGGCGAGGCGCGCGGCGACCAGACCGGGTCCAGCAACATATTCATTCCAGCCAGCTGAATCAGCCCGCTGGCGTGGCCTATCCAGGTATAGGACGGCCGTTCGCGATTGGCCGCCAACGCAGCGACATCCGGCGCGACGCGGTGAATGTCCTGCAGGCGATGTTCCACCTGCAGCCGCCGGCGCTGCCAGTTCCAGCGCGCCAGATCAACAAAACGCGGTTGCTGGAAAGGATAGAGGTTGCGGTAGCCATCCGGGCCGTGATGGCCGCGGAAAGCGTCGGGACGATAGCGCGGCAGCGGCCAGCGCAGCAGATCAAGCAGCATGAATAAAGGCAGTTTTCCGGAATGATGCAGGCATTCTGCCGCAAGCTTGGCAAATTAAAAAGCGGCGGGACTGGCCCGCCGCCGCTGGAAAACCGATGCCGCGCTCAGAAGGTGTAGACCGCCTGGGCGCCGATCAGGTCATTGCTCTTGCGATAGCTGCCGTCGTTGCGCAGGAAGACGCTTTCGCTGGCCCAATCGTGACGGTATTCCAGCTTCAGCGTCAGCTGATCGGTGGGGAAGAACAGCAAGTCCGCCGTCAAAGCCTGACGGTTGGCGCCCTTGCAATCGGACGATCCGCTAGCGAGGCAAGCGGCGGATACACCGAAGCCATTCACACCATCGACTCCATTACTACCTAAAGCAATCCCGCCGCCGCCGCCGCCGTTCTTGCTGTTGTTCAGATAGTCGTAACGCAAAGTGGCGCCCATCTTACCGACGGTCTCGGTCATCCATTTGCGGTGGCCCAGCAGGGAGGCGCCGTACCACACGGCATTGCCGCCATTCCAAGCGGCGCGCTGCTGCTGGCCGTAATCCAGTTCGGCGTTGTACTGGATATCCCCCAAGGTGTAGCTGGCATCGGCCTCGGTGAAGAAATAGTTGCTGTAAGGCCCCGGCGCAGTGCCTTGATAACCGTAGCCGCTGCCGGTAGTGGTCGATGGGAGCGTTTGCCTGCCCCCATTCATTGACATGCCAAGATCCAGCGCACTGCTCCAGGTGTAATCGACGCGGGCGGTGGCGGTAGGCGTATTGTTGCTGCGCGTGCCGTTGAACGCCTGGTTGTTGGCATGCGTGCGGTACTGCTCATTGGCCAGCAGGAACTTCCACGCCCAAACGTCGTGGCTCCAGGCGAAGCCCGCGCCGACATAGCTGCCAGGATCGCTGAAGTCGTACAGCAGGCCGTGGGTCAGGGTCACCATCTGGTTGGACTGCTGCACCTCGTAGCCGCCGAAGCTGTTCATCAGGCCGGCATTGAAAGTCCAGGTGTCGGTCAACGGGAAGTTGATCACGGCGGTATTGATGATGTTGTTGCCGCTGCCGCCATCCAGCAAGGTGTTGCCGGAGCCGCGGTTGGGCATGATGGTGATTTCGGCGCTGGGCGCGGTGGGACCGACGCCGAAGGTCTTCTTGATGTCCAGATAGACGTCGCCGAAGGTGCTGTTGCTGTAAGCGTAAGTATTCTGGTGGTTCAGAAACTGGAAACCGGCGCTGTTAGGCGCGCGGTTGTAGATATAGGTGGGATCCAGATAGCCTGTGATGCTCAAGCCGGCCAACGGCCCATCGGTTGCCGCCGTATTGAGCTTGTCCACCTTCAGCTCCATATTGGCCACGCGCTCCTTCAGTTCCGCTTTGGCGTCCTCGTCGGCCGCGGCAGCCTCCCCCGCCGGCTTAGCGGCTGAAGCAGAAGCCGCCTCCACCGCCTTTTGCAGCTCGGCCATCTGCTGCTGCAGTTTTTGCATCTGCGCCTTCAGCCGGACGATCTCGTCCGTCTTGGCATCGGCCATCGCCACGCCGGGCAGCGCGGCGATCAATGCGCTGATCAGAACCTTCTTCATCATCATTTCTCCTTGTGCTGCACTGCTGTTGTTGTTTACATCGCAACCCTGCTCAGCCGTTGGCAAAGGCCAATCGCATCTCTTTCTCGCGCTTGCGCGTCATCGCGCCCATATAGATATTGGCGGCGACCACACCCACCGACACCAGCGCAATGAATAAAGTGGCCAGCGCGTTCATTTCCGGATTCAGACCCAGCCGCACGCGGGAGAAGATCACCATGGGCAAGGTGGTGGAACCTGGGCCGGACAGGAAGGCGGTCAGCACCAGATCGTCCAGCGATAGCGTGAACGACAACAGCCAGCCGGATACCAGCGCCTGCGAGATCAGCGGCAGCGTGATGACGAAAAACACTTTCAACGGCCGCGCGCCCAGGTCCATCGCCGCCTCTTCCAACGACAGATTCAGTTCCCGCACCCGCGACTGCACCACGATGGTGACGTAAGACACGCACAGCATCACGTGGCCGATCCAGATGGTGAATACTCCCCTGCCCTCCGGCCACCCCAGGCTTTGCTCCATCGCCACGAACAGCAGCAGCAGCGATATACCCTGGATCACTTCCGGAATCACCAGCGGCGCGTTGATCATGCCGGTGAATAGCGCAAACAGCCGGAATCGGCCGAAACGCCCCAGCACGAAGCCGGCCCAGGTACCCATCACCACCGATGCCGTCGCCGTCATCAGCGCGATCTTCAGGCTGAGCCAGGCGGCATTGATCAGCTCATCGTCCTCCAGCAAGGCGGCGTACCACTTGAAAGAAAACCCCGACCACAGCGTCACCAGTTTGGACTCGTTGAACGAGTAGATCACCAGCAGCGCGATGGGCAAGTACAGAAAGGTGTAGCCGAGTCCCAGCACCAGAAAGGACAAGGGTTTGCTTGGCTTGATCATTTCGCCTCCTCCATCGTCTTGACCTGGTAATGCTGGAACAGCGCCATCGGCACCAACAACAGCAGCACCATGCAGCAGGTCACCGTGGCGGCCATCGGCCAGTCATTGTTGCTGAAGAACTCTTCCCACATCACGCGGCCTATCATCAGCGTGTCCGAGCCGCCCAACAGCTCCGGAATCACGTACTCGCCCACCGCCGGGATGAACACCAGGAGACTGCCGGCGACGATGCCGTTCTTCGACAAAGGCAGCGTCACCTGCCAAAACGCGCGCCAAGGCTTGGCGCCCAGGTCGTAGGCGGCTTCCAGCAGCGTCAGATCCATCTTCACCAAGTGGGCGTACAGCGGCATGATCATGAACGGCAGGTAGGAGAACACCATGCCGATGTAGACTCCCCAGTTGGTGTGATACAGATGCAGCGGGCTATCGATCACCCCCAGCCATAGCAGGAACTGGTTGAGAAAACCGTCGTTCTTCAGAATGCCGATCCAGGCGTAAACCCGAATCAGATACGAGGTCCAGAACGGCAGCATCACCATCATCATCAGCGTGTTGCGCGTCGCGCCCTCTGCCCGCGCGATGTAATAGGCCATCGGATAGCCGATCAGCAGACACAGCACGGTGGAGAAGAACGCCATCTTCACCGAGCTGACATAGGTGGCGAAATACAGGTCGTCGGTGAACATGAAACGGTAATGGCTCAGGTTGAGCGCAACCGTGTAGACGTCGTTTTCCAGCTTGGTCAGCGGCGTGTAAGGCGGGATGCCCAGCTGCTGCTGGGAGAAACTGATGCCCACCACCAGCAGGAAGGGCAACAGGAAAAACACGAACAGGAACAGGAAAGGCACGGCGATCGCCGTTGTCCTGCCCGATGGCAACCATTTCAGATCCGGTAGTTTCATGGCAGCACCACAACGCCCGAGGCGTTTGAACATTGCGTCCCCATCGGCGAAGGGCCTTCGCCGACACCATCAGACCACCCGACACCGGGCGGACAATGTCCCACGGCTGTCCGGCCGTCCCGGCCAGGCCGGGCAGCGGACTATTGTTGTGTGATCCAGACACGAGCCGGATGGCGGCACCCGGCTCATGACAGGCTTAGCGCCCTGTCTTCAGCTGCGTCCACAGCCGGTTCTGCAGGCGGGTGATGTCCGCCGGCAACGGCTTGAGCAGGAACAAGGTTTTCATCACCGATTCCGGCGGGTAGATGGTCGGATCATTGGCGATTTCCGGCTTGACGAACTTGCGCGCCGCCGCGTTGACCGTCGGGTAGAACACCTCGTCGGTAATCGCCGCGTTGACCTCAGGCGTCTCGATGTAGTTGATCCACTTGAGCGCGGCCTCCGGGTGCGGCGCATCCTTCGGGATCACCATCACGTCGAACCAGATCGGCGCGCCGGACTTGGGGATCACGTAACCCAGCTGATAGGAACGCTTGGCCTCGGCCGCGCGGTGCTTGGCGATGTTGACGTCGCCGGACCAGCCCAGCGCCAGACAGATGTCGCCATTGGCCAGGTCGTTGATGTAGCCGGACGAGTTGAACTGGGTGATGTAGGGGCGGATCTTCTTCAGCGCCTCGAACGCCGCCTGGTAATCGGCCGGGTTCTTGCTGTTCGGGTCCTTGCCCAAATGGTGCAAGGTCACGGCGAACACATCGTTGGCCTGATCCAGCACCGACACGCCGCAGTCTTTCAGCTTGGACACGTATTTGGGATCGAACAGGATGTCCCAGCTGTCCAGCGGGGCGTTGTTGCCCAGGATGGCCTTGACCTTGGTGAAATTGTAACCCAGGCCGTCGGTGCCATAGGCCCACGGCACGCCATGCGCGTTGCCCGGATCGGCGTCGACGATCTTGGCCATCAGCGACTTGTCCAGATTGGCCAGATTGGGCAGCTTGGACTTGTCCAGCTTCTGGTAGATGCCGGCTTCGATCTGCCTGGCCATGAAATTGGAAGTGGGCACCACGATGTCGTAGCCGGCGCGGCCGGTCAACATCTTGGCTTGCAAGGTGTCATCGCTGTCGTAGACATCGTATTTCACCTTGATGCCGGTCTGCTTTTCAAAGCCGGGGATGGTGGACTTGGCGATGTAATCGGACCAGTTGTAGACGTTAAGCGACTTATCGTCAGCCAAGACGCCGGTTGCCGGCAGCAGCATCAGCAAGGAATACAGAACTTTGTGAACCAGTTTCTTCTTCATGACAGGCTTCCTAAGTAGCACAACCATAAATGCTCCCGCCGATGACGGGAGATCCCGAGGAACTGCATTCTTCATTGCGTCGTCTGCCCATTGCGCTGGCGTGGCCGCGCAGACGGCGGCATTAAGCCAACATACACCCAAGGCAGGCGAAGGTAATATGCTCAAGCGTTACGGCATGTAACCCGAATTCACCGCGCTCACAAAACCACTGCATCCCGCGCTGGCAGGCCTTGGCTTGCCCGCGCGCAGTCAGCATCGGCCTTGCTTCAGGCGCGCTGCGAGGCGTTGTCAGCGGTTTGACTTCGGAATAAATGGATGAACGGAACGGTTCAGAAAGAAGCGGGCGGGCTATGCAGGAAACGAGGCGGCGAGTGAAGCGCCAACGCGGGGGAACCGGCGCTGCAGGATGGGGAACAGTCAGGCCAAGGGCGGGCTGCTTGCTTCATGGTTTCCTCTCTCTCGCTCCAATATGCGATGGTAGCGTTTAATAAATTTGACGCCATATTTTTTATGTAACTACTTTTTAATCAGGTTTACGCAGAGTTGCAATAGAAAAGCCAGTGGCTTCACAAAAAAATCAACACACTGTCTATTTGTTGCCAACTAGCGTTTATGATCATCAACGCCGCGATGATCTATCGGCCTAAGCGCGAGCTTGGCCGGCCTTTGATTCAAGACATTATCATCAACGAAACTCGATCAGGAAATCGCTGGCTTTCCCGGCGGCGCCGCAACCAACCATCCCGCAACACCGACGCAACACCTGCTGCCGGTTGATAAAGCAAAAAGGCTGCCAGCGGCAGCCTTTAAATGCGAAAAACAGCGGCAATCACAACAGGCGGGTGATCAGGGCCTTGTGGTCATAGCCGGCAAAACCGGGAATCCGCACCTGCATGCCGTTGCCGGCAGCCACTTGCACCGACTCGCCATTGCGCATCATCCGCGCCAGTTCGATGATGCGGTTGCCGGACGGATGGATCACCTCCAGCTTGTCGCCGACGGCGAACTTATTCTTCACCTCCACCAGCGCCCAGCCTTCGGCATCCACTTCGATCACATCGCCGACATACTGGCTCTGTTTGGCCTTGGAGTGCCCGGTCAGGTAGTTCTGGTAATCCTGGCTCTGGTGCCGCTCAAGAAAACCCGGGGTATAGCCGCGGTTGGCCAGGCCATCCAGATCGGACAGCAGGCTCAGGTCGAACGGACGGCCGGCGACGGCGTCGTCGATCGCCTTGCGGTAAACCTGGGCGGCGCGCGCCACATAGTACAAACTCTTGGTGCGGCCTTCGATCTTCAGCGAATCCACGCCGATCTTGACCAGCTTCTCCACCTGCTCCACGGCGCGCAGGTCCTTGGAGTTCATGATGTAGGTGCCGTGCTCGTCCTCGATGATGGGCATCAGCTCGCCGGGGCGGCTGCCCTCTTCGATCAGATAAGTCTTGTCCGCCAAGGGGTGGCGCTGCTGGCTGCCGCAGGACGAGAAATTCTGGTTGGCTTCTTCCAGCGCCTTGTTGAAGTCGAACTGGATCACCTGCACGTCGCCGGCGTCGTCGCCCTGCGTGTCATGCACTTTGTAGTCCCAGCGGCAAGCATTGGTGCAGGTGCCTTGATTCGGATCGCGGTGGTTGAAATAACCAGACAGCAGGCAACGGCCGGAGTACGCGATGCACAATGCACCATGAACGAACACTTCCAGCTCCATGTCGGGGCATTCCTGGCGGATTTCCGCAATCTCGTCCAGGGACAGCTCGCGCGACAGGATGATGCGCGACACGCCCAGCTTCTGCCAGAACTTGACGCCCATGTAGTTGACGGTATTGGCCTGCACCGACAGGTGGATGGGCACTTCCGGCCACTTCTCGCGCACCATCATGATCAGGCCCGGGTCGGCCATGATCAGCGCGTCCGGCTTCATGGCGATCACGGGCTCCATGTCGGCCATATAGGTCTTGATCTTGCTGTTGTGCGGCAGGATGTTGCTGGCGACGAAGAACAGCTTGCCGCGGGCGTGGGCCTCGTCTATGCCCTGCTTCAGTTCTTCCAGCTTGAAATCGTTGTTGCGCGCGCGCAGGCTGTAGCGCGGTTGGCCGGCGTACACGGCGTCGGCGCCGAAATCATAGGCGGCGCGCATCTTGTCCAGCGTGCCGGCCGGCAGCAGCAATTCGGGGGCTTTGATCATTGGGTGATGACTTCTTGGTATTCAGTTGAGCAGGCAGGAAACCGGCAACGGCTTGCGGTCCGGCTTGACGAAAGCCTTGCGGGCCGAGTCTGCGGCCAGGCGTTCGGACGAGTAATGCTGCTCCAGCACGGCCTTGGCGTCCTGAGCCAAGTCTCGACAGCTGTCCAGAAAAGCCTGCCAGTCTTCCATCAGCGCCGGATCGGACTCCACCCGGCTATAGGCGATGGCCAGCAGCGCCATCGTCAGCGTGTGGTTGTACTTGGTCGCCGCGCCATTGGCCATGGCGAAACGCGACAGCGCATGCGCGCAACGCGCAGCCGCCTCAGGCGCCGGATACTCCCGGCGATAGCCCCAGGCTGCGTACAGGTGGGCTTGATGATTGAAATCCGATGCTGCCAGCGCATTGGCTTCCAGCTTACGCAGGAATACCTGGTGCTCCATGGTGCAGACGCTCCGCAAGTGCAAAAAACGACAGGCCCCGCACCATAGCGGAGCCTGTTTGAGGCTTATTCGGCCGCGATTATGCGCGGGTGGGCATTCAGCGTCAAGCCCGCCTGACGCATCGCCGCAACTTTAAGCCGCTGTTTTTTAAAGCCGTTTTATTTTCGTGGTTTTTGCAACAACGCCGCCAAAGCCAGCAACTGCCCCGCCATGGCAAGCAATAGCAGCATTGGACACAGCAGTCGCAGCAGCAGGCTTTCCGTCTCGCCGCCGCGCCATAGCACGGACATCGCCATGAATAACAAAGTGGAAGCCAGCAACATGGCAATGCCGAACTTGCGATTGCTGCGCAGGCGAATGAACAGGTTTTTCATCTTAAAGATATCCGGATAAAAAAGTCAGGCATCGGCCGGCTGCTCGCCCAGCCGGGCCAGCGCCGCCAATTCATCGGCGAAGAAACCCGCGGCTTCGCGCGCGGGCAGATTGTAGTCGCCGGGATGCAGTTGCATCGCGTACTCATCAAGTAGACGGCGAAAAGCCGCCTGCGGTTCCAGTCCGCGCTGCCGGCATAGTTCGCAGAACCAGCGGTTGCCGATCTGCACATGGCCGATTTCGTCGCGCAGGATGATGTCCAGCACGGCAACGCTGGCCGCATCGCCGATGGCGGCCAGCCGCCGCTGAATGCCCGGCGTCACGTCCAGCCCACGCGCCTCCAGCACTCTGGGCACCAGGGCCATGCGGATCATCGCGTCGTGATCGGTCTTGCGCGTCATCGTCCACAGGCCGTCATGCGCCGGAAAATCGCCATAGGCGAAACCCAGCTCCCGCAACCGGCCCTGCAGCAGCCGGAAATGGCCGGCCTCCTCCGCCGCCACCCGCAGCCAGTCGTCGACGAAGCCGTCCGGCATGTCGCGAAAACGCCAAGCCGCGTCCAGCGCCAGATTGACGGCATTGAATTCGATGTGGGCGATGGCGTGCAGCAAAGCGCCATGCCCCTGACGGGTTGAAAGTCCGCGCCGCGGCACCTTGGCGGGATGGACCAGCTCGGGCCGTTCCGGCCGCCCCGCCTCCGGCAAGGCATAGGGCGGATCTGCCGCCAGGCGGGCCAGCGAGCCGGCGCGCCAATCCTGGAAAAGCCGTTCGGCAAGCAACAGCTTTTCCTCGACGTGGCGGCACAACAGCGCCTGCTCCAGCAAGGGATAAAGCGATACGGTTGAGTGCGTCATGCCGCGGATTTTAAGCGCCGCGCGTCCTCAGGCCAAGTCTGCCTCGGCTTGGGCGGTCAGCCAATCACCGAAACGCGCCAGTTCCTCGTCGAACTTCAGCATCGCCTGATGCGCCAATTCGACATTGCGGTCCTTGCCGGCTTTTTCCACGGCCTCCGCCGCCGCGCCCAGGTCATTGGCGCCGACCATGCGGCTGGCGCCCTTGATCCGGTGGGCGGCAAACCCGATCTTGTCCGGATCCCGGCTTTGCAGCGCCTCGCGCAAGGCCGTCACGTCATCCTGGTTGCCCGTCTGGAATTCACGCAAGATTTCCAGCTCCATGCTCAAATCGCCGTTGCTGTAGACCTGCAGCACGCTGCGGTCGATCGGCGCAGAGAGGCTATCCGCCTCAGCATGCGCGTCTGCCGGCCGTGCTGGCTGGGGCAAGGGCTCCATATCGGCCTCCGGCGGCACCCCAGAGTCGCCGCCAGACCGCATCCATTTGCTCAAGGTCGATTGCAGGGCGTGAATGGACAAGGGCTTGGTGAGGAAGTCGTCCATGCCGGCCTCGCGCGTCTTGTCCACCTCCTCTTTCGCGGCGTTGGCAGTGCAGGCGACAATGGGGATACGGCCGCACTCGGGATGCGACGCCTCATAGGCGCGCACCAGCCTGGCCAGTTGATAGCCGTCTATGCCAGGCATGTGGCAATCCGTCAGAATCAGGGAATATCTCCCTGCCAGCCACTTGCTGAAGGCGCGATCGCCATCCTCGGCCCAATCGGCTGGATAACCGAGCTTCTCCAGCTGTTTCAGCGTCAGTTTGCGGTTGGTCGGATTGTCCTCGGCAAACAGAATGGGATAACCCTGCTCGACACCGGCAGACCCACCGCCGCTGGCAAGGGGGGCGGAAACCGGCTCCAAAGGCACCCGCTGCTCCGGCAGCACCACCGGATCTACCTGCTCGGCCAGCCATTCCAGCTCCAGCAGCAGGCGGGCGCAACTGCCCTTGCCTAGCTCGCTTTCCATTTCCACATGCCCGCCCATCAAGCCGGCAAGCCGCCGGCAGATGGCCAGCCCCAAGCCGGTGCCGCCAAAACGCCTGGTTGTTTCGGAGTCCGCCTGGGTGAATGGCTGGAACAGCTTGCTCAACTGCTCCTGCGACATGCCGATGCCGGTGTCTTCGACTTCAAATGCCAGCACCTGATAATTGGCGACGGTATCCATCACCTTCACCCGGATGTCCACTTTTCCGCCGGAGGTGAACTTGATGGCGTTGCTGATGAAGTTCTGCAAGACCTGCCGCACCCGCAACGGGTCCATCACCAGCGTCGGCGCCAGCTTGTCGTCCAGCGTCAGCGTCAGCGCCAAGCCTTTCTTGTTGGCATTCTCCTGATACAAGCTGCGCAGGCTGTCCATGAACGGGCGTACCGCGGTCCGGGCCGGAACGATCTCCATCCGATCCGCCTCAATCTTGGAAAAATCAAGGATATCGTCGATCAGCCTGAGCAAGGTATTGGCAGAGTCTTGTATGGTGGACACGGTATCGCGCTGCTCCGCGTCCAGCGGCGTCATCGCCAGCAACTCCAGCATGCCGAGCACGCCGTTCATAGGCGTGCGGATCTCGTGGCTCATCGTGGCGAGGAAGGCGCTCTTGGCGCGGTTGGCGGCATTGGCCTGGTCGCGCGCCATGCGCAGCTCGAACTCCGCCATCTTGCGTTCGGTGATGTCCAAACAGGCCAGGATGATCACCGACTCGGCGGCGTCCGGGAACAACAGCTGCCCCTCGAACAGGACCCAGATCGGCCGGCCGGTGCCGGTCAGACACTCCAGCTCGCAGTGGATGCGCGCGTTTTCCTGCTGCATCTTGGACATCTGCTCGGCCAGCTCGTACCAGCCATGCTCGGAAGCCAGCAATTCCATCAGGTGCATGCCGGACAAGCCATATCCGTCGCCGACATCGAAAATGCTTTCCGCGGTGAGGTTGGCGCGGGTGATCTGGAAGTGTTCGTTCAAGCGCAGCAGCCCCACCGGCGATGCCGAGTACACCGCCTCCTCCTCTTGCAACACCGCGCGCAATTGGGCCTCAGACAGCTTGCGGCGATCCTCCTCGGCGTAAAAGCCGAGGATATTGGCGTAGGCGCCCAGCAAGGGCAGGATGCTGATGCCCAGCTGCGACAGCGTTGGCCGCATCAGGCACACCCCCGCGGCCACCTCGCCGGCCAGCATCACCGGCAAGGACACCCAGGACGGTTGCGCCGACAAGCTGCGGAACAGGGCCGGCAACGGCGCTTCGGCCATCGACAATTGCTGTATCGGCGGCAGGAAATCTGGCCATTCACCGGCCTGCAAACGCAGGGACTCGTCGCTGTTGTCCAAGGCGGACCAGGCCACCAAGACACACTGTTCGGAATGCGTGAAATCCAGGAAAGTATCGTGCAAACGCGCCAACACCGCCTCGCGCGATGAGCGGGAAAGCAGCAAAGCCTCGATTTCCGAAATGACCGACAGCAAGGCGACGCTGCGCTCCAGCGATGCCTCGGCCAGCCTGCGCTTGTGCTCGTCCCGCACGATCAAGATGTGCAAAGGACGGTTCTCCCCGTCCTGATAGCGATCTATCGTCAGCAAGGCGTGAAAATGCTCGCCTCCGCTGCCCATTCCCTCCACCTGGAGCGACCGCCCCTCCTGGATTTCCAGGGCGGACAACACGGAATGCAACTCATCGTTCATCACGAATAGTTGCTTGGCGGGCATGCCAGCCAACATGCTCATCGAGTAGCCGAACATTCTTCTCGCGCCCTCGTTGGCCATTTCGATGGCGCCGTTCTGATTGATCACCAGCATCGCATCGCCGGATACGTCGAGCATGCGCTGCAGAAAATCCAGCGGCTTGAGCACCTTGCGCACCATCACGTAGAGGAGGAAGCCCAGCAACACGATTTCCGCCAAGGCGAACAAACCGGCCCGCAGCAATTCCCGCTTGGCATCGGACAGACTAGACTGGGCGGCGGCGGCGGTATGGCCGGAGACATCCTGCAATATCTGCGAAAACGCCTCCGTCAACTGATCCAGATTGCGGGTAAAGTTGGTGGCCTGAGCGAATTGCAAACGGCCATCCAATTGATCCAGCTGCAATTGGGCCAACAATTGCTGCCGCTGGGCCACCATCGCCAACGAGGTGAATTGAGCCGACAAACGCTGATCCTGCACGCTGTCCACTCGGGGCCTGAGCTTGTCCAAGGTCAGCATCCCGGCAGCCAAACGGCGCGCCAAGTCCTCCTCCACATGCCGGTCCAGCCTGTGCCCCAACATCGTGCGCAATACCAGCGCCTGGGCATTGGCCCGCAGCCAATACGCGGACATCCACAAATCCTGCCGCAACCACACCAGATTATTGATGCGCGGATCGCCGCTCGCCGCCATGGCAACCACCGCGTCGCTCAGCAAATGCTGCACCTGCTCCTGAATATCGCGCGTTTCTTCATACAACCGGGTTGTCAACGCTTCGTTGGGGCCTGTGCGGGCGCGCCAGGTTTCGCCAGCCAAAGCGCGCAACTGCTGGAACTGACGGAGGGTCTGCTGCAGATAGATCAATTTTTCCTCGATCCGGCCGTTCTGCCTCTTGCGCAGAGACGCCGCCAGGGCTAGATAACCCTCGTCCACCCGCCGGCTCAGCTGGTCCAGCCGGTTTTGCTGGTCCACGGTAGGCGGCTTGCCCAGCAGCAAGGCGCGCAGTTGTCCGCTTTCGCTCAGCTGCGCTTCGGCAAAGCGGTAAAGCAGATCGGCATCGCCGCTCCATTCGCTCAACTGGCTGGCTTGCTGATATTGCCCCCAAGACGTGATCTGCAGTTGCGACATGACGCCAATTTGCAGCATGCCCAGCAACAGGACGATGACCAACACGCTGCGACCGATCGCGCTTGCTTGACTATGCTGCGGCCGAATCCGGGTCATGGCTAGCTTCTCACAACCGGCTGGGCCACTGACTCCGGATTGTCCAATACGAAAATCTGTGCGACGCCATAACGCTCGGAGTAATCCTTCAATACCGACAACTGATTGGCGGAGATGGTGGCGCCGCGCGGCAACAGCAAATGTCCGGACCGGCTGCGCAGGTCGCGCGTCAGTAACGCGCCTGGCTTGACCTTATCCAGAGTTAGGCAGCTCTCTTCCGGCTCATCATGGGCGATGGGCGCCCTCGTCTCGAACAGCCGGCCAAACACTTTCTTGTCATAATCCGTGCCCGTGGAGATGTGATAGTAGCTGAATGGATCGATTTCCGGCCGCGCCCGCTGCAATGCCGTCTGGATCGCCTTTTCCACATCCGCAGGCTTGGGCGGCTTGACGACGAAGCCATCGGCGTGCAGCTGGCTGGCCATCACCACATTGCTGCGGTCCGCATGGCCGGATAAAAAGACAAAAGGGAGATTGGAAACATTGGCGGTATGGCCGCAACGCAGCTCCTTGAGCAAATCCATGCCATTCATAGGCTGCATTTGCACATCGCACAAAATGATGTCGACCATGCGGATATCCAACATCCGCATCGCGGCGGTGCCATCTGCGGCCTGATAAATATGGTCCTGCCGGATACCCATGCTCTGCAAGGCCTGCGAAATCAGCGTGCGCACCAAGGTCTGGTCATCGACGATCAAAATGCGCAAACGGACCAAATCGACCGAAATCATCGCGTCTCCTCAAATAACGGATACCGCGCCATCCGCTGCAGAACTGCTTCCCCAGATGCTTCTGGTTGCCGCGACCAACTCGTCTTCCGGTATGGCCACGCCCAGAAACTGCCCCATTCCGCTAGCGCAACCAAGCGATTGCGCCAACGCCAGGCTCTCTTCATTATCGATGCGCGTCGCGCAAACTGCGGCTTGCGACAAGCCGAAATAACGCAAAAGGCGAAAAGCGCCCGCATCTTCTCCCAGCAATGTCCGCATCCAACGCAAGGTTTCCACCGGCACATTCAGCTGGTCGAATGGAAACTTGAACAAATTGCTCACCGCGAGCGCGCCCTGCCCGAACTCTCCCGCAAGCAAGCGAAATCCCAGATAGCGAACTTTGGCGATATTCTCGAAGCATACCGCGTCCGCGCGCCTGCCCAAGCCATCGGTCAATTCAAAGCCGATGCGCCGGGCCGCGACGCCATATTGCTGCAACGCCATATAGCAATGGTCGAATACGTTTTCCGCGCGCAGGCAGGCTTCATCGATCTGCACGCTGATTGGGCACTCGGCGAAAGACGTCTGCCTAGCGATGTCCGCCAGCAGCTTGGCTATCCGCTCCACCGCCGTTTCCAGCAAGACAGCCGACGCCATCCTCCGGCCGGCCAGCCGCGAAAACAGATAGTCCATCGGATAACGCCTGCCATTCTGGACCAATCCAGCCAGGTGAAAACCAGTGAGCTTGCGCTCCGCCAGCGTAAGCACCGGCGCAAACTCCAGCCGATAGTCGTCCTCGCCTATCATCGACAATAACTGCTCGATATCCAAGGGATGCAGTGGAAGCCGCCTTTCCATTTCGTTGAAGATATCGTCGAGCGTGGCGACGAAGGCTTCCGCCGAATAGGGTTTGGTCAGAAATCGGGTGCAAGACATGCCCAGCGCGCTGGACATGTCGGCGATGGTTTGCAACATTTTGCCGTCGTAGCCGGAAATGATCAGCAATGCGGACTGGTAACCGAGCTGCGCCACGTTTTTGATAAAATCGATGCCGTTCATGCCGGGCATGCCGATATCGGTGATCACCAGGTCATAGCCGCCTTCCACCAGGCTCCGCAGCGCCTCGGCCGGATCGCTGAACTCATCTATCTCCACCGCGAAACGGCTGAAGAAGCTGGCTTGGCGCGAGATCAGCTTGCGCAATACCAATTGGTCATCGAGTATCAAGAACCGCTTTGGCTTGAGCTCCATGCTGATCATCCCCTTCCAGGCAACACCGCAGCCGCCTCAACGCCATGCACTCGGCCTCAGCCAGCTTATTAAGAGGCTTCTCTGCGCAGCAACACCGCCTTCGCCCGCGCTACGACATCCGGGTAACTTTTCGCCGCGCAATACCATGTATAGGCTGACATGCCAGACAGCACAAGCGGGCATCCACCTGCGCTATCATGACGCTGTCGGCACCTTCCCCCCTTCCGCCAGGAGAACCCATGCGCTTCGACTCCAAGCAGCTCGGCACCGTTGAGGTAGACGAAAGCACCGTCATCACCTTCCCCCAAGGCATACCCGCTCTGGAAAACTGCACCCGCTTCAAACTGTTCCACGACATTACCCAAGCGCTGCCGCAAGTTTACTGGCTGCAATCGCTGGACGATCCCGGCATCACTTTCTGCCTGACGCAGCCGGAACGTTTAGGCGTTCGCTTCCAGATTGAGCTATCGGACGACGAGGTGGCCCAGCTGCAACTGCAAGGGCCGCAGGACGTAGCCATCCTGCTGATGCTTTACCGGCCGCTGGATCTGGAGCGCGACGCCCATCCCGCACTGGGCCCGCTGCAGGCCAATCTGCGCAATCCGCTGCTAATCGGCCTATCCTCGCGCCACGGCATCCAGAAAAACGGCCTAATGATGGATGTGCTGCTCCATACACCATGAACACTTCCAAACGATGCCCATGGTGCGGCGACGATGCTTTATATACCGCCTACCACGATGAAGAATGGGGGCGTCCCGAACGGAACGACCGCAAGCTGTATGAAATGCTGGTGCTGGAAGGTGCCCAGGCCGGACTGTCCTGGATCACCATCTTGCGCAAGCGCGAAGGCTACCGCGCCGCCTTCCATGGTTTCGACCCGGCACTCGTGGCGGCGATGACCGACGATGACGTAGAACGGTTGATGCAGAATCCCGCCATCGTGCGCAACCGGCTGAAAATCCGCAGCGCCATCCGCAACGCCAAAGTGTTTCTGCGGATGCGGCAGGAGCACGGCAGCTTCGCAAACTGGCTGTGGGCCCACGTCGATGGGCAGCCCATCGTCAACCGCTGGAGAAGCCACGCCGAATGCCCCGCCTCGACCGAGCTATCCGACCGCATCAGCAAGGCGTTGAAACAGGCCGGCATGAACTTCGTCGGCAGCACGGTGATCTATGCCTACCTGCAGGCCTGCGGCGTGGTCAACGACCATCTGCTGGACTGCCATTGGCACCCGGACCAAGCGGGCTGAATTCGAAAACTGACCGTGGCATGGCGTCTTAGTGCATCGCATCGGCGGCATTCATGAATGAAAAAAACCGCCGGCGACAAACGTCACTGACGGTTTGAAAACGGCTGCCGCGGCGAGTCTTGCTTGAATAAGCTGACGCCTCCCGCCAGACAGACGGCTTACTTCTGTTGCGGGGCCGGCTCAGCCACAAAGATCTCCACGCGACGGTTCATCGCGCGGCCGGACACGGTGCCATTGTCCGCCACCGGCTCCCGCGAACCGCGGCCGTCGATGGCGATACGGCCGCTGGCCACGCCGCGCGACACCAGATAGTCCTGCGTAGCCTTGGCGCGGTTGATCGACAAGGGGCCGTTGATCGCATCGCTGCCGGTGCTGTCGGTATGGCCGATGATGCTCACCGTGGTCACCGGGTTCTGCTTGAGGGTGGCGGCCAGCTTGTCCAATACCGGCTTCAGGCTGGGCTTCAACGCGTATTTGCCGGAATCAAACGAAGCATCGCTGGGGATGTTGATCTTCAAGCGATTGTCGGCGGTCTGGCTGACATCGATGCCGGTGCCCTTGGTCGCCTGCTCCATCGCCTCTTTCTGCTTCTGCATATGCTGCGACCACAAGTAGCCGCTGCCCGCGCCTATCAAGCCGCCGATGGCCGCGCCGGTGGCCGCGCTGCGGCCGGTATGCCCGCCGGCGGTCAGGGCGCCGATAGCCGCGCCCACGCCGGCGCCAATCGCCGCGCCGCCGCCCACGCCCTTTTGGGTATCGCTCATATTGGCGCAACCGCCCAGGCCCGCCAGGCTAGCGGCTACCAAAGTAGACACCATCGCGTTCTTGATCATGCTTTCATCCTTTTCATGCTGATTGCGAAGAGACCGCCTTTGGCGCGGCAGGTTCCCGACACCGCGCCATCACGCGCCGCGCGGCTTGCGGTAATATCGTAGTTTGCCATCCCAGCATCGGCATGTCGCGCCGTGCCACGCAAGGGCATCGATGGCGGCGCGAAAGCCATCGTTCTGATCGATACCAAAGCAGGCGCGATTGCCGTGTATAATACCGCCCAATCGTTCGGCCCGCGCCCGGTCTACCGCATGACGGTCGATCTGGCCTTTTGACCTGCGCAATCATGAAACGGCGCGCCGGTTTGGATAGCATGGTCGAACCCGCTGGCGAGCGGCCACCTCGCCCTCCCCGCGCAAGACAGGGCCGCTCTCAGGCGGCGCAGGCCAAGCAGTATGAACTTATCCGGAGAATTGAATGAACAGCATCACCTTTGACGGCCGCCTGGCCGCCGACGCCGAACTGCGCTACACCCCGAGCGGCGAGCCCGTTCTGTCGTTCCGCGTGGCCAGCGACATCGGCTTCGGCGAGCGCAAGAGCACCAACTGGTTCAGCTGCCAGGTATGGGGCAAGCGCGGTGAGTCGCTGAAGAACTACCTGGCCAAAGGCCAGCAAGTCACCGTCTACGGCCAGCTGACGCTGCGTGAGTGGCAAGACAAGGACGGCAACAAGCGTCTGTCCCCGGACGTGCGCGTCAACGAACTGAGCCTGCAGGGCGGCCGCAGCGAAATGGGCGCGTCCTCCGGCGGCATGGGCGGCGGCATGGAAGAAAGCTACGGCTACAACGCCCCGGCCCCGCGCCAGGAAGCCCCGGCCGCGCCGCGCCGCCAAGAGCCGAAGCCGGCTCCGCGCATGGACGACATGGACGACGATATTCCGTTTTAACCAGAACCATAGGTTAGGCTGTTAAATTAGACCGAAAAAACTCAGTGCAATCAGTAGATTGCGCTTTGTTTTTTCGGTCTCTTCCAATTGGGGCAGGCAAAACCTTGGCGCTTCAGCCTTTTGCTCGGGAAAGGGTTGACCAAGCACCGCCTTGGCTCAGCAACGGCAGCTCAAACGGCCTTGGTCAACTGTTCACACCCTCAGTCCAGGCTGCGATCCCGCAGCTCGGCAATCGCGTCCTCCAGTTGCGTTTTCTGCTCGGCGTCGCCAAAGCAATCGTCCGCCAGCAGCTGCACCAAACGCCCCAAGGCGTGGGCCACTCGGTAGCGCTGGCCATCCGGCAGCGGCGGCAGCGCTTCCGCCACGCTGTCGGCATTGACCCAAACCTGCTCCACCAGCGTCACCACACTGGCCAACAGGGCTTCGCCGCGCAGTTCCGGCAGGGCCAGGGCTGCGGCGGCCTGGTCGCAGTGCGCTTCCAGCCCGAGAATGCGCAGCAGTTGCTTGAGATCGCCGATGACGGCGGCGAGATGGCTGCCGACGATAGGCTGCCCGCTAGCCGATAGTTCATAGGACAACACGCGCAGCATGACGCGGAGCTTGCGCTGCCGCCCTTCGCGCTCGCCCAGCGCTTCCAGCCATTGCGACAGTTTCTGCTTGGGCGCGCTGGCGCGATGGTAAAGGCGGGTCAATTCCTGGCGCAGCGCCGGCGTGGGCGCACCGTACTCCAACGCGCCGAACAGCGAAAGCGCCAACGTATCGTCTTCTGCCAGGCTGGCCAGCGCCTCCTCCAATCGACGGCGCAGCCTCGGGTCCGGTTTGCCCCGCGCCAGCCATGCCGCAAGCTGCAAGGCGGCGCGGCCGGGGTCCGGGGTTTGCGACTGCAAGGCTACCAGCAGTTGCGGCGCGCGCAGCCAGTCTTGCGGGCCGGACAGCAGGCTGTCCAAGTCCGCCGCCTCTACCGCGGCCAATTCCGCCACCAGTTTTTGCATCAATACCCGGCCCCGCACATTGTCCTGCCCGGCCGACCCGCGCTTGGTGTCGCGCAGCCTGCCGCCCAAGGCGAAGCCCAGGTCCTCCTGGGTTTCCGCCAGCGCGTCGCTTTCAAATTCGAGCAATTCCGCCTGCGCCTGCGCCAGCACCGATTCGGTTGGGGCGGCGCGGTCATGACGCGCGGTCGCCAGATTGTCTTCGACATTGCCCAGCGCGCCGCCGGGGTTGATCTGATCCAGTCTAAGCATGCGCTACCCTCTCCGGCTCTCCCGCCAGTTGTTGCAATACCCTGGCCTGGTGCGCGGGCTCGTCCAGATGGATGCGCACCAGCCCGTTGTCCAGCCTGGCCTGACCGGACGCCAGGCCGGAATCGGCCATCACCTTGACTTCCGGCGCGCTTGCCCAGGCGCGGGCGGCCGCGGCCAGCGCGGAGGGCGCCACGCACAGCGTGACGCGGCCGCGCGGCAGTAATTCGGCCACCTTGCGCTCCACTCGGCGCAGCAACAGCTGGTTCTGGTCGCTTTGCCCCAGCAACTCTTCCAGTACGCGGGCGGTGAGCGTCCGCCAGCGCTGCGCCAGCTCGCGGGCGATCAATTGCTCCATTTCCTGTTCGCAGCACAGCCATTGCACGGCTTCGTCCACGGCCTCGTCGCGCGCCTGGCGGCGGATGGCGGCGGCATCCTGACTGGCGGCCTCGCGCAAGGCTTCGGCTTCGCGTCGCGCCTGCTCCAGCTCTGCCTGAGCCTGGAGGCGGAGCGCCTCGGCTTCCTCGCGCGCGGCGGCATGCAGCCGCTCCAATGCGCCGGCCAGATCCCGCCGCGTCTCCAACTCCGCGGCGCGGATCACGCAGCCTGTCGGCAGCGGGCCGGGCAACGTGGCCACGGCCAGATTCATCGGGTTGTTCATAACCACCTCAACAGCTTCTGCAGCACCGGCTCCACGGGCTGCGGCGGCGCCAATAAGGCAGATGGCGGCCACAGCAGCCGGCATAGACGCAGCGCCGGGGCCGCAGCATCCGCCAGCCAGGCGGCGCCGATCTCGCCGGCCCGGCCCGGCAGCGTGGCCGGCGTCAGATCGGCGCGCGCGCTCTCCAATGGCAGCAGTGCCTGCAACTGCGCTAGCGCCCTGCCGTCCAGCCTGTTGGATAGCGCCTCGCGATACGGCTTGAGCAAGACATAGTCTGGGCAGCGCAATGCCCAAAGACCCAAGGCCATGGACAAGGCCTCGCGCCGCGCGTCATCGGCCAGCAGTGGCTCGGCGAGCGCGGACAGCGGCGGCGCCGCGCCAGCCTGGCCCAGCCGGCTGGCGATCAAATCGTCCAGCGGCGGGCGCAGCAAGGGCTGCTGCGCGTAAGGCTCGCGCCAGGACGCAAGATCCAGCGCCGCCCACCAGGCGGCATCCATCTCTTGTCCAGGCTGATGCCATAGCGCATGCAAGCGCCGCCGCGCCGGGTTCATGCGGCGGCTCCCGGCCGACGGCGCCGCCATATCGCCACGGCGGCGCATACGCCCAGCAGGGCCGTCCCGCCTGCCGCGGCGATGGCCGGCCATGGCGTCTGCCGCGCGACGGGCGCCGGCGGCAGGTAGCGGTATTCGGCGCGCTGCAGCGTCAGCGTGATGCGATCCGGCGCCAGCCCCGGGATGCCGTCGCGCACCAAGGCGCGGATTTCGGCCTCGCGCGCCGGCAGGTTGATCTCCGGGCTGTACTTGATGAACACCGCGGCGGATGAGGGCGCCGGCGCCTCGCCATCGACGGCGCGCGGCTCGGCCACCGACACCTCGGCCGTGATCACGCCGTCCATGCTGCCCAGCATCTTCTCCAGCTGCTGGCTCTTGAGATAGTTGAGCTTGGCCTCTTCCTGGGCGGGCGAGGACACCAGCTGGCCGCTGGGGAACAGGTTCTGCATGGTCACCGTCTTGCGCTTGGGCAGGCCGTTCTGGCGCAGCACCTCGACGGCGTCGACGAAGCGGTCCTCTTCCACCCGCAGCGAGACGCCGTCCTTGCCCACCTGTTTATCCGCCGGGATCTTGTTGTAGATGAGCAGGGCCAGCATCTGATTGGCCTCGGTTTCGTCCAGCTTGCTGTACAGCTCGCTCTTGCAACCGGCCAACAGCGGCAAGGCGAGCAACAGCAGGACCCATGGCGAGGTTTTCATTGCATGTTCACCAGCTTGTTGATCGACTGGGTCAGCGACCCGGCCACCTTGGCCGTCAGTTCGGTGCCGACCGCCAGTTCATTGAACGCGCTTTGCGCGGCGAACAAGGCGCCGGGCTCGTCGGCGGCCTTGGGGTTGTTCAAGAGCTCCGCGAAGCGTTGCTGCGCCGACTGGCTCGGCTGAGCCGGCTCGGCCTCGCCCAGGGGAGCGATGGCGGCCAGGGCATGGGTGATGGCTTCGATAGTCATGATTCGGACTCCTTTGAGGAAGACTTCAGCAAAGCGCGCAGCGGGGCGCAATCGTCATCCGGCAGGCCAGCGAGCTTGGCCGCGGCGGCGCTATGGCGGCCCAGGCCAAACAGCAGCAGGGCTTCGCAACGCGCCAGTTGGTCGGCATCGTCCAGCCAGTCCGGCAGCGCGGCCAGGATGTCGTGCATTTCGGCGCGCAAGCCGTGATTGACGGCGGCAAAGCCGGCCTCGACGATGGTGCGCGCGATGGGGTGTGAGGCATTCATGGGTCTTCTCCTGATTCAGCGGGCGCGCTTAGCCGATTTTGGAAATGATGCCCATCATCATGTCCTTGACCGCCTTCATGACCGAGCTCTCGTAGCCGATCATCACCGAGTACTGCTGCAGCGCGTATTGCGACTTCAGCATGGCTTGCGGATCGTTCTGCACATTGGCGTTCATCGCCGCTTCCGCGTCGTTGGCGGAGCGGGTGACCTGGCTGCCCATCTGGGCGACAAGCGAGTCGATGTTCATGTGAATCTCCTTCAGAACAGCAGCGACGGCGCCAGCGTAAGCGGCAGGGATTCGCGGCGGACATCGCTGGGCGACATCTGAAAATGGCGGCGGAAGCTGTCGGAAAAGTGCGCGGCATTGCAAAAGCCGGACTCAAGCGCCACATCGATCACCTTTTTGGTGGTGGTCTCCAGCAAGCCGCGCGCATGCTCCAGGCGCTGCGCGAGCAGCCAGTGCTTGGCGGACATGCCAAACTTTTCCTTGAACAATTGGTTGAACTTGCGCGGCGGCAGGCCCAGCGCGTCGGCGTAACGCGCGATGGGCCAGGGCTCCAGGCGGTGGCGGTGGATGAAATCGAAAAGGTCGATGTCGGCCGCCACCAGATAGCGCAGCAGCGCGGCGCAGCGTTCGCCATCGATGGCCAGGCAATACGCCAGGACGAAACGCAGCATGGTCTCGTCGTCGACATCGGCCAGTTGCGCCACCGCATGCAGCAGGCCCTCATCCGCCGGCACCGCGTACGGCGTGTTCGGCGCCGCACAACCGCCATGGTCGGCAAGCAGAGGCTGCATTTCCCGATAAACCGGCTGCAGACAAGAAGCGGGAAAACTGTAGCAACGGGCGGAGGCCGGCAGCTCGAACGCCGCGCCGCCCGCCATCAGCCACAAGCCAGGCCGCTCTACGGCGGTGTCGTTCCCGTCCAAGCGCAACGCGCCGGCTTGCGGGGCGAGGATGATGTGCAGACTGAACATCGCGCACTCCTTGGTTGACTTGGTGGGACCATCATCACGCGGGGCCAGCCATGACCCCATCAGGTCATCACCTGAATTGGGGAAAATGAAACTCGCTACGAGTGCGAGCGGCTCCATACCGTATCCACCACCCGCATCGCCGCCAGAGCGGCCAGGCGCTGCCGTTCCAGGCTGGCGTAGCGCTCCGCGCTCTGCGGCTCGCGCTGCGCCCGTCCCAACGCCATCACCGTCTCGCTCAAGGCGTCGAGCAAGGCCCGGCGCTGATGGCCTGACGCATCGGCGGCCAGGCGGTCTTCCAGTTCGGTCAGGGTATGCATGTCTAGCCTCAACTGTGCAAAGGAAGGAATATCAGTTCACGCGCGCCGGCCAGCGATACGCCGTCGGCGTCTATCGCCGCCACGCGCAATCCCTGCCGCACCGGGCTGCCCGGCAGCAGGCGCATGCCGTTGGCCAGCTGCAGGTATGGCGCCTCGGCGTTGCCGCCGACGCCTGCCATGGCGGCGGGCAGATAGTCGGCCGCCTTGGCGCGGCTGGCCGCGCCGACGAAACGCAGCGGCAGCGCCCGGCCCGGCTCGGCATTGGCGGTTTGCAGAAACGCCGCCAGCCGCGCCTGGCGCGCCTCGTCCAATTGGCCGGACAGCAACCAGCCCTGCTCGCCGCGCGCGGCGCTGAGGCCGGAGAGCAAGCCGGCGGCCTTCAGCCTTGGCAACAAGGCGGCTAGCTCATCGGCGCCTCGGTCGGACAGGCGCCAGCCGGCCAGCCCCGGCAGCTTATCCAGCGCGGCCGCCAGCGCGGCGGTATCGCCCGCCACCGGGCCGTCGATGTCGGCATGGCCCGCCGCATCCAGCGTCACCGTCGCATCGGGGTAGCCATAGCTCGCCATCAGCGCGCGCACCGAAAGCCGCAGCTCGTCGTCGCACACGGTTTCCTGCCGCAAACGAACGCCGGCTGCGCGCAACCTCGTGGTCAGCGTCAGCAACTGGCCGCTGTCGCGGCAGCGGCCGGTCAGCTCAAGCACATCGTTGCCGAGCCATCGCGCCGTCAATCCGGGTTCGGCGCGCAGCGCCTGCGGCAGCCAAGCGCGCGGTGCCGGGGGCGGCGCAGGCGCGGCCGGCGTCAGCGTCCACCCCAGCGCGGCGGCCAAAGCCAACGCAGCCAGCAGCACCGCGGCCGCGCGACGATGCGCGCCGCCTCGCGGCGGCACCGGCGGGCTGCCCAGTTCGCCGTCGGCCGGGCCCAGCACCAGATGCACGCCGGCCAGATCGACGGCCCGCCGCTGCGGCAAGGGGCCGGGCGCGCAGCGCCGGCCGTCCACCCAGCACGCGGCCGGACTGGACAGCATGACCGCGTCGGCCGAAACCTCCAGCGTCGCCGTTCCCCCGCCTTCCAGCGGCAGCGACAGATCGCTGTCGCCATCGCCTACGGTGAACGCGCCTTCGGGCAGGAAAAGCTCTCGTCCCGCCAAAGGGCCGTTCAGCAATTTGAGTTTGAATGCAGCTTCCATGACAACCTCACAACTTCCGCGGCTCGGCCTTGATCAGGAACAGGCGCACCACATTGCGCTCGCTCTTGGTGGTGCTGCGGAACAGCCCGCCAATCAGCGGCAGATCGCCCAGCAGCGGAATCTTGCGCACGCCTTCGATGTTCTCGTCCTGGACAAAGCCGCCCAGCAGCAAGGCCTGGCCCAGATTCAGCGTGGCCTGGGTGGCGATTTCGGCGTTTTGCACCTGCGGCAGCGGTTCGGCGCGGCTGATCGGCTTGTCCTGCCGGCCGTCCTGGATGTTCAGCGTCAGCAGCACCTTGTCGCCATCGGTCTCATGGATCAGGCGCGGCGTGACGCGCATCAGCGCCCCGGCGGTCACCGACTCCAGCTTGGCGTTCTTCTCGCTGACCAGCTTGGTGTAGAACGTGATGCTGCGGTCCAGCACCGCCTGCACGTTATCCAGCGTCACCACCGACGGACGGGACACGATCTTGGCCTTGGACCTCTGCTCCAGCGCGGACAACCGCAACATGAAGTTGCCGGAGTTGGACACCAGCGAGGAGAAGCTGTCCGAAGCCAGGCCGCCATCGGTATTGAAGTTGACCGTGCCGCCGCCGATGCGGGCCGACGCCGACCAGTCTATGCCCAGCTCGTTGATGTCGGCCGCGTCCACATCGATGATGGCCACCGAGATTTCCACCAGCGTCGGACGCTGGTCCAGCTTGGGAATCAGGTCGGCATACAGATTCATGTTTTTGCGGCGGTCGCGGATCAGCACCGCGTTCTGCCGCGTATCGGCGGAGAAAGTCGGCAAGCCGCTGGCATCGGCCGGCGCCGGCGTTTTGTTGTCCGGCAGCGGCAGCGCCCTGCCCTGCGCCATTTCCCGCAGCACCGACACCACGCCAGGCACCGTCACCGTCTGGCTGCGGTAGGAATAACTGGTATCCGCGGCGCTGGCATACTTGAGGGGGTAGATGGCCACCGTTTCCTTGTTCTGCTCCTGATTGAGATTCTGCTCGTCCAGCTGCTTGGCCAACGCGCTCACCCGGGTCAGGCACACCGGCACGCCGCTGACTTGCAGCGAATTGGACGCGCCCACCGGATGCAGCCGGCAGGCCGGGCCATCCAGCAGCCCGCTTTGCGCGATCAACCGCGACAACTGGTCCGCGCCGACATAGGCCGGCGCCAGCAATGCCTGGTCCACCTCCTGAGCCTTGTAGACATACAGCGAATTGCCATCGTAATAAGGCAGCAGCTGATACAGCCTGGACAGCTCGGCCAGCGCCTTTCCCTTGGGTTGGTCGCGCAAAGCTCCGGCGTAGGCCTCGGTGATCTTGGGGCTGACCACCACCGGCAAACCGTAATTGGCGCCCAGGTCCTTCAGCACCGAGGCCAGCGGCGTATTGCGGCTGGAAACGAAGAAGGGCTGGCCGCGCCAGGGAATGGGTTGGGCGGCCGCGCCGGCGGAAGCCAGCGCAACGGCAATCAGAATCAGGGCTTTCATGCGTACCTCCCGGCAATAGGCAGCGGGACCGGAGCGGCGCGTTCCCGCGTGGCCAACAGCGCGGCCATCGCCTGCTGCTGCTTGAACAGCAGGTCCAGTTCCACTTCGGTCAATGCCACCGGATACCGCCGCAGCAACCACAGCCTGTCGCCAGACAGATACAGCGCGTCATCGCGGGCTTCCGGCGTGGCGGCCAACAACAGGCAAGCGCCTGCCGCCTGCTGCGGCGGGCGGTCCAGCGTCAGCGCCACCGTCAATCCGGTGTCGAAGCGGCGCGCGCGGGCGGCGCGCTCGCCCAATTGTCCGCTTACGACGGTATCGGCAAGCGACCACTGCGGACGGTCCAGGCGCGAGGCCAGCCAATGCAGGGCGGCGGCGGGATCAAGTGTTCTGTTCATGTCGCCTATGCTGCCGGGGGGCGGCGCATCCGCGCATCAGGTGCACACCTGAAATGCGCTTATAATCATTCGACAATGAACAATAAAAGGATTGACGGTGATGACTCTAGCTTCCGCCTCGGCGCTTCGCGTTCTGATCGTCGAAGACCACGCCTTGCTGATAGACGGCATCCGCAACCTGCTGGCCAGCCAGCCGCGTTACGAGGTGGTCGGCACCGTTTCCGATGGACTGGCGGTGTATGAGGCCTGCCAGCGCCTGGCCCCTGACATGGTGCTGCTGGACCTGGGCCTGCCCGGCATGGACGGCATCGACGTGATCCACCAGTTGCGCCGCCGCTGGGAAGCGTTGCGCATCGTGGTGGTCACGGCTTCCGCGGAAGAACATCGCGGCAGAGCCGCGCTGTCGGCCGGCGCCCTGGCCTATGTGCTGAAGCAAAGCCCGCAGCAGGTGTTGCTGGCCGCGCTGCAGCACGCGGCGCTGGGCAAGAGCTATATCGACCCGGCGCTGAAGCTGGAAACGCTGGACGCGGCGGAGCGCGCGCCCATTCCCGGCGACACGCCGCTGACTCTGCGCGAGCGCCAGGTGCTGAAGCTGGTGGCCGAAGGCCGCCGCAACCGCGATATCGCCGAGCTGCTGTCCATCAGCCTGAAAACCGTGGAGACGCACCGGCTGAACCTGATGCGCAAGCTGGATGCGCACAATGCCGCGGAGTTGAGCAATTGGGCGCGCCGGCTGGGGGTGCTGGAATACTGATGCGGCCGGCGCGGCGCGCGCTCAATCGGCGCCGAGCTCGCTCTCGATCAGGCGGCCGAGCACTTCCCATGCGCCAGGCGATACGGCGTCGCCCTGGTTCAACAAGGCCTCCCAGTGCTCCGCCGCCTCACGCAGCAGATCGAGCCCCGCCTGGCCGGCCAGGCCCTTGAGCGTGTGCAGCAGCATCCGGCACTCGGCCTCGTCCCGCGCCTCCATCGCCAGGCCCAGACGTCGATAATATTCGCGCAGATCGGCCGCCAGGCGCGACAACAGCGCCGGATCCTTGCCCAACAGCGGCTGTTCGCTGCCGGAATTAGGCTCCAGCTCCATGCCGCGGGCCAGTTGCTGATCGGCGGCGAAATCCAGGGCCCGCGCCAACATTTCCGGCGATACCGGCTTGGTCAGGTATTCGTCGAAGCCGGCCCCCAGCAGCCGCTCGCGCTCGCCGGGCTGGGCATTGGCGGTAAGGGCGACGATGGGGCAATCCGGGTCCAGCATGCCGCTGGCCTCATCCCGCCATAGCGCAACCGTTTCGCCGCCGGACAGGCCCGGCATCCGCATATCCATCAGCACCAGATCGAACACATGAGCGCGCCCCAGGGCCAGGGCGTCCTCGCCGGACGCCGCCTCCCACACTCTATGCCCCTGCTGGCGCACCATGCGGCCGACGATGTCGCGGTTGGTGTCGACATCGTCGACGAGCAGCACGTTCAGCGACCATGGCGACACCGGCAATGCCTCCTCCCTCAGACTGATGTCGGGGGTGCGGTCCGGCTCAAGATGCTGGCGTAGCCGGGCAGGCAGGAAAGCCAGCTCCGGCGCGTCCAAGGCTGGGTTTTCGCCGGCGTGCGGCGCATAGCCCCAGGCGCGCAGCTGCGGATGCAAACGCTCCGGCGCCGCGATGGGGCCGCAGTCCGCCGCCCGTCCCGGACTCGCTTCGCCCAGCGGCAGCTCCAGTTGAAAGCAGGCGCCGCTTTCAACCGGGATCAGCCGCAAATCGCCGCCCAACAGCTGAGCCAGGCTGCGCGCGATGGGCAGCCCCAGCCCGCTGCCCGCCACGAAGCCTTCCAACTGGCGGAAGGCGATGAAGACCTCCGCGTATTTTTCCGGCGGAATGCCCGGTCCGCTGTCGCGCACGCTGAAACAGACCCGGCCATCGGCGCTCCAGGCCGACAAGGTGACGCCGCCTTCGCGGGTGAATTTAACGGCGTTGCCGAGCAGATTGATCAGGATTTGCCGCAGGCGCAGGCCATCGGTCAGAAACTGGGACGGAAAGCTCGAGTCCACCTGACAGCGCAGCGCCAGGCCCTTATCCTGCGCAGGCAACTGCACCGTCAACATGGCCTGGTCGATCAACACCAGCGGGTCTTGCACCGAAGACGTGACCACCATCTGCCCGGACTCGATACGCGAAAAATCCAACAGATTGTTGATGATTTCCAGCAAATGGCCGGAACACTTGAGCGCGGTATCGACCAGATCGTGCTGATTGGCGTCGCATTCGGTACGCCCCAGCAGCCTCAGCGCGCCGACGATGCCGTTCAGCGGCGTGCGGATCTCATGGTTGATATTGGTGAGCTGCTCGCTCTTGTGGGCATTGGCCCGCTCGGCGCGGCAACGCGCTTCGTTCAACTCCGCGGTGCGCTCCTCCACCTTGGCCTCCAGCTCGGCATATTGCGCTTGCACCGCGTCCAGCAGCCGGTTGTAGGCGTGGGCGATCTGTCCCAGCTCATCCTCCCTCTCCTCAGGTAGACGCTGCTGTTTGCTCACCGCCTCTTGCGGGCTGATGATGTGCACGATATTGGACAGCGTTCGCCCCAGGCTGCGCTGCAGCACGACATACAGCAAAACCACCAGTCCCAGCAAAGACAGCAAGGCCACCGGCAGATGCCTGGGCAGCTCCGCCAGCGCCCGCTGGGTGATGCGCTCCGTTGGATAGACCTCGATCAGACGCCAGCCGGTAGGCTCGACGTTGACGCAGATGATGCTGACGCCCTGCATGCTCTGGATGAACGGCTTCTTGCAAGCCGGCAGCTGCTCTATCAAGCCGGCCGGCGCGATGGCCGGCAGCGGAGCGAACGGCCAGCCATCCTCTCCCAGCCAGATCAGGGCGCCGTCGTCGGTCTTGCTCAGCCAATCCAGGGCGAAGCGCAGCGACAGATGCACCGTCACCCCCACCATGGCGCCGGTCGCAGGATCGCGCGCGGCGACGGCCATCTGCCATCCGCCGTCAAGAGCCTGATAAGGCCGCCCCCACACCAAGCCGGCGCGCGGCGGCAAATCCCGCAGCTTGTACAAATCCTCCAGGTGGCGGGCGGTTTCGCGGCGCGAGCTGTTTGCGCTGGAAATCACGATGCCGCCATCCAGCACGATAAAAGTATCGACGAACTTGCCCACGCCGCCGCTGCCGTAGGACTCCACGAAATCCATGGCGCGCCGCACGCGGCCAGGCGCATCGGCGCGCCGCTCATCCAGCGCCACATAGTGGGACACCAAGTAATGGCCCAGGCTTTGCCGCGGGCTGTCGCTCAGGCTTCGCCAGGAGTGGAACAAGGTGGAGACATCGCGTGCGGCCGCCCTGAGCTCCGCGCTCTGCTGCTCGCCCACGCTGCGGGTCATGGCCACCACCTTGTGCGCCAAGGCCTCGCGGGTTTCCTTGAAATCGAGAAACAGCACCGCGCTGGCGCTGAGCAGCCAGAACAGCGCGATGGCCCCGCCCAGCACCAAGGCCAGGCGGAATGGCAGCGACGAGCGCCAGGGCAGATTCGGCATAGGGTCTCTCATCAGGTTCCGTTCGCTCCGCCGGCATTCGAGCCGCCGGTGAAGATGCGCCACAATTGTCCCATATCGCCCACGCCGCCCATAGCGTCCTTCGGTTTGCCGACACGCCGGGCAGCCGCCACGGCGGCTGGCACGGCCGACGCCGGGATGCCAGGGCTGGCGCCGCCGCGCAAGCGGGCATAGCGCGCCATCACTTTTCGCACATAGGCCTGGGTTTCCTCATACGGCGGCACCGCGTTGCCGTAGCGCGCCACGGCGCCCTCACCTGCGTTATAACCGGCCAGCGCCAACTCCAGGCGGCCATCGAAACGGCGCAGCAGCCAGCTGAGGTAGGCGGCGCCGGCTTCCAGATTGGCGCGCGGCTCGGCCAGCGCGCGCTGGCCGAAGCGCATGCCGGTTGCCGGCATCACTTGCATCAGTCCGATGGCGCCCTTGTCCGACACCGCCTCCGGCCTATAGGCCGACTCCGTTTCCACCACCGCGTGCACCAACAGCGGATCCAGGGCGTGGCGCTGCGCCACGTCGTCGATCAGCTCGCCATAGCGCAAGGACTTCCCCTCCGCTCCAGCGGGGGAAGCGGGCGCGGGCATCGCTTTCGGGGACGCTGGCGGCGGCGCCATGGCGGAAGGCCCATCGCCGCCAGGCGGGACGACGTACCACTGCAAGCCCTCAGCGGCAGCCGCCCGGCTCACGCCGCATAAGGCCAAGCACAGCAGCGCCAGTCTGAGCCGCGGGATTCGACTAAGCTTCATCGCCATCCTCCATCGCATCCATCACCAGGCTCAGCACCTGGGCCACTGCGGCGAACAAAGGCTCCGGTATGTAATCGCCAGGCCGGGTGGAAGCCAACAGCGCGCGCGCCAGCGGCACGTTCTCCACTACGGGGATGCCGTGTTTCTCGGCCAGGCTGACGATGTGCAGCGCCAGCGCGTCGCGGCCGTACTCCAGCACTTGCGGCAAGGGGGTCTCGCCCTCTTCGTAGCGCAGGCAGACGGCGATATGGGTCGGATTGCGCACCACCACCGACGACTTGGCCACCTTGCCGGCCAGGCTGCCGCTTTGCACCTCGCGATGCATCTCGCGCCGGCGCTGCTTGACCTCAGGGCTACCCTCGGAATTCTTGAACTCCTGTTTGATGTCTTCGTGCGACATCATCAGCTGCTTGCGCAACTGATAATGCTGCATGGCGTAATCGGCCACGGCGAATACCGCCGTCACCGCCAGCAGGATGGCCCACATCCACTGCGCCATCTGCGCGCACACCGCCAGCCCGGCCGCCAGGCCCGCCTGCGGCAGGTGCGCGAACGAGGCGGCGTAACGCTCTATCAAATAGGCGAAAGTCACGCCCAGCACGCCCACCTTCAGCAGCATCTTGCAGAGTTCGAACAGCTTCATCAGCGACACCATCTGCTTGGCGTTGGACAGCGGATTGATCCGCTGCGCCGACGGCTGGATGGCCTTGGGGGCAAACAGGAAGCCGGACTGGATCAAGCCGGTCAGCGTCAGCGCCAATGCCAGCAATCCCGCCAAGCCGAATACAAAGCGCAGGCACAGTTCGGCAAATTGGCCCGTCAACTGAGCCATGGCGCTTTCCAGCGGCAGATTGACCGCATCGATGCAGCCATGGATGAAGCCGGCCAGCCCCGCGTACAGCGCATGCCCTTCCGCACCCAGCCATAGGAGGATCAGCCCCAGTTGCACCACCGCGTTCACCTCCTGGCTCTTGGCCACCTGCCCTTCGTCTCGGGCGTCGCGCAGGCGTTTGGCCGTGGGCTTTTCCGTCTTCTCGCTCATGGCGCCGATTCCAGCATGCGGATCAATCCGCCATCAAAGTGCTCGAAACGCGCCAAGACATCGGACAAGCCAAACTGCAGGCCGATGATCAGCATCAGCAGGGTGGCGGCGCTCTTGATCGGCATGGACAGCGTAAACACATTCAGCTGCTGCACGGAGCGATTGATCAAACCCAGCGCCAAGTCTATCAGCACCATCATCACCATCGCCGGCATGGCGAAACCCAGCGTCAGCGTGTACAGCGTGTGCCATTCGCGCCGCAGCATGGGGATGAACTGGCCCGCCCAATGCCAGCCCAGGCCCGGCGGCAGCGTATGGTAGGACGCGTAAAGCGTGGAGAGGAAAGCATGGAAGCCGCCTAAGGCCATGAACAACACCGCCGCCATCTGTGAAAACAGCCCGCCCAGCGGCGACGATTGCCCGCCCATCAACGGATTGAAGACGCCGGCCATAGACGCGCCGCGCATGGTGTCCAATACAAAGCCGGCCATGTCCAGCGCCCAAAACGGAATGGCGGCGGAAAAGCCCAGCATCAGCCCCAGCGCCAGCTCGCTGGCCAGGATGAGCGCATAGGCCGCCGGCGCCTGCATGGGATCGGGCAGCGCTAGCGGCGACAACAACGGCAATATCGGCAGCGTGGCCATCAACGCCAGCGCGTTGCGGGTAAGCGTGCCGCCCAACATGGACGAGCCAAACAAGGGCAGCAGCAGCATGGCGCCCAGCGGACGCATCATCGCCACGCCCAGCAGCGGCCACCAGCAATTCAGCTCGTCCATGCCTAGCCCCCCATGCGCGAGATCAGATCAAAGCTGCGCATGGCGTAAGCCAGCAGCGCCTCGCCCATCCAGTGGTAGGTCAGCGCCAGCGTGACGCAAGCCGCCACCAGCTTGATGACAAAGGACACGGTCTGGTCCTGGATCTGGGTCAACGCCTGCACCAGGCCCACCAGCACGCCGACCACCGACGCCACCAGCACCACCGGCAATGACAGCATCAGCACCAGCCACAACAGCTCGCTGGCCAATTGCACGATTTCCGCCTGTCCCATGGCGCGCTCCTCAGCGATAAGACAGCAAGAGCTGTCCCAGCAAACGGTCCCAGCCTCCTACCAGCACGAAAACCAGCAGCTTGAAAGGCATTGAGATGGTCATAGGCGACACCATCATCATCCCCATGGCCAGCAGCACATTGGAGACGATGAGGTCGATGGCGATGAACGGCAGGAACAACAGCAGGCCGATCTTGAAGGCTTCAATCAGCTGGCTGACGGCGAAGGCCGGCATCAGCAACAGCAGCGAGTCGTCGCTGACGCGGGCGCGGATGTCGTCCGGCCAGTTCTTGCGCGCCGCGTCGCGGAAGAAGCGCAGCTGCGCCGGCGCGGTGTGTTTTTTCAAAAACTGGCGATACGGGTCTAGCGTATTGTCAGACAGCCGGGACAACAGGCTGGCTTGCGGCTCCGCCGGCGAGGCGGCTAGCCTGTCCTGCACCGCCATGCCCACCGGCGTCATGATGAACAGCGACAGGATCAGCGCCAGCCCATACAGGGCGATATTGGGCGGAATCTGCTGGACGCCCAGCGCGTTGCGCAGCAAGGCGAATACCACGGACAGCTTCAGAAAAGATGTGCCCATCACCACCAGCAGCGGCAGCAATGACAGGGCCGCCAGCAAGGTGATCAACGCAACGGGTTGTTCGGTCAGGGACATGGTTATGCTCCAGATATTTCTGGAATCCATTGTCCGTTTCGCCTGACCGATGCCCCATCGGGTCTACACCTGAACCCTTCTCCTTCCGACTCAGGTGTTTACCGGACTGCGTATCGTTTGCCCCATCAGCATACTGGCCGAGTTTCCACAACTGCGAGCGCGCATCATGCTTGGTTTCAATCCCTCTCCGACACCGCTGCATCAAACCCGCGATGACGACTTCGAAATCGCCGACCTCTCCCTATCGCAGCAGGAACCGATGCTGGACAAGATCACGGACGCGCCGGGCTTCGAAGACGGCCTGGGGCGCGAGACATACCGGACGGCGGAGTTCCGCAGCAAATCCGAACAAGGCATAGGCGCCTCGCTCGACTTCATCGCCAAACACACGAATCCCCATCAAATCAAAGGCATGCTCAGCAACGCCTGGAGCTATTTCTCCAGCGGCGCCCTCAACCAGAATTGCGTCATCTGCAGCAAGGCGGTGGAGAAGAATCTTGCCGCGCTGGAAAGCGGCCAGATCGATGATTTCTGGGTGGCGGAAAGCACCGGGCAAGGCGGATTGCCGCAAAACGTCGCGGCGGAAAACTACAGCTCGTTTTCGCTGGAACAGACCACTCCCTTATCTGAGCAACTGTTAAGCCGCAGCCATCCCGACAGCCGCAACATCATCATGGTTCCAGTCAAAGGCAAAGGGTTTTCCCATGCCATGAACCTAGTGCGCAGCGGCGAGAATACCTTTGTCGTCGATGGCCAGTTCGGCCTGACCTACCACCTCGACTCAGCCAAGGGCAGGCAGGACTTTGACAAATATTACGGCTTAGGCAAAGGGGCCAATATCGTGCAGATCTATCGAACCGGCAACGCGCCCCTGCCGCCGCAAGTTGATGAAAGCAGGCTGCTGGATGGCTGGGAGGTCATCGAATCCGAGCCTGCCTCGCCGACGGTGAGGCAGTTTGCCCCGCTGCAAATCATTGAGGACCATTTCCGCTGATAAAAATGCGGCCATCCGATTTAAAAAACAGCCCAACCCGATGCGGCCTGGCGGAGGCTATACGGCGGCGCGGGATGAATGACTCATGCTCAAAATCATGAGTCGTATCAAATGGCCGCTCTCATTTAAATATGAATCATGAACAAGATAGAAAATATTAAGACCCTGCCCCATTCAAGACACTGGATCTCATTCACGCTATCCATGATGCTCAGCGCCTGCGGCGGCGGCGGCGAATCAAACCCATCCCTCGCCCCCAGCAAGCAGACTGAAGCATCACAAGCGACCCCATCGCCGCATGAATTCAAAGTCATGCTCGGCGACAGCAACATTATCGATTCCGGAATATCCAGCCATGGCATGATTCGCTTATCTTTCGACAAAAACATGGCAATTTCCACGCAAAATGCCAATGCGATTCAATTGATCGATCCGGACAATGGCGGCATATTGCCTGCACACATTATTACGCCTACAGCGGATGGCAGAAATATCATCGTACTGCCCATGAAGCCGCTCCTGTCTGGCAAGCAATACCAAATCAGGATTGGCACAAGCGTAGCGACTCAAGACAATCAGCGGCTGACGCAAGCTGCGTCGCTGGCGTTCAAAACCCTTGCCGCCGACCAAGATCAGCCTATCGGGCTAGCCAATCTTGGCGCAAGCTGCTTCATCAATGCCGCGCTGCAATTAATCGTCAATCAGCCCTCACTTCGTCTAGGGAAGGTCTGAACAAGTCTCCAATCTTCCCGTAAACTGACTCCCCCTCAGTCAGATCCAGGACGCCAGCATGCGACAGCAGATGACCTTCACCGATCTCGAACTCGCCGCTAAGAAGAAGCGCACCCGCCGCGAAATCTTTCTGACAGAGATGGATCAGGTCATGCCTTGGGCGCAGCTCGAAGCCGTCATCGATCCAGTGTATCCCAAGCCTGGCAACGGTCGCCGCCCCTACCCGTTGTCCGCCATGCTGCGCGTCTACTGCCTGCAGCACTGGTACAGCCTGTCCGATCCCGCCATGGAAGAAAGCCTGTACGAGATCGCCTCCATGCGCCAGTTCGCCGGCCTCTCCCTGGACGCCGTCCCGGACGAAACCACCCTGCTGAACTTCCGCCATCTGCTGGAAAAGCACCAGCTGACCCACGCTCTGTTTACCGCCATCCACCAGCATCTCTGCGACAAAGGGCTGATGTTGAAGCAAGGCACCATCGTCGATGCCACCCTGATCCACGCGCCCAGCTCCACCAAAAACGCTCAGGGCGAGCGCGATCCGGACATGCATCAAACCAAGAAGGGCAATCAGTGGTACTTCGGCATGAAGGCCCATATCGGCGTCGACGCCCAGTCCGGCTTGGTGCATCACGTGGCCGGCACCCCCGCCAATGTGGCGGATGTCACGATGGTCGATCAGTTGTTGCACGGCGAGGAAATCGATGTGTTTGGCGACGCCGGCTTTGCTGGCGTGCACAAGCGAGCCGAACACCAATCGCGAGCGGTGCGTTGGTGGATTGCGATGAGGCCCGGCCAGCGCAAAGCGCTGACCGATTCAGCCGACGACCGGCAGATCCAGCTGGGCGAAATGGTCAAAGCCAAGATTCGGGCCAAAGTGGAGCATCCGTTTCGGGTCATCAAGCAGCAGTTTGGCTACCTGAAAACACGCTACCGCGGCTTGAAGAAGAATACCGCGCAACTGATGACGCTGTTTGGGCTGGCCAACATCTGGCTGGCGCGAAAGGCCTTGCTGGCGGCGAGTTGAAAGGGCGGATGGCCGGAAGCATCCGGTCATCCTCATGGCGCGCGATCTAGAATTGGTAGGTCTAATGCAACCGAAGCCCCCGCGAGAAATTGCATTTCTGTTTGCGTGGCAGGTTGTTCAGACCTTCCCTAGCGCAGGCGCCAAAGATTAAAAAAGCTATAGGAAATGACAAGCCACAATCAAGGAGAGTGCAATCATGGCCATTGAAATCATTGTCGGCAAGCAGCAAAATTTCAATTTCAATGAGAGTCGCATCGACAGAATCATCAGCGCGAACACGCTTGCGGAAGCAAGCAAAATGGGATTATGGGACAAGATCAAGGACTACTTCCAAGGCGGGGTGAAAAGGCAGGCGATAGAAACCCTGTTCAACAGCATACACCGACCTTCCGAACAAAACCGGGAACCGTTGGGAATGCTGGAAAAGTTTGAACGCCTGACCGAGCTTGCCCACCCCAGGCACCAAAATGATTTCTTGGTAGATGTCCACGCGCCGGGCAAGGATGGAAAATGGGGATACGCGCTTCGCATCGCCGAGCACACTGTCTACCAGTCCGGCATGCTGGCCGATACCCCGGAGACGCCGTTCAATGATTTCTGCGTCGGCAAGATTGGGATGGAATTCCGCCAGTTCGTCGCTCACCATCCCGATTCTTTTACGCTGGACAGTTATATGGAGTCGAATATCCAGTGCATGAGCGACGACCCGGATACTCAGCAAATGCTGCGGTCAAGCCTGGATGATTCCCGATATGGCCGGGAGAACCTGCTGGCTGTCACAGAGCATGCGGATCCATCCAAATTTATTGCCAGATTCAAAACGGGAGACCTGGTGCTATCCAATCGGATTTCATCAAATATGGAATTCCGCGGCGACCGGCTGAAAAGCGAGCTTTGGCACGGCGACTATCAAAATCTGCGCGATCTATGCGCCAAAGGGCACCTTACCGAACAAGACTCCATGCTGCGCTATGCCGCCACGCCTCAAAAAGAGGCGCTGCGCCAATTGATGGACGATTACGCCCTGGACGCCCCGGATGTGGCGCGCGCCCTACATCAACAGCCTGTGGGCCATACGACTTTGGGCAAGCTATTTGGCATTCCGCAAGCAGTTGTCAACCAGCAAACCCATCTTCACACTCTGCTCTCCCTCGTCTAGGCCAATCAGCCGCCTCGTGGCGGCTGAATCCCCAGCCAAAACCCGCACAGTTCTACCTCCAACCCGCACGCCGTGTTGCGCGCATCGGCAGATCAGGTGTTTACCCTATCCCGCGCGGCCAAGACCAAAGGCATGCTTAGTTCATCGAATCGGAGAGCGATGATGGACCTGCAATGGCAACGACAGTCGGAACTCTGGCTGCGCCTGATGGATGCGCAAGGCGCGTCGGCGTCGTCGAATCTGGCTATACGGCTAGGCCGGGACACCTTCTATCTGGAACAGGATGCCGGCAGGGCCAGGCTGGCCCTATCGCGGCCCATGCGCCGCGAACAAAGCCAGGCGACGCTGCTGCGCCTGCTGGGCCTGCTGCAGCCCGAAGCCGGCGGCGGCGTGCCTTTGCGCGCCTGGATCGCCGGCGGCTGTCTGTGGCTGGCCGCCACCGCCCCGCAGGGCAGCGGAGCCGAGCATTGGGCCAGCCTTTCCCGCCAACAGCGCCGATTGTTGGACCGCGTCATGGAGGACTCGCATGAAAAAGATCAATGACTGGCTGCATGGCTTGCAGTCGCGCCAGGATGTGGTGCTGGCGGCCATGCTGCTGATGGCCATCTTCATGATGATCGTGCCGCTGCCCACCCTGCTGGTGGATGTGCTGATCGCCATCAATCTGGCCCTGTCCATCACGCTGCTGATGATGGCGGTGTATATCCGCGAGCCGATGGAGTTCTCCGCCTTCCCCGCCGTGCTACTGATCACCACGCTATACCGGCTGGCCCTGACCATCAGCACCAGCCGCCTTATCCTACTGCAGCACGACGCCGGCGAGATCGTCTACACCTTCGGCAATTTCGCCGTCGGCGGCAATCTGGCGGTGGGCCTGATCGTGTTCGCCATCATCACCGTGGTGCAGTTCATCGTCATCACCAAGGGCTCGGAACGGGTGGCCGAAGTCAGCGCGCGCTTTTCGCTGGACGGCATGCCGGGCAAGCAGATGAGCATAGACGGCGACATGCGCGCCGGCATCATCGACGCGGCGCAAGCCAAGCGCGAACGCGCCCTGGTCCAGAAGGAAAGCCAGCTCTACGGCGCCATGGATGGCGCGATGAAGTTCGTCAAGGGCGACGCCATCGCCTCCATCATCGTCATCCTGGTGAACATCTTCGGCGGCATCTGCGTAGGCGTGTTCATGCATGAGATGAGCGCGAGCGAGGCCGCCTCCACCTACGCCATCCTGTCGGTGGGCGACGGGCTGATCGCGCAGATTCCCGCGCTGCTGATCTCCATCGCCGCCGGCATCATCGTCACCCGCGTGCCGGGCGAGACGCGGCGCAATCTGGCGGCCGAACTGTCCTCGCAGATCCTGCGACAGCGCCAGGCCTTGTGGATCGTGGCGGCGGTGCTGGCGCTGTTCGCCTGCCTGCCCGGCTTTCCCGTCGCGGTGTTCCTGGCGCTGGCCGCCGCCGTGGCCGGCACCGCCTGGTGGGTATCGCGGCGGGATGGGCGCGACGCCTCATCCGGCCATGCAAGCGACAGCGCGGACGGCGTCGATGCGGCAGACGCCGCGCCGGCCATCGGCGCCATTCCGCTGCTGCTGCGCGTCCACCCGGAACTGGCCCAGGGCGGCGCGCTGGCAGGCAGCTTGAGCGAATTGCGGGGACAAAAGCTGGAGCAGCTTGGCCTGCCCTTGCCGGAAATCCTGCTGCAGGCCGACGCCAGCCTGCCGCCGCGCCAGATGGTTTTCCTGCTGTATCAGGAGCCGGTGCTGCAACTGGAACTGCGCCCCATGCTGCTGCTGGATGCCGCCAGCCCCGCGCTGCCGCAGGCCGCCGCGCGCGACGCGCTGCCATTCGGCGGCATCACGCTGCAATGGATAGCCCCGGATCAGGCAGCCAGCCTGGCCGCGCTGGGGCACACGCTGTATCGCGACGCCGAGCGCGTGGTGCATCTGGTGTCGCTGGCGCTGGACCGTTACGCCGCCGAGCTGATAGGCGTGCAGGAAGCCCGCTATCTGATGGACCAGATGGAGCAGCGCTACGGCGAGCTGGTGAAGGAGCTGCAGCGGCAGCTACCGGTGGGCCGCGTGGCCGATGTCTTGCAGCGCTTGGTTGCCGAAGGGGTGTCCATCCGCGATCTGCGCGCCGTGTTCGAGGCATTGGTGGAATGGGCGCCGCGCGAAAAAGACCCGGTGATGCTGACCGAGTACGCCAGGCTGGCGCTGCGCCGCCATATCGTCGGCCGCCAGCGCCGCGGCCAGCCCTGGATCAGCGCCTGGGTCATCGGCGGCCATATCGAGCAGACCATACGCGAATCCATCCGCCAGACCTCCGCCGGCTCCTACTCCGCGCTCAGCACGGAGGAAAACCAGGCCATCATCGGCGAGATACGGTCCTCGCTGGAAAAAAGCGGCATCGCGGGCATGGCCTTGGTCACCGCGATCGATGTGCGCCGCTTCGTGCGCAAGCTGATCGAGCGCGACCTGTTCTCGGTGCCGGTCCTGTCATTCCAGGAATTGGGGGACGAGGCGGAACTCAAGGTGCTGGGCCATGTGGAACTGATAGGAGACGCCCATGCGACTGCCTGATTACTTCGCCGTGCTGGACGCCATCGAGCCGCCGCAACTGGAGACGGGCCGCGCAGGCCGGCTGGAGGGCAGGCTGTCCGAAGTCGGCGCCACGCTGCTGCGCGCCCACCTGCCCGGCGCGGGCCTGGGAGAATTATGCGCCCTGCCCGACGGAGAGCCGGCGGAGGTGGTCGCCGTCATCGGCGAGGAAGCCTTGCTGTCGCCATATCGCGAGCCCGTCGGTTTGTGCAGCGGCATGCTGGTGCGGCCCAGCGGACGCCGCGCCGACATCGGCGTCGGCGATGCCATGCTGGGTCGGGTCGTCGACGCGCTAGGCCGCCCGATAGACGGCCTGCCGGCCCCGCCGGCCAGCTGCCGCAGGGAAATCGACAGCGATCCGCCCGACCCGATGCAGCGCAGCGTGATCGATACCGCGCTGCCCATGGGCGTGCGCGCCATCGACGCCGCGCTCACCGTGGGCGTGGGGCAGCGCCTGGGCATCTTCGCTCCGGCCGGCTGCGGCAAAAGCACCTTGCTGGGCATGCTGGCCGCCGGCAGCGACGCCGACGTGGTGGTGCTGGCCTTGATCGGTGAACGGGGACGCGAAGTGCGGGAGTTTCTCGAACATGTGCTCAGCGCCGAAGCGCGCCAACGCAGCGTGGTGGTGGTCGCCACCTCGGACCGGCCGGCGCTGGAACGGCTGAAGGCGGCCGCCACCGCCACCGCCATCGCCGAGCACTTCCGCGATCAGGGCAAAAACGTGCTGTTGCTGGTGGACTCCCTCACCCGCTACGCCCGCGCCGTGCGCGAAATCGCGCTGGCGGCCGGCGAACCCATCGTCGCCGGCGGCTATCCCCCCAGCCTGTACGCGCGCCTGCCGCGCCTGCTGGAGCGCGCCGGCCCGGCCGCGCGCGGCAGCATCACCGCCTTCTACACCGTGCTGATGGACGACAAGGCGGACGCGCTGGCGGAGGAGGTCCGATCGCTGCTGGACGGCCATATCGTGCTGTCCCGCAAACTGGCCGAGGCCAATCACTACCCGGCGATAGACCTGCTCGCCAGCGTCAGCCGGGTCATGCATCAAGTGGCGGCGCCCGCACACCGCGAAGCCGCCGCCCGCCTGCGCCAGCTGCTGTCGGCATGGCAGGAGATAGAGCTGTTGGTGCGGGTGGGCGAGTACCGCCCGGGACAGGATGCCGATGCCGACGATGCCATGGCGCGGCGCCCGCGGATCAATCAGTTGCTGCGACAACGCGTGGATGAGCAAGTCCGCCTGGACGCCATGCTGGCCGAACTTGCCGAAACCGTGGGGCTGCCATGTTGAATCAGTTGCTGGACGTCAAACGCCGCCGCGAACGCAGCCTGCGCGCCGCGCTCGCGCGGCTGGCCGACGAAGAGCTGGCGCTGTGCGCGCGCCAGGATGCGGTGCACGCGCGCCGCCACACGCTGTATCAGGAATGGCGATCGCTGGCCAGGCAAAGCGGCTGCTTCGATCACCATGGACTAGAACGGCTGCGCGCCTCGCTGGCAAAACTCGAGGGCGAAGATCAAGCCCTGGCGCGGGAACTGGAAACCCTGGCCGCGGAGCGCGCGCTGCTCACGCAAGCGCGCGCCGAACAAGACAGCCTGCTGCGCCGCAACCTGCGTGAACAGGAAAAACTCGTCTTGCTGCTGGAGTCCGAACACAACCACAAGCATTGAGGCCGCCACGGCAATCGCCAACACGATGAGGCATCACCATGTACGCACCCATAAGCCATAGCGCCAATAGCCGCACCTCGCCGCGCGGGCAAGGAGAGCATGACGCCCATGCGCCGCATCAGGATGACGCCAGGCGCTTCCGCGCCCTGCTGGATGACGCTCAGGCGCATCCCGATATGGCCATGCCCTGGCAGCGTCCGCCCCAGCCGCAGCCTCCCCTCGCGCTGGACGAAACGGAATCGCCGGCCGGCTCGCCCGTGGCCGGCAAGTTGCCCCCTAGGGCGGAAACTCTCCTCCCTCATGCGCCGCCACAATCCCTTGACGAGCAGACGCTCGCCTTGCGCGCCAGCAGCGGCCCGCTGGCTGGACTGATTGTGCAGGCATGCTGGCGGGGAGGCGGACTGGGCCTGCGCCTGTCCGCGCCGCCAGGCGCGCTGGCGGCGCGGCTGGAAAGGGAGAGGCGCAATCTGGAAGCGGCGCTGTCGGCGGCGCTGGGCGTGGACGTCACGCTGGAGGTCGATCATGAGCAATGAATGCCTGCCCGCCACGCTCAGTCTTTTTGAGCTTAGCCGCATCGGCGCCAGCGCGGAACATGAGGGTTGCCGATTCGACAGCGACTTCGCCCAGCCTAGCGGCGACGGCTTGCGGCTGACCGCCCGCAGCGATGGCGAAGACTTGGCCTTCTGGGTGCCGGAAACGGAATGGCGCGACTGGCTGCAGCCGCAGCTGGCCGTGCCGCGCCGCGGACCGATCGATGCGGAACTGCTGCCTCTGCTGGCGGCTTGGACCCTGTCGCCGCTGGATGGATGGCTGCAGGCCACGGGCCTGCCGGGCCTGGTTGCCGCCGCGGTCGATAACGGCGACGCGCCGCCACCCGGCTGGAGATTGACGCTGAGCATGGGATCACGCCGCTTGCCGCTGTACCTGGAACAAGCCCCGGCGGGCTGGCTGCAGGCAATGCTTACGGCGCTGCAGCCATCGCCGCAAGGCGAGCATGAACTGGCGCTGGCCCTGGGCTGGTGCGTGCTGACTGAGCCTGACTGGGCCGATGTCGCGGTCGGCGACGCCCTCCCCATCATTGGCATGGGAGACTCGCTTGATGCGTTTTGGCTGCACCCCCAGGCCTGCCCGGGGCGAATTCTATTGCGGGAGTCTGGCGATGCCGTCGCCGATGGCGCCGCGCTGCCGCTGGGAGAACCCTCCGCGGGCGAATGGCGTCTAGCGGTGGAAGCGGGACGCGCCCGTTTCTCGGCCCTCGACCTGGCGGCCTGGAGACCGGAAGCGCAGCTATTCCCGCGCGCCGCGGCCTACCCCGCCTTGCACCTGACTCGGCACGGCAAAACCTTGGCGTTGGGACAGCTGCTGCGGCTCGATGACGGCTGGGCGGTGCGCATCGCCTCGCGCGCAGGTGAAGCGCTGGGACAGAACAGCTGACGCTTGCCGAGCGGCCATGCCGCGCAACAAAAACCGACTGTCCGCGATCGGACCGCGGCAGTTGACTCCTGCCCTCTGTCAGCGGGGCCGGCAACTGCCCAGGCCCGGAGCGTGCTGCGCCATCATGCGGATGCCGGCCTGGCACAACCGGCAATGGCTGAATGCGGCTTTTCTCATCCTCAAGATTTAAACCGCTTTTGCAAGGGAAGGTCTGAACAACCTGCCACGCAAACAGAAATGCAATTTCTCGCGGGGCTTCGGTTGCATTTCACCCACCAATTCCAGATCGCCCGCCATGAGGATGACCGGGTGCTTCCGGTCATCCGGCCTTTTAACTCGCCGCCAGCAAGGCCTTTCGCGCCAGCCAGATGTTGGCCAGCCCAAACAGCGTCATCAGTTGCGCGGTGTTCTTCTTCAAACCGCGGTAGCGTGTTTTCAGGTAGCCAAACTGCTGCTTGATGACCCGAAACGGATGCTCCACTTTGGCCCGAATCTTGGCTTTGACCATTTCGCCCAGCTGGATCTGCCGGTCGTCGGCTGAATCGGTCAGCGCTTTGCGCTGGCCGGGCCTCATCGCAATCCACCAACGCACCGCTCGCGATTGGTGTTCGGCTCGCTTGTGCACGCCAGCAAAGCCGGCGTCGCCAAACACATCGATTTCCTCGCCGTGCAACAACTGATCGACCATCGTGACATCCGCCACATTGGCGGGGGTGCCGGCCACGTGATGCACCAAGCCGGACTGGGCGTCGACGCCGATATGGGCCTTCATGCCGAAGTACCACTGATTGCCCTTCTTGGTTTGATGCATGTCCGGATCGCGCTCGCCCTGAGCGTTTTTGGTGGAGCTGGGCGCGTGGATCAGGGTGGCATCGACGATGGTGCCTTGCTTCAACATCAGCCCTTTGTCGCAGAGATGCTGGTGGATGGCGGTAAACAGAGCGTGGGTCAGCTGGTGCTTTTCCAGCAGATGGCGGAAGTTCAGCAGGGTGGTTTCGTCCGGGACGGCGTCCAGGGAGAGGCCGGCGAACTGGCGCATGGAGGCGATCTCGTACAGGCTTTCTTCCATGGCGGGATCGGACAGGCTGTACCAGTGCTGCAGGCAGTAGACGCGCAGCATGGCGGACAACGGGTAGGGGCGGCGACCGTTGCCAGGCTTGGGATACACTGGATCGATGACGGCTTCGAGCTGCGCCCAAGGCATGACCTGATCCATCTCTGTCAGAAAGATTTCGCGGCGGGTGCGCTTCTTCTTAGCGGCGAGTTCGAGATCGGTGAAGGTCATCTGCTGTCGCATGCTGGCGTCCTGGATCTGACTGAGGGGGAGTCAGTTTACGGGAAGATTGGAGACTTGTTCAGACCTTCCCAAGATAAAGAGTTCGGGACCATTCATTCATGCCAGCGCGAATTGCATTGGCCTGGGCTGCGGAAGAAGTCGCTTTGAAATCCATGCCTTGCCGCATGATTTTCTCTGACTGCCTGGCGATTGAAAATATGCATGACAGCCACTCCCTATCCCATGAGCCATGCCGCATCTTTCGAAAATATGTTGATGTTTCATAATTTGACCAGCCTCGTCGAATATATGACACAAGCAAAAACATTTCCCTTCTGAAAATGGAAGCGCAATCGCGCTCCCAAGCGTTGAAATTACCCAACCTCCTCTTGCGGCTTTTTCATATCGCCGAAGCAATATAAAAACCTGCCTCAAATAGCGCCCCTTCCCTTTTCAGCGTCGCCATTTCAGGTATTCACCTTATCCCGCCTCCGTATTTGACGGATAAAAATGAATACCGAAACGCATGAAAATCATGCCGACAAAACACCAAAGAAAGCGCCGCTTTTCGAAAGTTAAGCCCTAAGGAAGGTCTGAACAAGTCTCCAATCTTCCCGTAAACTGACTCCCCCTCAGTCAGATCCAGGACGCCAGCATGCGACAGCAGATGACCTTCACCGATCTCGAACTCGCCGCTAAGAAGAAGCGCACCCGCCGCGAAATCTTTCTGACAGAGATGGATCAGGTCATGCCTTGGGCGCAGCTCGAAGCCGTCATCGATCCAGTGTATCCCAAGCCTGGCAACGGTCGCCGCCCCTACCCGTTGTCCGCCATGCTGCGCGTCTACTGCCTGCAGCACTGGTACAGCCTGTCCGATCCCGCCATGGAAGAAAGCCTGTACGAGATCGCCTCCATGCGCCAGTTCGCCGGCCTCTCCCTGGACGCCGTCCCGGACGAAACCACCCTGCTGAACTTCCGCCATCTGCTGGAAAAGCACCAGCTGACCCACGCTCTGTTTACCGCCATCCACCAGCATCTCTGCGACAAAGGGCTGATGTTGAAGCAAGGCACCATCGTCGATGCCACCCTGATCCACGCGCCCAGCTCCACCAAAAACGCTCAGGGCGAGCGCGATCCGGACATGCATCAAACCAAGAAGGGCAATCAGTGGTACTTCGGCATGAAGGCCCATATCGGCGTCGACGCCCAGTCCGGCTTGGTGCATCACGTGGCCGGCACCCCCGCCAATGTGGCGGATGTCACGATGGTCGATCAGTTGTTGCACGGCGAGGAAATCGATGTGTTTGGCGACGCCGGCTTTGCTGGCGTGCACAAGCGAGCCGAACACCAATCGCGAGCGGTGCGTTGGTGGATTGCGATGAGGCCCGGCCAGCGCAAAGCGCTGACCGATTCAGCCGACGACCGGCAGATCCAGCTGGGCGAAATGGTCAAAGCCAAGATTCGGGCCAAAGTGGAGCATCCGTTTCGGGTCATCAAGCAGCAGTTTGGCTACCTGAAAACACGCTACCGCGGTTTGAAGAAGAACACCGCGCAACTGATGACGCTGTTTGGGCTGGCCAACATCTGGCTGGCGCGAAAGGCCTTGCTGGCGGCGAGTTAAAAGGCCGGATGACCGGAAGCACCCGGTCATCCTCATGGCGGGCGATCTGGAATTGGTGGGTGAAATGCAACCGAAGCCCCGCGAGAAATTGCATTTCTGTTTGCGTGGCAGGTTGTTCAGACCTTCCCTAAAGACCGGCCTAGCATTCGGCAAACCTACCCAATAAAGGGAGAAATAAACGATGAGCCAAACCGCTATTCAGCCGCTGCAACACCTGATGCAAGACCTGCAGAAACGCCAGCAAGGACTAGGCGAGCAATTACAGGCTTTTCAGCTTCTGCAGCAGGAAATCGCCGCGCTCAAACAACGCGCGCCGCAGGATGCCCAGGCTCGCCAGCGGCTGGAGCGCCTGTCGCGCGCCATGCAAGGCGAACTGGCCCCACTCAATCAACGGCTGTCCCAGTGCGTGGAGAGCCTGCAGGGCAATTTCAAATCGCTTGAGGCATCGCTCAAGCAAGCGGGAAGCGGCGGAACAGACAAGCCCGCCGCCGCCCGCAAGGCAGGCCCGATGCTGGGCCGCAACTTCATCTGACCATTCAGGAGAAATTCATCATGACATTCGCCACCAACTTCGCCAGCAGTTCGCCCATCGTCAACCAGGACTACAACAACTACGTCGACAACAAAGCCGGCCAAGGCGACTCCATCATGTCGCAGGGCATCTCGGTGCTGTACAAGTTCATGACCTTGTTCTCGGACCTCGCCCAGGGCAAGTATGACCAGATGAGCGCCAAGGCCGACCGCGCGCGCGATTCCCAACAAGCCGCCAACCAGGTGGACTCCATCATTGCCCAACTGAAAGATGCGGGCAGCACAGGCAGCCTGCCCAAGGAAGTCATCGACTACCTGAGAAGCCACAACATCAGCGTCACGGTGCAGAACGACGGCAAGAACACAAGCGGCAGCATCGACGACTACCTCAAAAGCATAGGTTGCAAATTCGACGACCAAGGCAACGCCACCGGCCTGAACAAAGGCCAGCTGGACGTGATCAAGGGCGCGCTGGAAACCGACTCCGGCCGCTGCTCCGACTTCGTCACCCAGGCCCAGCTGCAAATCCAGAAAACCATGCAGTCCTACAACGTCTGCGTCAGCCTGATCAACAGCATGCAGTCCCTGCTGGCCGAAATGAACAAGTCCATCGCCCAGAACATCCGCTAAGGACGCGCGCCATGAGCATAGCAAGCAGCTTCGCCGGAATCGGGGGGGTTTCCGCCAACCCCGACTACGGCGCCTATGTCGACCGCAAGGCCGGCCAGGGCGATTCCATCATGTCGCAGGGCATTTCGGTGCTGTACAAGTTCATGAGCTTGTTCTCCGACCTTGCCCAAGGCAAATACGACCAGATGAGCGCCAAGGCCGACCGCGCGCGCGACTCTCAGCAAGCCGCCAACCAGGTGGACGCCATTCTTTCCCAATTGGCCAATGCCGGCGACAAGGCGCCGCTGCCGCCGGAAGTGATCCAGTACCTGAAGGATCACAACATCGCGGTGGGCGGCAAATCCATCGACGACTACTTGAAGGCGAATAACCCAGCGCTGCCGTTTCTGGACAAGCTGCGCGAGAAAATCGCCCAGGCCGGCCCGGAGGGCATGCGCTCGGACAGCTGGCAAGACGTGGTCAGCTATATGGACGAGCACGGCATCAAGGTGGATGGCCAGAAATGCGCCGACTACATCTGGGGATTGCCGGAAGTGGGTCAGCGCAGCTACCAGAACATCAGCCGCGAGCACATGCAGCATATCGCCGACGTGCTGGCCGAATCCTCCGGCGGTTTGGACAAGGGCCAGCTCAATGAAATCAAGGGCGCGCTGGAAACGGACTCCGGCCGCTGCTCCGACTTCGTCACCCAGGCCCAGCTGCAAATCCAGAAAACCATGCAGTCCTACAACGTCTGCGTCAGCCTGATCAACAGCATGCAGTCGCTATTGGCCGAGATGAACAAGTCCATCTCGCAAAACATCCGCTAATGCCAACAAGGAGAAGGACATGACCGAGCAAGACGACCTCGATACCGTGCGCGACTTCTTCAATCAAGGCGGCACGCTGCAGGCGCTGGTCAATCTGGACCCGGCCGATCTGGACAGCGTCTATTCCTATGCCTGCCAGTTGTTCGACGCAGGCGACTATGCGGGGGCCAAGCGTTTCTACCTGATGCTGGCCCGACTGTCGCACTGGCAATTCGACTACTGGCTGGCCTTGGGCCTCGCCTGCCAGCGCCTGTCGGAACACGAGGAAGCCGTGTTCAGTTTCGGGCAAGCCGGGCTGTTGCGGCTGGATGACCCGCGCCCGGCCTATCTGGCCGGACTCAGCCACCAGCTGGCCGGCCACCCCGAGCAGGCGGGCAAAGCCTTCGCCGCCGCGCTCAAGTGGTGCGCCAGCAAACCGGAACACGCCGCGATCAAGGCCGAGGTCCTGCGCCAGGCCGCCCTTCTCCCTCAGGAGGAACACGCATGAACACCATCATCGACAACTTCTCCCCAGCCGGCCTGGGGGATGCCCGGCGCACGGAAGACGCCCCGCCAGCCGGCAACGCCGGCCGGGTAGGCGCGGGCGCGCTGGACCCGCTCGCCGCCCCTGGCCCGCGCGACCAACAACGCGGCCAGGAGCATGCTTTCCAATCGCCGCCGCGCCCGCGAGAGTCGGTAACGCTGCGCCTGGCCGAAGGCGCGCTCAACCGGATTCTGGACGCCTTCGGCCCGCGCGTGGACGGCAAGCCCATCACGCTGGCGCAGCTGGAACGCACGCCGATGGAGGCGATGAGCCTGGCCGCCGCCCTGCTGGGCGTGAAATCGCTGGGCGACAACGCCGACCTCAAGTCGCTGGCTTTGGAAATCCGCACCCAGGGCGCGGAAAACCTGCGCCTGCGCCAGAACGAGGACCTGCGCAAACAGATAGACAAAGCGATAGAGGACCAGAACAAGGCGCAAAAAGCCGGCATCTTCTCCGCCATCGTCGACTGGATCGTCTCGGTGGCCGAGGTGATCAGCGGCGTCGCCAAGATCATCGTCGGCGACGTGGCCGGCGGTGCCATGGATTTGGCGGCCGGCTGCTCCGGCCTGGTCAAGGCATTTGCCGAAACCATGGCCCTGGTTTCAGACGGCGACGCCGCAGCAAAGTGGAAAGAAGTGGCCGACATCGCCGGCAAGATCCAGCTGGGCTTTGAAATCGCCGGGATGATGGTGGACATCATCAGCGTGGGCCGCGGCGTCATGGCCGCCAAGTCCATGGCCAAAGCCACCGAAACCGCCATGGAGAAAGGCGCCGGCGAGCTGCTGGAAAACACCATCAAGCAGACCAGCGGCGCGGCCGGCAAGGAAGTGGCGCAGGAAGTCATCAAGGATGTCGCCAAACAGGTGGCCTCCGATGTGGCGGCGGAAGTCTCGGAGCAAATCGCCAAGAACATCGCGGAGCAGACTACCCGCTTCCTGGGCCAGGGCCACTTGCTGGAAGCCTTCAGCAAACAGGCCATAGAACAGATGGTGGCCCGCGCCGTGGAAACCGTGGCGGAAAAGGCCCTCAAGACCGGCGCCGAAACCACGGCCAAGGAGTTGACGAAGTCAGTGGTCAAGGAGGTGCAGCGCGAAGTGGTGAAAGCCGCGGTCCACGCCAGCCTGATGAGCGCCGCCAACACCGCCAAGGCCGTGACGCGCGCCAGCCTGCAAGGCGCCAACGGCGTCTTCCAGGGCGAAATCGCCAAGGAGCGCGCCGAGCTGCAAAAAGTCGTGCAGCAACTGATGGCGGAAAGCAACTTCATGCAGTTCATGC
>NZ_MKCR01000031.1 GCF_001855565.1 Chromobacterium amazonense | reverse complement strand
GCCAAACCGGCCAGCCACACTTTCTTGACCCCCAGCGTATTCAGATAGCCGCCCAATCCGGTCGGCGTAGTCCGGTCCGCCTCCACGAAAGCGGAATAGCTGTCTACCGCGGCGTGTATGCCTTTGCGCACGATGAGCCGGGCGCGTTCGGTTTCCAGCTCGGCATGGAAGGCCGCGCCATGGCTGCCGGCCACGCAATGGTCCGGCCACAGCGTCTGCGCGCCGTAGGGCAGGTCTATGTTCTGGAAGGGCTGCTTGCCGGGATGGCTGCTGGCGAAGGAGATGTGGCCGCGCGGATGCCAGTCCTGGGTCAGCACCACGTTTTCGAACAACAGCGACAGGTGGTTGATCAGCGGCACCACTTCGTCGCCGCCGGGCACGGCCAGCTCGCCGCCGGGACAGAAGCTGTTCTGCACGTCCACTACCAGCAATGCGCAGTCGGGGCCATAACGTTTCAGGGGCATGGGCAACACCTTATTGTTGTGTTCAGGCGTATTTGTTAACACGCTGACGGCCATGGGTAAAGTCCATGCACGCTTTCTCGCTTGTCTTTAATACCCTTGGGGGGTATATAATGGGCGGCAGGAGGTCGTCATGACGCAATCCCTTACCCTGCCGGTTTCCGGCATGAGCTGTGCCGCCTGCGCCGCCCGCATCGAAAAACAGTTGAACCGTTTGCCCGGCGTCGACGCCGCGGTCAGCTTCGCCAGCGAGAGCGCCCAGCTGCGTTATGACCCGGCGCAGGCCAATCCGCAGCAACTGGTGGCAGTCATAGAGCGCTGCGGCTTTGCCGTGCCGCGGCAGTCGATGCGCCTCGGCATCGGCGGCATGAGCTGCGCCGCCTGCGCCGCCCGCTTGGAAAAAGCCTTGGGCAAGCTGCCAGGCGTCAGCGCCAGCGTCAGCTTCGCCGGGGAGTCGGCGCAGCTGGCATGGCTGCCAGGCATGACGGACCAGGATGCCGTGCTGGCGGCGGTGCGCCGCGCCGGCTTCGAACCCTTGCTGCCCGAGACCGAGGACAATGCCGCGGACTCCTCCGCCGCCCGCTATCGACGCGAACTGGCCTGGTTCGCCGCGTCGGCCGCGCTGACCCTGCCTTTCCTGATCGAAATGATCGCCATGTTCGCCGGCAGCCATCATGGCTGGCTGCCGCGGTTGTGGCAGCTGGCGCTGGCCACTCCCGTGCAGTTCGTCATCGGCTGGCGTTTCTATCGCGGCGCCTGGCAGGCCTTGCGCGGCGGCGTCGCCAATATGGACGTGCTGGTGGCGCTGGGCACCAGCATGGCCTGGCTGCTGTCCGCCGCGGTTACCCTGCTCAATTTGCCGGAGCAACATGTGTATTTCGAAGCCAGCGCGATGGTGATCACGCTGGTGTTATTGGGCAAGCTGCTGGAGGCGCGCGCCAAGGGGAAGGCCTCGGCGGCCATCGCCGCCTTGATGAAGCTGGCGCCCAAGACGGCGCGGGTGGAGCAGGGCGGGGAATTGATCGACGTGCCGGTGGATAGACTCAAGCATGGCGATATCGTGGTGGTGCGCCATGGAGACAGCCTGCCGGTGGATGGCGAGGTGGTGTCGGGCGAGGCCTGGCTGGACGAGAGCATGCTGACCGGAGAAAGCCGGCCGGTGGCCAAGCGCGCCGGAGACAAGGTCTACGCCGCCACGCGCAATCAGGACGGCATGCTGAAAGTGCGGGCGCAAAGCGTGGGCAGCGAAACGCAGCTGGCGGAGATTGTGCGCATGGTGGCGGCGGCTCAGGGCAGCAAGGCGCCGATCCAGCGGCTGGCTGATCGTCTCTCCTCCGTGTTCGTGCCCGCAGTCAGCGCCGTCGCGCTGCTGACGTTTCTATTGAAGGGCTGGCTGCTGGGCAGCTGGAGCACGGCCCTGATCCACGCGGTGGCGGTGCTGGTGATCGCCTGCCCCTGCGCGCTTGGCCTGGCGACGCCGACTGCCATCATGGTGGGGGTGGGCAATGGCGCGCGGCGCGGCATCTTGTTCCGCAATGCCGAGTCGCTGGAGCGGGCCGGCAAGGTGGATGTGCTGCTGGTGGACAAGACCGGCACGCTGACCAAGGGGCGGCCGGTATTGCGCCACGCGTTGGCGCTGAGCGGCGATGAGGATGCGTTGATCCAGCTGGCCGCCAGCGCGGAAGCCGGCTCCGAGCATCCCTTGGCCCGCGCCTTGCTGCAAAAAGCGCAGGAGCGGGGACTGCCGCTGCTGGCGTGCGCCGATTTCCGGGCGGAGGTGGGGCGCGGCGTCGCGGCTCAGGTGGAAGGGCGCGGCTTGGCGCGGATCGGCACGCCGGCTTGGCTGGACATGGCCATGCCCGCCGAGGCGCGCGCTTGGCAGGACGCAGGCGCCACCGTGGTGGCGGTCAGCCTGGATGATCGGGCGCTGGGCTGGCTGGCGCTGGCCGATACGCTGCGCGCCAGTTCGGCCGAGGCGCTGCGCCAGGCGCGCAGCCTGGGCGTGCGGGTGATGATGCTGACCGGCGACGACGCGGCCACCGCGCGCAGCATCGCCGCCGAGGCCGGCGTCGAGGAATGGCGCGCCGGCATGCGGCCGCAGGACAAGGCCGCCGTGGTGCGCGAGCTGCAGGCTGCCGGCCGCAAGGTGGCGATGCTGGGCGATGGCGTCAACGACGCGCCGGCCCTGGCTGCGGCCGATGTCAGCTTGGCCATGGGGTCCGGTTCCGACGTGGCGATCTCCGCCGCCGATATCACCCTGATGCGCGGGGACTTGCGCCACGCAGTGGACGCCATCCGCTTGTCGCGCCGCACGCTGGCCAAGATTCGGCAGAACCTAGCGTTTGCATTCGTGTATAACGTGCTGGGCATTCCGCTGGCGGCGCTGGGCCTGCTCAGTCCGGTGATTGCCGGCGCGGCGATGGCCGCCAGCTCGGTATCGGTGGTATCCAATTCTTTATTGTTGCGCCGTTGGCGCTGAATCAATCCTTAACTTTCATTGAGTGGAGACGAATATGGCGGACTTGATCCTTAACATCGACGGCATGACTTGCGGCGGCTGCGTCAACAGCGTGCAGGGCGTGCTGAATACCATGGCCGGCGTCAGCGACGCGGCGGTCAGCCTGGAGGCCAAGCAGGCCCAGATCAATTACGATCCGTCCATCGTCTCACCGGAAGAGTTGGCTGCCGCGGTGGCCGATGCGGGCTTCGAGGTAAGCTTCTGACGCGTCCTGAGCGAAAGATCAGTTTCGCCTGAACTGAAGGCGAGGTCTCCTATGGCCTACCCCATGTCGCCGCCTTGTCGGCGGCACCGTCCGGCGGTTGGGCATGGGACGAACGTAGGAGACCTGGCATGTGCACGCATTTTCAATTGCAGGCGAAGGACAGGAATCATGTGGTGGCCCGCTCTATGGAGTTCGCCCGTTCGCTTGATCCGGCGTTCTATATCCAGCGGCGCGGCGAGTCCTTCCAGCAGCCGGTGTGGGCCGGCGCGGATTTCCAGAAAATGGCCGATGCGCCGACGTGGTCGGTTCGCTACGGCTATGTCGGCATCAGCTCCACCAATCTGCCCTTGCCGGGGATCACCCAGCGCATCGTCTCCGACGGCTTGAACGAGGCCGGCCTCAGCGTCAGCCTGTTATGGCTGCCGGGCACTCGGTATCAGGATTTTGCCCGCGTCGAGACCACGGTGCTGGCGCCGCTATTCGCCGACTGGGTGCTGGCGCATTGCGGCAGCGTGTCGGATGTGCGCGAGCTCTTGCCGACGCGCCAATTCTGGCTGCCGGACTGGCTGGCCAAACAGCTGCCGCTGCATGCCGCCATTGTCGACAAGGACGGCCGTTCGCTGGTGGTGGAATTCCAGGATGGCCAGCAAAAGATCTACCACAACCCGGTAGGCGTCTGCACCAACGCGCCGTGGTTCCCTTGGCATCTGGACAATCTGGGAAATTACCTGAATCTGACGCCAGAGGATCCGCAGCAGCGAGAGATCGGCACCTTGCCGGTCAACCCGCCAGGGCATGGCGGCGGCATGGCCGGCTTGCCCGGCAACGCCACGCCGCCGGCGCGCTTCGTCCGCACCGTTTATGCGAAACAGTTCGCCAATCCGCCCGATGATCTGCGGCAGGCCTATGCGCTGGCTACCCATCTGCTCAATGCGGTCGATATTCCGCGCGGCACGGTGCGCGATGGCCAGGACCAGGATTACACGCAATGGGCGGTGGTGAAAGGGCTGAACAGCGGCGAGATTGCCCTGCGCACCTATGATTGCATGCAGTATTGCGGCCTGCGGCTAAACGACATCGATTTCGCCAGCGTGGCTAGCCAGGTGATTCCGCTGCCCAAGCTCGACGACATCGTTTTCATCCAGCCTGCCGGCTAACCATGAGCTCGTTTCCGGGCCGCTCAGGCCGCGCGCTTCTTGCAGATTCCTCTTAGCCAGCGGCACGCCGTGATGGCGATGTCCTTGCTGGGTCAGGAACGACAGCTGGCAGCCTTGCATCGCAACCTTGGACAGGTGGCCAACCCGGGCTGGCCGATGCAGGCCGCGGTGCCGAGGATGCGGATATCCATGGTTTTCTCCGATCTCCGCGGGAACGCTTTGCTTCGATTGCAGTCAGGCAGCAGGGTGTCGGCGCTTTTTTTGGTTGAATGCCTTTGGCATGTTGTGGGCAGGGACAGTCGGGGCTATGATCTTTGGGCGTCTTTTCTAGCCAGACGATCCGCATTCGATGGAACGCCGCGAGGACGCTATGGAAATCAGAGGATGAAAATGAAACAAACCATCATGACCGCGCTGGCGGCTTCGCTGCTGTCCGGATCGGTATGGGCGGCGGATATCCCGCTGCGCGACTTTTTCCGCAACCCGGAACAAACCAATTTCACCGTCTCTCCCGATGGCAAGAGCGTGGCCTTCCTGTCGCCGTGGGAGTCGCGCCGCAATATCGTGGTGCGCCGCCCCGGCCAGCCGGACAAGCGCGTAACGGCAGTGAAGGACCGCGATCTGGCAGGGTATTTCTGGAAGGGCAGCGATAGGCTGGTCTACGTCAAGGACAATGGCGGCGACGAAAACTTCCACCTGTTCAGCGTGGACCTGAAAACCGGCAAGACGCGCGACCTGACCCCGTTTCCCGGCGTGCGCGCGGAAATCGTGGACGGCCTGATCGACAAGGACGACCAGCTGCTGATCAGCCTGAACAAGCGCAATCGCGAAATTTTCGACGTGTACCGGGTGGACCTGAAAACCGGCAAGCTGACGCTGGAAGCGGAAAATCCGGGCAAGGTGACCAGCTGGGGCACGGACCACAAGGGCAATATCCGCATCGCCATCGAGACCGACGGCGTCAATAACACCGTGCTGTACCGCGACGAGCCGGGCGGCAAGTTCCGCAAGCTGCTCTCCACCACCTTCCGCGAGAACTTCGCGCCGCTGTTTTTCACTTTCGACAACCAGCGTTTCTACGCCGCCAGCAACCTCGGCCGCGACAAGACCGCCATCGTCGAGTACGACCCGAAGACCAATAAGGAGATCAAGGAAATCTACGCCCGCAATGATGTGGATGTGGACGGCCTCAACTACTCGCACAAGCGCAAGGTCATCACCTGCGCCGGTTTCGAAACCGACAAGCCCGGACGCGAGTGCTTCGATCCGCAGGCGCGCGAGCTGTACGCCAAGCTGCAGGCCCACCTTCCCGGTTTCCAAGTTGACATCCAGTCCGCCGACCGCAACGAGGACCGCTTCGTGGTGGCGGCGTGGAGCGACAGGACCCAAGGCAAGCGCTATCTCTACGACAGCAAGGCCGACAAGCTGACGCTACTGGCTGATATCACGCCATGGCTGCCGGCCGACAAGATGGCGGTGATGAAACCCATCCAGTACCAGAGCCGCGACGGCCTGACCATCAACGGCTACCTGACGTTGCCCAAGGGCAAGGAAGACGCCAAGGGCCTGCCGGTCATCGTCAATCCGCATGGCGGTCCATGGGCGCGAGACAGCTGGCGCTTCAATCCGGAAGTGCAGTTTTTCGCCAACCGCGGCTGGGCGGTGCTGCAGATGAACTTCCGCGGCTCCACCGGCTATGGCCGTCAGTTCTGGGAGGCTTCGTTCAAGGAGTGGGGCGGCAAGATGCAGGATGACGTCACCGACGGCGTCAACTGGCTGGTGCAGCAAGGCATCGCCGATCCGAAAAAGGTGTGCATCTACGGCGGCAGCTACGGCGGCTACGCCACGCTGGCCGGCATCACCAAGACACCGGAGCTGTACCGTTGCGCCGTCGATTACGTCGGCGTGTCCAACCTGTTCACCTTCATGACCACCATTCCGCCGTACTGGAAGCCGTTCCTGGATACGATGTACGAGATGGTGGGCCACCCGGAAAAGGACAAGGACCTGCTGCGCGAACGCTCGCCGGTATTCCATGTGGACCGCATCCAGACCCCGCTCCTAGTGCTGCAAGGCGCCAAGGACCCGCGCGTCAACATCAACGAATCGAACCAGATCGTCGATGCGCTGAAGAAGCGCGGCGTGGAAGTGGAATACATCGTCAAGGACAATGAGGGCCACGGCTTCCATAACGAGGAAAACCGTTTCGCCGCTTATGGCGCGATGGAAAAGTTCTTCAAGAAATATCTGGACTGATCGCGAAAGCCTTTGCCGAGAGCCCGCCGCCTGGCGGGCTTTTTCTTGTCCCTGGTCAAGCCGGCGGGTGAACTTGGCGGCGCCGGCGGCGACCAATAGCTCATCATCGATAGTCTTCTCCACCGGAGCATGCCATGCATCACGTCAGCCTCAAACCGTTTCCCTACAACTTCCTGTGGGGCGCCGCTTCGGCCGCCTACTAGGTGGAGGGCGCTTTCGATACCGACGGCAAGGGCTTGTCGGTGTGGGATGTTTTCGTGCGCGAGCCGGGGCGGACTTTTGAGGGCAGCAATGGCGACATGGCGGTGGACCACTATCACCGGATGGAGGAGGACGTGGCGCTGATGGCCGAGATGGGGCTGACCGCCTATCGTTTCTCGGTCAGCTGGCCGCGCGTGCTGCCGCAAGGCCGCGGCGCAGCCAACGAGGCCGGCCTGGCTTTCTACGACCGCCTGATCGACGCCTTGCTGGCGCGCGGCATCGAGCCGGTGCTGACGCTGTACCACTGGGACATGCCGCAGGCGCTGCAGGACGAATACGGCGGCTGGGAAGACCGGCGCGTCATCGACGACTTCGGCGACTACTGCGCCTTGCTATTCCGCCGCTACGGCGACCGGGTCAAGACCTGGGTGTCGCTGAACGAACAGAACTACAACCTCAGCAATGCCTACCTGCTGGCGACGCACCCGCCGGCGCTGGCCGACCGCAAGCGCTTCTACGCCGCCAACCACATCGCCTTTCTCGCCAACGCGCGCGCCATCATGCTGTTCCGCCAACTGGTGCCGGATGGCCGCATCGGGCCAAGCTTCGCCTATTCGCCGGCCTATCCGGCGTCCTGCGCGCCGGCGGACCTGCTGGCTTTCGACAATGCCGAGGAATTCACCAACCACTGGTGGCTGGACACCTACTGCTACGGCCGCTATCCGCAAGTGGCGCTGGCCTGGCTGCGCCAGCGCGGCGAAGCGCCGGACATCTTACCCGGCGACATGGCGGCGCTGGCGGCGGCCAAGCCGGATTTCATCGGCCTCAACTACTATTACACGCTGACCTATACCGACAACCCGCCGGACGGGGTTGGGCTGCAGCGCATCAACACCACTGGGCAGAAGGGCAGCACGCCCTCCAGCGGCGTGCCCGGCCTGTACCGCACCACGCCGAATCCGCAACTGGAGACGTCAAACTGGGACTGGGCGATAGACCCGACCGGCCTGCGCATCGCCTTGCGCCGCCTGACCAGCCGCTATGCGCTCCCGGTGCTGATCACCGAGAACGGCCTGGGCGAGTTCGACCGGCTGGAAGACGACGACCAGGTCCATGACGTTTACCGCATCGATTACCTGCGCCGCCATCTGGCGGCCTGCCAGGAAGCGATCAGCGACGGGGCGGCGCTGCTCGGCTTCTGCGCCTGGTCGTTCACCGACATTCTCAGCTGGCTCAACGGCTACCAGAAGCGCTACGGCTTCGTCTACGTCAACCGCGACGAGACCGACGCCCGCGACCTGCGCCGCGTGCGCAAAGACAGCTTCTTCTGGTATCAGCGGGTGATCGCCAGCGGCGGCCGCGAGCGGTGATCATACGGCTCGGCGCCAGCGGCGCTCGGCCAGATGGCCGCCCAGCTGCAGCAGACCGCACAGCAGCAGGTAGCCGACGGCGATGGCGCTGAAGATTTCCAGCGGATACACCTGCTCGCGGTTGTTGACCTGGGTGGCGACGAAAGTGAACTCAGCCACGCCGACGATATAGGCCAGCGAGCTGTCTTTCAGCAGCGACACCCACTGGTTGACGAATGAGGGCAGCATGATGCGCAGGGCCTGCGGCAGAATCAGCCAGCGCAGCGTCTGCCAGCGCGAGAAGCCCAGCGCCAGCCCGGCGTGCCACTGGCCGCGGCCGACGGCGCTCAGACCGGCCAGCACCGCCTGGCCCAAATAGGCGGAGTGGATCAGCGCCAGCGCCAGAATCACGGTTAGCAAGCCCGGAATGTCGACGCCAAACAATAGCGGCAGCAGAAAGTAGCACCAGAAGATCAGCATCAGCACCGGGATGGCGCGCAGCACCGCGGTGACAGCCATCAGGGCGCGCCGCAGCGCAGCGCCGCCCATCAGTTGGGCGATGCCCAGCGCCAGGCCCAGACCGCTGGCCAGCAAGGCGGCGGCCAGGCTCAGCAGCGCCGTCAGCAGCAGACCGCCGGCTTCGCCATTGGCGAGATTGCCCCACAGCAGGTAGTCGAGGTTGTCATGAATCACGGCTGGGATCATCGCAGCGTCCTCCAGGCCGGCTCCGGCCGCTGCGCCAGCAGTTGGGTGAGCAGCACCAGAATCAGATACAGCGAGGTGGCGACGGCGAAAGCCTGGAAGGCCAGCAGCGTTTCGGTTTCCACCTGGCGCGAGGCGTAGGACAGCTCGGCCAGGCCGATGGCCATGGTCAGCGAGGTATTCTTGACGATGGCGGTGTATTGGCCCACCAGCGGCCGCCTCACCAGTTGCCAAGCCTGCGGCAGCACCACCAGGCGCAGGACCTGCCAGCCGCGCATGCCCAGCGCCCGCGCCGCCAGTCGCTGGCCTTTGGGCACGGCGTTGAGGCCGGACTGCAGCTCGCCGCAGATGAAAGCTGCGCTGTACAGCGTCAGCGCAGTGAAGGCGGCCAGAAATTCAAATGATGGCCAGGGCAGGGCCAGGTCGAAGGGCAGCGCCAGCGCGCGCGGCGTGTTCAGCCAGAGTTTCGCCTCGTCCGGCAGCAGGCCGGACACGCCGAAATACCACAGCAGCAGTTGCACCATCAGCGGCGTGTTGCGGTGCAGGCCGACGAACAGCCGCGTCGCCAGCCGCAGCGGTTTCCAAGGCTGGTCGAGCAGCGCGGTCAGGGCGATGCCGAGCAGGCTGGCGGCGGCGATGACCAGCAGCGACAGCCAGCCGGTCAGCAGCGCGCCCTTGCCCAGCCAGATGAGATAGTGCGGCTCCAGCCAGTTGTGGCCGAGCCAGGCGGGTGGGGTCATGCGAGTGTCTTTCTACAGCGGTGAAACGGCAAAACCGCCGGGGATGCCGGCGGTTGCGAAGTGGGACGGGCCGGGATCAGGTCGCGTCGCCGATCTTGAAGTCGCGCGGCAGCGGGGCCTTGGTCTTGGGGCCGAACCAGTGGTCGTAGATCTTGGCCGCTTCGCCGCTCTTTTCCAGCTGCTGCAGCATCTCGTTCACCACCTTGGCCAGGCGCGCCTCGCCCTTGGGCAGGCCGATGGCCTGGAATTCTCGGGTCAGCGTGAACGGCGCCAGCTCATACTTGGCCTTGTCCGGCGCGTTGGCCAGCAGCGCGGCCAGCTTGGAGCCGTCCTGGGTGATGGCCTGGACGTTGCCGTTGCGCAGCGCGGTGAAAGCCAGCGGGGTGTCGTCATACGCTACGACCGTGGTCTTCGGATATTTGTCGCGCAGGTAGACTTCCTGCGTGGTGCCCTTGTCCACGCCCACCCGCAGGCCGGCCAGCTGCTCCGGTTTCTGCAGCGTGCCCTTGCGCGCGATGAACTGCTGGCCGGACGCGAAGTAGGGCAGGCTGAAGTCCACTTGCTTCTTGCGCTCGTCGGTCACGGTGAAGTTGGCTGCCACGATGTCGGCCTTGCCGGACACCAAGAGCGGCACGCGGTTGGCCGGATTGGTCGGCACCAGTTGCAGCTTCACGCCCAGCTGTTTGGCGATGTGCTGAGCCACATCGACATCCAGACCGACGATCTGGCGGCTCTTGGCGTCGAGGAAGCCAAACGGCGGATTGCTGTCGAAAGCGGCGACGCGCAGCACGCCGGCTTTCTTGATGTCGTCCAGGCGGTCGGCCAGGGCGGCGGTGGAGGTCAGTGCGACGGCGAGTGCGAGGGCGAGAGTCTTTTTCATGGCGAGCCTTGTAAAGTGCTAATGATGCGGGATCGATTGGCGCTATCTTACCCTGCCCAGTTAATTCCAATAAATTCTAAAAAATTAGTTGTATATTCCTGTTCTTGTTTTTGGCGCGGCAAGCATAAAAAAGCCGGGCTATCCCGGCTTTTCTAATCGCGCGATGCGCGGCTCAGGCTGGTTTGCGTCTGCCGAAGAACAGGAACAGCGCCACGCCGATGACTATCATCGGCAGGCTCAGCCACTGGCCCATGCTGATCACGTCGGACTTGCCGAAGATGCCGGCATCGGGATTGCGGAAGTATTCGCTGATGAAGCGGGCCAGGCCGTAGCCGATCAGGAATACCGCCGACACCTGGCCGCGCGCGCGCGGCTTGGCGCTGTACAGCCACAGCGCGCCGAACAGCACGATGCCTTCCAGCGCGAACTCGTACAGCTGAGACGGATGGCGCAGCAGGCCGCCGTAATGCATCAGCATGTTCATCAGGTCAGATGACTGCTGCGCCTCGGCGATGTCGTCCATCCGCGCCTGAGGGAACAGCATGGCCCATGGCAGCTCCGGACCGGCCACGCGGCCCCACAGCTCGCCGTTGATGAAGTTGCCGACGCGGCCGGCGGCCAGGCCCAGCGGCACCAGCGGGGCGATGAAGTCGGTCAGCTGCCAGAAGCCGCGGCCCACTTTGCGGCCGTAGATCGCCACCGCGATCAGCACGCCGAGGAAGCCGCCGTGGAAGGACATGCCGCCTTTCCACACCATGAAGATTTCCAGCGGATGGCTGAAATAGTAGCCGGGCTGGTAGAACAGCACCTCGCCCAGGCGGCCGCCGACCACCACGCCAACCGCGCCGTACATCAGCATGTCGTCCAGCTGCGGCACGGTCAGCACGTCGTTGCCGTTTTTCAGGCGGTATTTGCCCAGGGTGAGGAACAGGGCGAAGCCCAGCAGGTACATCAGGCCGTACCAGTGCACGGCGAGCGGGCCGAGATGAACGGCAACCGGGTCGAACTGAGGATGAATCAGCATTTGTCAGGGATGTGCGTTTGCGGTAAAAGAAATGGTTGACGAGATTATACGGAAAGCGTTCCCCGCCGTCGCGCCGCTCATCCGCTGCGCCTGGGCAAAAGGCAGGCCCACCCGGCACCCGCGGGCCTGCTGCCGCAAGCTTACCCTGCCTGCGTGACGGAATGACGACCGGCTTTGAACCTATTAAAGGAAGCATCATGCCCCAATACCGCTCCCGCACTTCCACCGCCGGCCGCAATATGGCGGGTGCCCGCGCGCTGTGGCGCGCCACCGGGATGACCGACGCCGACTTCGGCAAGCCCATCATCGCCGTCGCCAACTCCTTCACCCAGTTTGTGCCCGGCCACGTTCATCTGCAGAACATGGGCCAGCTGGTGGCGCGCGAGATCGAAAAAGCCGGCGGCGTGGCCAAGGAATTCAACACCATCGCCATCGACGACGGCATCGCCATGGGCCACGGCGGCATGCTGTACAGCCTGCCTTCGCGCGACCTGATCGCCGACAGCGTGGAATACATGGTCAACGCCCACTGCGCCGACGCGCTGGTGTGCATCTCCAATTGCGACAAGATCACCCCCGGCATGCTGATGGCGGCGATGCGGCTCAACATCCCGGTGGTGTTCGTCTCCGGCGGGCCGATGGAGGCCGGCAAGGTGCAGTGGGGCAATGAGGTGCGCAAGCTGGACCTGGTGGACGCGATGGTGGAGGCCGCCAACAGCGCGGTGTCCGATGCCGACGTCGACCGCGTCGAGCGCTCCGCCTGTCCGACCTGCGGCTCCTGCTCCGGCATGTTCACGGCGAACTCGATGAACTGCCTGACCGAGGCGCTGGGCCTGAGCTTGCCCGGCAACGGCAGCCTGGTGGCGACCCACTCGGACAGAAAAGAACTGTTTCTCAAGGCCGGCCGCCTGATCGTCGAATTGGCCAAGCGCCATTACGAGGGCGAGGACTATTCCATCCTGCCGCGCGGCATCGCCACCAAGCAGGCGTTCGAGAACGCGATGAGCCTGGACGTGGCGATGGGCGGCTCCACCAATACCGTGCTGCACTTGCTGGCTGCCGCCAGCGAAGCGGGCGTGGATTTCAAGATGGCCGACATCGACCGCATCAGCCGCGGCGTGCCGTGTCTGTCCAAGGTGGCGCCGGCCACGCAGAAGTATCATATGGAAGACGTGCATCGCGCCGGCGGCGTGATCGGCATCCTGGCCGAGCTGGACCGCGCCGGTCTGCTGCACCGCGATGTGCCCACCGTGCACAGCCCCAGTCTGGGCGCGGCCATTGAACAATGGGATGTGATGCGCCATGGCGAAGGCAGCGAGGCGCATCGCTTTTACCGCGCCGCGCCGGGCGGGGTGGCCACCACCATCGCCTTCTCGCAATCCATGCGCTACCCGACGCTGGATGACGACCGCGCCGACGGCTGCATCCGCGACAAGACGCACGCCTATTCGCAGGATGGCGGCCTGGCGGTGCTATACGGCAATATCGCCGAGCGAGGCTGCATCGTGAAGACGGCGGGCGTTGACGAATCGATACTGAAATTCACCGGACGCGCGCGCATCTTTGAAAGCCAGGACGCGGCGGTGGAGGCCATTCTGGCCGACCGCATCGTCGCCGGCGACATCGTCATTATCCGCTACGAGGGGCCGAAAGGCGGGCCGGGCATGCAGGAGATGCTGTATCCCACCTCGTATCTGAAATCCAAGGGTCTCGGCAAGGCCTGCGCCTTGCTGACCGATGGCCGCTTCTCCGGCGGCACGTCCGGGCTCAGCATCGGCCACGTTTCGCCGGAAGCGGCGGAGGGCGGCGCGATTGGCTTGGCGGAAGAGGGCGACACGGTGGAGATCGACATCCCCAACCGCCGCATTCATCTGGCCGTTTCCGATGAGGAGCTGGCCAAGCGCCGCGCGGCGATGGAGGCGAAAGGCCGCGACGCTTGGAAGCCGCTGGGCCGCGATCGAGTCGTCAGCCCGGCCCTGCGCGCTTACGCGGCGATGACCACCAGCGCGGATACCGGCGCCGTGCGCGACGTGTCGCAAGTGGAACGTAAATAATCCACGGTAGGGTGTAGTCACCCCGCAGGGGCGACGCACCGGACAGGACCGGATAGAGAAAGGGGAGGCCAAGCGCCTCCCCTTTTTGTTCCAGGCGGGCCTGAAAATTTCGCCGCGGTCCCGCTCGGGACGGTGGAATTTTCGGGCCTGGCTGTTTTACACGGTGGACAAGGTCACCACCGCTGCCGCGACGATGCCGATGCCGGCCCAGCCTATCGGCTTCAGTTTTTGCTTGTACAGCAGGCGGCCGCCGATGGCGGTGCCGAGAATCCCGATGGAACCCCACAATGCGTAGGCGATGGCCAAGTCCATGCCTTTCACGGCTTGTCCCAGCAGCGCGAAGGCCAGCCACACCAGCAGGATGGCGCCGATACCCCATAGTTTGCGGCGGAAGCCGTCAGATTTTTCCAGCATCAGATTGGCGCCTACTTCTATCAGCGCCGAGGCCAGCACGAATAATAAGTATAGGGTTTTCATGCTGCGGCCTCCTCGTCATGAGGTTCGCCAAGCGTCACGCAAGTCAGGCCCAGCAAGGCCAGCGCCAGTCCAATCAGCTCTTGCGGCACCAGCTTTTCGCCGAACAGCCAGACGCTGACGACGGTGAGTCCAATCAGACCCAGTCCTTCCCATACGGCGTAGGCCACGCCGACCGAAATGCCGCGCAGTGCCAGAGACAGCAGGTAATAAGACAAAGCCAGCGCGCCCGCCATCCAGATATAACCCAGATAGCCGCCGTTGCGAGCCGCGATGGCCATGAAGGAAGTGCCGATAATTTCACAGACAATCGCTGCGAACAGCATGACCCAAGCCAGCAATAATGGAGAACATAATTTTCTATACATAGTGTTGAATAAAATAAACAAGACAGAGGTCTGACCCAGGCTGGCTTCGCAGAGTTCCCCGCAGGTTTTCGCTATAAAATCGGGATATCGGCGAAAATAAAGAAAAATACGATCAAAAGACGTAAAAAAGCCGCCTGGCGGCGGCTGGGGACAAATCGCTTCAGTAGTCGTCGTGCAGCAGGGTTTCGCCGTCCTGCAGGGCGAGCGGAAACAGCTTCAGGGGACGATGGCGGCGGATCAGTTCGGCCAGATGCGGCGAGTGGCTGGTGACCCAGATCTGGCTGTAGCGGCTGGCTTCCGCTATCAGCCGCGCCAGTGAAGGCAGCAGCGCTGGATGCAGGCTGTTTTCCGGTTCGTTAAGCGCCATGAAGGCAGGCGGGCGCGGGCTGAGCAGAGCGACGGTCAGACACAAGAAGCGCAACGTGCCATCGGACAGCTCGGCGGCCTCCAGCGGCCGCAGCAGGCCCTCGCGTTGCATCAGCATCTGGAAACGGCCCTGGGCGGCATCCACCAGGAAATGGCTGTCGGGAAAGGCCTCGGCCAATACGCTGCGCAGCAAGTCGCTGTCGCCTATCTCGACAATAGTCTGGTAGGCCGCGGCAAGGTTGGCGCCGTCGTGCGCCAGCACCGGCGAGCGTATGCCCACTTGCGGCGCGCGCAGCGGCGAGCCCGGCCAGACGGCGAACTCGTGGTAGAAGCGCCAGTTGCGCAAGGTTTCCCGCAGTTGCGACAGCTCCGGGTAACGGTGCGGTTCGGCCAGTTGGCCGAAGATGGATTCTTCCGCCCGCAGGCTGGCTGGGTAGCTCATCCGTTCCCCGTCCGCGCCGCAGAGAAAGGCCGTTTGATTGCGGCGCTCCAGCAACAGGGTTGACGGCCTGCGGCCATGGCTGGCCAGCCAGAGGCTTTCCTCTTTCACCAGCGGGTCCAGAGAGAACAGGCTGCTGCTGGTTTTGGGTTCGAGGTAACCGAGTTGTAGCTCGTAGTCGCAGTCATCCAGTTTGGCCGACAGAATCATGCGCTTCGGCGCGCGGGCCTTGTCGCCGCGGCGCGGCCCGCCGGCCCACATCGCTTTCTGGATGCCGCCTTCCTCGGCCAGCGCTGCGGCCAGTCGGCCTTCGGCCGAGGCGTGCAATAGATGGATGGCCTTGTACAAATTGGATTTGCCGCAGCCGTTGGCGCCGACGACGACGTTGAGGGCCTCCAGCTCTAATGTCAGTTTGCGGATCGAGCGGAAGCCGGCCAGGCTGATGCTGTTGATGGGCATGGTGAGAGTAGGGTGGCAGAAGGGATTGTGACTAGCGGCGGCGGGGAGGGTTCCGCTTTGGCTATCTTGTTAGGTATTGATCATTGTCATAATTCTGGAAGGCAATGGTGCTATTATGGCGCTGTCCTTGTAGGACAATTGGGAACTTGCAGCCGTGCCTGCAGTCCATCCAGACTCATCCCTGCGCTGTTTCTGCGTGTTCAGTTATCGCCAAATCGAACAATTCCTCCTGTCGCTTATTCGTTTTATTTCGGAAATGAAATATTTCTTAAAGTACAATGGGATATTGTAAGGTATTTTTTTACATTTTCAGCATGGCTATTGTGGCTTTCCCGTATAGCCGAATGTTCGACCATCTTGTTTTCGATAGTATTCGCTTCCTGTTTTGTATTGAGTTGCGCTTGATGAAGTTGTGAAGGGATTGTGCGTACTGCAATGATTTTTAAGAGTTTTGCCAAGGACTGGCGGTAGGGCGGGCAAAAAAAATGCGCGGTGCCTTACGGCCCGCGCCAAGTCTACAAAGGAGAAATAGAGGAGAAACTATCAAGAAGCAATTGCTGCATCTCAACGAGAACGGATTATCCGGATAGCGCTGCCAGGTGTCAACATGTGCGTTTTCGAAAATGTCGAGAAATATAACTTTTTGTCGCGCTTAAATACATTTATTGTTTATGGGCGCAGTGCTGGCAAGGTTTTACGTTTTTGTCATGTTGCGCTCGCGGCTGAGCAAGCGCGTGGCGGCTGTGCCACAATACGTTTTTTTCGACTGTTGCAGGATGCCCGCCCATGGACGCTGTCCGTCACCTTCTTCCCGATCCGCGTCAATATCACCCGCAAGTTTCCCTGACCAACCGACTGATCCATCATGCCCAGTCCGTGCTGGACGCGCCGGACGCCGGCGAGCGCGATATGTGGCGCCAGGCTCTGGTGGGGGCAATCGACGAGATGTTGCAGCGTGGGGAGGTTTTGTCGATCTCCGTGGCCTTGGCCATGGTGCCGACGCAGGCCTGTTATCAGATCGTCTGGGACGCTTTGCGCCAGGCGGTGGAAGAAACCGGCGGCGCGCGCGCGTTGGTGTTCGCCTTGCCGCTGGTCTTGGTGGCCGGCAGCCGCGAGCAGGCCGAGCTGCCCGGCGCGATTGCCGATGTCGAGGGCTTGAACGCGTTGCTGCGCCAGCATGGCGTATTCGCCGCGGATTGCGACGCGGCTTTGTCCGGCGTGTTGCTGCATCCGGACAGCCTGGTGGGGCTGGATGCCCTGAGCTTATATAGAATGGCCCGGCAAGGCGAGGCTGCCCGCGACGGCTTGCCGGCGCAGGCGGCGCCGGTCACCGTCAAGGAAGAGGGCGTATTCCTGCGCTACCTGATAGGCGTGGCCGTGCAGCGCGAAGGCGAGCCGTGTCCGGTCAGGCTAGGCGGTTCGGTCGGCGCCTGGGGCATGCCGCTGATGAAGTTCCTGGGCGAACAGCTGCGGACCGATGGCGTGACGCTGTTCCCGATTGCCCGGCCGCCGCTGCCGGCGATGCAGGCGCTGGTGGCCGGCAACCATGCCCGCTTCGAGGTGGCGCTGCAAGTATTCGCCAGCAGCCAGATCCGCCGTCTGCGCGAACTGGACAAAGAGCCGGTGGCCATTGTTTCCGCGCATGAGAACGGCGAGCTGCACTTCACCGTTTCCGCCAAGGGAGACGAGCGCAACTGGGAAGGCTTTGTCTGGCCGCTGGCCTCGCTGGATAACGTCAAGCTGATCGAAGAAAACTTCCGCGAGTTGATGAGCGAGTGCCGGGTGCGCGATGTGCATGTGTTGCCCGAATTGCAGCCGGAAAGCCGCGACGGCGTGCCGCTGTTTTTCACGGCGGATGATTTGTAAGTTGCCTGGAGCAAGGGGGCCCGGCATCGCGCGGGGCCTTCTGCTTGGCGGGCCTGGCAGGGGGCGCGGGCGCTTGCTTCACGTTAAGGTTTCGGCTTGGGCATTTCGTGTAGAATGGCCCGATCGTTAACCCCAAGATGGAAGAGCCAGACGATGTTTGCTGCCGACCAGACGATTGCCAAATTCGACCCCGAACTCGCCGCCGCTATTGCCGCCGAGTGCCAGCGCCAGGAAGATCACATCGAGCTGATCGCCTCGGAAAACTACACCAGCCCGGCGGTGATGGAAGCCCAAGGCTCCCAACTGACCAACAAGTACGCCGAAGGCTATCCGGGCAAGCGCTTCTACGGCGGTTGCGAGCATGTGGATGTCGTCGAGCAGCTGGCCATCGACCGCGTCAAGCAGCTGTTCGGCGCGGAATACGCCAACGTGCAGCCGCACTCCGGCTCCCAGGCCAACCAGGCGGTGTATTTCTCCATCCTGAAGCCGGGCGACACCGTGATGGGCATGAACCTGGGCCACGGCGGCCACCTGACCCACGGCTCCCCGGCCAACCTGTCCGGCAAGATGTTCAACATCGTCGCCTACGGCCTGAACGACAAGGAAGAAATCGACTACGACGACATGGAGCGCGTGGCGATGGAAACCAAGCCGAAGCTGATCATCGGCGGCGCCTCTGCTTATGCCTTGCGCTTCGACTTCGAACGCATGGGCCAGATCGCCAAGAAAGTCGGCGCTTACTTCATGGTGGACATGGCGCACTACGCCGGCCTGATCGCCGCCGGCCTGTACCCGAACCCGGTGCCGCACGCCGACTTCGTGACCTCCACCACCCACAAGACCCTGCGCGGCCCGCGCGGCGGCATCATTCTGGCCCGCGCCGAGTTCGAGAAGAGCATCAACAGCAATGTGTTCCCGACGCTGCAAGGCGGCCCGCTGGAGCATGTGATCGCCGCCAAGGCCGTGGCGTTCAAGGAAGCGCTGCAGCCCGAGTTCAAGATCTATCAGGAACAGGTGCTGAAGAACGCTTCCATCATGGCCAAGACGCTGGCCGAGCGCGGCGTGCGCATCGTATCCGGCCGCACCGAGAGCCATGTGTTCCTGGTGGACCTGCGCGCCAAGGGCCTGACCGGCAAGGCGGCCGACGCGCTGCTGGGCCGCGCCCACATCACCGTCAACAAGAACGCCATTCCGAACGATCCGGAAACCCCGTTCGTCACCTCTGGCATCCGCATCGGCTCGCCGGCCATCACCACCCGCGGCTTCAAGGAAGCCGAGGCCATTCTGGTGGCCAATATGGTGGCCGACGTGCTGGACAACCCGAACGACGACGCGCTGATCGCGCGCGTGGCCGAACAAGCCACCGCGCTGTGCCATCGCTTCCCGGTTTACGCCAAGTAAATCGGTTTCGCGCTGTGAAGAAGCCGCCCTTAGCCGGTAATGCCGTTCACTTAAGGATTTTTGGGCGACTTTTCTGGCCTTGAGAGCACAGGAATCCACAAAAAAAGCACCGTTTCCCATGCATGGAGACGGTGCTTTTCTCTTAAGTGAACGGCATTAGCCCTTAGCCGGGCGGTTTTTTTATGGCCGCGATGTATTGGTGAGGCTTTGCTGATAACATCTATTTATTGCAACTCTCAGGATTCATGTCATGAAATGCGCGTTTTGTGGCAACCCGGACACTCAGGTGATCGATTCCCGCGTCAGCGAGGATGGCAGCAGCATCCGTCGCCGTCGCCGCTGCCCCGTCTGCGACAAGCGCTTCACGACTTTCGAAACCGCCGATGTGCGCATGCCGCAGGTGGTGAAGGCGGCTGGACACCGTTCCGAGTTCGACATCGAGAAAGTGCGCACCAGCTTCCTGCGTGCGCTGCACAAGCGGCCGGTGTCCACCACGCTGGTGGACGAGGCGATAGACCGTATCTGCCATAAGCTGCTGCAATTGGGCGAACGCGAGGTCAGCAGCCGGCAGATAGGCGAGATGGTGATGGCGGAGCTGGCGCGGCTGGATAAGGTGGCTTATGTCCGCTTTGCCTCGGTTTATCGCAGTTTCCAGGATATTTCCGAATTTACCGATGCGATCAAGGAAATTCAAAAGTCATCGCATTGACAGTTTGGGAGAGGGCTGATTAGTCTGGCTATTTCTTTGTCATTTTAGGTTGCCATGACTACCTTTGCCCAGACACCCCTTGCCCTGTTGCCGCCCGGCGTTGCCCACGCCGAGCGGCTGTTCGCATTGATAGACGAGAGCCGCCAGACGCTGCGGGCCTGGCTGCCGTGGGTGGATGCCACGCGCAGTGTGGAAGACAGCCGGCAGTTTCTGGCTGGCATCGCCGATGGCCAACGCAACGGCGCGGCCTGCGCCGCCTGGTTGATAGAATCGGATGGCGAGTTGGCCGGCTGCATCGATATCCATGGCATCAGCGCGCTGCATCGTTCCGGCTACCTGGGCTATTGGCTGGCCGACCGCTTTGTCGGCCGCGGCCTGATGCGCGGCGCGGCGGCGCTGGCGCTGGATATCGGATTCGGCGAATGGGGCCTGAACCGCATCGCCATCTTGGCGGGCGTGGAGAACGCGCGCAGCCGGGCGGTGGCCGAGCGTTTGGGGTTCAGCCTGGAAGGCGTGCAGCGTGACGGCCTGTATTTGCACGGTCGCCATCATGATGCCTGCCAGTACAGTCTGCTGGCCAGGGAGTGGAAATGCAGGCAATGAGAACTGTCGATATCCGCGAGGCGGACCCAGCGCGCGATGCGCCAGCCGTTTTCGCACTGATCGAGCGCTATCGCTCCACTTTGTCGCAGTGGCTGTCCGGTGTGATCAAGCCGCAATCGGCGGCGGATACCGAGGCTTTTTTGCGACTGCAGGCTCAGGGCAACGAAGAAGGCCGTTGCGCGCATCGCTTGATCCTTGTAGAGGGCGAGATTGCCGGCATGTGCGCCCTGCATGGAATCAGTCAGGCCCATCATTATGGCCGCGTAGGCTATTGGCTGGCGGATCCTTTCGTGGGCAAGGGCGTGATGCGCCAGGCGATGACGCGGCTGCTCGACCACGCCTTTGACGAACTGGGCCTGCACCGCATCGAGCTGGGTTGCGCGCCGGAAAATGTCCGCAGTTGCAAGGTGGCGGAAAGTCTGGGCTTCCGGCTGGAAGGCGAGCTGCGCGACGCGCAGTATCTGAACGGCCGCTACTGGAATATGCGTTGTTACGGCCTGTTGGCCGATGAATGGAAGAGTCGAGCATGATTGATTACAGCGCCGACGACTACCTGTATATGCAGCGCGCGCTGCGACTAGCCGAAGGCGCGACGCGTCGCGCCGCGCCCAATCCCGGTGTCGGCTGCGTGTTGGTGCGCGAAGGCAAGGTGATAGGCGAGGGCGCCACACTGGCGATGGGTTCCGATCACGCGGAAATCCAGGCCATCAAGGATTGCCTGGCGCGCGGCGATAGTCCGCGCGGGGCAACCGCCTACGTGACTTTGGAGCCGTGCAGCCACCATGGCCGCACTCCGCCGTGCGCGGAGAGGCTGATCGCAGAGGGCATCGTCCGCGTCGTGGCGGCGATGGTCGATCCTTACCATGAGGTGGCAGGCCGCGGCATCGCCATGCTGCAGGCGGCGGGCGTTGCGGCTGCGGCCGGTTTGATGGAGGCAGAGGCGCGCCGCGTGCATCGCGGCTTCCTGTCGCGCGTGGAGCGCGGCCGGCCTTGGGTGACGCTGAAAGCGGCGGCCACGCTGGATGGCAAGACCGCTCTGCTCAACGGCAAGAGCAAATGGATCACCGGGCCGCAGGCGCGACTGGACGTGCAGCGTTTGCGCGCCGCGCATTGTGCCATCCTCACCGGCAGCGGCACGGTGCTGGCGGACGACCCGCAATTGACGGTGCGCGAGGTGCCGGTGGCGGTTCAGCCATGGCGGGTGGTTTTGGACGGCGATCTGCGCACCGATCCTTCCCGCCGCATCTATCCTGGCGGGCGAAGCGTGCTGGCCACCTGCGTCGATGACGAGGCGCGGCTGGCGGCATTCCGCGCGCAGGGCGTCGAAGCGCTGATTCTGGCGCGGCGCGAGGGCAAGGCCGATCTGGCGGCGCTGCTGAGCCGTCTGAGCGAGCGAGGCATCAATGAGCTGATGATTGAGGCCGGCGCCGGCCTCAACGGCGCGCTGCTGCGCGCCGGGCTGGTGGACGAGATCGTGCTGTATCTGGCGCCGGCGCTGGCCGGCGACGCCGCGCGGGGCCTGTTCGCCTGGCCGCCGCTGGAAGATCTGGCCGACAAGACGCGTCTGGAAATCGTTGACGTGGCCAAGGTGGGCGGCGATTTGCGGCTGGCATTGCGACCGCAAGCTTAAGCGCTTGGTGCCGGCAGTCATCATTTTGTTGCGCCAAGCGTTGTATGCTCAAACAGTGGCAAAGCGGGAGCGTGCGAGCATGGCGGGCAAGGAGCGGAGATGGCGGCACTGAAGGACGCATTGACGGCCTATCTGCATTTGATTGAACGGCTGGGAGCCACTCCGGATGTGGCGGCGGCGCGGCGCGAGCTATTGCAGAAGCTGCTGGATGGCTTGGCCGGCAAGCGGCGGGATGCCGACAGTTATTATGCCGGCGTGGACGCGTTCCTGGCCGCCTGCTCCTCGCAGCAAAAATTGCTGGCGGTGACCTGCGCCCGCGAGTTTTTCTACTTCTGGCTGGATGACATGAAGAAGGTGATGGAGATCACCTCCGGCGCCGGCTTCACTGTGCGCAATCTCGACATGCCAATGCTGGGATCGCTGGATGGCTTGCTGCAGTTGATGCGCCAGACAGGTTTCCAACGCTATCCGCCCTCGCTGGGCCTGTATCTCGGCAAGCTATTCGAGGACGGCATGGCGGAAGATGAGATCCGCCGCCGCGAAACGCTGCTGCAGGCCTTGCTGTTTCTGCTTGATCCCCACCCTTTTCATCCGAGTAGCTACCGCATGGCGGTGGATGCCTTGCTGTTGCATCTGGATTCGCAGCAAGACGGCGAATATTTGCGCCAGTTGGTGCGCGAGTATTTCCCGCATTGGCAGTCCTTTCCGTTTGCTTCGCAACGCTTGGGCGCATCTGGTAATAGTGCGTGAGTAAAACTCATCCTGAACAGGTTTTTCTGAGTACAAATCCCCTTGTTTCTTATTGTTTTTCAGCATGATTTTCCGTGCCTGACCATTAAATAGTGTCATGTGAGTATGGAGTGAAGTCCATACAAAGGAGGATGCAATGCTGAATCAAAAGGCCTATCAAAGCCTCAGCCACACTTTTCAAAGACTGCATCGTTTCGGCCATCTCGGCGCCATCGCAGGCTGGGATCAGGCCGCCATGATGCCGCCCAAAGGCAATGAAGCGCGCGCGGCCGCCCAGGCCGAGCTGCAGGTGCTGATGCACCAGCTGATCACCGCGCCGCAATTGCAGGAACAGCTGCAGGCCGCGGAGCAAGAAGATCTGGACCCGGCGCAACGCGCCAATCTGCGCGAAATGCGCCGCGAATGGCAGCAGGCCAATCTGCTTCCGGCCGATTTGGTGGAGGCCAAGTCCTTGGCGGCCGCGCGCTGCGAACACGCCTGGCGCAGTCAGCGCAAGGATAATGATTGGCAAGGTTTCCTGCCCAATTTCCGCGAAGTGTTGCGGCTGGCGCGCGAAGAGGCGGCGCTGCTGGCGCAGATCAACGGCGTCAGCCGCTACGATGCCCTGCTGGACAAGTACGAGCCGGGCATGAAGAGCGCGGACATCGCGCGCATCTTCGATGACGTCAAATCCTGGCTGCCGGGCCTGATCGAGGCCGTGCGCGCCAAACAGGCCGGCGAGACCGTGATTCAGCCGACGGGACCGTTCCCGGTGGCCCTGCAGCGCGATCTGGGCCTGGAGGTGATGCAGCTCTTGAGCTTCGACTTCGACGCCGGCCGGCTGGACGTCAGCAACCATCCGTTCTGCGGCGGCGTGCCGGAGGATGTGCGCATCACCACGCGTTACCGGGAAGACGATTTTGTGCAAAGCCTGATGGGCATCATCCATGAGACCGGCCATGCCCGCTATGAGCAGGGGCTGCCGCGGCAATGGGTGGAGCAGCCAGTGGGCCGCGCCCGCTCCATGGGCATTCACGAGAGCCAGAGCCTGTCGTTCGAGATGCAATTGGGCCGCAGCCGCGGCTTCCTGGCCTTGATCGCGCCGCTGATCCGCCGCCGATTTGGCGATCAGCCGGCGTTCGAGGCCGACAATCTGGCGCGCTTGTATACCCGCGTCGAGCCTGGTTACATCCGCGTTGACGCCGACGAGTTGTGCTACCCGGCGCATGTGATCCTGCGTTTCGAGATCGAGCGCGCCTTGATCAATGGCGAGATCGAGGCGGAAGACGTTCCGGCGCTGTGGGACGAGAAGATGATGGCCTATCTGGGCATCGATACCCGCGGCAACTACCGCGACGGCTGCCTGCAGGATATTCACTGGACGGATACCTTCGGCTACTTTCCCAGCTATACGCTGGGCGCGATGTACGCGGCGCAGTATTTCGCCGTCTTGCGCCGGCAGGAGCCGAATCTGGATGCCCGCGTCGCGGCAGGCGATCTGTCGCCGGTATTCGACTGGCTGCAGGCCAATATCTGGAGCCAAGGCAGTTTGTGGACGACGGACGAGCTGGCGCGGCGGGCGACGGGCGAGGCGCTGAATCCGGCCCATTATCGCGCCCATCTGGAGGCGCGCTACCTGGCTTAAGCGCGGCTGCAAAGTCTTGCTCTGCGCTGCCGGTTTTATGTCGTATCAGTTGCCGGCCATCTGCTGGTGCAAGTGATCGCGCCAGTCTTCGAACTCCACCAAGTCCAGCCCCAGGTAGGCCAGCACCGCCGCTTGGCGCTGCGGCCAGCCCGGGTCTTCGTGCCCGGGCAGCGAGGTCCGCCAGGCGTGTTGCGCCGCCCGGGTCACCGCCACCATCATCCGGCCGTCATGGTCCAGTAGGGCATCTGGTCCAGTGTCCAGTATATGCGGGTCGTACTGCAGCAGGATGGCGCGTGCGAAGTTTTCCGGCATGTGCCAGACCTTGGCCACCAGATAGCCCACCACCGTGTGGTCGGTGCCGTGCAGCTGCTGCTGCACCTTGCAGATGCGTTCGTCGTCGGCCAGCTCCATCAGCTGCAAGGTGCGCGCATAGCCGGCCTGCCGCATCAGCAGAATGGCGATGCCGCAGCCGTGGAACAGCGCGAAACTCTGGCACTGATCCGGCACATGGGCCAGCCGCTCGCTGAGCAGGCCGGATACCGTGGCCAGTTGCATCGCCTTATCCCAAAACACTTCCAGCGCCTGCGGCGTTTCCTGCGTCAGCCGGCTGCGCAGCACCAGGCCGCTGGCCAGATTGATCACATTGTTGACGCCAAGCAAGTTGATGGCCTGGGCAATGGATTGAATCTTGCGGCCTTGGCCCAAGGCAGGGGAATTGGCTGCCTTCAGCATGGCGATGCTCAAGGCAGGGTCGCTGCCGACCAGCTCGCTCAATTCTTGCAGCGGCGATTCGCTGTCATGGCGCAAGGCCTGCAAACGGTCCAAAATTTCCGGACGCGGCGGAATCACCAGATTTTCCAGCAGCTGATCTGCCCCCGCTAGCCATACCAGCAATCAGGAGAGAAGTCCTAGGTTTGCATGGTGGTGGAACCTGCTGATCTTTGGCTTGCTAATTGTGCCTGGCGATGGCGTGCCGCAAATTCCGCTGGCGGTATCCGGCCAATCGATCCATGGGGACGGACTTGATTGTAATCGTCCCGCCACGCGGAGATGATCTGCCTGGCCTCCGCCAGCGAATCAAAGACATGCTCGTTCAGGCATTCGTCGCGGAGTCTGGCATTGAAGCTTTCGATGTAACCATTCTGCATCGGCCGGCCTGGTTGAATCAGGATGTGGCGGATGCCGCGGCTTTGCGCCCAGCCCATGAATGCCCGACTGGTGAACTCCGGCCCATTGTCCGTCCGGATCGCTGACGGATAGCCGCGAAATTGCGCCGCCTGATCCAACATCCGCGTGACGTATTGACCGGACATCGAGAAATCCACCGCAATCTGCACCGCTTCGTGGCTGAAGTCATCGGCGACCGTCAGGCATTTCAAGCGCCGACCACTGGCTAACTGGTCGCTGACAAAATCCATGCTCCACACCTCATTCCACTGCGTAGCGGCTTGCAGCAGCGTGCGCACGCCGGTCAGCTTACGCCGACGGTTACGTCGTCTAACCGCCAGACCTTGTTCGCGATACAAGCGGTACACCCGCTTGTGGTTGATGCCCGGAAACTCGGCGCGCAACAGGTCATGCACTCGCCGATAGCCAAAGCGGCGGCGCGTGTGGGCGATATCGATGATGCGGGCGGTCAGCCGATGCGTGAATGCATCGGTTTGCGGCGGATGTCGCCAGGCGTCTCGAGAAAGCCCCACAAGCCGGCAAGCGCGGCGTTCCGACAATGCCAGTCCGCTGCTTAGCATGATGCGGATGGCCTGCCGCTTGGCTTGCGGGGCTAGCGCTTTATCCCGAAGGCGACCTTGAGAGCTTCGATATCGAGGTGGGCTTCGGCCAGCAGCTTCTTGAGCCGGGCATTCTCGGCTTCCAGATCGCGAGCGCGCTGCAATTCCGCGACGTTCATGCCGCCGTATTTGCTTCGCCATTTGTAGAAGGTGGCTTCAGAGAAGCCTCCCTGGCGGCAGACCTCCTTGATGGCCATGCCGAGTTCGGCCTGCTTGAGAAAGCCGATGATCTGCTCTTCGGTGTATCTGCTCTTCTTCATATCCGTCATTTTCCTTCAAGTGACAGACTTCTCTCTACTTTTGATTGGTAGGAGCTGAGGGGAGCAGATCACCTGGGCCTGGCTTTCTTGGGTATTTGTTACCCATCCAACCATGGCTTGGCCGACGAAAATGTGATCCCTTTCCGCGTCGGCGGGTAGTGATACATAGTGGCGGGCTGTAGTTTCCGCCGACGCATGACCCAATGCCCGCTGCACCTTTCGTATATCCCGCGTTCGTGCGTAGAGATTCGACCCAAAGGTTGGACGACAGCGGGAGATGTTGAGCTGCAGGCGCTCACCGTGATCATCGACCAAGCCATGGCGGGTAATGAAATCATCGATGGCATTTCGGGCGTCGACCTGGGATAACCGGTTGACCTTTCCCTGTCGGGTCGATCTGGGATGACGGCCGGTGTACGGGACTCGCCACAGAAAGATACAATCCTGGTCGGCCTTGCCGGCATCCGCGGTTAGGGGGCGAGTGTATTCTGCCAGCCAGCGGAAATGCTCCCCAACCGTCGTTGGAATGGTCAGCACCTGCTCCTGATTGGCCAACCGTTCCGGAGCATTGATGCGATAAGAAGCAATTTGTGGGAAGCCGCATCGACGCTTCTCGGTGACAAGAATCTCCCGGTCATCGAGCGGGTGCGGTTTGAGACTGGTACGTTGCAGCTCAAGCAAGCCCTGGAAATTTCGACCAGTTGCCATTGCCAGCACGATCAGATGCAAGACCAGTACCTGCGCTGCCGGCAGTACTTCTCCTCCGTGCTCATGGATCAGTCTCAGATCGCGGTTACATGCCGCTACGATGCAATCCTGCTCGTTTTTGCTGTAAGGTTCGCGCTTGGGTACTAAGTGATTGATCTTGGGAAATGGTGATTTGGGAAACTTCAACGCCGGACTGACACAGTCAGGAACCTGTTTGATCCGATTGACCAGCACCGCTTTGAGTACGCTATAGGCATTCTTCTTCGCAGACAATGACAAGGGTTGGCCCTTGCGCGGTCCAACCCCAGCGATTTGTCGTTCCAGCCATGCCAGAAAGCCCCGCAAAATCGTTGTGTCAATCTGATCAAGACGAGTCAGGCATTCACCATGATGCTCCTGCTCATCCAGAAATGGCCAGAAATACGTCGTCAATTGCTGCAGTATGCCAAGCAACGTCACCCCGACCATCTCATGCCGGAGCGACCATACTGCATTACGAGCGTGCATAGCCAGGTTATCTCGCCCATTTTGCCGTAGGGGCTCAAAATCAAAGCGGATATCGCCGTGGTATTTGCAATGGATGGTGAAGCACCATGCTGGCGGCAGGTCGATCACTTGGCCTTCGGCGGCAATCGATTCGACCTTGCGGTTAACACGTTTACGGCTGATCACCATCGACCGCCCATCCTCAGCAAGACTTCCTCAACATAGCCATCCACTTCGTCATGCTTTAGCAAGTCGGCGGCATGCACATACAGTTCGGTGGTGGAGATGGAGGCGTGCCCCAGTCGATCCCGTACCCAATGCAATGCGCCATCGGTGCCATTCTTAACCGACATGCGCAGGAATTCCTGGGTACCAAACGTGTGACGCAGGCCGTGTGGCGTGCACTTTATCCCCGACTTGGCGGAGGCCCGTTGAAATACGAGATCCAACCCGTCCAGCGATAGCTCTTCACCGTAGCGGGTTAGGAAAAGCTTGGTTGTTTCTTTGCCATGACGCTTGGCGTAGGCCTTTGCTAACTTTGGGCGCTCCCTCATCATGTAATCGAAAAGTTGGCCAACCAACTCATAAGGCACCATCACCCAACGCTCTTTGGAGCCTTTCGTCGGGGTCAATGCCGGGTCCAGCGTCATCTTTATTGCTTTCCCCGGTGCAAAGCCAGCAGGCGTTGGTAGGACACGGATATCCAGTCCACATGCTTCTTCCCGGCGCAATCCGCTCAATAGCATCAGGCAGGCCAGCACCTTGTTTCTATGTGGAGAGAGCGCCTCTATAAATTGAACGGCGTCTGGAATGCTCAGGAACTTGGGTAGTGTCGGCTGGGCGCGTAGGGTGAGTTCATTGCACTGAACACGATTACCAGAAACATCAACATGCGCCAGGAAGCCCTTTGTCTTGGCTACCATCACTTCGTGGGTCTCGAAGGGAAGTGATTTTGTCAGACCAGTACGAAAGCACCAGGTGTAGAAGGCCGCAACGGTGCCGATGCGCTTATTGATCGTGGACCGAGATAACCCCCTATCCAGCATGAAATTACGCCAGACCGCTATCTGCAGTTGGGTGATGCTGTCCCACGGGAGATTATTCGCCTCGAGAAAGGAGAAAAATTCGTAGAGGTGATCCGCGTAGGTCCGCCATGTCGTAGGTGCCCGCGTCCGGCCACGTACTGCAGCTATATAGAATAGGTAGCGATTTGCCTGGTCGATCAGCTCTGCTGTCTCACTGGCCAGGAAGGGAATGCCAGGGAGAGACACCCCATCCTTTGTGAAGCTGGCATCGGTAAAGAACAGCCTCATTTTGACCCGCCTGGTTACCCAATATGCATACCATAGTGGGTGGCCAAGCTCACCGTCTAGCCTAATCAAGTAACTTGTTGATTTAAAGCAAACTGAAGAGCAACAGGTTAATGCTGGCAGAACATGAGGCAACCAGCCGTTTCTTTGAGCGGACCAAGTTGTCCGATTTGCAGATCGCAAAAATCACCGGCCACAAAGACCCGCGCATGCTGTCGAGGTATGCCAACTTGCGCGGGAGTGATCTTGCTAATCAGCTCTGGTAAAGCAAAACGCCCTTGCGGGCGTTTGTCTGGTGCAATCCGTTAATGACAACATTCGATACTGCTATCCCAGGTTCGCCGTTTTATTCGTTGGCGGCTGGTGCCAACTGCTAGAGATTGCTGAGCACCGACTCAATTCGACTCCACAACTTCCGGCCACTGTCGTCGCATGATTCATAGTCATGTCCAAGGCAGGATTGCCATATGGCCAGCAGTTTTTTTGCCTCCTCCTGGGCGGCTTGACTGATCATGGCACGGCGTATAATCAGGTCGTGCTTGATGCGTATCCTTTGTGCCTCGAATCGTTGTTCATACTTAGTCCGCAACTCCGCAGTATCGATCAAATATCGCAACGGAACGCCAGCGCCAGATCGGATGTCGCTAAAACTGAGCGGCTTCTGTAGTTTTAACTGTGCGTGAGTCATACCCATGGCATCCAGAGACTCGGTGAGGTCGGGCATGCTACTTTCTTCCGGTATGCACTCGTCGTCATAGATGTGGAGAAGGATATCTGCGATGGACACGCCCTCGTAGCAGCCGCCTGATTGCGAGATGGCCGCTGCCGTAAACTCGCAATCATCGGCCATTCCACCTCCGGCCGCATCGTAAACATCCCCTGGCCGAATGGATATGATCTGTTCGCAGCAACTGGCAGCCTTACCAATGCGAACATAGTGTTCTATCTGCTCTGCAGTCAGGCCTGCCACAGCGCTGTGATTACTATCTATCGTCCCCAAAGTAATGGTTTTCATGCTGCATTCTCCAGTGCATCCAGATCCGGTTTTTCCTTATAGCGATTTCTTCGGGCACCTGAATTGCGTAAGCCAGTCTCAACCCGCTTTGGCTTGCCCTCAGTCCGCAGTGTTTTATTGGCTTCCGCCTTGGCAATCCGCTGATTGGTTTGCCGCCGCACTTCGTCGCGCAGGTAGCCCAGCACGTCGTCGCGCAGGAATACCCAGGCAACGCCTACTTTGCAGCCGGGCAGCACGCCGATGTCGGCCAGCTCGCGGGCGGTTTCGGTGCCGATGTTCATCAGCTCGGCGGCCTCGTCTAGATTCAGCGTTTCTTTCATCACAGCTCCTTTCTTGTTCTGCTGGCGGCCATAGGCGAGCGGCCTTGCCGGTTTTCAGAGGACGGCGCCCAGGTTGATGGGATGGGCCGGCCGCTCGCCTATGGCCGCTATGCGGCGGGTGGATCAGATGCCTTCCACCACCAGTTCCAGGCTGGTGCGTTCTTCACCGGAGGCCAGGATCTGGAAGCGGTCCCGGCCCTGGGCGTCTTGGCCGTTGGCGACGAGCCGGCGTTCCAGAGCGTTGCCGGCCAGCCTCACCACGTAGCGCTGCAGCGGCAGCAGGTCGATGGGCAGGCGCAGCACGAGGTAGGGCACGAAGCCGGCGCCGGCCTGGGCGCTGGCGTCCAGCTCGATGTCGCGCAGCCGGCGGGCCATGCGCTCGGCGCGCTCGATGTTGCGCAGCTGGCCGTTTACGGCGTCCAGCTCGGCGCGGTAGCGGCCGACCGCGGCTTCCATCAGCCGGGTGTAGAGGTTGGTTTGCGGTTCGAGGGCTACGGTGTTCATTGCGCTTGCTCCTGTTCGTTGGTTGTTTGCTCCCGCGCTAGCAGCTCGCCCATTCGCGTCAACAGTTCATGGAACTTCTGATCAGCTGGTTCAAAGCATCTACTCAGTGCAAGACGGGCCCGCTCTACATTTCCGTCTCGCAGAAACCGGCAAACCACCACCGCGCTGCTGGTGCGCTTGCTTTTTGCCTCTTCAAATTCCGAGTGCAATGCCTCGAAAAACTCACTCTTATCCAGTCCAAACATGCTTCCTCCTCGCCGCTTACGCGCGGCCTGCTTGGTTGATCCACTGCCGCGCCCTGGCGGTTGCCTGGGCCAGCTGTTGAGAAACGGCGATGCCTGGGCCGCCGGCGCTCCAGCGCTCGTCGCGCGGGCGGGCTTGGCGGCGGCGCGGCTTATCGGTGCCCAGCGCCTGGGCGCGGATGGCGTCCAGCACTTCCATGCCTTGGCGGTGCGTCATGCCCAGGTTGGCTGCCAGGCGGCGGTTGATCTTTTGCATGCGGACGCGCTCGCGGCTGGCTTCGCGCTGGCGCTCGGCGGCCAGCTGGTGGGCCTCGATGCCGCGCTGCGCCCACTCATGGACAAACTCCGGGAACATCCGCAGGTAGCGCTGGTGCGCCTCGTATTCGCGGCGGGCGGCCAGCTGCTCGGCAGTGAGCAGGTCGCTGTCGTCGTCCTGGCTTTCCACCAGCACGCGGTCCGCCTCGCTGAACTGCCATTCCGGCTGAATCTCGCCCTGGGGTGGCACTTCCAAAAACGTAGAGTTATTGACACGAGTCCAAGGGGAAGCTGCGCTTCCCTCAACCCCGGCGGCCTTGCGGCTGATCTGCCATTCATGGACGCGGGTTTGCGCCAATTGGCCGCTGGCAAGCTCCACCACGCCAAACACGCGCTTTTGCCCCGGCTCGCCGTAGCGGTTTTCCGCCGGCTGGCTGTCGCGGGCGGTGCTGAGCGGCATGTCGGCGCGCTTGGCCTCATGGCCGCCCATCAGGTACACAAAGCGGCCCCAATTGCCGGTGTCCGCGGCAATGGCGGCATGCATCAGCACGTCCTCGGCATCGGCCGCTTGATAGTCCCAGCGGCGCAGCTCGCGCCACACGCCCACCGGCGGGCCGCCAATCTGCTGGAACTGGCGGATGCCCCAATGGCTGGCCCAGGCATCCACACGGATGGCGGTAACGGTGGCATCTGTGGCGGCGGCTTGGTCTTTGCTTGCGCCATCATCCGGGCCGGCCACGCCGGCGTGGTCCAGCGCTTCAAAGTCGTCGCCGATCGATTGGCCGTTGTGCTTCAGGCCATCAATGTTTTTCGCCACATACTTGGCCAGGTAGCCGGCAGCGGTGCCAACGCTCCAATCGATAGGCTTGAACCACACCCGCGGCTTGATGCCTTTCCATACCCAGCGCGGCGGGTTGGCCCAAAAGTCCGCTTCAATGCCCAGCTTGTTGGCCATTTCGGCCAGCTTGCCCTTGGCGCCATTGGCGCGCAGGCCGCGCGCCGCCTGCATGGCTTCGGTCTTGGTCAATAGGTAGGTCAGCCCCAGCTCTTGGCGGTCTTCGCGCACGGCATGGCGCGCCACCACTCGGCGGAAGTCTGTGACTGCTTCTTTGGGCATGAACAGCAAGGCATGCCAGTGCGGCGTGCCGTCGTGGTGCGGTTCCGCCACGCGGAAGCCAAACGGCTTGATGCCCATGCGCGCCAGCGCGGCCGTAATGCGTGACCACACGGTTTGCAGATAGTCGCGGGTGTCGATGGGCGTGGCACCGTTGTACTTGGCATTGCGCTGGCCGCTGCCCTTGTGGCGCGGGTGAAACCGGCTGGGGGCGGTGAGGGTGATGAATTCGCCGGCATAGTCCAGCCCCTGGGCGAGGTGTTCAAAACCAGCAATCCGCACCATCAGCTCGGCGCGGCGGATGGCAGGGTTGCTGATGCTGAGGTCCGCCAGCTCTTGCAGAGTGTATTCCTGGCCCAGCTCGTTGATGGCTGCCAGCGCCTCCAGCAAGCCGCGGTTGCGGCGCTTCTGCTCGCGGCGGCGAGCGATGGCGTCGTGGCTGGCATACAGGCCATGGCGGCAATGCACCAGCCCCAACTGGATAGACAGATGTTCGCTGCGGCGAGCATTGGCGCGGCGCAGGGCGCGGCGCCACCACAGGCTGCATGCCACGCGCTTGGCGCGGCCTGCATTGGTTTTGCCGGCCGGCGGCTCCACGCCAAAGCGGGCGCAGTAGCGTTCCAGCTGCTCCATGTTTGCGCCGCGGCTGAGCAGCTGGTCCGCCTCAAACGCGCGCTGCTTGGCAAATTCCACCAGCTCCATTTCGCACGCGCCCAGCGGCAGCGCGTCGCGCGGCATAAAGCGGGTGAGGTCGCGCAGCCAGGCGTTGGCCTCGGCCTCGCGCGGGTCTGCCTGATCCTGGGCCAGCGCCAGGGGCACGCCCCGGCGCTGGCGCCACTCGCGGCCAATTGCCCGGCCCAGGTGGCGCGGGAAGCGGTCCAGATCAGGCAGGCGGCAGGTTTTCATGCGGCGCGCTCCTCGCGGGCGGCCGGCGCGGCTTGCTGCGGTTCGGCGCGCAGCGGCAGGCCGCCGCGCAGCAGCTTGGCTTCGGCTATGCGCGCTTCGGGCAGCATGTTCTCAATCGCTTCTATCACCATGCCCGGCTGATGCAAGGCCAACTGGCGCAGCTGCAGGCCATTCAGCAAGATTTGCTGATTGATGGCGCGCTCCACCTGGGCCAATACCTTGATGGCGTCCTGAATGTCCGCCAGCGCGTCCAGCTGCGCAGGCGTCAGCACCTTGGCTTGCAGCTCGTCCACCGCCACCAGTTGCGGCCCTGCCACCTCGCGGCGCAACGGCTCCACCGGCAGATGCACCGGCGCCAGCCTGGCCTGGGCCTTTTTCTGCGCCTCATGGCGCGCCGCATTCTCGCGCGCCATGTTCACGGCGACATCGCGCCAGGGGGATTTAACGGTGGTAGCGGTATTCATGGCGATGGCTCCAGAATCAGGCAGGCAAAACGAACTGCAGCACAATCAGCAACAGCACCAGGGCGCAGCAGCCCAGGTATTCCAGCCACTCGCCCAGGCCGGAAAACTCGCGGCCGGCAGTGGAATAGCAGGCGGTGCCATTGGCAAAGCGGACATAACGGAGCTTGGCAAGGCGGGGCGCTTTGGGCTGTTGCATGGCGTTTTCTCCTGTGTGTTGCGTTTTTTGGGCGTAAAAAGCCCCCTCGCACTGCGCGGTGCGATTTTTCAATGAGAGGGGGAGGGGTAGGGCTTAGGCGGTCAGGCCCGGCAGCTCTAGTTGGTTTTCCGTTCCAGCTTTTTGACGGCGAATCAGGAGTTGCACTTCCGCAAGCCGCTGCTTGGTAGCCATTGGAATGTAGATGCCGGCACGCGGCAGCGCCGACGGGCTGAGCGTTTCACGCACGGCGCGAAAGGTGCTGAAGTTGTGTCCGCAGGTGACATTGGAGCACGTCAAATATTCCTCCTGTGTCAGATCGGACAGATAGCGGCTGGTGCGGGTGTAGGCGACTTGTTTGCAGTGCGGGCAGATAAAGGCCATGGTGATTAGCTCCGGCAGAACACTTGAAAGGTCAGATGGTTCATCTGCGTCACCTTGGTGCAGATGGCGTCGCGGATGGCCTCCAGGCGCTGGCGTTCGCGCTTGTCCACCTCGCCGTCGCGGGTGGCTTCGCTCCACTCGCGCGCCAGGCGGCCCACTTCATCCACCAGCTCCATGTACACGCGCTGGATTTCTTCATCGTCCACCGCTGCCACATCCGGCAAAGGGATAAACACGCCGCCGGCCTCCGCCGCCACGGCCTCTGCAAACAGCGTGGTGCCGCTAAAGGCCTGCATCTGCATGGCCTCATGCACGGAAACCGCTTGGCCCTTGCGCTCGTACACGCGGTTTTCCAGACCGTCCTTGCTAAAGCCCAAGGCCGCCGCCATGGCGGACCATCCGCCGGCCATGGCCTTGCACATGTCTTGATACGCAATCCTGAGTCTGTCCATCACGGTTTCCTTGCTGTCCCTATGCGGCTTTTATTTGGGCGAGGCTTTAGCGCGGTTTGGGCGCTGGCGGCAGCTGGCGGTATTCATCTAGAGCAGCCACGAGCTGCGCTTCGGTTTTGCACTTCAGCATGTACTTGGCGGCATAGGCGCACACGCCGGCAGTCATGCCGTAGTGCATGGCCAAGTGTTGATTCAAAGCCTGATGCTGCTGGGGAAAGGTGGTTGTCACAGTAAGCCCTCCGGTTCGGTGGTTATGCTGAAAATGCTTTTTGGATAGCATTTGCCCATTCCGTCAGACCGTGTAGAGCCAGGAAGGTGGGCAGGCCAACGAGATAGATTTCACGGCTTAGGCTGCTCTCAGACATGCCTAGCTTTTCCTTCAGCTTATTGAAGAGGTAGCGTTCAATAGGCAGCAGGCGCATCTGCACGGGTTTTGACTGTGCTACACCACGTGGACCGTAAACCCTTCGGCCACTCTGTGCGGTGGTGGTCATATGCGGTACCATCATCTGAAATCTGAATTGCTTTGCATCGTACATCTGAATTCTGAATGTTGCAACATGTTTCCGTCTGAAAATGGATGGGTGCGCTTTGCGAGAGGTTAAAAATTGAATATTGGGGACCGGCTCCGAGAGGAAAGAAACCGACTGGGCTTTACGCAGCAGGATGGCGCAAAGGCCGCCGGCGTTGGCTATACGACTTATATGGCGTATGAAGCTGGCCGCAGCTTTCCAAACGCTGAAGCCCTCAACCTTCTGCATGCTGTAGGTTTCGATGTCCTGTACGTTGTGACAGGTGTTCGCAATGGTGCGGCGTTGTCGAATGAGGACAGCAGCCTGCTGGCTGATCTGAATCAAGTGGACGAAAAGGGGCGCACACTGGCCGTTACCACCATGCGCAGCCTGCTGGATACCTACAAACGCTTGTCGTAGGTCAACCCCACCCTCCTAAACAGAAGCCCGGACTTAGCCGGGCTTTTTTTGTTTGTGATTCACTTTGTGTTAGCATTTCATACCGTCATATTGATTTTAACTAAAACAACCTATATTGGGAGTGTGATGACATGAAGGCACTGAAATGGATCGCAATTGGCCTGGTGGCGCTGATTGCGCTGGGCGCGATGTTTGGCGGCAAGGGCGACAAGGAAGGGAAGATGGCCAGCGCCGACAGTCAGACAAGTTCGGCGCCAGTCGCCGAAGCGTCGAAAGAGGCCGCCGTGAAAGTGACGGCCTTGAAGCTGTATCAGGACTACGATGACAACGAGGCCGCCGCCGACGATATCTACAAGGGCAAGCTGCTGGAAGTGTCCGGCCGCGTGGCATCCATCGACAAGGATGCGTTTGACAATACGGTGGTTTGGCTGCGGGGCAAGGATGAATTCAACCGGGTGATGGCCAAGATGGGCAAGGAAAATGCAGCGCAGGCCAAGACCCTGAAGAAAGGACAAAGCGTAACGGTATCGTGCAAGGGCAGCACTCGCATCATCGGCAGCCCGACGATGGATGAGTGTGCAGTTTTGTAAAGTGTTGTCCCATAAATAAAGCACCTCTACAGTGAGGCGCTTTATTTTTACTCCCTTATTCAAAAATGCCTACAGGACTATAAGCAATGAACACCGGATATTGGATTGAAGATAATTTCATATATGGCCCTGCTGAATCGGGTAAATACTGGATCGAACATGGATATATCTATGGTCCGAAAAATAGTGGCAAGTACTGGATCGAAGATGGCTACATTTATGGGCCAAATGTCGGGGGGAAATTCTGGATTGATGGTAATCACATTTATGGCCCAACCAAAAACCTCCCTTGGTTGGAGTGATGCATTTTAACTCTACAGTCGAGCGGGATAGTCACGTGCAGTGCTTGTGCTTCCTCCGTTTTACTCCCACTGCCGCTCACTTCTACGTTATATGCCTCAGTAAATATGAGAAGTAAGAGAACCGATCTAAGTTATAGAGTGACCCATCTGGTACGTGCCGGTTGTTATGATGAGGCTGTAGATATCCTCTATAAAATTGCCTGTGATGAGCACCTCGAAGGTACAACGAGAGCAATCATAGGAAGTACCCCCGTGGTTTGCTTTTCAGAAGCTCCGGTAAGTGAATTCACAAAAGAGAATAAGCATTTCAGTCCATTTGGCATATCTGTAGAAAAGTCTTGGCTCTTTGCAGCTGGTGGTCGCCCAGTCATTTATCAGCCCAAAGATGAGCATCATTATATTAATCCGGCTATTCATTGGAAATTAGTCTCTTTTGATCCCATCAAGTCACAGGAGGACGGATGGGTAGACTGGTCTTGGCAAAGAGAGTGGCGCATCCCTTCGGAAATGTTTTATCTACCATATGAGCAGGCCATTTTTTTGGTACCATCAGAGGAGTACAGAGATCGTTTATTGGCCAGATATCGGGCTGATGAAGAGTATCGCGCTCTGTACGAGGCTCTATGTCTTGACCTTTACCCATACCCGCCAAGTGACTTCCCTTACCAAATAGAAGTCATCGCAGGTGCATGACATCTCGTTCAATAGGACGTGCAAACTCAAACGTTATATGCTTATCTTTATTCAAGTAAAGGAGATGTTTGAATGAACATTGAAGATCCGGTTAAAAAAGTTACCGCGTACCCCGGATATCGCGAAGCTCGTAGGGTGGATGCCTCGAAGAGGCGATCCACCAGCTTTGCAGGAAGAAAGCGGAGTGATAGCCGTCCATATCATCGCAGAACCAAGCCAGCGCCTCTCGCAAGAGGCGCTTTTTCATTGTTCTGCCGCTGGTGGTGCTCGGGTGAGTCTGCTACGACTGACAAAGCAAACAGCGCGGCCATGCAGACCTCGCGCGGAGCGCAGACAAGCAGGATGTCGCGGGGCTTGGCGCTGTCGCTGGTGAATCGGGACAGGGCGGGATCGAATCTTTCCTGCACATCCCGCCGCGCATTAAAGGCGATGTCCGCCACGATCTTGGCCGACTCGAACCAGTCGCGGCAGTAGTTGGGATGATGGAAGTAGGGCGCGTCCCGCACTTCGTCGGGAATGCGCCAGTAGCTGGCGGCGATGGCTTCGTTCAAGTCGTCGTCAGAAAGGGCGGCGTAGTAGTTCAGGCGGCTAAAGTCCATGGGGCGCTCCGGCATGTGGATGCGCCCACTGTAGCCGCGCCGGCAGCTTGGCGGCGGGCCGCGCTGTTGTGCCGCTGCTGGCTACAACAGCCACCCAAAAAATAAGCGCCTCCAGCGAGAGGCGCTTATTTCATCAGTGATTTCGCTTTAATCGATGCTGATAAGGCTTGCCGATTATTTAGACCGGTTCTTTCTGGAATTCGATAGCCTCTCCTTTTCCTGGCAAAACATATGTCCATTCACCTGTCTTGATATTATCGGCAGAGATGGGGTGTTGAACAACGTCTTTACCCTTTGTTTTGAGTTGGAAAGTGGATGATGACTTGTTGTCTACAGTCCAGTAAGGGCTAAGGTCAAATCGTGCTGAGCATACCCAGCCTCTTGGATCCACGGATAGGAAATATCCTTGCGAGATCCCGGACTTGATTGCGATGACCTCTCCAGTTCCATCGGATTGGATTTGGAAATCATCACCTTTTTCGCCAATTTTGGCGTAGTGATTATATATGCCACTTTGCCCCATCATAAGGTAGCCAATGGTTTGGCCGTTTTTTACGATTTTCAGTTTAAAATTTTGAGACACGGCATTCAGCTCTCCGTGAAAGCCGGGCTTGTCAGACAGGTAGCCTTTTTCGATAGTTGTATCCATTTTAAATCTCCAAAGATTGGGTTGGTTGCATATTAAGGGGTGCATTTGCTTATTAAAGCCAAGGTGCCTATTGAGTTTATAATGTTTTGACTTACTAAATACTGTTATAAAGTCTAGTTTACATTTTGGTAATTTTATAATGGTTTATGAAATTATTTAATAAAAAATATATTGGTGGCTGGGTAATGGTAGGGTGCTATTAGTTTTCATGATTTATATAAGAGTTTATTTTATTTATTCTGAATATCGCAAAGTTCGTGGATGCCCCGCAGGGCGATCCACCAGCTTTACAGGATGAAAGCGGAATGACAGCCGCCCATATCATCACAGAACCAAATTAGCGCCTCCCACAAGAGGCGCTTTTTCATTGCCCTTCCGCTGGCGGCGCGTGGGGTGAGTCTGCTACGACAGACAAGCAAACAGCGCTGCCATGCAGACCTCGCGCGGAGCGCAGACAAGCAGGATGTCGCGGGGCTTGGTGCTGTCGCTGGTGAATCGGGACAGTGCAGCATCGAATCTTTGCTGCACACCCCGCCGCGCATTAAAGGCGATGTCCGCCACGATCTTGGCCGACTCAAACCAGTCCCGGCAGTAGTTGGGATGATGGAAGTAGGGCGCGTCCCGCACTTCGTCGGGTATGCACCAGTAGCTGGCGGCGATGGCTTCGTTCAAGTCGTCGTCAGAAAGGGCGGCATAGTAGTTCAGGCGGCTAAAGTCCATGGGGCGCTCCGGCATGTGGTTGCGCCCACTGTAGCCGCGCCGGCGGCTTGGCGGCGGGGCGCGCTGTTGTGCCGCTGCTGGCTACAACAGCCGCCCAAAAAATAAGCGCCTCCAGCAAGAGGCGCTTTGTCATTGCCCTGGCGGTGGTTGTGCACAGGGTTATCCACTGGTAGCGGTGAATTAGTCGATGAACCGGGTACTCCGGATATCGAAAGCTCGTGGATGCCCCGCAGGGACGATCCACAGCTTTGCCAGGGGGACGCGAAAGCTGCCGCGAATATCATCGCCATCCAACGCTATCTCATGGCCGCTCGCATAGCGCCAGTAACTAGTCTGGCGACCAACCCAGTTGTTTGCGTGCCGCTTTGATATTGAGGTGACCTGCCCAATGCAAGCTGTTTAGTGCCCAGCTACGTAGCTGAGCAAACGCGCCAGAGGGCACGCCGCTTAGCCCTGCCCTGCCATTTACGCCATCCCATCCCTTGCGCTTTTGCGCATGCGCCATGGCAGCGCCTGTCAAATCGTTGCCCCCTCGCCGTCGCCATCCTGGCGGTCAATCAAAGTTGTGGCGTGAATAGTTCCAGCTATAACTATTAAAAGTCCCGGCCAGCCTGCTCCATCAGCATGAGCGGCATGCCAGGAAGCAGCCACCACGCACGGAGGCTTGGGTTGAGGGAGCGCTTCATGAGTATACGCTGGGGCCTGCAGGCCAAATTGTCCCTTTGCTTTACCGTTCTCACCGCGGTGGTGGTGCTGATTTATTCGGTCTACGCCTATCACAGCACGCTGAACGCGGAAATGGATGGCATCAATCGCAATCTGCTGACTTCCGCTTACGCCACGCAGCGCATCATCGGCGAGCATTTCCACGACAAGCTGCCGGATCATTTCGATGGCGACGTCGAATCTACCAAACGGCTTACCACCTTTGTCCACCAGTCTGAGCTGGCCTACGTGTATTCCACCATCCTGCGCGGCTCCAAGGTGTTGTACACCCATTCCTCCGCCAGCCCGGACGAGGAAAAAAGCGGCAAATACCAGCGCTGGTTTCTGGCGGAATACCCCCAGGTGCCCACCGGCCTGCGCACGGCGCTGGAGAAGGGCAGCATTGAATATGAAGACTACAAGGGGGAATACGGCTGGTTTCGTTCCGCCTTTGTGCCGTTCACCACGCCGGACGGCATGCGCTACGTGATCGGCGCCGACATGTCGCTGGAAAAGGTGCACCAGTTGCGCAACGGTCTGTTGCTGCATGTCTCGCTGGTGGCTCTGGCGGTGCTGGGCGTCTCCCTGCTGCTGGCCAACCTGGTGGCACGGCAGCTGGTCAGTCCAATCAACGAAGCCAGCGAGGCTCTCACCCGGCTGGCCGACGGGGACTGGGATCTCACCCGCACGCTGACGGTGCGGCACCGCGACGAGGTAGGCATGATCGCCGCTTCGTTTAATACCTTCATGGCCGCGCTGCGCGACAGGATGCGCGAAATCTGGGACGAATCGCATGCGTTGTCCGAGCTGTCCGCCCGCCTGGCCGGGCTGGTGGATGGCGTAAACCAGCGCTCGCTGTCTCAGGCGGACATGGCGCAAAGCAGCAGCGCCTCCATCGATGAGTTGGCCGGGTCGGTGGGGCAGATCGCCGACATCAGCAACGATGTGCAGCAGCACATGCATAGCTTTTCCCACACCACGCGCAACACCGTGGACAGCATCCGCGCAGCGGCCCAGGTGATGAATCAGGTGCAAGGCGAAGTCACCCATCTTGCGGGGGATATCCAGCATCTCAATCAGCAAACGGCCGATATCAATCGCATTGTTTCGGTCATCAAGGACATCGCCGACCAAACCAACCTGCTGGCGCTCAACGCCGCCATCGAGGCGGCGCGGGCCGGAGAGATGGGCCGCGGCTTTGCCGTGGTGGCGGACGAAGTGCGCGACCTGTCGATGCGCACCTCGCAGGCGACAGTGGAAATCGGTCAAACGCTGATCGCCATTCAGCAATCCGCCTCCAACGCTAGCAAGCGCATGCATGAAGCGGTGGAAAAGGTGGACAACTGCAAGCATCACGCGGATTCCGCCAGCGACACTCTCACCCATTTCGCCGACAGCATAGGCGAAACCGTCAATAACGTGGGCAACATCACTACGGCGGTGCAAGGGCAGGCCAGCGCGTATCGCCAGCTGGCGGAGCGCTCGCAAGCTGTCAGCGAGGCGGCGGCCGGCAACCGCGACGCGGCCAGTCACGCGCAGGAAGAAGTTTCCAGTCTGAAACAGCGCACCGCCACCCTGCACCAGGTGGTGAACCGCTTCACGCTATAACCGCATCCGCCAGGAGGCCCGCCATGTTCCGCCCCACTTTGCTCGCACTGGCTATCGCCAGCATGTTTGCCGGCCAGTTGACGCCGGCCGCGCCCTACCTGCCGCAAGCCGGCGATCACCGCAACGGCCAGCTCAACCATGCCGCCAACGCCTGGCTGGAAATAGACTTGGCGGCATTTCGGCATAATCTGGAAACACTGAAAGCCAGGCTGGGGCCAAACGGGCCGCAAATCTGCGCAATCATGAAGGCCGACGCCTATGGCCACGGCATTGATCTATTGGTGCCCACCGCAGTAGCGGCCGGCATCCCCTGCCTGGGCGTGGCTAGCAACGAGGAGGCGCGGGTGGCGCGCGAAAAAGGCTTTGCCGGGCGGCTGATGCGGGTGCGCACCGCCACGGCGGAGGAGATGGAGGATGCGTTGCCTTATCGCATGGAAGAACTGATAGGCAATCTGGAGAGCGCGCAGGCCCTGTCCAAACTCGCGCGGCAAAGCGGCCGCACGCTGACGTTTCACCTGGCCCTCAACTCCGGCGGCATGAGCCGCAACGGCCTGGATTTCAATCTGGGCGCTTCCCGCCGCGACGCATTGCGGCTGTTGCGTCTGCCCGGCATCCAGGTGACCGGCATCATGACGCACTTCCCGGTGGAGGAGAAAAAAGACGTGCAGGCCGGTTTTGCCCAATTCCAGCGCGATACGGCCTGGCTGATACGCGCGGCCCGGCTGGACCGCAGCAAGCTGCTGCTGCACTGCGCCAACTCCTTCACTACGTTGGAAGTGCCGGAGGCACACCTGGACATGGTGCGTCCTGGCGGTTTGCTCTATGGCGACTCCATTCCCAGCTACACCGAATACAAGCGGGTCATGGCGTTCAAAACCCGCGTAGCTTCGGTCAATCGCTATGCCGCCGGCAATACCGTGGGCTATGACCGCAGCTACACCCTGAGCCGCGACTCTCTGCTCGCCAATCTCCCTCTGGGCTATTCCGATGGCTACCGACGCGCCATGAGCAATAAGGCCTCGGTCCTAATTCATGGCCGCAAGGCGCCGGTCGTCGGCAAAACGTCCATGAATACCATCATGGTGGACGTAACGGATATTCCAGGCGTCCATCCGGGCGACGAAGTGGTGCTGTTCGGCGAACAAGGCGGTGCCAGCATTGCGCAATCGGATCTGGAGGAATACAACGGCGCCTTGCTGGCGGACATGTACACGGTGTGGGGCAGCACCAACCCGCGCATCATCAAACCTTGACGTGCAGCCCAATCAGGCGCTCCGCACTTACCCCGCCACATCCTCCAGCCTCGCCTCCAGCTCCAGCGCCGTGGTGTAGCCGCCGTCGCCCAGCTGGTGGGTGACTTTCTTCAGCACCCAGCTGGTGGCGTCGATGACGGGCTTGAAGCCTTGCACCTGGGCGGGCAGTTCCGGGAACAGCTCCGGCCGGCCTTCGGCCAGGGTGATGGAGAATTCCGCCACGCCGCGCTGCAGCTTTTGCCAGGCGGCTTTTGCGCCTTGCAGCGCGGTGGCCTCGCTGACGTAGACGTGGCGCAGGACTTTGATGTTTTCGCTGCTGGGTTCGATGCCCTTTTGCTGGATGGCGGTGAGCTTGGTTCGCTTGCTCTTGCGGCCTAGCTTGGTGACGGTGGCGCGGCGTTCAAACTTGGTGTCTTGGTTGACGATGACTTCGCCTTTCTTGGCGCCGCGCACGTCATGCCAGTAGGCTTTGACGGCGGTGTAGGCGTTACGGTCGGCCACGTTGAAGCGGTGGTTGTCGCCGCTGCTGCGCCGGATCAGGCAGACAGGGAAGGGCTGGCCGGTGACGGTTTCGGCGTCGCCCGCCTTGCAGAAGATCAGCCGGCCTTGCTTGACGGTGGCGATGGCGTCGTACTGCTCGGCCAGGCGGCTAAGCAGGTTGGCGTCGCTCTCGCTGGTTTGGTCGATGTGTTCGATCTTTTGCTTGGCCAGCCAGGCTGGGATAGCCGGCGTCAGGCCGTTGGCTTTGGCGATGGCCTGCACGATGGCGCCCAGGGTGGTTTGGTGCCAGCTCTTTTCCCGTTTTGTGGCGATGCCGGCGCGCAGGTCGGTAGCGCGGGCGCGGATGGTGAGAGTGTCCGGCGTGCCGGTGTGTTCCACCTCGTCCACGATGTAGCTGCCCTTGTCCACCAGCGGGCCATCTGCCCAACCCAGCGCTAGTTTGACGGTGACGCCGCGTTCCGGGATGTCCAGCTTGCCGTCGCTGTCGTCCAGCACAATGTCCAGCTGGTCCGCCTCAAATCCCCTGTTGTCGGTGAGTGTTAGGCTGATCAGCCGCGGCGTGATGTTGCGGGTGATGTCCTTGCCGCCTAGCAGGATGCGGCAGACGGGCCGGCGCGGCTGGCGCTGGCGCAGCGCGTCCGATGCCTGGGCGGCCAGATTGTCCAGTGTCTGGCCAGCCTGCTTGGCCAGGCCATCCAGCTGGCTGGCATTTTGCTCGAACAGCTGCCCGGCGGCGCTCATTGGATCAGCTCCAGCATGGCGTGGGTGACGGTGCCGAGCAGGTCTAGCAGCTGATCGTCCACGCGCTTGAGCGACAGGGTGAAGTCTATGCACCTGGCCGCGCCGTCGCTGAAAAACTCCTGCCGGCTGATGTCCATCTTCTCCACCACAAAATAGCCGTATAGCGTGCCGGTGCCTTCGATCAGTGGCCAGGCGCGGCCTTGGTCCGCCATCAGGCGCAGCAGGCTGAGGGCGGTTTCGCCGCCGGTTAGCTCCGGCATCAGCCGGCCTGACAGGGTGATGCACTCTTCGTCCGGCCCCAGGAACTGATACGCGGGACGCAGCCCAACGCGGCTATTGCTAGGCCAGCGCCAGCCGTATTGCTGTTTGAAATCCTGATAGGGCAGGGTGTCCAGCGTGAACACGAACAGGCCCAGGGCCATCATCGGCATGCCTAGCATTAGTCGAAGTCTCCAAAGCGGGAACGGCGCGCGGCGGCTTGCTGGCTGGCGGCCTGGGCCAGCGCCTGCGTCACTTGGCGCTGCACCAGGGCGGCGAGCTGTTGCTCGTTCATGCCCGGCGCGGCGTGGATGTTGATATGGAAAATCGGCTGCAGGGCGGGCGCGGCCGGCGTGCTGGCGCGCAGCGGCGGGCGGTGGTCCAGTTGGCCGGCCATGGCGGGTGCGGTGGCGATGGCGATGCCGGCGCCGGCGGCGGTGAGCTTTTTGGCAGCTTCGCGCATGCTGGCCAGCGGCCCGGCCTGGCCCTTGTCTATGCCTTGTTCCAGACCGGCCATGGTGAAGCCGCCCAGCTGGGCCATGACGCGGGACGGGCTATGGATGTCCAGCTTGATCTTGAGCCAGTTGATGACGCCATCGCCCACGCCGCTGATGGCGTTGCGCAAGGCTTCCAGCTTGCTCATGATGCCGCCGATCAGCCCATCCATGGCCATACGGCCCAGGTCGGCCAGCCGCGCGCCCAGGCTGCCCAGGAAGCCGGTGATCTGATCCCAATGGCGGACGATGACGCCGTACAGCGTCCAGCCCATGAAGTAATCGGCGATGATTTGCCCAGCGCCAGTCACCTTGGCGCTGATCCAGTCCCAAGCCGCCCGCGCGCCTGCCTGGATGCTGTCCCAATGCTTGATGATCAAGCCCGGTGGCGTCCAGTTGAGGAAGTACGCCACCAGCGCGCCGCCAGCAGCAAAGACGATGCCCTTGAAGCGGTCCCACAGCGCGGCGGTGATCTTGCACAGGTCTTCCCAATGCCGAACGATGAAGCCAACCGGCGTCCAGTTCATCAGGTAGCCAGTGATCCAGCCGCAGACGGTAGAGAACACATCCTTGATGCCATTCCACAGCGCGGCGAACTTGGGGCCGATCCAATCCCAATTGCGCCAAATGAAATAGGCTGCCGCTGCAATGGCGGTGACCACCAGCCCAATGGGATTCATCAGGAACACGCGGCCGAGGAACATCATGGCCTTGGCGGCCATGCCCAGCGCGCCACCCAGCAGGGATAACGCGCCGCGAAGCAGGCCGAAGATGCCGCCCAGCGAGCCGATGACGATGGATGCCTTGGACATGACCAGGCCCAACATGGCGAACGGCCCGATGATGGCGGCAGCTGCCAGCGCCAACCCGCCCAAGCCGGCCAGCAGCAGGCCGACGATGGCCAGGGTTTTCATGATGGCGTTGGCCAGCTCCGGGTTGGCCTTGGCCCACTCGCCCAGCCTTTCCGACAGCTTGCCAATCCATTCAGAGGCCGCCTTCAGCTCCGGGCTAATGGCTTCGCCAAAGCGCACCATGGCATTGGTGAAGGTGCCGGATGCGGCGTCCCATAGGTTTTTCAGGGTGCCAAGCTGCTGGTTGACGCGCTGCTGCAGGCTGGCTTGGGCTGCTAGGTTCTGCACAACATCGTCGTAACCTTCCTTGCCCTTTTCGATGATCTTGGATAGGACTTCGTTGGTTTCTTTGTCGTCGCCAAAGATGTCTTTCAACACGGCCAGGCGATTTACCGTGTCCAGTTTTTGCAGCTTGGTCAACTGGGACATGAGCTTGTCCAGGCCGCCAAACTCGCCCTTGCCGTTGGTGAAGTCCAGATCCAGCGCAATGCCTTTTTGCTTGCGCAGGTTCTGCTGCACCTTCTTGATCTTGTCCACGTTCAGGCTGGCCGCAATGACTTTGCGAATGGCGTTGCCGGCTGACTCGCCGCGCATGCCGGCCTGATCCATCATCACCACGAAGGGGGCGAAGGCTTTGGCGCCTTCCAGCCCTTTGACGCGCATCATGTCCATGGCCGCGCCCAAGCCCTTGTAGGCTTCCAGCATGTTGTCCGGGTCTACGCCGGCGTAAAAGCCGCGCTGGATCATGTCCACCAGGCCCATCATGTCTTTTTCGCTGGTGCGGGTGGCGTCTTGCAGCTTGGCGGTGAATTCCGCCGCGGCCTCCGGCGTCATCTTGAGCTGCACGCCCAGGTAAGCCGCGGCTTCGCCCAGGCCGCCCAGCACAGACTGCGCGCTCATGCCCTGGCGCTGCAGCATGGTCATCATGTTCTGGAAATCGGCGGTGGTGCCGGGCAGGCGGTCGCCCAGCTTTTCCGCCAGGCGGTTGATCTGCTCGAACTCCGGCGGGATGACGCCGCCGGCACGCATCATCGCGCCTTTCAGCTGGGTGGCGGCGTCTTCGGCCTGGGCGTAGGCCATCACCGGCATGGCCATGGTGGCGCCGATGGCCGCGCCACCGGCAACAGCCTTTGCGCCTGTACTGGCGATCTTGTCGCGCGCGGCCAGGGTTTTGTCGTAGCGCGCGCGGGCGGCGATGAACGCTTGCTGGCGTTTGTTGGCGCGCTCCAGCGCGGCGCTTTGCTTATCCAGCGCGGCGGCAGCGGCAGCGGCAGCGGTGGCCGCTTTGAGTTGGGCTTGATGCTGGGCCAGCTTGGACGTATGCATGCCGGCTTGGCCCAGCTGCTGGCGGGAGTCTGCCAAGGCGGCGGCTAGTTCTTTGCGGCGGGCGGTGTTGGCGCGCAGCGCTTGCTCTTCGGTCTTGATGGCCTCTTGAGATTTGCGGATGACGTTCTTTTGCCGGGCGTGCTCAAGCTGCAGCTGTTCCAGCTCATAGCGCTGCTTGGCGATGGCGCCGGCGTAGTTGGCGGATAGCTTGGGGTATTTGACCAGGGATTCGTTGAGGTCGTGGTAGCGCTTCTCGGCGGTCTTGAGCTTGGTAGCGATCAGGCTCAATTCGGACTTGGCCAACCCTTGAGCGCGGCGGTGCTGGTCCAGCGCCTGGCGCGAGGCATGCAGGGCAGCAGTGCTGGTTTGGGACTCTTGGCGCAGGCGGTTGAAGCCGTCCAGCTGCTTCTGGGTTTTTTCCAGGCCTTTGAGCTGGTCCCGGCTTTCCTTCACCGCGCGCGCCAGCGCTTGGTTGCCGGCCATGGCCTGCTTGAGCGGCCGGGTCAGTTTGTCCACGGCCGCCAGCAGCACTTCGATTTTCAGCTGGCTATTCATCGTCGGCGGCTCCTGATCTTAGGCGGGCCGCCTCGCGCCAGCTGGCCAGCTCGGCCAGCGGCATGGCGCTATAGGCCGAGGGCGGCCAATGAAATATGGTGGCGATATCGGCGATGGCGTCGTCTACGCTGCCGGGGAGAGGCTGGCGGGCTGCTCCGATTTCTTCAACAAAAAACCGACCACCACGGTGGCGCATTGCAGCAGGTCGGCCGGGTCCAGGCGCTTGGCTTCTTCCTCCGTCAGCGCCGGCATGGACAGGCGCGGCAGCAGCTTGATGGCGGCGTCTACGTCCAGCTGCAGCACGTCGGCCAGCTTGAGGCCGCGCAGCTCGCCAGCGCCGGGGCGGCGCAGTTCGATGGCTTCGATCTTGGTTTCGCCGCGTTGGATGGGGGCGTCCAGCTGGATGGTGTTTTCATTCATGGCTTGGGGTTCCTAGAAATGGGGGTTACAGGCCGACATTGGCGCGGTGCTGGGCCATGCGGTCTTGGCCGGCCACTTTGAACACGTCGTTTACGATGTCGATTTCGATCAGCTCTTTGCCGTCCATGATCCATTTCAGGTAGGTCAGGTCGGTCTTAACTTTGAATTCGCCGTTCTCGCCGGCCTTGGCGTCGCCGGAGTCCAGCTCGTTATGGCGGCCGGCGGCGACGATTTCCACGGCGTGGCTTTCGCCGGTGGCTTCGTTTGAATAGCTGCCCATCCAGCGCAGCTTGGCGGCGTCGTGTTTTTCCGCGCCGAAGGTGGCGATGATTTCCGGAATGGGGCCGTTGTAGGTGTGTTCCATCTCCAGCTTTTCCACGCCCTTGAGCAGCGCCACTGGGCCGATCATGCCGGCGCCGGTGTAGTCCTCGGTTTTCATCTTGAGCGCCGGCAGCTTGACCGACAGGCATTCGGCAATGAAGGACATGCCGTCGTTGAACAGGTTGAATTTGCGCAGGGTGCGCGGCAGTGCGGCCATGGTTGTCTCCTGTTAGCCGTTGACCTTGGACGCGAAGTCGATCAGGTAGCGGTCGGTGATGCGTTGGCGCAGCATCAGGTTTTCCAGCGGCGGGATGGGGGTGTAGTCGTAGTCGATGGCCAGCTTGCCGGTCTTGAGCGTGTCCTTGTCGTTGACGGTGGCGTCGTACCAGCAGGTAAAGCCCAGCAAGTAGCCATTGGTCACCAGCTCGCGGCCCTTGGCGTTGACGCCGTCCACGATGTCTTTCACTAGCGTGGGCGTGAGCGGCTTATCCATGGCCCACATATGCGCTTCCGCCAGGGTGTCGGCCAGCACCTGGGCGGTGCGGGTGTAGGACTCGAACGCGAACAGCGGATCGTCGCTGCACGTCCGGCTGCCCCAAAAGCGGAAGCCGTCGCGGCGGATCAGGGTGGTGATGGATTTTTCGTTGAGGAAGCCGGCGTCGGTGGCCGGGTTCTGCAAGTCCCAGTAAACATCCTGGCTGATGCCGGTGACGCCTTGCACCACCACATTGGACAGCGTCTTATGCCAGCCCTGGGTTTCGTCCAGCATGGCGCGCAGGCCCAGGGCGCGGGCGACGGCAGGGGCGGGCATGTCCTTGTTGGCCGCGCCGTCCCAGGCGGTGAAGTCCGGCCAGATGACCATCAGCTCGCGCTGGCCAATGTTTTGCCGGTATGCGGCGGCGTCTTCCTTGGTCTTGCAGCCGTTGGCGCTGACGTAGCCGAAGGCGCGCAGCTTGGCGGCGAGGGCGGCCAGCTCGGTGGCCACCGGCAGGGTATCCAGCGCCGGCACGCCCAGGATGCGCGGGCGCACGCCGACGCGCTGCTGGGCGCTGAGCAGCGCCTTGAGGCCAGTGTTTTGGCCGCTGGCTGTCGTCGTGCCGATGATCAGGCTGTTTTGTTCCGCCGCGTCCTTGCCGGTTTTGACGCGCACCACCACCACCAGCGGGCTGGCGTTGTCGGCGATGGCTTGCAGGCTGGCGGCCAGGGTGCCTTTGACCCCGGCCTTGCCGATGGCGGCTTGCACGTCGGTCAACAAAACCGGGGCATCGAGCGGGAAGGCGGCAGGGTCGGCATCGTCCGCGGTGCAGACCATGCCGATGACGGCGGTGGAAATGGTGCGAATGGGGCGCGTGCCGGTGTTGATTTCCAGCACGCGGACGCCGTGGTGGTAGTCCTGGGGCATGTCTCAGTCTCCGGGTGAGGTTCTGAGCATGTTGCCCCGCGTGATATTCCGGCGCGAGCGGTGCTTGTTGTATCAGGCCGCGCCACAACCTAGCATAGAATTTGACCGTATTTCTACGTAAGAACATGCCCTTTCCCGTCTCCGACCTGATCCAGCGTTTTCTGGACAGGGCGGACGCGCGGGATATGCTCACGTTGTTGGATGTCATCGCGGAAATAGCGAAAGAGGATGCGCCGGCGCATCTGCGGACCCGGCTGGCAGAGGACTTGCGGCAGGTGCTGGCGGACGCCGCATTGCGGCAGCAGGTGCAGGCCCGGCAATTGGGACAGTTAAGCGATGCCGAGGTGTCCGTAGTTTTACTTATCGCCGCCGGGCGCAGCTACCGTGAGGCGGCGCAGGCGCTGGGCATTACCGAGCGCACCATCCGCGCGCATGTGGAAAATTCCTTTAGAAAACTTGGGTTTAAATCTGAGGCGGGCAAACGGCGGGATGCGCGCGTGCTGGTGGCGCACATTTTTTTGCCGGAGGTTATGCAGCGCATTGGCTTAAACGCCAATATCAAACCTGTAACGATTTCGTAAAAATAACGACTTGGCATTTAATTGCCTGATTCAATAATAAATGAGGTTAGAAATGCACAATCGTTCTATTGCCAACACCTTGAATCCCCTGATCGGACATGACCCGCGCGAGACGCTGGAAAACCTCTGCGTTTGCCTGGCGCACTTGGGCGAGACCTTCGCCAGCCATCATGAAGACCCGTCGATCCACTTCTTCGCCGTCAGCGCCGCCGCGGCGCTGAAATATGAGGCGGAGCAGATCGAACAACAGGCCGCTTGATAGCGGCCAGCCGGCAATGAACAAGCCCCGCGGGTGCGGTAATGCCGTTCACTTAAGAGAAAAGCACCGTCTCCATGCATGGGAAACGGTGCTTTTTTTGTGGATTCCTGTGCTCTCAAGGCCAGAAAAGTCGCCCGAAAATCCTTAAGTGAACGGCATTGCCGCGGGTGCGGGGCTTTTTGAAGTAGGTGCTTAACGCGATGGGGTCGGTGCAGTGGGCCACGCCACCTTATCCAAGTTCACCGTCGTTTCCGGCAAATCTCGTAGCGCCTTGCGATAAGTTTGCCACGCTGCTTTTTGTTCTTCTGTCAGCACAACATCCGCCATTTGCGTCCAGTCGCAGGCACGCAACAGCACGTCACGCCGTTGGCGCAACTCCCGTAGCTGGGCCTCACGAAAACCCGCAACCAATTGTTCAGTGATTTGCTGTTCCATATCACACCCCTCTCAGAAAGCCATTAGGAATCATGCCACTCGATACAGCAGTCATTGCATCGAGCCGGATTTCGAACTCGGGCCGACCATCGCTGAAAACCAAGTTTCCCGATTCGGCGTTGAATACATTGATCTTGACCGGGCACGATGAGGTGACGTTGTAGCTACGACTTCCTAAGGAAGGTCTGAACAAGTCTCCAATCTTCCCGTAAACTGACTCCCCCTCAGTCAGATCCAGGACGCCAGCATGCGACAGCAGATGACCTTCACCGATCTCGAACTCGCCGCTAAGAAGAAGCGCACCCGCCGCGAAATCTTTCTGACAGAGATGGATCAGGTCATGCCTTGGGCGCAGCTCGAAGCCGTCATCGATCCAGTGTATCCCAAGCCTGGCAACGGTCGCCGCCCCTACCCGTTGTCCGCCATGCTGCGCGTCTACTGCCTGCAGCACTGGTACAGCCTGTCCGATCCCGCCATGGAAGAAAGCCTGTACGAGATCGCCTCCATGCGCCAGTTCGCCGGCCTCTCCCTGGACGCCGTCCCGGACGAAACCACCCTGCTGAACTTCCGCCATCTGCTGGAAAAGCACCAGCTGACCCACGCTCTGTTTACCGCCATCCACCAGCATCTCTGCGACAAAGGGCTGATGTTGAAGCAAGGCACCATCGTCGATGCCACCCTGATCCACGCGCCCAGCTCCACCAAAAACGCTCAGGGCGAGCGCGATCCGGACATGCATCAAACCAAGAAGGGCAATCAGTGGTACTTCGGCATGAAGGCCCATATCGGCGTCGACGCCCAGTCCGGCTTGGTGCATCACGTGGCCGGCACCCCCGCCAATGTGGCGGATGTCACGATGGTCGATCAGTTGTTGCACGGCGAGGAAATCGATGTGTTTGGCGACGCCGGCTTTGCTGGCGTGCACAAGCGAGCCGAACACCAATCGCGAGCGGTGCGTTGGTGGATTGCGATGAGGCCCGGCCAGCGCAAAGCGCTGACCGATTCAGCCGACGACCGGCAGATCCAGCTGGGCGAAATGGTCAAAGCCAAGATTCGGGCCAAAGTGGAGCATCCGTTTCGGGTCATCAAGCAGCAGTTTGGCTACCTGAAAACACGCTACCGCGGCTTGAAGAAGAATACCGCGCAACTGATGACGCTGTTTGGGCTGGCCAACATCTGGCTGGCGCGAAAGGCCTTGCTGGCGGCGAGTTGAAAGGGCGGATGGCCGGAAGCATCCGGTCATCCTCATGGCGCGCGATCTAGAATTGGTAGGTCTAATGCAACCGAAGCCCCCGCGAGAAATTGCATTTCTGTTTGCGTGGCAGGTTGTTCAGACCTTCCCTAACAACCACACCACAGCCTTCATGCCGTAGGCAGTCAACGCGAAATTGGCGATGGGGGGTGTGGTGTCAAATAATCCTTGGCCGTAACCATATGAAACTGGATAAAGGAAAGCGGGTGTGCCGCCCCACTCTCCGGACATCGCCCGTAGGTGCAGAAGTACATGCCCATTAAACCTTCCATACTTGTCCTCATCCTGATGAACAAAACGAGCAATCTGGATATCGCCGACGCGCCTTGCTGGCAGGTCAAATACCACGGGATACCAATGATCCGCCTTGCCCTCCACCCGAATTTCATGAACTAGGATGCTGGCGAATTCATCGCGCAGCACTGCTCCGCCAAGCCTCCATCTCGCTAATCTTCGCCGCCACCTTGGCGTCGATTTCACCCGTCTTGCCGCGCACGGTGGCAGTCAGATCTGTAGAGGCGCGCACCAGGTCGGCAATGCTCGATTCCAGGCTCATGCGGTAACTCCTTTCAAATAATGGTTTTGCAGGTCAACGATGGCGGCCGAATTGGCGGCGTGCAGGGCGAGCAGGTTGGCGTGTTCGGATGTCTGCTGGCTAGCCAGCGCATCGAGCCGTTGTGAGGTTTGGCGATCCGATTCGGCCAGCGCCAACAACTGGTTGCCATGCTGGCGCTGTGCCTCTTCGGCACGGGCAAGCCGACTGCCGTGATCAATCTCGCTGCGCATAGCGCGTTGGTTTAATTCCTCTAGGTGTGTCCGCACCACGGACAGCTCTTGCCCGTAATGGGCTAACTGCGCATCCTGCTGCAGATCCACCTGCATGCCTGCGACGGCCGAAGCGGCCAGGCTGGCCAGCTCCTCGGCTAGATGCAGGCTCAGGCCGGCGCCGGTGGATTGGACGACGACGCTATCCGGCGGCACCCCGGCCAGGGTCAGGTCGTAGGCCAGCAGCAGCTCAAGTCCCGCCTGCTTGTAGGCCAATGCGCGGCTGGGGGAGCTCCACACCGCTAGGAATGAGCCGTTTTCCAGCACGAAACCGACCTCGCGTACCCAGAACTCGGCGCTGTCATCAGCCAGCGCCGTCAGATGCAGCTGGCGCGGGCCGACGCTTTTGCCATCGGCGATGGGATAGCGGACGATTTCATGCTGCAAGCTGGTTTGTCCGGCGGTGGGTGTGTAGCCAGCATCGCCCAGCGCGATGTGGGTGATGCGCAGTTTGACGCCGTCGCCGCTGGCTAATTGGATGGCGGCCAGGCCGCTGTCCAGTAGCTGCGGGATTAATGGGGTACTCACGGTTTATCCCTCCATGGAAAAGCGCAGCACACCGCGCGCCTGGGCGGCGCTAGCGGCCTGCATGAGATGGGTGATGGGATGCGCTGGCGGCGGCAGGCATTGCGCGGCGTCGCGCTGCACGGCGCTGATGCGCGCCACGCTGGCCAGGCGCTGCAGCTGGTCAAACTGCGCGCCTACGCGCAGTTCGTAATGGCTACGCTCGTTCTTGGCTTCGTCCACTACCCGGCGCAGGCGGCGGTAAAGGTCGGCGTCCAGCAGCGGCCCGTCCGGGCTGTGGTTGTCGTTGGCCCAGGCTGTCAGCTGGAAGGTGTAGGGCGCCGCGCCAGGGATCTCGCGCCACTCGCGGTATTCGATGCTGAGGCCCAGCGCCGTCATGGCGCGGCGCACCGCGCCGGCTGTGCCCTTGCGCTTGTGAATCGGGATGGATTCGCGGATCAGCGCACGCTGTTGCCGCTCCGTCAGCGCCTCATCCCAGCTATCCACCGACATCGACCAGGCCAGCCAGGGCAGCAGCGCCGCTGGGCACCGTGCCGAGTCGGCCAGGCCGCGCAGCGGCGAAACGTCGAGATCGATCGCGCAGGCGTCCGCCAGCGCGGACTCCAGCGGCGTGCGGTTCGGCGGCAATAGATGGCGGCTCATGCGTCGGCCCTCACCAGCCGCACCTTGCGGCAGTCCGGGTAGTGGCGGCCGTCGCAGCGAATGTCATCGGCGGGTGCGCGCAGTTCGACGCGGCGCACGCCATGGACGTGCAGCGCGCCGAAAATAGCGGATCGCGCCACCTCGCCGTGTAACTGGCGTGTATGAGCCAGCATGTTCGCTAACGCTTCGCGCGCGGCCTTCAGCACCACGTCCAAATCTGGTCCTTGCTCCATCTCGATGGTGGCGTCGACTTCAAATGGAATGGCTTGGCCCAGCAGCGCGCGCGGCCGGTCGGTGATGGGCCGGACATCGTCGTCGCGCAGCAGCAGCTCCACTCTCGCCGGCAAGTCCGCGCCGTCTAAGCCCTGGCGCGGCAGCACCGCGATGGACACATCGCCGGGCAATGGGCTGTCCAGGCCAGCGGCGTAATCGCAGGCCAGCACAATAGCGCCGGCGGGCAGCTGGCCGGCGATGGCCGGTGGCACGGCAACGGCGCGGAAGGTCGGGCTGTCGATGAAAGCGCCGGCAATGTCGCCGCTGGCGCGCAGCGCATGGAACTCATACGCGCCGCGGCTGCCGGCTACGCTCAGCCCTTCCAGCGCCATCTGCGCGCGGTAGCGCAGGCGCTCGTCACTTTCCCATATGGCGTCGGTCGGCGGGGTGGCGTCCGGGTTGGCCGGCTGGATCAGCAAGCGCTGCACGCCGTAGTCGGCGGCGCGGTTGTCGAGATCGGTCTTCTCGGCGTAGGCCAACAGCGAGGCTTTGGCCGCCTCGTTGATGCGCTGGCGCTGCAGCAGGTCGCGGTAGGCGGCCAGCTCCAGCAGCAAGGTCAGCGACTCGCTTTCCAGTTGCAGCGCCGCGGCCAGGCTGTCGCGCAGTTCGGCCGGCGCCAACTGCAGCAACTGGGCCTTGTATTCGGCCAGCAGGGCTTCGTAGTCCAGCGGCTCGATGATGGCCGGCGCGGGCAGGCGGGTGAGGTCGATGGCCATGGTCAGCCTCGCACGGGGATGGAATAGGCCAAGGGCTGGCCGCTGTCGCGGCGCTTGGCCTGTATGTCGATGGTGAGGCGGCCGGCTTGGTCGCCGGCGCCGACGCTGAGCAGCACGCGGGATAGCTCGATGCGCGGCTCCCATTCGGCCAGCGCCATCACGCTGGCGGCCATGGCCTGCATGCGGGTTTTACCGTTTAGCGGCTGGTCGATCAGCTCCGGCAGCAACGAGCCAAAGGTCCGGCGCGCCAGGCGCGAGCCGCGCGGCGTGGTGAGGATGCAAGCAATGCTGCGGCGCAGATGATCGTCGCCGCCCAAGCTGCGGCCGGTGGCGGGATTCAGACCGATGGCGTTCATGGGTTCGGCCCTTCCGTGTTGCCGCCGTGGGCGTCCGGGTGGGTGTGGCTGTCCAGCACCACGCCATTGGACGACAGCGCGCCGCCGCGATGGGTGATGCTGCCGCTGATGGTGGTGGCTCCGCCTGCGCCGCCGGAACCGGACATCCCGGCCAGGTAGCTGAACAGGCCGGATACGGTGGCTTTCGCCTTGGCGAACACATCGCCCAGCACGGTCAGCCGGCCTTGGATGGTGACGTTGCCAGTAAACAGCGATTCCGGGCAGTCCACGGTGACGCGCTGCGCCGCTTGCACCAGGGCGGTTTGAATGCCGCTGACGGCCAGCGCGCCAGTGGCGTGGTTGTAAAGAATACGGGCGCCGTCCGGGTAGACGGTTAGATGCTCGTCCGAGCTGCTGCTGGGGGCGTCGAAGGCGTCGGAATAGATGGCCAACAGCGCCACGCCGCCGGCCGGGTCGCCGCTGGGGCAGAGCAGCAGCACTTGCTCGCCCGCCGTGGGCGGGTTCCAGTCGCGGGTTTGCCCGGCGCGGTGCGCGCCCCAAGGCAGCCAGTTGCTGGTCAGCGCGCCGGTCTGGACGCGCACGCGCCGCGCGGCGTGATCCACCTCGGCAATGGTGCCGAGGCGGATCAGCGACTCGATGCGGCGGGAGAGGTCAGCGAAGTTTTGCATGCCGACCAGTTTGCACAGGCCGGCGCGGGGTGTCGCGCGGTGGGTGTTGTGTGGCGCGACAGCACAACCGCTAGGCGGCGAGAGGCTGTGAAGCCTCCAACGCCAGCCGCGCCTGGCGGTAAATTTCCGGCTCCAGCTCGCAGCCTATGGCGGACAGGCCAAGATTGCGCGCCGCCACCAGGGTGGCGCCACCGCCGGCGAACGGGTCCAGCACATGGCCGCTGGGGCCGGCCAGCTTGCATAGCTCTTCCATCACGGCCACCGGCTTGGCGGTGATGTGGTAGGCATTGGTCGGCTTGCGGCCTTGGAACACGCCGGGCAGGTAGATATCGGCCTTGCGTAGTTTGCCCTTGCTGGCCCACACGATGAATTCCGCCTGCTGTTTGAGTCCGCCTTGGCGCGGCCTGGCGCCGCCGTTGGTCTTGTCCCAGGCGGCCACGCCTTGCCACAGGAAGCCTGCCATCTGCAGGGCATCGGTCAGGGTGGGCAGTTGCCGCCAGTCGATGAAGATGGCGATCAGGTGGCCGTCTTTCAGCACGCGGTGGCACTCGGTCAGCCATTCCACGCACCAGCGGCACCAGCTGCGCTGGTCTTTGTTGTCGTGGGCGAACTGGTGGACCGGGCGTTTAACATCGTTGCCAAGGTATTTGGTAGCGGGCGGCTGCTGGCGCGTGGCGGTGTGCAGGCCGCCAGAGGAGTACGGCGGATCGGTCAGGATCAGATCGAAGTGGTTGGCGGGCAGGGTGGGGAGGAAACGCAGGCAGTCGGCGTTGTGCAGCTGAATGGACATGTAGTTCCTTTTGTTGCGGGTGTTACGGGTATGGCGGTGCTATTTGGCGAGCTGGTCCAGGACTTTGCCGCGGATCAGCTCGAAATCTTGCTGGGTCAACCCCAGCAGCTCGCGCGCCGGGTATTGCGCTTCACGCTGGGTGTGACGGCTGATGCGGTCGCGCAGGCCGTATTGGTGGACGCGGGCGATGCGTTCCACCTGGCGCAGGAAACCGACTTCCACGCCGCCGGCATTGGCTTCGATCTTGAGCCAGCGCGCGGTGCGCAGCTTGGCGAACATCTGGCGGCGGATGCGCCCCTTTTGCTCGCGGTATTGCGGCCGGCGTGAGGTATAACCGCTGCCGTCCGGGTTCTGTTGGGCGGCGATGCGCTTTTGCTGGCTTTGGCGCAGGGCGCGGCCGATGTCGCGGGCCAGGGCGCGGCGAGCGGCCGGCGCCACCTTTTGCAGCAGGCCGGACAGCTCGGATTCAAGCCGGGCGATTGTCATAGACGGTTTCGCCCTTCACGGTGATGGTCCAGTATTCGACGCCGGCGAAGGGTTCGGCCGGCTCGCCGTAGTGGGTGGCCGTAACATTGCCGTGCTGGCCCACGTCCACGCGCACGCCTTCGGACAGCTGCAGGGTGATCTGCACATCCACCGCCGTGGCGCTGATCCATTCCACTTCAAAGCGGAAACCTTTCTCCAGCCGCTCCGGGTTTTGCACCAGCGGCGGCTCGTTCTGCTCGATCCAGGCTCGCAGCGGGATGATGAGCTGGTCCAGATGGCCGGTGAAATCGGTGATGACCAGCTTCAGCGTGTAGCGGTAGCCGAAATGCAGCCGGCCCGGTGCCGTGACGATGCCGCCATCTTCCACCAGCATGATCAGGCGGTCGGGGTTGTCGCGCAGCGCCGGCAAGGCAGCCTCGACTGCGCGGCGCAGGTCAGCGGGCTTGTTCATGATCTTCCTGGCACTGCACACAGCGGGTGCAGCCGGCAATGATGCGCTGGCGCGCTTCCGGTATCGGCTCGGCGCAGTCTTCGCAGTGGCTCAGGCTGGCGCCGTGGGTGAGATGGGCGAACTGGCGGGCGAGGGCTTCTTCGCGCTGGCGTTGCTCCAGTTCCTGGGCGCGGTCGTAGAAATCAGTCATGGCGTGATTGGCATTGGATGATGTGGTTGATCTGTGCGGCGCATTGCTCAAGCGCCGCCCGGTGTTGCTGCCAGCTGTCCGCCAGCTGGGCGTTGGTGATCGGCGCCAACGCCGGTAGGGCGCAGGCCGTTACCGTCGGGCAGGTCAGGATCAGCAGTGGGCGCGAAGGCGGGCTGGCCGGTGGTGTCGAGCAGGCGGGCAACAGGATCAGGGATAACAGCGCTACCCCAGGCAGCAGCGGCAGGCGTGGCATGGATGGCGGCCTCCAGTTTCGCAGCGGCGGCGGCGTGTTGACGGGACAGGGCAGACAGCTGGCTGGCCAGCTCGCGGTTGGCGGCTTGCTGCTGCTGAATGGCGGCGCCCTGGGCGGCCAGTTGCTCGGCCTGGGCGCGGTTGCGTTCGGCCAGCGTGGCGCTGTTGCGCTGCGCGGCGGACAGGCTGGCCGCCTGGCGCTGGAGCTGGCCGCTTTGCTGCCACAGGGTGTAGCCGGCCAGCAGGGCGGCGGCACAGGCCGCGCCAAGGAGCAGACGGGATAACAGGCTTGGAAACATGTCTTAGCCTCCGGTGAAAAATCCGCCCCAATAGAGCAGACCCGTCACGATGCCTTGGCCTAACAGCACGCCGAAGAAGTTGTGGCGACCCTGGCAGGCTTGCCCATGCCGCTGCAGCTCGATGCCAATCGACACGCAGGACATGCCCAAATAGATCCACTGTGGAATGCCCATCAGTCGTTCCCTTTCTGAATCGCGCTTTGATTGATGCGTTCGGCCCGCTCATAGGCGGCCTGCAGCTTGGCGTCGTAGAGGTTTGCTTTGTAGGCCGGGCCGTTGTAGAGCCGGGCCACGTCCGCCCAGCGCTTCGCTTGCAGCGCCTTGAGCAAAGCCGGCTCGGCCAGGATGAAGCGCACGAAGGCATCGAGCTGGGCCGGTTCGCCCGATTCCATCGCCAGGCGCCAGTCGGCGGCGCTGGCATAGCCCAGCCGCTGCCAGTGATAGCCCATGATCTGGAATGCGCCCCAGCTGCAAGACTCGATAGCCAGCTGTTCGCCGCCGATGATTGCCAAGCTGGTGAAGCGCGCCCACTCGGCCGCGCCGCCGGCGTAGCCGCCGCGGGCCTGGTGGCAGAGGGCCGGGTATAGCGCAGCCAACTGGTCGGCCTGTTTGCCGGCGCGCTGATAGGCGACGTGGCGTTCCAGCAGGATGATGGGGCGGCCGTCGGCCAGGAAACCGCTGCCGCGCGACTCCACCGCATTGATGGCCTTGACCACGGACACGCCGACGCTCAGGCGCTCAGCGGCGGCGTGCAAGTCGGCTTCGCTCAGCAGGCGGGGGCCGGCTTGGCCCGCCAGCGCGGCCAGGGTTTTGCCGCCGGCGATGCCGTCCACCACCAGGCCGGCGCGGCGCTGGAAATCCGCGACGGCCGCTTCGGTGGCGTCGCCATACCAGCCATCGACGGCCAGCTTGGCGCCCAAGGCGGCGAGCCATTGCTGCAGCGCTTGCACGTCCAGGCCGTGCGCGCCTTTCTTCATCAGAGCCATGTCTCTTTCCTCAGCAGGAGGGCCAGCCGCGACTGGCGCGGGCCGCTATTGCGGAACAGCTCCACCACGTTGCCGCGCTGGGCGATCAGCGCCAGCAAAAGCGCCAAGTTGATGAACAGCTGCGGCAGCTCCGCCAGCTCATGCCGGCCGAACAGGCGCAGCACAGCCACCGCGCCGGCGGCGACGATCAGCAGGTACGCGAGCAGACTGGCCCATGGCCGGTGCTGGCTGCTGCCGCGCTGGAAGGCCAGCAGCACCAGGGCGAGGAGGGCGGCGACAAAGATGTGGGCGAGGTTCACTTGCCGCCCCCTTTCAGTCCGCGCATGGCGGCGGCCGGATCATCGGCCAGCCGGATCAGCCACAGCAGCACCTTGACGGCGAGGGCGGCGGCGAGCAGCGCGCCCACGCCGGGGCTGGCCTCGATGGGCAGCCAGCGCGCCAGCAGGCTGGCCACGCCGGCGGCGGCGACCAGGCCGGCCAGAAAGCTGACGATGAAAAATCCCGCTTTCTTGGCCAGGCTCAGGCTGTCCGAACTGAGCACAAACACGGCCGCGCCGGCGAAGGCGCCCAGCACCACGGCGGCGTCGATGCCGGGCAGCATGGCCAAGCCGGCGACGGCGGCCAGCATGGCGGTGGTGGCGGTACTGCTTACAGGTTCTGCCATGGTGTTAGTCCCATAGGTTGATAAGGGTTTGCGCGGGCGCCGGGTCGGCCGGCAGGTCCGGCAGTTGAACCAGCGTGCCGCTGGGCAGGACCGGGCCATGCTCGGCCAGCCCTGGGTTGTTTTGCAGCAGGCGTTCCACCACGCCACGGGTCTTGCCGTAGACGCGCCAGGCGATGGCATCCACGCTGTCGCCCTGCATGGCGCGGATGGCGCGCATCAGATCAGCTCCACCGTGCAGCGGCCCACGCCCATCAGGGCGCGCAGGGCGGCGCGGGCGTCGGCGCGCAGCTGGTCGGCGGTGTCGTCCAAATCCTCCGCGCGTTGGCGGGCCGCGCCGGTGGCGTCAAACGAGCGGTAGCGCTCGGCCAGGTCCGCCGCCGCCGTGGCGTAGACCGCGCGGCGCCAGCGCTGCACCAGCACCGATTCGCCGTCGATCTGCTCGGCCTCGATGTCGGCCAGGCGCAGCGCGCCGCCGGCAATCTTGACCATGCGCCAGCCGGCCAGCTCGCCATTGACGGCGGCGATGGCTTCGATCAGCGCGCCGCGCAGGCGGGCGGCGGTGACGGTGCCGTCGTAACGCATGGTGACGCGGAAGTGGGCCGGCTCCACATCCGGCCAGAAGCGGCTGGATGCGATGGCCGCGCCATCGGCCGGCGCGGGCGTGCTGGTGGGCGTGGCGTTGACGGTGTTGATGCTGTTGATCTGCATGGCGCTGTCCTTATGGGTGACGGTGGAGGGGGCTTCGGCCGTTGGCGTGCGCCTGGCGTCCACCCCCTGCCGTCAGTCGCGCGGGGTCGCTCGGTTAGGCCTGGCCGCCAGCGGGCGGCTGGGCGCTGTTCTTGATGGCGCGCTCGATGCGCTCGATGTCCTTTTTGACGCCGACCCGGTTGTCCAGCTGCTGGGCGCGGCGCAGATGTTCCAGTGCGGCGGCTGGCGCCTGCTCGGCCAGGATCAGCCCGGCTTCCTTGAGCAGCTTGGCGCGCACTTGGTCCGGCATATCGTGCTGGTCGGTCAGCTCGGCGGTGTAGGTCAGCGTGTGCAGGTCGAAGGGCTGCTGGCCGTCGCGGGCGCGCTTGGCGGCGTCGGCGATTTCCTCGGCGACGACGGTGGCCGTGGTGCGGCTGAACTGGTCCGGCAGCGGAAGGCCGTGGGCCAGCGCGTATTCGGCGATGTCCAGCGCGCCGCTGTAGTCGCCGGCGTCGATGCGCCACGTCATGACCGTCATCAGGACGTCGTCGGGCTGGCCGCGTCCGCCCTCCAGCGCGCCTTCCACCCAGGGGGCGTAGTCGGGCAGCACTTCGCGCTTGACGGCCGCCTTGCCTTCCATGGACTGGATTTGCTTCAAGCGGCGCTTGTCTTCGGCCAGCTTGACCAGCATCAGCTCGTAGGCGGTGCAGTGGATCGGGCCATCTTCCACGGCCAGGGCCGAAGCCCTGGCCGCGCTGGCCCGCTGGAAGTGGGCGCGGGCGTGGCTCATGGCGCTTTCACCAGCTCGATGTTTTCCACAAGGCAACCGGCCTCGTAGCGCTCCACCACATAGGCTTCGTTGTTGCTTTCGTAGTTGGCCACTTGGTTGAAATCCGGCTCTTCGCGCAGATGGCGGCGGCGGCTGCCGTTCTGGTAGTAGATGGACAGGTTGGACAGCGGGGGGATCATCATCGCGCCGGCCGGGAAGAAGGGCACGGTGACGGCTGGCAGGTTGCCGACGCGCTTCTGGCTGGTGACGACATCGGCCGCCAGCTGCTCGCTGGGCTTGTTGTCCTGGTTGACGATGGGGAAGTACTTGTCATGTAGCAGGTCGCGGCCCAGGATGACCACCAGCTCCGGGTTGCCGGCCAGGGTGGGGTCGATCATGCCGGCCACGGCGTCCATCACCAGCGCGTCGAGGTTGGCGTAGTCGCCGCCGTGGCCGATCAGCACCTTGCCCGATCCCTTCTTCACTTCCGCCATCACGCGTTCCGGCGCTTTCTCGCGGTAGTGCTGCAGCCAGCCCTTGTTGACATCTTGCAGCAGCGGATATTTCACTCGGTCGGTCTGCTCGGCCACGCTGGCACCGTGGAAGCCGATCATCATGCGGTCCAGCGCCTGCTGCTTGACGATGACGTCGCGCAGTTTGGTCTGGAAGTCCGGGAACTTGGCCCAGGTGTCCAGCTGGACATAGGGAATGGCGGTGTCGAATTCGGTGAACTCGCAGCGGTACTTGTGGCTGTTCAGATCGGCCAGATTGCGCGGGCGGCGCGGATTGGTCGGCGTCACCTTGGTGCGGCCGGCGATGGTGCCGAACACGCCCAGGCCCAGCTTTTCGCCTTCCAGTTCATCGACGCCGACGACGTTGATGCGCGACAGGAATTCGCTCGACTCCTGAATGCGGGTTTCCAGCTTCTGCTGGATGGACGGCTGCACGCTGAAGGATTTTTCGACGGCGGCGGCGCTGACGCCATTCAAGCGGGCGATCTGGTCCAGCAGTTGGGTAAAGACGTTGCGGGTTTCGGTTTTCATGCGGTGTGGCTCCGGTAATGGGGATCAGCAGTCGGTGACGATTTCGGCATTGCCGCCGGTGGCGGTGGTGCGCGCCGGGGTGGTGGGTTGGCTGCTCAGCTTTTCCACCAGTGTGTCATGGGTGGTTTTGAGTTGGCCGTATTCCTGGCGCAGCTGGGCCACGTCATCGGCGCGGGCCACGCCGCTGAATTGCTCCAGCACCTGGGCCTGGCTTTCGGCGATGGTTTGAACCGCGGCGGACAGCTCGGCGGTATCGGCGTCCTGGCGTTTGGAGAATTTGCCCAGCACGCCCTTGATCTTGTCGCTGAAGCCGGCCAGCACGCCGGCGCTGTCGTCTTCAAATTCCAGACTGCATTCGATGGCGGCGGTGAACAGGTTGTCCGGCTTGTCCTTGCGGGCGGCCAGAGGACTGGCCTTGGCCTTGGCGCTGAATTCCAGCATCTCGCAGCCCAGGCTGGCGGGGTCGTCGGTGATGGCCAGGCCAACCAGATAGGCTTCGCCGCTGTCGGTGAAATTGGTGTCCACCTCGATGGAGGTGTAAATCTTCTGGCGCGCTTTGGAGAGTGCGACCAGATCTTCGGTGGGGTCGATGATGGCGAACAGCGCCAGCTTGCCGTCTTCTACCTGCTCCGCGCTCAGGGCGGTGACATCGCCGTAGCGCTTGAACGGGCCATCGGGCAACAAGCCCTTGAAGTGTTCCAGATTGACGCGGGCGCCGTACTTTTTGGGGTTGTAGTTGGCGGCCATTTGCTCAATCCAGCTGCGCTCGATGTTGCGGCCGTCGGTGGTGGCGCCTTCGGTGGCGACACGGAATTTCTTTGCCTTGCTTGCCATGGTTTGCGGTCCTCGGTCGGGTGTCTGTCGTGGCGATGCGCCCATATTCCGGGCCGCGCGGGGCGGGGTCGAGCGCTGGCTGTTGTGTGGCGAACGGGCACAACCGGCAGTCGGAGAAGTGCGCCGGACAAGCCGGCAGACTGCCGGCATGGATACTCAAACCCTTATCGCCGAGCTGGACCTAGACCCGCGCCGCCTCGCCCGCGCCTTGTATTGGCAGGGCTGGCGCGTGGCGCGCATCGCCGAGCATGTGGGCGTGAAGCCGGCGACGGTGCATAGCTGGAAGCGGCGCGACGCCTGGGACGATTCCGACCCGGCCGACCGCATCGCGTCCACCATCGAAACGCGGATGCAGCAGCTGATCCTGAAGCCGGACAAGGAAGGGAAGGACTTCAAGGAAATCGACTTGCTGGGTCGCCAGGTGGAGCGCCTGGCGCGCGTGGGCAAGTACAGCCAGACCGGCAAAGAGTCGGATCTGAACCCGAATCTCGCCAACCGCAACGCCAAGCCTAAGCGCCAGCCGGAACGTAACCCGATAACCGACGAGCACAAGGCGCAGCTGGTGGCGGCCTTCCTCGACGGCATGTTCGAGTATCAAAAGCACTGGTACAGGGCAGGGCAGCAAGAGCGCATCCGCGACATCCTCAAAAGCCGCCAGATCGGCGCCACCTACTATTTCGCGCATGAGGCGCTGATTACCGCGCTGGAGACGGGGCGCAATCAGATTTTCCTGTCCGCTTCCAAGGCCCAGGCTTTCCAGTTCCGTTCCTACATCTGCGATTTCGTGAAGGACGTCACCGGGGTGGAGCTGAAAGGGGAGGTGATCAAGCTGCCCAATGGCGCGGAGCTGTCCTTCCTGGGCACGAACAGCCGCACCGCTCAGGGCCGCCATGGCGACTTGTATGTGGACGAGTATTTCTGGATTCCGCGCTTTCTGGAGCTGCGCAAGCTGGCCAGCGGCATGGCCAGCCAGAAGATGTACCGCCAGACGTATTTCTCCACGCCGTCCGCCATGTCCCATGAGGGGTACAAGGTATGGACCGGCGAGCATTTCAACCGCGGCCGGCCCAAGGCGGAACACATCAAGCTAGACGTGTCGCACCAGGCGCTGGCCGGCGGCGTGCGCGGGCCGGATGGCCGCTGGCGCCAGATCGTCACCATCATTGATGCCCTGGCCGGTGGCTGCGATCTGTTCGACATCGACCAGCTGCGGCTGGAGTACAGCCCGGAAGAGTTCCTGCAGCTGTTCATGTGCCAGTTCATCGACGACGGCGCCAGCGTGTTTTCGTTTGCCGCGCTGCAGCGGGCGATGGTGGACGCCTGGGCCGAGTGGGACGACTTCAAGCCCTTCGCCGCGCGGCCGTTTGGCCATCGGCCCGTCTGGCTGGGATATGACCCCAGCCATACCGGCGACAGCGCGGCGCTGGTGGTGCTGGCGCCGCCGGCCGTGCCGGGCGGCAAGTTCCGCATCTTGGAGCGGGCGCAGTTCAAGGGCATGGACTTTGCCAAGCAGGCCGATTTCATCCGCCAGCAAACCCAGCGCTACAACGTGGAATACATCGGCATCGACACCTCCGGCCTGGGCACCGGCGTCTATCAGCTGGTGAAGCAGTTCCGGCCGGACGCGGTGGCGATCAGCTACAGCGTGGAAGTGAAAACCCGGCTGGTACTGAAGGCGCTGGACGTGATCAACAGCGGCCGGCTGGCGTTTGACGCCAGCCACAACGATATCGCCGCCGCCTTCCTGTCGATCAAGAAAACCTCTACCCCCAGCGGGCGCGGCGTTACCTTCGCCGCCGGCCGCTCCGAAGAAACCAGCCATGCCGATTTGGCGTGGGCCACCATGCACGCCCTGGCGCACGAGCCGCTAGAGGGCGCGACTTCCACCAATACCAGTTTCATGGAGATTTTCTAATGGCCAAAGCGCGTAGCCGCAACCTTACCCATCAGCCAGCGACGCCGCCGGCGCCCGCCAGCACGCCGCTGGCGTTTTCCTTTGGCGAGCCGGTGCCGGTGCTGGACCGGCGCGAACTGATGGACTATCTGCAATGCGTGGACAATGGCCGCTGGTATGAGCCGCCGGTGAGCTGGGATGGCCTGGCGCGCAGCCTGCGCGCCAACGTCCACCACGCCAGCGCCTTGACGGTGAAGCGCAATGTGCTGGTCAGCACCTACAAGCCACATCGGCTGCTGAGCCGGTCGGCGTTTTCGGCTTGGCTGATGGATTATCTGGTGTTCGGCAATGCCTACCTGCAGGCCATCAGCAACCGGCTGGGCGGGGTGATGGAGCTGAAGCCGGCGCGCGCCAAGTACGTGCGCCGGGCCAAAGACCTGGCCGGCTTCTGGTGGGTGCCGGGTTTCGACCAGGAGCAGTTGCTCGCCGGCCGGGTGCTGCACCTGATGGATGCCGATATCAATCAGGAAGTGTACGGCCTGCCGGAATACCTGGCCGCGCTGCAATCGGCCTGGCTCAATGAGTCCGCCACGCTGTTTCGCCGCAAGTATTATCTGAACGGCTCACACGCCGGCTTCATCCTCTACATGACCGACGCCGCCAATAACGAGCAGGACATCGACAATCTGCGCAAGGCGTTGAAGGACAGCAAAGGGCCGGGCAACTTCAAGAACCTGTTCATGTACGCGCCCAACGGCAAGAAGGATGGGCTGCAGCTGCTCCCGATCAGCGAAGTGACGGCGAAGGACGAATTCCTCAACATCAAGAACGTGACGCGCGACGACGTGCTGGCCGCGCACCGCGTGCCGCCGCAGCTGCTGGGCGTGATCCCAGGCAATGTCGGCGGCTTTGGCGACGCGCCCAAGGCGGCCGGCGTGTTCTACGAAAACGAGATCAAGCCGCTGATGATGCGGCTGCAGGAGGTCAACGACTGGCTGGGCGAGGAGGTGATCCAGTTTGGGGAGTATGCGCTGGCGGCTACTGTCTGATACATGAGGCAGATCACACAAGGGGTCTTGCCCGCACGGATGGTCGATCAGTTCGTCAGAAATGAGTTTGGGGCCTTCGGTCTCTTGGTCTGCTTGGGGGGATCGCAACGGTCATGGGGAGTTTCTTTCAGAATCATTGCATAGCCGCAGGCACACAGAAAATCTGACAGGGCTCAATTTCCCAGGAGGACTTCGGAGAGATAAGTCTGAAGAGTGGTTTTGTATTCAAAATCAACTATCTCTTAAAGGAGTTGCATGCATTTCACGCGCTTCCACGAGATAGATGATATGAGCGAACGCCCCCCACCGGCCGATGAAGACGATTGGCTGCTCGATGACAGTCAGGACGAAAACCCCGAAACCCTGGCTGAAACACAAAAGCCTTGGAAACTGCTCATTGTGGATGACGAAAAAGACGTCCACACCGCCACCTGTCTGGCTTTGCGAGACGTGCGCTACAAAGGGCAGTCGATTACCTTCCTCAGCGCCTTCAGTGGAGAGGAAGGATTGGAAGTCGTGAAAGCGCATGATGACATCGCGCTCATCATGCTGGATGTGGTCATGGAAAGCGATGATGCGGGCTTGCAGCTGGCCCGACGCATCCGGGAAGAGCTGGCGAACTCCCTCACCCGCATCGTGCTGCGCACTGGACAACCTGGCCATGCGCCGGAACAGGACGTCATCCTGCATTACGATATCAATGACTACAAGACCAAAACCGAACTCACCACGCAGAAGCTGTTTACCACTACGATTGCCTCCCTGCGCGCGTATGAAAACCTGGTTTCGCTCGAAAAAAATCGCCAGGGTCTGGCCAAGATTCTGGAGAGCGCGTCAGACCTATATGAAATCCATTCTTTGCGCGAATTCGCGTCCGGCGTCTTGCGCCAAGTCAGTGCCTTGCTGGATATCGCGCCGGATGGGATTTTATGTATACGCAACGGGTCAGAACCGGGCTCGTCATTGCCTGAAATCCTGGCCGCATCCGGCGCTTACGAGCATCTGGCGGAAGTCGGCAATTTGGCCGGAGAGCCCAAGCTGGCCGCGCTGTTTGAACAAGTGTTTCGTGAGAAAATCCGGACTTTCCAGCACCCTTATGACATGCTGTATATCCCCGCTCGGAACAACCACGAGTTTGCGGTGCAATTTATGCCGCAACAACCGTTGGATGCAGTGGAGTGCGATCTGCTAGACGTATTCTGCCAACGCATCTCCGCCGCCTACGACAATCTCTACCTTTATCAGCAGCTGCGCAGCGCGCAAGCTGCCACTGTGGTGGCGCTGGCCGATCTGGCAGAGTTCCGCGACACCGACACTGGCGAGCATGTCCTAAGGGTACAGAAGCTGACTGACGCTATCGTGCAGGAAATGCGGATACGCAACCACTACCCAGACCTTATTTCGCGCGAATTCATGGACCGGATAGGCATGGCCAGCATCCTGCACGACATCGGCAAGGTGGCCACGCCGGATCACATATTACTCAAGCCCGGTAAGCTGGATCCGGACGAACGGACCATCATGGAGCTGCATGCCTCTATCGGTGAGCAGATTCTGGCTAAGTCGGCCAAGCTGGTGGAGGGCATCAGCTACCTGTCGCTGGGTTCAGAAATTGCCGGCGGTCATCATGAGCATTTCGATGGTACAGGCTATCCACTCCAGCTCAAAGGCCAGTCTATCCCGCTGTCAGCACGCATTGTGCAAGTGGTGGACGTGTTCGACGCGCTGCTGAGCAAGCGCCCCTATAAGATGCCATGGAGCCTGGAAGATACCATGCATTACATTAAGGGGCGTGCTGGTAGCCAGTTCGACCCGCTCGTGGTGGACGCCTTAGTTCATCTGGTGGACGAGAATCGATTGCCGGTTAAATTTAGCTAAAATTTCATCCGTGTCATCGGCGACATTCCTACATCACAGCCCCCAGCGCGCGCCATCGAAGCCCCGCCTCGCCCGCCCGCTTAATGTGTGGACTTTCATGCAGCTGCATGAAGGCCGTAAAAACGCGCTATGGCGGGCTTTTGCTGCGGGGGAGTGGGTGGCGTCGGTTTGTGCGTTTTTATGCGCTCTGTGCATGCAGCCCTGGCGAATTCAAGGCTTGTATGAAAAATTCACATGCGCCGAGAGTCGGTTTTGGCATACATTTATGATTTCAATCATATCTGAGCCATGAAATGCGACATCTTCAAAGTAAGGCAGCCCTGTTTGCCGCGTTGCTTGCAACGGCTGCTATCCCGAGTACTTTTGCTGAAACCGTGATTCCTACCTTGCCACAAATTGCGGCTCACCGTGGGGGTACGGCGGATGCGCCTGAAAACACGCTTGAAGCAATTCGTCTTGCCGTTTCCAACCGGGCTGACATCATGTGGCTGACAGTACAGTTGAGCCAGGATGGGGTGCCTGTTCTGTATCGCCCAGCCGACCTGGCTGTCTTATCCGATGTATCAGGGCCAGTCGCAGCACGCACGGCTAAAGACTTATCGCAGGTGAATGTAGGGTGGACGTTCAAAGGCAGCAAGGGTGACTATCCGTATCGCAAGCAACCTGTCGGCGTTCCTACTTTGAGCCAGGCTCTGCACGCACTGCCTGCAAACATGCCAGTGATTTTGGATCTGAAAGCCTTGCCGGCAGAACCGCTGGCATTGGCAGTGGCGAAGGTGCTGGACGAAGAACAGGCTTGGTCTCGGGTGACGTTGTACTCTACGGAGGTGGCCTTTCAGCAGGCATTTGCTTCATATCCCAAGGCCCGCATGTTTGAGTCACGCGATGCGACGCGGACGCGATTGGCAAAAGTTGCACTTAATGCAGGTTGCGATGCCCCGCCAAATCAGCCTATATGGGCAGGGTTTGAATTGAAGAGAAAGCTCAAGGTTGTCGAACAATTTACTTTGGGGGAAGGGGTGTCTGATGTGAATGCAACGATGTGGACGCCGAATGCCGTGGCGTGCTTCAGAAAGCATGCGCCGGTGAAGATTGTTGCCATTGCGGTGAATGATGCTGATGCGTATCGTCAAGCGGCGTGCCTGGGCATTGATGTGGTGCTTTCGGACTCTCCAAAACAGATGACAGCCATCCGGGATGGAATCCCCTCAAAATTGCAGTGCAATGGTTGAATTGGGTGGTTGTTTCTGTAACTTATTGTATTTAATATTTTTCTGACGGATTGCAAATCCGTCTACGCCGGTTCGATTCCGACCCCCGCCTCCAGATAAAACCCCGTAAGTCAAAGACTTACGGGGTTTTTCTATTTCCTGTTCAATTCCTTCCGGGCCGTTTTTGCCATCTTTTTCTGGTCAGTTCACTGCCAGCGCCGCAGCAGTATCTGCGGAAATAACTCCAGAAAGCGCGTTTTCATGCCTTATCAACCGCGACAGTCTGCGCAGCAAGCGTGAATTTAACGGTTGATCCTTAGTCAGACTCTATTCGATCAAGACAATCACCCATAGGCAGCAGGGTAAGGCCCATGGGCAAAGGAGAAGGCTCGATGATTAATCGCAGGCAGTTTCTGTATCGCGGCGGACTGGCGCCGCTGGCCTGCGCCGCTGATCTGCTCCCCTCAGCTCCTACCAATCAAAAGTAGAGAGAAGTCTGTCACTTGAAGGAAAATGACGGATATGAAGAAGAGCAGATACACCGAAGAGCAGATCATCGGCTTTCTCAAGCAGGCCGAACTCGGCATGGCCATCAAGGAGGTCTGCCGCCAGGGAGGCTTCTCTGAAGCCACCTTCTACAAATGGCGAAGCAAATACGGCGGCATGAACGTCGCGGAATTGCAGCGCGCTCGCGATCTGGAAGCCGAGAATGCCCGGCTCAAGAAGCTGCTGGCCGAAGCCCACCTCGATATCGAAGCTCTCAAGGTCGCCTTCGGGATAAAGCGCTAGCCCCGCAAGCCAAGCGGCAGGCCATCCGCATCATGCTAAGCAGCGGACTGGCATTGTCGGAACGCCGCGCTTGCCGGCTTGTGGGGCTTTCTCGAGACGCCTGGCGACATCCGCCGCAAACCGATGCATTCACGCATCGGCTGACCGCCCGCATCATCGATATCGCCCACACGCGCCGCCGCTTTGGCTATCGGCGAGTGTATGACCTGTTGCGCGCAGAGTTTCCGGGCATCAACCACAAGCGGGTGTACCGCTTGTATCGCGAACAAGGTCTGGCGGTTAGACGACGTAACCGTCGGCGTAAGCTGACCGGCGTGCGCACGCCGCTGCAAGCCGCTACACAGTGGAATGAGGTGTGGAGCATGGATTTTGTCAGCGACCAGTTAGCCAGTGGTCGGCGCTTGAAATGCCTGACGGTCGCCGATGACTTCAGCCACGAAGCGGTGCAGATTGCGGTGGATTTCTCGATGTCCGGTCAATACGTCACGCGGATGTTGGATCAGGCGGCGCAATTTCGCGGCTATCCGTCAGCGATCCGGACGGACAATGGGCCGGAGTTCACCAGTCGGGCATTCATGGGCTGGGCGCAAAGCCGCGGCATCCGCCACATCCTGATTCAACCAGGCCGGCCGATGCAGAATGGTTACATCGAAAGCTTCAATGCCAGACTCCGCGACGAATGCCTGAACGAGCATGTCTTTGATTCGCTGGCGGAGGCCAGGCAGATCATCTCCGCGTGGCGGGACGATTACAATCAAGTCCGTCCCCATGGATCGATTGGCCGGATACCGCCAGCGGAATTTGCGGCACGCCATCGCCAGGCACAATTAGCAAGCCAAAGATCAGCAGGTTCCACCACCATGCAAACCTAGGACTTCTCTCCTGATTGCTGGTATGGCTAGCGGGGGCAGATCACCGCCACGGGAGGCGTGCTGACGAACAGGGCATGGGCGGGAGAGGCACGGACGCCGGATTGGATCGATGAGTCGATAGCGTCGGCTAGCCATGATTCTCGCGTCCGGACGCTGGTGTTTCATTACACCGCCGTCGATTACCCGACTTCGCTGCGACTGCTGACCGACGCGCAGTATCGCGCCAGCGCGCACTATCTGGTGCCGGACGCCCAGACCCTTGCGCGCAAGCCTGCCGTGTTGCGTCTGGTGCCGGAGGCGCGGCGCGCCTGGCATGCCGGCGACAGCTATTGGCAGGGCGTGCGTTATCTGAATACCAGCTCAATCGGCATCGAGATCGTCAATCTGGGTTATCCATCGCCGCGGCAGGATGAATGGCCTTTGATGCAGCGGGCATGGTTTGACTTTGCAGAAGAGCAGATCGCTCTGCTTGGCAAGCTGGCGTCCGATATCGTGGCGCGGCACCAGATCCAGCCGAGCAATGTGGTGGGGCATTCGGACATCTCGCCGGGCCGCAAGGTGGATCCGGGACCGAGGTTTCCCTGGGAGCGGTTGCATCGCGATTTTGGCATAGGCGCCTGGCCGGACGATGAGGACATCCAGCACTTCCTGCCGCGGCAACCGGCGCAGTCGGATGCGGCGAGCTGGCAGCGGCGATTGTCGGCCTACGGTTACGATGCGCCGCAAAGCGGCGTGCTGGACGACGGTACGCGCGCGGCGATCGCGGCGTTCCAGATGCACTTTCGTCCGGCGCGCTTTGACGGCGAGCCGGATGCCGAATCGTCGGCCAGGCTCGATGCCCTGTTGCGCAAATATGTCGACCCTGAGCACGCCGCCGATAAAGCCGAGCATCCTTGAGGCCATAGGCGTGGTTACGCTGGTTACAGGGTAGGCGGTTTACGTCGCCGGCAGCGGTTTGTAATGTGGCGGCACGTTTTCCCTTTCATGGCATCGCGCCGCGCAGATCCTGTGGGGCGGGAGCCGATGCCCAGTCCGCCAAGGAGAGTTTCTCGATGCGTATCCAAAAAACGTCGGCGCTGGCCGGCTTGTTGGGCTGCCTTTTCCTGTATTCCGGTTTGACCAGAGCGGCAGAGAATGCGCCGCCGGCCATTGCTCAGGTGGTGGATGCGACGATTCCGCCCTTGATGAAGACGCACGACATCCCCGGCATGGCGATAGCGGTAGTGGCCAATGGCCGGACGTACTTCTTCAATTATGGTTTGGCATCGAAACAGAGCCGCCAGCCGGTCACTAGTGACACGCTGTTTGAACTTGGCTCCATCAGCAAGACTTTTACCGGCATCTTGGGCGGCTATGCGCTGAGCCAAGGCAAGCTGTCGCTGTCCGATACGGCCGGCAGCCGCTTGCCGGCGCTGCAGGGCCGCGCCATCGGCCAGGCTACGCTATTGCAATTGGCGACGTATACCGCAGGCGGCCTGCCGCTGCAGTTTCCGGATGCTGTAAACAGCGGGCAGCAGGCGATTGGGTATTTTCAGGCTTTCCGTCCGGCTTTCCCGGCCGGAGAGCGTCGCTTGTACTCCAATCCCAGCATCGGCCTGTTTGGTTATCTGGCGGCGCAAAGCCTGGGACAGCCGTTCGAGGAGGCGATGGAAAAGACGCTGTTGCCTAAGCTCGGACTGGGCAGCACCTATGTTCGGGTGCCGGCCTCCCAGATGGAACGCTATGCCTGGGGCTATGCCCGCGATGGCAAGCCGGTGCGGGTGAGGGCGGGCGCGCTCGACTCCGAGGCCTACGGCATCAAGTCCAGCGCGGCCGATATGGCCAAATACATGGCGGCTAATTGGGGCGATGTCCGCTTGCGCCAAGCGCTGGACGCCAGCCATGCCGCTTATTATCGGACGGGCGACTTGGAGCAGGGCTTGGGTTGGGAGGGTTACCGCTATCCGGTGAGCTTGCAGCGCTTGCTGGCCGGCAACGCCAATGAAATGGCTTTCCAGCCGCAGCTTGTCAGCTGGCTGACTCCTGCGCGACCGGCCAAGCAAGCGGTGTTGTTGAACAAAACCGGCTCCACCAATGGTTTTGGCGCGTATGTGGCGCTGGTGCCCTCGCGCAAAATCGCTGTGGTGATGCTGGCCAACCGCAATTATCCGAATGCGGCGCGCGTGACGGCGGCTTATCGCATCTTGGCGGTGCTGGATTCGGCAGAGCTGTCCTGATTGTCAGTATGTCAATAAACAGTGACGGCATGCCGCTTGGCTTCGGCTCGCTGTAGTGCTTGTCGAGTAGAGGGAAATTGCGTCGTGCTGTTTTGGATGTGGCGTGATTTCCCTGCTATTTAGGCTTTGAATCCTTGATATTGGATGGATTTTTCTCATTAAGCTGCTGTCTTTTTGTATATAAAAAATTAAAAATGTAAATTGCAGCTTTGTAATGATAATGAGTAGGATATCTGTATATTATTGGCTTGTAATGTTGATCCTTTCGATCGAGGACATTGTCTTCCCCGCGCCCAGCCGGGCCGACGCGCGTTGACAGTTTTTCCCTTTCTGGTTAAAGTGCTGCTCCACCCGCGTTGTGGCAATTCTTTAAAATCAGGCTGTTGTCTTCAGTGTTCCCGCTGTTACCTCTGCTGATCTGGAATTTCCTCCCAGTATCTGAATTTGCCAGACGCCTGCGGCTTTTTCGGGCGCGCGCGGCAAGGATTCTTGATATTTAAAATGCATTGTCAGTCCAGTTTTGCTGGGCTACAATCGCCTGCTCTGTAGCGGCCCCGGTGGTGAAATTGGTAGACACAAGGGACTTAAAATCCCTCGGCTTCGGCTGTGCCGGTTCGATTCCGGCCCGGGGCACCACGCTGAGTAAGGGCGCGATGATGATTCTGCTAGGCGGGCATGCTGTCAGGTTTAATCCGGCAGCCTTAAAATGACGCCAAGCGGCGCCCATCGTCTAAACTGGACAAGTGGCCGGTTGCATCACGCCTCTTGATTGGGCAGCATGCGCTGTCTTTAGCATCAATGGATCTAGATAGAAGTTCATGAAGCCAAATACTGAAACGGCACTCGGTGCTGCTCTCAAGTCTGCTGTTCAAAGCTTGTCCAAGAAAAAGCAGACCGAGATGATCGCAGATCATATTTACGGCAAGTTCGACGTGTTTCGTCAGTTCCGGCCCTTGGCGCTCGGCATACACGAGAGCCTGATCGCTTCGCTCCCCCAGTTCGACTCCGCCTTGATCTCGCGCGTGGTGGCCAACCACTGCCGCAAGCCGCGTTATCTGAAGTCTCTGGCGCGCGGCGGCAAGCGCTTCGACCTGAGCGGCAAGCCGCAAGGCGAGGTGAGCGCCGAAGAGAAACGCGCCGCCGAATTGCAGATGCAGCCGAAGAACGCGGCTCCGGCAGAAGAGGCCGCCCAGGCGCAGCCGGCTCCGGCTGACGCGGCGCCTGCGCAGCAGCAGGAAGGCCAGGCCGAATCCTGAGCCTGCTTGCCGGATCAAAAAGCCCTGTCTCTGGACAGGGCTTTTTGCATTTTGGGTCTTGAAATGCGCGGAACACCCACCATCTTGCCGCTATCGCCAACCTCAATAACATTGACGACCATGAGTGCACAGAAAGAAACCCTGGGTTTTCAGACCGAAGTGAAACAGCTGCTGAAGCTGATGATCCACTCCTTGTATTCCAACAAGGAGATCTTCCTGCGTGAACTGATCTCCAATGCGTCGGACGCGGCCGATAAGCTGCGCTTCGAGGGCATGGCCAAACCGGAGCTGTTCGAGGAAGATCCGGAGCTGAAGATTCGCATCACCTTCGACAAGGATGCCCGCACCGTTACCATCGCCGACAACGGCATCGGCATGAACCGCGAGGAAGTGGTGGCCAATATCGGCACCATCGCCAAATCCGGCACCAAGGCCTTCTTCGAGCAGCTGTCCGGCGACGCCAAGAAGGACGCCAATCTGATCGGCCAGTTCGGCGTCGGCTTCTACTCCGCCTTCATCGTGGCCGACAAGGTGACGCTGACCACTCGCCGCGCAGGCGAAACCGTGGCCACCCGCTGGGAGTCGCATGGCGAGGGCGAGTACACGCTGGAACAAGTGGAAAAGGCCGGCCGCGGCACCGAGATCGTGCTGCACCTGAAGGAAGGCGAAGACGAGCTGCTGAACGACTGGCGCCTGAAGGGCATCGTCCGCAAGTATTCCGACCACATCTCCATCCCGATCGAAATGAAGAAGGGCGCCGGCTACGGCGAGAACGGCGAAGTGACCAACAGCGACGAGCTGGAAGTGGTCAACTCTGCCTCCGCGCTGTGGACCCGTTCCAAGAACGACATCACCGACGAGCAGTATCAGGAATTCTACAAGCACGTCGCCCACGACTTCACCGATCCGCTGGCCTGGAGCCACGCCCGCGTAGAGGGCCGCCAGGAATACACCGAACTGCTGTACATCCCGTCGCGCGCCCCGTTCGACCTGTACGACCGCGAGCGCAAACAGGGCGTCAAGCTGTACGTGCGCCGCGTCTTCATCATGGAAGACACCGAAAAGCTGATGCCGCATTACCTGCGCTTCGTGCGCGGCGTGATCGACAGCAACGACCTGCCGTTGAACGTATCGCGCGAAATCCTGCAGGAAAGCAAGGATATCGACGCCATCCGCGCCGGTTGCGTCAAGAAGGTGCTGGGCTTGCTGGAAGACCTGTCAGCCAACCAGCCGGAGAAGTACGCCGCGTTCTGGAAGGAATTCGGCCAGGTGCTGAAGGAAGGCGTGGGCGAGGACTTCGCCAACAAGGAGCGCATCGCCAAGCTGCTGCGCTTCACCACCACCGCCTCGGAGAGCGAGGAGCCTACCGTCACGCTGGCCGACTATATCGGCCGCATGAAGGAAGGCCAGGACAAGATCTACTACATCACCGCCGACACTCTGGCCGCCGCCAAGAACAGCCCGCACCTGGAAGTCTTCAAGAAGAAGGGCGTGGAAGTGCTGTTGTTGACCGACCGCGTCGACGAATGGGTGGTCGGTTCTCTGTTCGAGTTCGACGGCAAGCAGCTGCAATCGGTCGCCAAAGGCGCGCTGGACTTGGGCAAGTTGGAAGACGAAGCCGACAAGGAAGCCCAGAAGCAGGTTGAGGAGGCGTCCAAGCCGGTGGTGGAAAAAGTGCAGAAGGCGTTGGGCGACAAGGTGAAGGAAGTGCGCGCCACCGCCCGTCTGGTGGAAAGCCCGGCTTGCCTGGTAGCTGGGGAACACGATATGAGCGCCCACCTGGAACGCATGCTGAAGGCAGCGGGCCAGAAGATAGAAGGCAGCAAGCCGACGCTGGAAATCAATCCGGAGCACGTGCTGGTGAAAAAACTGGCCGAGGAATCGGACGAAGCCCGCGCCGGCGATCTGGCCGCTGTGCTGTACGACCAAGCCTTGCTGGCCGAGGGCGGCAAGCTGGAAGACCCGGCCTCCTTCGTCAAGCGCATCAACAAGCTGATGCTGGAGCTGTCGGCCTGATAGCCTGGCAAGCCGCTAGAACATCTCCTGTTCCGAAGAAACCGCCCTTTCGCAGGGCGGTTTTTTTATTGCCATTCTCATACAATCAAGTTCCCGCTATTCCTTCCCCAAGCAGGAGCGTGGGATGAACCAAACCAGAGCCTTGCCAGGCGCCTATCCGTGCCTGTGTTACGACGATGCCGTTGCGGCGATGGCGTGGCTGCAGCGGGTATTCGGCTTCCGGCGGCGCTTCGCCGTGATCGAGGAGAGCCGAGTGCTGCACTCGGAGTTGAGTCTGGGCAACGCCGTGATCATGTTGTCCAGCCCCAAGCCCGAGCAACACTGGGTCAGCGCGCGCAGCGTGTCCGGGCTGGCCCAGGCCTTGTGCGTTTACGTGGCGGATCCTGCTGCGCATTACGAGCATGCCAAGGCGCAGGGGGCGCATATCGTGCAGCCGCTGAAGCGCGAGGATTACGGCGCCAGCGGCTATCAGGCGAGCGACCTGGAAGGCCAGCAATGGTATTTCAGCGACTATCTGCCGGGAGAGTATTGGGAGGACTGATTCTGGCAGCTTGAGACGAGGAGGCGGGGTGGCGCGGCCCGTCGCGGGAACTGGTATCCTTGTCGCCATGACTGCCGTATCTGATACCCCCGCCTCCGGCGATGCCGCCGACTTCCAACTGACTGCGCCGGAACTGCCGCCCAGCGTGCCGATTGCGCACGTCTTCGGCCAGCCGGTGCTGGAAGTGCCGCAAGACCTGTTCATCCCCCCCGACGCGCTGCAGGTCATTCTGGAGAGCTTTGAAGGCCCGCTCGATCTGCTGCTGTATCTGATCCGCAAGCAGAACCTCGATGTGCTGAACATCCCCATGGCGGAGATCACCGCCCAGTACCTGTCCTACATCGACGCGATGCAGCATGGGCGGCTGGAGCTGGCGGCGGAGTATCTGCTGATGGCGGCGCTGCTGATCGAGATCAAATCGCGCTTGCTGCTGCCGCGTCCGCAACTGGACGAGGACGGCGAGCCGGACGATCCGCGCGCGGAACTGGTGCGCCGCTTGCTGGAGTACGAGCAGATGAAGCTGGCCGCGCTGGAGCTGGACAAGATTCCGCAGGCCGACCGCGATTTCGCTTGGCTGGCGGTGCTGATCGAGCAATCGGCCGAGCAGCGCCTGCCCGATGTCAGCGCCGCCGACCTGCGCCAAGCCTGGATGGCCATCTTGTCGCGCGCCAAGCACCGCCGCCACCACAAGGTGGAGAAGGATGAGCTGTCGGTGCGCGAGCAGATGAGCTGGATTCTGCGCTACCTGGACGGCAAGGAGTATGTGCCGTTCGAGGAGCTGTTCGACATCGACAAGGGCGTGGCGCACTTGGTGGTCAACTTCATCGCCGTGCTGGAGCTGGTGAAGGAGGGCATGGTCAAGGTCAGCCAGGACGCGCCCTACCAGCCCATCTACGTGCGGATCGCGCTGGTATGAGCGTGATCCGCCTGGCCCTGGCGCAGCGCTGCGCGCCGGACGATCCATCCCGCCGCCTGCCGCTGCTGCGGCAGTGGTGCGGCGAGGCCGCGGCCAGCGGGGCGCATCTGCTGCTGTTGCCGGAAATGTGGTCCACCGGCTACGCGCCGGAGCGGATGGATCATGCCCATGCCTGGGACGACGGGGAACCGGCGCTGGCCGTAGTGGCCAGCCTGGCGGCCGAGCATGGTTTGGCCATAGGCCTGACCTATCTGGCGCGGCATCGCGGCGCCTTGCGCAACCGGCTGCGCCTGTACGGCGCGGACGGCGAGCTAGCCTTGCAATACGACAAGGTCCACATCTGCGATTTCACCGACGGCGCGGAAACGGCGCTGCAAGGCGGCGATGGCTTCGTCTGCGCCGATCTGGGGCTGGGCGCCGCAACCTTGCGCGTCGGCGCGATGATTTGTTACGACCGCGAATTTCCGGAGGCCGGCCGCGCCTTGATGCGGCACGGCGCCGAACTGGTATTGGTGCCGAATGCCTGCCCGATGCGCCACGATGCCGAGCTGGGCGATGTCCGTCTGCAACAGCTGCGCGGCCGGGCGCTGGAGAACCGCTGCGCCATCGCCTTGTGCAACTATCCTGCGCCGCAGTACGACGGCGCCAGCTGTCTGATCGACGCGCGCGGCCGTTTGCTGGCGTGGGCGGGCGACGGCCCGACGCTGCTGATGGCGGAGCTGGATCTGGATGCGCTGCGGCATTGGCGCGCGGAACAGGACGAGGTGTGGGGCGAAAGCGCCTTGAGACCATCCCGCTATCGTTGAGCTTGAAATGTCCTTGTCATTGCCGTGCTATGATCGGCTTCGACCAATCGGACAAGGAGCGGATGCGATGCCGCAACATCAGGCGGAAGTGTTATGGCGGCGAAACGGGCAGGACTTTCTCGACTGCCGCTATAGCCGCACGCATGTTTTGAAATTCGATGGCGGCGCCGAAGTAGCGGGGTCATCGTCGCCGCATGTGGTCCCCGCGCCATATTCCGATCCGGCCGCGGTGGACCCGGAAGAAGCGTTCATCGCCGCCTTGTCCAGCTGCCATATGCTGTGGTTTCTCGACATCGCCGCGCGCGCCGGTTTCCGGGTGGACGAATACCATGACGTCGCGGTGGGCGAGATGGGCAAGAATGAGGACGGCAAAGTCTGGGTCGCGCGCGTCATCCTGCAACCCAAGGTCATGTTTTTCGGCGACACGCCGCCGACGCCGGAGCGGCATGAACAGCTGCACCACGCCGCCCATGCCGAATGTTTCATCGCCCATTCCGTTAAAACCGAAGTATTGTGCCAGCCCCGCCTGGCTTGATTCCGGAGAATCCCCATGAAGAAACTGCTGATCCTGTTGTCGCTGTTTCTGGCGAGCTCCGCCGCGCTGGCGAGCGATCTGCCATATGACGAGAAGGCCGACGCCAAAGCTGAGTTGCAACAGACGCTGGCCGCCGCACGGCAAAGTCACCAACCGGTGCTGCTGATCATGGGTGCCAACTGGTGCGAGGACTGCCGGGCGCTGGATGCGGCGCTGAAGTCGGGCAAGAGCGCCGAGCTGCTGGCGAGGGAATTCAAGGTAGTGAAGGTGGATGTCGGCAATTTCGATCATAACCTCGACATCGACGCCGCCTACGGCCATCCCATCGCCAAGGGCATTCCTGCGGCGGTGGTGCTGTCGCCGGACAACCAGGCGATCTACGCCACCCGCGCCGGCGAGCTGGCCGACGCGCGCAGGATGAGCGAGACCGGGATCTACCAATTCTTCGAGCGCGTCAGCAAAGTCGGGCGGGATGCGAAGTAGGGCGGGCAGACCCGCAGGCTTTGCCGGCGGCGCGCGTTTTTAACCGGCGCTCCAGTTCACCAAGCCGGTTTGCCAGCTAGCCAGCACGATCAGGCCGAAGACGATGCGGTACCAGGCGAACACGGCGAAGCTGTGCGTCGAGATGAAGCGCAGCAGCGCTCGGATGGCGAGGAAGGCGAAGACGAAGGACGCGGCGAAGCCGACGGCGAACACGCCGATGTCGTCCGCGCTCAGCGCCTCGCGGTGCTTGATCAGGCTGTACAGCGAAGCCGCGCCCAGCGTGGGAATGCCGAGGAAGAACGAGAACTCGGTGGCCGCCTTGCGCGATAAGCCCAAAAACAGGCCACCGATGATGGTGGCGCCGGAGCGGCTGGTGCCGGGAATCAGCGCCAGGCATTGGCACAGCCCCACTTTCACGGCATCTTTCAGGCTCAAGTCGTCGACGGTCGCCACCGTCACTTTATGCTCGCGCTTCTCCGCCCACAGGATGATCAGGCCGCCGACGATGAAGGCGATGGCCACGCAGACCGGGTTGAACAGCACGGCCTTGATCTGCTTGGAAAACAGCAGGCCGGCGATGGCGGCCGGGATGAAGGCGATGACGATGCCGAGCAGCAGATTGCGCTCGCCGCCCGGACGGACGGCGCCGGCCACTGTATGGCCTATCTTGCGGCGATACTCCCACACCACCGCCAGCATCGCGCCCAGCTGGATGAATATCTCGTAGACGTCGCGCTTTTCCTTGTCGAGGAAGCCTAGCAGGTCGCCGGTCAGGATCAGGTGGCCGGTGGAGGAAATGGGCAGGAATTCGGTGATGCCTTCCACCAAGCCCATGATCAGGGAGTGGAACAACAGGATCGGGTCCATGGAATGTCGGTGCGATAGTTATGGTTGGGGTGGCGCGATTATAAATGAGAAACGCATGTCGTGTTGGCAGCTTGTTGCGGCATGGCCTTGCTATGCTGTCTGGAGATTGCCGGCGGAAAAAGCTGCGCCGAGAGGCGCAGCACGGTGCGGCTGAGGGTGGTTTGCTTAAAGCCGAAAGCGCGTCGCTACGCTTTGCAGATTGGCCGATAGCGCATTCAACTGGCTGGAGGTGGTGGCCAATTCCTGCACGGTGGCGTTGTTCTCCTCGGCCATGCGAGACACTTTTTCCATATCCTGCGCCAGGCTCAAGCTGGTGCTGCGCTGTTCGGTCAGCGCGCCGGTGATGCTGTGTATGGTGCGTATGATGGTGTCGGCGCTGGTTTCGATTTCCTTCATCGATAGCGATGCTTGTTCCGCGGTGCCGGACACGCCTTCCACGCAATTCAGGCTTAGACCCATGCTGTGCACCACCTGGCCCACGCCTTGTTGGATGGAGCCTATCATGGCGGTGATTTCCTGGGCCGAGGTGGTGGTCCGCTCGGCCAGCTTGCGCACTTCGTCGGCCACCACGGCGAAGCCGCGCCCGGTTTCTCCGGCGCGGGCGGCTTCGATGGCGGCATTCAGCGCCAGCAAATTGGTTTGGTCCGCCACATCGCGGATCACGGTGACGATATTGCCTATCTGCTGGACTTCACGCGTCAGGCTGTTCATCTGCTTCGCGGTATCATCCACCGAGGTGGTGACGAAGCGGATCTTGCCGACGGATTCCAGCACCTCGGTGCCGCCGCGATTGGCCAGCTGCCCCGCGGCCTGAGCCTGCTGCGAGGCCTCGCTGGAGTTGTCCGCCACCTGGTTGATGCTGACTGTCAGTTGTTCGATGGAGGCGGCGGCAGACGAGGTGGCTTCCGCCTGGGTCTGCGCGCCGTTGGCCACCTGTTGCGCCATTCCGGACAGCGCGCGCGCTGAATCCGATACCTGATGCGCGTTTTCCTGGATGCTTAGCACCATCTGGCGCAGGCCGTCCCGCATTTCCTGAATGTCGCGCGCGATCTGCATCGCCTCGTCGCGGGCGGGAGGGATGGGTTCGCTGTCCCCGGCCAGATTGCCCTGCTTGATCTGATGCACCAGATCGGCCGACTTGCGCAGCGGAGAGGTGATCAAGTGCGAGATCCACAACGCTACCATGACAGCCAGCAGCAACGACGCCAGCGCGGTGGCGAGCAGGATGATCACCGCGTCCCGGCTGGATTCCAGCGCGATCTGCATCGATTTATCCAGCCGGCCTTGTTGGCGGTCGCGCAGCGACAGCAGCGCGCTGATGAGATTGTTGTTGGAGGGCGCGAACTTGGTTTCCAGAAAATCGCGGGCGGCATCGCTTTGATGGTTGCGCATCAGCGCATACAAGGGTTCGAATAGCGGCCGTTGGGCATTCTGGGCCTCCCTGATTTTCGCGAACAAGGCCCTGCCTTCCGGCGTGGACAGCATCGGCTCCATTTTTTCCAGATCGGCGCGGTTGCTGGCGCGCAGGTCTTCTACCTGCTGGATTTTTTTCTCCACCATGTTCTTGTCGCGGGCCAAGACGCCATCGCGGACGCCGCGGCTGATGTAGAGCAGATTCAGGGCGATGCGTTGAGACAGAATGATCTTGGGGTAGCGGTCTTCTTTAATCTCGGTGATGTTGTCCTGAATGGTGTGCAGCTTGTTGTAGGCGACGACCACCACCACGCATAACAGCAGGATCAATAGCGAGAAACCGCCGAGCAGTTTTTGTCGAACGGTGAGTTGGTGCAGCATGCAGGCCTCCTGGTCGCATTTTTGATTCCCATATAAATGGTTCTAGCGCACTAGATAATGAAAATTCATAAGGGGAAATGCGTAGGGGGCAGAAAATGGGCCGAGGAACCGGCTGGTCGAGGGTGACAGACTCGCCCCGATAGCGCGGGATGCCTTGCCGGGCACGGGGCGGGAGCGTAACTCCGATGGCAGAGCGCGCCTGCGCTCCGCCAGTCATCGCTTACTGGGCCTTAGTCGAGTTCGGTTTGCAGATTCGCGGCATAATCCGCCACTTGCCGCAACAGCTGCCTATGCTCGGGCGGCAGCTCGCTTGCCTCCAGCTCGGCCATTTCCCTTTGGAAGCCTGGCAGGGCGGCGGCCAGCCGTTCCCGGCACCATTGCTTCCAGCGCCGCTGCTCGCTGTCGGACAAGGAGTCCGGGAAGTTGCGGGCGCGGTAGCGGAACAGCAGTTCCGCCAATTGCGGGTCTTCAAACAGCGCCATTTCGCCGGCCAGTTGCGGCGCGGACAGCCGGCGCATTTTCTGCAGCACCTTGCGGTCGTTGTTGGAAACGAAGCCGCCATACAGGTTTTCGTCCACGTCCAGCGGATCGCCGGCCTCGCGCTGATAGACGCGGCGCCACAGCGCGGACAGGTCCGGCAAGGTTTTCGCCGTTTCGGCGTGGCGGCGCATGGCCTCTAGGTCCATGCCCCAGCGCGCGGCGGCTTCCTCGGTCAATACTTTGAGATTGGCGACGACGAACGGCGACTTGTTGATGTGGATGGTTTTGATCGGCAGCCGTTGCGTGCCGGCAGGCAGTTCGTCGGCGCGGCTGAACAGGCGCAGGCGGATGTCGTCTGCGGTCAGACCGCGCAGTTCGGCCGGGTCGTGCGCCAGGTCCCAGACGATGACCTCGTTGGCGTTGGTCGGATGAGCGGCCAGCGGCCACACCAGGGCCAGGTTGCCGCGCTCGACGCCATACATGCCGGAGACGTGCAGCACCGGCTTGGGGTCGTGCAAGGACAGCTGTACCTTGACCGCATCCTTTTTGCGCAGAGTCAGGTAGTAGTCGAACAGCTTGGGCTGGCGCTGGCGGATCAATCTGGCCAGCGCGATGGTGGCCCGCACGTCGGACAGCGCGTCGTGCGCCGACTCATGCGCCAGGCCGTTGGCGGCGGACAGGTGTTCCAGCTTGAAACTGACGCGGCCGTCCTCATGCAGGGGCCAGACGATGCCGTCAGGGCGCAGCGCGTAGGTGGCGCGCACCAGGTCCAGCAGGTCCCAGCGGCCGCAGTGGTTCTGCCATTCGCGCGCGTACGGGTCGATCAGGTTGCGCCAGAACAGGAAGCGGGTGACCTCGTCGTCGAAGCGCAGCGAGTTGTAGCCAACGCCTATGGTGGCCGGCGTGGCCAGTTCGCGTTCGATCACGCCGGCGAACTCGTGTTCCGCCACGCCCTGCTGCCGGCACAGCTGCGGCGTGATGCCGGTCAGCAGGGTGGCCTGCAGCGTGGGCAGGTAGTCGGGCGCCGGGCGGCAGTACAGCATCACCGGCTCGCCGATTTCGTTCAGTTCGGCGTCGGTGCGGATGCCGGCGAATTGCGACGGGCGGTCGCGGCGCGGCACGGCGCCGAAGGTTTCGTAGTCGTGCCAGAAGAAAGTGTGGTTGGACATGGGGAAGCAGGCAATCGTCGATGCGGGCTATTGTCGCATCGACGCGCCCCGATGAGCCAGCCGGACGTCACTCCAGCCAGGACGGCTTGCGCATTTCGATCAGCGCCTGGATGCCTTCGCGGCCCTCGTCGCTCATGCGCACCGCTAAACTGTGTTCAATGCAGCGCTGTATCACCTGCGGCGTGATGTCCTGCTGTCCGACTTCGCCCACCAGATGCTTGGCGGCGCGCATCGCCGCCGGACCGTTCAGCAGCAGCTGCGCCAGCATGTGTTGGACGGCGGCATCCAGCTCGTCGTTTTCCAATACTTGATGAATCAGCCCCAGCCGCTTCGCCTTGCCGGCATTGAAGCGTTCTGCGCTGATGCAATAGCGGCGGGTGGGGCGCTCGCCGATGGCGCGCACCAGGTAAGGTATCGCCAATGCCGGAATCTGGCCGAAGCGGACATCGGACAGGCTGAACAAGGCCTCCGATGCGCCGATGGCGATGTCGCAACAGGCGACCAGCGCCACGCCCAGGCCAAAGGCCGAGCCTTGCACGCGTGCCACCGTCGGCTGGGGCAGGGTGTCCAGCGTGTGCAGCAGCCGGGCGTGCTGCTGCGCGTAGCGGTTGAGGTCGCTGGCGCTGAACTGCGACAAGCGGCGCAGCCAGTCGGGGTCATGGCCGGCGGAGAAGCTGATGCCGCTGCCGGTGAGCACCACCGCTCGCACCGAATTGTCCTCGGCCAGCGTTTCCAGCGTGGCGGCCAGCAGGCTGATGGCTTCATCATCCAGCGCGTTGTGCAGATCGGCGCGGTTCAGCGTCACGGTGGCGACGCCTTGTTTGTCAACATTCAACAGTACGGCTTCAGCGCTCATCGAGTCTCCCCCCTTGGTGTTGTGGCCGCCTCAGCGGGCGCCGAAACGGATGATGCTGCGGACGAAGGCTTCCGCGGCTTCGATATGCAGCACATGGCCGACGCCGGGAAGGATTTCCAGCTCGGCGTTCGGGATCAGTTCGTGCAATAGCCGGGCCTGATATAGCGGCGTCAGCCTGTCCTCGTCTCCGACCAGTATATGCACCGGGAGTTGCAATTGTGATAGCCAGGTGCGGGAATCGTGCTGCTTGACGCCCTCTATCAGGCGGATCACCGCATCCCAATCCACCATGCCGGCCAGCACTTTCAGGTTTTCCAGCATGCCGGCGTTGCCGGAGAGGAAGCGGCTGGAAAACAACCAGGGGACGCTGATCTGGTAGCGCAAGTCCAGGCCGCCCTGGTGATGGGCGGCGATCCAGCTGTCGCCGATATGGCTATTGACGCTGTCAGCCCAGGCCAGCGTGCCGGCCAGCAGCAGCCGCGACACGCGGCCTGGATGACGGTGGGTCAGGTGCTGCGCCACCATGCCGCCGTAGGACAACCCTACCACGTAGGCCTGGTCGATGCCCAGCCACGCCAGCAGTCCGGCGGCCAGGTCGGCTTGTTCCGCCAGCTGATAGTGCTCGGCGGGCGGATGATCGGTTTGGCCTTGGCCGAGAAAGTCCAGACGCAGCAGGCGGAAATGCTGCTCCAGCGCCGGCGCCATCAGCGTCCAGCCTACGGTGGACATGGTGATGCCGTTCAGCAACAGCAGCGGCTGAACGCCATGGCCGCTCTCCTCGTAATAGACCCGGTGTCCGGCGATCTGGGCGTGAGGCATGGCGGGCTCCTGTGGCTTAGGGTGGTGTTTTCATTCTAGAACCGCTCAGGCCGCGCTGAATAGGGATGGAATGCAAACGGCGTATGTAATCTAGATGACATTTAATTGTTTTAGATTAACGTTGTTTAACGCAATCGGACTGTTTTTAAAGATCATGCAAACTTGCGTCGAGCCAACCGTGCGGGATGGATTGGCTGGCTGGTGTCACGAACTGGAAGAAATCATCGGCCAGCGCAAGCTGCAGCCGGTATTCCAGCCTATCGTGGATCTGGAAACCGGGGCCATCCTGGGTTACGAGGGGCTGATCCGCGGGCCGTCGGACAGCATGTTGCATTCGCCGATGATGCTGTTCGAGGCGGCCGAACGATGCCAGATGCTGCTGGCGCTGGATCAGGCCTGCTTGCGCACCTGCGCGGAACGTTTTGCCGAGCTGTCCCTGCCTGGCTTGCTGTTCGTGAATACCAGCCCGGAGACGCTGCTGGTGCAAGGCCAGCGCCCGGCTGCCATCTTTTCGTTCTTCAGCCAGATCGGCCTGGACAGCAAGCGCGTGATTCTGGAGTTGACGGAAACCCGCCCCAATGGCGGCTATCTGGCTTTGCGCGAAGTCACGGACCGCTGTCGCCAGGGCGGACTGCGCGTCGCGCTGGACGATCTGGGCGAGGGCTTTTCCAATCTTCGGCTGTGGTCCGAGCTGCGTCCGGATTTCGTCAAGCTGGACAAACATTTCGTACAGAACATCCATCTGGACCCGTTGAAAGAGCAATTCGTTCGCTCGATGGTGGATATTTCCCGCCAATCCGGCTCGCTGCTGGTGGCGGAAGGCATAGAGTCGCCGGCCGAGCTGCGCACCTTGCGCCGGCTGGGCGTGCGCTACGGCCAGGGCTATCTGCTGGCGAGGCCGCAGGCGCATCCGGTGCTGGAGCTGCCCTTGCAGAACGATATGCTGCCGTGGGCCGGCAGCCGCCGCTTGGGGCTGCGCAACCAGCCACTGGCGCGCGATTTGCTGATGGAAGTGGCGCCGATGGAGTCCAAGGTGGCCAACGAAGCGGCTTACCGCCGTTTTGCCGATCATCCGGACTGCTTTGCCATCCCGGTGGTGGAGGATGGCGTGCCGGTAGGGTTGTTGCGCCGCCATCATTTGCTGGAAAGCTTCGCCAAACCGTTCAATCGCGAGCTGTACGGCAAGAAGCCGTGCCATATGATGATGGACAAGCAGCCCTTGGTGGTGAACGCCGACATCAATATTCAAGAGCTGTCCAGCCTGGTGGTGGCCGCGGAGCAACGCTATCTGGTGGATGGCTTCATCATCACGGAGAACGGCCGCTATCTGGGCATGGGCACCGGTTTCGCGCTGATGCGCAAGATCACCGAGCTGCAGCTGTCGGCGGCGCGCTACGCCAATCCGCTGACCGGCTTGCCCGGCAATGTGCCGATCAATGAAACGATAGACCGCCTGCTCGGCATGCAGTCGCCGTTTGTGGTGGCCTATGCGGACCTGGACCACTTCAAGCCGTTTAACGATTTATACGGCTATGCCGCCGGCGACAACCTGATCGAACTGGTGGCGCATCTGTTGCTGGAACATGCCGATCCGGAACGCGACTTCGTCGGCCATGTCGGCGGCGACGACTTTGTGGTGCTGATGCAGTCGGAGGACTGGGAGGCGCGGCTGCGGCTGATGCTGCGCGAGTTTGGCCAGCAGGCCTCGCAGCATTTCTCCGAGGCGCATCGCGCCGCTGGCGGCTTCGAGGTGGCGGTCCGCAGCGGCGAAACCATGTTCCTGCCCTTGACGACCCTGTCGCTGGGCGTGGTCAAAGTGCGGGCCGGCCAGTATGTCAGCCATCATGAAATCGGCGCGGTGACGGCTGAAGCCAAGAAGCAGGCCAAGAAGATCCCGGGCAACAGCTTGTTCGTCGAGCGCCGGCAGCCAGCCAAGCCGGCTGCGGCATGTGATTGCCAAACCGATCCCTCTTCCATTCGCTAACCGTCTGTTTGGCTGGCTTGATCCTCTGCTCTTGAATGGTCTGCGGCTTGCACGCGACAAGCCGCAGATCGTCCAGGCCCAGGATTTCATCTCGTACTTGTCAAATTTATTAAACATGGCATAGGCTGTGCCAAAGCTGGCGCATCAGACGCCGGCCAAGACAAGAGGAGACATCATGGCTGCCTTTATCGTCATGCCGCCGGCGCGGCTGTCCGCATCTTCCCGCTCGGGCCATTCATCGTTTAATCTTTTCATGCAGCGCGAAGCGGGTGTGGGCAGGCCATCGGTCTTGATGCATCCTGCCATGCCTTGCCCGCGTTAGCCTGGTTCAAGTCCGAGGGAGGCCGGCAGGCGCTCCCGTTCCATCTCAGCATGCGCTCAACAGCAGCGGCGCCGCGAGGCGCCGAGTCGGAGGGAGTCAGATCATGTCGGAAGCCATCGCGGCCACTAAACAAGCAGCAGCCATTCCTGCCGGCGGCGCGGCCAGCGCGGCCGCCGTCGAGGAGGCGGCCTACCTGCGGATATCGGGGGTAGTCAAGAAGTTCGGCGATCACCTGGCGGTGGACCATATCGACCTGGACATCCGCAAGAACGAAATCTTCGCCCTGCTCGGCAGTTCCGGTTGCGGCAAGTCCACGCTGCTGCGGATGCTGGCCGGGATGGAAACGCCCACCTCCGGCCGCATCATCCTCGATGGCCAGGACATGCAAGGGCTGCAGCCGTACGAGCGGCCGGTCAATATGATGTTCCAGAACTACGCGCTGTTTCCGCACATGACCGTGGAGCAGAATGTCGCCTTTGGCCTTAAGCAAGATGGCGTGGCCAAGGACGAGATCGCCGAACGGGTGGCGAAAATGCTGGATCTGGTGCAGATGCGCAAGTTCGCCGGCCGCAAGCCGCACCAATTGTCCGGCGGCCAGCAGCAGCGCGTGGCCTTGGCCCGCAGCCTGGTGAAACGGCCCAAGCTGCTGCTGCTGGACGAGCCCCTGGGCGCCTTGGACAAGAAGCTGCGGCAGCAGACCCAGCTGGAGCTGGTCAACACCATCGAGGCGGTGGGCGTGACCTGCATCATGGTGACGCACGATCAGGAAGAGGCGATGACCATGGCCAGCCGCATCGGCATCATGAGCGAGGGCAAGCTACTGCAGGTGGGAACGCCGACCGAGATCTACGAATATCCGAACTGTCGCTTCACCGCCGAGTTCATCGGCGAAACCAATATGTTCGAGGGTTCGGTGGTGGTGGATGAGCCGGACCTGGTGGAGATCAACTCGCAGGAACTGGGCGGCATGATCCGCATCGAGCACGGCATCACCGGCCCAAAGGGCATGCATGTCTGGACCAGCGTGCGGCCGGAGGATGTGCGGCTGGACAAGCAGCCTCTGCCGCCAGGCCCCAACCGCGCGGCCGGCAAAGTGCAGGATATCGCCTATCTCGGCAGTTATTCCATCTATCACGTGAAACTGGCCAGCGGCAAGATCGTCAAATCGGTGGTGCCGTCGTCGCGCTGGTTCGACGCCAATGAAACCGCCCCCACCTGGGACGAGCCGGTCTATGTCAGCTGGCGCGGAGACACCCCCGTCGTCTTGATGATGTGACCGTCCACGGCCCCGGCGCGACCGGGGCCGCCATTCCGCTTTGCTCCGCCGAGGACATTCCATGCTGCGTTTCGCCCATCAACCGCATCCGCCGTCGTATTACGCCGCCACCGCCCATGCCTGGGACCCGCGTCCTCCCTTGCGCGGCGAGGCGCGTTGCGACGTGTGCGTGGTGGGCGGCGGCCTAGCCGGCTTGTCCGCGGCATTGAATCTGCGCGAGAAGGGTTTTTCGGTGATCCTGCTGGAAGGCTCGCATGTGGGCTTCGGCGCCTCAGGCCGCAACGGCGGACAGGTCATCGCCGGTTTCGCCAGCGATATAGCCGGCATCCGCGCCCAGGTGGGCGACGAGGCGGCCAAGGCGCTGTGGGACATGTCGGTGGAGGCGGTGGACATCATCGACGAGCGTGTGCGCAAGCATGGCATCCGTTGCGACTGGCAACGCGGTTACGTCAATGTGGCGGTCAAGCCGCGCCATATGCAAGATCTGGAAGACTGGCAGCGCGAGGCCGAGCAGCGCTATGGCTACGGCGGTCAGCAGCTGTGGGACCGCGCCACGCTGCGCGACAAGCTGGCCAGCGAGCGTTACCAGGGCGGGCTGTTCGATCCGCGCTCCGGCCACCTGCATCCGCTGAATTACACGCTGGGCCTGGCCCAGGCGGCGCGGGACGCCGGCGTGGACATCTACGAGCAATCGCCGGCCACCCGCCTGGAGCAGGGCGCGGCGCCCAGGGTCCATGCCGAGCATGGCGTGGTGTCCTGCAGCCAGGTGGTGCTGGCCTGCAACTCCTACATCGGCGCGCTGGTTCCAGAGCTGGAGCGGCGCATCATGCCGGCCGGCACCTATGTCATCGCTACCGAGCCGCTGGGCGAGGAGAGGGCGCGCGCGCTGATCGCCGACAATATGGCGGTGTGCGACACCAATTTCGTGCTGGATTACTACCGTTTGTCGGCCGACCACCGCTTGCTGTTCGGCGGCAAGGTCAGCTACTCCGGCCGCGAGCCGCGCGACCTGGCCGGCGCCATGCGCGCCGACATGCTGCGGGTGTTCCCGCAACTGGCCGACGCGCGCATCGACTATGCCTGGGGCGGCTTCTGCGACATCACCGTCAACCGCGCGCCGGATTTTGGCCGGCTGTCGGGCAATGTCTACTACCTGCAAGGCTTCTCCGGCCACGGCGTCAACATCACCGGGCTGGCCGGTAAGGTGGTGGCGGAAGCCATCGCCGGCACCTCGTCGAGGCTGGACTTGTTCGCCAAGATCCAGCACCGGGCGTTTCCCGGCGGCAAGCTGCTGCGCACGCCGGCGCTGGTGTTGGGGATGGCTTATTACCGGATGCGTGACTACTTCTAAACCTGGCGGCGACGATCTGAGCTATAACGTTAGTGGTTGCAGCGAATCGAATGGACGGACATGGAAACCATCATTCTGGGTGGTGGATGCTATTGGTGCTTCGAGGCCTTGTTCAGCCGCCTCAATGGCGTGTCCGACGTGGTGTCCGGCTTTTGCGGCGGCACGCTGGCCAACCCTACGTATGAGGATGTGGTGGGCGATGCAACCGGCCATATCGAAGTGGTGAGGGTGGTGTTCGATCCGCGAGTCATCAGCCTAGAAGTTCTCTATACGATTTACTTCGACTTCCATGATCCCACCTCGTGGGACCGGCAGGGGGACGAAGTGGGGCATCTCTACCATTCGGTTATTTTCGCCCAGACACCCGGCCAGAAAGCATTGGCCGAGGCTATGATAGAGCGGATGAACAATGAGGGGCGCTACCTCAGTCCCATCGTGACCGAAGTAGCGGATGCCCAGCCCTTTTGGCCGGCCGGGTCTGACCATCAGCGTTATTACGACAATCATCCGATAGAGGATTATTGCATCGCCATCATTGTCCCCGCGCTGGTGCGCTTGCGCAAAAACTATGCTGCCTATCTTAAGCCCACATCTTTTTCCGCAGAAGGAGCCTATGCCATCTAATCTGGAACGCCTGGCGCAAGCCATCGCGGATGTCATCGAACCTCAGGCGGCTGGCGTGGATGCGGAAGCGCGCTTTCCCCGCGCCGGCATCGAGGCTTTGGGGCAGGCTGGCGTGTTGGGGTGGATCAGCGCCATCGAGGTAGGCGGCGCGGGTGAGGGGCTGCGCGCGGCTGCCCTGGCGGTGGAAAAGGTAGCGGAAGCCTGCCCATCCACGGCAATGGTGTTGACCATGCACTTTTGCGGCGCCTTGGTATTGGAAGCCTACGGCGCCGAGGCCGTGCGGCGCGATATTGCCGCCGGTCGCCACTTGACCACGCTTGCCTGGTCCGAAGCCGGCTCTCGCAGACATTTCTGGGCCTCGCTGAGTACGGCGCGGCAGGATGGCGATGAGGTGGTGCTCGATGGCGACAAATCGTGGATTACCTCGGCCCAAGAAGCTAACTCATATGTCTGGTCGTCGCGGCCGTTGGCTGCGGAAGGGGCCAGCAGCATGTGGTGGGTGCCTAGCGCCACGCCTGGCCTGCACCGCGTCAAACCGTTCGATGGCATGGGTTTGCGCGGCAATGCTTCCGCCCCGGTACAGGCGCGGCAGGCGCGGGTGCCGCTCGCCAACCTGTTGGGCGAGGATGGCGGCGGTTTCGATATCATGGTTGGAAAAGTGTTGCCGGTATTCGCCGTGCTGAATGCGTCCTGCTCCATCGGCATGATGGACGCGATGCTGCAGCGCGCCTCCCAGCATGTGGGCTTGACCCGTTTCCACCATCTGGACAGCTCCTTGGCCGACTTGCCGACGATCAGGGCCTATCTGGCGCGTGCTAGAGTTGCCGCCGCCTCGGCGCGGGCCTTGCGGGATGATACCTTGTCCGCCCTGGAGGCCGGTCGGTCCGATGCGATGCTGAAAGTGTTGATGGTTAAGGCTTGCGCCGGAGAGAATGCGCTGACGGTGGCTGATATCTCGATGCGGGTATGCGGCGGCGCGGCTTTCCGCAAAGAAGTCGGCGTTGAGCGCTTTTTCCGCGCCGCCTCGGTGATGGGGCCGACCACCGATGTGCTGTACGACTTCATCGGCAAGGTCGAGTGCGGCTTGCCCTTGTTTGGCTGATGCAAGCGGGTCGGGCTCTTTTTGATTGGCCAGGTTTAAAAGCGAAAGATACTGGACACGTTCCGAGAGGCTGTCGACGTTGGCAAAGCGTTCGCGCGCGGATGCGTTTTGCGCCGAATCGAGGCATTTCGCGCGCCGCATTTCGTTCTCTGCCAGCGCGGAACAACGAAGAATTGGCGGGAAAGGCGCCCAGCCCTGCGGGTTTGGCGTAGCTCAAACGCGATCCCTGCGGCCAACGTCAACGGTGTCCTAAAAGGCGCTCACTGCCCGCGCATGAACAACTTGTCCAGGTCGCGCATGGTCAGCCGCGTCCAGGTGGGGCGGCCGTGGTTGCACTGACCGGAGCGTTCCGTCGCTTCCATGTCGCGCAGCAAGGCGTTCATTTCCGGCAGCGTCAGTTGGCGGTTGGCGCGCACGGCGCCGTGGCAGGCCATGGTGGCCAGCAGCTCGTTGCGGCGCTCGGTCAGCACCTGGGTGAGGCCGAACTCTCGCACGTCCTTCAGCACCGCGCGCGCCAACTCCACTGGATCGCCGTCTTTCAGCCACACCGGCACGCCGCGCACGGCGATCTGTGTCGGCGACAGCGGCGCCAGCTCCACGCCCAGCTTTTTCATTTCCTCCCCATGCCCGTGCGCGGTGGCCACTTCCATGCGGTCGGCGGCGAACGAAACCGGCAGCAGCAAGGGCTGCAGCGGAATGGAGTCGGTCTCCAGCGCCGTTTTCAGCCGTTCGTAGACGATGCGCTCGTGCGCCGCGTGCATGTCCACTAGGATCAGGCCTTCTGCGCATTGGCTGAGGATGTAGACGCCGTGCAGCTGCGCCAGCGCGAAGCCCAGCGGCGGGATGCCGTCTTCGTCGTGGGCGGGCATGGCTAGCACGGCCGGATGCGGCAGCGGCGCGGCGGGGGAGGGCATGGTCGGCTCGGCGTGGGACAGCGCCCTTTCTTCTTCGCGCAGGCCGCCGAACAGCTTGTCGTAGACGCCTACCGCCTCGCGCGCCACGTTCAGCGGGATGGCCTGTTGCTGATAGCGGAAGGGCTGCGCCGCCGGCGCGCTGAATGAGGCTGGGCGCGCAGCGGGCGCCGTCGAGTTGTTGCCGAACAACGGGGCCGACTCGCCGCGCGACAGCGCCGGCGCGGCGTCTGGCGTCGAGTCTTCCACCTGCACCGTCGGCGCGGCGCCGGCGCTGGTGCCGGCCAATGCTTTGTGCACGCTGTGGAACAGGAACTGGTGCACCGCCTGGCTTTCGCGGAAGCGGACTTCGATCTTGGTCGGGTGCACGTTGACATCCACGCCGGACGGCTCAAGCGTGAAGAACAGCGCGTAGGCTGGGTGGCGGTCGTGGTGCAGCACGTCGCGATAGGCCTGGCGCAGCGCGTGCTGCGCGGTTTTGTCGCGCACGAAGCGGCCGTTGACGTAGAAGTATTGGGCGTCGCGGCTGGCCTTGGAGTAGGTGGGCGAGGCGACGAAGCCGGTCAGCGCCAACGGGCCGGCCTGGCTTTGCAGGGGAATGGCGGCGGCGACGAAGTCCTTGCCCAACAGCGCGGCCACGCGGTCTTCGGCGCTTTGCGCGGGCAGCCGCCAGATCACCTTGCCGTTGTGGCGCAGCAGGAACTCCACCTCCGGATGCGCCAGCGCGATGCGCTCGAACGTCGCCTCGCAATGCGCGTATTCGGTGTTCTCGCTCTTCAGGAATTTGCGCCGCGCCGGCGTGTTGAAATACAGGTCCACCACTTCCACGCTGGTGCCGTGCGGATGGGCGGCCGGCTCCACCGGGTGCAGGGTGCCGTCGATGGCGATGATCTGGTGGGCGTGCTCGGCGTCGTGCGGGCGGCTGGTCAGGGTCAGCCGCGATACCGACGCCACGCTGGCCAAGCCCTCGCCGCGGAAGCCCAGCGTCGCCACCGATTCCAGATCGTCGAGCGACGCGATCTTGCTGGTGGCGTGGCGGTCCAGCGCCAACGGCAGGTCTTCGGCCGCGATGCCGCTGCCGTTGTCCGTCACCCGGATCAGCTTGATGCCGCCCTGGGCCAAATCCACGCTGATCTTGCTGGCGCCCGCGTCCAGGCTGTTTTCCAGCATTTCCTTCAGCGCGGAGGCGGGGCGTTCCACCACTTCGCCGGCGGCGATCTGGTTGACGAGGTGGTCGGGCAGGCGTTGGATGCGTTTCATTTTTTTTGCAAACCGGTAGGCCATGAAAGGCACGAAACAACACGAAAATAGGTTGCCAGGGCGCAGGCATTGGCTGATGACAAAGCCAGCCAAGAACAACTGGCTGGCTTTGGATTTATTTTCGTGTTTTTTGTGGATTTTGTGGCAAATAAATCAAGCTTTGAGCGATGCCCGCTTGTGACGGACGATTTCAATGATGCCCGGCAGGAAGGAGACGAAGATGATGCCGAAGATCAGCAGCTCCAGGTTCTTGCGCACGAAGGGCAGGTTGCCGAAGAAGTAGCCGGCGTAGACGAAGCCGACCACCCAGGCGATGGCGCCCACCACGTTGTACTTCAAGAATTGCGGATAATGCATTTTGCCGATGCCGGCGACGAACGGCGCGAAGGTGCGCACGATGGGCACGAAACGGGCGAAGATGATGGTCTTGCCGCCATGGCGCTCGTAGAAGGCATGGGTCTTGTCAAGGTAGCTCTGCTTCAGCAGGCGCGGGAACATGCCGAACAATCTCATGCCGACATTGCGGCCGATGGCGTAGTTGGTGGCGTCGCCCAGGATGGCGGCGACGATCAGCAGCAGCACCAGCAAGTGCGGGTTCATCTGGCCCATCGCCGCCAGGGCGCCGGCGACGAACAGCAGCGAATCGCCCGGCAGGAAGGGGGTGACCACCAGGCCGGTTTCGCAGAACACGATCAAAAACAGGATGGCGTAGATCCATGGGCCATAGGCCGCCACCAGTTGGGTCAGGTGGGCATCGATATGTAGGATGAAGTCGATCAAAAACGTGATGGTTTCCATGATTTCCGTTTCAAACTGGGAGGGTAAACGCGAAACTGGCCGGGCAAGCCGGCCAGTCATTCAGGTTGCGGGGATCAGACCACCGCTTCCTCTTTTTGTTTCACCGGCTTGATCATGTGTTCGCGCGCCACGCCCAGCCACAGCGCGATCGGACTGGCCACCAGCACCGACGAGTAGATGCCGAACATGATGCCGATGGTCAGCGCCATGGCGAAGCCGTGCAGCGCCGGGCCGCCGAACACCAGCATGGACACCACCATCATTTCCGTGGAGAAGTGGGTGATGATGGTTCGGCTCATCGTCGAGGTGATGGCGTTGTCGATGATCGAAGCCACCGGCAAGTTGCGGGTGCCCGGCTTGCGGAAGTTTTCGCGGATCCGGTCGAACACCACCACCGACTCGTTCACCGAATAGCCCAGCACCGCCAGGATGCCGGCCAGCACGGTCAGCGAGAACTCCCAGCGGAAGAAGGCGAAGCATCCCAGGATGATCACCACGTCGTGCATATTGGCGATGATGGCCGCCACGGCGAAGCGCCATTCGAAGCGCAGGGCCAGGTACAGCATGATGCCGACGCACACCAGGATCACCGCGGTCAGGCCGCTGGAGACCAGCTCGGCGCCGACGCTGGGGCCGACGAAGTCGACTTTGCGCAGCTGCACGCCGGCATCGTCAGCCTTCAATACGCCCATCACCTTGTCCGACAACTGGGCCGAACTGGTGCCCGGCTTGTTCGGCAGGCGGATCATCACGTCGCGGCTGCTGCCCAGGTTCTGCACCGTGGCTTCGCCCAGTTTCAGGGTGTCGACCTTATCGCGGATCTTGTCCAGTTCGGCCGCTTGCGGGTACTGCACTTCCAGCACGGTGCCGCCGGTGAACTCCACGCTGAAGTTCAGGCCGCGGGTGGCCAGGAAGAACACGGCGAGAATGAAGGTCACCAGCGAGATCGCCGTGGTGAGCCTGCCGTAGCTCATGAACGGGATGTCCCGTTTGATGCGGAAAAGCTCCATGATTAGCCCTTGTTTTCCGGTTTCCACACCTGGCCGATGGCCAGCGTGGTCAGTTTGCGACGACGGCCGTACCACAGGTTCACCAGACCGCGCGATACCACGACGGCGGAGAACATGGAGGTCAGGATGCCCAGGCAGTGAACGATGGCGAAGCCGCGCACCGGACCCGTGCCGAAGATCATCAGCGCCAGGCCGGCGATCAGCGTGGTGACGTTGGAGTCGAGGATGGTGGCCCAGGCGTGGCTGTAGCCGGCCTGAATGGCGGAGTGCGGCGGCACGCCGTTGCGCAGCTCCTCGCGTATCCGTTCGTTGATCAGCACGTTGGCGTCAATCGCCATGCCCAGCGCCAGCGCGATGGCGGCGATGCCAGGCAGCGTCAGCGTGGCCTGCAGCATGGACAGGATGGCGATCAGGAAGAACACGTTCATCGCCAGCGACAGGCCGGAGAACACGCCGAACAGGCCGTAGTACAGCACCATGAAGGTGACGATGGCGGCGAAGCCCCACAATGTGGCGTGGAAGCCTTTCTCGATGTTTTCCTTGCCCAGGCTCGGTCCGATGGTGCGCTCCTCGATGATGTTCATCGGGGCGGCCAGGGAGCCTGCGCGCAGCAAGAGGGCGGTGTCGTTGGCTTCGGCGGCGTTCATGCTGCCGGAGATTTCCACGCGGCCGCCGCCGATCTCGGTGCGGATCACCGGCGCGGTGACGACTTCCTTGCGGCCTTTTTCCACCAGCACCATGGCCATGCGCTTGCCGACGTTCTCGGCGGTCAGCTGGCGGAAGATGGCGGCGCCGGCGCTGTCCAGGTTGATGCTGACGGCAGGCGCGCCGAACTGGTCGAAGCTGGGTTGGGCGTCATTGATGTTGTCGCCGGTCAACTCCACGTCGTTCTTCAGCAGGATCTTGCTCTGGCCGCGCGAAGTGACTTCGTCCAAAAGCTCGTAGCCTGCCGGCACGTTGCCGGCCAGCGCTTCCGATACCTTGCCTTGGTCGTCTTCCACCATGTGGACTTCCAGCGTGGCGGTGCGGCCGATGATGTCCTTGGCGCGGGCCGTGTCCTGAATGCCCGGCAGCTGCACCACGATGCGGTTCGGGCCATTCTGCTGGATGATGGGCTCGGTGGTGCCCAGCTCGTTCACGCGGTTGTGCAGGGTGGTGATGTTCTGCTTGACCGCGTCGTTCTGGATCTTGGTGATTTCTTCCGGCTTCAGCGTCAGCAGCAGCTTGTTGCTACTGTCGTCGGCGCGGATGGCCAGCGTCGGCAGCGAGCGGTACGCCACGTCCTGCGCCGATTTCAGCGTGTCGCCGTCGCGCAGCTGCACTTCCAGCGTATTGCCGTTGCGCTTGATGTCGCCGTAGCGGACCTGCTTGTTCTTAAGCTCGCGCTTCAGGTCGCCGGTGTAGCGCTGCATCGCCTTGTCGATGGCCGCCTGCATGTCCACTTCCAGCAGGAAGTGCACGCCGCCGCGCAGGTCCAGGCCCAAGAACATCGGGTTGGCGCGCAGGGCGGTCAGCCAGGCCGGGGAGGCCGGCAGCAGGTTCAGCGCGATGATGTAGTTGTCGCCCAGGGCATGCTGGATGGCGTCGCGCGCCTTCAGCTGGGTGTCGGTATCCTTGAAGCGAACCTTCAGACCGTTGTTGTCGAGGAATACGCCGTCAGGATTGATGTTCTGGGATTTCAGCGCGTCTTCCACGCGCGCCATCAGGGCAGTGTCCACCGGGATGGATTGGCGCGTGCTGGAGACCTGCACCGCAGGGGTCTCGCCGTAGAAGTTGGGCAGCGTGTAGATCGCCGAGAGGATCAGCGCCACCACGATGACGAGGTATTTCCAGAGAGGGTAGCGGTTCATGTTCTAGTTCTGGGATGGAAAATGAGCAAGGCCGCCTGCGGAGGTTTCCGGGGCGGCCATGAGTGGCTTACAGGGTTTTCAGCGTGCCTTTTTCCAGCTTGGCGCTGACGGCGCCGCGCTGTACGTTGATTTCCACCTTGTCCGCGATTTCCAGCGTCAGGTATTGCTCGCTGGTCTTGGTGATGCGGCCGATGATGCCGCCTTGGGTGACCACTTCGTCGCCTTTTTGCAACTCGGACAGCATCTTCTGGGTTTCCTTCATGCGCTTCTGCTGCGGGCGCACCATCAGGAACCAGAACAGCACGAAGATGACGATCATGGGCAGGAAGCCCATCAGATCGAAGCCGGAGGGCGCGGCGCCGCCAGCGGCGAAGGCGGGAGTAATGAAGGACATCAGGGAAACTCCTAAATTCGTGTTATGACTTGCATTCAAACAGGGCATTGTAGCCATGCTCCATGTGTTTTCCAACCATGGAGCGCGGCAAGGGCGTGGGACCGGCGGCAATGCGCCGCAGTTCCCCGCCCGGCCCGCTTAGTTGACGCCGCGCGCGCGCTTGGCGGCGAATTCCAGGCGGAAGTCCTCGAAGCGGTCTTCCTCGATCGCCTGGCGCATCTGGCGCATCAATTCCTGGTAGTAATACAGGTTGTGAATGGTGTTGAGGCGAGCGCCCAGGATTTCGCCGACGCGGTGCAGGTGGTGCAGGTAGGCGCGGCTGAAGTTGCGGCAGGCATAGCAGCCGCATTCTTCATCCAGCGGCTTCTTGTCGTCCTTGTAGCGAGCGTTCTTGATCTTGACGTCGCCCCACTGGGTGAAAATCCAGCCGTTGCGCGCGTTGCGCGTCGGCATCACGCAGTCGAACATGTCCACGCCGTTGGCCACGCCGTGGACCAGGTCTTCCGGCGTGCCCACGCCCATCAGGTAGTGCGGCTTGTCCGCCGGCAGCATGTCCTTCAGCTCGGTCAGCATGCGGTACATCTCGGGTTTCGGCTCGCCCACCGACAGGCCGCCGATGGCGATGCCGTCGAAGCCGATCTGCATCAAGCCTTCCAGCGACTCCTGGCGCAGGTCGGTGTACAGATTGCCCTGCACGATGCCGAACAGCGCGTTCGGGTTGTTCAGATCGTTGAAGGCGCGGCGCGAGCGCTCGGCCCAGCGCAGGCTCATTTGCAGCGACTTTTGCGCGGTGGCGTGGTCCACCTGTCCCGGTGTGCACTCGTCCAGCTGCATCACGATGTCGGAATTCAGCACGGTCTGGATCTTCATCGAGATTTCCGGGCTGAGGAACAGCTTGTCGCCGTTGATCGGGCTCTGGAAGGTGCAGCCCTCCTCGGTCAGCTTGCGCATGTCGGACAGGCTGAATACCTGGAAGCCGCCGGAGTCGGTGAGGATGGGCTTGTCCCAGCCGATGAACTCGTGCAGGCCGCCGAACTGCTCGACGATCTCCAGGCCTGGGCGCAGCCACAGGTGGAAGGTGTTGCCGAGGATGATCTGCGCGCCGATGTCGTTCAGCTCCACCGGGCTCATCGCCTTGACCGAGCCATAGGTGCCAACCGGCTGGAAAACCGGGGTCTCGACGGTGCCGTGGTTCAGCTCCAGCGTGCCGCGCCGCGCGCCGCCGGAGGTCTTGTGTACGGTAAACTTCAACATTATTCGAAGTATCGCTTCAGGGTTTGTTTAGCAAAATCAGTCCGCTAGTATACAGCAAGCGCGGGGCTTGCGCCGGAGACGCAAAAAAGTGCTTGCCAAGACAGGGAGCTTCTTTTACTATGCACACCTCGACGACAGGCACGTAGCTCAGTTGGTTAGAGCACCACCTTGACATGGTGGGGGTCGTTGGTTCGAATCCGATCGTGCCTACCAAATTCAATGCATGGAGTGGTTAAGTGAAATCCTTACGAACTACCACAACCCGACATACTCACGGAAGCTGAGCCTTGCGGGTTGTACCATGCGAAAAAGAAGTGCGGCTCAGGCCGCACTTTTTTTTTATCCTTTTGCTTTAGACTCGATCACAAAAACCTCTCGCCCTCGTTGGAGTTGACATGCCAGACATTCGCTTGCCGGACGGCTCGGTCCGTTCTTTCGATAAACCGGTAACGGTTCATGAAGTGGCCGCATCCATCGGCACCGGCCTGGCGCGCGCCGCTCTGGCGGGCCGCGTCGATGGCAAGCTGGTGGATACCAGCTACCTGATAGACGGCAACGCCGATCTGGCCATCGTCACCGACAAGGACGCGGACGGCCTGTCCATCATCCGCCACTCCACCGCCCACTTGCTGGCTTACGCCGTCAAGGAGCTGTTCCCGGAGGCGCAGGTGACCATCGGGCCGGAGATCGAGAACGGTTTCTACTACGATTTTGCCTACAAGCGTCCGTTCACGCCGGAAGATCTGGCGGCCATCGAGAAGAAGATGGCCGAGCTAGCGAAGAAGGATATCCCGGTCGAGCGTTACGAGCTGCCGCGCGATGAGGCCATCGCCTACTTCAAGAGCATCGGCGAGGCTTACAAGGCCGAGATCATCGAATCGATTCCGCAGGGCGAAGTGCTGTCTCTGTATCGCGAGGGCGAATTCACCGATCTGTGCCGCGGCCCGCACGTGCCGTCCACCGGCAAGCTGAAAGTGTTCAAGCTGATGAAGGTGGCCGGCGCCTACTGGCGCGGCGACAGCAAGAACGAGATGCTGCAGCGCGTTTACGGCACGGCCTGGGCCAAGAAGGAAGACCTGGAAGCCTACCTGTACATGCTGGAAGAGGCGGAAAAGCGCGACCATCGCAAGCTGGGGGTGCAGCTGGACCTGTTCCATCTGCAGGACGAGGCGCCGGGTATGGTGTTCTGGCACCCCAAGGGCTGGCAGCTGTGGCAGAACGTCGAGCAATACATGCGGGCCAAGCTCAATCATGAAGGCTACAAGGAAGTGCGCACGCCGATGATGATGGACGCCAATCTGTGGGAGCGTTCCGGCCATGCCGCAAACTACCGCGAAAACATGTTCATCACCGAGTCGGAAAAGCGCGATTACGCCGTCAAGCCGATGAACTGCCCGGGCCATGTGCAGATTTTCAACAGCGGCCTGCGTTCCTATCGCGATCTGCCGTTGCGCTATGCCGAATTCGGTTCCTGCCATAGAAACGAGCCGTCCGGCGCGCTGCACGGCATCATGCGCGTGCGCGGTTTCGTGCAGGACGATGGCCACATCTTCTGTACGGAAGACCAGATCAACCAGGAGGCCAAGGATTTCCACCGCCTGGTGATGGAAGTGTACGATCGCTTCGGTTTCGACAAGGTGGCCATCAAGCTGGCCCTGCGTCCGGAGAAGCGCATCGGCGAAGAATCCACCTGGGACAAGGCTGAAGAAGGCATGCGCGAGGCGCTGCGCGCTTGCGGCGTCGAGTGGGAAGAGCTGCCGGGCGAGGGCGCCTTCTATGGCCCGAAAATCGAGTATCACATCAAGGACGCCCTCGGCCGCTCCTGGCAATGTGGTACCCTGCAGCTCGACTTCATGCTGCCGGAGCGTCTGGACGCCGAATATGTGGCGGATGACAACAGTCGCAAGCGTCCGGTCATGCTGCACCGCGCGGCGCTGGGTTCGCTGGAGCGTTTCCTCGGCATCCTGATCGAAAACCACGCTGGCGCCTTCCCCTTGTGGCTGGCGCCGGTGCAGATGGTGGTGATGAATATCACCGAAGCGCAAGCGGATTATGCGTATGGAATTGCTCAAGCGCTTGAGAAACAAGGATTCCGTGTCGAGCTCGACTTGAGAAACGAGAAGATCGGCTATAAAATCCGCGAACATAGTCTGCAAAAGTTGCCGTATCAGATCATTGTCGGCGACAAGGAAAAGGCAGACGGACTGGTTGCCGTGCGCGCCCGGGGCGAAGACCTGGGCCAGCTCACGCTGGATGCGTTCATCGCGCGCCTCAAGGCTGAGATGCCTGAGGCCTGATCCGGCGGCGGCGCACTTATTACTCATTAGGAGATTTGGCTATAGCTCAGGAACGCGAAGCACGGATCAACGGCGAAATTACCGCCCGCGAGATCCGTCTGGTTGGTAAGGAAGGTGAGCAGATTGGCATCGTCAGTCTGCGTGAAGCAATGGCTCTGGCCGAAGAGAACGACGTGGATCTGGTAGAGATCTCGCCGACCGCTCAGCCGCCGGTGTGCAAGCTGATGGACTACGGCAAGTACAAGTACGAAATGTCCAAGAAGCGTCACGAAGCCAAGCAGAAGCAGAAGCAGGTTCAGATCAAGGAAATCAAGTTCCGTCCGGGCACCGACGATGGCGACTACAACGTCAAGTTGCGCAACCTGGTCCGTTTCCTGACTGAAGGCGACAAGGCCAAGGTCACTCTGCGCTTCCGCGGTCGTGAGATGGCACACCAGGATATCGGCCTCGCGCTGCTCAAGCGCGTGGAAGCCGATCTGGCGGAAGTGGGCACGGTGGAACAGTTTCCGCGCCTCGAAGGCCGTCAGATGGTAATGATGATTGCGCCGAAGAAGAAATAATCGGTATAATCGTCGTTCCGACACGGCAGAGTGCGCTCTGCCGTGTTGATTTTGTAGGTCGGCAACGTCCTTAAAAGCGTGACGCAGCGGTTTCAAGCGCAACCGGTTAAGCCTGGGAGCCACCCTGTGTCTAATCCAAACAAATTCAGCAGGAGCATTTCCATGCCGAAAATGAAGACCAAGTCGAGCGCGAAAAAGCGTCTCAAAGTGTTGGGCAGCGGTGGTATCAAGCGCTCTTACGCCTTCAAGCGTCACATCCTGACCAAGAAGACCACCAAGAACAAGCGCCAACTGCGTGGCACCACCATGGTGGATGCAACCAATATGGCCTCTGTTCGCGCCATGATGCCCTACGCTTAAGGAGATCTGAAATATGCCACGCGTAAAACGCGGTGTAACCGCACGTGCTCGTCACAAGAAAATCCTCGCTCTGGCGAAAGGCTATCGCGGCCGTCGGAAGAACGTCTATCGCATCGCCAAACAGGCGGTGATGAAGGCGGGTCAATACGCCTACCGCGACCGTCGTCAGAAAAAGCGTCAGTTCCGTCAACTGTGGATTGCTCGTATCAACGCAGCTGCTCGTGAAAACGGCCTGCCGTACAGCAAGTTCATGAACGGCCTGAAGAAAGCCGCTATCGAAATCGACCGCAAGGTCCTGGCCGACCTGGCCGTGTTCGACAAGCCGGCTTTTGCGCAGATCGTCGAAAAGGCGAAAGCAAGCCTCGCTGCTTAATCGCCCAGACGGATCTGAAGGGAGGCACATGCCTCCCTTTTTTTCTATCGGCATCTGCCAGCAGAGCGCTGATCAGATCGGGTATGCCGCATGCCCGCTGTGATCAGCCTTCTATTCGCATGCGGTGTGGAACACGATGAACAACGTTGACGCGATTCTCCAAGCCGGTCTCGCCGCCGTGGCGGCGGTGACCGATCTGATCGAGCTCGAACAGGTCAAAGCGCGCTATCTCGGCAAGAGCGGCGAGCTGACCGAACTCCTCAAACAGCTGGGCAAGCTGGCGCCCGAAGAGCGCAAGGCCGCCGGCGCCACCATCAACCAGGCCAAACAGGCATTCGAAGCCGCGCACAACGACAAGCGCGACCAGCTCAACGCCGCCAAGCTGGAAGCCCAGCTGGCGGCCGAGGCGCTGGACGTCACCTTGCCTGGCCGCGGCTCCGTCGGCGGCGGCCTGCACCCGGTGGCGCTGACGCTGGAGCGCATCAGCGGCCTGTTCCGCACCATGGGTTTCGAGGTGGCCGACGGCCCGGAAATCGAAACCGATTTCTACAATTTCCAGGCGCTGAACGTGCCGGAAAACCATCCGGCGCGCGCCATGCAGGACACGTTCTACGTAGAGAACGGCGACGTGCTGCGCACGCATACCAGCCCTATCCAGGCGCGCTTCATGATGAACAACGAGCCGCCGATCAAGATCGTCGCGCCGGGCCGCGTGTATCGCGTGGATTCCGACGCCACCCATTCGCCGATGTTCCATCAGATGGAAGGCTTGTGGGTGGAAGAGGGCGTGTCCTTCGCCGATCTGAAGGCCGTGGTGACCGACTTCCTGCGCCGCTTCTTCGAGCGCGACGACCTGCAAGTGCGTTTCCGCCCGTCCTTCTTCCCGTTCACCGAGCCGTCGGCCGAAATCGACGTGCTGGGCGAGCGCGGCTGGCTGGAAGTCGGCGGCTGCGGCATGGTGCACCCTAATGTGCTGCGCAACGTCAACATCGATCCGGAAAAATACACCGGCTTCGCCTTCGGCATCGGCCTGGACCGTTTCGCCATGCTGCGCTACGGCGTCAACGACCTGCGCCTGTTCTTCGAGAACGATCTCAACTTCCTGAAGCAATTCAACTGATCGCGCACGGAGCCGACTATGCAATTTTCCGAACAATGGCTGAGAAGCTGGGTCAATCCGGCGCTGAACACTGAACAACTGTCCGAGCTGCTGACCATGGCGGGCCTGGAAGTGGAAGAAACCATCGCCGCCGCGCCGGCGTTTTCCGGCGTGGTGATCGCCGAAGTCAAAGAGTGCGTCAAGCACGAAAACGCCGATCGCCTGCGCGTCACCAAGGTTGACGTGGGCACGGGCGAGCTGGTGCAGATCGTCTGCGGCGCGCCCAATGTCGCCGTCGGCGTGCGCGTGCCGTGCGCCTTGCCGGGCGCCGTCCTGCCGGGCGACTTCAAGATCAAGCCGACCAAGATGCGCGGCGTGGAATCCAACGGCATGCTGTGCTCCGGCAAGGAGTTGGGCGTGCCGGAAGATGTGGATGGCCTGATGCTGCTGCCGGCCGACGCGCCGGTGGGCCAGAGCATTCGCGACTATCTGGGCCTGGACGACCAGCTGTTCACGCTGAAAATCACGCCTAACCGCGCCGACGGCCTGTCGATCCGCGGCGTCGCCCGCGAAGTGGCGGCGCTGACCGGCGCCGAGCTGCAACCGGTAGCCATAGAGCCGGTGGCCCCGAGCATTGACGACACCCGTTCGGTGAAGATAGAGGCGCGTGAAGCCTGCGGCCGTTACCTGGGTCGCGTGGTTAAGGGCGTCAACGCCGCCGCCGCGACGCCGGCCTGGATGCGCCAGCGCCTGGAGCGTTCCGGCTTGCGTTCGATTTCGGCCATCGTCGACATCACCAATTACGTGCTGCTGGAGCAAGGGCAGCCTATGCACGCATTCGATCTGGCCAAGATCGACGGCGGCATCACCGTGCGCCAGGCGCGCGCCGGCGAAAGCCTGCTGTGTCTGAACGAAAAGACGGTCGAGCTGCAGGACAAGCACCTGGTGATCGCCGACGACGCCAAGGTGTTGGCGCTGGGCGGCATCATGGGCGGCGAACTGAGCGGCGTGACCACTGCCAGCGCCGATATTTTCCTGGAATCCGCTTTCTTCGCGCCCAAGGCCATCGCCGGCCGCGCCCGCGAACTGGGCTTCGGTTCCGACTCGTCCTTCCGCTACGAGCGCGGCGTGGATTTCCAGCTGCAGCGCGAGGCGATCGAACGCGCCACCCGCCTGGTGCTGGACATCTGCGGCGGCGCAGCCGGTCCGGTGGTGGAGGAAGTGGCCGAGCTGCCGCGGCGCCAAGCCGTCCAGCTGCGGGTGGCGCGGGTGGCCAAGGTGCTGGGCGTGGCGCTGTCCTCGCAAGAGATTGCCGAAATTCTGGGCCGTTTGGGTCTGGAATTCAGCCTGGCGGATGAGGTGTTCACCGTTCAGGCGCCGTCGTTCCGCTTCGACATCGAGATCGAGGAAGACCTGATCGAAGAAGTGGCCCGAGTTTACGGCTACAACCGGATTCCGGATGACGCGCCGCGTTCTTCCATGCGCATGCTGCGGCAGCCGGAAGAGCTGCGCCCGGTGGACCAGCTGCGCCATCTGCTGGCCGCGCGCGATTATCAGGAAGTGGTCAGCTACGCTTTTGTCGACGAGCGCTGGGAGCGCGATTTCGCCGGCAACGACAAGGCCATCCGCCTGCAGAACCCCATCGCCAGCCAGATGAGCGTGATGCGCTCGACGCTGATCGGCGGCCTGGTCGACGTGCTCGTCGGCAACATCAACCGCAAGCAGCCGCGCGTGCGCGTGTTTGAGGCGGCGCGCGTGTTCCTGCGCGCGGAGCAGGGGTTCGAACAGCCGGAAAAAGTGGCAGGCCTGGCCTGGGGGCCGCGCCTGCCCGAGCAGTGGGGCGCCAAGGCCGAGCGCGTCGATTTCTTCGACGTGAAGGCCGATGTGGAGGCGCTGCTGCACCCGGCGGCGGCCGAGTATCGCAAGGCTAGCCATCCCGCCTTCCACCCCGGCCGTTGCGCCGAGGTGCGGGTGGACGGCGAGACGGTAGGCGTGATCGGCGAACTGCACCCGCAGTGGGTGCAGGCTTATGATCTGCCTAGCGCGCCGGTGCTGTTCGAACTGGATCTTGCCATCGTCACCGCGCGCAGCCGCATCAAGGCGCAGCCGGTCAGCAAGTTCCAGCCGGTTCGCCGCGATCTGGCGCTGCTGGTCGATGAGCAAGTCAGCGCGGCGGCATTGCTGGCGGCGTTCCAGGCGAAGCGGGCCGACATCGTGACGGAAATCGCACTGTTTGACGTTTACCGTGGCAAAGGCGTCGCCGAAGGCAAGAAGAGTCTGGCCTTTAGCGTGCTGATGCAGGACAATAGCCGCACCCTGACCGACGAAGACGTCGAGCCGGCGATGCAGGCTTTGTTGCAGGCGGCGCTGGAGCTGGGTGCGCAGTTGCGCGTTTGATTGAGAATTAGGCGGGCCGCGCGCCCGCCGATTGGTTCAGATGTTTGAGGGGAATGTCATGACTTTGACGAAGGCTGAACTGGCCGATTTGCTGTTTGACCAGGTAGGTCTGAACAAACGCGAAGCCAAGGACATGGTCGAGTCGTTTTTTGAAGAGATCCGGCTGGCGCTGGAGTCCGGGGATTCGGTGAAATTGTCCGGTTTCGGCAATTTCCAGCTGCGCGACAAACCGCAGCGTCCGGGTCGCAATCCCAAAACCGGGGAAGAGATTCCCATTACCGCGCGCCGTGTGGTAACGTTCCACGCAAGCCAGAAACTCAAGGGAATGGTTGAGCAATACCATGCTAACAAGCAAGGCTGATCTGCCGTCGATTCCATCGAAGCGATACTTCACCATCAGCGAAGTCGGCGAGCTGACCGGCGTCAAGCCGCATGTGCTGCGATATTGGGAGCAGGAATTTTCCCAGCTGCGCCAGGTGAAACGGCGCGGCAATCGCCGCTATTACCAGCACCATGAAGTGTTGCTGGTGCGCAGAATACGCGCGCTGCTTTACGATGACGGTTTCACCATACAGGGCGCTCGCCAGCGCCTGGGAATGGGAGGTGAGGGCGAGCGTCCGATTACCGCCCAGGAAGTGCGCGCCGAATTGGAATCCATCCTGGAATGGCTGGATTCGGGTATTGGCAAAAAATAATAAATCAGTTAGACTACGTTTCTCTTGAGTCGGGGTGTAGCGCAGCCTGGTAGCGCATCTGCATGGGGTGCAGAGGGTCGGAAGTTCGAATCTTCTCACCCCGACCAAATAAAACCTGTTTAAAAACAGTGGTAAATCTAACCCGGTATAGCCGGGTTTTTTATTTTCCGTCTTTCTCCCTCCTTTGCGCATCCAATATGCGTGCCCGTTTAATTCTGCTGATATACTCGACCGAAAGCAGTTTGGCTTATCGTCTGCGATAAAATAACTGTTTCAAGTCTTTGTTTTGTATTTGGATATCGCCTTGATGAGTCGCAATCGCCCTGATTCTCCTTGCATTGCCCTGTGTTCCACCGCCTTAGGCGACAACGTTTGCCGCGGTTGCGCGCGCACGTTTGGTGAGATTAGCCAATGGTGTTTCATGGGCGACGATGAGCGCGAAGCCGTTTGGCTGCGTCTACCGCAGCGTCAGCGCTTGCTGCAGCTGGCTGCGGCATGCGGCGTCTTGTTGGAGCTGGATAGCCTGGATGGCGTCGAGTGGGGCCGCCTGCCCGATGGCAGCCGTTATCGGTTTGACGAGCAGGGCGTTCTGCATAGGCTGGGCCGCGATGGCGCGGCCGAGTCGCTGCGCGGTGATGCTCTGACGCCGCAGCAGGCGGCGGCATGGCTGAGGCGGGCGTGAACGGGAAATAACCATGGCAGACAGTTCTCGAGTGGATTTCTGGGAGCAGCGTTATCGCGAGGGCGTGACGCCCTGGGAGGGGGCGAGCCTGCCTGAGCCGGCGCGGGTTTTATTCGCCAGTCTGCCGCCGTCCACGGTGTTGTTGCCAGGATGCGGCAGCGCGGGAGACATGCCGCCGCTGTTGGCGCTGGGGCACCAGGTGTTGGCCGTGGATTTCAGCGCTGCGGCCATCGCGCGGGCGCGGCACCAGTGGCCCGCCGCCGCGGATAGCCTGCTGCTGGGCGACTTTTTTCAGCTGGAACTGCCCGCTTTCGACTGCGTGTTCGAGCGGGCTTTTTTGTGCGCCTTGCCAAGGGAAATGCGCGGGCAATATGCGGTAAGAGTGGCGGGGCTGGTCAAGCCTGGGGGATTATTGGCCGGCGTGTTTTTCCTGGGCGAGGGCGAAAGGGGGCCGCCGTTCGGCATGGCCGAGAATGCTCTGCAAGCGTTGCTGAATCCATGGTTTGCACTGGAGCAGGCTTTGCCGCTGCAGGATGGCTTGCCGGTTTTTTCTGGTCGTGAATGCTGGATGGTGTGGAAACGACGGGGACTTGATTTGGATCAAGCCTTAAAGGCCTGAGGGAATGGTCAGCGCGGCGGGTTTCAGAAAAAATAACGACCGATAAAAATAAAGCGGTTCAGATTGTTCGGGAGGAGAGCAGATGGAGTGGTTTTGGCGGCTGTATACGTTTTCGGAAAAGACCTTCTGGCATAGCCTGAGCAGGAAGCTCGGCAGCTTTTTCTTCATCAGCCTGTTTCAATTGCTGATGGCGGGATATTGCTATTACGCGCTGAGCGATATCCGGACTACCGTGCGCGATGCCGGCGTCTCCCCGCAGGTGCTGGCGCGGGTGGATGCCACGGTCGATAGCGCCTTGCATTGGACGCTGGGATTGTGGGTGCTGAGCTTCCTGTTCATCGCCTTCATGGTCTGGTATCTGCGCTACCTGATCGTGCGTCCGTTGAAGATGATTATCCAGATATTCAATGAAATCGGCGCCGGCGCCGGCGATCTGTCGCGCGAGATTCCCACCGTAACCTATGACGAAATCCGCGAGTTGTCGCTGTCGTACAACCGCTTCCTGCTGAAAATGCGCGAGATCATCAGCAATGTGCGGCGGATGACGGTGCGCATCGCCATGGATTCCGCCGTGACGCGTCGCAATGTGACGGAATCGGTAACTAGCGCGCGTCAACAGGACGAATTGGCCAAGCAGGTGCGACAAGCCAGCGACCACTCCACCCGCGGCGTGGAGCAGGTGACGGCGCAGACCGAGGCGATTTCGGCGACGACAGCGGAAAACCTGCTCGTCGCCCGCGACTCCTACCAGGAACTGCGCTCGGTGACGGACAGCATTCACGACATCAGCCGCAAGGTGGGGCATTTCAACCACACGGTGGAAGACCTGAGCCAGCGTTCGTCCAGCATCAAGGCTATTGTCGATCTGATCAAGGACGTTTCCGAGCAGACCAATCTGCTGGCCCTGAATGCGGCTATCGAGGCGGCCCGCGCCGGCGAGAGCGGGCGCGGTTTCGCCGTGGTGGCCGACGAGGTGCGCAAGCTGGCGGAGCGCGTGAAAACGGCCACGGACGAGATTTCGCATAATATCGACGGCATGCTTGGCTTGGTGGCGAACACCCAGCAGGAAACCGCGGCCATCACCGAGGACACCCATCAGGCGCGCGAGGTGATTTCGCGCGCGTCCGAGCATTTCAGCAAAATGATGGGCGACTTCGAATCCACCTCTTCCAGCCTGAGCCAGATCGCCGCCACCATGCACGAGTTCATGGACGGCAATCAGATGGTCAACCGGCATGTGGCCGAGATGCACCAGTTGGGGCTGCTGGTGAACGAGCGGCTTGGCGAGACGGAGCGCGCCGCCGCCGAGTTGACCGAGGCCGCCGAGCAGGTTCAGGGGCTGGTCTCGAAGTTTGTGATAGGCGAGGGCGCGTTCGACCAGGCCTTGAGCCGCGCGCGGGCGGCGCGCGATCAGGTGGCGCAATTGCTGCAGGCCGAGTCGCAGCGCGGGCTGGATTTGTTCGACCGGCGCTATCAGCCCATTGCCGGGACTCAGCCGGCCAAGTACCACACCAGTTACGACGACCGCCTGGCCAAGCAGCTGCAGCCGGTGATAGACCGCGTGGTGGAGCTGATACCGGGCGGCAAGTTCTGCCTGGCGGTGGACGGCAATGGCTACGCGCCGACGCATAACAGCTGGTATAGCCGCCCGCCCTGCGGCGATGCGCGGAAGGATCTGGCGGAAAGCCGGGACAAGCGGATTTTCAACGATCCGGCCGGCTTGCGCGCCGCCCGCAATGCGCAGCCGTTCCTGTTGCAAACCTATAGCCGCGATACGGGCGAAGTGTTGTCCGAAGTGGATCTGCCGCTGGAACTGGGCGGACGGCATTGGGGCGCGCTGCGCATAGGCTTTGATCCAAACGTCCTGTTGTCGCAGGCTTGAGTCGATGGGAAAGAGGGAGGCTGCGGCCTCCCTCGTTTTTTAGGCCTTACAGCGACAGCGGCGTCAGCAGCGTCAAGATGCCCAGGCCGACGAATAGCGCGGCGGCCAGGGCGTGCATCAGCTTCTGCGGCACCTTCTTGGCCGCAACTTCTCCCAGCAGCACCGCCGGCACGTTGGCGATCATCATGCCCAGCGTGGTGCCCATCACCACCATGTAAAGCTGTTCCGGGAAGCGCGCGGACAGCGCGACTGTGGCGATTTGCGTCTTATCGCCCATCTCCGCCAGGAAAAAGGCGATGACGGTGGTGCCGAAGACGCCGAAGCGCTCGCGCAGCAGATTACTGTCGTCCAGCTTGTCCGGAATCAGCATCCAGGCGGCCATGGCGATAAAAGAGACGCCTAGGCCCCAGCGCATGATGTCCGGGCCAACCTTGGCCATCAGCCAGTGGCCGACCGCGGCGGCGGCAAAGTGATTGACCAGGGTGGCGACGAAGATGCCGAGTATGATGGGACCAGGTTTTTTGAAGCGGGAGGCCAGCAGCAGGGCCAGCAGTTGGGTTTTGTCGCCGATCTCGGCCAGAGCCACCACGCCGGTGGAAATCAGGAAGGCTTGCATGAATGCTCCAGGGGCCGCGCATACGCCATGACAAACCTGCGCGGCGGCCCCGCTGCGCGCAAGCATGTCATGGGTCTTGCCAAACGGAAGCTCGTCGCGATGGCCATGGCTGCCGCCAAGTATGTTGACCATTGCCGGCGCGGTCTTGCGCCGAGGCTACTCCCCCAGAACGACGCGGATTGTAGGGGAATCGGCCGGCGCGGGCAAGGGATTTGCGTTGCTCGGTCAGTCCAGCTGCGAGGTGCAGCAGGGGCAGCGCGTGGCTTTCTCAGGAATGGCAGACAGGCAGTAGCGGCATTCCTTGGTGGCCGGCGCGGGGGGCGCGTCCGCCGCGGGCTGTTCGCGCTTGAGCCGGTTGATGGCTTTGACCAGCATGAAGATGGCAAAGGCGACGATGGTGAAGCTGACCAGCGAGTTGATGAACAGGCCCAGGTTCAAGGTAACCGCGCCGGCTTGCTTGGCCGCCGCAACCGAAACATACGGCCCGGCCTGCTTGGCGCCGTCCTTCAGCACGAAGAACAGGTTGGAAAAGTCGACGTTGCCGACCAGCAGGCCGATAGGCGGCATGATCACATCGTCTACCAGTGACTTGACGATGGAGCCGAATGCGCCGCCGATCACCACGCCGACCGCCAGATCGATCACATTGCCTTTGACGGCGAACTCCTTGAACTCCTTCAATACGGACATGGCTTTTCCTTTATTTGATACCTGTAATTATAACTTTTTCAGTATTTTCTTGGTATGGCTACAGCGGCTGGGCTTTTGGCGCGGGCCGTTCCGGCAGCGTGCCCAGCAGCGCGCCGCCAAGAATCAACAAGATGGCTATCAGCGCCAGTTGATTCAATTCGCCGCGGCCGCTGGCGGTCAACAGCAGGGTGGACAGCAAGGGCGTGGCATAGGACAGCGAGCCGATGCGGCGAGGATCGCCGTGGCGCAGCGCGCGTTCCCATAAGAAGAATGCGCCGCCCATCGGACCCAGACCCAGCAACAGCAGGCAGGCCCATTGCGCGGCATCCGGCCGCGCGGCCGGCTCGAACAGCGCATGGCATGCCAGCGACAGCAGCCCGGACAGCAGGCAGAAGCCGCCCATGGCGCTGCTTGGGAAGCTGGGCAGCCGCTTCAGCAGCAAGCTGAAGGTTGACCAGACCACTGCCGCGGCGATGGCCAGCAGATAGCCTGGCAGATATTGCTGCGATAGCGACAGTTTGCCGCCGGTGACGATCAGCGCCGCGCCGACAAAGCCGAGCAGGCCGCCGGCAATGTGGCGGCGCGTCAGTTGCGTGCCGGGGATCAGCAGCGGCGACAGCGTGACGATCAACAAGGGCCATAGATAGTTGAGCAGATTGGCTTCCAGGGCCGGCGCCAGGCGAAAGGCGAAGAACAGCAGGAAGTGGTAGCCGAACAGGCCGTATACGCCGACGAGCAGCGTGGCTGGCGCGACTTTCCAGTCGCGTATCCGGTGCAGTGACAGCATACTGCCTATGCACAGGCTGATGCCGACCACAAAGAATGGCGGCAGCGAGCGGGTCAATGCGCCCAGAGTGGCGAGCGAGGCCCACAGCAGGATGGCGCCGGCGGCAAATAGGGTGGGGTGGCGAGGCATTGTTTCTCCAATCAGCTTGGAGACGATTGTAAGGGGGAAATGCCAAACGAAAAAGCCGCAGCATAAGCTGCGGCTTCGTCGTATTCTGGCTCCCCGAGCAGGGCTCGAACCTGCGACCTGCGGATTAACAGTCCGTCGCTCTACCGACTGAGCTATCAGGGAACAAAACTTTGAATTGGGCGCCGTGTGGCGGTGTGGCTCCCCGAGCAGGGCTCGAACCTGCGACCTGCGGATTAACAGTCCGTCGCTCTACCGACTGAGCTATCAGGGAACACATGAACTCAATTTTGCCAGAGTGAATTGGCTCCCCGAGCAGGGCTCGAACCTGCGACCTGCGGATTAACAGTCCGTCGCTCTACCGACTGAGCTATCGGGGAATTGAGTGAGGGCGAACTATATACGGAGGCCGGCTGGCGTGTCAATGCTTGGCGGCGGTTTTTTTGCGAGATTCCAGCCGCCGCGACCGCCGCCGCGGCTAGGCGATTGTTGCGAAAAGATATTTTCTCGGCGCATCAAACGACGACGTGGCAACGGCTGGCGACTGAGTGCCGCTTGGCGGTAAGATCGCACATTGATTTCAATTAGGGAGCGACGGCATGTATGCATTCTGGCAACAGTGGCTGCGTCAAAAAGGCGTAAACCTCGACGAGCAAGGTCAGCAACCGATTGAGGCGCACTTGCGGCAAGTGGCCGCGTTGGAGCGGGAAACCGTGCTGGCGCCTTTGGATAATTTTGTATTGCTCAGAGTGGAAGGCGAAGACGCCGAGGCTTTTTTGCAAGGACAGCTGTCCAATGATATCCGGCAGGTTCAGCCGGGCGAAGCCCAATACAGCACCTATTCAACCGCCAAAGGCCGGATGTTGGCGAGTTTTTTGATCTGGCGGCGCGGCAATGCGTATTACCTGATGGTATCGGCTGATATCGCGCCGGCCATCGCCAAGCGGCTGACGATGTTTGTCCTGCGTTCCAAGGTCAAAATCACCATGGATGAGGAGTGGTTTGTTCTGGGCATGTCCGGACCGCAGGCCGCCCATATATTGCAGTCGCATTTTGCCGAAGCGGCCGATCTGGAGAAAATGCGGACAGCCGAGCAGGATGATGGCGCGCTGTTGCGTTTGCCGCATCACGGCTATTTGCTGGCGCTGCGTCGCGGTAGCGGTTTGGAGAGCGATATTTCCAAGTTGGAGAATGTCGTCGCGGTATCGCCGGCAGTCTGGTCGTTGCATGATATTCGTGCCGGCATCGCCTGGGTGACGGGCGAGACCCAGGAGCAATTTGTGCCGCAGATGGTTAATATGGAGTTGATCGGCGCGGTCAACTTCAAGAAAGGGTGCTATCCCGGCCAGGAAATCGTCGCTCGCAGCCAGTATCTGGGGAAAATGAAACGCCGGATGTTTCTGGTGGCGTTCGATCAGTCCCTCACTGTGGGCTGCAAGTTATACAGTCCGGATTTGCCCGAGCAGTCGATTGGTATGCTGGCAGCCGTGTGTCAAGTGGAAGCGTCCGGGTATTTGGGCTTGGCAGTCGTGCAATCGCAAACTTGGGATGCTGGTGTATTTGGCGATGAGGGGCATGCAATTGCGCTGCGAAAACTCGAATTGCCCTATTCGATTGACCCCATAGCCGAATAATGGAGATTTTGTTTTCTTTTTGATCCTTGACTTGTGCCAATTTTATTGGCTACATTACACCCTGTAATGGGTAAATCAATAATCATCAAGGGAACATCTCATGGATCTGTCGAAACTCGACTTTACCGAACTGGTTGCGCTTAAGGGCGAAGTAGAAAACGAAATCAAGCGCCGCGAGGTGGAAGAAAAAGCCAAGGCCAAGAAACAGATTATCGAGCTGGCCCGCGCTTACGGCTTGAGCGTTGAAGAAGTGCTGAGCAAGGCCGTTGTTGTGCGCAAACCGGTTGAGGCAAAGTATCGCCACCCGCAAAGCGCCGAACTGACCTGGACTGGCCGCGGCCGCAAGCCGGCTTGGGTGCAGGCCTGGATCGACAGCGGCAAGTCGCTGGAAGATCTGGTTATCTGATAGCCTGATTCCCGGCTCAGAAAAAAAGCGCCTTTATGGCGCTTTTTGTTTTGCATAGCCGCATGCCAGCCGTCGCCAGCGGCAAATGCTATTGCCGATGCCGGGAGGCGTCAATGCTTAATTAGCATTTCATGAGTGCAATCAAGCGCGGACAAGCCGCGACTGCGCTTTGCAGCAAGCGCGCCGGTCTGGCTATAAATCTAGTAGTATAGAGTCATATCGTGTTTTTTTTGACGGCTTCAGGGGACTGGACGGTAGCATGCTGGATTTCTTTTCAAGGGGAGGCAAGGGCAAGCCGGATCCGATGGCCAACGCGGAGGCGGCCAAGGCGCATGTCGAGGCGTTGAAGCAAGAGTACGGTCCCGCCGCGCATGACAAGGCGGTGGAGCTGCTGAGCGGACTCGGCTTCTCCTCCCAGACGTTGTCCGTGGAGCTGCTGGAGGCGGTGCTGATGTTGAATCAGGAAACGCAGCCTTTGCACGATAGCCTATGCGCGCAATACCTGATGAATGCGCGGATGCCCAAGGTGTTGGAAAGCCAGCTGCGCGCTCAGATACTGAATTACGGCCAGAAATTCACCGAATTTTATCAATATGCATTGCCGGCTGTTGACGATGATCCGAAGGCCGGGGCGATCTCCATCCATCTGCCTTTGGTGCTGGCGCGTATTTTTTATTATCTGCTTGAGTATGCCAAGTGGCAGTACATGAGGAATTTTCAGCCGGATGAGGTATTTTGGCTGAATGTGAATCAGCTGTACCGCCTGGCGGAGCAGCGTGGTTTGGATGCTCAGCCGGTGTTTTTGTTTGATGAAAAAGCCCTGGCTACGACGGTGCAGGATCAGTATCTGGTGTTGCAAATGCTGTCCATGCTCAGTGATGGCAATCTCACTGCCAAACAGATCCATTTCTCTTATCAGCTACTGTGTTTGCTGAGCAATAGAATGACGCTGAGCAAAGCCTATTTTGCCGAAGCCAGTTTCGCCATCCAGTTGGATGCTTCCAAACCGGCCGAACGGCCAAGCGGCGCCAGCGCCAATGAGTGGACGCGTTATTGGCATACCACAGAGCTGGTGGAAACCTTGCATCACTGGGCGATTGCCATGGAGGCAGGCCGTGTGCCGGCGGAATTGAAATTGTTGGTCGTGCCGGGGATCGACGCCGTCTTGCTCAGAACCTTGATGCGGATATGGGCGGTCAAGCCGGTGCTGTTTGCTCGGGCAGAGCGCAAGGTGGTCAGCAATCGGCAGGTGGAGGTGGCGCATCGGCTGACCATGCTGCACAAACTGGTGCGCAAGCCGGACGACGAGTCCGCGCCATCCACCCGCGCCGGCGACAAGGACAGCTATGAAGACGCCGCCAATATCCGGATCTACGGTTTCGTCACCAGCCGGAAACGCGACAAGTCCGTCTCGCCGCAGCCTGCCAGAGCTTTGGCTTTGTCGGGAGAGACGGTTGAACCGCCGCCGCCGCAGTTTCCCAAATGGTCGTTGGAGAATATCAGCCAGACCGGCCTCGGCGTTTCCCTGGATGTCATGGGCAATGAATGGGTGGCCTTGGGCGGTCTGATCGGTTATCGCGAGCCGGACGCCGATGGCTGGAGCCTGGGCATTATCCGCCGAGTGCGGCGCACCAGCCGCGAACGGATTTATCTGGGCGTCGAGACCTTGAGCACGCGTCCGCTGGCGGCATCGCTGCGTCCGACGGATGCGCGGCTGATTGATCCGACGCTGCCGCCGGATCAGGTCTGGCTGGCTGGCCATATCAGCTTGTTCATGCCGTATCGGCGCGAGGACAAGTTGATCAATGCGCTGATCCTGCCGGTTTCACTTTATATGTTGGACAAGCAGTTCTACATGACTGTGCGCGGCAAGCATTTCCAGATCGCGCTGGGCAAGGTGATGGAAAAAGGCCGCGACTGGTGCATGGCGGAGGTGGAGCTGATCAAAACCTTGGAGAAGCTGCCTGTCGTGCTGTGAGGTTCGCGAAGGCCATCATGCAAAAAGCCGGCGTGAGCCGGCTTTTTTAAGCATGCGGGACGTGTTAGCTACGTTCCAGATCGTTCAGGATGGCGTAGATCGGCGACAGCGCCGCTTCGCCCAGGCGCAGGCTGCGCTGGCCGCTCCAGCCGAAATCATCGTCCGGCAGGTTGTTGTTGTCCTTGAACGGCATTTCCAGCGTGAAGGCCAGGCAGCCGAACTGTTCGCAAACCCAGTTGGTGGCGATGCCCATATTGGCCTTGCCCGGCTCATTGCGCGGGTAGCCGTGTTCTGTCTGGAAATCGGGGCTGGCCAGCAGGAAGTGGTGGCGGAAGCTGTCCGCCAGCTTTTCCAGCCGCTCGTTCCAGGACGGCACGCCTTCGGTGCCGGCTAGGAATACATAAGGGATGTTTTCATCGCCGTGGATGTCCAGGAACAGATCCACGCCGGTTTCCAGCATTTTTTCGCGCACCACCAACACTTCCGGGCTGGTTTCCGGGCTGGGGTCCGACCATTCGCGGTTCAGGTTGGCGCCGGCCGCATTGGTGCGCAGATTGCCCAGCACCGAGCCATCCGGGTTCATGTTCGGCACCACGTAGAAGGTGGCGCGGTCCAGCAGGGCGCGGCTGGTTGGGTCTTGCGGGTCCAGCAGGCGGTTCAGCAAGCCTTCGATGAACCATTCGGCCATGGTTTCGCCGGGATGCTGGCGCGCGGTGATCCAGATCTTCAGATCGGACTCCACTTCATGGCCTATGGTCAGCAGATTCATGTCGCGGCCCTGCACGGTGGAGCCGAGGTCGGTGACCTGGCACAGGCCGGAGCCTTGCGCCTGGCCGATCAGGTTCAGGTGCTGCTCGTAGGAGTACGGCTCGAAGTAGGCATAGTAGATGCTGCCTGACAGCGGCACGTGTTCGATGACCATCACGCCGTCTTCGTAGCGCGTCGGCACGCGGAACCAGTTGACGCGGTCGTACGAGGCCATCGCCTGATAGTCCACCCAGCCTTGCGGATAGGCGCATTCCGCGGCATTCAGGAAGCGGAAGGTGCAGTGTTGGTAGGCAGCGCCTTGTACGCGGAAGTAGAACCATTGCGCGAACTCGGCCGCATTGTCGCGGCGGATGCGCAGTTGGATGTCGTCAAGGTTGTCTGAGGAGACGATCTCGATGCTGCCGGCGTCGAAGTTGCTGCTGATCTTCATGAGGGGAACCCGTGGTGCTTGCACAATCTCTGTAAAGCGCGATTGTAACCCCGTAGCGGGGCCGCGCGCATCCGTTAAAGCGAAAACCCCGCCGGCAAGGGCGGGGTTGGCTATCGCTTCATGCCATCTTTCAGACGGTCGCGCCGCGCTTGGCGGAATTCTTCACCGCGTCGGCAGTGGCGCTGGTCGCGGCCTTGACGCTGCTGTCGGTGAATTCGGCCACTTGCTGAGCGGCCTTGCTGAAGGTGTTGACGGCGGCGGCGGCGGCGGCAACCGAAGTCTTGACGGCGTTCAGGGTGGCGTCGGAACCGGCCGGCGCGTTCTTGGCGAACGACTCGATCGAGTTGATCAGCGACTTGTTGTACAGGCCAACGCTCTCTTCCACCAGCTTGCTCAGCTCGCTTTGCGCCGCGGAGACCACTTCATACACGTTGCGGGAGTGGCTGACGGCCTTGTCGATGTTCTGGGTGGCCAGCTTGTTGAAGTGATTGACGGCTTCCTGCGGATCCTTGAATTCGCCCAGTTGCTTGGCGGCCTTGGTGTGGTCTTCCAGGGATTGCTTGGAAACGTCCAGTTGCAGCTTGACCAGGCGTTCGGCGCTGTCCAGCGCGATCTGGGCGAAGCGCAGGGAGGACTCGATGCCGGTCAGCGACAGTTTGTTCAGCTGTTCATTGTTTAAGGACATGGTGTAAAACCTCCATTACGTGGAAAATGGGGTCGAACGATTACTGTGCTTGGATGGATTGTGCATTGCACAATGACGAAGAAATGTAGCACACGAGTTGGTGGATTGGTAGTAGATTTGCTCTACTCTGTTGTATTTATGTTAGATTGCCAGCGGACAACGCCACGACAATAACCAGGAGCGTTAAATGAGTGTTGAGAAACGGGTCATCAAGAAGTACCCGAACCGTAGACTGTACGATACCGCCACCAGTTCCTACATCACGCTGGGCGATGTCAAGCAGCTGGTTCTGGACAATGTGGATATCCAGGTAGTGGATGCCAAGACGCAGGAAGACATTACCCGCAGCGTATTGCTGCAGATCATTCTGGAAGAGGAAAACGGCGGGATGCCGATGTTCAGCTACGAAGTGCTGACTCAGTTCATCCGTTATTATGGCCAGGCCATGCAGGGCATGATGGGGCCGTTCCTGGAAAAGAATCTGCAATTGTTCTCGCAGCTGCAACAAAAAATGCAGGAGCAGACCCGCGCCATTTACGGCGACAACGCCATGCTCAACACTCCGCTGTGGGGCGAGTTCATGAAGCTGCAGGGGCCGGCCATCCAGAACATGATGGCCAACTACATGGAGCAAAGCACAGGCATGTTCCTGGAAATGCAGAACCGCATGCAGGAGCAGACCAAACAGCTGTTCGGCGGTTTCGGCTTCCCTGCTTATCCGGGCGCCGAAGAAAAGGACAAGGACAAGTCCTGAGCGAACGGGACGGGCGCTCCATTGCCTGGCAGACCTAAGCAACAAGCCGGAGGCGGTTTCGCCTTCGGCTTTATTTTTTCGCGCACGGCAAGGTGTCGATGACGAGCGAATACGCATTGCGGCAGGCGCAGCGGCTGCACTTGGCGGGCGAGGCGGCCGCTGCGGAGGCGGCCTACCGCGCCTTGCTTGACGACGACGCGGTGGGCGTGGCGGCCTGCCACTGGCTGGGTTTTCTGTTGCTCCAGCAAGAACGGCTGGCAGACGCCTATGCCTTGCTGTCGCGCGCGGTGGCAAGCGACGGCTCGCACGCGGAGTGGCATTTCAACCTGGGCCTGGCCAGCGCGCGCCTGCACAGGGACGGCGAGGCCATCGCCGCCATGCGGACGGCTATTGCGCTGGACCCTTCGCGTTATTGTTATTGGACTCATCTGGGGGCCTTGCTGACGCAGGCGGGACAGGAGGGGGAGGCGGAGCGCGCGTTGCGGCAGGCCGTCTCGCTCGATCCGCAATGCCCCGATGCCTATTACCTATTGCGCGACGCGCTGCTGCCGCAGCAGCGGTATGCGGAAGCCAGACGCAGCAACGCCCAGGGCGTATTGGCGGAGCCGCCGGGCAAGATGACGCCGATCGCCGTGGCCCAGGCCTGCTGCGAGCTGGGCCGCTGGGACCAGGCGCGGGCCATGGCGGAGAGCTGGCTGGCGCAACAGCCGGATCATCCGGTGGCCGTGCACATGCAGGCTGCGTTTGGCCAGGGGGACGCGCCTGCGTCCTGTTCCAATGCTTATGTCGGCCAGGCATTTAACGCGGCGGCCGCTGGCTTTGATCAGGCCTTGGCCCGTCTTCGTTATCACGGGCCGCAATGGGTGGCTGATTGCCTGGCCCGCCTCGCCATCGCGCCGGCTTCGCGTACCGTGCTGGATCTGGGCTGCGGCACCGGCCTGATCGGCGCGGTCCTGAGGCCGTATGCCCACCGCCTGGACGGCGTGGACCTGAGCGAAGGCATGTTGGAACACGCTCGCGCCAAGCAACTGTTCGATAACTTGCATCAGGCCGATATGCTGGACCATCTGCGATTGGGGCCGCGCGGTTACGACCTGATCTCCTGCCTGGATACCTTGCCGTATCTGGGCGCGCTGGATCGATTGTTCGATTTATGCGCCGCGTCTTTGAATCCCGGAGGCCTGCTGCTGTTCTGCACGGAAATGCTGGAAGATGATCAAAGCGACTACCGGCTGCACCATAGCGGGCGCTATCGCCATCACCCCGGCTATCTGGACCGTTTGCTGGCGGGCCACTGGCGCGTGCTGGCGCGGGAGCGGCTGCCGGTCCGGGATGAGGCGGGATGCCCGGTGATGGGGGAGTTCGTTTGCGCGCTGCGCGACGCCGCGGAGGGATAAGGGGCGACGTGGCAACCGTCCCTTCGCGCGCGTTCCGAAAGAGGTGAGGTCCGCCCTTCATGTCCGCGGCGGCCGGTCAGGCGCGCGGGAGGACGCGATACGGTGGGTGTGCCGGGATGGCGACAGTCAGGTCCGATTCGCCAGTCGAAGTCGAGGTTGCGCCAAAGAAACGGCCAAATGGCCTGTCATCGGTCACGCGCTGCAGGCTATGGCTGCTGGCGCATCCCATTGCCGTGGATGGCGTGCATGTTTGCGATGACAGTTTTGATCACGAAAGCGTAAATCGCTGTATACTTTCGCGTTTTTCGTTTTTCGCGCACTCGCTATGAATAAAACTCCTCGTGTTGGTTTCGTATCGCTGGGCTGCCGTGAGCAGGCCATCAAATCGTTTTACTTTGTTTTTTAATATCAATTACTTGCAATTGATACTGCGGCATTTTGCGTGCCGGCTTCCTTGTGGGTAGGGGAGAAAGCCCCCCGCTGCCAGGCGAGGGGCTGATTGGACATCAGATGAGGTTAGTTGAGCTTAACGCGGCAGGCTGCGGAAGTGCTTACGCACTTGTTCATAGCGGCCGAAGCGAAAACGCCCGTACGCGCGAACTGGAACAATTTTCGGACCCATGTTTGGTCCTCCATAGTCAGGTTGCTAACACTTGACTGTGGACAAACGACGAGTTCTTGCGTATAGTCCTAGGACTATTTCTGAATACGCTCTGATTTCGTCATCTGCAGATGGTGGTCAGAGAACCTCTGCTTCAGGTTTCGCGCCAACGATATCCTGAAGTCCCAAAGGGCCACTGCTTCGGTATGTGGCCTCTATTTTTCCCCCTGTAGTTCATTGCGTTTCGTAAGTTGTTGTAGCCTGATGCTCGCAGCTTGTAGTGAAACGTCGAAAAATTCAGCAAGATCGTACGCATCGAACAGTTTTCTGTTGTTGATGACCGAGACCGGCATCAAGATCTCTGCTGCGAACTGATCAGCTTGCCATTCTGAATCCTCATAACACTTGTGTTCATAGCGCCCACTTTCCCGGTGTAAGCTTAGGTCGTGTTGTAAGATCAGGTGCCCTAGCTCATGCATGAAAGTAAAACGAGCTCTTGAGTCGCCTTGTTCAATCAGTTCCCAAGTTCGTTCGGGGATGCGCATGATGAGCTGACTGGGGAAACATTCTGCTTCGATGTGGGCCGACATCTCATGATCTTCTACGATGTCAACATCAATGCCGAAGTTGACCGTCAGAAGGTCAAGTAAAGGTGCTACTTGAAAGCGGTCAGGCCCCAACCCTAGAGTGTGTCGGGCTTGCATAGCTTGGCTCCGGATGCTCTGAATGGTTCGGGGTCTGACCTGATAACCCTTGGGATGGTAAGTTCTCTGCTCCATTTTCCTTTGTGTTCCTTTCTGTTATTGCTAGTTCTTAAATGTTGCCAGTAGCTCTTGGAGCTGTTTCAGCTGCTGACCACTAGGACTCATCCGTGCAAATCCAGCGACCAAGCGCTGGTGCTCAGGAGCTAGACCTTCAAGAGATATGTTCTGGTTGGTTATATCGGCAGCTTCTATAAGCCCATGTACCTTCATCCCATGGTGTTGAAAGTACTCCTCCACTTTTTGCGGCCAGCCGTCAGGAATTTTCTTACGACCAGTCTCTAGGCTGCTAAGAAATGCGGAAGTTACTCCAAGGTCCTGTGCCATCGTGGACAGAGTAATTTCGGCATCTAACCGAGCCTTGCGGATCAGCTTGCCAAACTCCGTGATGACCATCTGCGTACTCCTCTTCTGCTCATAAACTTATTTATACATATATTTTACCATTTGGGTTAACAAAAGTCAAGATTTGGTTTTTGGTCGGGCGGATACCTGGATAGGATTATGCGGAGCAAAGGCATGCCATGAGATGGTTGGGTGCTTGATGGCGTAAGCTTGAGTGCGAAGTTGCAAACCGTTGTATAATCGCGCGTTTTTTTTCATATCATGCTGACATGAACAAGATTCCACGTATAGGAATGGTATCCCTCGGGTGTCCCAAGGCCGCGAGCGATTCCGAACAGATCCTGACCCGCCTTCGCGCCGAAGGCTACGACATCGCCGCTTCCTACGACGGGGCGGACCTGGTGGTGGTGAATACCTGTGGTTTTATCGACTCCGCCGTGGCGGAGTCGCTGGACGCTATCGGCGAGGCGCTGAACGAGAATGGCAAAGTAATTGTCACCGGCTGTCTGGGGGCCAAGGGCGATGTCGTGCGCGAAACGCACCCTTCGGTCTTGGCCGTCACCGGTCCGCATGCCACCGAGGAGGTGATGAGCGCGGTGCATACCCACCTGCCCAAGCCGCATGACCCCTTCGTCGACTTGGTGCCGGACATCGGCGTGCGTCTGACGCCCAAGCACTACGCCTATCTGAAGATTTCCGAAGGCTGCAATCACCGTTGCACTTTCTGCATTATCCCGTCCATGCGCGGCGATCTGGAAAGCCGTCCCATCCATGATGTGCTGCGCGAGGCGGAAAGCCTGGCCAAGGCCGGCGTCAAGGAGATCCTGGTGATCTCGCAGGACACCTCGGCCTACGGCGTGGATACCAAGTACAAGCTGGGCTTCCACAACGGCCGTCCGGTGAAGACCCGCATGACCGAGTTGTGCGAGGAGCTGGGACGGCACGGCATCTGGGTGCGCCTGCATTATGTCTACCCGTACCCGCACGTGGACGAGGTGATTCCGCTGATGCGCGACGGCAAAATCCTGCCGTATCTGGACATCCCGTTCCAGCACGCCAGCCAGAAAATCCTCAAGCTGATGAAGCGCCCGGCCAACAGCGACAACGTGCTGGCTCGCATCAAAAAATGGCGCGAGATCTGCCCGGAGCTGGTGATCCGCTCCACCTTCATCGTCGGCTTCCCCGGCGAGACCGAAGCAGACTTCGAAGAGCTGCTGCAATTTATCCGCGAGGCCGAGCTGGACCGCGTCGGTTGCTTCACCTATTCGCCGGTGGAAGGCGCCACCGCCAACGAACTGCCGAACCCGGTGCCGGAAGAGGTGAAAGAGGCGCGCAAGGAACGCTTCATGGCCGTGCAGGCCGAAATCAGCGCGCGCCGCCTGGAGCGCCGCGTCGGCCAGACCCTGCAAGTGCTGGTGGACGAGATCGACGACGAAGGCACCGCCGTTTGCCGCAGCTATGCCGACGCGCCGGAGATCGACGGGCTGGTGTTTGTCGAGGACGCCGCCGACATGCAGGTGGGCGAGTTCTACCAGGTGGAAATCGTCGACTGCAGCGAACACGATCTGTGGGGCGTGCGCCGCTAGGCAGCCATTTCCATCGCTGAGAAGGCGCCGCGGCCATCGCGGCGCCTTTTTCTTGTTTGGCATTATTTTGCGCCAAGCAGCCTTGTCGCTGCAGGGTTGACGCTATAATGGCCGTCACCGAATATGACGCATCCATTCCCATGCCCCTGCCGCATCCCGATCAAACCATAGCCGAGATCGCTTCCTGCGACCTGCTCAGCTGCCCGCAGTCTTTGTCCATACGGGAGGCGGCCAGCCGCATGATGGCGGCCGGCTGCAGCTCCATCGTGGTGCGTCACGAGGACAGCGGCGAGGTGCTGGGCATCTGGACCGAGGCCGATGCGCTGGATGCCTCGCTGGGGCGGGTCGATCCGCTGCTGCCGGTGGGACAGGCGGTCAGCGGCGGGGGGGCGCTGTTGCCGCACGATATGCCGCTGTTGGCCGTGGTGCGCGAATTCCGCGCGCGCCAGCTGCGCCATGCTTTGATCATGAAAGACGGCGCGCCGCTGGGCATGGTCACGCTGACCGATATCGTGCGCAACCAGGGGCTGGAGTCATTCTTGATCGTCAAGCGGGTGCGCGATCTGCCCGGCCCGCCGGCGCGCATTCTGCCGGCAGGGGCGTCTGCGCAGGAGGCGATGCGGGCCATGCGCGAACACGCGCTATCCGCGCTGGCGGTGGCGCTGGGCGACGGCGCTTACGGCATCGTCACCCAGCGCGACGTGCTGCGTTGGCTGGCCGCCGACGCGATGCCGGCCTCGCTGGGCGAGAGCTGCCGCAAGCCCTTGATCGGCGTGGCGGACACGGCCAGCCTGCTGCAGGCCAGGCAACTGGTGCAGCAGCACCATATCCGCCATCTGGCGGTATTCGGCGAGGATGGCCAGCTGCTGAGGCTGCTTGGCTTCGACGACATCGTGCAGGGCATCGAGCACGAATACCTGCATGAGCTGAACGAGGCGCTGCGCCAGCGCGACCACGCCTTGCAGCAGTCGCGGCACAGCCTGCTGCTGGCCGACAAGGTGTTCGAGTCGACCATGGAAGGCATCGTCATCACCGACCGCAACGGCGTGATCCAGTCGGTGAATCCGGCTTTCACCCGCATTACCGGCTACAGCCGCGAGGAGGCGATGGGACAGACGCCGGCCATGCTGAAGTCCGGCCGCCAGCCGCCGGAGTTTTATCACCATATGTGGCAGACCCTGCTGCGCGACGGCTGCTGGCAGGGCGAGGTGGTAAACCGGCGCAAGGGCGGTTTGCTGTACACCGAACACCTGAGCATCACCGCCATCCGCGATGGCCAGGGCGAATGCCTGCATTATGTGGCGGTGTTTTCCGACATCACCCAGCGCAAGCAGGCGGAGGAGCGGCTGCACTTCCTGGCCAACCACGACGCGCTGACCAGCCTGCCCAACCGCACCTTGTTTCTGGAACGCTTGCAGCTGGCGGTGGACGGCGCCGATGCCGGCGGCTATGGGGTGGCGCTGCTGTTCATCGATCTGGACCGCTTCAAGCTGGTCAACGATACGCTGGGCCACTATGCCGGCGACCAGTTGCTGATCCACATCGCGCGCCAATTGCAGTCGCTGTTGCTGCCTGGCGAGACGGCGGCGCGGCTGTCGGGCGACGAATTCACCGTACTGCTGGAGGGCGCGGCCGGCGAAGCGCAGGTGGCGGCGCGCGCCCAGGCCATCCTGGACGCCATCACCGCGCTGTCCGGCGCGGATGGCCAGCAGATGTTCATCTCCGCCAGCATAGGCATCAGCATGTTCCCGGACGACGGCCGCGACGCCGACACCTTGCTGGTGCACGCGGACACGGCGATGTACCGCGCCAAGCAGCGCGGCAAGAACGGTTTTCAGTTCTATACCGCCGATATGAACGCGCGGGCGCTGGAGCGGCTGAAGCTGGAGTACAGCCTGCATCGCGCCTTGGCGCAGCAGGAACTGGAGCTGTGGTATCAGCCTAAAGTCGCGCTCGACAGCGGCCGCATCGTCGGCGCTGAGGCGCTGCTGCGCTGGCGCCATCCGGAGCTGGGCCTGGTGCCGCCGGACCGCTTTATTCCGATCGCGGAGGACAGCGCGCTGATCGTGCAGATCGGCAACTGGGTGCTGGACACCGCCTGCGCCGATATCCGCCGCTGGCGCGATGCCGGCCATTTGCCGGGGCGGGTGGCGGTCAATGTTTCCGGCCGCCAGCTCAAGCACGGCGATTTCACCCGGCAACTGGAGGACAGGCTGCGCCGTCATGGCCTGGACAGCGCCGACCTGGAGCTGGAAATCACCGAGAGCGTGGCGATGGATGAGGCCGGCGGCATGGTGGACATGCTGCGCCGGCTGCAGCAATTGGGCGTGTATCTGTCCATCGACGACTTCGGCACCGGCTATTCCTCGCTGTCTTACCTGAAGCGCCTGCCGGTGCGCGGGCTGAAGATAGACCGCTCTTTCATCGCGGACTGCGGGCGCGACAACGACGACGCCGCCATCACCCGCGCCATCGTTTCCATCGCCCGCAGCCTGGGGCTGGACGTGGTGGCGGAGGGGGTGGAGGACGAGGAGCAGCGCCGCTTCTTGCGGGAGCTGGGGTGCAACTGCGCTCAGGGTTTTTTGTTCAGCAAGCCGCTGGCGCGCAGCCAGTTCGAGGTGTTGCTGGCGATCCAGGCCAGTCAGCCGGCGCTGGCCCACTGAGCCGGCCCGCGCCGGAAGCGGCGCGCAAAAAAAAGACCGGCTTCGCGAAGCCGGTCTTGTGTCAGCGGGGCGCTTTAGCCGCCGATCCGGTCCTTGCCCATGTATGGGCGCAGCGCGGTCGGGATGGTCACGCTGCCGTCGGCGTTCTGGTAGTTTTCCAGGATCGCCACCAGGGTGCGGCCCACGGCCAGACCGGAGCCGTTCAGCGTGTGCACCAGCTGGTTCTTGCCGTTTTCGTCCTTGTAGCGCGCCTTCATGCGGCGGGCCTGGAAGGCTTCGCAGTTGGAGCAAGAGCTGATCTCGCGGTAGGTGTTCTGCGCCGGCAGCCACACTTCCAGGTCATAGGTTTTGGACGAGCCGAAACCCATGTCGCCAGTGCACAGCGTGATCACGCGGTAAGGCAGCTCCAGCGCCTTCAGGATGTTCTCGGCGTGGCCCACCATCTCTTCCAGCGCGGCGTAGGAGTCTTCCGGCTTTTCGATGCGCACCATCTCCACCTTGTCGAACTGGTGCTGACGAATCATGCCGCGGGTGTCGCGGCCGTAGCTGCCGGCTTCGGAGCGGAAACACGGCGAGTGCGCGGTGAACTTCTTCGGCAGCTCGTCGGCCTGCAGAATGGTGTCGGCCACGGTATTGGTCAGCGTGATTTCCGAGGTGGAGATCAGGTATTGCGGGCTGGCGGTTTCGTCGCCGCCGCGCATCACCTTGAACATGTCTTCGGCGAACTTGGGCAGCTGGCCAGTGCCGAACAGCGCGGTGTCGTTGACGATGTACGGTGTGTAGTGCTCGACGTAGCCGTGGTTGCCAGTGTGGGTGTTCAGCATGAACTGGGCGATGGCGCGGTGCAGGCGGGCGATGTCGCCCTTCAGCACGGTGAAGCGCGCGCCGGACAGCTTGGCGCCGGTTTCGGCGTCCAGGCCCAGCGGGATGCCGACGTCGACGTGATCTTTGACTGCAAAGTCGAACTGGCGCGGCACGCCCACGCGGCGCACTTCCACGTTGTCGGCCTCGTCCTTGCCCACCGGCACCGATTCGTGCGGCAGGTTGGGGATGGACATCAGCCAGGCGTCCAGCTTGCTCTGCACGCCTTCGAATGCCAGTTCGGCAGCTTTCAGCTCGTCACCCAGCGTCGCTACTTCGGCCATGATGGCGGAGACATCCTCACCCTTGCTCTTGGCGATGCCGATCTGCTTGGAGGAAGCGTTGCGCTTGGCTTGCAGTTCCTGCATGCGGGATTGCAGAGACTTGCGCTCGGATTCCAGCTGATTGAAGGCGGCGGTGTCCAGGGTGTAGCCGCGGCCGGCCAGACGGGCGGCGACGGCTTCGATGTCGTTGCGAAGTAAGTTGATGTCGAGCATGGCTAGTTTACTATTCGGTTAAGGATGATGATCGTAATAGGAATTATTGTCACGCAGAAAAAAAGTTTTTGAGGAACGGTACTGAGCCTCTTTTTATTTGCTGCATGGGCAATCGGTATGGTAATTCCTAATGTACCTGATATAACGCAAATGATAAATTCAGGTATTTGCATCCAGCTATCGGATCGCAATAAATGAGAAAAAAGAATAGCTGCGCAGATTAGCATCTTAGGGAGCCAAGTATTGTTTGTATACTTGGAAATCCATATTCCCAGAGGATCTGTCCAGTATATGGCGGGATTGCTAATCATCTTCCTTTTCTCCAAGGGCTGATCTGTCCAGCTGACGCAAAAAAGCCAGTTTGTCCTGAATCTTGCTTTCCAGTCCGCGCGGTACAGGGCGATACCATTCGATGTCTTCCAGCCCTTCCGGGAGATAAGTTTCCCCGGCGGCGTAGGCGTGGGGCTCATCGTGCGCGTAGCGGTAGGCGTGACCGTAGCCCAGTTCCTTCATCAGGCGGGTCGGCGCGTTTCTCAAGTGTACCGGCACCGGACGGGATTTGTCCTGTTTCACGAAGGCGCGGGCCTCATTATACGCCTTGTACCCGGCATTGCTCTTGGCGGCGACGGCCAAATAAATCACCGCTTGTCCCAGCGCAAGCTCGCCTTCCGGGCTGCCCAGCCGTTCGTAAGTGGCGGCGGCGTCGTTGGCGATCTGCATGGCGCGCGGATCGGCCAGGCCGATGTCTTCCCAGGCCATGCGCACGATGCGCCGCGCCAGGTAGCGCGGGTCGGCCCCGCCGTCCAGCATGCGGCTGAGCCAGTACAGCGCCGCGTCCGGATTGGAGCCGCGCACCGATTTGTGCAGCGCGGAAATCTGGTCGTAGAAGGCGTCGCCGCCCTTGTCGAAGCGCCGCGCGTTCAGCGTCAGCACTTCTTCCAGAAACGCAGCGTCGACCTCGGCCTGGCCGCGCGCTTGCGCCGCGGTGCGGGTCTGCTCCAGCAGATTCAGAAAACGCCGGGCGTCGCCGTCGGCATAGCCGGTCAGCGTGGAAACCGCCGCCTCGCTGAAGTTCAGGCCATCCAGCGCGCCTTCGGACTGGGCGCGCTCGAACAATTGCTTCAGCTCGTCTTCGCTCAAGCTGTTCAGCACATACACCTGGGCCCGGGACAGCAGCGCGGAATTGACCTCGAACGACGGGTTTTCCGTGGTGGCGCCGATGAAGGTGATCAGGCCGGACTCCACAAACGGCAAGAAGGCGTCCTGCTGGCTCTTGTTGAAGCGGTGCACCTCATCGACGAACAGAATGGTTCGCCGGCCGGAGCGTTGCAGCGCCGCATGGGCTTTTTCCACCGCCTCGCGGATGTCCTTGACGCCGGCGAACACCGCCGAGATCGGGATGAACTCGGCGTCGAAGCTGGCGGCCAGGATGCGCGCCAGCGTGGTCTTGCCGACGCCGGGCGGCCCCCACAGTATCATCGAGTGCGGTTTGCCGGCTTCCACCGCCAGGCTCAGCGGCTTGCCGGGGCCGATCAGATGCTGCTGGCCGATCACCTGATCCAGCGCGGCCGGACGCAAGGCTTCGGCCAACGGTTTTTGCGGTTCGACGGAAAAGAGATCGGACATGGGTGGTTTTGGTGGGACGGGAAGGGTAAACAGTATACCAGCCAGATGCGGGGATGAAAAAAGCGCCCGGAAGGGCGCTTTTTTGGGCACGACGGTCAGGAAGAGCTTAGGCGCGCTTCTTGAATTCGTTGGTGCGGGTGTCGATTTCGATCTTTTCGCCGGTGTTGACGAAGGCCGGAACCTGAACTTCGAAGGTGGTGCCTACCAGGCGGGCCGGCTTCAGCACCTTGCCCGAAGTGTCGCCGCGCACGGCCGGCTCGGTGTATTCCACTTCGCGGATTACGGTGGTGGGCAGCTCCACGGAGATGGCCTTGCCGTCGTAGAAGGTCACTTGGCAAACGTCTTCCATGCCGTCAACGATGTAGTTGATGGTGTCGCCCAGGTTGTCGGCTTCCACTTCGTACTGGTTGAACTCGGAGTCCATGAACACGTACATCGGGTCGGCGAAGTAGGAGTAGGTGCAGTCCTTGCGGTCCAGCACGACGACGTCGAACTTGTCGTCGGCGCGGTAAACGGTTTCGCTGCCGGCGCCGGTCAGCAGGTTCTTCATCTTCATCTTCACTACGGAAGCGTTGCGGCCGGACTTGCTGAATTCAGCCTTCTGAACAACCATCGGGTCGTTGCCGACCATGAATACGTTACCAGCGCGCAGTTCTTGTGCGGTTTTCATTGCGTATGAGTCCCAAACTCTTGAATTAACGACGGAAACCCGGAACGGCTTTCCGACAAAAACGCCGCATTTTATCCGATTTCAGAAACTTCGGCGACAAATTGCAGCAGTCTATGCGCCAGATCGCCGCCTTCCAGCAATTGCTGTTGCCAGTTTGCCGCATGTCTGCGCCAAGCCGGCAGCCATCTTGCGGCATTGCGCCAGGCTGTGGCGATGTCGCCATCCTGGTTCCAGGCCAGGTTCAGTTCGCGGATGGCCGCGGCGGCTTCCTCGGGCAGACCTCGGCAATATCGCTCCAGAAAGGCCTGCAATTTAGCCAGGTGCGCTTCGTCTTCTTGCGGATAGATGTGCCACAGCATGGGTCGCGCCGCCCATTGCGAACGCGCCAGGCTGTCCTCGCCGCGCACGCAGTTGAAATCGCAGCTCCACAGCAGGCGGTCGTAGTCGTCCTGATCGCTCATCGACAGCACGTCCACGGTCAGCCGGCCCAACTGGGCGTGTTCGCCCACTTGCAAAGGGTGGTCGAACAGGCCGGAAACGGCGGCTTGCGCCTTGCCTTCCGGCACCAGGCAGCGCACCGGCTGCGGGCCGTCGGCCCAGGCCTGCAGCAGCCGGGCTGCGGCCGGGTTCTCATAGCAGAACAGGCTGGCTTTCCATTCATGGTCCGCCAGCGCCGGCACATTGCGCCGCCGCCAGTAGTCGCGTTGCGCCTCTTCGTCCGCCTGCCACGCTTCGCGCGCGGCGATCAGCCCGTCCTCGCAGATCAGGCCGCCGCTGGCCGCGTCAAAGCCGGGGAAGAAGAAATGCTTGGTCAGCGGCAGCTGCGGATGCGGCGACGGCAGCTTGTGGCAGCCGCGCGTCCAGTCTTCCGCCGACAGGTATTCCAAATTGATCCACACCGGTTTGGCCGGCCGGGCAGCCATCGTCTCTTCAAAACGGTTTGGCAAGCGACAGCCAAATGCCTCCACCACCACGTCCCCCGGGATGATGTCTTCTGGAAAGTCCGCTTGCGGCCAGCGGCGGATCTGGATGCCGGCCAGCGTCTGCTGCGGCAAGGCCGGGTCCAGCTCGGGCGCGATGCGCGCGAAGCTGGCCAGATCATCCACCCACAATCGCACCTCGCGGCCGCAGTCATGCGCCAGTCGGCGCGCCAGGCGCCAGGTGACGCCGATGTCGCCGTAGTTGTCGATGACGGTGCAGAAAATATCCCAGTGTCGATGTGTCATGTTTCTTTAACAAATTGCGAACGGCGCGAGCTTACCACGGCCAGCCATGCAATATCACCATTGGCGAATTTTCGCGCGCAAGCATGGTCTTAAGCACATGCTGTAAATACATTGTTAAGGAATAAGCATGCGTTTGAAGTATGGATGGGGCTTGTTGGCCATGCTGCCGCTGTCTGCCTGGGCGGGCATCGTGTTGCAGAATGAAGCGTGGCGGGTGGAACTGGAGCCGGCTACCTTGGCCATCAAGGTGGAACCGGCCGGCGGCGGCAAGCGGACGCTTTCCGACGGCGTGGCGCCGCATGCGGTATCCGCGCTGGAGCAGGAAGCGCACAACGCGCTGTGGCAATGGGACGATGGACGCTACCATTGGCTGGCCCGCCTGGAAGGGCGCGATCTGCGGTTGACGCTCAATGCCGCGGCCCCGGGCCGCGTGGAGCTGTTGCGACAACCGCCTTCCGCGATGGGCCGCGGCCTGATCCTGCCGCTGGCGGAAGGCAGCTATATCCCGGAAGGCAGCAAGCTGTGGCAGGATTTTCTGCCTGGCTTTGCCGGCGATGGGCTGGATACCTCGGAAAACCTCAGCCTGCCGCTCTGGGGCATGGACTACGGCCGCAGCAGCCTGCACTGGCTGCTGCTGAATCCGTTCAACAACCGCCTGGCCTTTGCCGCGCAAGGCCAGGGCCTGGCCCTGACGCTGAGCCACGACTTCAACGCGCTGAACCAGAACCAGCCGTTCACGCTGCTGCTGCGTTTGGGAGACGACAATCCGCTGTCCGGCGCGCAGCGATACCGTCAGTGGCTGGTGTCGGAAGGCCGCTACCAGACGCTGGAAGACAAGATCCGCCGCCAGCCGGAAACGGCCAAGCTGGTGGGCGCCAGCCACATCTATCTATGGGGCAATAACCTGCTGGATGTGTCCGATGTGCGCGACTGGCCGGCCTTTGTCCGTTTGCTGCGCGGGCCGGCGCCGCTGGCCGCGCGGCTGCGCGCGCATTTCGATGGCGAGGGCAAAGCCGCCTTGCAAGGCGCGGGCAAGCGGCCCAACCGTTATCAGCAAAAGGCATTGATAAACGCCGTCAACCAGGCGCTCACCGCGGAGGCGCGCGCCGGTTGGCTGGGGCCGCAGCCGGCCTGGGCCGATTTGGCATCGCCCTATCGCAAGCTGCGCGTGGAGGTGGAGCATGCGTTTGGCCCGGCCTTGCTGGCCGACGCCTCGCGCTGGGGCGGCGGCTTGTCGCGCAAGACGGTGGACGCGCTGCAATCGGCCGGATTGAAACGGCTATGGCTGGGCGTGGACAACTGGGAGGGCGGCCTGTGGCAGCCGCTGGCGGTGAAAGCCGGCGTGGCGGCCGGCTATCTGATGGGCAGCTACGACTCCTATGAAACCGCCTTGCCGCCGGGCCAGCATGAAGACTGGCTGACAGCCCAGCAGGGCGAGGCGGTTTATCGCAAATGCGGCGTCATGCAGGAGAACGGCAAAATGAAGGCCGGCTTCCAGCAGTCCGGCTACTACACCAACCCGGCCTGCGTGCGCGACACGCTTGAGCAGCGCACGCGCGCGCTCATGTCCGCCGTCGGCTTCAACAGCTGGTTCCTCGATGCCTACGCCACCGGCATGGCGTTTGACGATTTCACCCCGGGCCGCCACACCGCCAAGTCGGCCATGGCGCAAGGCTACGAACAATCCATGCAATGGGTGGCCGACGCCTACCAGCTGCCGGTGGGGTCGGAAATGGGCAACGCCACCACCAGCCGCGGCATCGCCTTTGCCCACGGCATGCAGGTGCCCGTGCTAGGGTGGGGCGACCCGGATCTGCAGAAAAACCAGAAGTCGCCATACTATCTGGGCCGCTGGTTCCCGGCGGACCAGCCGGAAACCTTCTTCAAGCAGGTCCCGCTCAAACAGCCCTACCGCGATCTTTATTACAGCCCCGAATATCGGTTGCCGCTGTACCAGGCCGTATTCCACGGCTCAATCGTCACCACCAACCACTGGCTGTACGACAACCTGAAGTTCAGCAACGCCTATGCCGACAACCTGCTGGCGCAATGGCTGTACAACGTTCCGCCGCTGTTCCACCTGTCCGCCGCCAGCCTCAAAAGCCGGCTGCCGCAGCTGCAATGCGCCGACCGCGCCTTCCGTCCGCTGCACCAGCAACTGGCCGCCCAGGCCATGACCGGATTCAGCTGGCTCAACCCGGAACGCACTTTGCAGCAAACCCGCTTTGCCGACGGCAGCCTGCTCACCGCCAACTTCGGCATGGCGCCCGCCGCATACGGCAAACAGACCTTGCCGCCGCAAAGCCTGCTGGCCCAGCCGGCCGGACAAGCGCCGCGCCTGTTGCGCGTGGTGGATTGCACGGGAAATTAGCGCGGCGCGATCATTCCGATGGCGTTTTCGCGTGGTAAAGTGCTCTAGATAACGGCGGCAGACGCTGTGGTCGCGATGATTCAGGCGCTGAATTTTTAGGCGGGAAAATCGGTAGGATTTTGCTTGATGTTTTTGTCTTTAAAAATCAGCTGCTTGAAATTGGTGCGTTCCCCGCGCGAGCGGGGATGAACCGCTGCATCCATTCGTCAAAGCGCATGCTGTCTCGTGTTCCCCGCGCGAGCGGGGATGAACCGAAACATGCGATTTTGATTCCGCATCCTCTTTAGTGTTCCCCGCGCGAGCGGGGATGAACCGCAGCCCGAGCATAGCCGGTGGCTAATCCGTCGTGTTCCCCGCGCGAGCGGGGATGAACCGGCCTCGTCGATCGATTTCCTGGGTAGTCTCAAGTGTTCCCCGCGCGAGCGGGGATGAACCGGTGTCGAGGTCATGCACGCTGGGCAGGGTGGCGTGTTCCCCGCGCGAGCGGGGATGAACCGCCAGTCATCGACGCCGAGATGGAGCAGCAATGGTGTTCCCCGCGCGAGCGGGGATGAACCGAAATCGTAGGCGTCAACGGCAAGCCGCTGCGCGTGTTCCCCGCGTGAGCGGGGATGAACTGGGCCAGAGTTTGAGGTCGAGGTTGTCAGCCTGTGCTCCTTATGCCAGCGTGCCTGATTCTGTATGCCTCGCGCAGTATTTTCATGTGATGAATTTCTTGTGGAGACAGTTGAAAAGTGAAATGACATTCGATTGAAATGCTGCTAGCCTGCGCGCTTAGATCATGTCTATTGAGCTGACTGGTTTGTGCCGGAGGATCCATGCAAGCGTATTGGCGATACAGGGGAAAATCCTCGCCGCGTGACGATGCGGGCGAGCGCTGGCATTTGCTGCCTTTCCACATGCTCGACGTGGCGGCGGTGATGGAGGCTCTGCTGGATCTACGGCCGATTTGGGTGGCGGGTTGCGCAGCCAGCCAGGGCTGGAGCGTGGAGCAGTTCCGCGCGGCAGCGGTGTATTTCGCCATCTTGCACGATACGGGCAAGTTCGCCCGCAGTTTTCAGGCCATTCTGCCGCCGGGTTGTGTCGATTTGGTGCCGGTGGGGCGCGCGCCGCAATACACGCTGCGCCACGATAGCCTGGGCTTCTTGTTATGGATGGATCATCTGCAAGATAGCTTGCCGGCGGAGGTCATGCCGGTGGCGAACCGCGAATATTGGGATGACTGGTGGCGCATCGTCTGCGGCCATCATGGCCAGCCGCCGCGGGAGGGCGGGGCCAGACGCTTGCGGGCCAGCGATCACTTTCTGCCGGACGATATGGACGTCGCGCTGGCCTTTGCCTGCGACGCCGCGGCCTTGGTCGGTTCTTTGCCTATGCCTGTCCATGAACTTGATCCGCGCCTGGGCTGGCAGCTTGCCGGCCTGATGGTGCTGGCGGACTGGATAGGCTCCAACCAATATCATTTTCCCTACCGATCCCGGCCCATGGCGCTTGCGGACTATTGGCATGAGCATGCCCGCCCGGCTGCGCGGCGGGCCCTGGCCGTCTCCGGCATCACTGCCAGTGCTAGCGCGCCTTATGCCGGCGCGGATCAGTTGACCCGCTTCATCCCCTATCTGTCTTCTCCCACGCCTTTGCAGCGTTACGTCGCCAGCGTGTCCCTGGCCGATGGACCGCAGCTTTTCCTGCTGGAAGACGTGACCGGCGCCGGCAAGACCGAGGCGGCGCTGATTCTGGCGCGTCGTCTGATGGCGGCAGGGCTGGCCGATGGCCTGTACTTCGCCCTGCCCACCATGGCCACGGCCAACCAAATGTATCGCCGCGTGGGCGGCGTGTATCGCAAGCTGTTCGCCGATGGCGAGCGGCCGTCTCTGGTGTTGGCGCATTCCGCGCGCCAGTTGGTGGAGGACTTCGCGCTCAGCGTGCAAAGTGGCGGCAAGCCCTATGCCAAGGACGATGCCTCGGCAGGCATGAGCTGCAATGCCTGGCTTGCGGATAACAATAAAAAGGCTTTGCTGGCGCAGGCCGGCGTCGGCTCCATAGACCAGGCCTTGCTGGCCGCGCTGCCGGTGCGGCACCAGTCGCTGCGCTTGCTGGGGCTGAGCAGCAAGGTGTTGGTGGTTGATGAAGTGCACGGTTTCGACCCCTATGTGCGCACGCTGTTGGCCGGTTTGCTGCGCTGGCACGCGGCGCAAGGCGGCAGCGCGGTGCTGTTGTCCGCCACCTTGCCGGAGCAGATCAAGCGCGAGTTGCTGAACGCTTATCGCCAAGGCTTGGCCCAGCCTGGCCTCAGCCAAGCCTTTCTGCCGGATTATCCCTTGGCCAGCCATCTTTCCGCCTCCGCCTTCCATCAGCAGCCCTGTGAAACCCGCCGCGAGGTCAAGCGCAAGGTGCGGGTGGCGCATCTGCATGATGAACAGGCTGTGATCGAGCGGATCATCCAGCAAGCGCATACCGGCCGCTGCGTGTGCTGGGTGCGCAATACTGTGGACGACGCCCGTCGCGCCTTTGACCTGCTGCGGGATGCCATCCCCGCCGATAGGCTGCACCTATTCCATAGCCGTTACGCGATGGGGCATCGGTTGGAGATAGAAGACAAAGTATTGGACGCGCTGGGCAAGCATTCCGATGCCGCCACGCGCTCGGGACGGGTGCTGATCGGCTCTCAAGTATTGGAACAGAGTTTGGATTTCGACGTAGACGTGATGGTCAGCGACTTGGCGCCGATAGACCTGCTGATCCAGCGCGCCGGCCGCTTGCAGCGCCACGCCCGCCAGACCGATGGCCAGCCGTGGCCAGATGGCACGCCTCCAGCGCGGTGCCTGGAGCAGCGGCCGCAGCCTGTGCTCTACGTCTATGGCCCGGAGCCGGATGAAGAAGCCAAGGCCGATTGGTATGGCCGGCTGTTTCCCGGCGCGCAGTACGTATACCCAGATTCCGCCAAGCTATGGCAGACCCAGCAGGCCTTGCTGGAGGCGGGCGGCATCGTGTCGCCTGGAGAAATCGGCGAAGCCGGCGCGGTGCGGCAGTTGGTGGAGGCCGTGTATGGCGGGGCCAGCGAACGTGAAACGCCGGCTGAACTGCACGCTGCCGCCAATAAATGCCTGGGTGAGGCGATGAGCCAGCGCAGCATGGCGCTGTTCAATGGGCTGGATTGGGAAAAGGGCTACTGCGAAGACAGCAGCAAGCACTGGGTCGAAGACAGCGACGTCGCCACCCGGCTGGCTGACGAGACGCGGCTGGTTTATCTGGCAGTGGCCGATGGTGAGGCCTTGCGGCCGCTGTTCCCAAGCGGCGATCCGCGCCTGCAATGGCAGCTGTCCGCGCTGCGAGTGGACGCCAACAAGCTCAAGGACATCGCGCCGGCCTGGCGGCAGCGCTTCAAGCTCATGCTGGATCGTTTGGCGCAGGAGCAACCCTGGCTGAGCGAGTACGACTTGGTCTTGCCTCTGCTTGCCGGTGAAGAGGCGGGCGCGTGGATGGGGCAGGGCGTCGATATCAGGGGCAGGGAAGTGGCGGTGAAGTACAGCCTGGAGTTGGGGCTGTTATGGACGTGAACCAGGCGGCCGGGGCCGCCTGGGGTATCATCCCCACAAAAGTGGGGAACATATTGCAGATTGTTGTGTACTGCGGTTCATCCCCAAAAAGTTGAGGAGCTACTTGAGGGTAGCAGATTCTGGACTGAGAGTTTCATTTTCAGATCGTTTTTTACTGCTTCTGATTTTGTGCTACGATTAAATCGTCCAGCCAAATTCGGGGGTGTTATCGTGCGTGCCAATTTTGTTGAAGTCTTTATCGCATGGTTGTGTGGTGGTATTGATCAGAACTATCTGGGGATGTGCGCCGTCATCTGTGCCATTGGTTTAGCGGTAGCGATTGTGATCGTTGTGCTGAGAGTGCGTAAAGTTAGTTCGCCTCGCGGCGTAAATGTTGACTTCAAGGACTAGGCATCATGAATCTCCTAGCTGCAAATGCAACTTGGCTCCGCTTCAAACGGCGCGATGGCAGCGTGTCGCCGGGCAGCGTCTACGACGCGGCGGACCCGGAGGTGGTGGATGTGCTGGCGCCGCGCGCGGATTTTCGCGGCGCGCTGTATCAGCTGCTTATCGGCCTGCTGCAAACAGCTGCGGCGCCGGGCAATCTGAATGACTGGCTGGGCTATTGGAACGAGCCGCCCAGCGCGACGGAGCTGGAGGCTTGGCTCACGCCACTGCGGCCGGCTTTTGAGCTGACCGGCGACATCGCCTTCATGCAGGACCGCGACACCAAGCTGGAAGGCAACGCCAAAAGCACCGCCGAGCTGCTGATAGACACCGGCTCCGACTCCAACCTGTTCTTCAACAAGCTGGCCGGCTGGCAGGGCCTGTGCGAGGGCTGCGCGGCGCAAGCCTTGTTCACCTTGCAGATCAACGCGCCCAGCGGCGGCGTGGGGCATAGGACTTCGCTGCGCGGCGGCGGGCCGCTGACCACGCTGGTGTTGCCGGAGAACGCCGACGCCTCGCTGTGGCGCAAGCTGTGGCTGAACGTGCTGCCGCTGGATGGCGAGGACGCCGCCTGGCGAGCGGACTTGCCGCTGTCCGCCAAGCTGCCTTGGCTGGCCGCCACCCGCGTTAGCGACAAGAGCGGTGTCGAAACCTTGCCTGAGGATGTGCATCCTGCCCAGGCGTACTGGAGCATGCCGCGCCGCATCCGGCTGGACGCGGACAACGTGGCCGCCGGGGTGTGCGAGGTCTGCGGAGAGGCGCACGACGCCTTGTTCCGCCAGTACCTCACCCGCAATTACGGCATCAATTACACCGGCCCCTGGCTGCATCCGCTTACGCCCTATCTGACCGACCCCAAAGACATCAGCAAGCCGCCCATCTCCACCAAGGGCGGCCGCGCGGCCGGCGGCTACCGCCATTGGCTGAGCCTGACCCTGGGCGAGAACGACGACGAAAAGCCGGCGCGGACGGTATGGGACTTCAACCGCCGGCGCGGCAAGGCGGACAAGCTCCAACAGGATGGCGAGGCGCGGCTGTGGTGCTTTGGTTACCAGATGGACAATATGAAGGCCGAAGCCTGGCGCGATGTCACGCTGCCCTGGTTTGGTTTGATCAGCCAGGACGAGCCGCACTTCATCGAGGCCGTGCGCCAGTTGCTGGAAGTCGCCAGGCAAAGTGCGCTGATGCTGGGGGATGGCGTCAAGAAGGCTCGCAATATGGAGAAGAAGGAACCAGCCATCGAACAGAGCTTCTGGCTGCGCAGCGAGAGCCTGTTCTATCTGGCAGTGAATAGCCTAGCCAAGGCGCCGCAGTTGGATGTCGCCGCGCAGGCGGAGGTTTTCGCGGCCTGGCTGCCGCCGCTGCGCCGGCTGGCGCTGGAATTGTTCGATTATTGGGTGCTGTGCGCGCCGATTGAGGAGATGGATATGGCCAAGGTGGTGAAGGCGCGCGCCGATTTGCAGCGCGGTCTGTGGCGCGCCAAACCCCACAAGAATATGGGCGAGCGTATCGCCCAATACCAGGGAGCAAGCGATGAAGCGGTTTCTCAGTAAGGCTGAACGCCAAACGCTGGCCAAGACGGTCGCGCAGTGGCGGCAGGCGCTAGACCCGAGCGACGAGGAGCGCCATGGGCCGTTCGCCATGTTGAAGCGGGCAGACCGCGCCCAACTGCGGTGCTGCGCCGCGCCGGAAGAAGTATTGCTGCAATCCGCCTTCCATCGGCTGCTGCAGGAGTTGCGGCGGCAGGGTTTGGATGTGGGGGCAGAGGAGTTGGCGCTGGCCGCCGGCGTGGCGGCGCATGCCACCCACGCGCCGGGCAAGGAGTTTGCCCGCAGCTTGGGCCGCAAGAACGAATCCGGCCGCGAGGCGATGAGCGAGCTGCGCTTCCGCCAGCTGCAAACTTGCCGCGACGAGGACAGTTTTTACCGTCAGGCCCGCCGCGCGGTGGACCTGCTGGGCGGCGAAGTGGACGTGGGCAAGCTGGCGGTGGACCTGCTGCAGTGGGTATGGGAATTCCGCGAGCCGGACCCGGCGCTGCCGCCGCGCGAACGCCTGAAACTGCGCTGGGCCGCCGACTATTACCATGAATCCTTGCGCGAAGCCGATCAAGAACCCGCCTGATTGTCATTGGAGAAAAAACATGAGCCGTTTCATCCAGCTGCATACCCTGATTTCCTACCCGCCGGCCAACCTGAACCGCGACGATCTGGGCCGGCCCAAGACCGCGATGATGGGTGGCGTGGAGCGCCTGCGGGTGTCGTCGCAAAGTCTGAAGCGCGCTTGGCGCACCTCAGAACTGTTCGAGCAAAAGCTGTTCAGTAAGGTAGGCCAGAGCGAAGGCGCGCTAGGTACCCGCACCAAGCTGCTGGGCGTGGAGGTTTACGAAAAACTGAAAGCTGCCGGTTTCTCGGAAAAATTGGCCGGCGACAGCACCAATGAAATCGCTAAGGTGTATGGCGCGCTGAAGAAGGATAAACCTTACGAGATAGAGCAATTGGTGCATGTTTCGGCGGAAGAGAAGGCCTCGCTGGACAAGCTGGTGGCCAAGCTGATCGCCGACAAGCGCGCGCCGGAAAAAGAGGAGCTGGACGCGCTGCTGCATAAGCAGCAGGCGGCGGACATCGCCATGTTCGGCCGAATGCTGGCCAGCAAGACCGAACACAATGTGGAGGCGGCGGTGCAGGTGGCGCACGCGCTGGGCATCCATGCCACGGCGGTGGAGGACGATTACTTCACGGCGGTGGACGATCTGAACTGCAAAGACCCCGGCGCGGCCCACATCGGCGAAAGCGCCTTCGCCGCCGCGGTGTTCTATCAGTACATCTGCATCGACCGTGAATTGCTGCTGCAAAACCTGGGCGGCGATGCCGAGCTGGCGAAGCGCGCCATCGCGGCGCTGGCAGAAGCGGTGTTGACGGTTGCGCCCAACGGCAAGCAAAACAGTTACGCCAGCCGCGCCTATGCCCATTACGCGCTGGCCGAGCGCGGCGACCGCCAGCCGCGCAGCCTGTCGCTGGCCTTCCTCAAACCGTTGGGGGGCGCGGATTATGCGGCCGATGGCGTCGAGGCATTGGTGTCCACGCGGAAGAAGATGGATGACGTGTATGGCGCCTGCGCCGACAGCCGCTGCGAATTCGATGTGATCAAGGGCGAGGGCAGCCTGCAGGCGCTGCTGGCTTTCGTCGCGGAGTAAGGCCATGCGCGAGTATCTGGTTTTCCGGCTGTACGGCCCCATGGCCAGCTGGGGCGAGCTGGCAGTGGGAGAGCAACGCGCCAGCGCCGATCATCCGTCCCGCTCCGCGCTGCTGGGCCTGCTGGGCGCGGCGCTGGGCGTGAGGCGGGACGACGAGGCCGGCCAGCAGGCGCTGAGCCGCGGCTACCGCTTTGGCGTCAAGCTCGTCGCCACCGGCATGCCATTGCGCGACTACCACACCGTGCAGTGGCCGGACATTCCCAAGAAGTTTGCCTACCGCAGCCGCCGCCAGGAAGTGCGGGACAAGGAAAAGCTGAACACTATTCTCAGCAGCCGCGAATACCGCAGCGACAGCCTGAGCGCGGTGGCGGTGGAGGCCTCGCCGGACGCGCCATATGGCTTGTCCATGCTAGCCGATGCGTTGCGCGCGCCGGTGTTTTTGCCGTATCTCGGCCGCAAGTCCTGCCCGCTGGCGCTGCCCTTGGACCCAAAGCTGGGCGGTTTCGACACGCTGAAGCAGGCGCTGGACAGCCGCGACGATGAGCCGCTTGTGCCGGGTTTCAACCTGAATGACGACGAGACGTGGCCGGGCGATATCGACTTGGATAAGGACAGGCAGGCGCGTTACTTCTGGGACGAGGCGATGGCCGATGTCGGCATGGACGCCACCTTGCAACTGATGCGGCATGACCAACCCCTGTCGCGCCGGCGCTGGCAATTCGAACCGCGGCGTGAGTGGGTCTATCTGGCGGGAGGCAAGCAATGAGCCATTATCTGTCCCGCATCACGGTTCCGGCGTCGGCGGCTGTCTGCGAATCCGACGCGATGATCGCCGGCAATGCCTATCGAGACCACCGGCTGATGTGGAAGCTGTTTCCGGATGCGCCTGACGCCAAGCGCGATTTCCTGTTCCGCGCGGAGCAGGGCGCCAATGGCCATTTGCTGTACTACCTGCTGTCTCAGCGGCCGCCGCAGGCTTGGCATCCGGCGGTAAAGGTGGAAAGCAAGCCTTACCAGCCCAGGCTGGAGGCGGGTGAATGGGTGCATTTCAGCCTGCGGGCCAATCCGGTGGTGGCCAAGCCCAAGGAAAAGGGCCAACGCAGCCGGCGCCATGATGTATTGATGGTGGCCAAGACCGAGGCGAAAGCCAAGGGCCTCCCGGCAGGCCAAATCCAGGAAGCCATGACTCGCGCCGCGCTGGATTGGCTGGCTCGCCGCGCCATAGCCTGGGGGCTGGAAATCGATGTCGACGAAGTGCAGGTGGACGCCTACGTCCAGCATGTGCTGCACAGCAAGGGACGCCGCCTGCGTTTCTCCTCGGTCGATTACCAGGGCATGGCCAGAGTGGCCGATGGCGACAAGCTGGCGTGCGCTTTATTAGGCCAGCCCGCCGCCGCTCCGCATTCCAGCCTGGGCCATGCCTTGGGCTTTGGCTGCGGCCTACTGTTGGTGAAACGGCTGCCATGAGCCAACCCCTCCCGCCCTTGAAGCCGCTCCCCATCAAGGAGCGGCTTTCCGTCTTGTTCGTCGAGCGCTGCCAGCTGGATGTGCTGGACGGCGCTTTCGTCGCGGTGGATGTGACAGGTGTGCGCACCCACATCCCGGTGGGCGGCGTGGCCTGTTTGATGCTGGAGCCGGGCGTGCGGGTATCCCACGCCGCCTGCAAGCTGGCGGCCCAGGTGGGCACCTTGCTGGTGTGGGTGGGCGAGGCCGGGGTGCGGCTGTATTCAGCCGGCCAGCCCGGCGGCGCGCGGGCGGACCGGCTGCTGTACCAGGCCCGGCTGGCGCTGGACGAGGATGCGCGGCTGAAGGTGGTGCGCGAGATGTATCGCCGGCGTTTTGGCGATGAGCCGCCGCAGCGTCGCAGCGTGGAGCAGCTGCGCGGCATCGAGGGCGCGCGGGTGCGGGCCATGTACCAGCAGTTGGCGCAGCAGTACGGCGTCAAATGGCAGGCGCGCAATTACGACCGCGAAGACTGGGACCAGGCCGACATCCCCAACCGCTGCCTGTCCGCCGCCACCGCCTGCCTGTACGGCGTGACCGAGGCAGCGGTGCTGGCGGCCGGCTACGCGCCGGCCATAGGCTTCATCCACAGCGGCAAGCCGCTGTCCTTCGTCTACGACGTGGCCGACGTCTACAAATTTGAAACCGTGGTGCCGGTGGCCTTCGCCGTCGCCGCCAAGCCGGTGCACAACGTGGAGCGCGAGGTGCGCCAGCGCTGCCGCGACATGTTCCGCAAAACCAGGCTGCTGGAGCGCATCATCCCGGACATCGAAACCATGCTCGACGCCGGCGGTCTGGACAAGCCGGAGGCGCAGGGCGTGGTGGACGCGGCGTTTCCCGAAGACGAGGGGCTGGGCGATGCTGGTCATCGTAATTGAGAACGCGCCGCCCCGGCTGCGCGGCCGGATGGCGATCTGGCTCTTGGAAATCCGCGCCGGCGTTTACGTGGGCAACTACAACTGCAAAATCCGCGACTACCTGTGGCAGCAGGTGGAGGAGGGGCTGGAAGACGGCAACGCGGTGATGGCTTGGCAGGCCGCCACCGAGGCCGGCTTCGACTTCGTCACGCTGGGCGCCAACCGCCGCATCCCGGCCGAGTTCGACGGCGCGAAATTGGTGTCTTTTTTGCCGCCGCCCACGTCGGTGGATACGGGAGAATAAGGCGTAATCGATGTGAGTTGAAAGGGGGATTTGGCTCTTTAAAAATCGGTAGATTTTGGAGTGGTGTTTTTGTTCTTTGGAATCAGTTGCTTGTAATTGGTGTGTTCCCCGCAGGCGCGGGGATGAACCGGGCCAGCCGGCCATTTATCAGGCAGCCATTCGGTGTTCCCCGCAGGCGCGGGGATGAACCGCCGACGGCCGGTATGCAGGGTTGAATGGTAACGTGTTCCCCGCAGGCGCGGGGATGAACCGGACGTCAACGAGATCCTGAACAGCACTTGGGCGTGTTCCCCGCAGGCGCGGGGATGAACCGCCGTGGCTGCGGCGGATGTGGGAGACGTGGCCGTGTTCCCCGCAGGCGCGGGGATGAACCGATACAGACTGGTCTTATATCTGCGATTAACTCGTGTTCCCCGCAGGCGCGGGGATGAACCGGTGCATCTAGGCGTGGAGCTTTTGCTGCTTATGTGTTCCCCGCAGGCGCGGGGATGAACCGGTGCATCTAGGCGTGGAGCTTTTGCTGCTTATGTGTTCCCCGCAGGCGCGGGGATGAACCGCAGCTTATCCTCATCGTAAATCCCGCGAGAATGTGTTCCCCGCAGGCGCGGGGATGAACCGATATTGCAATTGACCATGAAATATTCGGACTTGTGTTCCCCGCAGGCGCGGGGATGAACCGAATTTGAATTGGAAGTCGGGCATATCGTTGTAGTGTTCCCCGCAGGCGCGGGGATGAACCGCAAATACGCCACACCGTTCTGATAGGCTAGCAGTGTTCCCCGCAGGCGCGGGGATGAACCGAGCCGGGCATTTTATCGGTGCAGCTTCCTTTGGTGTTCCCCGCAGGCGCGGGGATGAACCGCGTCAACTCTCTGCAGATCGACCTCAGCAAACGTGTTCCCCGCAGGCGCGGGGATGAACCGCCCTCAGAATGCTGTTGCTGTTGGACAGCTTTGTGTTCCCCGCAGGCGCGGGGATGAACCGGCCGCCGGCCACAAGGCCAAGCTGCCTTGCGCGTGTTCCCCGCAGGCGCGGGGATGAACCGTCTCGGCTGTCGTCAGCCACCGAGTCGCCGAGGTGTTCCCCGCAGGCGCGGGGATGAACCGCGCCGGAGCTGCTGGTCGGCGGCACGCCGTGCGTGTTCCCCGCAGGCGCGGGGATGAACCGTCGCCCAGGTGCTGGGCATCGATCCCATGGAAGTGTTCCCCGCAGGCGCGGGGATGAACCGCCCTCACCCACCAGCCACTTGCGCGCGGCTTTGTGTTCCCCGCAGGCGCGGGGATGAACCGGTTTGCAGTGTCTCAGCCATAAAGGCTCCTGAGTGTTCCCCGCAGGCGCGGGGATGAACCGTCGCCCCAGCCTACGACGTTATGACTGCCGTTGGTTCCCCGCAGGCGCGGGGATGAACCGCGCTACGGCGCCACGCCGGGCGTACAGGTGGTGTGTTCCCCGCAGGCGCGGGGATGAACCGTCGGTCCACCCTATGGGCCACCCCATTAGCCAGTGTTCCCCGCGCCCGATGGGGTGAACCGACTTCCGGCGCACTATATTCCGCCTTGGGCTGAGGCCTAGCCTAGCGCGCGTTCCAGCCAGCGCCACAGCTCGGGCGCGGTAAAGTCTGCGATGACGGCGGCGGCGCCCGCGTCCAGCAGCGTTTGCGGCGGCAGCGCGCAGGCGATGCCGTAGCTGTGGATGCCGGCGGCGTGGGCGGCGCGCATGCCGGACGGGGAGTCCTCGAAGGCGCAGGCGCGGTCGGCGCAGCCGCCCAGCCTGGTCAGGCCGGTCTGGTAGGGCAGGGGGTGCGGCTTGCCGTGCGCCAGCTCGTCGCCTATCACCAGCGCGTCCACCCGGTCCGTCAGGCCCAGCCCGGCCAGCATCAGTTCGGCGTTGGCGCGTGGCGCATTGGTGACCACGGCGATGCCCACGCCATGGCGCTCTGCCCAGTCGAACAGTTCCGGCGCGCCCGGCGTCGGCGTCAGCCGGGTGACGGAGTCGCGGAACAGGCGCTCCTTGCGTTCCGCCAGCTCCAGGTGTTGCTCTGGCAGGTCCGGGAACAGCCTGGCCATGATGGCTTCGTTGGTGGTGCCGACGATGTGGCGCAAAAAGGTGTCGTGATCCAGCGCGCGGCCGTGTTCGGCCATCAGCGTAGCGAAGGCGTCGAAGTGCAGGTCGTCGGTGTGGGTCAGGGTGCCGTCCAAGTCGAACAGCAGACAGAAATCGGCTTTGGCGTTCACGGATAGGCCTTTGTTATCAGATGCATGGACAGTTTTCTAAACTGTACTGGCGAGTATGGTTTTGCTGAGCGCCCATCATGGCATCTGCCCAGCAAAAACGCCACCGTGACGGTGGCGTTTGTCTTAGCACGGGCGACGGGCTCAGGCCGCGTCGTCCACCCAGCGGATGGCCTGGCTAGGCACGACCTTGCTTTCCACCTTGATCTGCAGGGCGAGGCCGCCGCAGGAGGTTTCGCGGTACTTGGCGTCCATGTCCTTGCCGGTCTCGTACATGGCGGCGATGACCTTGTCCAGCGACACCTTGGGGCTGCTGACGCGGTGCATGGCCATGCGGGCGGCGTTGATCGCCTTGACGGCAGCGATGGCGTTGCGCTCGATGCATGGAATCTGCACCTGGCCGCCCACCGGGTCGCAAGTCAGGCCCAGGTTGTGCTCCATGGCGATTTCCGCCGCCATGCACACCTGGGACGGGCTGCCGCCCATCAGCTCGGTCAGGCCGGCCGCGGCCATGGAACAGGCCACGCCCACTTCGCCCTGGCAGCCCACTTCGGCGCCGGAGATGGACGCGTTTAGCTTGAACAGGCAGCCGATGGCGCCGGAAGACAGGAAGAAGCGCAGGCAGCTGTCGTCATCCAGCGGCTGGATGAAGTGGTTGTAGTAGGCCAGCACCGCCGGCACGATGCCGCAGGCGCCGTTGGTCGGGGCGGTGACGACGCGGCCGCCGGCGGCGTTTTCTTCCGACATGGCCATGGCGTACATATTGACCCAGTCCATCACGCTCATCGGGTCTTTGGCCACGGTGAGGGAGCTGGTCAGCATGCGATGCAGGGCCGGGGCGCGGCGCGGGATGCGCATCGGGCCGGGCAGGTTGCCTTCGGTGCGCATGCCGCGCTCGATGCTGCCCTTCATGACTTCCCACACGCGGCGGAAGTGCGCCTCGGTGTCCTTGACGTCGTGGAAGGCTTTTTCGTTTTCCAGCACCAGGGCGGCGATGGACAGGCCGGTTTCTTCGCACATGTCGATCAGTTGCTGCGCGGTGACGAAGTGGTACGGCACCGGGGTGTCGCTGCAGCTGGACTGGTTGAAGTGTTCCTCATCGACGATGAAGCCGCCGCCGATCGAGTAATAGGTCTTGGTCAGTACTTTTTCGTCGCCGACGAAGGCGTGGATCTGCATGCCGTTTTCGTGCAGCGGCAGGTTGGCGGTATGGAAGTCCATGCCGAAGATCACGCGTTGGTGGGTGCGGCCCAGCGTCAGCTGGCCGGTTTGCTCCACGTCGGCGATCAGGCTGGCGGAGTTGTCCGGGTCCACCGTGTCAGGCAGGTTGCCGGCCAGGCCCAGGATAATGGCCTGGTCCGTGCAGTGGCCCTTGCCGGTGAGGGCCAGCGAGCCGTAGCAGTCCACGTGGATGCGGGTGACTTGGTTGAATCTGCCGGTTTCCTTGAGCGCGCCCAGGAACTGGTGACCGGCCTTCATCGGGCCGACGGTGTGGGAACTGGAGGGACCTACGCCGATTTTGTAGATATCACTCATGCTGAACATGATGCTACCTCTTTGAAGCTGGTACGGAGGGGGAGAGCAGGCCGCTGGGCGGCCTGCCTGGTTACGATCAGACGATCAGATCGTAGAAGATGGCAGAGATGGCGATCAGGCCGATCAGTACCACGAAGATGTTGCTGGCGGCGCCGGAGTACTTCTTCATCGCCGGAACCTTGTGGATGGCGTACATCGGCATCAGGAACAGCAGCATCGCGATGACCGGGCCGCCCAGGGTTTCAATCATGCCCAGGATGGACGGGTTGATGGTGGCGATGATCCAGCAGGTCACGATCATGAAGATGGCGGTGTAGCGATCCAGCTTGGAGGTTTCGATGGTCTTGCCGTTTTGACGCAGTTGCTTGATCACCAGGCCGTTGAAGCCTTCCTTGGCGCCCAGGTAGTGGCCCAGGAAGGACTTGCTGATGGCGACCATGGCGATGATCGGGGCAACCCATTCCATCACCGGGTTCTGGAAGTGGTTGGCCAGGTAGGACAGGATGGAGATGTTCTGGGCCTTGGCGGCGGCCAGGTCGGCCGGGCTCAGGCTGAATACGCAGCTGAACACGAAGAACATCACGGTCAGCACCATCATGGTGTGGGCGCGGATCAGCACGCGGCTGGAGGCCGGCTCAGCTTCATCGCCGTGCAGCTTGCGCTGGTCGACGGAGAAGGACGAGATGATGGGCGAGTGGTTGAACGAGAACACCATTACCGGGATGGCCAGCCACAGCGTCTTGTAGAAGGCGCCGCTGGACAGGGCGTCGCCCAGGCTGCCGGCGTGGCGGATAGCGGTGTCGCTCCATTGCGGGATCAGATACAGGGCTAGCAGCATCAGCACCACCACAAACGGGTAGACCAGGATGCTCATCGCCTTGACGATCATCTGGCCGCCCAGGCGGACGATGGACATCAGGCCCAGGATCAGCGCCAGCGAGAACACGGCGCGGGTGGCGATGCCGGTGCCCACGTCGATGTGCAGCTGGTTATTGAGGAAGGACAGCACCGTGTTGGTGATGGCCACGCTGTACATCAACAAAATCGGGTAGATGGCGAAGAAGTACAGCAAGGTGATGATCTTGCCGGCGCCGATGCCGAAGTGTTCTTCCACTACTTCAGTGATGTCGGCGCCTTCCTTGCTGCCGGACAGCACGAAGCGGGTCAGGCCGCGGTGGGCGAAGAAGGTCAGCGGCAGGGCCAGGATAGCCATCAGCATCAGGGGCCACAGGCCGCCGATGCCGGCGTTGATGGGAAGGAACAGGACGCCGGCGCCGATGGCGGTGCCATAGAGGCCGAGCATCCAGGTGGTGTCGTGCTTGGTCCAGCCGGACGAACCGGAGCGGGAGGCGGTTGAGGCGATTGCTTGTGACATGATGAGGTGCCTTTTCAAACGATATTTCGCAAATTCCGGGTTTCCATCCTCCGTCGCCGGCGTTGTCGGCTTGTGGCGGAGGGAGGATCTAACTGTTGCCGACGGGTTCTCTGTATGTCTTTGTTTGTGAACCGCGTCTTGCTTAATTGCTGCCCATCGTAAGGGCATTTGTAGTTAGCAAGGTACACATTTAAGAACATCAGTTGATTCTAATCAAGATAATTTTGTCACCAAATGAACAAATGAACATGGCTGAGATATGGCTGTTTTCCTAAATCCCAAATGACAATATTTTTTTATTGGTTTTATATCCTTTAAATCCATTCTTAGTGAAATTAAATTTCAATAAATTTTCTATTTTATAAAATAATTGCTCCATGGTAATTTTGCCATGGTCATTTTTTATCCTTGCCACAAGTTTGAAATTTGAGTGATTGCTCTGCGCAATTTATTGCGTGGTTTTGCCTTTCTTGGGTCTGACATTGCCTGTTGACACAAAGCGCTCTGGAGCTGGGGGATGGCGTTCTTTTCCGTGCTTGTTCTGTGCAAGTCTTTGAAGTGAAGGTATTTATTGGCATGCGTTGCAGGATGGAATCGCATGGCCTTGTCTCTTAATTGTTCTAACTTGCATTGTTCGATTGTGATGATTTGGGTGGCGGCGCGCATGATATGCGAACGTGGAATTGCTGAAATATTTTCGAAAATGAAAATAAAGTTACATAAATGAACATCTTTTCTTTCACATTCTATGAAATAGCAAGGGCGTGTTTCTTGCCTAGAAGATAGCGAAATGCCAGCGTTACATCAGGTATGGCCGATGCAAGGCGGGCCGGCGCGGAGGTTTGCCTGCATTGCGTTGGCGAGATGCTGCAACATTCCTCTGGTGTTTTGTGCCGGTATTTGTGCAAATGAGGAAGGATTATGCTGCAGTCTCGCCGTGTGGGGGTGGCTTGAGTGGTGGTGCGCGATGGATTGATCGGTATCAAACACGAATTTACTAAAACGAACATAAAATTTTCGCAAAGTCGCATCGGATGCGAATCGCCTCCGGCCGCATCGCGCGACGCCGCCTTACCCACATCCTTATAGAGACGTTACATCATGAGCCACTCTTCAACTCTCGCCTACGTGGTCGACGAGGCCGCCAGCAAGCAGCAGGTGCTGCTGTCCGAACCGGGGCACTATCTGCTCAGCGCGGCCATGGCCGGCGCGCTGATCGCCGTGGTGCTGGCCGTCAGCCTGAAGCTAGGCCAGGTATTCTTCGCCAGCGGCGCCCCCGGTTATTACATTGCCACTTCCGGCTTCTTTGGCGTGGCGCTGGTCAGCATCATCGTGTGCAAGGTGGAATTGTTCACCAGCAATGTGATGTACTTCACCGTAGGCCGGCTGAGCGGGCGCTGCCGCACCTGCAATATGTTGCGCAGCTGGACGATGGTGTATCTGGGCAATCTGTTGGGCGTGCTGCTGTTCGTCGCCGTGCTGGCCGGGGCCGGCGGCATGGGCGTATTGCCTGCCGATCACCTGCTGTTCAACGTGGTGGAGCATAAAGTGCACGCCTCGAGCATGGAGATCTTCTGGAAGGGCGTGCTGTGCAACTGGGTGATCTGCCTGGCGGTATGGGTGCCGATGCGCCTGAGCAATGAGGCGGCGCGGCTGTTGATCATCATGCTGCTGGTGTTCGTGTTCTTCTTCTCCGGTTTCGAGCACAGCATCGCCAACATGGCTTTCTTCGCGCTGGCCAAGCTGCAGGGCATGGCGGGGCTGGAATGGGCGGACATCGCGCATAATCTGGTGCCGGCCACGCTGGGCAATATCGTCGGCGGCGCGTTTGGCGTTGGTCTGGTGGTGTACTTGCTGGAACGCCACACGCTGAAAGCGGTCTGAACATTGAGGCAGGCTTTTACCCTGTAAACGGCATGTGAATGTTCGTTTTCGAATGTAGTCGGCGCGGTACAAGCTGTATCGCGCCGACTTTGCTATAAATCACTGATAAATCAATGATGTTGAAGGCGGTTGGCATGTTGCGCTGCAGGATCGAAATCGCGCCTCAAGCGGGGCGCTACTTGATCAAGATCAAACGAAATTTTCGATTCCGAATGTACCATGTGTTCAATATCTAACACGTTACCGGACCAAGCCAAGTAAGGAGGCCCCAGATGGACGCCATCACTCAAAATGCAGCTCAAGCCAACCCGTGGCGCGATTTCGTCGCTGGCGAGTGGCAGAGCAAGGTCGATGTACGCAACTTCATCCAGCTGAACTACAAGCCGTACGAAGGCGACGACAGCTTCCTGGCTGGCGCCACCGAGCGCACCAAGAAGCTGTGGGATACCCTGGGTGTGCTGCTGAAAGAAGAACGCGCCAAGGGCGTGCTGGATGTCTCGGCCGACCGCGCCTCTTCCATTACCGCTCACGACGCGGGTTACATCGATCAAGCCAATGAAGTGATCGTCGGCCTGCAAACCGACGCTCCGCTGAAGCGCGCCATCATGCCGAACGGCGGCCTGCGCATGGTGGAGAACGGCCTGGAAGCCTTCGGCTTCAAGCTGGATCCGGTGATCAAGGAAATCTGGGAAAAGTATCGCAAGAGCCACAACCAGGGCGTGTTTGATGTTTACACCCCGGAAATCATGGCTTGCCGCAAGTCCGGCGTGATCACCGGCCTGCCCGATGCATACGGCCGCGGCCGCATCATCGGCGACTATCGCCGCGTGGCGCTGTACGGCACCGACTTCCTGCGCAAGGAACGCCAGCAGCTGTTCGCCGAACTGAACGACGTGACCTTCACCGACGAAGTGATGCGTCAACGCGAAGAACTGTCCGAACAGTTCCGCGCCCTGGACGAACTGCGCCAGATGGCCGCCAAGTACGGCTACGACATCAGCCGCCCAGCCGCCACCGCCCGCGAAGCCATCCAGTGGGTTTACTTCGCCTACCTGGCCGCTGTTAAGGAACAGAACGGCGCCGCCATGTCCTTCGGCCGCGTGTCCACCTTCCTGGACGTTTACATCGAGCGCGACATCGCCGCCGGCGTGCTGACCGAAGAGCAAGCCCAGGAAATGATCGACGATCTGGTGATCAAGCTGCGCATCGTCCGCTTCCTGCGCACCCCGGAATACGATCAACTGTTCTCCGGCGACCCGACCTGGGTGACCGAATCCATCGGCGGCATGGGCGAAGACGGCCGCACCCTGGTGACCAAGAACAGCTTCCGCTTCCTGAACACCCTGTACAACCTGGGCCCGGCGCCGGAGCCGAACCTGACCGTGCTGTGGTCCACCCGCTTCCCGCAAGGCTTCAAGAACTTCTGCGCCAAGGTGTCCATCGACACCAGCGCCATCCAGTACGAAAACGACGACCTGATGCTGCCGTACTGGGGCGACGACTACGGCATCGCCTGCTGCGTGTCCGCGATGAAGATCGGCAAGCAGATGCAGTTCTTCGGCGCCCGCGCCAACCTGGCCAAGGCCATGCTGTACGCGATCAACGGCGGCCGCGACGAGAAGTCCGGCGCGCTGGTGGCCCACGGCTTCGAGCCTATCACCGGCGACGTGCTGACTTACGAAGAACTGATGCCGAAGTTCGAGAAGATGATGGACTGGCTGGCCGCCACCTACGTCAAGGCGCTGAACTGCATCCACTACATGCACGACAAGTACGCCTACGAACGCATCGAAATGGCGCTGCACGACCGCGACATCGTCCGCACCATGGCTTGCGGCATCGCCGGCCTGTCCGTGGCCGCCGACTCGCTGTCCGCCGTCAAGTTCGCCAAGGTTCACATCATCCGCAATGAAGATGGCCTGGCGGTTGACTACAAGATCGAAGGCGAATACCCGGCATTCGGCAACAACGACGACCGCGTGGACGAGATCGCTGTGTGGCTGACCCAGTCCTTCATGGACAAGATCAAGGCCCAGCCGTACTTCTACCGCGACTCCAAGCCGACCCAGTCGGTGCTGACCATCACCTCCAACGTGGTGTACGGCAAGAAGACCGGCAACACCCCGGACGGCCGCCGCGCCGGCGAACCGTTCTCCCCGGGCGCCAACCCGATGAACGGCCGCGACGTGAAGGGCTTTGTGGCGGCAGGCGCCTCCGTGGCCAAGCTGCCGTACGACTCCGCGCTGGACGGCATCAGCTGGACCGCTTCGGCGACGCCGGACGCGCTGGGCCATACTGCTGAAGAGCGTATCGTCAACCTGGCCAACTGCCTGGACGGTTTCTGCTCGGCCCACCCGACCGAGTTCAGCAGCGCCAACTGCACCCCGTTCGATTGCGACGGCGAGCGCAACATCGCCGGCGGCGGTTTCCACGTGAACGTGAACGTGTTCAAGCGCGAAACCCTGCTGGACGCCATGGAGCACCCGGAGCTGTACCCGCAGCTGACCATCCGCGTGTCCGGTTATGCGGTGAACTTCGTCAAGCTGACGCGCGAGCAGCAGCTGGACGTGATCAACCGCACCTTCCACGGCAAGATGTAAGCTGAAAAAAAGGCAGGGCGGGCAGGCTGCAAGGCTTGCCCGCGCGGAAACACCATCGCATCAATGGCGGGGCGGTCCGAAAGGAAAGTCCCGCTTTTTTCACAAGATTCACCGGAGAAACGGCATGACCCCACCTATTGCCGCAAACCACAGCGAAGCATCCGATAAAGCCGAAACCATAGGCTATCTGCACTCTACCGAGAGCGGCGCCGGCGTGGACGGCCCCGGCATGCGCTTCGTGTTTTTCGTTTCGGGCTGTCAGTTCCGCTGCCTGTACTGCCACAACCCGGATACCTGGAAGCTGCATAACGGCCGCCAGGTGACGGTGGAGCAGGCGTTGTCCGAAGTGGCCACCTACGCGCGCTTTTTGAAGTTCGCCGGCGGCGTCACCATTTCCGGCGGCGAGCCGCTGATGCAGCACGAGTTCGTCGGCGAGCTGTTCCATCAGATCAAGCAACGCTATGGCCTGCACACCGCCCTGGACACTCAGGGCTTCCTGCACGAGCGGGTGTCGGACGCATGGTTCGACGATGTCGACCTGGTGATGCTGGACATCAAGCATTCCGACCCCGACAAATACCTGGCGCTCACCGGCCAACCCTTGCAGCCGACGCTGGACTTCGCCCAGCGCCTGAAGCGGCTTGGCAAGAAAATGTGGATACGCTACGTGCTGGTGCCGGGCCTGACCGATGGCGACGCCGACATCGAGCGCCTGGCCGACTACGTGGCCGAGCTGGGCGATCTGGTGGAGCGGGTGGAAGTGCTGCCCTTCCATCAATTGGGCAAGGACAAGTGGGCGCAGCTGGGCATGGAATACCAGCTGAACGATACCCCGATTCCCACCGCGGCGCAGGCCGCGCACGCGCGCGCGCTGTTCGCCAGCCGCGGGCTGAAAGTCACATGATTTTTTCATCGCGTCATTCTCCCTGACCGCCGCCGGCACTGCGTGTCGGCGTTTTTTTTGCCTTTGGGCGGCACCTTTGCCGCGTATGGAGAGTCAGTCAGATAGGGTAAGCAAAGGAGAAAGCCATGCAATCGATTCTGGAAATCTGCGCCGGTTCGCTGGCGTCCTGTCTGGCGGCGCAACAGGGCGGCGCGCAGCGGGTGGAACTGTGCGACAACCTCTTGGAAGGCGGCACCACGCCGTCCTACGGCATGGTGGCCCTGGCGCGGGATAGCCTGGGCATAGACCTCAATGTCTTGATCCGCCCGCGCGGCGGCGATTTTCTGTACACGGCCTTGGAGTTCGAAACCATGGCCCGCGACATCGAGATGTGCCGCAAGCTGGGCGTAAACGGCGTGGCGCTGGGCATGTTGACGGCCGATGGCGACATCGACGGGCCGGGCACGCGCGAGCTGGTCGGCCTGGCAGGGACGATGAGCGTGACCTTTCACCGCGCCTTCGACATGGCGCGCGATCCAATCAGCGCGCTGGAAGAGGTGATCGCCGCCGGCTGCGCGCGGCTGCTCAGCTCCGGCCAGGCCGCCACGGCGCTGGATGGCGCAGACCTGCTGGCCCTGTTGCGCCAGCAGGCTGGCCAACGGTTGATCGTGATGCCGGGCGCAGGGGTACGCGCCGCCAATATCGCCGAGCTGGCGCGCCGCACCGGCTGCCATGAATTCCACGCCTCGGCGCGCGCCGCGGTGGCCAGCGGCATGCGCTATCGCCAGCCGGGCTTGAGCATGGGCGCGCCGGGCGCCGATGAATACTTGCGCAAGGAAACGGCGGTGGACGAGGTGAGGGCATTGCGCGCGGCGCTGGATGGCGCGCCGCCGTCAAGATATGAAAAACATTTGGCTTGGCGCGGCGATTGATGGCATAAGCATGTTGTCGGCAATTGAAATCGTGGAGGAAGCGTATGCGCCAGGAAGTCTTGTTTCGTCTGCTCACTGTTGGCTGTCTGCTGCTGTGCGGCCTGCCGGCTTCTGCTGGCCAGGGCGCGGTGGCGGCGCCGGATCGCTACGGCGCCGAGGTGGCGGCGCATGTGCTGAAGGCCGGCGGCAATGCGGTGGATGCGGCGGTGGCCACCGCCTTCGCCTTGGCCGTCACCTATCCGGAAGCCGGCAATATCGGCGGCGGCGGCTTCATGACCATCTATCAGGATGGCAAGCCGTATTTCCTCGATTACCGCGAAACGGCGCCCAAGGCTGCCAGCCGCGACATGTATCTGGACGCGGACGGCAAGGTGCTGCCGCAGATGAGCCTGGTCGGCGCCCGCGCCGCCGGCGTGCCGGGCACGGTGATGGGCTTGTGGCAGGCGCATCAGCGCTTCGGCAAGCTTAAATGGAGCCAGCTGGTCGAGCCGGCCATCCGTTACGCCGAGCGCGGCTTCATCGTGGCCGACCGCCAGTTCCAGTACCGCGGCGAGGCGGTGCAACTGTTTGCCGGCAAGACCAATTTCGCGCAGTACTTCGGCAAGATGAAGGCGGGCGAGACCTTCCGCCAGCCGGAGCTGGCCGCCACCTTGAAACGCATCGCCCGCTACGGCGCGGCAGATTTCTATCAGGGCCAAACCGCCAAGTTGCTGGTGGCGCAGATGCGGCGCGATGACGGCCTGATCACCGCCGAGGATCTGCAGGACTACCGCGCGCGCTGGCGCGAGCCGATACGGATAGACTGGCGCGGCAACGTCATCTATACTGCGCCGCCGCCCAGCTCCGGCGGCGTGGCCCTGGCGCAGCTCTTGGGCATCAAGGAGAACCGTGCGGCGGACTTCGCCGGCGTTGCGCTGAATTCCCCACGCTATATCCATCTGCTGGCGGAGATCGAAAAACGCGTGTTCGCCGACCGCGCCGACTACTTGGGCGATCCGGACTTCGTGGCCGCGCCGACTGCCGCGCTGGTCGATCCGGGCTACTTGAAGCGCCGCGCGGCCGAGATCAATCCGCGAGCGATCTCCGCCACGCCGGACATCCAGCCGGGGCTGGAGCCGCACCAGACCACGCACTTCTCCGTCGTGGACCGCTGGGGCAATGCGGTGGCCAATACCTATACGCTGAATTTCGATTTCGGCAGCGGCGTGGTGGTCAAGGGCGCCGGCTTCCTGCTCAACGACCAGATGGACGATTTCAGTGCCAAGCCCGGCGTGGCCAACGCCTTTGGCGTGGTGGGCAAGGACGCCAACGCCATCGCGCCGGGCAAGCGCATGCTGTCGTCGATGACGCCCACCATCGTCACCCGCGACGGCAAGGTGACGCTGGTGATCGGCACGCCGGGCGGTTCACGCATCTTCACTTCCATCTTCCAGGTGCTGAACAATCTGTATGACTTCGACATGCCGCTGCAGCTGGCGGTGGCGGCGCAGCGCGTGCATCACCAGTTGTTGCCCAAGGACACCATTTATTACGACGAGTACGCGCCCTTGACCGGCTCGGTGGCGGACCAGTTGCGGGCGCTGGGCTACACGCTGCAGGATCAGGGCTGGCGCATGGGCGACATCCAGGCGGTGCGGGTGGACGGCGCGGTGACGGAAACCGCTTCCGACCCGCGCGGCCGCGGCATCGGCATCGTCGTCGGCGATTGATGCGGCGACCCCTGTTTTTTTTTGATAACGACAATAAAGCGAGCGAAGCATGCAGTACCAAACCGTGTTGAGCGATGTGGCGGCAGTGGAAACCCGCGCGGCCATCGTGGCGCCCTTGATCGCCTACAACGAGGAGCATGCCGGCCCTAGCGACCATAGGCCGCTGGTGATCCGGATTGAGGATGAAAGCGGCCAGGTGGTGGGCGGCTTGTGGGGCTATACCCGCGGCGGCTGGCTGTATACCGAACTGCTGTCCGCCCCGGCCGGCGCGCGCGGGCAGGGTTGGGGACGGCGAATGATGGAGCAGGCCGAAGCCGAAGCCCGCGCCCGCGGCTGCATTGCCGCATGGGTGGATACCCACAGCTTCCAGGCGCCCAAGTTCTACGAAAGCCTGGGTTATCAACGCTTCGGCGAGCTGGAAGACTACCCGCCAGGACATAGCCGCATCTTCTACCGCAAGTGTTTGCGGGAGGGCAGCCCCTAGTTGCCGCGCCGCATCGTTTTGCGGCGCAAATCATGACTGGTGATTGGTTCTGATTGAGACTAAAACGCTATGTGTATCCACCTAAATGGCTGGGAGCGTAGCGTGAACCACTTACTCGCCCAATTCAGCATCCGGCTGAAGATTTTCGGTTTGATCCTGCTTGGCATCCTGTCCGCGCTGATCATCGGCGCCAACGGCATGAGCGGCGTGTCCAAGATGTTCGATCTCACCACCGACATGCACGACAATATGATCAACCCGATTTATTGGCTGGGCCAGGCCTCCATGAACGCCGCCTATGTCAATCGCGCCGATTACCGCTACATCGCGGAGACGGAAAAATCGCAGATGGATCAGGTGCAGGCCAACCGCGACAAGTTTGAGGCCACGATGAAGGGCTTCCTCGACCAGTACCGCAAGACTCAATTGACGCCGCCCGAAGTGGACGGCCTCAAGCGTTTTGACGCGGCCTGGGAGGCGATGGAAGGACCGTGCAAGCAGGTGCGCGAGCTGAGCTACACCGATACCGGCAACGGCGAGAACAACAAGAAAGCCTTGCAGATCATGGCCAAGCAGTGCCGTCCCTTGTTCACGGCCGCCAATGACATCCTGACCCAGCTATCCGACATCAATGTCAAACTGGCGGATAAAGGCTTGGAGGACGCGCGCGCCAGCTTCCAGAGCGTGAGGAATACCGCCATCGGCGTCTTGGTGGCGAGCTTGCTGATACTGGTCACCTTGGGGCTGATGGTGCAAAACGGCATCGTCGGCAGCCTGCAAGACGCTTCCCGGGCGATGGAGAAAATGGGCGAAGGCGATCTGACCGGCAAGATCGTGCCCCGTGGCAAGGACGAAATCGCCGCGATGATGCAATCGCTGGCCGATACCCAGGAGCGGCTGCGCAAGACCGTGGGCGAGATCATCCGCTCAGCCGGCAGCGTGGCGGCCACCTCGGAGCAACTGGCGGCGTCGACCGAGCAAGTCAGCGCCAGCATTGGCCAGCAGGTCAACGCCACCTCCAGCGCGGCGGCGTCTATCGAGGAACTGACGGTCAGCATAGACCTGTGCGCCAGCAATGCCGCCCAGGCCAATCAGCAGGCGGCGGACGCCGGCCAGCAAGCCAAGGCCGGCAACAAGGAAGTGCAGGAATCCACGGTGCGGGTGCGCAAGGTCAACGACAGCGTGACGCATTCCGCGGAGAGCCTGGAATCGCTGTCCGATCAGGCGCAGCAGATCGGCAGCATCGCCACCGTGATCAAGGACGTGGCCGATCAGACCAATCTATTGGCCTTGAACGCGGCGATCGAGGCGGCGCGCGCCGGTGAACAGGGCCGCGGCTTCGCGGTGGTGGCAGACGAGGTGCGCAAGCTGGCCGAGCGCACCACCACCTCGGCCCAGGAAATCACCAATATGATAGGCAAGATCCAGGACGGCGCGCGGGTGGCGGTGGACGGCATGCGCGGCAGCCGGCAGATCGTGTCCGACGTGGTTGTGGCGGCGGAAAGCGCGTCAGCCACCATCAGCACGGTGGAGGAGCGGGCGGCCGAGGTGGTGGCAGCCATCGGCGAGATCGCCATGGCGGTGGGCGAGCAGCGCCAGGCCAGCACCGAGTTGGCCGGACGGGTGGAGTCCATCGCCGAGATGTCCAAGGAAAACGGGCTGGCCGTGGACGTGTTCTCGCAAGCCACGCGCGAGCTGGCGGTGGTGGCGGAGCGGCTGCAGCAGACCACGCTGGCGTTCAAGCTGGAGTAGGAGCTGTTGACGTTTGAGACAAGGCTTACATCCGCTGAAACAGATGGGCGTAGCTGCGGCTCACTTCCACCAGCGGGCCGTAAGCGCGCAGCTTCAGCAGCAGGCCGCGTTCGCCGCGGCGCACTTCTTCTATCGACGCCACCCGCACCAGGGTGGCGCGATGCACTTGCCAGAACTGCTCGGGATCGAGTTGCGGCAGCAATTCCTTCAGCGGGGTGCGGATCAGGGCTTCGCAGCTGGCGGTTTGCACCAGGGTGTATTTCTCGTCCGACTGGAACAGCAGCACCTCATCGATGCTGATCAGGCGCAGGCTGTTGCCCACCGAGGCGCGTATCCAGCGCAGGTATTCCGGCTTGTCCAGCTGGCGGCTGAGCTTTAATAAAGTACTTTGCCAATCCTGCGGCAGCGGCGGCTGCTTCTGCTCCTAGCGCTGTCGCGTGCGCAGCAGTCGGGCGTCTTCCACCGGCTTCAGCAGGTAGTCGATGGCGCCTTCCTCAAAGGCCTGGACCGCGTACTGATCGTAGGCGGTGACGAACACGATGGGATACTGCCCGTTTAGCGCGATCGCCGCCTCGATGCCGCTTTGCGCCGGCATGGTGATGTCCAGAAAAATCAGGTCCGGTTGGTGCTGGCGGGCCAGTTCCTCCGCTTGTTTCCCGTCCTGGGCTTCGGCGACGATGTCCAGCTCCGGCCAGACCCGGCCTAGCGCCATTCGCAGCTGTTCCCGCATCAATCTTTCGTCGTCGGCGATCAAGGCGCTAAGCGTGTTCATGGTTTTTCCTCGTTAAACCAGGGCAAACGGCATGGCGATGGTGGCGAGCGTGCCGCCGTCCTCCGGCGCTTCCAGCACCAGCTCGGCCTCGGTTCCGTACAGCAGGGACAGCCGCTCGCGGATATTGGCCAGGCCCATGCCCTGGCCGGGCTGGTCCGGGAAACCGACGCCGTCGTCGCGCACCGCCAGCCTTAGCTTGCCGTCCTGCACCTTGGCGTCCACCTCGATGGCGCCGCCTTCCGCCTTGGGTTCCAGGCCATGTTTGATGGCGTTCTCCACCAAGGTTTGCAGCATCATCACCGGGAAACGGGCGCTTTGCAGCGACGGCGGCACCTTGATGCAAACCTTGAGCCTGTCCTCCATCCGCAACTGCATGATTTCCAGATAGGCGCGCGATAATTCCACTTGCTGTCCCAGGCGGGTTTCGCCCGGCGAGTCGCGCCATTCCGGCAGCGAAGAGCGCAGATAGCGGATCAGCGCCTTTTGCATGACCACCGCCTTGTCCGGCGCGGTTTCCATCAACTGGCACACCGAGGACAGGGTGTTGAACAGAAAGTGCGGTTCGATCTGCGCCTGCAGCGCGCTCATCCGCGTTTCCGCCAGCTGGCGCTGCAGCGCTTCCAGCTCGGCCTGCTGCTCCGCTTTTTCGCTGCGGGCGATGGCGCGGTCCGCCTCTTGCTCTGCCCGGTGTTTGCCGATGGCCAGCACCTTCACCAGGATGGCGACCAGGGACAGCAGCAGCGTCATGTGTTCGATATTCAGAATGCCGCCCAGCATCATGATCAGCAGCAGCGTCAACATCAGCCGTCCCCAACCCAGCTGCGCCACCATGTCGACGAAGCCCCACCAGCCCTTTTCTATGGTTTTCAGGATCATGCTGAAATCCTCACGCCAAGGCGTCGTGTGGTTTTGATTATCCAATTTTCACCTCTTTGCGCGGGGCCGGCAGGGTCAGACGTTGGCGGTACAGCTTCAGCTTGGGCAGGGACAGGTCCACCGCCAGCCAGATCAATACCAGGGGCACGATCAGGGCGTTGCAGGCCAGAATGGTCAGCAGCAAGGACGAGACGGCATGCCCCCATTCGATGGCGGCTAATCCGTTTAGCGCCTGTGCGAAGTACAAGGGCATATGATGGCAGAACTGGTTGAGGGCGTCCAAGGCTGAGGCGATGTCGAGGTAAGTCATGATGCTCTCCTGGTTGGTGTGTGATGTGACTGTAGGAGAGCGCATCGTGGGGCGACATCGACATGCGACGGACTGCGCAATCAGAGGGATGAAGCGCGCTTGGCGCGGATGAAATGCAGGGGGCGGAGCGAAATCGCAGGAGCGGCGGCGGCCCCAAGCTGGCGTTTCAAGCGCTGAACAGCCCCGGCGGCGCGGTGCGCTCCAGCTCAAAGCGCAGCAGCGCGGCTTTCAGCGGCAGGCCGCCGGCGTAGCCGGTGAGGCTGCCGTCGGCGCCCAGCACCCGGTGGCAGGGCACGATCAGCGCGATGGGGTTGGTGGCGTTGGCGCGGCCGATGGCGCGAGCGCCGTCCGGATGGCCCAGCGCCTTGGCCAGCTCGCCATAGCTGATGGTGTGGCCATACGGGATGCGGCGCAGCGCCGCCCACACCTGTTGCTGGAACGGTGTGCCTTGCGGGTCTAGCGGCAGGTCGAAGTCGCGCCGCGCGCCGGATTGGTACTCCGCCAGTTGGCGGGCTACCTCGGCCAGCGCCGCGTCGTCGCGCTGGCAGGCGTGTTCGGCCATTTGCTCCGGCCTGGGATGGAAAATCAGCCGGATCAGCGCGCCGTCGCGGTTCAGCCAGGCGGCGACCGGGCCGAAGCGGGTATCGATCAGACCGTGGCAAGTGCTGGGGTGTGGTGGCATCGTCAAGATGAGGTAAGGAGTGTATTGTTCATTCTAAATGAATGGAGGCGGACCTGCATGGCGCCGCCTGAGGGGAACGATATGGAGGCAGACCTATGAGCATGGCGGCAAATCTGGCGATCACCGTGGTGGCCTTGTTGCATCTGTATTTCCTGGCGCTGGAAATGTTTCTGTGGGACAAGCCGCTGGGGATGAAGACTTTCCGGCTGACGCCCGAGAAAGCAAGGGAAACCAAGGCGCTGGCCGCCAACCAGGGCCTGTACAACGGTTTTCTCGCCGCCGGCCTGGCCTGGGGGCTGTGGCTGGGCGCGCAGGGCTTTCAGATCAAGCTGTTTTTCCTGGCTTGCGTGCTGGCGGCCGGCGTATTCGGCGCGTTGACTGTCAGTCGGCGCATTTTCTTTGCGCAGGGGCTGCCGGCGGCGCTGGGCATCGCATTGTTGTTGTTGGCTTGAGGCTCAGGCGCTGCGCTCCAACTCCTGCAGAAAACGCTCCAGCACCAGATTGGCGCGCCGCCCCTTGCGCGCCGCCAGCGCCAGCGGCGCGTCGTAGAAGCAGACATCCGGCAGCAGCGGCCGCATCATGCCCTGCGCCACCCAGCCGGCGGCGAAATGGTCCGGCAGATAGCCGATATAGCGTCCGGTCAGGATCAGGAAGGCGATGCCTTCGCGGTCGGACGCGGTGGCGGCCGGCTTCAGCCGCTGCTGCAGGGCCTGGGCCTGCGGCGGCAGCCGGTAGCCGGGGACGATGGCGTCGGCGCCGGCGAGCGCCGCCTCGCCGATGGCTTCATCTGGCTGCGGGAACAGCAGATGCTCGCGGCTGCAGTAGAGCTGCGAGCGCTCGTCGTACAGCGGCAGGTAGTCCAGCCCGGACAAGGGCTGGATCAGCGGCACCACGCCGGCGTGCAGCTGGCCGTCCAGCAGCCCGGTTTCGATGTCGCTGGGCGTCATCATGCCGATATTGATGCGCACGTCTGGCCCCTGCTTGGCCAGCGCCCGCAGCGCCTGGGTGATGCGCATCTTGGGCAGTGTCACCAAGTTGTTGATGATGCCGATGTTCAATTCGCCGCGCAGCTGGCGGTGCAGCAAGTTGACTTCGCTGCGGAAGTCTTCCAGCGCCGCCAGCACGGTCTGGCTGGCGCGCAGCACTTCGCGGCCCTCGTCGGTGAGGGCGAAGCCGGCGCGGCCGCGCTGGCACAGGCGGATGCCCAGCCGTTTTTCCAGATCGCCCATCTGCAGGCTGATGGCGGAGCGGCTGATGCCCAATACGCCTTCGGCGGCGGAAAAGCCGCCGCATTCGGCCACGGTGCGGAACAGCCGCAGCAGGCGGATATCGAAATCGCTGACTTGTCCCAGCGCGGGTTTGCGGTTCATTGGTTGAGTTTTATCTAATCTGAACGTAAGAAAGATAGCATTTAACTCACCAAATGTCCGGCGCATGCTGTAGCCATACTTCTGTCAGCGAGGCCTGCGATGCATCCGCTCACCACCCGTTCCGAATTCGACCATCTCGACCTGCGCGCGCACTGGATGCCGTTCAGCGCCAACCGCAACTTCCAGCGCGACCCGCGGTTGATCGTGTCTGGCGAGGGCAATTATCTGACCGACGCCGACGGCCGCCGCATCTTCGACAGCCTGTCCGGCCTGTGGTGTTGCGGTGCCGGCCACAGCCGCAAGGAGATCGCCGAGGCGGTATACCGTCAGCTGTCGACGCTGGATTATTCGCCGGGCTTCCAGTTCGGCCACCCGTTGTCGTTCCGGCTGGCCGAGCGCTTGGCGGCGATGGCGCCGGGCGCGCTGAACCACGTGTTCTTCACCAACTCCGGCTCCGAATGCGCCGATACCGCGGTGAAGATGGCGCGCGCCTACTGGCGGCTGAAGGGCCAGGCGTCCAAGACCAAGCTGATCGGCCGGGCCCGCGGCTACCACGGCGTCAACATCGCCGGCACCAGCCTGGGCGGCATGAACGGCAACCGCAAGCTGTACGGTCCGCTGCTGGATGTAGACCATTTGCCGCACACCTTGCTGTCGGCCAACGCCTTCAGCCGCGGCCTGCCGGCGCACGGCGCGGAGCTGGCGGACGACCTGCTGAGGCTGATCGAGCTGCACGACGCGTCCAATATCGCCGCGGTGATCGTGGAGCCCATGGCCGGCTCCGCCGGCGTCATCGTGCCGCCGCAGGGCTATCTGCAGCGGCTGCGAGACATTTGCACCCAGCACAACATTCTGCTGATTTTCGATGAGGTGATCACCGGCTTTGGGCGCATGGGAGCGATGTTCGGCGCGGAATATTTCGGCGTGACGCCCGACATCATGAATGTGGCCAAGCAGCTGACCAATGGCGCAGTGCCGATGGGCGCGGTGATCGCAGCTACGGACATCTACGAAGCCTTCATGGCGCAGACCACGCCGGAATACGCGGTCGAGTTTCCGCACGGCTACACCTACTCGGCCCATCCGGTGGCCTGCGCCGCCGCCATGGCCGCGCTGGATGTGCTGGAAAACGAACAGCTGGTAGCGCGCGCGGCGGAACTGGCACCGCACTTTGAGCGCGGCATCCATAGCCTGAAGGGCTTGCCGCATGTGATAGACATCCGCAACTGCGGCTTGGCCGGCGCGGTGCAGATCGCGCCGCGCGGCGGCGACGCCATCGTGCGGCCCTACGAGGCGGCGATGGCGCTGTGGCGCAAGGGCTTCTACGTCCGCTACGGCGGCGACGCGCTGCAGTTCGGCCCGCCGTTCACTGCCACGCAGCAGGAGCTGGACAGCCTGTTCGACGCCGTCGGCGAGACGCTGGCCAAGCTGGCCTGAAACGATTGTCACCAATAAAACGAGATCCTGAAATGACGACTTTGCAGCATCTGATCCATGGCGAGGCTTGCGACGGCGGCAGCCGCCGCGCGCCGGTCTTCAACCCGTCCACCGGCGAGGCCATCGCCGAAGTGCAATTGGCCGACGCCGCCACCGTGGCGCAGGCGGTGGCCGCCGCCCAGGCGGCGTTTCCCGCCTGGCGCGACACGCCGCCGGCCAAGCGGGCGCAAGTGCTGTTCCGTTTCAAGCAACTGCTGGAGCAGCATGAGGCGGAGATTGTGCCGCTGATCAGCCGCGAGCACGGCAAAACGCTAGAAGACGCCGCCGGCGAACTGAAGCGCGGCATCGAGAACGTGGAATACGCCTGCGCTGCGCCGGAGCTGCTGAAGGGCGAGTACAGCCGCAACGCCGGCCCGGCCATCGATGCCTGGAGCGATTTCCAGCCGCTGGGCGTGGTGGCCGGCATCACGCCGTTCAACTTCCCGGCCATGGTGCCGCTGTGGATGTATCCGCTGGCCATCGCCTGCGGCAATACTTTCGTGCTGAAGCCGTCGGAGCGCGATCCCAGCTCCACGCTGCTGATCGCCCGCCTGCTGCACGAGGCCGGTTTGCCCCGTGGCGTGCTCAACGTGGTGCATGGCGACAAGGAGGCGGTGGACGCGCTGCTGGCCGCGCCCGAGGTCAAGGCCGTCAGCTTCGTCGGCTCCACGCCCATCGCCGAGTACATCTACGCCGAGGGCAGCCGCCGCGGCAAGCGGGTGCAGGCGCTGGGCGGGGCCAAGAACCACGCGGTGGTGCTGCCTGACGCCGATCTCGACAACGCCGCCAGCGCCTTGATGGGCGCGGCTTACGGCTCCTGCGGCGAGCGCTGCATGGCCATCTCGGTCGCCGTCTGCGTCGGCGATCAAGCCGCCGACGCGCTGATCGCCAAGCTCACGCCGCAGATCAAAGCCTTGAAAGTGGGACCGGGCACGTCGCCGGGCCTGGACATGGGGCCGCTGGTGACGCGCTCCCACCTGGACAAGGTCAGCGGCTACATCGCCGACGGCGTGGCGGCCGGCGCCGAGCTGGTGGTGGACGGCCGCAGCATCACGGTGCCCGGCCATGAGGGCGGCTTCTTCCTGGGCGGCTGCCTGTTCGACCGCGTGACGCCTCAGATGCGCATCTACCAGGAAGAAATCTTCGGCCCGGTGCTGTGCGTGGTGCGGGTGGGCAGCCTGCAGGAGGCGATCGCGCTGATCAACGCGCACGAATACGGCAACGGCACCTGCATCTTCACCCGCGACGGCGAGGCGGCGCGCCTGTTCGCCGACACGGTGGAGGTGGGCATGGTGGGCATCAACGTGCCGCTGCCGGTGCCGGTGGCCTACCACAGCTTCGGCGGCTGGAAGCGCTCGCTGTTCGGCGACCTGCACGCCTACGGCCCGGACGGCGTGCGCTTCTACACCCGGCGCAAGGCGGTGACCCAGCGCTGGCCGCAGCGCGCCAGCCACGAGGCCTCGCAGTTCGCTTTCCCCAGCCTGTAACCCTGGGCTTGCAAGCGCCAAGGCGCATCATCATGCGAAAAGGCCGGGCCTCGGCCCTAATGCCGTTCACTTAAGAGAAAAGCACCGTCTCCATGCATGGGAAACGGTGCTTTTTTGTGGATTCCTGTGCTCTCAAGGCCAGAAAAGTCGCCCGAAAATCCTTAAGTGAACGGCATTAGGGCATAGGCCCGGCCTTGCTGATCAAGACGCTTGAGATCAGTTGGCGCGGTACCACGGATCCCCAGCCGTCGGCACGATGCCTTGCGCATACCATTTGGCGCAGTATTTGGCTCCCTGATAGCTGGCGCAGTCGCCGCCTTGATACGCCACGTTGACGTTCCACGACTGCAGCGGCCCGGCCGTTTGCCGCCAGGGCGCGGATTGGCCCGGCGTATTGCCCTGGGTCCAGTATTGGGCCGTCCAGGTGGCGCCGGCATAGGTTACGGTATTGCCGGTATTGTAAGTTTGCCCGGCCGACCACGGCTGGCCATTCACGGGTCCGCCGCTGCCGCCGCTGCCGCCGCTGCCGCCGCCGCCATAGTTGGGATCCTGCGTGACGCCGCTGCCCCAGTGGTCCTTGAAGCCCTTGAACACATTGCTGAAGGCGTAAGGCGTCTGCACGATGCCGGAGCATTGCGAGTCCACATAGCTGCCATTGCCCGGACAGGATTTGTCGCGGCTGACCGACCACATCGACAGCACGCCGAAGTTATTGCTGTTGGCCATGCCGTACAGGTTGTTGGCGTTGGCTACGGTGAAGGTTTCCGGCTGGGTATCGTTCAGGCCTATCATCGGCGTCACGCCCACCTTCTGCCACAGTTGGGCGTCGGTCAGCGTCTGGCCATGCGCCTTGTAGGCGGCGTCCAGTTGGCCGTACAGCGCCTGCGCCGCCTGCTTGGCGGCCGCGCCCATGTCGGCGGTGTGCTGGCCGTAGTCCATGGCCATGATGTTGACGGTGTCCAGCGCCACGCCATTGCTCAAGGCCGAGTTGAGCACGTTCTGCCCGTCCTGGGTCAGACCGAACGGCATCACCGGCAGCGTCAGCGACACATGCAGCGTTTTGCCCTTGGCCTTGTAGTTCTTTTGCAGCGCGGCCACGACGGCGAAGTTGCGGTTGTTGGCGGCCGCGTCGGTTTGCGCCCCGCCTTCGATGTCGAAATCGATGCGGTTCAGATTGTAAGTGTCCAGCACCTTCTGGTATGCAGCCTGCAAGCTGGCATTGCTGGTGCAGGCCTGCTGCAGCGGCGTGCCGTTGGCGCCGCCGAAGGACACCATCACCTCGCCGCCCTTGGCGCGGAAATTGGTGATGCCGGCGCTGATGGCGCTGGATTGCTGATCGCTGCTGGCGCCGGGAATCGGCAGCACGCCGCCCCAAGACGGGTTGCAGCCATTCTGAGCGACGACGAAGGCGAGCGTGAACTGCTGAATGCCTTGGTTGACGCCTATCTTGTCGATTTGCGGCGTCGGCCATAGCGTCATGTCCACATACGGCGCAAAGGCGCGGGCCTGGACGGTAGGGCTGCTCAGGCAGACCGCCGTTACGGCCAGCGCGGAAACTGAGGTAAGCGTCTTCTTCATGCATTTTCTCCTTGATGCCCGTCGAATTGAGTGCGGCAGCTTGCTGGAAGGTAAATGGTTTAAAAAAAGGCTATCACTTATCAGCAAGGTGAAATATACGCGCTTGGAGTAATTGCTCAATGGGAAAAATGCATGAACTTCTGATTTTTACATTTTGGTCTAGGGGCTGTTGACATTTGGTGAGTGGATCGCGTTTGCGCCGATTTGGACCGGAAGCAAGGCGCACAGTCCGACGCATAGTCATTCTATGCAAGGGCTGGGCAACGCGGCTTCCGGACCAAAGCGGCCAAACCCGCAGGGCCGGGCGCCTTTCGTGCCGACTCTTCGTTGTTCCGCGCTGGCAGAGAATGAAATGCGGCGCGCGAAACGCCTCGATTCGTCGCAAAACGCATCCCGGCGCGACCTCTCCCCAAACGTCAACAGCCCCTAGGGCTGCGGCGCAGATCAGTCCAGCGGCCAGGGCATGGATTTCGGCGCCGCGGCATCGGGCTCTGCCGCGCTGGACTCTTGGGGCAGGGCGACGCTATCCACCCCGCGCCACCATGGCGCGGCGCGTTCGGCATGGGCAGGCTCCACCGCCTCGCCTTGGCGCGGCATCAAGAGCCGGACATTGCGCCGCTCGGCGCTGGCCAGCAGGGTTTCGGCCGGCGCATCCCAGGCGTGCATCGCCAGGTTGAAAGTGCCCCAGTGCACCGGCAGGAAGGCGCCGCCGCCCAGCAGCTCCAGCGCTTTGAGCGCGTTGTCGGGGCCCAGATGGATGTCGCCCCAGGCTGGGTGATGGGCGCCCACTTCCAGCATCACCAGATCGAAGGCGCCCAGTCTTTCCCGAATCTCCTCGAACTGGCCGGTCAAGCCGGTATCGCCGCTGAAGAAGACGGAATGGCGCGGCGTGCGCATCGACAGCGAGGACCACAGCGTGGCGTTGCGGTCTTTCAGGCCGCGGCCGGAGAAGTGCTGCGACGGCGTGGCGGTGACGACGAGCTCGGAGCCGGGGTGCTGGTAGCTCTCCCACCAGTCCAGTTCGGTGATGCGCTCGCGCGGCACGCCGAAGGCTTCCAGATGGGCGCCGACGCCCAGCGAGGTGACGAAAGGAGCCGGGGTCTTGGCCAGCTCGCGTATCGTGGGATAGTCCAGATGATCGTAATGGTCGTGCGAGACCAGCACCAAGTCCAGCGGCGGCAGTTCCTTCAATTTCACCGGCGCCGGCTGGAAGCGCTTGGGTCCGGCCAGCCGGGTGGGCGAGGCGCGCGGTCCCCACACCGGGTCGGTCAGCAGGCGCAGTCCGTCGATTTCGATCAGCACGCTGGAGTGGCCCAGCCAGGTGGCGCGCAGGCCGGATTCCGGCGGTTTGCGCCAGGCATGGCGCGGGTCCAGCGTGGGCAGCGGCCCGTTCGGCACGCGCCGCTCGCCGCCGCACAGAAAGTCCTTCAGCGACGGCATTTTCACATTCGGATCGCGCAGGCCGGGCGCTATGGGATAGATGTTGCGGAAGCCGTCGCCAGCCCACATGGGCGAGGCGCGCATCCGCTCCTGCCGCGCGCCGTCCGGTTTCTTGCCAAAAGCTTTCATCGCAATCCTCATCGTTCAATGGCGGCCCATCCTGAGCCTGCCGTCTACTGTAGACAGGCGTGCAGGCGGCGTCGAGCTTGGACTGTTCGCGGCTGGCGGAGTTTGCGGTTTTTACTAATCGTCCCTGCGCTTGCCTGGTGTAGGCCTACGGCTAGAATGAAAAACGAATGGACGGGCGCATCATCAAACAGGCCGCAACGAGACCACGGGGGCAAGGGTGGACGAACTGGAGGCAATATTGTTGCGGCTGTGCCGGCAGGAGTCGCTGCCCGATGCCGCAGTACTGGATATGCTGGCGGTGCAGAGGGAACGCTATCCGCGCGCCAGCCTCTTGTATTGGGCCGTCGTGGATTATGGCCTGCCGTCGACTGAACCTCGCTTTTTTGTCTTCGATACGCTGGAGGGGTCCGTTCAGCGTTTTCTGGTGGCGCATGGATGCGGCGGCAATCCCGACGCCAATAGGCTGCTTGTCAGCGAGTTTTCCGACGAGCCCGGCTCCAATGCGACGTGGCTGGGCGTATGCCGCGCCTCCGTTACCTTTTTCGGGAGCCACGGCCTGTCGCTGCGGCTGGATGGCATGGAAACCCGCAACATGCATATGCGCGAGCGCAATCTGGCCATGTACGGGGCGGATTATGTCGCGCCGGATTATGTCCGCGAACACGGCATGCCCGGATGTTCCGACGGCAGCCTGGCGCTCGACCCGCAATACAGCGTGGGCCTGATCAATATGCTGCAGGGCGGCTCCTATATCAACTGCATCTGCAGCCGACCTGACGCTCGCTGATTTTCCCCGGCAAGCATTCGGCCTGAGGCGCATCTTCCGCCGCCTGCGTCCCATGGGAAAGGCTAAAGCGCACCAGGCAGAAGATAGGGCAGCGCTTGACGCGCCGTCTACATTGAGGTGATCAAGATAGCGTATCGCCGCAGGCAACCACCATGAAGACACGTTCAACACTCGCCGCGCTGCTGTTTTTTCCTGCGCTGGGCCTGGCCCAGGACTTGGACCGCAGCCTGCTGCATATTTGCGACGACGGCGACGAATGGCCGCCTTACACCTATTATTTGCGTTACAACCATCAAGCCACGGCCGAGATCACCGGCTACTCGGTAGACGTGATCACCGCCATTCTCAACAAGCATCACATTCCGTTTCAGATCAATTTGCTGCCCTGGAAGCGCTGCCTGGCGTCGATAGAAAATGCGGAAACCTATCTGATGGCGCTGAGCGCCAGCAAGAATCCGGAACGCGAAAAACAGTTTCTGTTCTCCAGGCCGTATTATCAGACCCACTACTATGTGTTCTATTCCAAAATCAAATATCCGGATGGCGTAAATGTTGCGGGCCAGGCCGATCTGGGCCGTTATCGTTTGGGCGGCATCAAGGGTTATGCCTATTCCGCGCTGACCGCGGTCAATAAGGACGCCATGGTGCGCACGGCCGATTACCCGACTTTGGGCCGGGCGCTGTTGGCAGACCGTTTTGATTTATTCGCCGAGGATTACGAGGTGTTGGTCGGGCTGGACCGGCTGGGCAGCACCAATATCATCAGCGACCCCAAAATTGGCCACAAGCCGCTGCCGGGGATGCCGGGCAATGCCTTCCATATGATTTTCACCCGAAAGAACCCCAGGGGCACGCAGCTGCAGCAGCTGGTCAACCAGGAGCTGCAACAGATGCAGGACTCCGGGGAGCTGGACAAGCTGCTGATCAAGTATGTCCCGCGTTGAGGTTACTAGGGGCTGTTGACGTCAAAGGATAGTGGCTGAGGCCCCGCGCCGTATCGGCGCGGGGCCTGCTTGAAAGATGGAGCCTGACTCAGCCGCAAGCTCCCACATGGCCGCAGGCGGTGCAGAACTCGCAGCCGTCCTTCTTGATCAAGGCGTGGTTGCCGCATTCCGGGCAGGCCTTGCCGGCCAGCGGCTTGAGCATGGACGGCGCTTCCAGGGCGAACAGGTCGCTCTGTTCCGGCACCATTACGCCCATTTCCTCCACCGGCACGCCTTCTTCAGTCAGCACGCCCAGCATGGCGTAGCGGTGGATGATCAGCCGCGCCAGATAGGCGACGGTGGACGGCCAGCTCTGCGATTTTTCCATGCCGGGGATGCGGGCGAAGAAGTCGCCCTGCGGCTCGGCGTAGTTCAACAGCTTGCGCAGCTTCAGGCCTATCCAGGCCGGGTCGATCACCCGCATGTCCAGCGACAGCATCTTGCACAGGCCGTCCAGTTCGCGCGGGTAGGCGCCTGCCAACCACACCGAGTACGGGCGGCGCTTGCCGTTGGGCAGCACCAGCTCTTTGACGAACAGCACGAAGTCGTCGCCGGTTTGCGGGTTCACCACATCCACCGACCAGCTCATGGTGCCGTCGCTGCCGGACTTCGGCTCCTTGCGCGCGAACAGGGCGTCCATCACCGGCGTGGCTTCGCCGGGTTCCAGCGTCAGCGCGCCCAATTGCTCCACGCGGTAGCGGACCACCTGGCCCAGCGCGGCGGCGGCCGAGGTGGCGTGTATGGTCTTGTCGCCCAGCGCGAAGCGGTAGCGTTTGTCGCCATTGGTGCGCGATAGCGCGTCCAGCTTGGCGGCCAGCCAGGCGCGGTCGCGGCAGCGCATGTCCATCGACAGGGTCTTGGCGATGGCGGACAGGCCGCGCTGTTCGTCGGTGGCGTTGACCCAGCATTCAAACGGCGTGGCGCGGCCGTTTTCCATATGGCCCACCACCACGGCGAAATCGCCGGCGTCGCCTTCCACCATGAAGGTCCAGGACGGATTGCCTTCCTTCAGCTTGGGGCGGTTCGGCCATTTCAGGCTGGACAGCGCCGGCGTGGGCGCGGTGTTCAGCGTGACGCGGCGGTCCGGATCGCTGGCGGCGCCGGACAGGTCCTGCGGCGCGGCGGCGGATTGCGCCGGCTCCACCGACAGCACCGAGCCCAGCACATTGTTGGGCCGGTAGGTGGTGATGCCCTTCAGGCCCGCGCGCCAGGCTTCCAGGTACAGGCTTTCGAAGTCCTCGAACGGGTAGTCTGCCGGCACGTTGACGGTCTTGGAGATGGCGGTGTCGACGAAGGGCGCGACGGCGGCCACCATGCGCATATGGTCCAGCGCGCTCATCTCCAGCGCGGAGACGAAGTAATCCGGCAGTTTGGCGGTGTCGCCGCCCTGCATGCGCCACACCCGGTAGGCATGGTCTTCCACCAGATATTCTTGCTGCGTGTTGTCCGCCATCCGCTTTTTGCGTGTGTAAAACCACGAGAACGGCGGCTCGATGCCATTGGAGGCATTGTCGGCGAAGGCCAGCGAGATGGTGCCGGTGGGCGCGATGGACAACAGGTGCGAGTTGCGGATGCCGTGCTTGCGGATGCGCGCCTGGATCTTGGCCGGCAGCCGGCTGGCGCAGTGCGGCGCGGCCAGGTATTTTTCGGCGTCGAACAGCGGGAAGGCGCCCTTTTCGATGGCCAGCTCCACCGACGCGTCGTAGGCGGCGTCGCGCATGGTTTCGGCGATGCGGGCGGCGAAGCGGCGGCCTTCCTCGCTGTCGTAGCGTATCTTCAGCATGATCAGCGCGTCGCCCAGGCCGGTGAAGCCGAGGCCGACGCGGCGCTTGTTCATCGCCTCGCGTTGTTGCTCCTGCAAGGGCCAGACCGTCAGGTCCAGCACATTGTCCAGCATGCGGATGGCCATGCGCACCACTTTCTCGAACGACTTGAAGTCGAAGCTGGCTTGCTCGCCGAACGGCGCGCGAACATGGCGGGTGAGGTTGATCGAGCCGAGGTCGCAGCAGCCGTAGTCTGGCAGAGGTTGTTCGCCGCAGGGGTTGGTGGATTCGATGACTTCGCAATAGGACAGATTGTTGTCCTGGTTGATGCGGGTCATGAACAGCACGCCCGGTTCGGCGTGGTCATAGGTGGAGGCCATGATCTGCCGCCACAGCTCGCGGGCGCGCACGGCGCGGTACACCCACAGGCCGTCTTCGCGCTGGAAGCTGTCCGGGAAGGCTTCGGAGTTCGGCGGCACCGCGTGGGTCAGCTGCCAGTCGCCATCGGCTTCCACCGCGCGCATGAAGTCGTCGGACACGCCGACCGAGATATTGAAGTTGCGCAGGTCGCCCTGGTCCTTGGCGTGGATGAAGTCTTCCACATCCGGATGGCTGATATCCAGCACGCCCATCTGCGCGCCGCGGCGGGCGCCGGCCGATTCCACCGTCTCGCAGCTGCGGTCGAACACGCGCATGTACGACACCGGGCCGGAGGCGCGGCTGTTGGTGCCCTTCACGTGGGCGCCCTTGGGGCGGATGCGCGAGAAGTTGTAGCCCACGCCGCCGCCGCGGCGCATGGTTTCGGCCGCCTGCAACAGCGCCTGGTAGATGCCTACCTTGCCGTGCTCGGTTTCGGAGACGGAGTCGCCCACCGGCTGCACGAAGCAGTTGATCAGCGTGGCGGACAGTTCGGTGCCGGCGGCGGAGTTGATGCGGCCGCCCGGGATGAAGCCCTTGTCCAGCGCCTCGAAAAACAGCGGCTCGAAACGGGCCGGATCTTTTTCCAGCGCGGCCAGCGCGCGGGCGACACGGTGGCGGACTTCGCTGACGCTCTGTTCGCCGTTCTTGGCGTATTTCTCCAGCAACACCTCGCGCGAGATGTCCTGCTCCGCCATGGCGGCGATGTTTTCCTGCTGCATGGAACGCTCATCCTTCTGAAACGGTGTTCGACGACGACGGCATGGCTGCGTGGGCGTGAAAAAACGGCGTAGCACACTATATGTTGTTACGCCGTCCAGTGTTGAAACGCAAGCTATTGTGTTGTGTGCCGGCTGCGATTGTACCGCAGCCGCAACGCCGCGTCGCTATTTCGCCGTGAGTTTGACCGCCAGTTCCACGCCGTCGCGGTTGGCCGAGGTCTTCTGCGGCGCGTCCAGCGCGATGCGGTCCGCCAGCGTCGGCTGGTGGCGCAGCATGGCCTTGCGGGCGTTCTGCGCGCGTTGTTCGGCCAGCTTGAGCAAGTCGGCCTGGCTGACCTGCTGGGCGGCCAGCATTTCGTCGCGCAGCTGCTTGGCCAGCGCCTCGCCGGACGGGCCGCCCGGCTTCAACAGATAGCCCATCAGTTTGAGCCGGCCTATCTTGCCTGCGTAGACGCTCTTGATCGCCGATTGCGTTTGCTTGTCTTTGAGGTCCAGCACCGGCAGCGGCTCGTCTTCCAGCGGCGGATGGCCGGCGGCGGCCAGCACGGCCGAGTCGACGCGGGCGCGCGCCAGTTGTTTGCTGTCCGCGTCCGGCGCGTAGCCGCCGGCGATGGCGATCTGCATCTTGGGCCGCTTGGCCATCAAGGCCGCCACCTTGTCCAGCTTTTCGCGCTCCGGCGGGCTGACATGAGCCTCGCCGGCGACGAAGCGGATGTCGTCGAAGCCTTCGCCGCCCAGCAGCGCGCCCAAGGCGCGGAACGGCGCGGTGGCGACCTTGGTGACGATGTTGACGAAGGCTTTCCAGACCACCTGGCCGTAGCTGAACTGCGGATCGTCCAGGCTGCCGGCCACCGGCAGGTCCAGATCGATGCGGCCGTTGCTGTCTTCCAGCAGCGCCACGGCCAGCCGCAGCGGCAGGTGCGGGCCTTTGTCGCCCTTCAGCTCCTCGCCTAGCTGGATGGAGTCGATCACGATGCGGTTCTCGCCCTTGAGCTGGCGGCGATCCAGCAGGTAGCGCAATTCCAGCGACAGCTTGCCGTCCTTGACTTGCCAGCCGGCAAAATTCATCGAGTACGGATTGAGGTTGTTCAGCGCCAGGTTGTGGAAGTCCAGCACGATGTCGGTGCTGTCGGTGGGCGAAAGCGGCGACAGCGCGCCGCGCACTTTCACCTCGCCGTACTGATCCACCGCGCCGTCCAATGTGATGCGGCCGCGGCCGCCGGCGCGGGAGGACAGGTTCTGAATGCTGCCGCGCAGATGGTGCATGCGGGTGGCGAAGTCCGGGGTCATGCCGTGGTCGGCGAACTCCACTGCGCCGTTCTGCACGTGAATGCTGTGCACGTCGACCTGCGGCAGCTGCGTGGCGGGAGCCGCTGCCGGCTTGGCGCCGGGTTTGCCAGCGAAGATCTGCTGCCAGTTGAGGCGGCGCTGCGGGTCCAGGATCAGGCGGGCGCGGGGCTGATCCAGCCGCACGTCGTTGATGCTGACTTTCAGCGGCATGCCCTGGGCCTGCAGCTGGCTCAGGCTCAGGCTGTTCCAGCCCAGCAAAGGCAGCGGCTCGCCCGGCTCCTGCAGCGCCATCTTGGCCAGCCGGAGCTGGCCGGACAGCTGCCATTTGGCGGCGGAGGCCGCGTCCAGCTTCAGGTCGGCGCTGGCGGCGCCGCCGCTTAGCTTCAGAGGCGTGCCGGTCAGGCCATATGGGGCCAGCGGTGCCAGCGGCAGAGCATCCAGCTTGACGCTGCCGCGCGCGGCGGGCTTGGCTGGGTCGATATCGAGCTTGGCGCTGAAGCCGCCGCTGCCGGCGCGGGCGGACAGGCCCAGCGACAGCTTGTCGCCATCCTTGGCTTCCAGCTCGCCGTTTAGCTTGTCCAGGCGATATTCCAGCGGTTTGGGCAGGCTCAGGTCGCGCCAGCGCAGGCTGCCGTTTTGCAAGGCGACATCTGGATAGTCGATGTCCCAGCTGGCTTCGCGCGCGGCCTTGGCCGCGGTCTTGAGCGGCCGCCTGGCCAGCAAATCCTGCAACTGCAGTTTGCCGTCGCGCTCTCGCTGCAGCGTCAGCAGCACGCCGTCTAGCGCCAGATCGCCTGTTTCCACTTCTCGTCGCTTCACGCTCACGCGCGTTGGCGACAGCTCCGCGCGGGACAGCTCAAGCCAGGCTACGCCGCCGTTGCTGAGCTTGAACTGCGCCAGCTGCAGCCCGGCGTTGTCCAGCCGCAACCCGTGTTCCGGCTCCAGCGTCAACTTGGTTTGCAGCCGCGGAATCGCCGTTTCCAGGCTCATGGGGCGGACGTAGGTTTCATCCGTCCAGGCTGCGCGCCAGTCGTTGAAGCGGATGTTTTCTAGTTTGACCAGCCAGGGCGAGGGTTTGGCGGCAGCGGGCTGGGCAGTTTGGGCGGATGGAAACGCCTGCATCCAGTTGAGCCGTCCTTGCGCGTCGCGGCCTGCCCGCAGGCGGCCGCCATTCAGCTCCACGCGCTCCACGGTGAGCAGGGCGTGGGACAGGTCCAGCGCGCCGCCTTCCACTTTCAGCTCAGGCAGCTCCAGCGCGCTGCCGGCCGGCCCTTTCAGCTTCAAGCTCTGCAGCTTGGCGCTCAGCGACGACATGGTCAGTTCCGGCGTCTTGCCGCTGAGGTCGAGTTGGTAGCGCGCGTCCACGGACAAGCTGCCTTGCGGCTTCTCCACGGCGAAATAGGGGTGGACATAGTCCCAGGCGGCGGCCAGCGGCAGATCATGAATGTGGGCCTCGCCTATCGATTGCAAGGGCTGCAACTGCATGCTGCCGCGCCAGTCGAAGCGGCCGCCGCCGTCCAGCTCGGCGTGCAGCGCGTAGCGGCCGTTTTCCGCCAGCGTGGACAGGTTGCTCAGACTCAGGTTGATCGGCATTAGCTTAAAGCGCTCGGCCTGGCCGACTTCGTGGTCGCTGACGCGGATCTGGCCGCCGCGCAGATTGATCGCGTCGATTTTCAGCCGGGGCAGTTTCTCCGGGGTGGAACCGCTGTCCAGTCTGGCTGGTCCAGAGATATCGGCCGCCAGCTTTTCCCAGTTCCACTTGCCCTGAGCGTCGCGCTCCAGCCATAGCTGCGGCGTATCCAGCGTGATTTCGCTGGCTTGCCAGCGGCCCAGCAGCAGCGCATACAGGTCGGCATTCAGGTACAGGCGGCGCGCCATGAACAAGGGGCGGCCGTCGGTTTCGCGCAGGGCGACGCCGTTCAGCGTCAGCTCCATGCTCCAGGGCACGATGCGAACCTCGGCGATGGCCAGTTGCCGGCCATGCTTGCGCGCCCAATCGGATGCGGCCTGCTGCAGCATGCGCGGCGCCGCCAGGCCCAGAAAAGCCCAGAAGGCCAGCAGCAAGGCAATGGCTAACGCCAGCCAGCGCAGCCAGCGACGAGGTTTGCGGGGATTGGGTGAGGGAGCGGCCTGGTCGGCATGGGCATCGGTATTCATATCGTTTAATTCTAATGCACTTTCACGCCGCCGTCCTGTTGCGTTGTTTGTCCTATTGTTGACCATGATTGACCAAAAGATACGGCGTGCCCGTTGCCGGCAGGCAAAAGGGCTGGCTAGGATGGGGAAGCGTTCAAAATCTTGAACGCGAAATTTGCCAAATCTTTATCACGAAAGGGGGATCATTTTGCAGCAGCGCCACCGGCAAGGCCGGTCTTCCACCATTTTTTCAAAGGCGGCCAAGCCGCCGCAACTGGCCGAGCGCGCCCTGTTCCTGCTTCAGGCAGGCAGGCGACGCACGCTGGCCCATCCGGCCCAACTGCTCAGCAGTTCGGGCGCGCACACGTAACAGAGGCTTTATGGACAGTGCCCATACCATCAATCAATGGCTTGACCAACATAACATCACCGAGGTGGAGTGTCTGATCCCGGACATGACCGGCCTCGCCCGCGGCAAGATCGTGCCGCGCCACAAATACAACCCCGCCGAGGGACTGCGCCTGCCGGAAGCGGTGCTGTCGATGACGGTGACCGGCGATTACCCGGACCGCGACTTCACCTCCGTGGCCGATCCCGACATGAAGCTGATCCCGGACGCCAGCACGCTGCGCCCGGTGCCGTGGAACCGCGAGCCGACGGCGCAGATCATCCACGACTGCTACAGCTTTGACGGCCAGGCGGTGGACCTGGCGCCGCGCAATGTGCTCAAGCGCATCCTGAAGCTGTACGAGGACAAGGGCTGGAAGGCGGTGATCGCGCCGGAGATGGAGTTCTACCTGGTGGAGATCCAGCCCGACGAAGACCTGCCGCTGCGCCCGCCGGTGGGCCGCACCCGCCGCACCGAGGCCGGCATGCAGAGCTTTTCCATCGACGCCGTCAACGAATACGACGACATCTTCGACGTGATGTACGACTGGTGCGAGGCCCAGGGCCTGGCGCTGGACACCTTGATCCATGAGATGGGCACCGCCCAGATGGAGATCAACCTCGATCACGGCGACCCCTTGCAGCTGGCCGACCAGGTTTTCCTGTTCAAGCGCACCGTGCGCGAAGTGGCCATCCGCAACAATATGTACGCCACCTTCATGGCCAAGCCCATGCAGGGCCAGCCCGGCAGCGCCATGCACATGCACCAGAGCGTGGTGGACCTGGCCAGCGGCCGCAACATCTTCAGCCAGGACAATGGCGAACCGTCGCCGGCCTTCCTGCACTTCATCGGCGGGCTGCAAAAATACCTGCCGGCGGCCATGCCCTTCTTCGCGCCGTATGTGAACTCCTACCGCCGCCTCAGCCGCTACACCTCGGCGCCGATCAACCTTAGCTGGGGCTACGACAACCGCACCTGCGGCCTGCGCGTGCCGCACTCCGGGCCGGAAGCTCGGCGCGTGGAAAACCGCCTGGCCGGCGTGGACGTCAACCCGTACCTGGCGATGGCCGCCAGCCTGGCCTGCGGCTACCTGGGCATGCGCGAGCAGCTGCAGCCATCCGACCCGCTGACCGGCAGCGCCTACGAGCAGCCGCACCAGCTGCCGCGCCACCTGGACGACGCCATCGACATGCTGCTGCGCTGCAAGCCGCTGGCGGAGCTGTTCGGCGAGCATTTCGTCGAAACCTACGCGGCGATCAAGGAAGCCGAGTACCGCGAGTACTTCGACGTGATCAGTCCGTGGGAGCGGCGCTTCCTGTTGTTGCACGTCTAACCGTACCGACCTAGCGCCCACGCCTTCCCGCCCTATGGGCCGGAAGGCGTTTTTGTGTCAAGCGGCGGGAGGGGGAATGACACGTGTTTGGCGCTGTCGCGCAGGCGTGCTTGCCATGAAACAGAATGAAGTGGCGAATTCAGTCCACATGTCTCTGCACGGTTCGCAAGTAGTAATGCTTTACCCGAATATGGGTGAGAACTAGGGAAGGTCTGAACAAGTCTCCAATCTTCCCGTAAACTGACTCCCCCTCAGTCAGATCCAGGACGCCAGCATGCGACAGCAGATGACCTTCACCGATCTCGAACTCGCCGCTAAGAAGAAGCGCACCCGCCGCGAAATCTTTCTGACAGAGATGGATCAGGTCATGCCTTGGGCGCAGCTCGAAGCCGTCATCGATCCAGTGTATCCCAAGCCTGGCAACGGTCGCCGCCCCTACCCGTTGTCCGCCATGCTGCGCGTCTACTGCCTGCAGCACTGGTACAGCCTGTCCGATCCCGCCATGGAAGAAAGCCTGTACGAGATCGCCTCCATGCGCCAGTTCGCCGGCCTCTCCCTGGACGCCGTCCCGGACGAAACCACCCTGCTGAACTTCCGCCATCTGCTGGAAAAGCACCAGCTGACCCACGCTCTGTTTACCGCCATCCACCAGCATCTCTGCGACAAAGGGCTGATGTTGAAGCAAGGCACCATCGTCGATGCCACCCTGATCCACGCGCCCAGCTCCACCAAAAACGCTCAGGGCGAGCGCGATCCGGACATGCATCAAACCAAGAAGGGCAATCAGTGGTACTTCGGCATGAAGGCCCATATCGGCGTCGACGCCCAGTCCGGCTTGGTGCATCACGTGGCCGGCACCCCCGCCAATGTGGCGGATGTCACGATGGTCGATCAGTTGTTGCACGGCGAGGAAATCGATGTGTTTGGCGACGCCGGCTTTGCTGGCGTGCACAAGCGAGCCGAACACCAATCGCGAGCGGTGCGTTGGTGGATTGCGATGAGGCCCGGCCAGCGCAAAGCGCTGACCGATTCAGCCGACGACCGGCAGATCCAGCTGGGCGAAATGGTCAAAGCCAAGATTCGGGCCAAAGTGGAGCATCCGTTTCGGGTCATCAAGCAGCAGTTTGGCTACCTGAAAACACGCTACCGCGGTTTGAAGAAGAACACCGCGCAACTGATGACGCTGTTTGGGCTGGCCAACATCTGGCTGGCGCGAAAGGCCTTGCTGGCGGCGAGTTAAAAGGCCGGATGACCGGAAGCACCCGGTCATCCTCATGGCGGGCGATCTGGAATTGGTGGGTGAAATGCAACCGAAGCCCCGCGAGAAATTGCATTTCTGTTTGCGTGGCAGGTTGTTCAGACCATCCCTAATAGTTTTAGCGGGGTGCATGAGTCTCTTGTTCAAATTTCACTAATCAAGCTTGAAAGAATGGGCTTGATTGAAAAAACGATTGAAACAGATATCAATGATGGATGTGATTTTTACGCCTATTCTATCACGGAACTTGGCGTGGATGAAGTTATTAAGAATGAAGACATCATCTTTGCTAAAGCGACAGAAAAGTTAAGTGGGTTAAATGAGTTAGATGATGATATACCGTTCTAGTAATAATGTGGCTTAAATTTTAATGAGCTTGGGTTGTTTATTCGTTTGCTTTGAACGGGCTGCCCGATCCGTTATCTCAGATATTGGGTATCATGGAAACTCGCGGCTTCGGAAACTGGTCAGAAGAGGGATTGGAAGTGCTCGAGCGATCCGCGCGCTATTTTGTTCGCTATGACGCAGGCGCTCTGCAGGCCGCTTGGCGAGAAAACGAAATTTCTGCTAAAGAGTTTAGACTGTTGAAGAGTGGCAAAGTCCGGTGAGTATCATTCAGACCGGTTTTCACACGTGGCAAGGTAGTTTGCGCACTGTTTGCATGACCATCCCGCGCGCCTTCACGCCGGCTGCTGCTGGGTGACGCAGTGTATGCCGCCGCCGCCGGCTGCTATCGCGTCTATGTTCAGCTGCACGATTTCGCGGTTTGGGAACTGCTCGCGCAGGATGTCGCGGCAGTTGCCGTCGGCATCGTCGTCGCCAAACTGCGGGGCGATCACCGCGCCGTTGCAGACGTAAAAGTTGGCGTAGCCGGCGGCGAAGGACTTGCTGTCGTAGTCGGGCCTCACCTTGTCCGGGCCGCGCAAGGTCACTACTTGCAGCCGGCGGCCCTTGGCGTCGGTGGCCTGGCGCAGAATGGCCAGATGGCGTTGCGTCACCGCGTGGTCGAATGAGGACGGGTCGCTGTCCACGCCGGCGATCACCACGCCGGGGCGGACGAAGCGCGCGTAGAAATCGGTATGGCCGTCGGTGATGTCGCGGCCGGCGATGCCGGGCAGCCAGATCACCTTGTCCACGCCCAGCAGCCGTTTCAGCTCCGCCTCGCAGGCGGCTTTGTCCACGCCGGGGTTGCGGTTGGGATTGAGCACGCAGCTTTCGGCGAGGATGGCGGTGCCGTCGCCATCCACCTCCAGCGCGCCGCCTTCCAGCGTCAGCGAACTCTTCAGCAGCGGTACGCCGGCGCGCTGGCAGACGGCGGCGGCCACGGCGCGGTCCCAGCCGTATTCCTGCTTGCCGCCCCAGCCGTTGAAATTGAAGCCGGCGCCGGCCAACTGGCCCTGGACGTTGTGCACGAATACCGGTCCGGCATCGCGCATCCAGATGTCGTCCAAGGGCTGGGCGATCAACTGCACCCCGTCCCCGCACAGCCGCCGCGCCAGCTCCATGTTGGCTGCCGGTGCCAGCATGCGCACCGGCTCGAACTGGGCGATGACGCGGGCGATTTGCGCCAGATTGCGTTGAGCGGGCTGCAGCAGGCGATCGCCCCAGATCGCGGCCTGGGCGCCGAAGGCCATCCAGGTGGCGGCATGCGGCTCGCCCTCGTCCGGCATGCGCCAGCCGGCGGCCTGCAGCCTGGCAGGCCGCATGGCCGCAGCGGGCGGCGGCGGATTGGAAGCCGGGCGGGAGCGGCCATCGGACAGACAGCCGCCCAGCAGCGCGCAGCCCGATAGCCAGGCGGTTTGTTTCAGAAAATGGCGTCGGTTCATTCTCGCCCCCGGCAAGCAGCTTTGCATAAGCTAGGCTCATGCTTTAGAGATAGCTGCTGACGGACGGGCTTGGCGAGTTTTCCTATGGCGGCAGAGCGGCTCAGGCGGAGAGCAGCGCCGCCAGGCTGGCCGCGCCTTCGCGCTGCTGCAATGGGTCGTAATAGCTGAAGTTGAGCCGCAGCGCATGCTGCCTGGGCTCGCTGTCGCGGAAGAACAGCGAACCGGGCGCGTAGTGCATGCCCATCTGCATCGCCTGCGGCAGCAGGCGGCGGCAGTCCATGCCCGGCGGCAGTTCCAGCCACAGGAAATAACCGCCTTGCGGCGTGGCCAGGCGGCTGCCGCTTGGCAATTGGGCGGCAAGTTGCTGGCTCAGCGCGTGCCAGTTGGCTTGCAGCCGGCCGCGCAGCAGGCTGAGCATGTCCTCGTGCTGGCCGCCGGCCAGCAGCCGCGCCAGGGCCAGCTGGCTGGGCAGCGGCGTGGACAAGGAACTGCACAGCTTCAAGCCGATGATGCTGTCGCGATAGCGCCCGGCGGCGATCCAGCCGACGCGATAGCCCGGCGCCAGCGATTTGCTGAACGAAGCGCAGTGCAACACGCTGCCGTGCCGGTCATAGGCTTTCAGCGGCAATGGGGCGTTTTCGCCGAAGTAAAGCTCGCGGTAGGTGTCGTCCTCGATGATGGGCACGCGGTGGCGGTCCGCCAGCGTCAGCAGCGCCTGCTTGTCGGCGTCGCTCATCGTCAGGCCGGTGGGGTGCTGGAAGTTGGCCATCGCCAGGATGGCGGCAGGGCGATGCTGGACGAGCAGCTGATCCAGGCGCTCCAGGTCCAAGGCCTGGCCTGGTGGCGTGGCCAAGGTGCGGACGGCAATGCCCAGCTGCTCCAGCAGGTCGAACAGCGCCGGAAAGGCCGGCGTCAGCACCAGCATCGCCGCGTTGCCGGCCAGCCGGGCTACCGCGCGTATCGCCAGGCTCAGGGCCTCCATCGCGCCGCAGGTGACCAGCAGCTCCTCTCCGTCCAGCTCCACGCCTTGGGCCAGATAGCGCAGCGCCAGCTCGCGGCGCAGCCCTTCGTAGCCGGTGCTGGTCTGGCCGGCCAGCGCGTAGCGGTAGTCGCCCAACGCCCGCGCCAGGGCGCGGTTAAGCGGGGTGGTGTTGATCAGCGCCGGATTGATGTAGGGACATCCCCAAGGCATGGGCAGCGCGGCGGTCAGGTGCTCGATGCTGACGTCGCTGCCGTCGCCGTCCATTGTCAGCGGGCTGGGCGCGGCGCGCGCCAGCACGCGGAAGCCGGAGCGGGGCAGGGACGCAATCAGCCCCAGCCGTTCCAGTTCGGCATAGGCGCGCTGGGCGGTGGTGATGCTGATCTTGTGATCCTGGCACACCTTGCGCAGCGAGGGCATGCGGTCTCCGGCGCGCAGGTGGCCCTGTTCGATGGCGTGACGGAAGCGTTGGCTCAGTTGGCCGGTTTTGTTCATGCACTTTTCCTGCCGGTTTATTCGCCGATGAAGCTGGATTTTTCCTTGACGGTGACGTCATCGTTCAGCGAGCGTATCACGAAGTGGATGGGGTGGGCGCCGCGGCTGGCGTGCTCGGGATCGGCCTGCACGCGCACCACCACGGTTTCGGTGTGCGCCGGCTTGACGTCGAAGACCTGATCGGGGCGCTCCATGCGGATGCTGGGCAAGCCCTCCACTGTCACGCTATAGCGCTGCGCCTGTTCGGTGGTGTTGATCAGCCTGAGGTTGTAGCGGTTCTGCAGCATGCCGTCGTCGCTTTGCTCCACCAGGCTGGCGCGGTCGCGCAGCACGTCCACCTTGAACGGCTTTTTCAGCGCCAGCGCGGTGGTGGAGGCCACGATGATGCCGGCTAGCAGACAGGAATACACCGCGATGCGCGGCCGGTGCAGCGATTTGGCCGGCGCGGGTTTGCCTTGCAGCGCCTGGGCGCTGGTGTAGCGGATCAGCCCGCGCGGCGATTTGAGCTTGTCCATCACCTGGTCGCAGGCGTCGATGCAGGCGGCGCAGCCTATGCATTCATATTGCAGGCCGTTGCGGATGTCGATGCCGGTGGGGCAGACCTGCACGCAGATGCCGCAGTCCACGCAGCCCTTGACCGCGTTCTCGCTCTTGGCCTGCTGTTTGCCGCGCGGTTCGCCGCGCCGTTCGTCGTAGGAGATGATCAGGGTGTGGTCGTCGAACATCGCGCCCTGGAAGCGCGCGTACGGGCACATGTGCAGGCAGACCTTCTCGCGCAGCACCCCGGCCAGCAGCCAAGTGAAGCCGGCGTAGAACAGCGTCCAGAACAGGTCCCACGGTCCCACCTGCAGCGTGGCCAGTTCGCGTATCGGCGTGAAGTAGCCGACGAAGGTCAGGCCTGTCCACAGCGAAAACGCCCCCATCAGCAGCTGGGTGGCGCCTTTCTTGAAGAATTTGCCGGCGCTCATCGGCGCCGCGTCCAGCCTGCGGCGCGCCAGGTGGTCGCCCTGCACCAGCCGTTCTATCCATATCATGATCTGGGTGTATACAGTTTGCGGGCAGCTGTAACCGCACCAGAGCCGGCCGGCCAGCGTGGTCCACAGGAACAGGCCCAGCGCCGATACCACCAATAGCGCCGCCAGATAGATGAAATCCTGCGGCCATAGGCTGATGCCGAAGATCAGGAAGTGATGTTCCGCCAGGTTGAAGTGCACAGCCTGGCGGCTGTTCCATTGCAGCCAGGGCACGCCGAAGAATATCAGTTGCGTGAGCAGAACCATGCCGACGCGCAGGTTGTTGAAGCGCCCGCTGGTGAGGCGGGGATGGATTTTGACTGGAACGGGTTTGATTTCTGGCTTGGACATGGCGGCCACCGCGCTATGAAAATGGGCTATTTGTACTGCCCGCCATCAGTACAAACAATGAACAGAATGCGGTGAAAATATGTATACAGATGCATCTGTATGCTTACAGCAAGGTTTTGCGTTCTAGATCGGATAGAAAAAGCGCGAACTAGGTTTGATCCGCATCAAACCCGACGGGCTAAGCTTGGCAGGAGCGTGGCGCCTTGGCCATTAGGTGTGGGCGCATTTTCTTGCGGCGAGATCGACATTCAAAACTGTGCGCATGGTTTAAGCCCGTCACGGCCTGCGGCGTTTATCCGCCGTCCCTGGCGCTGCGGTCCGCCAGGCGGGCGGCGGTTGCCGATTGGGCAGCCTCCGCTGCGCAGGCCAGTGTCTTTTAGCGAGTCAGTTGCGGAAACAGCCGGTACAGGCCGTCGACGATGATTTCCACCGATACGGCGGCCAGCAGCATGCCCATCACGCGATTGACGATATTGATGCCGGTCTGGCCCAGCAAGCGGGTCAGCGGAGTGGCCAGCGTCAGCGCCCCAAAGCAGGTCAGCGCCACCAGCAGGCTGCTGATCAGCAAATAGACCACCTGCACCCAGGAGGCGGCGGTGGTGGCGTAGATGATCACGGTGGAGATGGTGCCGGGGCCGGTCATCAGCGGGATGGCCATCGGCACCACGGCGATATTGGTCTTGTGGCCGGCTTCCTCGCGCTCCTGTTTGGTGGTTTTGGTCGGGCCGGGCTTGGCGTTCATCAGCGCGATCGCGATCAGCATCAGCAGAATGCCGCCGCCGACCTGGAACGAGCCTATGCTGATGCCCAGAAAGCGCAGCAGCGTCTGGCCGACGATGGCGAACAGGCACATCACCACGGCTACCGCGATGGCGGTGGTCTTGGCGACTTTCTGCCTTTCTTCCTGGTTGGCGTTGGGCGTCAGGCTGATGAAGATGGGGATGGCGCCGAGCGGATTCACCAGAACCAGCAGAGCGACGAAGATTTTTGCGATTTCGATTTCCATGATCGGCCAATATTAGCGTGGACTGAAGTATCTTGCATTCACCGCGGAGACGTGAATCTGCACGCTTGCGCCACCGGCTCCGGCTAGGTTTCAGCATAGCCGCTTGGCGCGCTGCTCATGGCGCGGTCTGCATGGCAAACAAAACGCCGCTTGCAGGCGGCGTTTCAGGATGCGGAAGGCCCAAGGTCAATCCAGCAGCAGGCCTTCCAGCGTGCGGCGGTAGATATCCGCCAGCGGTTCGATGTCGTCCACCGCCACGCACTCGTTGAGCTTGTGGATGGTGGCGTTGATCGGGCCGAACTCCACCAGCTCGCGCGCGATGCGCTTGATGAAGCGGCCGTCCGAGGTGCCCCCGGTAGTGGACAGCTCGGCCTTGGCATCGGCCACCTCGGCGATCGCCGCGCTCAGCGCGTCGGTCAGCGCGCCCGGCGGTGTGATGAAGGGCTGGCCGGACAGCTGCCAGTGCAGTTCATAAGCCAAGCCGTGCCGGTCCAGGATCCGATACACGCGCTCCTTCAGATTGTCCGCCGTGCTTTCCGGCGAGAAGCGGAAGTTGAACAGCAGTTCGCAGTGGCCGGGGATGACGTTGGTGGCGCCGGTGCCGGCCTGGATGTTGGACACCTGCCAGCTGGTGGGCGGGAAGAAGGCGTTGCCCTCGTCCCAGCGCGTGGCGGCCAGCTCGGCCAGCGCCGGGGCCAGCAGATGGATGGGGTTCTTCGCCAATTGCGGATAGGCGATGTGGCCCTGGATGCCGTGCACGATCAGCCGGCCGGACAGCGAGCCGCGGCGTCCGTTCTTGATGGTGTCGCCCAGGCGCTGTTCGGAAGTGGGTTCGCCGACGATGCAGTAATCTATGGTTTCGCCGCGCGCTTCCAGCGCCTCCACCACTTTCACCGTGCCATCGGTCGCCACGCCTTCCTCGTCGGAGGTGATCAACAGCGCCAGCGAGCCCTTGTGGTCCGGGTGCTCGGCGACGAAGCGTTCGCAGGCGGTGACGAAGGCGGCCAGCGAGGCTTTCATGTCCGCCGCGCCGCGGCCGTACAAGAGGCCGTTGCGCACGGTCGGCTCGAACGGCGGGCTGTCCCACTTGTCCAGCGGGCCGGTGGGCACCACGTCGGTGTGGCCGGCGAAGCAGAACAGCGGGCCGGCGTCGCCCTTGCGCGCCCAGAAGTTGTCCACGTCGCCGTGGCGCATCTTCTCCACCTTGAAGCCTATGGCTTGCAGCCGGTCTATCATCAGCGCCTGGCAGCCTTCGTCGCGCGGGGTGACGGAATCGCGGCGGATCAGCTCGCGAGTCAAATCCAGCGTCGCGCTCATTTGCCGAAGCGCTCCGCCCAGTCGGCCTCGGAGAAGCCTACGCCGACTTTGCCGTCCCATTCCAGCACCGGGCGCTTGATCACGGACGGCTTGTCCAGCATCAGCGCGATGGCGCCGGCGGTTTCGTCCGCGGCCGCCTTGCTGTCGTCCGGCAGCGCGCGCCAGGTGGTGCCCTGGCGGTTCACCAGCTTGGCCAGCGGCACTTGCGCGCTCCAGGCCTGCAGGCGCGCGGCGTCTATGCCCTGTTTCTTGAAGTCGTGGAAGACGTAGTCGATGCCGTTGTCGGCCAGCCATTGGCGGGCTTTCTTCACGGTATTGCAGTTGGGAATGCCGTAGAGGGTAATCATCGGGTGGGTTTACAAGTCCAGTTTGATGCTGTCGAAGCTGGCCGCGCTGGCGGGGCCAGATTTGTCTTTGCCGCTTTCTTTGGATTGATTGACCAGCCAGTACAGATTGGTTGGCGAATCGGCGTTTTTCAGCGCTTCTTCCAGCGTGATGCGGCCGTCCCGGTACAGCTGGTACAGCGCCTGCTCGAAGGTTTGCGCGCCATCGCTCATGCTGCTTTCGATGGCTTCCTTGATTTTGTCCATCTCGCCGGTGCGAATCAACTCTGCTATGTGTGGGGTATTGATCAGAAGTTCGATTGCCGGCGCGCGGCTGCCGTCGGCCGTGGCCACCAGTCGCTGCGACACCACCGCGCGCAGCGAGGCGGACAGGTCCAGCAGCAGCGAGTGGCGGCTTTCCGGCGGGAAGAAATTGATCACCCGGTTCAGCATGTGATAGCTGTTGTTGCCGTGCAGCGTGGAGATGCACAGGTGGCCGGATTGGGCGTAGTTGATGGCGTGGATCAGCGTTTCCGCGTCGCGGATCTCGCCTATCATCAGCACGTCCGGCGCCTCGCGCATGGCGTTTTTCAGCGCGCGCTCGTAAGACAGCGTGTCGAAGCCCACTTCGCGCTGGTTGACGATGGACTGGTCGTGGCGGTGCAGAAACTCGATCGGGTCCTCGATGGTGAGGATGTGGCCCTTCATGTTCTGGTTGCGCATTTGCAGCATGGCCGCCACGGTCGAACTCTTGCCGGAGCCGGTGGCGCCCACCACCAGGATCAGGCCGCGCTTCTGCTGGATCAGCTCGCCCAGCTTGGCCGGCAATTGCAGGCTTTCCAGCGACGGGATATTGGGCATGATGTAGCGCACCACCATGCTGACCGAGCCGCGCTGCCAGAAAATATTGATGCGGAAGCTGCCCAGGCCGGCGATGGGGTGGCCCAGGTTCATTTCGCGCTCGCGCTCGAACTCGGCGATGTCGTGTTCGCTCATCAGGCTGTAAGCCAGCTGTTTGACCATTTCAGCCGTCAGCGGCTTGTCGTTGACCGGCTGCAATTCGCCTGCCACTTTCAGCATCGGCGGCGCCGCGCTGGTCATGAACAGATCGCTGGCCTTTTTTTCGGCCATCAGCTTGAAAAACGGCAACATCAGCATGAATCGCTTCCTGTACGGCGTATCTGGGTAGGCCACTATAGTGTAGTTGCCGCGGCCGGTCTTGTGTTTGTTCGAGGCAAAACAAAAAGCCGCCCGGGAAGGGCGGCTTGCGTATGCTGCCGGGCGGGATCAAGCTTGTTTGGCGGTTTCCTGATCGCGCAGGGCGCGGCGCAGAATCTTGCCGACGTTGGTTTTCGGCAGTTCCTGGCGGAATTCCACCAGTTTGGGCACTTTGTAGCCGGTCAGGTTCTCGCGGCAGTAGTGGATGATGTCCTTTTCGGTCAGCGCTGGGTCTTTCTTCACCACGAACACCTTGACCACTTCGCCGGATTTGTCGTCCGGCACGCCGATGCAGGCCACTTCCAGCACGCCCGGATGTCCTGCCACCACGTCTTCGATCTCGTTCGGGTAGACGTTGAAGCCGGACACCAGAATCATGTCCTTCTTGCGGTCCACCAGTTTGACGAAGCCCTCCGGCGTGATCATCGCCATGTCGCCGGTGGCGAGGAAGCCGTCCGGCCCCAGCACCTTGGCGGTTTCGTCCGGGCGCTTCCAGTAGCCGCGCATCACTTGCGGACCGCGGATGCAAAGCTCGCCCTGTTCGCCCTGCGGCACAGGCTTGCCTTCGGCGTCGCGGATTTCGATTTCCGTCGACGGCACCGGCAGGCCGATGGTGCCGTTGTAGGCCTGCAGGTCCATCGGGTTGATGCAGGCGGCCGGGCTGGTTTCGGTCAGGCCGTAGGCCTCGGCCAGGGTCACGCCGGTGACGGCCTTCCATTTGTCGGCCACCGCTTTTTGCACCGCCATGCCGCCGCCCAGCGTCAGCCGCCAGGTGGAGAAGTCCAGCTTGGCGAATTCCGGATTGTTTAGCAGCGCGTTGAACAGGGTGTTGACGCCGGTGATGCAGGTGATCGGGTACTTGCGCAATTCCTTGATGAAGCCGGGGATGTCCCGCGGGTTCGGGATCAGCACGTTCAGCGCGCCCAGCTCGGTGAACACCATCAGGTTCGCGGTCAGCGAGAAGATGTGGTACAGCGGCAGCGCGGTGACGATGACTTCCTGGCCTTCGCGCACCAGGGTGGAAACCCAGGCGCTGGCCTGCAGCATGTTGGCGACGATGTTCCTGTGCAGCAATTCGGCGCCCTTGGCCACGCCGGTGGTGCCGCCGGTGTACTGCAGGAAGGCGATGTCGTCGTGCGTCAGCTGCACCTTGTCATACGGCCTGGCGCGGCCGGCGGCCAGCGCGTCGTTGAAGCCGATGTGGTCGGGGATGTGCCACGGCGGCACCATCTTCTTGACCTTGCGCACCACGAAGTTGGCCAGCTGGCGCTTAGGGAAGCCGAACATGTCGCCGATGGTGGCGATCACCACGTTCTTGACCTGGGTGCGCGGCAGCACCTGCTCCAGCACGTTGGCGAAGTTTTCCAAGATGATAATGGTTTCGGCGCCGGCGTCCTTCAGCTGGTGTTCCAGCTCGCGCGGGGTGTACAGCGGGTTGACGTTGACCACCACCCCGCCGGCGCGCAGGGTGCCGAAGACGGAAATGGGGTATTGCAGTAGATTGGGCATCATGATCGCCACGCGATCGCCCTTCTTCACGCCGAGCTTGTGTTGCAGGAAGGAGGCGAAATGGCCGCTGAGGGCGTCCAGTTCCGAATAGCTGAGCACCTTGTCCATGCAGGCCATGGCCGGGCGGTCGCCGAACTTCTTGACGCTGCGGTCGAACACTTCGATGACCGACTGGAACTGATTGATATCGATCTCGTGGGCAACCCCAGCCTGGTAGTTTTTAAGCCACACCTTATCCATAAATCCGGGTTTCTCCGTCGTGCGGGTTTTAGCGAGCATCGCGCCAGCGCGCGCCGGCGGCGATCCGGTTTTAGCGAGTCGCTGTTTTTTTAATCGTTGTCTTCGCGGCCTGTGACGCTGGCCGCTGGGCTCAAACTGATGTTTGATTCGCGGTAATGTACCGTAACTGAAAAACTCTCGCAAAAATTGTCTGGCATGGAGCCGGGCCGGGGCGGGGCGCTGGTCGGGCTTATGGGCGGTTTGCGATCATGCTCGGCGCGTCGCGGCTGGGTGTGCGATGGCGCGCGCGGGTTGGCGCCGTGTCCAAGGCATGGCGGCTCCCGCGTCCGCGCGGCTCGTTTTGGCCGGCGCGCGCTCAAAATGCCCTTGCAGCGCGATCTGAGCGGCGGGTGTTTGCGCGCGCGTTTTTCGGCGGAAAATGGCCGCCGGCGGACAAAGAACGCGGCCGGGCGCTTAGGTTTTCTTTTTTGCGGAAATAGGTTACAATCGCAGCGGTTAGGGATGGGCGTTTCGCCCATTTTTTATTTGTGGAAAAAGCAATGGATGTTCGTTTGCTGCTGGAAAACACCCTGCAGGGTTTCGGCTACGAGTTGGTCGATTTTGAAATGACCCCGGGTGGCGGTTTTCGCGTATTTCTCGACAAGCCCGGTGGCATCACCGTGGAAGACTGCGTGTTGGTGAGCAATCACCTGACTCGACTGTTCATGGTCGAGAACGTGGACTACGAGCGACTGGAAGTGTCTTCGCCGGGCCTGGATCGTCCTTTGAAGAAGGAAGCCGATTTCGTCCGTTTCGCCGGTCAGCTCGCCAAGATCAAGACGCGGATGCCGATCGAGCAGCAGAAGAAATTTACCGGTCGTCTTGCCGGGGTCGAAGACGGCTCCGTGAAGCTGGATGTGGATGGCCGCATCGTGGTGATTCCGTTCGCCAACATCGACAAGGCTCGTCTCGAGCCTGAGTTTTGATGCCTGGACGGCGATAGCCCGCGCTAAAGGACAAAATTCGGAGAGGAATGCATGAGTCGCGAGATTTTGTTGCTGGTGGATGCCCTGGCGAGCGAAAAGAATGTCAGCAAGGATGTGGTGTTTTCCGCCCTTGAGATGGCGCTTGCCTCGGCAACCAAGAAAAAGTTTACCGATGACGAAATGGATGTGCGCGTCGAGATCGATCGCCACACCGGTCAGTACCAGACCTTCCGCCGCTGGCTGGTGGTGGAGGATGAGCTGCTGGAATCCGAAAGCAAGGAAATCGGCCTGATCGACGCTCGCGAGCGCGATCCGCGCGTCGAGCTGGGCGCTTATATTGAAGAACCGATGGAAGCCGTCGAGTTTGGCCGCATCGGCGCGCAAACCGCCAAGCAGGTCATCCTGCAGCGCATCCGCGACGCCGAGCGCGAGCAGCTGCTGAATGAATTCCTGCAGCGCCGCGAGCACCTGGTGATCGGCACCATCAAGCGCATCGAGCGCGGCAATGCCATCGTCGAATGCGGCAAGCTGGAAGCGGTGCTGCCGCGCGACCAGATGATTCCTAAGGAAAACCTGCGCGTGGGCGACCGCGTCAAGGCTTACCTGCTGCGCATCGACCGCCAAGGCCGCGGCCCGCAACTGATCCTGTCCCGCACCTCGCCCGATTTCCTGGTCAAGCTGTTTGAGCTGGAAGTGCCGGAAATCGACGAAGGCATGCTGGAAATCCGCGCCGCCGTGCGCGATGCCGGCATGCGTGCCAAGATCGCAGTCAAGGCCAACGACGCCCGCATCGATCCGCAAGGCACTTGCATCGGCATGCGCGGCTCCCGCGTTCAGGCGGTGACGCAGGAACTGGCTGGCGAGCGCGTTGACATCGTGCTGTGGGCGCCGGAACCGGCTCAGTTCGTGATCAACGCGCTGTCGCCGGCTGAAGTCAGCCGCATCATGGTGGACGAAGACAATCACAGCATGGATGTGATCGTTGAGGAAGACCAACTGGCGCTGGCCATCGGCCGCAGCGGCCAGAACGTCAAGCTCGCCGCCGAACTGACCGGCTGGTACCTGAACATCATGACTGTGACCGAGGCCGAAGAGAAGCACCAGGCCGAGGACGCCGCGCTGCGCCAGCTGTTCGTCAGCGCGCTGGGCGTGGAGGAAGACATCGCAGCCAAGCTGGTGAACGAAGGCTTTGCCGCGCTGGAAGAAGTGGCCTATGTGCCGCTGGAAGAAATGCTGGAAATCGAAGGCTTCAACGAGGAGCTGGTGGGCGAGCTGCGCAGCCGCGCCCGTGATGCGCTCCTGACTCAGGCCATTGCGTCCGAAGAGCAGGTCGAAAACGTATCGGATGACCTGAAGGACATGGAAGGCCTGGATGCCGAGCTGGTTCGCAAGCTGGCCGCAGGCGGCGTGACCACCCGCGACGATCTGGCCGACTTGGCTGTTGACGATCTGGTGGACATGACCGGCATGGAAGCGGAAGCTGCACGCGCAATCATCATGAAGGCGCGCGAACACTGGTTCAACCAGTAAGGCTTTCTCGGGAAGTATTTACGGAATTTGGGAAGACGAATGGTTTTGACGAATGTAAAACAATTTGCCAGTGAGATGAATCTCTCGCCGGAACGCCTGCTGGAACAGCTGAAGGCGGCCGGCGTGAGCAAGCGCTCGCCGGAAGACACCCTGTCGGCGCAAGACAAGTCCCAGCTCCTGGACTATCTGAAGCGTGCGCATGGCGCGCGCGAGGACGGCGGCATTACGCTGACCCGCAAGTCCACCTCCGAGGTGAAAAAAGCCGACGGCGGCACCGTGACTGTGGAAACCCGCAAGAAGCGCGTAGTGGTGCGCCCGGAAGAAGCCCCGCGCGCCGAAGCGCCGAAGCCGGCCGAGCCGGCTCCCGCTCCGGCCGCCAAGCCGGCGGAAGCGAAGCCCGAGCCGAAGCCGGAGCCCAAGGTCGAGGCGAAGCCGGAAGCCAAGCCGGAGCCTAAGCCCGAGCCCAAGGTGGAAGCCAAGCCGGAACCTAAGCCCGAGCCGAAGCCGGCCCCCGCGCCGGCTCCGCGCACGGTCGCCTCCATCCTGTCGCCGGAAGAAATCGCCGCGCGCGAAGCCGAAGAGAAGCGCCAAGCCGCGTTCCGCGCCCGCCAGGAAGCGCTGATGCGCGAAAAGATCGAGCGCGAGGAGCGTCGCCAGGCCGCCAAGCTGGCGGCTTCGCAACCGGCTCCGGCGCCCGCTCCGGCCGCTGAGCCGCAGCGAGAAGAGCGTCGTGCGGCGCCGGCTGGCGACAATCGCGGCCCGCGTGGCAACGACAACCGCGGCACGCGCCCGGCTGGCGCAGGCGATCGCGGCCCGCGTCCGGCTGGCGCAGGCGACCGTGGTCCGCGTCCGGCAGGTGCAGGCGATCGTGGCCCGCGTCCGGCTGGCGCCGGCGACCGCGGTCCGCGTCCGGCTGGCGACAGCCGTGGTCCGCGCCCGGCTGGCGACAACCGCGGCCCGCGTCCCGGCGTAGCCGGCGCGCCTAGCGCACCATCCGTGCCGGCGACGGTTGCCGGTCGTCCGGACGCCAAGAAGGGCGGCGGCAACAAGAAGGGCGGCGATCGCTGGGATGAAGGCAAGAAGGGCGGCCGCGGTCTGAAGACCAAGGGCGGCGACGCCGGCAACGACTGGAAGTCGCGCGGCGGCAAGGGCAAGAACAAGCAGAACAACCAGCACGCCTTCCAGGCGCCGACCGAACCCATCGTGCATGAGGTTCTGGTGCCGGAAACCATCACCGTGGCCGAACTGGCTCACCGGATGGCCGTGAAGGCGGTTGAAGTGATCAAGACCCTGATGAAGATGGGCATGATGGTCACCATCAACCAGGTGCTGGATCAGGAAACCGCGTTGATCGTGGTGGAAGAAATGGGCCACATCGGCAAGGCCGCTCAGGCGGACGATCCGGAGGCCTACCTGGAAGTGACCGGCGGCGAGACCGTCGAAGTGGTGGAAAAGCCGCGCTCCCCGGTGGTGACCGTGATGGGCCACGTGGACCACGGCAAGACCTCTCTGCTGGACTACATCCGCCGCGCCAAAGTGGCGGCGGGCGAAGCCGGCGGCATTACCCAGCACATCGGCGCTTACCACGTGGAAACCCCGCGCGGCATGATCACCTTCCTGGACACCCCGGGTCACGAAGCGTTTACCGCGATGCGTGCCCGCGGCGCCAAGGCTACGGACATCGTGGTGCTGGTGGTGGCTGCCGACGACGGCGTGATGCCGCAGACCATCGAAGCGATCCACCACGCCAAGGCGGCCGGTGTGCCGATGGTGGTGGCGGTCAACAAGATCGACAAGCAGGGCGCCAACCCGGAACGCATCCGTCAGGAACTGGTATCGCACGAAGTGGTGCCGGAAGACTGGGGCGGCGATACCCAGTTCGTCGAAGTGTCGGCCAAGATGGGTCTTAACATCGACGCGCTGCTGGAAGCCATCCTGCTGCAGGCCGAAGTGCTGGAGTTGAAGGCGCCGGTGGAAACCCTGGCCAAGGGCATCATCGTCGAGGCCCGCCTCGACAAGGGCCGTGGTCCGGTCGCCACGCTGCTGGTTCAGTCCGGCACGCTGAAGAAGGGCGATGTGGTGCTGGCTGGCACGGCATTCGGCCGCGTCCGCGCCATGATGGACGAAAACGGCAAGGCCATCGAATCGGCCGGTCCGGCCATCCCGGTGGAAATCCTGGGCCTGTCCGACGTGCCGCTGGCCGGCGAAGACGCCATGGCGCTGGCCGACGAGAAGAAGGCGCGTGAAATCGCCCTGTTCCGCGCCGGCAAGTTCCGCGACGTGCGTCTGGCCAAGCAGCAAGCCGCCAAGCTGGAGAACATGTTCGCCCAGATGTCTGAAGGCGAGGTGCAAACCTTGTCCATCATCATCAAGGCGGACGTGCAAGGTTCGTACGAAGCGCTGGCCGGCAGTCTGCAGAAGCTGTCCACCGAAGAAGTCCGCGTGGCCATCCTGCACTCCGGCGTGGGCGGCATCAGCGAATCCGACGTCAACCTGGCGATCGCCTCCAAGGCCATCATCATCGGCTTCAACACCCGTGCCGATTCCGCCGCGCGCAAGCTGGCGGAAAACGAAGGCGTCGACATCCGTTACTACAACATCATCTATGATGCGGTGGACGAGGTGAAGGCCGCGCTGTCGGGCATGCTGGCGCCGGAGAAGAAGGAACAGATCCTGGGTACGGTGGAAATCCGTCAGGTGATCTCGGTTTCCAAGGTGGGCAATATCGCGGGTTGTATGGTGACCGACGGCATGATCAAGCGCTCCGCTTCGGTCCGTCTGATCCGCAACCACGTGGTGGTGCACACCGGCGAACTGGAATCGCTGAAGCGCTTCAAGGACGACGTGAAGGAAGTCAAGCAAGGCTACGAGTGCGGCCTGATGCTGAAGAACTTCAACGACATCCAGGAAGGCGACCAACTGGAAGCGTTCGAAATCGTCGAAGTTGCGCGCTCTCTGTAATTGAGACGCCAAGGGCGGGCGCCGGTCTGACCGAAAGGTCGGCGGGCGCTCGCCTTTTTCATGTTTGCGCCACGAAACCCACGAAAAACACGAACAAACCAGCCCGAGGGCAGCAGTGACAAGACTGGCTTGGAGTGAACGCGCTGGCGCACCGTTCTGAGTATCGGTCTCGTGATTGTGTTTCGTGTTTTCCGTGGTTTTCGTGGCTAAAGCGGTTCTGTGAATCGCAAGGTAACGATTGGAATTATCATGGCCAAAGCCAAAAAAGGTTTTTCCCGCTCGGACCGCATCGCCGAGCAAATCCAGCGCGAGCTGGCCGAGCTGACCCGCAAGGGCCTGAAGGATCCGCGCGCCGGCTGGATCACCATCACCCAGGTGGAGGTGACCCGCGACTACTCGCACGCCAAGGTGTATTACACCGTGATGGTGGATAGCACGCGCGAAGCGACTCAGGAGGCGCTGGACAGCTCCGCCGGCTACCTGCGCAACGAGCTGGGCCGCGCGATCAAGATTTTCAGCATTCCGCAGCTGCACTTCGTCTACGACGATTCGGTCGAGCGCGGCATGCACCTGACCAGCCTGATCAACCAGGTGGCGCGCGAAGACGCGGAGAAGTTCGGCGATGTCGCCGACGGCGAGCCGGGCGAGGGCAAGGCCGAATGAGCAAGCCGCGCAGCAACCGCCGCCACATCGATGGCGTGCTGCTGATCGACAAGCCCTACGACATCTCCAGCAACAACGCGCTGCAGAAGGCGCGCTGGCTGCTGAACGCCGCCAAGGCCGGCCATACCGGCGTGCTGGACCCGCTGGCCACCGGCCTGCTGCCGGTGTGCCTGGGCGAGGCCACCAAGTTTTCATCCTACTTGCTGGATGCCGACAAGGGCTACCGCGCCACGGTCAGGTTCGGCGTGGTGACGACCACTGGCGACGTGGAAGGCGAGGTGGTGTCCGAGCGGCCGGCCAACTTCAGCCGCGAGCAGCTGGAGGCCGTGCTGCAACGTTTCCGCGGCGAAATCAGCCAGGTGCCGCCGATGTATTCCGCGCTGAAGCACCAGGGCAAACCGCTGTACGAATATGCCCGCGCCGGCATCGAGGTGCCGCGCGAGGCGCGCCAGGTCACCATCCGCAAGCTGGAGCTGTTGTCGTTCGACGGCGTATCGGCCGAGATCGATGTGCTGTGCACCAAAGGCACTTATATCCGCACCTTGGGTTGCGACATCGGCGAGGCGCTCGGTTGCGGCGCGCACTTGACCGCGCTGCGCCGCACCGCGACCGGCGGCTTCACGCTGGACCAGTCGCATCGGTTGGCCGATCTGGAGCCGCTGGACATGCCGGCGCGCGAGGCCATGCTGCTGCCGGCCGACGTGCTGGTTGCGCACTTTCCACAGGTCGAGCTGCCAGATGGCGAGATCGGCAAGTTTATGCACGGCCAACCCGTGCGTTTTGAACAAAAGTGTGAGAAAATGCAGCGTTTCCGAGTTTACCATCAGGTGACGCGGAAATTCGTGGGGCTGGGCGAGGCTCGCGGCGATGGCCGCTTGCATCCGATCCGGCTCCTGGCGAACCAGGCCAAGTCCTGATCCGCCGCTTACCGGAGTGTGGAATGGGTTGGGTTTTCCGGCTCGCCGCACTTGTCGGGTTTTCAAACCCCCTACTGAAACTGGAGTAATCCAAATGGCAATGACCGCCGCTCAAAAAGCAGAAATCGTTAAAAGCTTCCAACGCGCTGAAGGCGACACTGGTTCGTCCGAAGTGCAGGTTGCCCTGCTGACCGCACGCATCAACGACCTGACCCCGCACTTCAAAGCCAACACCAAGGACCACCACAGCCGTCGTGGCCTGCTGAAGCTGGTTAGCCGTCGCCGCCGTCTGCTGGACTACCTGAAGGGCACTGACGCTGATGCTTACCGCGCGCTGATCGCCCGCCTGGGCCTGCGCAAGTAATCGGTATCCGGTTCTGAAAAAGTCGCAGCTTGCTGCGACTTTTTCACACCGACAGCTTCGCGAGTTTCAATTGTCGTGACAACGGGGGGAGCCTCTACAAATTCAGATCTAGCCGCAGGTCCGAATTTTTAGGGGTTCCCGTTGTTTTTTCCGGCTCGCGATTTTTACAATCGAACCAAGATATAGGGAAACCCTCGTGTTCAATAAGATCACCAAAACCTTCCAGTTCGGCCGTCAAACCGTCACCCTGGAAACCGGTGAAATCGCCCGCCAGGCGTCCGGTTCCGTCGTCGTCACCGTTGACGACACCGTCGTGATGGTCAACGTGGTGGGCGGCAAGTCCGTCAAGCCGGGCCAAGATTTCTTCCCGCTGACCGTGGACTACCTGGAGCGCACCTACGCCGCCGGCAAGATCCCGGGCGGCTTCTTCAAGCGCGAAGGCAAGCAGTCCGAGAAGGAAGTGCTGACCAGCCGCCTGATCGACCGTCCGATCCGCCCGCTGTTCCCGGAAGGCTTCTACCATGACGTGCAGATCGTCGCCACCGTGCTGTCGCTGAATCCGGAAGTGGATTCCGACATCCCGGCGATGATCGGCGCTTCCGCCGCCCTGGCCATCTCCGGCCTGCCGTTCGCCGGCCCGATCGGCGCCGCCCGCGTTGGTTACATCAACGGCGAATACGTGCTGAACCCGACCAAGTCCGAACTGCAAACCTCGCAGATGGACTTGGTGGTGGCCGGCACCCAACGCGCCGTGCTGATGGTGGAATCCGAAGCCAAGGAACTGTCCGAAGCCGTGATGCTGGGCGGCGTGGTGTTCGGCCACGAGCAAATGCAAGCCGCGATCAAGGCCATCAACGAACTGGCCGACGAAGTCAATCCGGTGATGTTCGACTGGTCCGCTCCGGCCAAGGACGAAGCGCTGATCGCCCAGATCCGCGGCATCGCTGGCGACAAGCTGGCCGAAGCCTTCCGTCTGCGTCAGAAGCAAGCCCGCAGCGTCGCCATCAACGAAGCCTGGGATGCCGTCAAGGCCGCGCTGATCAACGAAGACACCGACACGCTGAAAGCCAACGAAATCAAGGGCATCTTCAAGAGCCTGGAAGCGGAAATCGTCCGCGGCCAGATCCTGGCAGGCGAGCCGCGCATCGACGGCCGCGATACCCGCACCGTGCGCCCGATCAGCATCCGCAGCAACGTGCTGCCGCGCACCCACGGTTCCGCCCTGTTCACCCGCGGTGAAACCCAGGCGCTGGTTGTGGCCACGCTGGGCACCAAGCAGGACGAGCAGATCATCGACGCGCTGGCCGGCGAATACACCGAACGCTTCATGCTGCACTACAACTTCCCGCCGTACTCCACCGGCGAAGCCGGCCGCATGGGCCCGCCGAAGCGCCGTGAAATCGGCCACGGCCGTCTGGCCAAGCGCGCGCTGGTCGCCGTGCTGCCGCCGGAAACCGAGTTCGGCTACTCCATGCGCGTGGTTTCGGAAATCACCGAATCCAACGGCTCCTCGTCGATGGCTTCCGTCTGTGGCGGCTGCCTGTCGCTGCTGTCCGCCGGCGTGCCGCTGAAGGCGCACGTGGCCGGCATCGCCATGGGCCTGATCCTGGAAGGCAACCGTTTTGCCGTGCTGACCGACATCCTGGGCGATGAAGATCACCTGGGCGACATGGACTTCAAGGTGGCCGGCACCGCCGAAGGCATCACCGCGCTGCAGATGGACATCAAGATCCAGGGCATCACCAAGGAAATCATGCAGGTTGCGCTGGAGCAGGCCAAGGAAGGCCGTCTGCACATCCTGGGCCTGATGAAGGAAGCCGTGGACGGCCCGCAAGAGTTGTCCGCCCACGCGCCGCGCCTGTATGTGATGAAGATCAACCCGGAGAAAATCCGCGAAGTGATCGGCAAGGGCGGCGAAACCATCCGCGCCATCACCAAGGATACCGGTTGCGAGATCAACATCGAGGAAGACGGCACCATCACCATCGCTTCGGTCAGCAACGAGGGCGCGGAAGCGGCCAAGAAGCGCATCGAAGAGATCACCGTCGAAGTGGAAGTGGGCAAGGTGTACGAAGGCACCGTGGTCAAGATCCTCGACAACAACGTCGGCGCCATCGTCTCCATCCTGCCGGGCAAGGATGGTCTGGTTCACATCTCGCAGATCGCCAACGAGCGCATCAAGAATGTGTCCGATCATCTGAAGGAAGGCCAAGTGGTGAAGGTCAAGGCCATCGAAATGGACGACCGTGGCCGCATCCGCCTGTCCATCAAGGCCCTGCTGGAAGAAGAAGCGAAAACCGCCCAGGCGACCGCTGATTCCTTCGGTCTAAAGACGCAGTAAGCTTTTCTTGACTAAGCCCTGTTTGCAGGGCTGTACAGAAAAACCCCGCTATGCGGGGTTTTTTTATTTGAATCTCAAGAAGCTGATTACATATTTTTGGCAAGCTGTTGCTAACCCAGCTGCAATCATCTACGCGGTAATTGTAGGAAGAGTGAAAATAGATCCTGGAAAATATTGAATTTTGGTAGGTATTAATATTGCGAAGTAAGAGCGCGTAAGGTTGTATCGGTAAGGTTTTTTAAGCGGTGGGAATGGTAATTAATTTATGATTTTGGTGAGTGTATGAGAAAATTTTCATGTGAGTTGAGTATTTAATTCATAATTTCATTATTATCAATAAACACGGAGTAGTTATTATGGAAGAGAAGTTTGTACAAACTGTTGCAAGCGTTAACTATAACAGAGGCGTCTTTTCTCTTCATTTTGTTGGGCATGATCATAATAAGCTGGCACATGGGAATGAGAAGGAGGATGTCGCCCAACTGGTTTTGAAGGGAGTGGTTCATATGCCTGCAGCCGGTTTTATGTATATGGTTGCGATTGTCAAAAGTATGCTGGAAGACCCTAGGATGGAAGAGGAAATAAAGAAAATGATTTCGACGGGTATGATAAACGCAACGCCAGAGACTGGGGGTGTGCCTGTATTCGCGGATCTTGTGTGAAAAGGATTGCCGTCAAAATAAATGATGGGAGTAAATGATTAAATTGTGGCAACGATTTATCAGGCAGGTAAGCTGAGTCAATCGCAAAAACAGGCCATGTTGGGTGGGGTAATGTTGTTAAGTCAATATTCCCCGCTGCACCGAAGGTACTCAGTGGCGGAGTGGCAGCATAGAATCATCCCGGCATTTGATTTAGACCAATTTTGCTACTATGAAGACGATCAAGGACGCCCAGTTGCTTTTTGCAACTGGGCTTTTGTTTCTATTCAGGTGAGAAAAATATTGTTGTCAGGATCTAGGGATTTAATAGAGACTGATTGGCAATCAGGCGATTTTATCTTTATACCAGAGATGATTGCCCCATTTGGTCATGCTCGTGCTGTGGTACGTGATTTGCGTCAAAGAGTATTTTCTTCAAAAAAAGGCCAGCGAGTCTGCACTGTGCGAGGCACTATTCATCCAGATGTGGGTACTTGTGCGCGAAAAGTACAGTGGTTTTCAATTTGAAAGAAGAATAGGAAGGTAGTTTATGGGTAAGAGCGTCTGGAGGAGTGTTGAATATTTTTTTACGGGTAATTATGTTGCTGATGATGACGATAATACGATTAATGCGATAGGGTTTGGTGGCGTCATTCATGCTTATGGCGGTAATGATCAGATTACTGTGGGATCGATAGGTGCAACTGTTTATACAGGCACTGGCGATGATATCGTAAATGCCGGTGCCGCATATTTGAAGGTGGTTGATGATAGTGGCGCATTGACGGTACGTGGTGCCGCAGGTTACGCAACAATCGAAAAAAAACAATCGGGGAGTATAGATTTCAGTGGGTTGAGTGGCGCGGTATCGATACAGCATGATGGGCAGGGTGGAGACATTCATTATCAAGGCGCTGCATTGGCTAATTTATTAACAAGGCGGGGTGTTTCAGGTAATGTCTTTTTCTCAGGCGCAGGCGGGTATAACCAAATTACCCACCATACTGATAATGGCGATTTGCGATTTGATGGAGCAGGGGGCGCAAATCAGCTAGAGCGTACATGGTTTCAGCACTATCAAGGATCGAGCGGGGAAATTTTTTTTTCTGGTGCAGGCGCAGCCAATATCATTACCTCACGTGTAGAGTCTGGCAGTGTAAATTTATATGGTGCTGGAGCATATAACCGCGTTCTGCGCCAGGGGCGAGATGGTGATATTGATTTCAGAGGCTTGGGAGGATGGAATGAGCTATCTCGGCTTTGTCACGATGACGATGATTTCCAACGAACACGTGGCGATATCCATTTTTCAGGAGCTGGGGGGTACAATCGAATTATATCGGATGTGGCCAATGGAAATATTCACTTCAAGGGGATTGGGGGATTTAATCATATCACACGGAGAGGTGGCGAAGCTGGCAATCCGTTAGCCTCTGCTGGTGCTGATACTATTCGATTAATTAGTGGTACTTTGGGTGGTGAATGGGTTAATCAGGCAAAAAAAGTTTCGGCTATTAAATCAACGGTTCGCCCAAATACTTATATTTTCGCTATTGTCGATGATGGTTATACCAAAGTCAATCAGGTTGAGTTGTTAAACGATCCTGTTAGTGGCGCGCTTCGGTATATTTCTACATCATGGTACCGTACTGGAGATCATCTAAATCAACTCAGTGATATGCATATCAGTGAGCAAGCTGGATTTACACCAACAAAAATCAATGGGGTGGGTGGAGCGTATAGTCTGACAGGGCTTAGTTATGAGCATCAGAAGGCTGCCCATGTCCAGGCGATAGAAAGCGAAATTAAAAAGGATCAATGGGTAAGTTATGGCGGAGGGCTAAAGCAGGAAGTAAATAATATCGAGATTATTTCTGCCAGAATAGGGAGTCTAGGAGAAAACCATGTAGATAGTGGCGTGACTGTTGATGCAGTGAGATCGATTGCTCAGTCTAATTGTTATATCTTTGCAAGATTTGAAAATAATTATACCAATGTTGTCAAGCTGGAGCTTGTTAATGATGGTGTAACCGGTGAGATTAGATATCGAACGAGTGCTTGGAGAAAACCGGGAAATAATGTTTCCTCTATTGCTGAAGAAACTATTGGCGAATCAAACGGGTACAGCGCGCTGGAAGGTGGTGAGTATGAAATAAGCGATCTTAATTATCGGATCAACACCGTGACCGCCCTGTCGGGAATTTTGACGCAAGTGCAAAACCATTCTGTAAATGATTTTGCAGAGCGTCCGCGGAGGGAAGGAAATACTGAAGGCAATATTAATTTTGAAGGCGCTGGCGGGGGGAATCTGATCGAATCGGATGTGTCGCGAGGGGACATTCACTTCAGTGGAGCTGGCGCTGCAAATATCGTCATCAAGAAAGGCCTGCAGGGCGATCTGGTATTCCGTGGCGCGGGCTTGGCCAATGTATTGCTGCATCTAGGCGCGCAAGGACGCATGGATGTGTATGCGGCCGGTGCGGCGAATGTACTGATCAGACGTGGCGATGGCAACTATCTTGCACGTCTATTGGCCTATGGAAATATTTCTGTTCATCATGGTGATGGCGATGGCCAGGTCCTGATGCTAGGCGGAGCGAATGCGCATACCCACATCGGCCGAGGCCGTGAGCATTGGTTGGCTGCCGGCGGCTTCAATGTATTCACCAAAGTGGGATCGGGGGCGGTAGACGCCGTAATGGCAGGCGGAGGCAATGTGCTTTCTGTTTTGGGTGGCGGCGACTTGTCTGCCGGCCTGCTGGGCGGGGCCAATGTGGTTAGCCATATTCATCAGGGGAATGGTGAGGCCGATACCCGAGTTATCGCGCTTGGCGGCGCCAATGTACTGACCAAATATGGTGATGGCACGCTGCAGGCGATGTTGGGAGGGCAGCTCAATGTCTTGACACATATTGGTCAGGGAGCAACCCAGGCAATCATGCTTGGGGCTGCTAACGTGCTGACTAAAGTAGGTGAAGGCGATCTGAGTGCGGTCATGCTGGGCTGGGGCAATGTGCTAAGCCATGTGGGCAATGGCCGCACGCTGGGCGTGATGGCCGCAGCGGGCAATATCTTTACCAAGGTGGGCGATGGTACTTCGATTGCCGCGATGGTTGGGGCTGGCAATGTATTCACCCATATTGGACAGGGCGATGCCTGGGCATTGATGGGCGGTGTGCTCAATGTTTTCACCAAAGTAGGCGATGGAAAAGCGCTGGCTTTGATGATAGCCAAGGGCAATATCTTTACTCATGTCGGCAATGGCCTGACCGTAGCGCTGATGCTGGCAAAGGGCAATGTGGCCACCAAGGTTGGGGATGGCATGACATTGGCCGCCATGATTGGCGGCGCGAATGTGTTCAGCCAGATTGGCCATGGCGAAACGTTTGCCGCAATGATAGGCAAAGCCAATGTCTTGACCAAGGTCGGCGATGGCTTGACTGCCGCGCTGATGGCGGGCAAGGCCAATGTTTTCACGCAAGTGGGGCATGGCATCAGCCTTGGCTTGTTTGCAGGCGATTTCAACCTGATGACGAAAGTTGGCAATGGCGCGACGCTGGCTGCGGCGTTCGGAAAAGCCAATGTCATGACTCATGTAGGCAGCGGCATCACCGGAGTTTTGGCCTTGGGCAAAGCCAATATCGTTACCAAGGTGGGTGATGGATTGCTTGGGGTATTGGCCAAGGCTGAAGCCAATGTGGTGACCCATGTAGGCAACGGCGTTACTGCTGCTTTGTTGTTGGGCAAGGGCAATGTGCTGACCAAGGTAGGGAATGGCGCCACCGTGGGGCTGTTGGTTTCCGACGTGGGCAATGTGCTGACCCAAGTAGGAGAAGGCCTGCAAATTGGCTTTGCCAAAGGCAAAGCCAACCTGATGACCAAGGTGGGAGCTGGCGATCAAATTGTCGCAGCCTGGGGCGAGCTGAATGTATTGACCCATGTAGGCGATGGTTTGGGTGTTCGAGCGGCCAAGGGGCGAGCCAATGTATTGAGTAAGATAGGCCAGGGTGGCCAGCTCAGCATCGTGCAGGGTGAGGCCAATGTGGTGACCCATATTGGCGATGGTGACGATTATGTAGGCGCCTGGGGGCGCGCCAACGTGGTGACTAAGGTGGGTGCCGGGCGTCAGGTCACATTGGCGAAAGGCGAGGCCAATATCATCACCCAGGTGGGGCAGGGCGATGGCTACCAGGCCTTGCTGGGGCGTGCCAACCTGGTGACCAAGGTGGGCGATGGTATTCAGGTTACGGCAGCCAAAGGCGAAGCGAATATTGTCACGACTGTAGGAGATGGGCTGAGCGTGACCGCCGTTTACGGCAAGCTCAACAGCAACATCAAAGTGGGAAGCGGCACTAGAGTCAATGTCGCCTGGGGCAACTACAACCTCAATACCCAGTGGGGCGATGGCCTTAATGTTGCCGTGATGAAGGGCAGAGGCAATGCCAACATCCAGATTGGCGACGGCATGATGATCACCGCCGCTTATGCGCGGAATAACGTTGTGGTCAAAGTCGGCAATGGCGACTTCTATTCCCTCGCGGTGGCCAGCAGCAATACGGCCAGCAATAAGTTGGCGGAGTTGTTTGGCAATATCAAGCAAACCCTGTTGGGTGCGGCGGCCAGTCAGGCCATCAATTACCTGGTGCAAGGAGACGAAGGCGACACTTCCGGTGTATCCCGCCAGGGACGGGGAGGATTCCGGCTGCCGGGACGGCAAAGCCGGACTGGAGCTGACGAGGAAAGCCTTGGCGTAGAGCTGGCTGAAGTCCAGCAGTTGCAGGGTTTTCGTTTGGATGAGATTAGCCAGACGGATTCAAGCTTGGCCAGTGATCTGCGTGGCCAGGTTTCACGGCCGCAGGATGTGGACGAGGGGCAGCACGCCAGCCGCTTATCGATAGACGAGCAAAGCGTTGCGCGGACCAATCTGATCGTCAATGGCGATTTCGAACAATATGGCCATGGCTGGCAATCCACTCATGGCATCGAGGCTTGGCTTGGCGCCGGTGTATACGGGCTTTCGGCTGAAGCTAAATATGGCCAATTCTCCAGCGAACTGTCTACTGACCGCAATACTACGATTTATCAAGATCTGGATGGCCTGCGCGGCGGACAGACCATTACATTGGATTTTGACTTTGCTCGCCGTCTGCATGCAGGCCTAGAGCACGGTATCGAAGTGCGCTGGAACAATGTTCTGGTTTTCAGCAGCCAAGGCGATGCCGCCGAGTGGCAGCATAAGCAATTACAACTTACCGCAGTGGCAGGCCGCAATCGCATCTCCTTCAGCGGCACGGGGCCTGAGAATAGCCTGGGGTATGTGATCGACAATGTCGCCGCCTATGCCGCTGCGATGCCGGACGTCAACGTGCCCAACATGGGAGTGCAGGTGGCTCAGGACCAAGCTGCGGCGGAACGTGACCAGCAGCGCCTTGAACAAGAAAAAAAGCGTCAGTTGGCGGATATCGAAGGTAGCCTGAGGCAGCTGGAAGCAAGCGATGAGCAGCAATTATCGCGTAATGGTGATTGGCTGCGTGATGTCTTGAATGAAGAGGCTGATGCAGTGACATCACGCTTGGGCCAAATGACACACGGGTTGGAATCGTTTGCCACACCGAGACTGGAAGGTGGTTCTGGCCATGCTTGGCGGGATCGTTTTGCAGCCGACCTGCCAGCGGATGCCCAAGAGCAGTTGGCGAGGGCGCAGGCGGCGGCATCCGATGCGCTGAACACGGTAGATCAGCAGCATCAGCGCCAGCAAGCAAAGCGTCAAGAAGCCTTGCAGAAAAGCGAAAGAGGCCGGCGGCGAAGCGAGGAGGCACGGTTGCGCAGTCAGGATCAGGCGCGGGCCGCAACTGCGCAGGGCGAGGAACAAAGAGTGAAGGCGCAGAGCGCCCAGCAACAAGCGCAGGCCAGGCAAGAGCAGGCTAACCAGGATGTGGAGCTGGCCCGCCAGCGTGGTGCGCAGGCCGCAGAAGAAAGCCGTCAAAAAGTGGGTCAAGCCGCTTCCGATGCCAAGAGTGTGCAACAACAGAGCGATGCCAAGCCGGAGCGTGAGGTTCGCAGGGTAGCAGTGGCCGAGCCTCCGCGCGCTGATGCGCCGGAGCCGGATGAAACGACCGAGGCTAATGATGTGGATGAAATCGATGGCGAGGCGGGCAGCACGGAAACCCCCGGCCAGATTGCATCAGATTTGGGTGGGTTGGAGGATGCCCGGGCCGCGGTCAATCGCCTGCAGATCAATGCAGGCGTGCGGGCTAGATCCCGTCGCCACTCCGGGCAGATTCAAACGGCACAGCAGAACGCTGACGTGGTGGCTTCGCTCAAAAAAGACTTTGAGCAGCGTGAGCAAGGTGAGGTGCCAAAGCCTAATCGTGTCGCAGATACTGATGAATTGGAAAGTTTGGGGCAGACGAGCGGCCTCAGGAGTGAGGGGCAAGGTTCTGCTGAAGAAGCGGAGAGGATGCCATTGGATGGCCTGATCACGCGCCAAGCATTGCAACAGGAGGCTTCAGTATTCGCCAAGCGCATAGGACCATCCTATCGCGCGATTCTGGATGGTCTGGAACGGCTATCCACGGTCGGCGGTGACACGCAGCTAGTTGAAGGCCTGGCCTTGCATCAGCGGCTTAGCCGTTATCTGGCGGAGCATCCCACATCAGGACGCAATCCTGCCTTGGGCCGGTTACGCGCCCAATTGGAAGAAAAGATGTTTGCAGGCGACATGCTGTCGCGGCGTGAGGATTTGCTGGCAGTAGCGAAAGAGAGCCCTCAACTAGCCGTGCGACTGTATCAATTGGCGCGAGAGGCTGCGCGTAGCGGCGATACTGAATTGGGCGCAGCGGCAATTGCTTGGGCTCGCTTGGAGCCGGATGCAGCGCTCGCCCATCTCAACGCCTTGGTCGATGTGGAACCTGGCAAAACGTGGCGAGTGGATAAAGCCGCATTGGCCGGCATTGCGGATGAAATACGACGAGCGACAGGCAATACAGCCGATCCAGTGAGTGTCCATGGGCTTCCCCAAGCTATCGAGTCGACGCATGACAAGCAAGCACAAAGCAGGCTATCGAGTAATTCAAGCGGGCGCATGGATTTTATTGATCGTGTGATGCAGATGCCGGATGCGGAGCTGGAGCGCTATCTAGTGCGCAAGAATCCAGCCCTGAAACCACTGTGCGACTATGTTTTTCGAGGTGTCGACCTGCCGGATGGCCGCTTTGGCCGGATCACATCCCAGTTTGTGTCCAAGCAGCATTTATTGGCGTTCAGCGTAGCATCCAGCTTGGGCAACTTCGCGGTCAGCGCGCGCGAAGCCGGTGCGCTGACGCTGGAACGTCTGGCAGATGGCGCGGCGGCCAAGGGGCACGATATCTTGGAAAAAACGGTCAAGGGCAGTTCCTTGAGCGGCGCGTATGGCGCGGAGGGGGCACAAAAGCTGGCCTGGCTGCAGGAGCTGGGGCTGGCTGGATTGGTTGGCCATTGGCATCCGGAAACGAAAGCATTGCTGGGTTTCTACGTGACTCCGGATCTATACGCGCTGCGCGATGCTTCCGATGAGGCTATGAAAGCGTTGGGGCAGCAGGTTAAGCGCGTAGACGCCGATCATTTCTATTTCCCGGTTGACATGAGAGACGCTGAATCCTTGCGTCGCAGCACCGAGTTGCTGCGGGCCAGCCCGCAGTGGCAGCAAAAGATGTATACCGGCGACTACGATCTGCACGACATGCTCAGTTTTAGCGGTCGCGCGCATTCCGTGCCCAGCAGCAGCCAGACCGAACGCTTCATCCGCGGCATGCTGAATGCCGCTGTGGCGGCCAAAGACGAGAGCCGTCCTTTGCGCCGCGGCTCGCACCATACCGTGCAGCATGGCCCTCAAGTTAGCTACCCGGCCCACATGGGAGCGCATGAACAAGGCGTGCCGCTGGTGGGCGCCGTGGCCAATCCATCCTTCCCATTGGCTTTGTGCGATAGAGGCGTATGGCAGCCGATTGTCCATGATACTGCCCAATTGCAAGGTGCCTACCAGCGCATGGGCGCACGCCTGAAAGTGACCTGGCAGCCAGGAGAAGACCATCCCCGCTTTGTACCGGATGGCGAAAATGGGCAAGTGAGAATGGTGCGGCGCCCGTCGCAAGATTCTGCGGGACTGCCGAGCGATTCGAGTGGTCCGAGACATGCTGTAGCGGGGCAAGGCATGCTGAGCCAAGAGAGCGAGCCCGTTGTCAAAGCTCAAGAACAGCTTGGGCAGTCGGCAAGAAGGGACTTGCAACCAGATATTGCACGGTCTTCTGCTCGAGTACCAGCATTCGACGAGGATTTAGAAGCTTTGGGAGGGCGACAGGTTGCGAAAGATTACTTAAATAAATTTGACAATATCATTTTCTTCCTCCCTAACTCACCAAATTATGGTGAGCAGGCAATTAATTCACGCCCAATAAGAGAAATTAGTGAGTCTTTAATGGGTGAGGGGAAAAAGTTAGTTGTGCTAACAAATGAAGATTATAATTTTAAACAGAGAGTTAGATTAGGTTTGCGTGTTGAAGGGGAGGATGCTAATCGTTTTGATACGGAAGATTTTTTAAGATTTTTTGCGCAGTCTGAAGTTGAGATTCATAAAGATACAAATGGTAAATGGTCGTTCAATTATTCTAGAGATATGGTTGCTTCGGAAACCAATCAATTTGAAGTTGAAGATTTAATTGAACGTTATAGAGATGAATTAAGAGGGCGGTCTGATTATGGCGAAGCGTTAGATTTGGATATAAAGCTTAAGGAATTCCATTCTTTTACTGAAGGCAAGCCGAGTAATGACGAAAGCTTTAAGCGCGCTGGCGCGAATATTGAAATTGAATTCACGCATCAGCTGGATTATATTTCTGCACGAGAGAAGTTAATTAAGTTGTGCCCGGGAGTTGAGGACAAGGTTCAATTCTTGGATTTGACAGAGAGCGATGGTGCTAATTTTGTAAAGCTGTTGACAGAAAAAAACACGCTAATTCTATCTGGAGCAACAGATACGCGAACTTCTATTTTTGATAGTTATGCAAGTGGTGTTGCAGAGTCAACCAGAGTAACTGAGATAATGATGGGAGATAAGGATCATGGTGCTAGGAGAGGAGTTTATGTAAATGGTAAGGAAGTGTTGGATGGCTTTCCTAAAGGAATTGAAGAGAGCGCTATATACCCTTCAGTTGTTGATAAAAATGCTATAGATAGGAGTAATTTGGCCGAAGCAGAGAAGGGCAATTTAAATAAGCTGATTTCACATGTTTCTGATGCCGGAATGTTGTATGCGTATGGCTTTCATCAAGTGCCAATTGAAAATAGGCTTTCTTTATTGGATGGGATGCGTGATGCATTGATAAAGTCAGAAGCAGGGAAGCGCTCTGTTATTTTTGTTGCCGGTGATGTTGGCATTCCTATTTCAAGTGAGTCGATGGATTGTGTTCGTATTGATGATGCAGTACGTTTTGAGGCTGAGTTATCGAAAAAAACCAATAAGCCACTTGTTGTGCTTGCAGGGCAATTACCATCTGATGTAAATGATCTTGTAGTATCTAATTCACGTCTTGTTATTGCGGAGGGTAAGGGGACAGTTTCTTTTTGTCAGCAAAATAATATACGACATCTGATTTTGCGTAAGCGAGAGGGGGGCGAGCATGTTGTACAGGTGACGCAGTATCATGATAGTGGAAATGAGTTGTTAAGAAAAGAATTGGAGTTGCGTTCTGAGAATTTGTATAGTAAAGATTTGAATCTAGTAAAAAACACCATTTCTGATGTTTTCTTGGATGTGGATGATTTTTTTTTAAAAAATCATTATAAGAATATGAGTAGTAGTCAGAATCTGTTGCTGGAAACGTTGGAGAGAATTGGCTCAATTCAAAAGATAGAAGATGTTGATAATGATAGACATAAATTGCAATCGTTAAGTAGATATCAGGAAAATGCGGAACGTCCCATTCTGGATATTTCAACTGAACTGGCTCAATGGCGAACCGAGCAAGTCACCTCGCCAACCCGCGGCGAGACAGCAAGCCGCTTTGATGGCCAACTGATTTTCCAGATGGAGAATGACCCCGTGGCGGCCAGGGCGGCCGCGCGATTGGCGGGCAAGCATCCGGACAAGAGCGTGTTGGTGCAAGTAGGCGCCGATGGCCAATACCGGGTAGTGCATGGCGAACTGTCCCGTTTGCGCGGCAAGCTGCGTTGGCAGGTGGTGGGGCATGGCAGTGAGGGTGGGGTGGATGGCAATGGCCGCTTGGGCGGTTACGACGCCGAGTCTCTCGCCGCGCGTCTACAGCATGTGAGTAACGATATTGCGCGTGCGCATGGCATTGAAACCCAAGCCGAACATGTCAGCTTGGTGGGGTGTTCCTTGGTTGGCTCATCCAGGCAGGATGGATATGCGCGCGGCTTTTTCGAAGCCATGGAGCGCAAGGGGGGTGTTGCCAGCGTTTCTGCGCGCAGCAGCGAAGTGGCGGTGGATTCGCAAGGCCGCAAGCATACCCGCGCAGAGCAGGGAGATTGGCTGCGTAAAGAGCCTGAGCATAAAGTAGTATTCAGCCGGGGAGAGGATCAGCAACTGCAAGTGCGGCGCGAGTCGATGCGCAGCGGCATCGCCGAGGGCGATATCAACCTGGCAAGGGTAGGGCAATCAAGTCGCGCATCGGCTAGCGGTGCCATCGCAGACAATCAGGATGTATTCCAAGCTCCGAAAAAACGCGTTGCCACAAATCAAGAGGCAGATGCCGGTTCGGATAGCGGGCAGCTGAGCTATTCCGGCAATATCCAATTGCAATTGGGCGATGGCGAGTTCACTACCGTCAATTGGGGCACCTCCAATTTGGGAATCAAGGTAGGCGTTGGCGGCATGAAGTCGCTGGTTTTCGGCGATAACAACGTGATGGTCCATATCGGCGATGGAGACAGCCAGCATAGCGTGGACATCGCCGGCTATCGCGCGCTGGAAGGGGCGCAGTTGTTTATAGGCAACCGCAACGTCAGCTTCAATATGGGGCGCAGCAATGATCTGATCGTGATGGCGGACAAGTCCATTCCCATGCCGCCGCTGGTGAATCCGTTTGATGGCGCCGCGCGTATTGCCGGCGTGCTGCAAACGATTGCCGGGAACCGCGACCAGAGCCAATGGCTAAGCGCGCAATGGGCGCAGTGGACCCTGGCGGGCGTGGAAAAATATCTGGCCGATACGGCGGGGCTGGATCAAACCAGCAGCGTAGACTATGCCAGCCTGACCGCCTTGGACAGCCAACATCAGCGCAGCAGCCGCGGATTGAAGAGCGATATCGAAGCCACATTGAACAAAAAGTTCAATCAATGGCAATCCAGCCAAGGACAACAAGGCGGTGGTCAATTGAGCCGGGCGGACAAGCTGCGCCAAATGAATGAAAAATTAGCCTTCAATTTTGCGGTTGGCGGGCAGGGCGCGGATATCCAGATCACCACGGCTAACTGGAATTTTGTCTTTGGCGATAATATCCAGTCCATTCTGGATACCAACCTGGGTTCGCTATTTGGATTGCTGACCCAGCAATTCACCGCCACAGGCATGGCCAAAACCACCTTCACTTTTACGCCAACAGATCTGCCGCGACAGCTGCAAAACCGCTTGTTGGGTCGTTTGGCCGGAGTGGGCAGCGATACAACCTTGGGTGATATTTTCGGCGTGGATTACACCGCGCAAGGCGGTTTGGTGTCTAGATCCGGCGACGCCATAGACGGGCCCGCCATGCTGCGTGAAATGCTGTCTGTCATTGCCGACTTCGGCGGCGAGCAACTGGCGGCTTTTACCGACCCGGCCCGTTGGCTGGATGCATTGGAGGCGGGAGCGGCCTTGGGGAAAGACGCGCTGAGTTCTTTTGCCCGAAGCCATGGCTTGCAAGCCGCGGCTCCTGAAGAAACAGACGATGCGCCGCCGCCAGCGGACGCTTTAGCGCCGGCAGAGACAGATCGTAAGGCGTTTGGCCTGAATGCATTGCATCTGCCGAACTTGTTCGCAACCTTGTTTAGCCAAGACAAACAGAGCGAGATGGTGCAACTGCTCAGCAATCTCAAGCAAAATCTGAGCGCCGATCTGCTGAATATGCAAGAGCAGACTTTTGACTTCCTGCGTAATAGCGGCCACCTGCAAGGCGACGGAGACATGCATGTTTCCTTGGGGAATTACAACTTCAATTGGGGCGGGGATGGCAAGGATCTGGGCGCCTATCTGGGAGAGAACAACAACTTCTGGGGAGGACGAGGCGATGATGTCTTTTACGCTACCGGCACTTCCAATGTCTTTTCTGGAGGCGCTGGCTCAGACACTGGTGTGCTGATGGGGCGAGAGAACATGATGTTTGGCGGCGCGGGCGACGATGTCGCGGTGCAGGCTGGCCGCATCAATCACGCATACTTGGGAGACGGCAATGACCAAGCCTATGTTTTTGGCGAGGGAGGCGTGATCGACGGCGGCGCCGGCCAGGATTATCTGGTGGTTTCCGGCAACTACAACAGCATGGATGGGGGCGCGGGGCAGGACTTCGTCGTCGCCATCGGCAACCATAACCAGATCAGCCTGGGCCAGGGCAATGATTATGCCCTGGTGTTTGGCAATCATAACCGCCTGCAAGCCGACCATGGCCGAAACCAGATCAAGCTCATGGGTTATCACGCAGTGGTGACGGGCGCGGATGAGAGCGACTACCTTATTGCTGACAGCGGCTCCAAGTTCAGCGAATTGTCTGCCGGAGCGGGTGACGATGTGCTGGTGTTGGGCGGCTATCAAAACCGTTTTTCAGGTGGAACAGGCGTAGATAGCTTTGTGTTGTCGGACGCGGTGATTGATTGCGAAGTGCTGGATGCCGAACAGGACGACTATATCGTACTGGATGATATTGATCAGCAGGATATCTGGTTCAAGCGTAACGGAGATGATTTGCAGATTTTACTGAATCGGTGCGATGAAACAGCGGGAGCCAGCGATCAGGACCGTTTCGAGCAGATAGGCGCAGCGACATTCAACGGATATTTTTCCAGCAAACGTGCGCAAATTGTCTTGGAGCTAGGTGAGGTCCAGAAAAACAGCCTGCGTTCTTATACTGCTCTCAGCCATCAGGCGGTCGATGCATTGGTTCAGGCCATGAGCGGCTTTGCGCCTGAGGCGGGCCAGGCTGGCTTCATCAATAATATGGATCAGGCCTCACGCCATGTCGTACAGACTGCGTGGAGCATGGCTGTGCAAGGAGAGGGAAAGTTGATAGTTTAAATTTAACCTGATCGCTATTAATTGAATGTAGAACTCCTCCGCTGAGGATATGGCATGCGCAAAGTAAGATGCTATATCTTTAGCGGGGGATTTTAAATTTAAACGCCTGCTTGCATTTAATTGGAAAGATACGATTGAATCAATTTTTCATAATCAGGGGTCTTTTTATATCTCTCAATTGCATTGCGAACTTTTTCAACGAGAGCCTGCGGCGTTTTCTTTGAAGTAGCGATGTAATCTGCCTCCGTATCAATTGAACGGCCGATTTGCACCTTTCTTACATCGTAACCCTCCTTCTGCAGTAAGTGCATGCCGCCAATCACACCCGTATACCATGCATCTATTCTGCCTAGCAGCAGCTTTTTTGCATTGCGTGTCTCCTCAGTATTTCTATCTATTTGTTCACTGCTCAAGCCGTTTCGCTGCAGGGTGGCTTCATAACCAGTTCCGGCTAGTACGCCTACTTTGTATTTCCCGACCTCGGCGATGCTATCAATTTTGGTTTTCCCGGGCAGGGTGAGAAAAGCGATATTGGAGTCGTATAGCTTGCTTACCCATACGTACTGATTTTCGCGCTCTGAATTTCGGGTTAACGGAATGATGAAAGAATTGCCTTCACTGTCTGATTTAACTTCGGCCTGCGCGCGTAGCCACGGCTGCCAAATGAGCTGAAAGCGGATGTGTTGAGCGCTAAGCGCGGCGGTAATAATTTTCCCGGCAATGCCTCCAATTTGATCATCTGCTAGGCGGTCTGTCTCGTTGGGGAATTCATAAGTGCGGATGATGACTTCAGCAGCCTGGGAGTGAGAGAAATTGAATAGTGCGAAAAATATAAAAAATACAATATGGGGTTTCATTTTAATTGCCTTAAAGATTGAATGCTCTATTTATAGAGTAAAAAAATTGAATTTTCAATGCGTTAAATTGATGGCTACATGATTGAGTGGACTATTAAAGTGCAAAGATAAAAAGCTTATTTCTATATGATTTTAAAAGGGGCGCTGAGTATATTTCTTTGCTGTGCGCGGATTTTCCATATGTTCCAATCTATTGCCGATGGCATGGCATCTTCACTTGCTCGCAAGATTAAAATCATGTTGTTTTTCAAGTGCTTATCGGCGATGGGTAATGTTGGCTAAGAGTCAGTAAGGCTTGATTTGTTTGATTATGGAATGGTAATGATTGCTAAGTGTTATTCATTTCATGATTGCTGGAATCCGTGGGATGATGCCCCATCTGTTGATTCGCCATCGTTTTGCAAGCTAAGCCAAATCGAAGTGCCTTTGATGAAGGTGCCTGTGGATTGACAAATCTATAAGTGACTTTTTAAAGGTGGTTGTGATGGTTTCTGGCATTGGTGGAGTGAGCAGCGGAATGTATACCCCGGCATATACGGCTATGGAGTCTATTAAAACGGATGTCTTGCTTTCTGCAGCTGCTGCTCAGGAGCAGGGGGAGGAAAAGAAGAAGAAACTGAATCCAGCTTTGGCTTTGTTGCTGGTTTCAATGTTGCTGGAAAATTCTTCGTTCAATTCCACTTCGTCGGCTAAGGCTTGTATCGCTGCTACGGCAGCCCAGGCCGGTGGAGATCATGCTTGGTTCCAAAATGAATTAAGCAAACTTGGCCAGCAATTCGCCACAAACCCAGGCGGGGAGGGCTTGGCAGGGCAAGTCCAGAACATGCTTCAGGCACTGGCTCCCACTCAACCCGCCAGCTCGGCTTTGAGTCAGCAGCTTAACGAGGTTTCTGTGATGAGTTCGGCTGTCTCGTTTGGTTCGGCTGGGCAGGGCGCCGCAGGCGTAATGGCATATAGCCAGGTTGCAGGGATGTCTGCTGGTGGAATGGCTATGGCGGGCGGCGCGATGAGCGTTTCTGCGTAACAGAATGTAGGTAGTCGGATGCGCATGCCCGTAGGTTGTTTAGCAGGGTAGTAATAAAAATTTTTGGATAGATGCCGGGTACGGCTGAGAGCAGTGAGGTGTGTATGTTGGATGTGTTTTCTGGTATGAGCGCGGTATTGCATCGCTCAAAAGTGGAAAGCCTGCAAGTGGCGGTGATGGAAAAGCTGGAGCGGTTTACTGAGCGGGATGAGGAGTTTTGTCGTTTGCATCGTGTAGGGCGTATTTGTAAACAAGTATTGAGCATGGCCGCTCCAGGCCAGTATTTGTATCTGACCAGGCAAGAATTGAATGAGATCAAAATGGCGATGAAATCGATTCCTTCTGTCATTTGCCATTCTTAAGAGGAATATCATGCGTTATTTATTATTTTTAGCTTTGAGTGCGCTGGCATCGCTGCATGCGGTGGCGGCGCCCAGCATAGATGTGGGCTCCATGTTTGAATACATGGATGAAACAAAGCGCACTTTGGTTAAGCATGTGCACAACCATGGTGATAGCACGGCCTATGTGAAAGTTTCTTTGCGTGAAGTGGTGTTTGATGAATCTGGTCGGGAACAGGACGTTGCCGATTCGGGAGATGCAGGCATCTTGGATAAAAAAGAAGGTTTGTTGGCTAGCCCTTCGCATTTGATTATCCCGGCAAAGGGACGCGGCGTGTTAAGGCTGGTTCATCTGGGAGGCCGGGAGCGGGAGCGCTATTACCGCGCTACGTTTTCTCCCGTGGTGCCCAAAACGCTGGATGAGTTCAAACTAGATGAAAATGTAGCCGAGCAATATCAGCAGTCATTCAGCGCCGGTGTCAACCTGCTGATCGGCTATGGCGCAGTTGTCATTGTACGGCCCGAGCATACCCGATTTGACACGCGAGTGATGAAAGAAAACAGCCAGCATGTGATCTGGAACCAGGGGAATAGCACGGTGATCATCCCGCACTATTCTGTATGCTCGGGCGATCAATGCGAAAACGCAGGACTAATCCATTTGCGGCCGGGGCAGAAGAAGTTGTTTCCTGCCGACGGAAAAAAGTACAAGGTCTTCCTGAAGGAAGGCGAGCGGACGCGCATCGTGGAGCTTGAGGGGTAAGTGGAAAAATGGACGGAATGGAAAGCATATTCATATTGTTGATGTTTATTTTCATTTTGTTTACTGTAGTTGTCTGTTCTGCCATGGTTTTGTTGTTGCTCCATATTCGAGCCTACTTTGATTAATGGCTGTGTTGTTAATAAGTGATTGCCGAGATTATTGAAGCTTTCCTGCGGCCGGTGGTTTTGACCGCTGGAGGCGCAAGGTCATGATTTCTATCTTGTGATAAATAAAGCTTATTTTTATTTTATAAGGAACATAAAATGTCTAAATCTATTAAAAAATACGCATATGGCCTAGCCATGATTGCCTTGACCGGAGTGTCGCATGTTGCTACTGCCGCTCCTACGACTGAACAAAAGACCTTTGCTGTAAGTTATAACCTTCCTGTTCAATTTACTATTGTTAAAAAAGCTGGTAATGCTGCTATCGCACCGGGTGAAGCTATGGTATTGACGGGTACATTGGGTGCTCAGATTCGTAACACTCTCGAGCTGATATTGACCAGTAATCTAGGTAAGGTAAAAGCCAGACTTGCTGCTGGTGGCACATCCCCGAGATTGATAGGTGCAACTTTGCTCGAAGAAATTCCGTTGACGGTAAAGGTCGGTCCCGTGACCCTGAATGGTAATCTTCAGGATGTTGCACCCCATGGCGCTCATGATAGAGACCTGATTATTGAATCAGAAAGAAACGTGCCATCCACCTTGCCTGGTGATAACTATGTTGCAACGGTAGAGATTGATTTTGTTTCTGAACTGTAAATAATCCCTGCCCATTCTCATGAGTATTCTTTGCGCATGAGAATGGGAGCTTCAAAAAAATAGAGTGTCGAGTGTTGTAGTCAGAGGCGGATTTCAAAATATAAAAATAACCATTTTGTTGACTGTTTGCTCGAATCAGTTTGAAGAAGATGTCGAGCTTAATGGTTATTTCTATGTTGAAAAAGCATGTACTAATTTTGTGTAGAGTATTTATCTATGGCTTGCTAGCTATGGTTCTCCCTGTGCAGGCATCCGTGCAGAAGCATTGGGATGAGCAGTTGGCTGCGCTCCCGGAAGAGTTTCGCGCGGCGTTGTTTGACGTGCCGCGCTTGTCCGAGCTGTGGGTGGATGGCCGTCAATTGGGTGAGGTGGAGCTGATAGTGTCCAGTGACGGCATGGTGCGCTTGCAGCCTGGCATGGAGCCAGCGGAGGGCGGGCTGTGGCTGGCGTATTTGACGTCCCCCAGAAGATTGGGAAGCTGTGCGCAAGACTGCCCTAACGGGCTGCTGGCGCTTGAATATGATATTGCCGAATCGCGTTTGAAGCTGCTGACGCGCGGCGCGGAACAGGCTGGGGACGCGGCTTTCCACGCGCTGCCGGCGCAAGGCGGGCATGGCCTGCTGCTGCGCAACGATTTGAGCGTGTTTGCGCAGGGACGCGGCGGGCTTGAGGGGCGTTACAGCTTGGACGTCACCGGCAGCCTGCACAACTGGACGCTGGTGGGCGCCACGCAGCTGGCGCAAGGCGGCGCAGGCCATCATGCCTGGCGGCAGACGGTGGGGCAGTGGTACGCGCAGCGCGAATTGCCGCGGCATTTTATCCGGCTGGGCAAGTTCGCCAACGGCGTGCAGGGCTTGGCCCGCACGCCCACCTTGAGCGGTGAGACGGTGCTGGGGCTGATGGCCGGCAGCTCCGACGCATTGGTCCGTGACAGCGATTTTCCCAGCCAGACCCCGATACAGGTGAGCGGTTTGCCGGGCAGCGTGGCGGAGATTTTACGTGATGGAGTGCTGCTGCATAGCCAGGCGCTGGAAGGGGGCCTGCAAGCCCTGGACACCAAACGCCTGCCGGGCGGCATCTATCCGGTTGAGGTGCGGGTGCGCAAGGATGGAGAGGAAATGAGCCGTCGCCAGGAGTGGGTCTACAAACCGCAGCGTTGGGGCGACCCGGCACAGCGCTGGCGCTACAACGTGTTTGCAGGGCAGCGCAGCGAAAGCTTGGGCAGCCGGTTTCACCGGCAACTGGGCTGGAGCGGCGGCGGGATGATCAATTATCTGCTGCATCCCAAGGTGATGCTGGGCGGCGGAGTGGTGCGCAGCGGTTCGCGCAGCGAGTATGCCGCTACGGTGGATGCCGAGCTGAACGAACGGATGCGGCTGGACGGCGGCCTGTTTTGGCGCGATGGCGACAAGGGGTGGCATGGCCAGCTATTGCGTACCCTGGCCGACAACAAGGGCAGCTTGCAGCTGGGCCTGGAGCAGCAGTGGCGGCGAAGCGGAGAGGCGCGGCATGCCCTCACGGCTACGGCCTATCGCCAGTTGAATGAGCGCAACAGCGTGACGCTGCAGGCGCGCCACGATGCGCGCAGCGGCAGCGTGGGCGTGGATTTGGGCTTGAACCGTCGCCAGAACTGGCTGGGCCAGGATGTCGACTTGCGTTTTTCCCTGTTTGATCAAGCCGGCTTCAGCGGGCAGGCGCGCCGGCGTGGTGTGGAAGCGGCATTGAACCTGCATCTGGGCGAATCCGGGCGTCAGTACCATGCCAGCGTGGGCAGCCGCGCCAAGGAAGGCCGCCAGCGAGCCTATGCCACGGCAGGCATGAGTCAGCAGTGGCAAGACGGCGCGTTGCGCAACGCAGGCCTGGCGGCGGAGGCCAATGAGCAAGGGCTGGGCTTTAGCGGCAATGTGGGCTTCCGCCATGATTTGGCGGACGGCGATGCCTTTTTCAGCCGGGGCGCCAACCGCATTTGGACCGGCAATCTCAATGTGCGCAATGCCGTGGTCTTGGGCGCAGGCAAGGCCGCGCTGGGCGCGGTTGAAGCCGGCAACGCGGCCGTGATGATTGTGGAGGTGGAGTCCGACGATCCCAATGCCACGCTGCAGGGCGATGGACGCTGGGGCGAGCAGACGCTGCGCCCTGGCGTCAATCTGCTGCCGCTGACGCCGTATCAGCCGGGGCGAGTCAATTTTATGTTGGCGCGCGCGCAAGAGGGGCAGCCGCTGAGCGTGCGGCCATCCAGCGCCGCCTACCACCTGAACCGCGGCGGCGTGGCTTATCAGAAGGTGAAGGTCATGCGCGTGATGACGGTGATGGGGCGGCTGCTTGACCAAAGCGGCCAGCCTTGGGCCGGTGCCAGCGTGGTCAACCATGCCGGCCGCACGGTTAGCGATGAAAACGGATTGTTCACGCTGGATGTGCATGCGCATACCCCGGAACTGGGGGTGGAGCGCGAGGGCGTCAAGCATTGCCGCTTGCATTTCGAGCCAGAAGGGCTGGCGCTGAGCGAGGGTGTAGTTTTCGTAGGGGATATCGGTTGCTTGGTGAATGGTGTGGAATTTAAGGATGTAAATAATGTTTAGCATGTTGAAAAAATCTACTTTAAGCGGGCTATGCGTATTTTTGGGATGGATGGGCCTGTCGCAATGTGTGCTTTCAGCAGATATTAATATACCCAATTCAGAAAACTTGGATTCATATCGCACCATGGGTCCGAAAGCTCCGGTCACTTTTTGTAGGGCTGTCAGTTGTGACAGTGCTAAGTCATTGCTATTGACTAGCGCGGAGCACGTTGTCCCGGTGGATGTGAATGGGAATATATCAATAAATTATACCGCAAGTACGGTGTCGCAAGGAGAGCGAAATATAGTATTCAATCCTGCGGGTGGTGTACCCCGTGAAATGCGAATAAATTTCAAAAGACTAGGTTTTGCTTTTGTTCCAAGAACGCAGCTTACAGGCGGAGAGTGGACGCGCTTAGAATTAGAGCTGGTTAATAAGAGTGCAAGTTGTCAAGGCATCTCTCGTGGTGGAATAACTATTGGTGCCGCTCGAGGCTACGCTTTAATGTTTAAGGCAGGAGTAGACTGTTCATTTGTCTTTGCATACCCTAAAGATGGTGTGAAACTAATGCACTTTGTCGTTGAATATGATTTTGGTCCTGTTGATGCCTTTCCGGTAGGGACATATGTCGGTAATCTAGGAGTTTTGGCTGGCAGTGTTGGTGGTTTGAATGCCAATCTGGTTGACGTGTTTGCTGGAGCTTCTGTTCAGCTTACTGTAGCTTTGACAGTGCCTAGCTATATAAATATAAGGGTTCCAGACTCTAATGTGGTTTTGGAGAAGCATACAGATGGCGCTTTGAGAAAGATGATTCCAGTTTTTATAGGAACAAATTCGAGATTTAGATTTTCCTATGTTGGCAATAGTAGAAGCCGCCATCTTGTAAATGATGTTTATGGTAATAGTGTTAGGTGTGATGCTTTCATTCATTATCAAGAGTTTTTTATTTCGCAAGGAGGGAGCGTTTATATTAAGAAAAATGTCTGGGATTTCAGTGATGTTAAATTGTTGCTGGAATTTCTCATATCATCCGCTGATGCAAATGCGATGTTTCCGGGCAGGTATCATGGAAATGTAACAGTTCGGTTTGAGGCGGTGCTTTAGTTGGTTTTGGGTCGATTCGCATTCGGATTCCATTGATAGAAGCATATAGCTTATGAAAGTAGAGTTGAAAGTACTTATTTTTTTATGTATTTGTCTGTTTCCATTGCTAGTTTGGCTTTCTATAGAGTGGTTTGCCGCAGTACTTACGCAAATGTTTATTGAGCCAGATCTTTTTGCAGATTGTATGTTGACAGGCCAAATATCTGAATTTCGAGCAGCCATGGATGCCTGTCTTATCAACTCAGCCAGCCACATGGCTGGAAACTGTGATATGCAATGCGATTTCAATGGGTTGACCACCCGTCTGCGTTGAAACCAGCGCCGCGGGCTTCCCATATCGTCCCGAATATATGAGCGGTTTGCCGACATTCCAGCTGCCTGAGGTAAGATGTATGCCAACCTAGTTTCCACGCATAAGCCCGCCTTGCTTGCAAGGCAGTGTCCTGATCTTCCTTCCCCTGTGGTTTCGCTCCCCTCGCAAATGCCGCGTTGCTGGTAGCGGCGCGCTATTGCCGCGCGTCTAAGGGGCGATTTTTTCTCATACCTAGAGCGATGATTGTATGAATGATCCTTTGCCCGCCTTGCGCGAGTCGGAGCAGGCTTGCGCCAGCATGCTGGGCTGCTTGTCTGTCCTGCTGCACTTTTTTCGTCTACCCGCCAACATTGAACAATTGCAGCGCGAGATGGCCGGCCGGCCATGTGATGGCGAGGCGCTGGTGCGTCTGTGTCGCCAACTGGGCTTGAAGTCGCGCAGAGTCAAGGTGGCAGTGGGGCGCTTGGAGCGTACGCCTTTGCCGGCCATTGCGGAGTTACGCGATGGCGGCTTTGTGTTGCTGGCCAAGGCAGTGGATGGGCGGGTTCTGATACAGCAGGGTGAAAGCGGCGAAATCGCCATGCTTGAGCTGGCGCAATTCGAGGCGATGTGGAACGGACACCTGGTGCTGGCCACCAAGCGCGCGGCCTTGCTGGGGCAGGGCGGCAAGTTTGATGTCAGTTGGTTTGTGCCCGCTTTGCTGAAATACAAGAAGCTGCTGGCGGATGTATTGCTGATGTCTTTGTTCCTGCAGCTATTTGCTCTGGTTTCTCCGCTGTTTTTTCAGGTGGTGATGGATAAGGTGCTGGTGCATCAAAGCATGAGCACCTTGCAGGTGCTGATATGCGGGCTGATTGCGATAGCCGTGTTCGAGGTGGTGCTGGGCGGCTTGCGCACGTATGTGTTTTCCCATACGGCAAACCGAGTGGATGTGGAGCTGGGCGCCAAGCTATTTCGACATCTATTGGCATTGCCTATGGCGTATTTCCAAGCGCGGCGGGTGGGGGAAACTGTCGCGCGGGTGCGAGAGCTGGAGAATATCCGCGAGTTCATCACCAGTTCGGCATTGACGCTGGTGATGGACCTGTTGTTCACCGTGATCTTTCTGGCGGTAATGTGGTACTACAGTCCGCTATTGACGGTGATTGTATTGTTATCGTTGCCGTGCCTGGTTTTGATTGCCGTATTCGTGACGCCCATTTTACGCAAGCGGGTAGATGAGAAGTTTCGTCGCAATGCGGAAAGCCAATCATTTTTGGTGGAGTCTGTCACCGGAATTGAGACCTTGAAAGCCATGTCGGTGCAATCCCAGGCGCAGTCGCGCTGGGAGGAGCTGCTGGCGGCTTATGTTAATGCCAGTTTCCGTTGCGCCAATTTGGGCAATATCGCCGGCCAGGCTGTGCAGTTGGTATCCAAGCTGTGCTCCGCATTGATTTTGTATTGGGGCGCGCAGTCCGTGATCGAGGGCAGCCTGACCATGGGGCAATTGGTGGCGTTCAATATGTTTGCCGGCCATGTGGCGGCGCCGGTGCTGCGGCTGTCGCAGTTATGGAATGATTTTCAGCAGGCCAGGTTGTCCGTGGAGCGTTTGGGCGATGTTCTGAATAGCCCGACTGAGCCAGGTTATGACCCGAATCGCTCCAGCCTGGAAGCCATTGCCGGCAATCTGGTCTTTGATCAGGTGACTTTCCGCTATCGGCCGGATAAGCCGGAGATACTGCGCCGGCTCAGTTTGAAGATAGAGGCAGGGCAAACGGTGGGGATTGTCGGTCCCTCAGGCTCCGGCAAGAGCACCCTGGCCAAGCTGGTTCAACGCATGTATCTGCCGGAATCCGGCCGGGTGATGATAGATGGCTTCGATTTGGCGATGGTAGATACGGCTTGGCTGCGCACGCAAATTGGTGTGGTGCTGCAGGAGAATCTACTGTTCAACCGTTCCGTGCGCGACAACATCGCGTTGGCCGATCCAGGAATGAGCATGGCGCGCGTGATGGAAGCGGCCAAACTGGCGGGCGCGCACGATTTCATTCTGGCGCTGCCGGAAGGTTATGACACCATGCTGGAGGAGAGAGGCTCCAATCTGTCCGGCGGGCAGCGCCAGCGTATCGCTATCGCACGCGCCTTGGTATGCAATCCGCGCATTTTGATTCTGGACGAAGCGACCAGCGCATTGGATTATGAGTCAGAAAGCATCATTCAGCAGAATATGCGTGATATTTGCCAAGGGCGTACGGTGTTGATCATTGCCCATCGTTTATCCACCGTGAGGTACTGCGACCGTATCGTCACGATAGAAAATGGAATGGTTATGGAAGATGGTAGTCACGAAGATCTGTTAAGGCAGGGAGGCCGTTATGCGCGTCTATGTGCGATTCAGGCCGGGAATGGAAATATAGAGGTTTTAGTATGAAGCAAGTGTTTTTAAAGAAATTGTTGGTTGTTTGGACTCGCGCATGCAGATGTGGCCAGCAATTTCAGGAGTTGTATCGCAAGGTAGTAAAAAGCTGGCAGGATAGAATAAGCCGGAAGCTGGCTCCCCATGAACGCGAATTTTTGCCTGCAGCTTTGGAAGTGCTTGAAACGCCCGCTTCACCTGCGGGGCGTTGGTTAGCTTATGTGCTGATGGCCTTGTTTGCTCTAGCTTTGGCATGGGCCTGCCTGGGAGAAGTGGGCGTAACAGCGGTTGCTCAAGGTCAAGTGATGCCTGATGGAGGGGTGAAGTCGATACAACCTCTCGAGGCTGGCATCGTCCGTAAGATCCACGTCATGAATGGCCAGCATGTAGAGGCGGGGCAGATCTTGCTGGAATTGGATAGCACTGAAAATCAGGTGGATGTATCGCAATTGCAGCGGCAGCTGGGACTGGCCTTACAGGATATCGAGCGCTTGCGTGCGGTTTTGGTGGGAATCGATCACATTTCTAGGCATACGGCACTGCCTGGGGGGGAGCATGGCAACACGCCATTGCAGATGCGAATCAAACAGCAATTAGGCGCATACCAAGCAAGGGTTGCCGCATTAATGGCGCAGTCCGCAGAGAACAAGGCATTGCTCATAGCTAGCCAATTGGAGCAGGAAAAACTAACCGCAAGATTGCCTGCGCTGGCTGACAAAGCGGAAGCATGGCGTCAATTAAATGAGCAGGGAATGGCCCCGCGTTTGCAATGGCTGGAGTTTGAAAACGAGCGTATTGGAATTCAAAAGAGCCTAGAGGTCGAAATGCAGAGAATGCTGCAACATCGCGCCAATGGCCAGAGAATTCAAGCAGAACTGATACAATATCAGGCTGATATGCGTAGACAATTATTGGGAGAGTTAGCTGAAGCTGAGGATAAGGCTAGTGAAGCAGAGTTAAATATTCGACGTTACAGCGAGCGAGAAAAAACACGCTATTTGAGGGCACCAGTCAGTGGCCATGTACAACAATTGGCAGTCCATACTATTGGTGGCGTTGTGCAACAGGCGCAGCAAATTATGGTAATCGCACCAGATCATGCCAAGTTGGTTGTGGATGCATTGGTATTGAATCAGGATATTGGCTTTGTGCGTAGCGGGCAGCAGGTAACATTAAAGGTAGATAGCTATCCATATAGCAAGTATGGCACCCTCTCTGGGATTGTTGAACATTTATCACATGACGCGATACCAGATGAAAAGCGAGGGCCAGTATATGCGGCACGAATTCTGCTTGCTGATGAAACGATTTCCAAGACTGGAATGATGCTGGCACTGCAGGCAGGGATGGCAGTTACGGCAGAAATTAAAACGGATAGCCGGAAAGTGATTGATTATTTACTGTCGCCCATTCGTGAAGTAATGGGTGAGGCATTGATGGAGCGTTAGTGCTGGCCAACATAGTGAAGCATATCTCTGAGCTGTGCGATGAGTATTGCTGAATCTGACAAATCTTCATTATGACCTCTTTATGAAAAACATAATACGGTATTTCCTGATCGCCTCCATCATGGTGTGTTTGCCTGGCTCATCTCTGGCATTTGGTTTAGTAGAGGCTTGGGACGCCGCACGTAATTTTAATCCGGAATATGCGGCTGCACAGCATCAACTCTATGCTGAAAGAGAAAAAAAAAATATAGGACGCGCAGGACTACTTCCTCAGCTTAGCATTGCAACTAATCATACGCGAAATCATTGGGAGTCGCCTGTCAGCATGCCTAGCTCAGAGGCGCGTAGCTATAGTTTTCAATTAAATCAGCCACTGTTTGATGTGGGAAAGTATGCTGCTTTTCAACGCGGTGGTATTGAGGCCAAAATGGCTGATGTGCAATTTGATCTTAGTCGTCAGCAACTATTGGCATCAGTTATCAGAGCTTATCTTGAAGCATCCCGTGCGCAAGATTTATTGGCAGCTACGCTTGCGGCGAAAAAGGCATATCAATTGCAAGTTCAGCAGGCCTATCTCGCGCAACGTTTGGGCACAGCAAGTATGCTGGAGCTGAATGAGGCACAGGCGGCCCTGGATGGTGCAAGCGCAAAAGAGTTAGAAGACAGAAATGAGCTGGAAAGATGGCAGCTTGAAGTGGGGCGCCTGACGGGGCTGGATGGGAAAATGGTTTACACGGTAGATAATGTATTAGCGCTGAAGCCATATCCTGAAAGTGAGTTTCAGTATCTTGCAAATAGAGCAATGATTGTCAATCATTCAGTCCGGCTCGCGGAGTTTGCTATCGAAGTAGCCAGGTCAGAGGTGCTTGCTAAAAAAAGCCTGCATATGCCGATATTAGCTTTAAGTGCGGCCTATAGTGATAAGCATGATGCGGATGGATTTCCAGCAAGTAGGCGTGGTAGTAGTATTGGCGTAGTTTTTTCTATGCCAATTTTTTCCGGGGGGGGGCACCAGGCTCAATTAAGAGAATCATTGTCAAACAAGGATACCGCACAAGAAAAATTAGAGGCTACTCGCCGTCAAGTCAAAGCGCAAATACTTAAGGCCTTGAATGATATGAATAGCGGGGTGAAATTAACAATGGCGAAAGAAAAATTATTGTTATCCAGTAAGAGTAAGTTGGACTCTACGAGATTAGGTTTGAAGGTTGGATTAAGGAGCCAGCTTGACCTATTGCAAGCTGAGCAGGCTTACCTTGATGCTTTTGCAGGATTGATTGAGAGTAAGCATCGTTATTTGACTTCGCACGTTAATTTTGCATTGTTGATGGGAAATTTGGACAGGGATATGTTGCCACGTCTGAATAGCGTGCTGAGTTGAGTATGCATGCGCGGTGTCTTAGTTCTTAATCAGTGTTGTGATGCATTTGAATAGACATTGGAAAAAGATAGAATAGAAAATTTAAGCCTGCTTCATCTTTGGATGGGCAGGTTTTTTATTTTACCTAGTTGTGATAAGTTTGATTTTAATAATGGCTATATTTCTACATGCATTAGCCCTGGAAGTGATTCATTAATAATAAATAAGGTTGGGTGAGTTTTATTATTGGTTAAGAGTTGGAATATTTTGTCATAATGAATCGTCAACTTGGTTGGTTTGTCATAAGAAAAGACTCTGCTCAGTTGATGCAGTTCGGTGAGGCTTTAATTATGAACCTTGTTATCTGGTTGTAGCCTCATGTAGACCATTTTATTTGTGCAATATAGCAACTTGCAATAATGTCAGGGGAATAGTGATATGGCATTGGAACGTGCAGCCTCTCTTAGAGAAAAGATTGAGATAATTCATAATATTTATGAGCGTATGCCAAGCATGAATTCAATGGGGCGTGAACTCGAAACGCTGGACCGGTCTATCGTTGCTGCTTTGGATTTGGATGCAATGAAAGCTGATTTGGCGGCAGGCATAGATGCAATAATTTCGGCACAACGCCAATCCGGTCACAACCCTCCACTAACACTGTCAAATGAGCAAAAGAGTACCATTGCAGATTTGGCAGTGGAGGGTATTGTTAGGAAGCACACCGGGGCGCGGGGGGAGCTTTTGCTTTACTTGGAATCCATTGGATTTGCGTTTGAGCCGCGCCTTGGACGTAATTGCTTGCTGACATTTTGGTCTGGCGATGGAGAAGAATATAAGCGAGTTTTGAATAGCAAGTTACGCCCTGAAGGGGTAAGCGTTGCTAGCGATTTTGATATTACAGCTTTGGATTTTGTTCATAGTTTAAGACATAGAATAAGCAACTATGCCCATAGAAATCCTGGGAGTGCTGAAATCGCTCGCGCTGCTGCGGAGGGGAACATGGAAATCATAGGTTATTTAAGCTCTATTTATGCGGCGCATACTCAGGAAAGGGGAGGGGTAGTTTACGTTTTATCAAGAAAAGGGTTGAAGGTTAACAGCTATTTTTGGGCAGCGGAGTTGCCTGTGCTGAAGATGTTGCAGCGCCAGGGCAAGATAGGAGAGATACGCATCTTGCACCAATCTCCTACTGAATATGCAGAACTGCCGCTGGCAGAAATAGGTAGCCCTCTGATTGAGGGAGATGTAGATATAATTGCAGATTATAGACATGTGCCAGAATGGATGGTAAATCTTAGCATCATAGATCAATACAATCGATGGGTGGATGAGGTTGCAAGCCCAAAGCTCAATGAATTGCTACATGAATCAATGAACTATATTTATACTCATGTAGATAGTGCACGGTTATCTGCAATGAAGGTTTTAACCGGGAAAGTCATTGCGAGACTACAAAATCTATCCCTTGATTATTATTCAAGTCAGCAGCAAGTAGATTCTATAAGAGATATTTATCGTTTCGCACAACCATTGTTGGCTGAAAGTAACTTCATCGCAATGGCAAGAAATATTTTTCAAAGAGAGGGTGCGTCGTACAAAAAAATAAAATCTATTTTGACTGAGTGTAATGATATTCTTCGCCGGCCAGCTTTTAAGCTGCCAAGTTCATCCAACCCCAATATCACTTTGCCATTCAGAACAGGGGTGATCGCGAGACGTGAAAATGCACTCAGACGGTTAATGCCATTTAATTTGTTGCGGGAATTATGGCATGTTGAGGTTGATATGAGTACGACAAATCCTACCGAGATGACGTTGAGAACTGCGGTGGGTAAGCGATGCCTTGTTCGTTTTGATATGTCAGATAATGTTTTCTCCGGGGCTAACCGAGTAAAACAGATTCATACGCTAGAGCGATTTATATTATCAAACTTCACTGCGGAAGATATGCCGGCGCAATTGCTGTGCGATGGCCAGAGTATATCAAGTGGAGAACAGCAATTGGCCCAACGTCTGCCAGATGATGATACTAGTGGTTTTGTATGGCAAGTAGATCGAGAAGCTGTGGGCGCCGTGCGAACGGCGCCCAATCACCGGGAGTCTGTAGAGGAAAATCCAAGCCGCAGTCGTGGTAGGGGGCGTAGCAGAATTGATCAATTATCGTTTGTCGATGCCGTTTCTCAACTTAAGCAAATATTGAGCAACAGTGAGCTGCAGGCCTTGCGTACAAGCGCTCTCGGTACTAGCTATGCTGTTGCTCAGCGAATTTCCATTTTGCTGCAGCAAAATAATATTGCATTTGATGTGCGTATGTTGCAGCTTTGGCGGAATGAGCGCGATTTTGAACCATTACAACATTATGTGATTATGGCAAAATTGGGCGGTCACAAAATTGCAATAGACTTGTGTGCCCGACAATTTGCAGGCCCTGGGCAAAGCACGGATGATATTATAAGCAATATTAAAAGCTGGGAAGAAAAATTTCTGGCTTTAGATCAGGTTAGAACCAGGGCTGTCAATTATAGGGATTTTGATAGCACAAACGTAGTTCGACAGGCGCTGGTAAACGATGCGCGTTGGCACGGCCAATTGACAGATCCTACGTGGGCAATCTTAGGCCGTCCTCCCTTGGATTTTGAATTGGTACTCAAGTATCCTGCATGGGGAACTAAGTACTTGGAGTTTTATCAACAAGCTGCCCGCATGGGGCAACGTGATATTTCCACTGAAAACGAAGAAGAGTTGGATAGGCTATGGCGTGCGTATCCAGAAAAAATGGAAGAAATTGAAGATGATCTGCGATCGCTCGTACGCTATCCCATCATTAAATTGTGGACTCGGGATCAGCTAATTGCTCAAATTGGTAATATAGCAGCGACGCCAATCGAAAGTGCGCTAGTGATGCTGGATAATTATCATAGAGACATCACTCGCCTGTCTGCTGCTGAAAAAATTGAAACGCTGCATAATTTTGCTAGCGAGCTTGAGAGACTTTCACGGACAGGCTATCCTGCCGCTGCACTGCTGCGGCAATGGGCGGATGAGGCCAGAAATCATGCTATGGCGCAGTATCTCTATAGCCAGTGGGGCGCATTGGGAGCTGTTGTTGATGCCGAGGATGGTTGGCGCGAGCCGGCACTGGACGCATTAAGGCATCTAATATCGAGTGCCCATGAATCTCATCAGATGGATAATTATCAGCGGCAATTGATTGTTCAGTTAGATGGTGATGATTATTGTTTTGAAGCGGCGAAGAATATATTTAGCAAGAGTCCGCGCCATAGCGAATGGATGCAATTGAATGTAGATGTCAGTGCGGCTTCGGCGTTGGGTTGGAACGAGCAAACAAGCTTAGTGCGGTCGAGTGCCCCGCTTCAGTTGGATACCGAAGGGCGAGTGCGCATTGTGTTGGTTGGGCATGGCCGCAAGGCTAATGGCGTGACTCTGTTTGGCTACCGCAACGCAGAGCAGCTGCAAGTTGAACTGGACATACTTTTTGCGCGCATGCCGACGGAGAAGATCCGTGGTATCCATCTGGATTTGCTTGGTTGTAATTTGGTGGATAGGCAAAATTTGCATGAACAGTCACTGCCAAGCGAGGTCGCTGATTGGCTGCAATGCCAGGCAGAACTTTTAGGCATTGCGCCAGAACAAATTTCTTTGAGTGCGCGCGAGTATCCGGTGCGTGTCAATGCCAGTGGCAAAAAGGAAATTCTGACGGAAGAATATGGCTGGATCACTAAAGAGTCGGCGCGCTTGCGAGACCTGCTGCACAAGGTGGAATGGCGTTGGGATCCTGACGCGCAGAAGATGACGCCAAGGCATGTGCAACTGGAGTCTTTGCTGGAGGTGGGACGGGACATCGAAAGCGTGGTCCATCATGCCGCCTTGAGCGATGCCGAGCGGGCTGCACTGGTGGAATTGCATCAACAGGTTGGCGATGACGTGCGGCAACGGCTCTTGGGTGAACAAGCGCCTGATGCCGTGCATCGAGATAGCGTCTCTGCTTACGCTGTGCAGAACATTGGTGCAATTCATCGCGCGGAACAGTGGTCTATTGCAGTCCAGACACTGAAGCAAAGGGAAAGCCTGGATGCTAGTTGGCTGGCGACGGTGCAGGTTAGGCGGTCGCGCGCAGGAGGCGGCATGGAGATTCGATTCATTAAGCGCGATACCGGCGAGGTGCGTTGGGTGCGCGACGAGAATCCTATTTTTGCCGAGTTCTATGATATTTCCTCGATGACAGCTCACTTGGCTGATGCCTTTCAATGGCGTGCGGCGGACAACCGTCTTGTGGTGAGGCCGGGTCTAGAACAAAGCCGCGGCGTGAGCAGTTTGAATGCGGCATTCATGCTGCAAACCCTGATGAGCGTTAATCCGCGCAATGGTGGGCTGAATGCAGTCAGCGATGCGGCTAAGGTGCAAATTTACAGCCAGTTGGTGCAAAACAGCGTCGGCTTGGCGGATGATGCAGCACAGCTGACTGGATTGATAAGAAGCGCGCTGGGAGCCGAGTGGAACCTGGCTGCTCGTGGCACGGAGTTGATGTCGCGTGTTGCTGGCGTTGCCAATCCTGTGCTTGATGCGGTCAATATCGCCGCGACGGTGGTCGAGTTGCAGCAAACCAGCGATCCGACTGCTCGTGCGGTGATAGAGGCCAGGCTTGGTACTTCCGTCGTCATGAGCGGTTTGAATATAGCCAGTTTGATTGCTGGCTTGACAGGCGCGGGTGCTGCAGCTGCGGGTTTGAGCGCGTTGGCGGTGCCGCTGACAGGGTTGGCTGTGGGATTGCCGGCCTTGGTCGAGAATTACCAGCGCTTGCGGCAAGGGTTTGACCAAGCGTCGCAACGCTTGGATGCTATTGCAAACAGTATTGAGAGTGCTGGATTCCATCTGGAGCATGGCATATGGCAGCTGAATCCTGGAGCGGTAGTCGATCGCATCGATTTTCGTAGTGGTCAATTGCATTACGGCAGCGTAGAAATCAATGCGACTAAGGGTGGGAGTGCGCACACGGTCACGGGGGGGTGGGACCATTATTTTGCCCGTCCTGATCCGGATACCCATCGTTGGCTGGATGTGTATGCTGGCCTAGGCTTAGCCAGGGAACAGGCATTTTCGCTTGATGCATCTCAGCCAAACTTACCTGTTTTGTTGCCTGCTGCAATCAGTCGCCGGCTGACCTTTGATTATCAGCAAGTGACAGGTAGGCGAACTGCCAGCGCGCCTGCCATGGATCGTTTACGCGCGCATTTTGGAACGGATTTTGTCCCGCGCATGTATGCGTTTCCAACCGATTGGGCTATTTACCGATTGGATGAGACGCGCCGGTCTACAGCCATTGAAGTGAACTTGGATGCATCAGCTCGCTCTTTGATTATGCCGACGGTGGCTGATGCCGATGATCGCGGCTTATTGAGTTACACCTTGAATGGCGGTGGTGGGGCGTATGCTGTCGTTTTACCGGCAAATCCGCTGAACTTGAGGGTAGAGGCGAGTGGCAATGCCCAAGAGCGTTGGATTTTCGATGTGGACTATGCATTAAAGCAGCACAGTATTCAAGATGGTCGCGTTGTGCTTGGCGAGTTGAAGCCGCAGGTTTTCTCTGGCTTGAGAATTGAAAATAATTCGATTTCGATCGGTGGGCATACAGTTTCGTTCCAGGGAGTCAACCGTCCGGCTGCTGTATTATTGCGGCATCGTATTGGGGATGGGGCGCAAATTTGCTTAAATGTTGATTTGGCAGGGCGGCGCTATGAGTCTTCGCTATTATTGAATGAAACGCCAGAGGGAGCTAGTTTGGCGCAGTTGCAGCAGTTTTTTTCTAGCAGTGATGCGCAGATTTTATTGCGTAATGGCCGAATCGCAATGGTTGTCGGAAGCGAGGCGGGGGAGATTGAAGTTGCCAGTGGCTTATCAGCTATCTTGCCATTTCGATTGAGCGCGCCAGAGACCGAAGGCAGCGGGCTCCCCAACGCTAATATGAATAGCCAACGTCTGGCGCATGCAATGACTGGCTTGTCCTCTCCAGATGCTGGGGCAGACGTACTACGTACTGTTGATGCTTCTCGCTCTACACCTATGTTGACTCATACAATTTAAACGAAGCAATGGCTAGCCATGGTTGGCATGGCTAGCTGTAGTTGATTCTCATTTCATCAAATTTGGTAGACGAGGATTGTTTTATCAATGTCCAGTAATGATTGGTAAGGAATTTTAAACTCAGCGTTATGGGAATTAAGATTTAGATTTTTCTAATTGTGAGATAATTTTCGACCGCTGACCAAGAGATAGCTACTTTATGTAACTTGGTAGGGCTGTTTATTTTTTATTGAAAATGGTTTGACGTGCTGGAATGAAAGTTGTCTCAGATATGAAAATTATGGATTTTGAAAGTTCATCTATTCCGCGACATAATCTTTTGGGCGGATTTTTATCAATTAGTTTAAATTCTGATAGCCATAAAAGCTATACGTTGGAGCAATGGGAGAGACGTGTTGTGCCCGCTTTGATGTTGGGGCAATTTTCATATTATTTAAGTGATGAAGGTCTCCCTTTAGCTTTTTGTAATTGGGCATTCGTTTCTACTGCAGTTAGAAGTGCTCTATTGACAGGTGATCGAGATATAGTGCCTAGTGATTGGCAGTCTGGGGATAGCCCATTCATTGTAGAATTAATTGCACCATTTGGTCATGAACAGCAGGTGGTGGCGGATGTGGCAGAGCGTGTTTTTAAAATTTCCCGAGGCGACAAGATTTGCGTGCAGCGCGGTTTGAGACATACAGGTATAGGATATGTTACCAAGTCCGTGGAGTGGATTGGCATTTGATGTGAGAAAGCATGATGCATGCTATGACGCAGTGAAATGTACTAATGGTTTACCTGCTCCAGCCCATCCAGGCCGCTGGCGCGTGACTCTATAGACGTGTGCAGAGCAAGGACTGTACGTAAGAGCCGGCTGGCCTTGGAATTTACGATTTGTTTTTGCAGACATCGCCGAGCTGCTATGTAGAGCATTGAGGGGGATTGTTCCACTTGTTGAACCCTTGGCATTGCGAGACTGCAATCGTAGATTTTTGTCTTAATGATAGATGTGCCTATCTGGCGCTCGCTGGGCAGCATTCTGGTGATTGCCGTGTGCGCCATCTTAAGAGTGGCTAACAAAAATCAATTTAACGGCTGAGGCAAGGCGCACCGACGCAGGCAGTACTTGAGTACGACAAGCCGGCGCAACGCAGCATCAGGATTTTTGTTGGCGGCTATTAGCGGGAGGATGTGAGTTTTGTAGTGGTCGAGTCCGCAGAGGTCAAGCGAGCTTGGCTGCTGTGCTGACTGTCGTTGAAAACGGCATTCCTTCTCGTAGCACCTTCAACCGCGTGTTCCGACTGCTCGATCCCAATCAATTCGAGAACGCCTTCTTCTGCTGGAAGCAAGGACGGTTGAGCTCGTTCCAGCAGATCGTCACCGGACTGGGTTTAGCGATGAGGTAGAATGTGGTTCAAGAAAAATAAATGCAATCAACGTGAGGCATGTATTTTCTACTGTGCTGGATGCTGGAGGGTTTCTGGTCATCCTGGATGCGATGAGTTGCCAGTGAAGTGGTGGCCCGGACGATCGTGGTGCGTAGAGAGGACTATTTGCTGGCGGTAATGGAGTATCAGCCCAAGCTGCCCCAGTGCTGCAGAATGCGTGCATGACACCCGTTGAGCGAGTTTCCCGCTCGCAAAAGGGGCGTAGCTGCACGGTGTTGCAACATGTCATGATTGCGCCAGCTGAAGCAGTACTCGACACTCAGGTCTATCCGGCTGTCAAACAGTGGGCCGTGTGGATCCGCTGCAGCTGGCTGGCCGCGGACAATCGGCGCTGGAGCTGCACTATTATTTTTGCCACGTGTGTTGAGCGTGGAAGAGATGGTATAGGCGATACGCTGTGATTGCGCAATATAAAATGGACTGCACTGGCATCTGGATGTGATTGTTGGGGAAGATAGCTGCCATGGCGCGAAGATTATGGGCCACAGAATTTGCGAGGGTGCTGAAATTACTCGCTTTAACTAGCCAAGAAATGCATGCGGGTGCTGCACAAGTGCACTGGCTGGAATGATGAGCTTTGGCTCAGTTCCTGGGCATGAAGCTTTTATGACTTGAAGGTGCTCTTCCTCTGGGCATTGCGCTGGTTGCCATGCCGCAACCTTGCATTGGCGGCAGAGGGATGGGTTCATGGTGAGATGCAACGAGTGGCGCTGTGGCAGTCCGCTTTCCATGTGTTGACAGTTAGAAAGCGGCTGCTGCAGGAAAAGATGCTGAGTGAATTATTAGAAGTTATTTCCCGATGCGCCAGACAAGACGATGTGTTGTTGCTTTGATTTAGCTGGTTGAGGCTGAAAGTTACGCCAGGGTGCTATCATGCACTTCAGGAGGTCTTCTTGTTCTTGTCTATATGATGGCTTAATTATGATCCTTACTGTGCCATCATCATTCTTCGCGCTATCGACTGAAATATATGTGCTGTGAGTCGTTATGGATTTGACTTCGATTGCATCCATGATCATGTCGCATACTATACTAGAGCCGATACCGATTGAAATTTGTATATCGCTATTTTCATCGCGTAGATGATTTGAAATGAACTCGTCAAGGATAAGCTGAAAATTGGCTCGCATGTCATGCCTCGGTTCTGGAAAGTTATTTCCTCAAATATCGCGCATTTAGGCATGAATTGCCATTCTAATTTCATTAAGGTGCAAGAAAAGTGATTGTCAGCCTTACTAAACCTTCTGAGCGCTGAGGCTATCGTTGATAGCTGTGAAGTGTACAGTTTGATTCTATATTTTAAGCTTGGAGTGCATAAGTACAAAATCATGTGGCCTTAGGCGTAAAGGTTCGTTATATGGCGAATTTAAAATTTCTATCTATAATTAAAAGACGGCATGTAAATTTTAAATTTACATAATGACGTAATTTGCATTAACCGTTTGGTGGTTTATATGAAGAATGAGGATGGCATCTATGAAGTGGATTATAGAACACCATATACTATATGATTATACAGAAGGAGTGTTGGAAGCGCCTGATGGTAGGAAAGTCGATCTTAAGTATAATGAGAATGTTCTTCTCAGTAAGCTGGTGAGCGGTTTTTTTGATAAGCATGTTCTTATGGAGGCTGTATGGGGTAAGTTAATTGTAACTGATTCAAGTTATCATAAATTGATATTTGAGTTAAGAGCACAATTTGAACGTATCGGGCTTGACCCAAAGTTGATTAAGACAGTTCCTAGGCGAGGGTGCATGTTTGTTGGAGTGTGCGAGCCGAGCGGGGAAGATTCTCAAGAAGATACAAAAAGAGTAAGCGATGTGGGGGCGGAGGCGGAGGCGGAGGCTACAGCGCATCTGGCTGTTTCTGATTTAGAACAAAATGTGGATTCCAGCCTAGATGTGTCTTTGTTAAAAGATAGAAGTAAGAATATTCTGCTGACAGAGCGTAGGGCTAGAGATTTTTTGTTTTTTATTCTTGTCGCATTTTTGGGATTGGCCTCTGGGTGGCTTATCTCTGATTTTTTACCGAGTTTATATATAAATAAGATCAAGAAGGATAATGGGTTAATTTATGTGGTTGGCTTGTTATATAAAGACGTTCCAAAATTGCCTGGCTCTAGTGGCGATGTATTCTATATCAAGAATAGAAAAGGAACTTCTATATACTATTGTGACAAGCATGATGGGAGTGATTTGAATTGCAAAAATCAAATAAGTTTTTGATTTGTTTGGTATTTTTCTTGTTTTTTTCTTATATTGGATATTCATATAATAATTATTTTTTTGATAGTCGAGTGGTTTGTACGGCAAAAATATCTGAATTAAAATTTCCCCGTAAAGATGGTAGAATGGTCACTATTAATGGATTTGTTGACCTAGATATGAAAAATGAAACAGTATATTTTTTCTTTCAATCGCCAACGGGCGATTTTGTGAATAGAATGTTGCATTTTACAACGAGCTATGCTGTGAATGGCGAAGTTAAATCAGCAGTTATTGATAAAAAGATTATATCTAGATCGGAGTATGGTAATTTGGGTGATGAATATCATCTTTATGATGTTGGAACTAAGCATTTGTTAAATATGATACCAATAACCGATAATGTAACTCAGGTAAGCTTTGGTCCTTTGAGTTTTTTTTGTGAAAATGAAGAGCGCATATAGTCATCGGGTAGATCGATTAGCGACATCTGCTTAGGGAAGGTCTGAACAACCTGCCACGCAAACAGAAATGCAATTTCTCGCGGGGGCTTCGGTTGCATTAGACCTACCAATTCTAGATCGCCCGCCATGAGGATGACCGGGTGCTTCCGGTCATCCGGCCTTTTAACTCGCCGCCAGCAAGGCCTTTCGCGCCAGCCAGATGTTGGCCAGCCCAAACAGCGTCATCAGTTGCGCGGTGTTCTTCTTCAAACCGCGGTAGCGTGTTTTCAGGTAGCCAAACTGCTGCTTGATGACCCGAAACGGATGCTCCACTTTGGCCCGAATCTTGGCTTTGACCATTTCGCCCAGCTGGATCTGCCGGTCGTCGGCTGAATCGGTCAGCGCTTTGCGCTGGCCGGGCCTCATCGCAATCCACCAACGCACCGCTCGCGATTGGTGTTCGGCTCGCTTGTGCACGCCAGCAAAGCCGGCGTCGCCAAACACATCGATTTCCTCGCCGTGCAACAACTGATCGACCATCGTGACATCCGCCACATTGGCGGGGGTGCCGGCCACGTGATGCACCAAGCCGGACTGGGCGTCGACGCCGATATGGGCCTTCATGCCGAAGTACCACTGATTGCCCTTCTTGGTTTGATGCATGTCCGGATCGCGCTCGCCCTGAGCGTTTTTGGTGGAGCTGGGCGCGTGGATCAGGGTGGCATCGACGATGGTGCCTTGCTTCAACATCAGCCCTTTGTCGCAGAGATGCTGGTGGATGGCGGTAAACAGAGCGTGGGTCAGCTGGTGCTTTTCCAGCAGATGGCGGAAGTTCAGCAGGGTGGTTTCGTCCGGGACGGCGTCCAGGGAGAGGCCGGCGAACTGGCGCATGGAGGCGATCTCGTACAGGCTTTCTTCCATGGCGGGATCGGACAGGCTGTACCAGTGCTGCAGGCAGTAGACGCGCAGCATGGCGGACAACGGGTAGGGGCGGCGACCGTTGCCAGGCTTGGGATACACTGGATCGATGACGGCTTCGAGCTGCGCCCAAGGCATGACCTGATCCATCTCTGTCAGAAAGATTTCGCGGCGGGTGCGCTTCTTCTTAGCGGCGAGTTCGAGATCGGTGAAGGTCATCTGCTGTCGCATGCTGGCGTCCTGGATCTGACTGAGGGGGAGTCAGTTTACGGGAAGATTGGAGACTTGTTCAGACCTTCCTTAGAGCGGCTAACAAAATCAGTTTCACGGCTGAGGCAAGGCGCACCGACACAGGCAGTACTTGAGTACGGCAAGTCGACGCAACGCCGCATCAGGAATTTTGTTAGCCGCTCTAATTACCTGATCTGCTCCCCTCAGCTCGTAGCGTTTCAGCCATTGATACAGGCTGTGGGTGGATACGCCGAGACGACTGGCTACCTCGGAAACGGGGTAGCCTCGTTCGGTCACCTGGTTGACGGCTTCAATCTTGAACTCTTCGGGGAAACGCGGCTTGCTCATGACACCTCCTTGTAGGGCCTAGTGTGAGGCTCTTGCGGTGTCTAGGAAAGCGGGGGCGATTCAATGAATACGCGTACTTGTAATAACAAGGAGAGCTTCTACAAAAGTAGGTAGACCATTCTGGTCTTGTATCGGGCAAAAGGCCTAACTGTGGAGGACAATGTGTGAAAACAACGCCAATGTTGATTGCTATCACGGGGTGCGCCTTGGCGCTGACAGCCTGCGCCAGTCCGCAAGAACTGCGTGAGATGGACCAAAACGCCTGTACCGGTTTTGGATTCCAGCCTGGAACAGATGGATTTGCCAAGTGCATGATGAGACAGTCAGAAAAGCGTGTTCAAGATAATAGGGCGAGCATGGAAGAGATGCAGCGGAAATTGCATCCGCCTGCTCAACCGGCTGCGCCGTCTACCACAGTCATTGTGATTCCTGCTGATGGCAAGGCCAAATTGCCAGACTGCCGCCTGCAGGATCCCGGCGTGACGCTCAATAGCGATGGAAAGTGGGCTGGCCCTAACTGCACTCCTGCCTATTAGCCTTGTCGCCTTGTAGGGCGGGCAAGAGGCAGGCTGGCGATGGGCGCGTGGCCGGGCACGCGGAGGCTGGTGGGTATTGGGAAGCGAGCTTGGCTGATGGATCGCGGGTATGGCCTGTTCAGCCAACCCGCGCTAAGGATGGGTTCAATTCCCCAGCAACGGCCGCAGCTTGGCGCGCGCCTCGCGCAAGATGCGGGCCGTTGTATCCCAGTCCACGCAGGGATCGGTGACGGAGCAGCCGTAGCGCAGCTGGGACAGATCTGCCGGTATCGGCTGGTTGCCGGCTTCGATGAAGCTCTCCAGCATGAAGGCGCGGATGCTGCGGTTGCCGTGGACGATCTGCGAGACCGCGTCGGCCAGCACCATGGGCTGTAAGACGTGGTTTTTCCAAGAATTTCCGTGGGCGCAGTCCACCATGATCACTGGCGGGATATCACGCTTTTTCATCGCCTGCTCGGCCAGCGCGACGCTGACCGAGTCGTAGTTGGGCCGGCCGCCGCCGCCGCGCAGCACCAAATGGCCATGCGGATTGCCTCGGCTGTTCACCACCGCGACTTGGCCTGCATGGTCCATGCCCAGGAAGGCGTGCGGGCTGCTGGCGGATATGATGGCGTTGAGCGCAGCGTCCAACGTGCCGTCAGTGCTGTTTTTGAAGCCCACCGCGCTGTCCAGCGCCGAGGCCAGTTCGCGGTGGATTTGCGATTCCGTGGTGCGGGCGCCGATGGCGGTCCAGCTGTACAGGTCGGCCAGATAGAGCGGCGACAGCGGGTCCAGCGCCTCGCCGGCCAGCGGCAGGCCAAGCTCGGCGGAGGCCAGCAGGAAGCGCCGGGCGATGTGCATGCCCTCGTCCATGCAGCAGCTATCGTCCAGATACGGGTCGTTGATCAAGCCTTTCCAACCCACGCTGGTGCGCGGCTTTTCGAAATAGGCGCGCATGACGATCAGCAAAGTGTCGTCCAGCTCCGCTGCCAGTTCTGCCAGGCGCGAGGCATAGTCCAGGCCGGCGCGCGGGTCGTGTATCGAGCACGGGCCGATCACCACCAGCCAGCGCGGGTCGTGGCCGGAGAGAACGCGTTTCACGGCGGCGCGGCCGGCATGCACCGATTGCGCCGCGCGCGCGTTTTGCGGCAGGCTGCGCAGCAGTTCGACCGGGCTGGGCATGGCGCGGTAGTCGGCCTGGCTGGCCGGCGGCAGGGAGTACGAGTAGCCGGCAGCGCGCGAGGGGCTGTCTGGCCGGGCGAGGGTAGTCATGGGTCTTCTCCGCGAAGCGATCCGCAAACCGTCAGCGGACGCGCTCCGTTGTTTGCGGCAGGAGCGGCGCGGGTAGCGGCCGCCCCGAATGGGCACATGTGCGACAGGACGGCGCAGGCTTGCCACGGTTCAGGGCAAGGATAGGGTTGCGCCTTGTCGCGTGCATGTCAGGCCGCCAGCGTGGCGCCGCCATCCACCACCACGTCCTGCATGGTGATGTGGCCGGCCAGATCGGAAGCCAGGAACAGCACGGCGCCGGCCACGTCGGCCGGGGTGGCCAGCTTGCCCAGCGGAATGCCCAGCCGGAACGCTTCCGGCTTGCCGGCGATGGTGCGGGCAGCCCCGCTGTCGTCCTGCCACATGCCGCGCAGCATCGGCGTGTCGGTGGAGCCGGGCGATACCACATTGCAACGCACGCGATACGGCGCGAGCTCCAGCGCCGCGTTGTGGCTCAGGCTCGTCAAGGCGGCCTTGGACGCGCCGTAGGCGGCCATCTCCAGGCGCGGCACATGGGCGGCGTTGGACGCCACGTTGACGATGGCCCCGGCGCGGCGCGCCTTGAAGTGCGGCAGCAGCGCGCGCATCAGGTAGAACGGGCCGCTGACGTTGACGGCCAGGCATTGCTGCCAGTCGTCGATCGACAGAGCGTCGAACGCGCCCAGGCGCAGCACGCCGGCGGCGTTGACCAGCACGTCGGGCAGCGCGTCCTCCTCGGCCAGCTGGCGGCACCGCGCGGCCACGGCATCGGCGTCGCGGATGTCCAGCGGCAGCTCGCGCAGCACGCCGTCGCGCACGGCGGCGCGCTCGAATTGCCAGTCCAGCGCGATGACGCGGGCGCCGGCTTCGACGAAGCGGCGGGCCACTTCCTGGCCTATGCCTTGCGCCGCGCCGGTGACCCACACGCATTGGCCGCTGAAATCCAGTCCGCGCATGCTCAGGCCTCCTGCGGCAGCTTGGCGGCGATGGCTGTCCACCAGCCATCTAGCGTGGGTTCGCGCGCCAGGGCTTCAAAGCCGATGTCGAGACCCTGCGCCTGCCACTTGCCCACCAGCTCCATCAAGCGGATGGAGTCCAGGCCGTAGTCCAGCAGATTGTCGTCGCCGGCCAGGCTGTCGTCGCCATCGGCCAGCACGGTAAGCACCTGGGTTTTCAGCCAGTCGCGGGTAAACGCTTCCTGCTCTCCTTCTGTCAGGGAGGCGGCGGCGATGACCGATCCGCAGCGGGTCGCCACATAGCGCAGCGCCATCTTGTGCTCGTCCTCGCTGAAGTCCGCCACCGCGTCGCCCACCAGGAAAGCCTGGATGTCGCGCATAAAGGCGTCGCAAGCGGTCATCATGCAGCCGATGTGGGCGTAGACGCCGCAGATGACGAGCTGGTCGCGGCCCCAGGCTTGCATTCTTTGTTGCAGGTCGCTGCGCTGGAAGGCGCTGTAGCGCCATTTCACCAGCACGGTGTCCTGCGGCCGCGGCGCGATCCGCTGCGTCACCGCTTGCAAGGCCGGATCGGCGGTGGTGAGGCCTGGGCCCCACATATCATTCAGCAGCGCGCGGTCTTCCGGTTTTTGTTCCGTCGGTTGCGCGGTGTAGACCACCGGTACGCCGTGGCGGTCTGCCCAGCCGCGCAGCGCGGCGATGCGGGCGGTCAACTCCTGCATCAGCGGGCTGTCCTCGCCGTAAAAAGCCAGGAAATAGCGCTGCATATCGTGGATCAGCAGCACGGCTCGGGCGGGATCGACTTGCCAGGCGGTTTTGTTGGCCGGAAAGTCGGCGGCTTGCGGCAAGGGGTAGCCGTTGAGTTTGGGGATGCTCATGGGTTCAGGCTCCGGCTGCGGCGGTTAATTGGGCGCGCAGCGTTTGTTTGTCTATTTTGCCGACGTGGGTCAGCGGCAGGGCTGCGGTCAGCTCGAAACGGTCCGGCAGCTTGTAATCGGCCACGCCGATTTCGCGCAGGAAGCGGCGCAGCGCCACCGCGCGGAGGCCATCGCCGCGCGGGACGATGAAGGCGCAGCTCTTTTCGCCCAGCATGCTGTCCGGCATGGCCACCAGCGCGGCCTGCGCCACTTGCGGGTGTTGCAACAGCAGGTGTTCGATTTCTTCGGCGGCGATCTTCTCGCCGCCGCGATTGATCTGGTCTTTTACCCGGCCCACCACGCGCAGGTAGCCGTTCTCGTCGGCCACCACCATGTCGCCGGAGTAGTAGAAGCCTTCGTTGTCGAACACGCGGGCATTGTGCTCAGGCGCCTGGTAGTAGCCGCGGAAAGTGTAGGGGCCGCGGGTGGCGAGCATGCCGGGCGTGCCCACGGGCACGGCATGGCCGGCCTCGTCCACCACTTTCACCTCGTCGCCGTCGCTCATCGGCCGGCCCTGGCAGCCAAAGACGATGTCGTCGCCGTCGTCCAGCCGGGTGTAATTGACCAAGCCCTCGGCCATGCCGAAGACTTGCTGCAGCTTGCAACCGAGCACGGCCGGCACCTGGCGCGCCATGGACTCGGCAAAGCTGGCGCCGCCCACTTGCAGCAGTCGCAGGCTTTGCAGCTGGGCCTCTCGCCCAGGCGCGGCTTGCAGCCACAGCGCCACGGCAGGCGGCACCAGCGCGGCGATGTTCACCTGATGTTTTTCGATCAGCTCGAAGCAGGCCAGCGGTTCCGGGCTGGGGGCCAGCGCCACGGCGCCGCCGGCATGGAATACGCCCAGCGCGCCGGGCGAGCTGAGCGGGAAGTTGTGCGGCGCCGGCAGCGCGCACAGGAAGCGGGTATGCGGGCCGAGCGCGCAGATTTCGGCGCTGCGGCGCACGCTGTAGAAGTAATCGTTGTGGGTGCGCGGAATCAGCTTGGGGGTGCCGGTGCTGCCGCCTGACAATTGGAAGAATGCGACTTCGGCCGCATCGGATGGGCCGGCGCCGGCCGGCAGCTCGGCATCGTTTTGCAGCGCGGTTTCCAGCGTGTCGTGCGCGAACAGATGCAGGTTCAGTTCGGGCGAGATCGCGCGCAGCTCGTCCAGCATGGCGTCGTCGCCGAACAACTGGTGCTGCCGGTCGGCGATCAGCAGCTTGGGCTGGATCTGCTTGGCGTAGGACGAAAGTTCCAGCTTCTGGTGGCTGAACAAGGCATTGACCGGCGCGACGCCCAGCTTGAACAGCGCGAACAGCGCGATGTAGAACTCGGCCACATTGGGCAGCTGCACCAGCGCCGTGTCGTGGCGGCGCAGGCCTTGCCTATGCAGCCAGGCGGCCAGATTGGTGGATTGGCGATCCAGTTCGGCGTAGCTGATTTCGCGCTCGCCGCACAGTATGGCCGGCGCATGCGGACGTTCGCGGCATTGCCGCTGCAGCATCTCGGTCATCGGCAGGTCTGCCCACCAGCCGGCGGCGCGATAACGGGCCGCCAGCGCTCGTGGCCATGGGGTGAAGGCGATGCTCATGCCAGCGCCTCCATGCCTGTGAGTCCGAAGGCTGACAGCATGGTGCCCAGTTTGGCCTGGGTTTCCGCCCATTCCGATTCCGGGATGGACGCCGCAACAATGCCGGCGCCGGCGAACAGCCGGGCGCGGTTTTCTGCAACCGTGGCGCAGCGTATGGTCACCGCCCACTCGCCATTGCCTTCCTCGTCGCACCAGCCCACCATGCCGCTGAACACGCCACGCTGGAACGGCTCGATCTGGCCGATCAACTCGCGAGCGGCGGCCGTGGGGAAGCCGCAGATGGCCGGCGTGGGATGCAGCAGGCAAGCCAGCTTCAGCGCCGTCATGGCGGGGTCGGCCAGCCGGCCTTCTATCGGCGTGCCCAGATGCCACATCGCGCGGGTGCCGAGCAGGGATGGCGCATCGGGGATGGACAATTCCACGCAGTGCGGCGCCAGCACGCTGCGGATGTCCTCGATCACCAAGCTGTGTTCGTAATGGTCCTTGGCCGATTGCAATAAGGCGTCGCCTGCGGCCTGATCGGCATGGGCGTCGGCCTGGCGTTTGGCGGAGCCGGCCAGCGGGAAGGTGTGGACGCTGGCGCCGTGCTTGCGCAGCAGCAACTCCGGGCTGACGCCGACCAGATGGCCGCCAGCGGCCAGCGGCAGCTGGAACTGGTAGCCGTGCGGGTTTTGTCGGCACAAAGCATCGAATATCTGGTCGGCCGCCAGCGGTTCGGCAAATTCCACCTCATACACGCGGGACAGCACAGCCTTGCGGATATCGCCATGGCGGAAGCGGGCGATGGCCTGGCTGACGGCGGACTTGAAGCCCGGCTCGTCCGGCGTGCTGCGAGCGCTGACGGCGCGGCCGGCGGCGGCTGAGCGGCGGGATGCGGCCTCAAGACGCTCTGCGCGGTCGAAGAAACCGTGGCAGGATGGGATGAACAGCTCCGACGGTTGGTGCATGTCGAAAGGAATGGCGCCCATCAGCACGGGTTGGTCGATGCCGGCGGCGCGGGCGTGGGCGAAGGCTTGGCTAACGGCGGTCTGGAAGCGGCGGTCTTTCGCCGGCGTGTTCAGGCGGCTATGGATGCCGGCGGCCTTCAGGCTGCGATGGGCGGACAGAAAATAAAACACATCGCCCGTCTGTTCGGTCATCGCGGATGGCTTGCTCATGGCAGGCTCCAGTTGATAATGATAATAATTATCGTTCAAAGTTATCGCCAAAGCTGGACTAAGTCAACTGTAAAAATGCTGCTTAATCCATTTGGTATGAGTTTCGTTTTTTCGAAAACTAGATGGCGGGTGGAGTATTGCTTTGCGCCGGGCAGCGCCCGGCAAGCATTACCCCGTTATCAGCCGCCTGGCCAGCGTTTCCCCGATGCGCCGCATGGGGTGCGGATCGCTCATGCCGATGTGATCGCAGTCCAGCTCGATCACCTCCAGCCGGCCGTCCAGGTAGGGCGCCCAGTCGGCTGTCTGCGGCCCATCCGCAGGATGATGGCTGGCGCGGAACAACAGCATGTCGCCGTGGTAGCGCGGCGTCTGGCTGGCGCGGAAATGCCGCATGCCTTGCCACGACGCCAGGGCGAGTTTCTCCAGCGCGGCGCGGCCCAGCGGCGCCAGCGGGCTGCCGACGCGCAGCAGCCGTTGGTAGATGGCCTCTTCGTCCAGCCGGCGGCCATCTGGGCCGGCATCGAGTTCGCCGTTGACGGTGAGCACCGTCACCAGCGCGTCGCGCAGCGTCGGTTCGGGGCGGCCTCGCCAGCATGCGGCTGGATAGCTGTCCATCAGCGCCAAGAGTTCCACGGTTTCGCCGGTCTGTTGCAGCGCGGCGGCCATGGCCTGGACCAGCGCGCCGCCCAGCGACCAGCCGAGCAGCCGGTACGGCCCGCGCGGCTGAATGGCGCGGATTTGCTTGATATAGCCGTCCACCATCGCTGCGAAGCTCTCCGGCGTCTCGCCGCGTATGCCCGCCGCCTGCAGGCCGTAGATGGCCACGCCGGGCAGGTGGCGCGCCAGGCTCAGATAGCACCAGGACAGTCCTTCCGCCGGATGGAGGCAGAACAGGGCCGGCTGCGCGCCAGGCTGTATGGTCAGCAAGGGGCCGAACGGGTCGCTGTCTTGCGCGGGCGGCCGGTGCGCCGCCGGGGCCGACAGCGCTTGCGCCAGCGCGCTGACGGTGTGATGGGTGAACAAGGCGGAGACGGGGACTTCCCGTTCCAGCTCGCGGCTCAGCCGGTTGGCGGCCTGAATGGCTTGCAGCGATTTGCCGCCCATGGCGAAGAAATTGGCGCTCGGACTGTCCGGCGTGACGCCGAGCACCTGTTGCCAGATCGCCATGATCTTGCGCTGCAGGGGCGTGGCTTCGCCCGTCTCCGTTAAAGCGCTAAGCGCGTCATCGGCCTGCAGGGACAGTTGCTTGCGGTCTATCTTGCCGTTGACGTTGCGCGGCAGTTGCGGCAGCCAGCGCCAGCGGTCGGGAATGGCGGCGGCGGGCAGGACATCCGCCAGCGCGCGGCGCAGCGCGGCCGAATCGGTTTGCTCCTCCCCGCTCAGGAAGGCGGCCAGCGTGTAGCCGCCGTCGGCCCGCGGCAGGCCGATCACCGCGGCTTCCCGCACCGAGGGATAGGCCAGCAGCGCGTTTTCCACCTCGGCCGGATCGATGCGCAGGCCGCTGATCTTCAGCTCCTGGTCCAGGCGGCCCAGAAAGCGCAGCTGGCCATCGCGCCAGACTACGCGATCCCCGGTGCGGTAGGCGCGCGGCGAGCCGGGCAGGGCGCTCAGTTCCACGAAGCGTCGAGCGGTCAATTCCGGACGGTGCAGATAGCCCAGGGCCAAGGCTTCGCCCAGCAGGCACAGTTCGCCGGCCTCGCCCGCCGGCACCGGGCGCAAGGTCTCGTCCACAATGACGGCGTCCACGCCGGGGCGGGGCAGGCCGATGGGCAGGCTGTCGGAACCGTCCCATGCCGCGCCGGGGCCGGACAGGATGGCGCCGGTGGCGATGATGGATGCCTCGGTCGGGCCGTAGCTGTTCAGCAGGACGCAGTTTGGCAGCAGCTCGCGCCAGCGGCGGGCGCGCTCGGGCAGGGCGGCTTCCCCGCCGATGATGACCAGGCGAACGCCCGACAGATGCTTGGCCAACTGCGGCGTCAGCGCGTAGGCCAGCTCATGCCAGAAGGCGGTGGGCAGGTCCAGCACGTCTGCGCCCAGCCCGGATACGGCAGCGACAAAAGTGGGCATGGACTCCAGCATGGCCTCGTCGCGCAGCAGCAAGGCGCCGCCATGGCATAGCGCGAGGAAGATTTCCTCGACGCTGGCGTCAAAATGCAGCGGCGCGAACTGCAGCATGCGCTCGCCCTGGGCAAAACGGTAGAACTGGCCGGCGCTGGAGACGAATTGCGCCAGGGCGCCGCGGCCTACCAACACGCCGTTGGGCTTGCCGGTGGAGCCGGAGGTGTACAGCAGGTAGGCGGGCAGATGCGCCGCCGCGGGCATGGCGCGCATCTGCGCTGGCGCGAAAGGCAAGGCCTCGTCCAGGCATAGCGTGGCGATGCAGCCCAGCTGCGCCGCCCAGCGCCGCCAGCTCAGCGCCAGCTTGGGCGCGGCATCGTCCAGTGCCATTTGCAGGCGCGCCGTCGGGCCGTGCGGGTCCAGCGGGACGTAGCAGCCGCCTGCCCAAAGCGTGGCCAGGATGGCGACGATCGCATCGACGCTTCGCGGCAGCAGGATAGCCACGCGCTCGCCGTCCTGCAGGCCCTGGGCGTGCAATTGACCGGCCAGAGCCTGAACTCTGGCCAGCAAGTGGCTATAGCTCAGCGTTTGCGCTCCGCAAACCAGCGCCGCCGCATCCGGCTGGCTGGCGACTTGCTCCGCCAAGCGGGCCATGACGTCTTGCGGCGGGCGCGCCAGAGCGGGGCCGCGCAGCACGGATAAGGGCGGCAGATGGGGCAGCAGCTCGGCCAGCGCCGTGGCGGGGTGCGTTTGGGCCAGTTTGTCCAGCCAGTGCAGCAGCGATTGCCACAGCGCTTGCAGCCGCTCTGGCGGATAAGCGCGCGGATTGGCCTCCAGGCTGAAACGCCATTCGGTATTCAGCAGGCTGAGGTTGATGGACAGATCCTCCACCGGCCCGGCGCTGATCGGCAGGATGCGGGCATCCAGCCCGGCGAACGGGGCGCGTCGGTCGAAGGGCATCAGATTGACGACGGGGCCGAACAGCCGCTCATCGCCTGCCAGCCGGCTCAGGTCGCCGCGCAGCCATTCGTAGCGATAGCGCTGGCGGGGGCGGATGGCGCGCAGGCCATCCTCCGATTGGCGCACCAGTTCTGCCAGCGTGTCGTCTGGCGTCAGCCGCAGGTTGAACGGGGCGATGTTCATCGCCATGCAGGGGATGTCCAGCGCCGCGGAGCCGATGCGGTTCATCACCGGCAGGCCCAGGGTGATGTCGCGGCGGCCGGTGTGTTCCGCCAGCCAGGCGGCAATCGCGGCCAGCAGCCAGCCCCCCCAATTGGCTCCGCATGCTTTGGCGGCAAGCTGCCAGCTGGCGATCCGCTGCGCGTCCAGCATGCCGCCGGCCTTTGCGACCTCGTCGGCCAGCGCCTGCGGCGGCGCCAGCGTCACCGCTGCGGGGAGATGGCTTTGCCGCTGCAGCCAGAAGGCGCGGTCATGCTCGCGATCCGTCGATGTCCGATAGGCCTGGTCTTCCGCCAGCACGTGCTGCAGCGACCAGTCGGGCAGGGGCGGTATGGCTTGGCCGGATGCCCGCGCGCTGTAGCGCGCGGCGATCGCCTTGGCCAGCAGGCCGTAGCCGTAGCCGTCCAGCGCGATGTGGTGCGTTTGCAGAAACCACAGGTGATGGTGAGAATCCAGCTTCAGCAGCGCCGCGCGGAACGGGCGTTCGGAATCGGTTTGCCAGGGGCGGGCCAGAGACTCGCGCATCCAGGCATCGGCGGCCGCGCGCGGCTGGACCGCGCCGCTGAAATCATGCAGCGCCGGGGGCGGAGACGTTTCCGCATGCGGCTGCTGCCACAGCGTTTCGCCGTCGAAATGGAATTGCATGTTCAGCGCCGGGCAGTGCGCGAGCACTTCCGCGGCGGAGTCCAGCAGCGCCTCGGCATGGAGAGGGCCGCGCAGTTCTATGGCTTCGGCGGTCCAGTAGGATGGATTGCGCGGCGCCAGTTGCTGGCCCATCCAGATGCCGTGCTGGGCGGCGCTGACGGGGAGGCGGGACGGTGTTGGGTTCATGATGTGCTGCTGGATGAGCCGCGCAGGCGGCTTGCGGAATGATGATGGCGCATAATAAATGCGATTGAGTATCAATTGCAATTTTATATGGCGAAATCTGCAAAATTTACTACCCAGCGCGCGCCGCGGCCGGCTGGCCGCGGCAAGAAGGGATTGCTTTAGCCGGCGTGGTGTGACAATCCATCCACCAGAATATGCGGCACGCCCTGCGGGCAGCGTTCCACCCGGCCATGCACGCCGTAGACCGCGCGCAGCGTGGCGGCATCGATGACTTGCTCCGGCCGGCCATTGGCCAGCAACTGGCCGCCTTTCAGCATCAGCGCGCGGTCGGTATGGCGCAGCGCGGCGTTGAGGTCGTGCAGCACGATCACCGTCACCATGCCGCGGCGGCGGGTTTCGCGGCGCAGCAGGTCCATGACGTGGAACTGGTAGTTCAGGTCCAGCGCCGACAGCGGTTCGTCCAGCAGCAGCACTGCCGGTTCGCGGATCAAGGCCTGGGCGATGCCGACCAACTGGCGCTGGCCGCCGGATAGTTGGTCCAGATAATGGCGCGCCAGGTGGGCGATGCCCAAGGACTCCAGCAGCGCCACCACCTCGTCGTCGCCATGGCGGCGAAACAGACCGGCAGCCGTGGCCTGGCCGGCCACCATCAGGGATTCGAACACCGTCAGATGCACGCAGGGCGGCAGCGTTTGCGGCAGATAGGCGGCCTCGCCGTGGCGGCGGTTCAATGGCCTATCGCCCAGCCGCACCGCGCCATCGCAAGGCTGCAAGCCAGCCAGCGCGCGCAGCAGCGTGGATTTGCCGCTGCCGTTGGGGCCGAGCAGGGCGGCGACTTCGCCGGCTGCCAGGCTGGGCACGCTGAGCTTGTCTATCACCCGGTGTTTGCCGTAGCTCACCGACAGGTTTTCCAGCGACAGAGGCCCGCTCATGTCCGACCTCCGTTGCGCAGCACGATGGCGATGAAGAAGGGAATGCCCACCAGCGAGGTGACGATGCCCACCGGCACGATGACGCCGGGAATCAGGTTCTTGGTGACACAGGAGGCCAGCGACAGGATGGCGGCCCCGGTCAGCGCGCTGACTGGCAGATAGAAGCGATGATCCTCGCCCACCAGCCGCCGCGCGATGTGCGGCGCGATCAGGCCGATGAAGCCTATGGTGCCGACGAAGGCCACCGCCAGCGCGGTGAGCAGGCTGGCGCGCAGCAAGGATGCCAGGCGCAGGCGGCGCACGTCTATGCCGAAGCTGGCGGCGCGGTCCTCGCCCAGCCGCAGCGCGGTCAGGCGCCAGGCGTTGGCCATGGACCACGGCAAAATCAGCGCGAAAGCGCCGAACAGCAAGCCCAGCTTGGGCCAGTCGGCGCGCGACAGGCTGCCCATCAGCCAGAACACCAGGTCTTGCAGCGCGTCGGCGGTGGAAACGAATTGCAGCAGCGAAACCAGGGCGTTGAAGCTGAAGAACAGCGCGATGCCGAACAACAGCACCCCGCTGGCCGCCATCCGCGTCAGCCGCGCCACGCCGTCCAGCAGCAGCGCGGAGCCAAGGGCGAAGACAAAGGCGTTGGCCGGCAGCATCCACGACGCGGGCACGCCCGGCAGGCTGAGGTTCAGCAGGATGGCCAGCGCCGCGCCGAACGCCGCCGCCGGCTGCAGGCCCAGCGTGAACGGGTCGGCCAGCGGATTGTGCAGCACGGTCTGCATCTCCGCGCCGGCCAGGCCCAGCGCCAGGCCCGCGGCGACGGCGATCAGGGCGTAGGGCAGGCGGATGTCCCATACGATGACGGCGGTGGCCGGATCGGCCGCGGCCGGGTCAAGCAGCGTGCGCCAGAACTCGGACAGCGGCAGGCCGCTGGCGCCGGTGGTGACGTCCAGCGTCAGCGAGGCGAATATCAGCCCGATCAGCACTGCGATCAGCAGCAGCCGGTGCAGCAAGCGCCGGCGGTAGTCGGCGGATATGGCCGAGGCGGCGGGCGCCGCCATGGCGTGTTCCATCATTTGCCGCCCCTTGCCCAATACGTGCCCTGCGGCGGGATCGCCAGGAAGTCGCGATGCAGCTGTTGCCAGCTGGCGTCCGGGTCCAGTTTGGCGAAGCGCGTCGGTTGCAGCGTCTTGGCGAAGGCTTCCAGCAGCACGATATGGTAAGGCGTGTTGTAGAAGTGGTGCCAGGCGCCGAAGGTGCGGCCCTCGCGCACGGCGGCCAGCGCGCCCACGGGCTTGCGCGCGGCGGCGCGGGCCAGCGATGCCCGGGCCTGGGCCGGCGAGATGTTTGCGCCGAACTGGACGCCGATCTTGTCGGCCGCGTCGGCGCTGCCAGTGCCGATGTACCAGTCCGGCTTGGCGGCCAGGATGTGCTCCATATTGACTTCGCCCACCGCGCCCGGAATCAGCGTGTCGCCGATATTGACGCCGCCGGCGGCGTCCACCAGCTCGCCCAGGCTGCCTTTGCCGGCGCTGGTGACGTTGGGGAAAGCGCCGGCGCGCAGGTCCAGAAACACCTTGGGCTTCTGCTGCGCCGGGATGGCGGCCACGGTTTTGCGGATGGCGTCCATCTTGCTTTGATAGAAGCGTATGAAGCGTTCCGCCTCGGCCTCGCGCTGCAGCGCCTTGCCCATGATGCGCAGGCTGGGCGCGGTGTGCTCCAGCGGCGCGTTGCGGAAATCGACAAACACCACCGGCACTTTGGCGGCTTGCAGCTGCTTGACGATGGGGTTGGAGAGGCCGGGGCCGTGGCCGGAGACGCTGAAGATGGCGATGTCCGGTTTCAGCGCCAGCACTTTCTCGGCGCTGACCGAGTTCTCGCTGGTGCCGCCTATCAGCGGGATGCGGTCGATTTCGGGGAAGCGCTTCTTGTATTGGGCGTAGGTTTGCGGGTCCAGCTGGCGGAAGTCGCCTTGCCAGCCGGCGATGCGGGCCAGCGGCTGCTTGCCTTCCAGCAGCGCCAGCGCGTAGAGCAGCCGGCCTTCGCCCAAGAGGATGCGGTTGACTTTGGCCGGCGCGTCCACTTTGCGGCCGGCGATGTCGGTGATGACCGCGGCCTGGGCGGCGAACGCGGTTGCGGCGAGCAGCGCGGCCAGCAGCAAGCGGGAGAACAGGGTTTTCATCGGGAATCCTTTACTTCTGCCAGTCGAGCTTGAGTTCCGGTTGCTTGGCCATCAAGCCCAGGTGCTCGTCCATGATGAATTCGATCTTGGCCAGCTTGTCGGCCGCGTCCGCCGCGCACACCATGTCCAGCGTGTCGCCTTCGCGCCGGATGTCGCAGGTGCCGATGGGAAATTGCACATGGGCGCGCTCGGTGTCGAAGTCCACCGGCACTTTCAGCGCGTAGTGCTTGCACAGCTTGTACAGCACCTTGTCGGCGTGGGCGGTGGTGAGGGAAGCGCGGCTGCTCAGCATCTTGATTTCTCCTATTGCATAAACGGGAACAGGCAGTTGGCGGACCTGGGCGGTCCGGCAACTGCCATATGCGGCTTCCCGCCCGCTTGAGCCAAGCGGACGGGAAGGGCGGGGTTTAGAACTTGCCGGTCAAGGTCAGCCAATAGCGGCGGCCTTCGTCGACCATCCAGTTGCCGTTGAGGCCGTTGTCGCGTGCGCGGTCGTCGATGGCGACTTTGCGGTCGCCTGCGTTCAGCACGGCGAAGTTGACGTCGAAGGTCTTGTTGATGCGGTAAGTACCGCCTAGGTCCCAGGTGCTGGAGCCCCCGCGGGTGCGGGCGACGTTGGCGCCGTTGCGGAAGCCGGTGTAGTACTGCTTGCCCTCAAAGTTGAGGCGGCTATATACGTCCAGTTTTTCCACCGGGTTCCAAGCCAGCTTGACGTTGCCGGCGTGCTCAGGGGTTTTGTCCAGCGGCATGCCTTCCAGCGATTGGCCGGAGTAGCTGGTTTCCTTCCCGCCGTGGCGTTTGGACTTGGTGTAGGTGTAGTTGCCGGACACGGTCCAGCGCGGCGCAAACGCCCAGCTGCCGGAGAACTCCAGGCCATGGATGTCCACGTTGTCCACGTTGTCGTAGACATAGATTCGGGCAGGCCTGCCGAGTTTGTCGAGCAGCTCTGTTGTGAACTGATCCGTTCCGTAGCTGACAACCTTATTCTTGAAACGGTTGTAAAACAGCGTGGCATTTGCGCTCAGGTTCTGGTTGTTATCAAAGTGCAAGCTGGCCTCGTAGGAGGTGCTCTCTTCTGGCTTCAAGTTGGAGTTGCCGCACAGCAGGCCGGTTTCGAGTTGCTTGCCGGTGCGCATGCAGTAGCCGTCGGTGCTTTGGCGGATGGTGGGTGCTTTGAAGCCCTTGCCGACGCCGCCTTTCAATGTCCAGTTGGCATTCAGCTGATCCACCAGATACAGGCGCGGGGTGAAATGACTGCCGAACACGCTGTGATGGTCCAGACGGCCGCCGCCGGTCAGCTTCAGGGTATCGGTCAGGTCGTAAGTGTCTTCCGCGAACAGCGCCCAAGTATTGACCGTGACCTTATTGGGATTCGGCGCGCCGGTGTATTTAAATGGGGGCTGCAGGGCCTCCTGCGCGGCCATATTGTCCCCGACTTGTTGGCCGACTTGGCTGCCTACTTTGAACGTATGTCGATCAAACAGGAAGGTCAGTTGCCCATCCAGCGTGGTATTGGTCAGTTTGAGCCCCTTGCCGTCGTCTACATTGTTGACGCTGTGGCTAGGCTTTTCGATCTCCTGATACAGGGCCAGGTTGGAGCGGATATTGCCGTACTTGCCGTTGTGGCTCAGGCTCCAATGATCACGGACGTCGAAAAAATCATCCTTAGTGTCATCAAACGCAACGCTCTTGCCGGGCGTGGTGGTCTGCCGCAGTTCGTTGTGGCCGGCTTCGAAGGTGATCTCGTGATCTTGGTTGGGGGTAAAGCTCAGCTTGGCGTTGATATCGCCCGAGTGTGTGCCAACTTTGCCGCCATCGCCGCTGTTGGCGTAGAAGATATTGTCCTCTGCCTGATTATTCAGCGCGCCATACAGTTGCAGCGACAGCAGATCCTTCACCAGCGGGCCGCCGACCCAGAAGCTGCTCTGGCCGGTGTTGCCTTCATTGGAGTGCTCGGTGATGGTGCCGCCCAGCGTCATCGAGCCGTGCCATTCCTTCGGCGCTTTGCGGGTGATGATGTTGACCACGCCGCCCATGGCGTCGGAGCCGTACAGCGACGACATCGGGCCGCGCACCACTTCGATGCGCTCAATCGCTTCCAACGGCGGGATCTGGAACTGCTGGAAGCCGCCGGTGCCGCGGCTGCGCGCTTCGCGGGTGTTCTGACGTCGGCCGTCCACCAGAAGCAAAGTATATTCGCCGGGCATGCCGCGGATGGAGATGTCCTTGTCGCCCGGGCCTGAGCCGTTGATGTTGACGCCTTCCAGATCCTGGATCGCGTCGGTCAAATTGGTGTAAGGCTTCTTTTCCAACTGCTCTCTCGTGATCACCGAAATGCTGGCCGGCGCTTCCTTGATCTTTTGTTCGTAACCGGTGGCGGTCACCACCACGGTCGGCAATTCAGCTTCGGCGGCGTAGGCGGCGGGGAGGTGCAGACTGCAGACAGCGGCGGAGAGCAGCGCCAGGCGGAAGCCCTGGCGTGGGAGGCGATTGTTTTTCATTGTCTAAACCCAGAGTTCATCACGGAACGGTTGTCCACTTGGCTGACGTGGCGCGGCGGCAAGGTTTTCTGAAGCCAGCGGAATATTTGCGCAATCAATGTCAAATGGTTGACTTATTGTCGCACCAATCGACCTTAATGTAAATAGGAATTGTTTGCATTATCATTGGCGATAAAGTGGCGCGCGTGCAAAAAACTGCTTGCTATCGCGCGCCGCCGGACGCGACGACGCAGGCATCAGCTCTGTTGCGGAGCCGCTTGGGTCGCAGGGGATGCGCTGCCCGCGCCATTTCGCAGCCGGCGCAGTTGGCTAAAGCCGGCGAGCATCCCCAGTCCGGCCGCCGCGGCGCCCAGGCCGAGCGCGGCGGCGGCGGCCATCGGCGCCAATAGCCTGGCCAGCGCGCCCAGGCCGAAAGCGCCTAGGCTGTCGCCCGTCACGTCCTGCGCGCTCCACAGGCTGTTGACGCGTCCCAGCAGGTGGTCCGGCGTGCGGCCTTGCACCAGCGTGAACTGCAGCAAAGAGACGATAGAGCCGAAGTAACCCACCAGCGCCAGCGCCGCCAGTGCGGCCGCCAAGCGAGGAGCCCATCCCAGCGAGGCCAGGGCCAGCGCGGAAGCCAGCATGGCGGCCAACATGGCCGCGCCGGGGCGGCGCAAGCCGGCCACCCAGCCGCTGGTGAAGGCGCCCAGCATGGCGCCCAGCGGTACCGCTCCATACATCAGGCCCACGGCGAACGCGCCCCCGCCGTAGCCATCCTCCGCCAGCGACGGATACAGCACCCGCACCGAGGCCAGCAAAGCCTGCAGCGTGCCCACCGCCACCACCGCGCCGACGACCTTGTCCTGCAGCAGAAAGCCGAAGCCTTCGCGCAGCGCGCGCAAGGGATGGGCGAGCTCGCCGCCTTGCGGCAGCAGGCTGGGTAGACGGGTCAGCGGCACCAGGGTCAGCAAGGTGCCGAGGCCGGCCAGCAGGTAGTTCCAGTTGACGCCGATGGCCGCGATGACGGCGCCGCCCAGCAGCGGCGACAGCACCGCGCCCAGACGCATGGTCAGCATGCTCAGCGCGCCGGCCGCCGGCAGGTTTTCCCGCCCGACGATGGCCGGAATGGACGCCATCAGCGAGGTGATGCCGATGCCGCTGAAGAAACCATCCCAAGCCGATACCGCGTACAGCGCCGCCAGCGACGGCTGCTCCAGAAACCCATTGGCCGCCAGCGCCAAAAAGCCCAGGCCGCAGGAAGAGCGGCCTAGCAGAATCAGCCGGCGGCGGTCCATGCGGTCCGCCAGCACGCCGCCGCACATCAGGCCGGCGAACATGCCGATGCCGTCCAGCGCCATGGCCATGCCCACCTGCAGCGGGGAGCCGGTCAGCTGATGGATTTGCACTGGCACCGCCACCATCAGGATGCCGAAGGCGAACACTGAGATCAGGCGGGCGATGAAGATGCAGCGGAAATGCGGATTGAGCCTGAGCAGGCTGAAATCAACGAGGATGGGGGATTTTTTCATGGTAAGCGGCGATGTGGATGACAAAGGCTGGACCGGCGCCGAATGCGGATTCGGATGTCCTGTCGAAGCAGGCGCATGCTAGCACTTAATATTAATGAGAATCAATATTAATTGTGAGTCGAGCCAGAAAGCCCAGGCATATGGGGGCTCCTGGCGATGGGTAATTTGTTTTGCATCAAGCCGCGTTGCGAATACCTATTGCATGTCATCAATAATACCAATTTAATACCAAATGGCGCGAGCATGGCGCTGGCAGGATTCCTGCCGATCCTTTAATGGAAGGGTCGGCTTCGCTTGGCTGTGGAGGAGAAAAGGGAAATGAAGCTGAAACGATTACTGGGCGTGGCTGTGTTGGCGGCCTTGTCGTCCGCCGCCTGGTCGGCGCCGGATGCGGCGGCGCTGGGGCAGAGCCTGGCGCTGACAATGGCGGTGGATACCAATAAAGGGGCGGCTGCCGGCGCGCCCTGCGCCGACCTGGGCGCGGATTGGGCCTCCTGCCTGAAAGGCCGGCTGATTCTGGAAAACCGGGGCGGCCAAGCCGTGCCGGCCGGCAGCGGATGGAGCCTGTATCTGCACAGCATCCGCCGCATCCTGAAGCTGGATTCGCCAGACTTCGTCATCCGCCATATCACTGGCGACTTGTACCAGCTCGCGCCCACCGCCGGTTTCCAGGGGCTGGCCGCCGGCCAGAAGCTGGAACTGCCGCTGATTGACGAATACTGGCTGCTGCACGAAAGCGACGTGCTGCCGCGGCCTTATGTGGTGGTGGATGGCCAGCCGCCAGCCCTGCTGCAGCATGACAGTAGCGACGATGCCAGCTACCTGCTGCCGCTGACCGGGGACAACTGGAAGAACCCGGCCGGAGAGCAACGGCCATTGGCCACGCCGGAACAGCGCTATCACACCTTCGTTCCGCGCGGGCTGCAGCTGTCAGCCGCGCAGGTGGCCAAACGCACCATTCCCGCGGTGATGCGGCAGCAAGCGGGCAGCGGCCAGGTGCAGTTCAGCGGGCTCAGCCTGAATCTATCCGGGCTCGATCCTGCACAGCGGCAGGCGCTGGCCGAGCGCGCGGCGCAGTTGGGGCTGCGAGCGAATGGGGTCCCGGTGTCGGGAATGGTGGCCGGGACCAAGCTGCCTGCAGACATCGCCGTATCCGGCGGCTACCGCTTGTCCATCGGCCAACAGGGCGCCATGGTGGAAGGTTATGATGCGGCCGGGGTGTTTTATGGCGTGCAAACCTTGTTGGGCCTGGCGCCGCAAGGCGGCGGCGCCATCCCCTCGATGACGGTGGAGGACGCGCCGCGCTATGCGTATCGCGGCATGATGGTGGACCTGGCGCGCAACTTCAAGCAGCCGGCCACCGTGCGGCGGCTGATCGAGCAGATGGCCGCCTACAAGCTCAACAAGCTGCACCTGCACCTGTCCGACGACGAAGGCTGGCGCGTGCAGATTCCGGGCCTGCCGGAGCTGACCGACGTCGGCGCGCGGCGCTGCCATGACTTGAGCGAAACCCGCTGCCTGCTGCCGCAACTTGGTTCCGGCCCGGACAACCAGTCCGGCGGCGGCTATCTGACCCGCGCCGATTACATCGATCTGGTGCGCTACGCCCAGGCGCATTTCATCGAGGTGATTCCGGAATTCGACATGCCCGCGCACGCCCGCGCCGCCGTGGTGTCCATGGAAGCGCGTTACCGCAAGTTGGTGGCGGCAGGCCAGCCGCAGGCAGCCAGCGAATACCGCCTGCTCGACCCGCAGGACCAATCGAACACCTTGTCGGTGCAGTTTTACGACCGCCACACCTACCTGAACCCCTGCGTGCCGGGCAGCCAGCGCTTCGTCAGCAAGCTGGTGTCCGAGGTGGCGGCCATGCACCGCGAAGCCGGCCAGCCGCTGCAGACCTGGCACTTTGGCGGCGACGAGGCCAAGAACATCCTGTTGGGCGGTGGTTTTCAGGATGTCAGCGGCAGCGATCCGGGCAAGGGCAAGGTAAAAATGGCGCAACAGGACAAGCCGTGGGGCCGCTCTCCGGCCTGCCAGGCGCTTGTCAGCAGCGGCCAAATCAAGAGCGTGGATGATTTGCCGCTGAGGTTCGCCCGCCAGGCCAGTGGCATCGTGGCCGGCCAGGGCATCGCCACTATGGGCGCCTGGCAGGATGGCGTGCACGGCGCCGCCGGCGCGTCGGACTTCGCCACCGCCCATACCCTGGTTACCGAATGGGACACCCTGTATTGGGGCGCCGCGCAGTCTGCCAGCGATTTGGCCAACAGGGGATTCAAGACCGTGCTGGCGATGCCGGACTATCTGTACTTCGACTTCCCCTACGAGCTGAACCCGCGCGAACACGGCTACTACTGGGCCTCGCGCGATACCGACAGCTACAAGGTGTTCAGCTTCGCGCCGGACAACCTGGCGCAGAACGCCGAAGTGATGCCGGACCGCCAAGGCAAGCCATTTGCCGTAACCAGCTCTGCCGCGCCGGCGCGTTTTGCCGGCATGCAAGGACAGGCGTGGAGCGAGATCGTACGGACCGATGCCGAGTTTGAGCAACGCGTCTACCCGCGCATGCTGGCGCTGGCCGAGCGCGCCTGGCACAAGGCGGCGTGGGAGCGGCCATACCAGGCCGGCGAAACCTACCAGCTGGGCGTCACCCATCTGGTGGACAAGGCGGCGCTGAACGCCGATTGGCAGCAATTTGCCGCCGTACTGGGCTGGCGCGAAGCGCCGAAGCTGGAAAAAGCCGGCGTGCGATACCGCCTGCCGATGCCGGCGGTGCAGCCCGGCAGCGGGCCGTATGCCGTCACCACGGAATGGCCGGGCGCGCGGCTGCAGTACTCGACCGACGGCCACAGTTGGCAAACCTATCAGCCAGGCCGGCAGGTGCAGGCCGATTACTGGCGCGGCGTGAGCCAGGACGGCAGCCGCGTGGGCCGGGTGGAGACTGTGTCCGTACAGTAATCAGGCATGGAGCGCTTGACGGCGCGGTGTCGGATTGGCAAAAGACGGCGGGCCGGTTGGTCCGCTGTTTTCTTTGGCGCGTGCTTTGAAAAGCATGGCCAGGTTAGGTGGCTGGATTGGCAAAGGGGCAACGGGTGCCGCATGGGAAATGGCTACTTTCTCAATAAGCATCCGACAAGCCAGGGGAGATTCGGTTGACACTGATTCGCTTAACTGCCAACCTTCGGGCTTCCATTTTTTTGCCATTTCCCGCCATGAAAATCACCGCCAACACCGCCGTCACCCTGCGCATGAAAGTCACCGATAGCCAGGGCCTGGTTTACGACGATGGCAAGCACCCGGTTTCCTACCTGCACGGCGATTACGACAATCTCTTCCCCAAACTGGAAGCCGCGCTGGAAGGCCAGGAAGCAGGCTTTCAAACCACTGTGGAGCTGGCGACCGAAGACGCCTTCGGCCCCCGCGACGAAGCCCTGGTCACCACCATGCCCAAGGCCGACTTCCCGCCTGGCATCAAGGTGGGCGGACAGATCCAACGCCTGGGCCCGGATGGCCAGCCGCGCTACTATTTCGTCACCAAGATCAAGGGCCCGACCGTATTGCTGGACGGCAACCACCCGCTGTGCGGCAAAACCCTGCGCTTCGCCCTCAAAGTGATGGATGTGCGCGAGGCAACGGCCGAGGAAATCGCCCACCAGCATGTGCATGGCGAGCACGAGCATCAGCACTGATCCCGCCGGCCCCAGGCAGACCGAGCCCTCCCCATGCGGGAGGGCTTTTTTGTGCCTGTCTGTGATTCCGAGCCCTTGCTCGGTTCGCGATTCTCGGGCGAGTCCAACTTCGATATCGTAGCCAGCTATTTTCTAGGCCAGAACTTGGCCGTTTGCACTAAAGTGGTAAGCAATAAGCAAGCTTAAAAGCGGCTGACAAAAGCTCGTTAGAGAACCCAAGCCAGCGAGGCGTAAGGCTGGGTCAGGGGTTTGTTAGCGGGCTCAAGCAAGTGGAGTGGCTTGCGTAACTTAACCCAAATGGACGTGACTGCGCGGTGTGAAATGAATTTGACATTAATATCAATGGCATTCTTTGGTATGGCGCTCATGGACGCTGCTGCCGCCAACGCATTTGTTGTGGGCGTCGAAGAGATTGATTACTATCCGCTGCATAGTTGCACCAATGGAAAATTTTTCGGATATGGCAGAGATCTGCTTGATGCATTTGCCAAACAATCCGGCCATTCATTTACTTACACGCCACTTCCGGTTTCCAGGCTGTTTCATACTTTTCTCAACGACAGTTCAATTGATTTCAAATATCCGGACAATCCGCACTGGCAAGCCGACCTGAAAAAAGGAAAATCTATCATTTACAGCGATCCAGTCATCCATGTGATTGAAGGGTTGCTAGTGAAGCCGGAGAAAGTCGACCAGCTATCAGAAGCGTCTCTTCAAGCCATCGTGACCATGAGAGGATTCACCCCTTGGCCTCTTGACCAAGCCATGCGGCAAAAAATCAATAAGGGAGCCATTCGGGTCTATCAGGAAGATTCGTTCAGCCAGGTGATCAGTTTGGGGATGACTGGGCACTACGATGCCGTCTATGCCAGCCCGGCGGTCATTAATTACTATCTGGACGAGGTTATGCACAAGCCGGGCGCGTTGGTCTTTGATAAAATGCTTCCCTTTGGAAGCAATGATTTCTCGCTCTCCAGCATCCGACAAGGCGATGTAATCAAGCAATTCAATGAATTCCTAGCAAAAAACCAACCCCTGATTTTGGAGCTTAAGAGAAAGTACAGATTAACCGATAAAGTGTCCCAGTGAGTTGAAAATCAAGACGCAGTTTTCCAATCTATTGACAATGGTGCTGATCTTGGTCTTTGAAATCACCCTCAGCTAACACTGGCCTTTGCAAGGGAAGTTTCAGTTGAAATGCATTAAAAATAAAAAGCCTCCTCTGCTTGAGAAGGCTTTTTTTATAAGCTTTGGTTCCTGCTGAGGATAGGGTCTGACTTTAGCCGTTGGGCGCGGCGAAGCAGGTCGCCGCTCCTTTCTCTTGCCGGGCGACGGTTTGGCCAGGTTGCGGGCAGCGGTAGCTGGGCACGCGGGCGGCCAGCAGGCTGCCGTTTTCCAATGCCAGCCGCACGCAGGCGTCGTGACTGCTGAGTCAGACCTGCAGCACCCGCGCCTGCGCGCGTGGCCGGGCGATGCAGGCCGCTGCAGCGCATTGACCTCGCTTTGCGGCATGCTGCTTGTTTGCCATCTGCCGGCGGAGCGGCGCGAACAAAACCTCGGCACCAGTGCCAGCCTTATGGCAAGGAGGCGCAAGGCAGGATCAGGGTAGGTGGATCTAAAGTCTTGTTTGGCCGGGCAAATAGTGATTTTGGCTAGAAAAAAAGCGTTTTATGCCATCAGGGTGTTGGTTTGGGTCTTGCCGGGCTGAGGGGCTGGTTGCCTCATGGCGCGGGTGGGGATCTTGAATGCCGGCTGTTTATTGTTGGACAGGATTTTAAGGATTTCGTCCCTTTCTATACGCTGGTGTCGCAAACAGGATAGTGACTTCTCGCCGCCATCCTTTAGAATCGATCGAGCAACTAAAAACAGCCGGCTGAAACCAGCGCCGGCGCACGACAGAACAAGGAAGGAAAACCATCAATGAGCAATTCGGTAACCCGCGCGGACTTCGATCAGGTCATGGTCCCCAATTACGGCCCGGCCGGTTTCATCCCGGTGCGCGGCGAGGGGTCCCGCATCTGGGATCAGGACGGCCGTGAATTCGTCGATCTGGCCGGCGGCATCGCCGTCAACTCGCTGGGCCATTGCCATCCGGAACTGGTGGCGGCCCTGACCGAGCAGGCCAACAAGCTGTGGCATGTGTCCAATGTGTTCACCAACGAGCCGGCGCTGAAGTTGGCCAGCCTGCTGGTGGAAAAGACCTTCGCCGAGCGCGTGTTCTTCTGCAACTCCGGCGCCGAGGCCAACGAGGCCGCGTTCAAGCTGGCGCGCAAGTATGCGCATGACCACTTCGGCGCCGACAAGAACCAGATTCTGTCCTGTCTCAATTCCTTCCACGGCCGTACCCTGTTCACCGTCAGCGTGGGCGGCCAGCCCAAGTACACCGAGGGTTTCGGCCCGGTGCCGGGCGGCATCGGCCATATCGAATTCAACAATATCGAATCGCTGAAGGCGGCCATCTCCGACAAGACCTGCGCGGTGGTGATCGAGCCCATCCAGGGCGAAAGCGGCGTGATGCCGGCCGATCCGGAGTTTCTCAAGGCCGCGCGCGAGCTGTGCGACGCGCACAACGCGCTGTTGATCTTTGACGAAGTGCAAAGCGGCATGGGCCGCACCGGCGCACTGTATGCCTACCAGCAATACGGCGTGACCCCGGATATCCTGACTTCGGCCAAGGGCATAGGCGGCGGCTTCCCCATCGGGGCGATGCTGACCACCGAAAAAGTGGCCAAGAGCTTCGGCATCGGCACCCACGGCTCGACTTACGGCGGTAATCCGCTGGCCTGCGCGGTTGCCCACAAGGTGGTGTCGCTGATCAGCGATCCGGCGCTGCTGGCCGGCGTGGAAGCGCGTCACCAGCGTCTGGTGGCCGGTCTGCAAGCGATCAACGCCAAGCACAAGGTGTTCAAACAGGTGCGCGGCAAGGGCTTGTTGATCGGCTGCGTGCTGACTGATGAATACAACGGCCGCGCCCGCGATTTCCTCAAGGCCGCCGAGAAGCAGCAACTGATGATTCTGGTGGCCGGCCTCAGCGTGTTGCGTCTGGCGCCGTCGCTGGTGATCAGCGACGCCGACATCGACGAAGGCCTGAAGCGCCTCGACGCCGCCATCGCCGACCTGCTGTCCGCCAAGTGATGACGCGCCGCGCGGCATTCCCGCGCGGTCGTCTTATCCCCGATTTTGCAGTCACGACCCCGCTTGGCGCCGGGTTGCGGCTGCGGCTGCGCCGGAATTTCGCGGCGCTGCGCCAACCCAGGGAGGAAGTCCCATGTTTACTGTGCGTCCCGTCCGCACTTCGGACCTGCCGGCCATCGAGCGGCTGGCCCGGGCCAGCGGCATCGGCGTCACCAGTCTGCCGAGCAACCGCGAGAAACTGTTCGAGCGCATCCAGCAGTCGGTCAGCGCTTTCGAGCACGAAGCCACCGGCGAAGCCAGCCGCGACTACTACATGTTTGTGCTGGAGCAGGGCGGCGTGGTGGCCGGCACGGCGTCGATCTGCGCTTCCGCCGGCTTCGACGAGCCGTTCTACAGCTATCGCAGCGAAACCGCCGTGCATGCCTCGCGCACGCTGGGCGTGCACAACCGCATCCATGTGCTGAACATCTGCCACGACCTGACCGGCACGGTGCAATTGTGCGGTTTTTATGTCGACAGCGGCCTGGAGGCGATGGCGGCCGAGCTGATGTCGCGCGCGCGCCTGCTGTTCATCGCCGGCGAGCGCGAGCGCTTTGGCCGCCGCATCATCGCCGAGATGCAGGGCATTCACGACGATGCCGGCCAATCGCCGTTCTGGAACGCCATAGGCCGGCGCTTCTTCAATATGGATTTCCTGCAGGTGGAGCAGGCCTTCGTCAGCCACAGCAAGACCTTCATCGCCGAGCTGATGCCGAGCTACCCGATCTACGTGCCGCTGCTGCCGGACGAGGCGCAGCAGTCCATCAGCCAGATCCATCCCAATTTCGAGCGCGTGTGCCAGCTGTTGTGCAACGAAGGCTTCGAGGCCGACAACTATCTGGATATCTTCGACGGCGGCGCGGTGCTGACCGCCGAGTTGGACCGGCTGAAAACGGTGGAGCACAGCCGGGTCTATCCGGTGGAAATCCAGGCCAGCCTGCCGGCCCAAGCCAGCCTGCAATTGCTCAGCAATGATCGCCTGGCCGGTTTCGCCGCCACCTTCGCCCGCGTGGCGGTGGTGGACGGCGTGGCCTTCCTCAACCCGGACGCGGCCAAGGCGTTGGGCGTGGCCAGCGGCGACGCGGTGCGCGTGGCCGGTTTGCAGCAAGCATAAGGAGAGCGGGCCATGATGTTTATTCGTCCCGTAGCACACAAGGATTTGCCGGGCTTGATGGATCTGGCCAGGAGTGCCGCCAGCGGCGGCGTGGGGCTGACTTCGCTGCCGATCAACGAAGACAGGCTGCAGAAGCGCATCGCGCGTTCGGTGCTGTCGTTTTCCGGCGAGCTGGACCGGGCCGATCACGGCTATGTGTTCGTGCTGGAGGATTCGGAAAACGGCAAAGTCGCAGGCATTTGCGCCATCGAGGCCGCCGTCGGCCTGAAGGAGCCTTGGTACAACTATCGAGTCGGCACCATCGTCCATGCGTCGGAAGAGCTGGGCGTGTACAGCCGTCACGAAACGCTGTTCCTGTCCAACGACCACACCGGATACAGCGAGCTGTGCACGCTGTATCTGCACCCGGATTACCGCGTCAAGCGCAACGGCGGCCTGCTGTCCAAGAGCCGCTTCCTGTTCCTGGCGCAGTTCCCGCAGCTGTTCGGCAAGATGGTGGTGGCTGAGATGCGCGGCGTGTCCGACGAGAATGGCCTCTCGCCGTTCTGGGAGGCGCTGGGCCGGCATTTCTTCTCCATCGATTTCGCCGAAGCCGACTACCTGACCGGCATCGGCCAGAAGGCCTTCGTCGCCGAGCTGATGCCCAAGCATCCTGTATATGTGGATTTCCTGCCGCCGGAGGCGCAGGCGGTGATCGGCCTGACCCACGAGGCCACGCGGCCGGCGCTGGCGATGCTGGAGTCGGAAGGCTTCCGCTACGAGGGCTATGTCGATATCTTCGACGCCGGTCCGACCGTGCAGGCGTATTGCGGCGACATCCGCGCGGTGAAGGAGAGCCAGCGGCTGCCGACGCGCGTCGTCGATCCGCTGCCGGACGGCGACAAAATCTGCTATCTGGTGTGCAACGACGCGCTGGAAGGCTTCCGCGCCGTGCTGGCGGAGTCCGCGGCGCCGCAAGGCGAGTTCAGCCTGACGCCGGAGTTGGCGCGGGCGCTTGATGTCAAGGACGGCGATCACGTGCGCTGCGTGGCGCTGACACCGAAGGAGGCAGCGTAATGACGAGCTTGTTCATCAATGGCCAATGGCTGGCCGGCGAAGGCGAAGTCCTGGCCAAGACCAATCCGGCCGACAACGCGCCGCTGTGGCAGGGCCGCGCCGCCAGCGCCGCCCAGGTGGACGCCGCCGTGCGCGCCGCCCGCGCCGCCTTCCCGGCATGGGCGCGCATGGGCCTGGAAGAACGCGCCAAAGTGGTGCGCCGCTTCGGCGAACTGCTGACCGAGCGCAAGGCCGAGCTGGCCCGCGTCATCGGCCAGGAAACCGGCAAGCCGCTGTGGGAGACGACGACGGAAGTCGCCACCATGGTCGGCAAGATCGATATCTCGCTGAAGGCATTGGCCGAGCGCACCGGCGAGCGCGCCGCGGCGATGGGCGACGCCCAGGCGGTGCTGCGCCACAAGCCGCATGGCGTGGTGGCGGTGTTCGGCCCGTACAACTTCCCCGGCCACCTGCCGAATGGCCACATCGTGCCGGCGCTGCTGGCCGGCAACGCGGTGATCTTCAAGCCGTCCGAGCTGACGCCGTGGACCGCCGAGGAGACCGTCAAACTGTGGGCCGAGGCCGGCCTGCCGGCCGGCGTGATCGGCCTGGTGCAGGGCGCGAAGGACACCGGCGTGGCGCTGGCCGGCCACGAGGGCCTGGACGGCCTGTTCTTTACCGGCAGCTCCGCCACCGGCGCGCTGTTGCACAAGCAGTTCTCCGGCCGCCCGGACAAAATCCTGGCGCTGGAGATGGGCGGCAACAATCCGCTGATCGTCGGCGAAGTCGCCGATATCGACGCGGCCATCCATCATGTGATCCAGTCCGCCTTCGTCTCCGCCGGCCAGCGCTGCACCTGCGCGCGCCGCCTGCTGGTGCCGCAAGGCGAGTGGGGCGACCGTTTCGTCGCCCGGTTGGTAGACGTCACGGGCAAGCTGCGCGTCGGCAAGTACGACGCCGAGCCCGCGCCCTTCCTGGGCGCGGTGATCTCCAACGCCGCCGCCGACGCGCTGCTCAAGGCGCAGGATGCCTTGATCGCCGCCGGCGGCAAGCCGCTGCTGGCGATGCGCCGGCTGGAAGCGGGCGCGGCCATGCTGACGCCGGGCATCATCGACACCACCGATGCCGTCCGGCCGGACGAGGAGTTCTTCGGCCCGCTGCTGCAGCTGATCCGCTACGCCGATTTCGACCAGGCCATCGCCATCGCCAACGACACCCGCTTCGGCCTGGCCGGCGGCGTGCTGTCCGACAGCCGCGAACTGTACGACCGCTACTGGCTAGAAAGCCGAGCCGGGGTGGTCAACTGGAACAAGCCGCTGACCGGCGCGTCCAGCGCCGCGCCCTTCGGCGGCATAGGCGCGTCCGGCAACCACCGCCCCAGCGCCTACTACGCGGCCGACTACTGCGCCTATCCGGTGGCCTCGCTGGAGTGCGACAGTCTGACGCTGCCGGCCCAGCTGTCGCCGGGCATCGTGCTGTGAGGGAGAGACGATGAACGCCTATGAAGTGAATTTCGACGGCCTGGTCGGCCCGACGCACAATTACAGCGGCCTGTCCTTCGGCAATGTCGCCTCCACCAGCAACAGCAGCGCGGTCTCCAATCCCAAGTTGGCGGCCAAGCAAGGCTTGCAGAAGATGAAGGCGCTGCACGACCTGGGCTTCAAGCAAGGCGTGCTGGCCCCGCAGGAGCGGCCCGACGTGGCGTCCTTGCGCCGGCTGGGCTTCGGCGGCAGCGACGCCGAGGTGATCGCCCGCGCCGCCAAGGAAGCGCCCACCATCCTGGCGGCGGCGACGTCGGCGTCCTGCATGTGGACCGCCAACGCGGCCACCGTCAGCCCGTCGGCCGACACCGCCGACGGCCGCGTGCATTTCACGCCGGCCAATCTGAACAACAAGTTCCACCGCTCGATCGAGCACCCGACCACCCGCCGCGTGCTGCAGGCGATGTTCGCCGACGAAGCCCGCTTCGCCGTGCACGAGGCGCTGCCGACGCAGATGCACTTCGGCGACGAGGGCGCGGCCAACCATACCCGTTTCTGCGCCGACTACGGCCGGCCGGGCGTGGAGTTCTTCGTGTTCGGCGCGGCGGCCTTCGACATGCGCTATCCTAAGCCGGCCAAGTTCCCGGCGCGGCAGACGCTGGAGGCCAGCCAGGCGGTGGCGCGGCTGCACGGCCTGTCCCAGGCCGGCGTGGTGTATGCCCAGCAGGACCCGGACACCATAGACGCCGGCGTGTTCCACAACGATGTGATCTCGGTCGGCAACGGCGAGGTGCTGTTCCACCATCAGCAGGCTTTCCTCAACCAGGCCGACGTGCTGGACGAGATCGCCCGCAAGCTGGAAGCGCGCGGCGGCCGCTTCACGGCCATCGAGGTGCCGCGCGCCGAGGTGACGGTGGAGGAGGCGGTGAAGAGCTATCTGTTCAACAGCCAGCTGCTGTCCAAGCCGGGCGGCAAGATGCTGATCGTGGTGCCGGAAGAGTGCCGCAACAGCGAGCGGGTGTGGAGCTATCTGCAGAAACTGGTGGCCAGCGGCGGACCGATAGACGAAGTCAGGGTGTTTGACTTGAAGCAGAGCATGCAGAACGGCGGCGGCCCCGCCTGCCTGCGCCTGCGCGTGGCGCTGAACCAGGCCGAGCTGGCCGCTGTGAATCCCAAGGTGCTGATGAGCGACGCGCTGTTCGACGCGTTGAACGGCTGGGTGGACCGCCACTACCGCGACCGCCTGGCGCCGGCCGACTTGGCCGATCCGCAGCTGTTGACGGAGTGCCGCGGCGCTTTGGACGAGTTGACCCGGATTTTGGGTTTGGGCAGCGTCTATCCCTTCCAGCTGGTTTGATCCGATCTCAAACCATAAAGCCCGTTCCGGCCGTTTGGCCGGAGCGGGCTTTTTGCCATTGAAATGCTTAGCGTGGCTTAACAAATCTATCGTCCTGCTATGCCGCGCGAGGGCTATTTTCAAAATTGGCATGTATTTTGCAAGTCATCGCGGGTGTGGGCGGGATGTCACAGCGCGCGGAAACATCTTGTTGCAGATTTTTTGGACGGCGACATTGGCCTGAAGAATGGATAGCAAGTGATACTGTAGATTGTATGCAATTGAACAATGCTCATATTCAAGTGTTCGCAATCGGTGCCGGCGCAGGGTGTCGCATGTTCGGATGTGAATAAAAGACATGGACAATATGACTGAAATGTAAAAGTGGCAGTAGAGGGCAAAGAGTTTGCCCAATGGTAGCGGTTGAAAAAATTCAACCTGAAGCATTTGGTGTAAAATCCAATAAAATCAATTAGATATTTAAATTTAAATGAATTTCCCAGGCGGCGGATTTTACCGGTCTTCGTAATTGACAGTCGATTGGATACATGGTGATAATCGGTTCGCCTGTCGGACAGAAGCCAAAATCAAGGCCCGCGGCAGGCAAACAGAACAGGCAGCAGTCAATAAGAGGGAATACCCCCGCAAGCTGCCGGCAGACAAACAGAGGAGATCTCCAAACGTGGACATATTTCTGCAACAAATCCTGAACGGCCTCGTTCTGGGTAGCATCTACGCGCTGATCGCGCTGGGCTACACCATGGTGTACGGGATCATGGGACTGATCAACTTCGCTCACGGCGAAGTGGTGATGTTCGGCGCCATGGTCACCATCACCGTCATCACCACGCTGATGGGCATGGGCATCAATCTTCCGGGGGCTGCCCTGGTGTTGATCGGTCTCCTGGTGGCGGTGCCCGCCTGCATGCTGCTCGGCTTCACCATCGAGCGCGTCGCCTACCGGCCGCTGCGCGGCAAGCAGCGCCTGGCGCCGCTGATCACCGCCATCGGCGTTTCCATCGTGCTGCAGCAGGTCGCCATCCTGATCTGGGGCCGCAACTACATTCCGTTCCCGCAGATTCTGGACCATGACGTGGTGTCCATCTTCGGCGCCAGCATCACCAAGCTGCAAATCCTGATCATCGTGCTGTGTCTGGCCATCATGGCCGGCCTGCTCTTGATGGTGGAAAAGACCAAGCTGGGCCGCGCCATGCGCGCCACCAGCCAGAATCCCGCAGTGGCCGGCCTGATGGGCGTCAACGTCAACCACATCATCTCCGCCACCTTCGTCATCGGCTCCGGCCTGGGGGCGATCGCCGGCGTGATGGTGGCCACCAACTACGAACAGGCCCACTACTACATGGGCTTCATGATCGGCTTGAAGGCCTTCACTGCCGCGGTGTTGGGCGGCATCGGCAACCTCGGCGGCGCGGTGGCCGGCGGCATTCTGCTGGGCATCATCGAGAGCCTGGGCGCCGGCTATATCGGCACGCTGACCGGCGGCTTCCTCGGTTCCAACTATCAGGACATCATCGCCTTCATCGTATTGATCATGGTGCTGATCTTCCGTCCGTCCGGCTTGCTGGGCGAAAAAATGGCCGACCGCGCCTGATCCGGAGGAGAGAAACATGAATCTGAATACTCTGGACATCAAGAAGAAGATGGCCTTGTTCGCCCTCAGTGCGGTGGCGCTGCTGGTGCTGCCCTTTGTCGTGGGCGGCGCGCTGGGCAACTCCTGGGTGCGCATCATCGACTTCGCCTTGCTGTATGTGATGCTGGCGTTGGGCCTGAACATCGTGGTCGGCTTCGCCGGCCTGCTGGACTTGGGCTTCATCGCCTTCTACGCCATCGGCGCATACACCTACGCTTTGCTCAGCTCGCCGCACTTCGACATCCACTGGCTGTTCTTCCTCACCATTCCGCTGGGCGCGGCCTTCGCCTCGCTGGGCGGGGTGCTGCTGGGCACGCCGGTGCTGAAGCTGAAGGGCGACTACCTGGCCATCGTGACCCTGGGCTTCGGCGAGATCGTGCGCATCTTCATGAACAACCTGAACCAGCCGGTCAACATCACCAACGGTCCCCAGGGCATCAACCTGATCGACCCGATCCACATCGGCGGCGCGTCGCTGGGCCAGACCATCGAGCTGTTCGGCCTCAGCTTCCACAGCGTCTACCTCTATTACTACCTGTTCCTGGCGTTGACCGTGGGCGTGGTGATCATGGCGTTGCGTCTGCAGCACTCCCGCATCGGCCGCGCCTGGGTGGCGCTGCGCGAGGATGACATCGCCGCCGCGGCGATGGGCATCAATATCCGCAACATCAAGCTCTTGGCCTTCGGCCTGGGCGCGCTGTCCGGCGGCGTGGCCGGCGGACTGTTCGCGTCCTTCCAGGGCTTCGTGTCGCCGGAATCGTTCAGCCTGCTGGAATCCATCATGATCCTGGCCATGATCGTGCTGGGCGGCATGGGCCATATCCCTGGCGTGATCCTGGGCGCGGTGGTGCTGACCATCGCCCCGGAAATCCTGCGCGACGTGATCGGCCCGCTGCAGATGAAGACCTTCGGCCGCATGATCGTGGATCCGGAAAACGCCCGCATGCTGTTGTTTGGCCTGGCGATGGTAGTGATGATGCTGGTCCGTCCGGAAGGGATGTGGCCGTCCAAGCGCCGCAAGGCTGAATTCCAGCATGCAAAAGAAGAAGCGGCTGCGCAGAAAGGTTAATCATGGCTGAAGTTTTGCTGAAAATCGAAGGCATCCATAAGCGCTTCGGCGGCCTGCACGCGCTGAACGACGTGGGCCTGAGCATCAACAAGGGTGAAATCTACGGTCTGATCGGCCCCAACGGCGCCGGCAAGACCACGCTGTTCAATGTACTGACCGGCCTGTATGTGCCGGACGAGGGCAAGTTCGAGTTTGCCGGCCACAATCTGTTCCAGCAGAAGCCCCATGTGGTGGTCGAGGCTGGCATTGCCCGCACCTTCCAGAACATCCGGCTGTTCGCCGAGATGACGGCGCTGGAAAACGTGATGGTGGGTCGCCACATCCGTTCCAAGGCCGGCGCCTTGGGCGCCGTGCTGCGCGACAAGGGCACCATGGCCGAGGAGCGCGACATCGAGGCCAAGGCCTGGGCGCTGCTGGAGTACGTCGGCATTGCCGATGTGGCGAATGAGCGCGCGCGCAACCTATCCTATGGCCACCAACGCCGCCTGGAGATCGCCCGCGCCCTGGCTACCGAGCCCAAGCTGCTGGCGCTGGACGAGCCGGCGGCCGGCATGAACCCGAAGGAAACCGAAGAGCTGAAGGCCTTGATGAGCAAGGTCCGCGCAGATGGCGTCACCGTGCTGCTGATTGAGCACGACGTCAAGCTGATGATGGGTCTGTGCGACCGCATTGCGGTGCTGGATTACGGCAAGAAAATTGCCGAAGGCGTGCCGGAAGAAGTGCGCCGCAATCCTAAAGTGATCGAAGCCTATCTGGGAGCGGCCCACGCATGAGCATTCTGGAAGTCAAAAACCTGCAAGTGGCCTATGGCGGCATTCAGGCGGTCAAGGGGATCGATTTTCACATCAACCAGGGCGAGCTGGTCACGTTGATCGGCGCCAACGGCGCGGGCAAGACCACCACGCTGAAGACCCTGGTGGGCATGGTGAAGAAGTCCGGCGGCAATATCGTTTACGACGGCAAGGATGTGGCGTCCATTCCGTCTTATGACTTTGTTCGCCATGGCCTGGCCATGGTGCCGGAAGGCCGCGGCGTATTCGCCAAGCTGACGGTGGAGGAAAACCTGCAAATGGGGGCCTACTACCGTGACGACAAGGCAGCCATCCAGAACGAGATCGAACACGTCTACGAGCTGTTTCCGCGGCTGAAGGAGCGCCGGCTGCAGCTGGCCGGCACCCTGTCCGGCGGCGAGCAGCAGATGGTGGCGATGGGCCGCGCCATGTTGTCCAAGCCCAAGCTGTTGTTGCTGGACGAGCCGTCCATGGGTCTCGCGCCCATCATCGTCGAGAAGATCTTCGAGATCATCCAGATGATTGCCAAGCAGGGCGTGACCATGCTGCTGGTGGAGCAAAACGCCAAGCTGGCGTTGGAAGTGTCGCAGCGCGGCTACGTGATGGAAAGCGGCCGCATCACCATGAGCGGCAACGCCAAAGAGCTGCTGGACGATCCGCGTGTGCGCAACGCCTATCTGGGCGAATAAGCGCTGCCTTTCCGCCAAAACCCCCGCCGGCCTCGCCTGCTGGGGTTTTATTATTTCCGTTAGTCCCGGCGCGGCAGCCGGTAGAGGTCGACCTGGCCGACGGCTGCCAAAAAATCGGCGTCGTGGGAGATCAGCAGCATCGCGCCCGGGTAATGCTGCAAGACGTCGATGACGTGGTTGCGGGTGATGAGGTCCAGATTATTGGTCATCTCGTCCAGAATCAGCAGCGCGGGCGGACGGGCGGCGATCAGCGCCAACGACAGGCGGGCTTTTTCTCCACCGGACAGCGTGGCCACGTCGGCTTCCACCGCTGCGTCGTCGCGGAACAGGAAATCGCTGAGAAAGTGGCGCAAGCGCTGCGGCGGCCAGCCTGCCGCGCATCGGCGCAGCGTTTCCAGAACCGAGAGGCCTGGGCGCAGCGTGGCGTAATGCTGGTCCAGGTAGCCGATTCGGGCCGGCGTCAGCCAGTCGCCGCCCAGCCGGCGCGCCGGCTCGATGCCGGCGATGGCGCGCGCCAGCGTGGATTTTCCCGAGCCATTGCCGCCGGCCAGCGCCAGCCTTTCTCCGCGCGCCAGCCGCAGGTGGATGTGGTCGATCACGGGCTGTTGGTAGCCGACGCTGCCGTCGCTGATCTGCAATACCAGGCCTGTCGCGCGTTCTCCTTCTGTCAGCTGAAAGCGCGGCGCGATGCGTTCGGGCAGGCGCAGGGACGAGAGCCTGTCGTTCAATTCGCGTCGCTGCTCGGCCAGTTCCGCCTGCTTGCGGCCGGCCGTGGTGTTGCCGCGCCCCAGTTTGGTGGGCGATTTAATCGTGGCCCACTTGCGTTCGGCGATGCTACGCGCGCCGCGCTCGCGCGCTTTCCCGGCGCGCTCCTGTTCGCGCATGCGGGCTTGGTGTGTCGCTTCCTGCTCCCGTTTCAGGCCGACGCGTTCCCTTTCCAGCGCGTCGCGTTGCTGTTCCCGCTCGCGCAGGAAATCGGCGTAGCGGCCCGAGAAGATTTCGATCTGGCCATCGCCGATATGCCAGATGCTGTCGCAGACTTCATCCAGCAGCGCCAGGTCGTGCGTCACTAGAACGATGGCGCCGCCAAAGCCGCGCAGCATGCGGCTCAGGGCGCGGCGGTTGCGGCTGTCGAGATGGTTGCTCGGTTCATCCAGCAACAACAGGTCGGGGTGGCCCGCCAACGCCTGGCTCAAGGCCTGGTTGACGCGCTGGCCGCCGCTGAGTTCGTCGAATCGTTCCACGATTTGCGGTAGATAGCCGATGCGCGCGGCCTGGTCGCGGCGAATGCGGCCGGGCTCAGACGGCAGTTCGCCCAGCAGCATTTTCAGCAGCGAGGACTTGCCGCTGCCGTTGGCGCCGACGATGCCTATGCGTTGGCCCCAATTGATTTGGGCGTGGAAGTCGGAAAAACAGGTTTTGCGCGGGAAGGCAAGGCTGAGGCCTTGCAGTTGCATGATGGGCATGAGAAATCTCGCGTCAGGGTGGTGTCAAGCGCCGCTTGGACGGCTACCGGCCCCGCATGGGGCATTACGCGAGAAGGTGGCTCATGTTTAAGGATTCCAATGAAATATCCGGCTATTTTTTCAAAAATAGCCGGTTTTGGCAAGGCGCGGTTGACGCCAGTGAACCGCCGAACGGAGCGTTGGCGGCTGTTAAGACGAGCTTATTGCTTCTTTTCCGCCGCCTTCTCTTCGATCTTGGCCTTGCATGCCGGAGAGATCTTTTCCTTGTTTTCTATGAGACAGGCCTTGATCTGCTCGCGGCCTTTCTTGCCTGCGCACAGCTTTTGCGCGTCGTCCTTGCAGGGGGTGTCGCTGGAGGCGAAGGCGGAAGCGGCGAAGCCCAACGCGCAGAGTGCGATCAGCAATTTTTTCATTTTGGCGGTCCTTATGTTGTTGATTGAGGCGAAAGTGCCCGTAAGCGCATATGCGGCTAATGGACGCGCTATTTTGTTCAGCTCATGCTGATAGCTCAAGTAAATGTGTATTAAAGATTTTGCTTTTGGCATACAAATCTACAAGATTTTGCCAGCTGCAGGCTATCTTGGCCGGTGTCTAAGTCCTCTGGAAATGATATTGGAATTGGTGTGTGGAGCTTGTCTGTCGTATGCTTGCGCGCACCGCTCCTTGCGCAAGGAAGAATATGTATAGCCTTACGGTCTTGTGGCACCAATTGCTGGGCGCCTTGTTGCTGCCCCCGCTGATTTATCTGCTGCCGATTGTATTGGGTGCGCTGCTGCTCAGGCGTTGCCGCTTTTGGGGCAGTGGCTTGCTGGCCTTGGGCGTCGTGCTGGGATATCTATTGTCCATCCCGCAAACGGCGATGTGGCTTGCCCGCCATGTCGAGCGTTACCCCGTGGCCAGCGCCGCGCAGTTGCAAGCGGTAGAGGCCATCGTGGTGCTGGGCGGCGGCAAGAAGCCGGCGCCGGAGTATGGCCGCAACGAGCCAGGGGCCGATACGCTGGCCAGGTTGCGCTATGGCGCTTATCTGGCGCGGCAGACAGGCAAGCCGCTCTTAGTGACGGGAGGGGCACCGTTGGGCGGCGAGCCCGAGGGCGAGGTGATGGCGCGCACGCTGCGCGAGGATTACGGCCTGACGCCGCGCTGGGTGGAGAGCCGCTCTGACACCACCTTGGAAAATGCGCAATTTTCGGCCGCGCTGCTGCGGCGCGATCATGTCCAGCGGATAGCATTGGTCAGCCAGGGCTGGCATCTGGCGCGGGCGGCGCCGTTTTTTGAACGGCAGGGCCTGAGCGTGCTGCCGGCGCCGACCGGCTTCATCCGCTACGATGGCGGCGGCGTGTTCTGGTGGATACCGGGCGGACGCGCGCAGCAGGAATGCCACTCCCTGCTGCGCGAGTATTTGGGCCAGCTGTTCTATTCGGTTCGCAAGGACGGTTGAGCGACCCGGCCTTGCGGTCTGCACAGGCAGGCCGCCAGCGCGCAGACGGCCAGCACCGCGCCGAGCTGCTGGACCATGCCTGACAGGCCCAGCATCGCTCCCAGCAGAAGGTAGTAGCTGAGGCCGAACAGCGCGCCGGCGGCGCCGGCCTGTTCGCGGTAGTGGCGCAGGGCCTGGCTCATCACATTCGGCAGCGCGATGCCGAAGGACACCATCACGCCGGCCATCGGCAACAAGATCCAGGCGGATTCGCGCAGCAGCCAGGCGGCCAGCCCGGACAGCAAGGCCAGCGCGCAAGCCTGGCGAACCAGCGCCTCCGCTTGTCCGCCGCGCGCCAGCAGCTTGCGGTTGAGCAGGCTGCCTGCCAGCGATGCGGCGGCCAGCGCGGCTCCTGTCCGGCCGAATTCTCTGGCATTCCAACCGAGTTTATCGAACAGGAACGGCGCCAGGCTGTAGTAGCTGAAAATCATGGTATTGAACAGCGCCACCAGCATGGCGTTGCGCCAGAGCGCGCCATCGCCCGCCATGCGTCTGGCCAGTTTGGCCAGTTTGGCCATATCGGGCGGCACGGTATTGGCCGGGCGGGTTTCCGGCAGCATCAGGGCCGTGAGCGCCAGCAGCAGGCCGGCCAGCGCCAATAGCGCGGCAAACACACCCGGATGGCCGTAGCCGCTGACCAGCCAGCCGCCGCTGATCAGGCCGAGCACAGGGCTGATCGCCAAGGCGGCGCCGATCACCGAGAACACGCGGGCCAGCAGGGTGGAGTCGTAGCTGTCGCGCAGCATGGTCTGCACCACCGCCGAACCGGCGGCGGCGCCCAGGGCGGCGACCACGCGCGCCGACAGCAGCATGTTGAAGTCGGTGGCGATCAGCGCCAGCGCCGAACCCGCCCCATAACAGGCCAGCCCCAGCAGCATGGCGGGGCGGCGGCCCAGGCGGTCGCTGAGCCATCCCCACAGCGCCACGCCGGCGGCGAAGGCGATGAAGTAGACCGACAGCGTCTGAGAGGCCTGCGACTCGCTCACGCCGAAGACCGCGGCGATATCCGGCAGAGCCGGGCTGTAAATGGTTTCCACCAGCTGCGGGAACATGATCAGCAGCGTCAGCAGCCATAGCGGAGGACGGATCGTCGTTTTCATGTCGATTTCCTTTCTTTTGACGACCGCCAGTCTAGTGATCACGGATTTGTCTGATTACAATGATAGTGACTTTATATATAAGAAATCGGACAGATGGCGAAAATAGCCGCCAATCAGGCATTCGACGCGGATGATTTCGATGCGCCGGTCATCGGCATTGCCGCCGATATGGGCGTGCATGACTCTGGCCTTCACGGCCATGGCCGCCATCAATTGCTGTTTGCCGCGGCCGGCTGCATGAGCATCGAGCTGGAGCATACCCTGTGCCTGCTGCCGCCCAGCCGCGCCGCCTGGATTCCCGCCGGCATGATGCATCGCGTGCAATCGCGCGGCGTGGTGGCTTATCGTTCGCTGTATTTTGAGCGCGATTTGCCGTTTGCCGCGCCAGGCTTGCAGGTGGTGGAGGTCAATCCCTTATTGCGCGAGGTGATAGAGCGCATGGCGTTCTGGCCGTGGGACATGGCGGACGAGCGGCAAGCCAGCTTGCTTCAGGTGTTCGGCGAAGAACTATTGGCGGCGCGCAGCGAGGACTGGCGCCTGCCGTTCCCGGCGGATCCGCGACTGGCCTCCTGGCTGGACGCGGTGCGCCGCGGCGATTTGCCGCCGCGGCTGAACCAGCTGGCGGCGCGGGTGGGGGCATGCGAGCGGACGATCAGCCGGATCTTTCTGCGCGAGACCGGCATGAGCTATCAGGAGTGGCGCCAGCAGTGGCGGCTGCTGAAGGCGATGGAGCGGCTGGCGGACGGCGCGGGCGCCGGCGAGGTGGCGCAGGCGCTGGAGTTTGCCAGCGATAGCGCTTTCATCGCTTTTTTCCGCCAGCATGCGGGCGTGACGCCCGCGCGTTACGCACAGGCGAGGGGTTCCTAGGGGCTGTTGACGTTTGGTGAGTGGATCGCGTTTGAGCCGATTTGTGCCGGAAGCAAGGCGCACAGTCCGACGCATAGCATTCTATGCAAGGGCTGGGCAACGTGGCTTCCGGCCCAAAGCGGCCAAACCCTCCGGGCCGGGCGCCTTTTGCACCGACTCTTCGTTGTTCCGCGCTGGCAGAGAATGACTATGCGGCGCGCGAAACGCCTCGATTCGTCGCAAAATGCATCCCGGCGCGACCGCTCTCCAAACGTCAACAGCCCCTAGTCCAGGGTATCCAGATAATCGCGCGCCGGCCAGTCGGCGCTGCGTTTCCAGGGCTGTGGCGCGCTGGGCGGCAGCGCTTGCGGCTCCACCGTGATGGTCTCGCGTTGGCGGCCATCGGCGCTCTGCAGCGACACACGCAGCGGCATCTGCCAGCGCTGGCTCCAACACAAGGTCTTGCCGCCTTTGGTGTAGACGATGGTGTCGGCGCTGGCGTTTTTCTTGGCGAAGCCGCGCAGTTGCGCGATATCCACCAGTTGGCTGGCGCGCGCCCAGGAGCCGTCGAAGCCGGCGTCGCTCCATTCGCGCCGTTCCACCACGATTCTCTCCTGCTTGGCGGCGTGGATGAATTCCACGTTCAACTGGCCTTTTACGTCTTGCCAGACATGGCGCGGCGCGGCGGCAAAGTCCAGGTGCTGGTGGCCGTCGTCGTCATGGCGATGCGGCACGGCGGCGCCCAGCCGCTCGCGCCAGACGTGTCCGCCCTGGCGCACCCATTTTTCGCTGTAGCGCAGGGTTTTTTCCACGCCGTCGGCCCCCTGGCTGACGGTTTCGTAGCGAACGATGGCCTGCAGGTCCGGCAAGCCGGCCGCCGCCTGCTGCGCCCACAGCGTCAGCGCGGCGATAAGCAAAACTTTCATGGATGTTTCCTGAAAGGGATAGGCGCGCGGCGCTTGGGCCGCGCGCCGGGGAGGGTTACAGGCCGAGCGCGGATTTCACCAGGCCGAATACCTTGGTGTTGTCCATCACGCCCTTGAAGCCGCTGCTGCCGGCGCCGCCGGACATCAGCATCACGTCGCCGCCGCCGTGGGTTTCGCTGGACAGGCGGATGCCCGCTTCCTGCTGATAGTCATCCGCTGTGGCGGTGGCGGAATCGACCGACACGCGGCTGGGTTTGCGGTTGGGACCGTTGCCGAAGACCAGTGTGGTGTAGACGGCGCCATTGGCGTCTTTGGACGGTTGGCCGTCCGCATAGCTGCGGGCGATGTCGTGTATGGGATTGCCGCGCTTGGAGTAGCCGTTGATGGTCATGGTGTGGTCATGATCGGCAGTGACCACGACCAGCGTGTTTTTCAGATCGACTTTGGCCAGCGCGGTCTTGATGGCGTCGTCGAAGGCGATGGTGTCCACCAGCGCGCGCTTGGCATTGGTGCCATGCAGGGCGTGGTCGATGCGGCCGCCTTCCACCATCAGCACGTAGCCGTTGCCGTTCTTGGACAGCACGTCTATCGCCGCGGCGGTCATTTGCGCCAGGCTCGGTTGATCCAGCTTGTTCTTGACCCGGTCCAGCTCGTAGTCCAGATGGTCGTTGGCGAAGATGCCCACCACGCGGCTGGCGGATTTGGCGTCGAAGGCGGCCAGTTGGCTGCCGGTTTGCAGCACCGGATAGCCCTTGGCGGCGAACTCCTGCAGCAGATTGCGGCCATCGCTGCGTTTGCCGCCTTTTTGCGTGGCAGGCAGCAGGAACTTGGCGCCGCCTCCCATCAGCACATCCAGGCCGTTGCCGAGCTTGGCGTTGTAGCCGGCGCCGCCAGGCACCGCCTGGGCGATGATGTCGGATTCGGCGTCGCGGTGGCAGACATGGGCGTAGGTGGCGGCCGGGGTGGCGTGGGTGACGCGGGTGGTGGTGACGGCGCCGATGGCCTTGCCCTTGGCCTTGGCCAGCTCCAGCAGGGTGGAGACGGGCGCGCCGTTGTTCGCGCCGCAGTTGCCGGTGCCATCCTTATTCGGCTCGATGGCGCGGGTGTCGGCGGACATGGAGATCACTTCGTTGTTCATCTTCACGCCGGTCATGTACGCCGCCATGGACGGCGCGCTGTCGGTGGTCTGCGCGTCGTTGGAGAAGGTTTTGATGCGCGCGGTTCGGTCAAGCTTTTCCATGCTGAGCTTGCCGCTCTCGCCATACTGGTAGATGCGCGAGGCGGTGACGGTAGCCGGGCCCATGCCGTCGCCGAGAAAAAAGATCACGTTCTTGGCCTCGCCGGCAGCCAGCGCCGGCGCGGTATGCAGGGCGGCCAGCGCGGCGGCGGCCAGCAGGGTTTTCATCACGGTTTGCATATTCTTGTTCTCCAATGGGCTTAGAGGCCGGCGGCTTTCTTGACAATGCCGAATACTTCTATGTTTTCCAGGAAGCCGCGGATGCTGTCCGCGCCCTGGCCGATGGCACCGATATAAACATCGGTGCCGCCGTGGGTTTCGCCGCCTGCAGGCATCGGAATGGCCGCTTCCTGGTGGTAGTTGCTGCCAGACACCACATCGTCGGTCAGCGCGGCGGCGGCGCTGCGCTTGTCGTTCACGCGGTTTTCGCCATTGCCGAAACCGATGATGGTGTAGGGCATGCCGTCGGCGTCGGTCAGGTTCTTGCCGCTGGCGTAATCCTTGGCCAGGCCAAGCACGCCGGGATTGCCGGGAGCGGTCTTGCCGGTGCGCTTGGCGTAGCCGTTCAGCACCAGCGTATGGTCGTGGTCGGCGGTGACGACGATCAGCGTGTTTTTCAGGCCGGGATCGCGTTGCTGCATGGCATCGATGGCGGCCTTGATCGCCTGGTCGAAGGCGACGGTGTCCTGCAGCGCCTTCTTGGCGAGGGTTTCATGCAGCGCGTGGTCGATGCGGCCGCCTTCCACCATCAGGAACATGCCTTGCTTGTCGCTGCGGCCCGCCAGCATGGCGATGGCCTTGGTGGTCATGTCAGCCAAGCTCGGTTCCTTTCCGGCGTCGCGGTCCAGGTCGTAGCTCATGTGGCTGCTGGTGAACAGGCCGACGGCGCGGCGGGTTTTGGCCGGGTCGATGGCGTCGAAGCTGGCCTTGTCCGCCGCGTAGCCATAGCCCTTGGCTTTCAGTTCCGCCACCAGGTCGCGGCCGTCGGCGCGCTTGCCGCCGGCGCTCTTGGGCTGGAAGAACTGGCGCCCGCCGCCGAACACCACGTCCACGCCGTCCAGCAGCGCGCTGTTGTACTGCGCGCCGCCCGGCACCAGTTGCGCCGCGATATCGGCTTCGGCGTCGCGGTGGCAGACATGGGCATAGGTGGCGGCCGGGGTGGCGTGGGTGACGCGGGTGGTGGTGACTACGCCGGTGGCCCAGCCTTTGGACTTGGCCAGCTCCAAGAGCGTGGACGCCGGCTTGCCGTTGCCGGCGCCGCAGTTGCCGGTGGCGTCCTTGGTCGGCTCGATGGCGCGGGTGTCGGACGACATGGAGATGACCTCGTTGTTCATCTTCACGCCGGTCATGTACGCGGCCATGGACGGCGCGCTGTCGGTGACCTGGGCATCCTGCGAGAAGGTTTTGACGAAGCCGGACTCCGGCAGCGTGTCCATGGTCAGCTGGCCATCCTCGCCTGCGGCGTAGATGCGTGCGGCGGTGGTGGTGGTGATGCCCATGCCGTCGCCGAGGAAGAAGATGACGTTCTTGGCGCTGGCGCTGGCCGGGGGCTTGGTCTCGGCATTGTCTTGCGGAACCGCGCGGCTGGCGCTGCCGTCGCTATTGCAGGCTGCGAGGCCGAAGGCCAGCAGGATGCTGGCGCTGAGGGAGAAGATGCGCATTGAATCCACCTTTTTTATGAAAAAATGCGCAGTTAGGGTAGTTTCCTAATGTTTCATCCAAAATAAATTGTTATTAAATATTAAGCAGTGTTGTTTTTCAGGCTTTCCACAGCCGGGCAAGGAACGATACGCGCACTCTGGCTTCGTCGGCATGGCAGGGGGCGACGATGCGCAGCCCCGGCTTGCTGGTGTCGCGCAGCAGCGGCTCGCCGTAAGTCGGGCCGTCGCCGCGGCGGATGGCGGCCGCCATCGGCTCCCGCGCCTGGGCGCCGGAGGCGGTCACCACGCAGATTTCATCGCTGGCCAGGCGGACGAAGCTGCCGGGCGGGTAGATGCCGATTTCGCGGATCAGCAGCGTGATGAAGGCCAGGTCGAATTCGCGGTCTTTGCGCTGAAATATCTGCCCCAGGGCGGTGGCGGGCAGCAGGGCGGAACGATAGCGGCGCGGCAGCAGTTTGGCGCAGGTGATGTCGGCCAGGTGCAGCAGATGGGCCGGCGGCAGGATCTGCTCCTTGCTCAGTCCTTGCGGATAGCCGGTGCCTTCCCAGGATTCGTGGTGCGTTTGCACCAGGGTGTGCCACAGCTGGTCATCGATGCCGGCCTCGCGCAGGATGGCCGAACTCATCAGCGGATGGTCGCGTATGGCCTGGCGCTGGCGTTCGTTGAGGCTGGCGCGCTGGTCGTACAGCTCGTTCTGCAGCTCTACTTGCGAGATATTCATCGTCAGCGCGGCGCAGATCAGGATTTCGCGATGGCGCGGCGGCAGCTCGACACGGCGGGTCAGGATGGCCAGCAGCGCGGCGGTGTGCAGCGAGTGCGCCACGCTGTATTCGCTGAACGGCACCAGAAAGATGGAGGCGACCAGCGCGTCGTGATGGTTTTCCGCCATCCGGATCAGCGTCTGGGTCAATTCCATGATGCGCGCTTCCAGATTCGGTATGGTCAGGGCGCGGTGCAGCACGTTGCGGACCCGCACTTGCAGGAAGGCGATGTCTTCGAACAGCGACAGTTTGCTGAAGTCGTTGAGATTGGGCTTGTCCAGCGCGCGGACATCGGCCTTGGCCTCGGCGTAGCCCATTTGTACCAGCTTCTGCTTCAAGTCCGGGGACAGCACATAGTGTCCCCGCTTGAGCAGCAGAAAGCCGGTATCCGAATACACGTCGACAGGCAGCGCCTTGCCGACTTCCACCATCGCGGAGTAGATTTTGGCCGGTTTTTTTGTGGAATCCACAGTCATGAAGAATTACCGCTTGCAATACCCAAGGTTTTGCAAATGATAATCCAAGGGCATGACAAGCTGGCAATTTTCACGATCAGCGCGGCAAGTCGCTCCAAATCTTCAATAAGCGTTTAACCGAGACCGGGTAAGGCGTTTTCAGTTCCTGGGCGAACAGGCTGACGCGCAGCTCTTCCAGCATCCAGCGGAACGCCATCACCTCCGGCGCCGGCTCGCCCTGTTCGCGTTGCTCCGCCACCCTTTGTTCCCATTTTTGCCACAGATCGCGGATTTCCGCCGCGCGCTGGCCATCGCGTTGCGGATTGGCCGGCTGCTTGTCCATGCGCAGGCTCATCGCCTTCATGTAGCGCGGAAGATGGGGCAGCTGGCTCCACGGCGTATCGCTGAGGAAGCCCTTGTAAACCAGCCGCTCCAGCTGGCCTTTCAGCTCGTATCCCAGTTTGTGTTTTTGCAGCTTGTTGGCGAGCGGCGTGTACTCGGCCGCGATCTGCTGCAGATACTGCGATACCGCCTGGATCACGGCCGGCAGCCGCGTGCGGGCGCGGGTCTTTTGATCATTGAAGGCTTTTTCGCTGCGCGGCAGCGCGTCCTCGCCGATGAAGGCGCGGTCGCAGATGCAGGCGATGGCGTCGGCCAACAGCTCGTCGATATTGGCCACGGCGCGCAATTGCAGGCCGATTTGCGTCATGCCGGGCAAACCCTTGCCCAGTTGCTTCATCTGTTCCTTCAGTTGCAGCTGCAGCAAGCGAATGACACCCTGGCGGTGATGCTTTTCCGCCACGGCCTGGGTATCGAACAGGCGGATGGCGACGCGGTCTTCCTCCAGCGTCAGCGCCGGGTAGCCGGTGAGCTGCTGGCGGCCGCGGGCGAACTGGATGCTCTCCGGCAGCTCGCCGAAGTCCCAGGTCTTGACATCGTCGCGCTCGAATTCGGCGCTGGTGTCGCGGAAGGTCAGCTGCGCCGCCTGGCCGAACTGCTTTTGCAGCGCGATCAGGTCGCGGCCCATGCCGATTTCCTGCTTGCCGTCGTCGATGACGCGGAAGTTGAACAGCATGTGTTCCGGCAATTCCTGCGTATTGAATTCGTCGATGTCCACCTTGACGCCGCCGGTCTCGCGCAGGATGAAGCGCGCCAGCTGCGGCGCGATGGGCTGCTGCTGGTCCGGATTGCTCAGCAGGAAGCGGGTGACGAAGTCCGGCACCGGCACGCAGCAGCGGCGGATCTGCTTGGGCAGGCCCTTGATCAGCTGCTGCAGCTTGTCGCGGATCATGCCCGGCACCAGCCATTCAAACAGTGCCGGCTGCAGGCGGTTGAGGATGGCCAGCGGCACGTCCAGGGTGACGCCGTCCAAAGGATGTTTAGGCTCGAAGCGGTAGCGCAGCTTCAGCTTGCCGTCCTCCAGCTCCAGCCATTCCGGGAACTGGTTTTCCGTCACGTGCTGGGCGGCGTGGCGCATCAGTTCTTCGCGGGTCAGGTGCAGCAGCTTGGGGTCGGATTTTTCCGCCTCCTTGCGCCAGGCTTCGAAGCTGGCGGCATCGACGACGCGGGCAGGGATGCGCTCGCTGTAAAAGGCGTACAGCGCCTCTTCGTCCACCAGCACGTCCTGGCGGCGCGCCTTGTGCTCCAGCTGCTCCACCTCGCGGATCAGCTGCTGGTTGCGCTGGAAGAAGGGCGCGTTGCTGACGTATTCCATATTGACCAGCGCGCCGCGGATGAACAGCTCGCGCGCCTCCTCCGGCGCGATGCGGCCGTAGCTGACCGCGCGGCGCGGGATCAACGTCAGGCCGTACAGCGTCACGCGTTCGCTGGCGACGACTTCGCCGCGGCTCTTTTCCCAGTGCGGCTCGAAGTAGTGGTATTTCACCAAGTGCGGCGCCAGCTTTTCCACCCATTCCGGCTCGATCTTGGCCACGCAGCGGGCGTAAAGGCGAGTGGTTTCCACCAGCTCGGCCGCCACCAGCCATTTGGGCTTGGCCTTCTTCAGGCCGGAGCCGGGGAAAACGTGGAAGGCGACGCCGCGCGCGCCCTGGTAGTCGTCGCCCTCCTGGTTCTTCATGCCGATATTGCCGATCAGGCCGGTCACCAGCGCCTTGTGCAGGTTTTCGTAGGCGACGGCATCCACTTGCTGGCGCTTTTTCTGCGTCATCTGCGCGTCGGGTTGTTCGGCGTCGGCATGGGCTTCGTCGCGAGTGATCAGGCCCAGCTCGCTGGCGATCTCGGCCAGCTGCGCGTGCAACTCGCGCCACTCGCGCATGCGCAGGTAGGACAGGAAATGGTCGTGGCAGGCGTTGACCAGCTGGCGGTTGGATTTCTTGTGTTTCAGCGCGTCGGCGAAGAAGTCCCACAGGTGCAGGAAGGACAGGAAGTCCGATTTCTCGTCGTTGAAGCGCGCCTGCGCCTTTTCGGCGGCGTCGCGCGCTTCGAACGGCCGCTCGCGCGGGTCCTGGATGCTCAGGGCAGCGGCGATGATTAGCACCTCGCGCGCGCAGTGGTAGTCGCGGCCGGCCAGCATGAGTCGGCCCACTTTCGGGTCCACCGGGATGCGCGCCAGCTCCTTGCCGACGGCGGTCAACTCACCCTTGTCGTCCACCGCGCCCAGCTCGGTCAGTACCTGGTAGCCGTCGGCGATCAGGCGGCTGGACGGCGCTTCCAGGAAGGGGAAGGCATCCACTTTGCCCAGGCGCAGCGCTGCCATGCGCAGGATCACCGCCGCCAGGTTGGAGCGGACGATTTCCGGATCGGTGAAGGCCGGGCGGGCGTTGAAATCGTCCTCGGCGTACAGGCGCACGCAGATGCCGGACTCCACGCGGCCGCAACGGCCGGCGCGCTGGCGGGCGGCCGCCTGCGAAATCTTTTCCACTTGCAGCTGCTCCACCTTGGCGCGCGGGCTGTAGCGGTTGATGCGGGCCAGGCCGGTGTCGATCACGTACTTGATGCCCGGCACCGTCAGCGAGGTTTCCGCCACGTTGGTGGCCAGCACGATGCGGCGGCCGCCGGACGGTTTGAAGATTTTCTGCTGGTCCTCGTTGGACAGCCGGGCGAACAGCGGCAGGATCTCGTAGCCGCGGATGCCGGACTTGCGCAGCTTCTCCGCTGTTTCGCGGATTTCGCGTTCGCCGGGCAGGAACACCAGCATGTCGCCGGGCCCCTGACGCGACAGCTCGTCCGCCGCGTCGACGATGGCGTCTTCCATTTCCATTTCGCGCTCGTCTTCGTCGTGCTGCTTCAGCGGCCGGTAGCGCACTTCCACCGGGAAGGTGCGGCCGGAGACTTCGATGACCGGCGCGCCGTCAAAGTGGCGGGCGAAGCGGTCGGCGTCGATGGTGGCGGAGGTGATGATGACTTTCAGGTCCGGCCGGCGCGGCAGCAGTTGCTTCAGGTAGCCCAGCAGGAAGTCGATGTTCAGGCTGCGCTCGTGTGCCTCGTCGATGATGATGGTGTCGTACGCTTCCAGATAACGGTCGGTCTGCGTCTCCGCCAGCATGATGCCGTCCGTCATCAGCTTGATCACCGATTTTTCCGACAATTTGTCGGTGAAGCGCACCTTGAAGCCGACATGCTCGCCCAGTTGCGAACCCAGTTCCTGCGCGATGCGCGTCGCCACCGAGCGCGCGGCCAGCCGGCGCGGCTGGGTGTGGCCGATCAAGCCGAACACGCCGCGGCCCAGCTCCAGGCAGATCTTGGGAATCTGCGTGGTTTTGCCGGAGCCGGTTTCGCCGCAGATGATCACCACCTGGTTTTTGTCTATCGCCGTCTTGATGTCATCCAGTTTCTGGTTGACCGGCAGCGCGTCGTCGAAGCTCGGTTTGGGCAGATGGCGGCGGCGGGCCTCGGCGCGCTCGCGTGAGCGGTCGATCTGGCTGGCGATGTCCGTGAGCAGCTTGTCGGCCGGCTGGTTCTTCTTCAGCCGGTCGCCGGCGTCGGCGAGCTTGCGGCGCAGCAGGTGGCGGTCGCGGATCAGGCAGCAGGACAGGGCGGATTTCAGGTCGGCGAGGCGGGCGGCAGGAGTCATCGGCTAAAGAACGGAGAATTGCGGAAAGCGCCGATTATAGCAGAGCGGGCGGCGGCGAGCCGCCCGCGCTTGGCGTCAGGCCTCGGCGTCTTCCTCGCTGATGGCCCAGCGCGGGAACGGGTCGTCCAGCGCTTGCCAGGCCTCCATGCCGCCGGCCAATTCGGCATCGTTCAGCAGACAGGCGTCGAAGCCGGCCGTCAGCGCTTGGCTGTCCATGTCCATGCCGATCAGCACCAGCTCTTGCTGGCGGTCGCCGAACGGCTCGGCCCAGCGCGAGCGGATCAGCGCCAGGCTGTCTTCGTCCTGGGGCCATTCCGCTCGGTCCAGCGCCGCCCACCACAGCCCGGCGCAGGAATGGCGGGCTACTGCGCCGGCTTGCGACCACAAGGCGGCGAACTGCGGCCGGCTGGCCAGCCAGAAATAGCCTTTGGAGCGCACCACGCCCGGCCACTCTTCCTGCATCCATTGCCACAGCCGTTGCGGATGGAAGGGCCGGCGCGCGCGGTAGACGAAGCTGCTTATGCCGTAGGCCTCGGTTTCCGGCACATGCTCGCCGCGCAGTTCGGCCAGCCAGCCCGGCGCTTCGGCGGCGGCGTCGAAGTCGAAGCGGCCGGTATCCAGCACCCTGTCCAGCGGCACGCGGCCGAATTCGCTGCGCGCGATGTCGGCGCGCGGGTTCAGCGAGCGCAGAATGTTCTCCAGCTCAGCCAGCGCTTCGGCGCTGATCAGATCGGTCTTGTTCAGCACGATGACGTCGCAGAACTCCACCTGTTCGATCAGCAGATCCACCACCGTGCGCTCGTCTTCCTCGCCCAGGCTGGCCTGGCGGTCATGCAGGCTGTCGCGCGAGGCGTAGTCGCGCAGGAAATGACAGGCATCCACCACCGTCACCATGGTGTCAAGCCGCGCCAGATCGTCCAGGCTGCGGCCATCTTCGTCGCGGAAAGTGAAGGTCTCCGCCACCGGCAGAGGCTCGGAGATGCCGCTGGATTCGATCAGCAGGTAATCGAAGCGGCCTTCCGCCGCCAGGCGGCGGATTTCCAGCAGCAAGTCCTCGCGCAGCGTGCAGCAGATGCAGCCATTGCTCATCTCCACCAGCTTTTCCTCGGCGCGCGACAGCTGCGCGCCGCCTTCGCGCACCAGGCGAGCGTCGATATTGACTTCGGACATGTCGTTGACGATCACCGCCACCCGCTTGCCTTCGCGGTTGGCCAGGATGTGGTTCAGCAACGTGGTCTTGCCGGCGCCGAGAAAGCCGGACAGCACCGTTACCGGCAGCTTGTTCATGCGTATTCCTTGAAATGAGGGAAAGAGGGGGTCACCACACCGCGTCCAGCGCCAGCAGCACGCGGGCCTCTCCGGGGAGCGGCGCGGGCGAGCGGTGGATGGCGCCGCCGCTGGATCCCGGCCACTCGGCGCCTTTGAGCAGCAGCACGGCGAACGGCGGCGCGCGGACTATGGCGGAGGCGTCGAGGATCAGCCCGGATGCCTCGTCAGGCTGGCCCTGCGCGGCTGCGCCCAGCCGGGAGCGGTTTGCCGCGGAGGACGGCAGCCATTCGGTGCCCGGCCCCTGGTAGCAGCACAGCAGGCGCAGGCCGACGCGGTCTACATGGAAGCGAGGGCACATTGGGCGGCTCAGCACCTCCAGCCGGACGCCCACTTGCGGGCAGCCGATCAGCGTGGCGTGCAGCTCGCACAGCCAGTCGATATCGGCTTGCAGCGCGTCGCGGCCGGGCAGGTCGGCCAGCGGCAAGTCGACGGTTTCTCCCGGCGTCACGATTCGCCGCCAACCCAGGCCCAGCAGGCCGGCTTGCTCCGCGCGGCGGAGGTAGCCGACGATGTCGGCGTCGGGCGGGCGGCGGTACAGGCACAGCTCGATCTCGGCGTCGAAGATGGCGGCAAGACTGGCCAGGTTGTCAGACAGGCGGATGGTTTCGGCGGCGGAGACGGCGTTCATGGCGGGGAGGAGGAGATGGCTTTGTAAAATGTTATATCATAACATTAATTTTAATTAAGTTATAACATAACAATCACTGCGGGAGCCGGGCGGATGGAGCGGTGCCAGGGCATCGGCCCCGGCATTTTCGATCTTTCTGTCCTGCTGGGGGTGCGCGATCGGGTGCGCGCGGTGTTGCGAGCCTTGGAGCTGGGCCTGAACCCAGCTCCCGCTCTGCTCAGGCCCAGCTCGGTTCGCGTCGGGTCGGTGCCGGCTCGCGTGCCGGCTGGCTCACCGCCTGGTGCAGCTTTTCCATTTGCTCATCCAGCCGGCGGATGGCCTCGGCGATGTTTTCGGTTTCGCCGGACAGGCTGCGGGTGGCTTCGCCGACGGCGACGATGTCGCCGGCAAACTGGGCGAAGCCCTGGTTCTGATTGGCTTCGGCCTGCGAAACCTGGCCCAGCAGATTGGCCAGCTCGGCGGTTTCGCGAATGATGCCGGACAGTTTTTGATGCGCATTCTGCGCGTGGTCGCTGCCCGCGCGCATCTGCTGGTTGCCGTCGCGCATCGCCACGATGGCCTGGTTGGTGGCGTCGACAATCAGCTGGATCTTGCTCTCGATGTCCTGGGTGGCGTTCTGGGTGCGCTCGGCCAGCTTGCGCACTTCGTCGGCCACCACGGCGAAGCCGCGGCCCATTTCGCCGGCGCGGGCGGCCTCGATGGCCGCGTTCAGCGCCAACAGATTGGTTTGGTCCGCGATGTCGCGGATCAACTGCACGATGCCGCTGACTTCGGCGCTGCGCTGGCCCAGTTCTTCCAGCTTGCCGGCCGCGTGGCTGATCACTTCGCCGGCGCGGCCCAGTTGCGAAACCGCCTGGTCCATCGCCGAACCGCCCTGCAGCGCCGCGTCGCCGGCGGTTTGCGCCAGCTGGGTGGCGATGGTCGATTGCTCGGCGTTCTGGCTGGTCACCACGGCCATTTGCTGCGCGATCACCACCATGTCTTCGGAGCGGCCGCGCTGATCGGCCATGGTTTTGGCCATGCTGCCGGTACTGGCGGCGATCTGGCGGCTGGCGCCGGAGGCGTCGCGGATGGAGTGGCTGATCTGCTCCATCATCAGCGCCAGCGTCTGGCTGGCGCGCTCGGCGTCCTGGCGGGCGCTTTCCAGTTTCTCGAAACTCTTGCTCTTGGCCTTGTCGAAGGCCAGCGCCAGCACCAATACCACCAGCGACAAGCCGGCCAGAGACTTGGCCTGCAGCTTGGGCAGCTCCTCATGCGGCAGCGGGCTCTTGGGGATGGCGTCGATGCCCGACAGCCACATGATGATGCCGACGGCGAGCAGCGACATCGCCAGCCAGAACATGCCGGAGCGGCGGGTGCCGATGAATACGGCGGTAAAGGGGATGGCGGCGAACCACATCAAGCTGGTGGACAGGATGCCGCCGTTGACATACACCATCCAGCACACCATGGCGTACATGCAGCTGGTGATGAATTCCGCGGTGAAGCGCACGGCGCCGCTGATCCGCAGCAGCAGCGGGCCAAGCAGCAGGCCCAGGCCGCCCAGCGCGATGCCTTCGGCCATCTGATAATGGCCCAGCATCAGGTATTCGACGGCGAACAGCGGAGCCATCAGGCCGGCGAGCAGGCCGACGCCGACCACGGTGCGGGCGCGTATCGCCTGCTCCGGCGACTGGCGGACGCGCTCGGGCATGAACCATTCGGTGATGGCTTGTATCGACATTGGTTTCCCCTCCAAGGATGTTCCAGATGGAAGCGCTCTGATTTTCAAGGATTTATCGTTTGGCGCCTGGAGGGGGACTTTAAAACAAATGTTTGATCAACTGCAATATGCCGCTGGATTTAAACTGCGCTCAGCGTGCAGTGCGCAAGGGCACGCCGCTGGCCTTCAGGTGCGCCAGGCGCGATGGATCGGCATCCGGTTCGATGATCAACAGGCCGATGTCGCCCAGCGGGGCGACCTGAAAAGGCGAGGCGGTATCGAGCTTTTCATTGGTCACCGCCAGAATGATCTGGCCGCATTGCTCCACCAGCTGGCGTTTGAAGGCGGCTTCGTCCGCCTGCAGCGTGCCGATGCCCAGCTCAGAGTCGACGGAGCAGGTGCCCAGGAAGCAAATGTCCGGCCGCATGCCCTGCAGCATGAGCGTAGCGATGGTGCCCAGCGCGTCGCCGCTTTGGTGATTGACGCTGCCGCCGATCAGCAGCAGCTCCAGTTGTTTTTTGCCGAATAATTCGGCGGCGATGGGGATGGAATTGGTCGCCACCGTCAAGGGCAGGTGCTCAGGCAGCGCGCGGGCGATTTCCAGATTGGTGGTGCCGCCGTCCAGGAAGACAAATTGCCCCGGTTGCAGCTGCTGGACCGCGGTGGCGGCCAGCCTGGCCTTGCGCGCCTGATGCTCCTGTTTGCGGGCGCGGAAGCTGGCCTGGTTCGGCGTCAAGGCGATGGCGCCGCCGTAGACGCGCTGGCAAACGCCGGAGGCTGCCAATTCGCGCAGATCGCGGCGGATGGAGTCCTCCGATACGCCAAGCTTTTCCGCCAGCTCGCCGGCCAGCACCCGGCCATGCAGCTGCAGTTGCTGGCGGATATAAAGGTGGCGATCTGCGGGGAGGCTGGTGCTGGCGGCGCGTTCTTTGGACATGATGGGTTTTCCGTGCGGATTTTATGCGCAGTGTTGCATGATCCTGCATGTTTGGTCAAAACAGGCAAATTTTAATGCCTGAATGCGCATTAAATTTTGCACGATTATGCATGTTCGTGCAGAATGGGCAGCAACAAGCAAGGAGGCTTAGCATGCAATTCATCGTTAGCGATCTGGATGGAACATTGTTGGACGCCGATTCTCGCGTGGCCCCGGAAACCCATGCGGTATTGCGGCAGGTGGCGGCGCGCGGCATTCCGCTGGCTATCGCCACCGGGCGTCATGCGCTTCAGGTCCGACGTTTGTGGCCGCAAGACCTGCCGCCGGTGCCGGTGATCAGCGCCAACGGCGCCCGCATCCATCTGGCCGATGGCAGCCTGCTGTTTCAGGCCAATCTGTCGCAGGCGCTGCTGGACCGGCTGTTGCAGCCCGCGCTGGTGCGCGAAGCCGAGCTGGGCGTGTATCGCGACGACTGCATCATGGCCTATCACAGCCGCCGCGAGTACAGCCATTACACCGGCCAAGTAGCGGAGATTGCCGATCTGGCCAGCTTTGCTGCAGACGATGTATCCAAAGTGATCTATTGCGGCGAGCCGGAATTGTTGGCCGAAATCGAAGCCGACATCGCCCGCGAACTGGGCGATGCGGTGTCCATGACCTATTCGCAGGTATGCTATCTGGAAGTGATGGCTCCCGGGGTGCACAAGGGCAGCGCCCTGGCGCGCTTGTTGGCGCATCTGGGCGTGGACGCCGCCGGCTGCGCCGCGTTCGGCGACAACCTCAACGATGCCGAGATGCTGCAATTGGCAGGCTTGCCGCATGTGATGGCCAACGCGCATCCGGAACTGAAACGCCGCCTGCCGGATGCGCCGGTGATAGGCCATCACGCCGCTGGCGGCGTGGCCAAACAGCTGCTGGAAATGCTGGCATAAGCGTCCTTGAATCAGGAGCGCCAAATGATTGCCCCGCGCTTGCATGCAAGGCGGGGTTTCTTTTTTGGGGGGCGGAGGGATTAGGTCAATCGCTCCGCGAACTGGGCAAACTCCGCCGCGACTTGGTCCGGCGCTTCAAACCACGGGAAGTGTTCCGCGCCCTCGATCATCGCGTGGCGCACATTGGCGCCTTGGTAGGCGCTGTCTTGCCATAGCGACTGATCGACGATCCGGTCCTCGCTTCCGGAAAGAATCAGCACCGGCAGCTGGGACGGCCACCAGCGGGCTTGGTATTCCGCATCGAAATGTTGGCCGGACCACTCCATGGCTGCCACATTGTATGACAAGGTTTCCAGCATGGCGCGCCCGCTGGCGAGCGACGCCGGAGAGAAGTTCCAGGGCGCGGCGGCCAGTGTCAGCCGCTTAAGCGTTTTGGCGCTAGGATTTTGCGAGTAGGCCTCGAAAGCCTGGCCAAGCTCGGGAAGCGGATACTGCTCGCTGGTGCGTGCGAAGCGCGATTGCCAGCGAGCATCGGGCGCGGAGCTGATCAGCACCAGGCCTTGCAGCAGGGGCTCAAGCTCTGGCGTCGACAGCAAATACATCCCACCAGTGGAATGGCCGACAAATACGCAATGGGGGAGCGCGCATGCTGCTTCTCTGATGACGCCTGGCCAGCGTCGATAATCTTCCGGCTGGCCGGTGTTGTTGCCGTCTCCGGGAAGGTCTACCAACCAGACTGCGCCGTCAACGTCCAGGCAAGAGGCCAGCGAAGCCAAGCTCTCAGAGCCTAATCCAGGGCCGCCTGGCAGCAACAGCCAGTTGTGCCGGCCTGGGCGATTGGAAACGCGGCGCAGGCGCACGCCTGATTCTGTGTGGAGGGTTGAGCGGTTTTCCATTTTCAAACCTCGATTGAAGATTTTGGCCATGCAGCGCGTAGCGGCAGCGAAGAAGGCTTGTTGGTTTGCCGATTCATAGTAGGAGCTTGCAAAAAAAAACGGCTCCGCAGAGGAGCCGTTCGATGCGTTTCAGCATTGGTCTTAGCGAGCCGGCGTCTGTTCCGCCTGCAGCGCGGTCAGGGCGATGGTGTAGACGATGTCGTCCACCAGGGCGCCGCGCGACAGGTCGTTGACCGGTTTGCGCAGGCCTTGCAGCATCGGGCCCACCGACACCACGTTGGCGGAGCGCTGCACCGCCTTGTAGGTGGTGTTGCCGGTGTTCAGGTCCGGGAACACGAACACGGTGGCGCGGCCGGCGACCTGGCTGTCCGGGGCCTTCTGGCGGCCGACGGATTCCACCGAGGCGGCGTCATACTGCATCGGGCCGTCGATCAGCAGATCCGGGCGCTTCTCCTGGGCGATGCGAGTGGCTTCGCGGACTTTTTCCACGTCGCTGCCGCTGCCGGACGAGCCGGTGGAGTAGGAGATCATGGCCACGCGCGGGGTGATGCCGAAGGCGGTGGCGGAGTCGGCCGACTGGATGGCGATGTCGGCCAGCTGCTCGGCGCTCGGATCCGGGTTCACCGCGCAGTCGCCGTATACGTACACCTGTTCCGGCATCAGCATGAAGAATACCGACGACACGATGCTGGAGCCCGGGGCGGTCTTGATCAGCTGCAGCGCCGGACGGATGGTGTTGGCGGTGGTGTGCACCGCGCCGGAAACCAGGCCGTCCACTTCGTTCATAGCCAGCATCATGGTGCCCAGCACCACGGTGTCTTCCAGTTGCTGCTCGGCCATAGGCGCGTTCAGGCCCTTGCCTTTGCGCAGCTCGACCATGGGCTCGATGTAGCGGCCGCGGATCTGGTTCGGGTCGAGGATTTCCACCGAGGCAGGCAGCGTCACGCCCTGGGACTCGGCCACTTGCAGGATCTCGGCGCGGTTGCCCAGCAGCACGCAGCGGGCGATGCCCTTTTCGTGGCAGATGGCGGCGGCCTGGATGGTGCGCGGCTCGTTGCCTTCCGGCAGCACGATGCGCTTGTTGGCCTTGCGCGCCTTTTCCATCAGCTGGTAGCGGAATGCCGGCGGCGGCAGGCGCACTTCGCGCGGCTCGCCGACGCTCTGCTTCAGCGGCGACGCGTCCAGATGCTCGGCGATGAAGTCGATGACCTTCTCCATGCGCTCCAGGTCATCGGACGGCACCTGGCGGCTCATCGCGTTCAGCGCGCTGGCGGTTTCCATCGAGTTGAGCGAGGTGGCCAGCACCGGCAGGCCGCCGGTGAAGGCTTGCTGGCACAGCTGCTGGATGCGCGGGTCCGGTTCGGAGTCGCAGGTCAGCAGCAGGCCGGCCAGCGGCACGCCGTTCATCGCGGCCATCGACGTGGCCATGACCACGTCTTCGCGTTCGCCCGGGGTGATGATCAGCGCGCCCGGCTTCAGCAGATTGACGATGTTCGGCGCGGTGCGGGCGGCCACGACCATGCTGCGCACGCGGCGGCTGGTTTGCTGGCCGGCGTGCACCACGCTGGCGTTCAGATGGCGGGCCACGTCCTGGGTGCGCGGCGCCAGCAGCTCCGGCTGGTACGGGATCACACCCAGCAGCGGCAGGCCGGCCTTTTTCAGGCTGCGCGCGTCCTGCACGTCATGCGCCAGCTTGGCGCAGTCGACGTCCGGCAATACGTGGTTGAGGATGTAGCCGGCGACATGCTGGCCGCCAAAGGCCTGGATGCTCATTTCCAGCTGTTCGGCGATTTCCGCCACGCCCAGGTCCTTGGCGGAGCAGACCAGCAGGGTCTGCGCCTGCAGGTTGCGAGCGATCTTGGTGTTCAGGAAGGTGGAGAAGACCTGCTTCTGGTCCGGCACCAGGCCTTCCACGATCACCACGTCCACATTCTGCGCCACTTGCTGGTACAGGCTGACCACTTCTTCCATCAGCTGGTCGACCTGGCCTTGCGACAGCAGATACTCGACGCGGTCCATGCTGATCGGCTGCGGCGCGTTCAGGCGGCAGATGGCCTGGGCGAAATGGGTGGAGCGTTCCACGCCGTTGTCGTCGGTGCCTTGGGCGATGGGCTTCAGGAAGCCGACGCGCAGGCCGGCTTGTTCCAGCGTGCGCACCGCGCCCAGCGAGACCGAAGTCAGGCCGGCATTGAATCCGGTGGGAGCAAGGAAAAACGTTTGCATGATGTTTCCCTCAGCCGGCTTAGTTGGCCAGGCCCGCCAGCTTGGCGGTATCCATGGCGATCATCAGTTCTTCGTTGGTGTTGATCACCAGGGCCGGCACGGAGTCGGCGGCGGTGATGCGGCCGGCGTTGCCGCGGGTGCAGGCGGCGTTGGCGGCATCGTCCAGTTTCAGGCCGAGGAAGCCCAGCTGCTTGATGACTTCGCCGCGCAGGAAGGACGAGTTTTCGCCGATGCCGCCGGTGAATACCAGGGCGTCCAGACGGCCGGCGCCGACGGTCATCGAGGCAACGTACTTGGCCAGGCGGTAAGCGAACACTTCCAGCGCGCGCTTGGCGCCTTCGTGGCCCTTGGCGGCGGCTTCTTCCAGTTCGCGGCAGTCGTTGGACAGCTCGGACAGGCCCAAGAGGCCCGATTCCTTGTTCAGCAGATTGGTGATGGCCTGGATGTCCATGTCGCGCTCGGCGGCCAGGTAGCTGAATACGCTGGGGTCGATGTCGCCGGAGCGGGTGCCCATCACCAGGCCTTCCAGCGGGGTCAGGCCCATGGAGGTGTCGGCGCACTTGCCGTTGCGGATGGCGGAGATCGACGCGCCGTTGCCCAGGTGGGCGATCACCAGGCAGCTGTCTTCCAGCGGCTTGTTCAGCATCTTGGCCGCTTCTTCAGCCACGAAGCGGTAGCTGGTGCCGTGCATGCCGTAGCGGCGCAGGCTGTTTTCGCGGTACAGCTTCATCGGCACGGCGTACAGGTAAGCCTTTTCCGGCATGGTTTGGTGGAAGGAGGTGTCGAACACCGCCACTTGCGGCAGGCTCGGGAATTCCTTGATGGCGGTGCGCATGCCCAGGATGTGTGCCGGGTTGTGCAGCGGCGCCAGCTTGATGCAGCGTTCGATTTCGCTGATGGCGGCTTCGTCGAGCAGGGCGGATTGCTTGAAGTGTTCGCCGCCATGAACCACGCGGTGGCCGATGGCCTTCACGCTGTCCAGCAGCGACACTTGCTGCAGCTTTTCGATGATGGCGTGCATGGCCGCGGCGTGATCCGGCGCGGACAGCAGGGCGGTTTGCTTCTCGCCGTTGTGCTTGAAGGTGATGCAGGCGTCGGCCAGGCCCAGCTTCTCCGCCAGACCGGTCATGATGGCGTCGTGGCTGGCGCTGTCGATCAGCGCGAATTTCAGGGAGGAGCTGCCGCAATTGATGACTAGGATGCTGGAATTCATAGGTTTGAACATGTAAATTTGAAAAAAATGGAGAAAATCGGTGAAAAAAACCACTGCGATGCGCTTGCCGCCGATTTGCTGCCTGATCGCTATCGTCGCGCCATGGCGCGGCGCGCTCGGCGTCTTAACCGTGTGGTAGCGCATGTCGGCCAGTTTGGCCAGCTTGTTGTTACGATCGACAGCAGACGGCCATCATGCTGTCTGCGCTGTCTTATCAAGGATTTAGCCTGCTTTTCAGCGGGTTCGCTGGCCGGCTGCAAGCCAGGCGCGGAGAGTAGGGCAGTCGATGTAGCAACAATATTGACCGTAGTATATCACTACAAATCATCAGATTCTAATGTTGCACTGCGTTGAAATTGACAAGTCTTTGATTTTAATTAACTGACAGGCGGTTTGTTTGCCACAAACCGGGTGTCGGTGGATATCTTGCCACAGCGCCAGGCTTCGGACAGATTGTCACCAAGAATTAACGCTTGCCCCGGGGGTGGGGGCGGGCATAATTCCGCCCTCGTGATGCAAGGTTCGGCCTTGTTTTGATTGATTGTTTTTGATAGTCCCGCAAACTCGTCCTGAGCGAGATTCGGCTGGTCTTATATCTTCTTCCACGGAGGTGTGGGAATAATGTCTGATCTGGCTTCTGCTCAACTGCTTCAAGCATCCGCAGCCCAGCTACCCGTCTATACCTATTTCGATCCCGCGTTCTATGCCAGGGAGCAAGCGCTGCTGTTCGCAGATGCGCCTCAGTACTATGGCCACGAACTGATGGTGCCCAATGCGGGCGACTATCATACGCTGGACTGGTTGGGGCATGGCAAGATGCTCAAGAATGTGGATGGCGAGATCAAACTGATCTCCAACGTCTGCCGCCATCGCCAGGCCGTGATCTATAAAGGCCGCGGCAACGGCAACCATATCGTGTGCAATCTGCACGGTTGGACCTACGACGCCGAAGGCAAACTGGTGGGCGCGCCGCATTTCCCGGAAACGCCGTGCCTGAATCTGGGCCAGACCGAGCTGACGCGCTGGAATGGCCTGCTGTTTGACGCCCGCCGCAATGTGGCCGCCGACCTGGCCCGGCTGGGCGTGGCCAAGCACATGACCTTCGATGGCTATGCTTTCCACTCCACGCATACCACCGAGTACGACTTCAACTGGAAGACTTTCATTGAAGTGTATTCTGAGGACTATCACGTCGATCCCTTCCATCCCGGTCTCGGCAATTTCGTCAATTGCGATGATCTGAAATGGGAGTGGGGCGACAGCTACCATGTGCAGACGGTGGGCGTGAAGAACCGCCTGGCGCGCGCCGGCTCCAAGGTGTACGGCAAGTGGCATGAGGAAGTGCGCCGCCGTTACGAGGAGCAGCAGCCGGAGTTCGGCGCCATCTGGCTGACCTACTACCCCAACATCATGGTGGAGTGGTATCCGCATGTGCTGGTAGTCAGCGTGGTGATTCCGCGTGGCCCGGAGAAGTGCACGGTCATCACCGAGTTCTACTACCCGGAAGACGTGGTGTGGTTCGAGCCGGAATTCATCGAGGCCGAACAGGCCGCCTACTTCGAAACCGCCAAGGAAGACGACGAAATCTGCATCCGCATGCACGAAGGCCGCAAGGCCTTGTGGATGGCGGGCGTCAGCGAGGTCGGCCCGTACCAGTCGCCTACCGAAGAGGGCATGCAGCACTTCCACGAATACTATCGCCGCAAGATGGCTTCGGCATTGGCTGGTTAAAGTGGCAAGTTGAATGCCATAATGCGCAGGCGCGGGGTTCCGCGCCTTTTTTTATCGAAATTTCCGGTTGAACCATGCTCTCTATTTTCCGCATGACTGCGCTGGCGGCGCTGTTGCTGATCAGCCCTCTGGCCCTGGCTGCCAGCTACGTCGACCCTGTCAGCAAGATCCGCTTCACCTTGCCGGCTGGCTGGAAGGTGCGGCCCAGCATGGCCAGCGGCGCGCGCGTGCTGCGGGTGATCCCGCCTAAGGCGGATCAGCGCGAGCGGGCGGCGATCGATGTGCAGATAGGTTTGCGCAAGCCGCGTCGCGGGGAAACATTGAGCCGGCTGGCGGCCGGATTCCGCGAGAATGACGGCGATCGCGAGGCCGCCAACTTCGTCCGCCTCAATCAGAAGACCGGCCGGCTGGTGACGGAGTATCGCGATGGCCGTTTCGTTTCCAATCGATTGTGGATTGTGCGGCACAATCTGCAAGTGATTCAGCTGGTGGACAAGAGTCGCTTGCTTGAGGCGCGCTGCGCCGCCAACGCATCGGAATTCCGCACTTACCGGCGGCAGATGGAGGCGATTTGCCTCAGCGTCGCGGTGGGCAAGAAGTAGTTGCTTAGAATTGCTCACAAAACCTCGTTAGAGAACCTGAGCCAAGGCGCGTCGACGCAGACAGTGGAGGCGCAATTCAGGATCAGGGGTTTTGTCAGCGGGTCTGAAGTTTCATGTGGTAAAGGTCAAGACAATTGGCAGTGAGTAGCAGGTTGGCGGGTTTCCGGCTGGGTTCTGGCTGGATGGTAGTGGCGGCGACTTTTTTCGCTTTGATGGGCTTGTTCGTCAAACTGGGCGCGCAGCATTTTTCATCCACCGAACTGGTGTTCTGGCGCACCTTGATCGGCGCGCTGGCGCTGGGGGGCGCGGCCTTATGGCGGCGCGAGCGCTTCGCCACGCCTTTGTTGCGCTACCATCTGCAGCGCGGCGTGATCGGCTATGTTTCCTTATTGATGTCGTTCTACGCCATCGCGCATCTGCCTTTGGCGATGGCATCGACCCTGACCTATACCTCGCCGATGTTCCTGGCGCTGTTGTCGGTTGTGCTGCTGCGGGAGAAACTGCCGGCGCGCGCCATGCTGGGCCTGGCGCTGGGTTTTGCCGGAGTGGTGTTGCTGCTCAGGCCCACCCTGTCCGGCGACGTGTGGTTTGCCGGACTGATGGGCCTGGTATCCGGCTTTCTGGCCGGCTGGTCATATCTGCATGTGCGCGAGCTGGGGCGGCAGGGCGAGGCAGAATGGCGGGTGGTGTTCTATTTCGCCCTGATTTCCACGATCGGCGGACTGTTGCTGATGTGTCTGGAGCGCTGGCATGCGGTGACATGGGATAATGCGTGGCTGCTGCTGGGCGTCGGCGCCACCGCCACGCTGGCGCAATTGGCGATGACCCGCGCCTACAAGGTGGGACGCAAGCTGACCGCGGCCAATCTGTCCTACCTGACCGTGGTGTTTTCCAGTTTGTTGGGCGCGCTGGTGTGGGGCGATGTGCTGACGGTCGATTCGCTGCTGGCGATGGGCTTGATCGTGGTCAGCGGCATGTTGGCCAGCCGGCGCTAAAATACAGTCAAAGCGGTTCCCGCGATACAAAGGAAGGGAGCAATACATGATCTCAATCCGTGAGCAGGACTACGGTCTGGATGTCGCCTTGTTCAACGAATTCACGCTGGCTGATTTCCAGTTGCTGGAGCAGGCCCTGCTCAAGCGGCTGGAGGAGCGGGAAAAGCCGGACGTGCTGCTGGACCTGTCCGAGTTGAAGGACTTCACGCTGGACATGGCGCTGGAAGAGGTCAAGTTCATGCGCGCGCATGAAGAGAAAATGGGGCGGGTCGCCATCGTGGTCGGCGATGTCTGGATCAAGCTGGCCACCCATATTGCCGGCCTGCTGTCCCACACCCATGTGGAGTATTTCGACCTGGTGGAAGAGGCCCAGGCCTGGCTGGCGCGCCCCGTCGCGGCTTGATTTTGCGGCGGATGGCGGTACAGTAGCGTTTTTTGTTCGACGCGAAAGAATAAAAACCGATGCTGAAAAGCCTTTCCAGCCGCCTGGCGGCTGAGCTTGCCGTCCGCGAATCCCAGGTGGCGGCCACCATCGAGCTGATCGACGGCGGCGCCACCGTTCCCTTCATCGCCCGTTACCGCAAGGAAGTCACCGGCGGTCTGGACGATACCCAGTTGCGCACGCTGGCCGAACGGCTGGTTTATCTGCGCGAGTTGGATGAACGCCGCGATAGCATCCTCAAGAGCATCGCCGAGCAGGGCAAGCTCACCCCGGAACTGGAAGCCGCCCTCTACGCCAGCGACAACAAGACCACGCTGGAAGACCTGTATCTCCCCTACAAGCCCAAGCGCCGCACCAAGGCGCAGATCGCCCGCGAAGCCGGGCTGGAGCCGCTGGCTGACAGCCTGCTGGCCGATCCCTCGCAAGACCCGAACGCCTTGGCCGAAGCCTATCTCAATGCCGAAGCCGGCGTCGCCGACGCCAAGGCCGCGCTCGACGGCGCGCGCGCCATCCTGATCGAGCGCTTTGCTGAAGACGCCGAACTGCTGGGCCAATTGCGCGAGAAGCTATGGAACGAAGGCGAACTGGCCGCGTCCGTGGTGGCCGGCAAGGAAACGGAAGGCGCCAAGTTTTCCGATTATTTCGACCATCGCGAATCGATCAAGGCCATTCCCTCGCACCGCGCCTTGGCGCTCTTGCGCGGCCGCAACGAGGGCGTGTTGAATGTCGCGCTGAAATACCAGCCGGACGAAACGCCGATTACCGAGCGTTCCGCTTACGAACAGCTGATCGCCGCCCGCTGCGGCATCCAGGATGCCGGCCGCGCCGCCGACAAGTGGCTGCTCGATGGCGTGCGCCTGTGCTGGCGCGCCAAGATCTTCCTGTCGCTGGAGCTGGAGCTGGTCTCGCGGCTGAAAGAAGCGGCCGATGCCGAAGCGATCAAGGTATTCGCCGCCAATCTGCATGACTTGCTGCTGGCCGCCCCGGCCGGCCAGCGCGCCACGCTGGGCCTGGACCCTGGCCTGCGCACCGGCTGCAAGGTGGCGGTAGTGGATGGCACCGGCAAGCTGCTGGAAACCGCCACCATCTATCCGCACGAGCCGCGCCGCGAGTGGGACAAGTCCATCGCCATCCTCGGCGCGCTGTGCGCGCGCCACAAGGTGGACCTGATCGCCATCGGCAACGGCACGGCCAGCCGCGAAACCGACAAGCTGGCACAGGAGCTGATCCGCGCCTTCCCGCAACTCTCCATGACCAAGATCGTGGTGTCGGAAGCCGGCGCTTCGGTGTATTCGGCATCCGAACTGGCGGCCAAGGAATTTCCGGATCTGGATGTCAGCCTGCGCGGCGCGGTATCCATTGCCCGCCGCCTGCAAGATCCGCTGGCCGAGCTGGTCAAGATCGAACCCAAGTCGATCGGCGTCGGCCAGTATCAGCACGACGTCAATCAGAGCCAGCTGGCGCGCGCGCTGGACGGCGTGGTCGAGGATTGCGTGAACGCGGTGGGCGTCGACGTCAACACCGCTTCGGCGCCGCTGCTGACCCGCATCTCCGGCCTCAACGCCACGCTGGCGTCCAATATCGTGTCTTACCGCGACCAGAACGGCGCCTTCCGCAACCGCAAGCAATTGCTGAAAGTGCCGCGTCTGGGCGAAAAGACCTTCGAGCAGGCGGCGGGCTTTCTGCGAATAACTGGCGGAGACAACCCGCTGGATGCATCGTCGGTGCACCCGGAAGCGTATCCAGTGGTCGAGAAGATCGTGGCTAAGGCTGGGCGCGAGGTGAAGTCGCTGATTGGCGACTCGGCCTTTCTGAAATCGGTGCGCGCCACTGACTATACCGACGACCGCTTCGGCCTGCCTACGGTGATGGACATCCTGAAAGAGCTGGACAAGCCGGGGCGCGATCCCCGGCCGGAGTTCAAGACCGCCACCTTCCAGGATGGCATCGAAGACATCAAGCACCTGCAGCCCGGCATGGTGCTGGAGGGGGTGGTCACCAACGTCGCCAACTTCGGCGCCTTCGTCGATATCGGCGTGCACCAGGATGGCCTGGTTCACATCTCGGCGCTGTCCAACAAATTCATCGACGACCCGCGCAAGGTGGTCAAGGCCGGCGACGTCGTCAAGGTCAAAGTGCTGGAAGTGGACGTGGCGCGCAAGCGCATCGCGCTGACCATGCGTCTGGATGACGAAGTGGGCGCGACATCGTCTCGCGGGCCGCGCAGCGATGCGCGGCCGTCCGGCGGTCAGCGTCAGCGCGGCCAGCAAGGCGCGCCGGCGGGCGATACCGCGATGGCGGCGGCGTTCGCCAAACTGCGTAAGAACTGATCGCAGCTATATATAGGTTTTGGGCGCGGGCCGGCAGCAATGCCGGCCCGTTTTTCATGGTGTGTCGATAGTTTGGGCGGTGCTGCCTAGATGCGCTGCAAAAAGTCTGTCTTCATATGATGTTTTTCATCAATCACTTGCGTGTGTTTTCAGACTGGAAGGTCCGCTCTTGTTCACTTTTTCCCGCAAAAGGTGTTGACGAGGTTCGGGTCCGGGCGTATAGTTCGCCTCCTCAGCTGACGCAGCGAACGAAACAAGCCGAACGAAACAGGTTCCGGCGACGGTTGCAGCGACCAGCACCGCTCTTTAACAGAACGAATAACCGATAGGTGTAAGTGCTTGGCGAAAGCCAAAAACTTGCACTGCAAGAGATAGGAAATACCAGTTATTTCTTTGAACTTGCGTGCCAGAAGTTGCTATGAGATTGAACTGAAGAGTTTGATCCTGGCTCAGATTGAACGCTGGCGGCATGCTTTACACATGCAAGTCGAACGGCAGCACGGGAGCTTGCTCCTGGTGGCGAGTGGCGAACGGGTGAGTAATGCATCGGAATGTACCGTGTAATAGGGGATAGCTCGGCGAAAGCCGGATTAATACCGCATACGCCCTGAGGGGGAAAGCGGGGGACCGAAAGGCCTCGCGTTATACGAGCAGCCGATGTCTGATTAGCTAGTTGGTGAGGTAAGAGCTCACCAAGGCGACGATCAGTAGCGGGTCTGAGAGGATGATCCGCCACACTGGGACTGAGACACGGCCCAGACTCCTACGGGAGGCAGCAGTGGGGAATTTTGGACAATGGGCGCAAGCCTGATCCAGCCATGCCGCGTGTCTGAAGAAGGCCTTCGGGTTGTAAAGGACTTTTGTTCGGGAGGAAATCTCGCTGGTTAATACCTGGCGGGGATGACAGTACCGGAAGAATAAGCACCGGCTAACTACGTGCCAGCAGCCGCGGTAATACGTAGGGTGCAAGCGTTAATCGGAATTACTGGGCGTAAAGCGTGCGCAGGCGGTTGTGCAAGTCTGATGTGAAAGCCCCGGGCTCAACCTGGGAACGGCATTGGAGACTGCACGACTAGAGTGCGTCAGAGGGGGGTAGAATTCCGCGTGTAGCAGTGAAATGCGTAGAGATGCGGAGGAATACCGATGGCGAAGGCAGCCCCCTGGGATGACACTGACGCTCATGCACGAAAGCGTGGGGAGCAAACAGGATTAGATACCCTGGTAGTCCACGCCCTAAACGATGTCAACTAGCTGTTGGGGGTTTGAATCCTTGGTAGCGTAGCTAACGCGTGAAGTTGACCGCCTGGGGAGTACGGCCGCAAGGTTAAAACTCAAAGGAATTGACGGGGACCCGCACAAGCGGTGGATGATGTGGATTAATTCGATGCAACGCGAAAAACCTTACCTGCTCTTGACATGTACGGAACTTGCCAGAGATGGCTTGGTGCCCGAAAGGGAGCCGTAACACAGGTGCTGCATGGCTGTCGTCAGCTCGTGTCGTGAGATGTTGGGTTAAGTCCCGCAACGAGCGCAACCCTTGTCATTAGTTGCCATCATTTGGTTGGGCACTCTAATGAGACTGCCGGTGACAAACCGGAGGAAGGTGGGGATGACGTCAAGTCCTCATGGCCCTTATGAGCAGGGCTTCACACGTCATACAATGGTCGGTACAGAGGGTCGCGAAGCTGCGAGGTGGAGCCAATCTCATAAAACCGATCGTAGTCCGGATCGCACTCTGCAACTCGAGTGCGTGAAGTCGGAATCGCTAGTAATCGCAGATCAGCATGCTGCGGTGAATACGTTCCCGGGTCTTGTACACACCGCCCGTCACACCATGGGAGTGAGTTTCACCAGAAGTGGGTAGGCTAACCGCAAGGAGGCCGCTTACCACGGTGGGATTCATGACTGGGGTGAAGTCGTAACAAGGTAGCCGTAGGGGAACCTGCGGCTGGATCACCTCCTTTCTAGAGAAGGCGATCGTCAAGTACTTACAGCCTATCGGTTATTTGTAGTTAAGGGCATTTTGATGAAAACCGGCGCGACTCTGCGTTGGAAAGCTCCTCGTGTACTGGATGTACACGTCGTCGCCTTCCGCCTGGATTCGCTTGTTTTTGATCAAAATGAAGTTGTGGATGCCACGACTTCATAAGTCAACTGGGTTTGTAGCTCAGCTGGTTAGAGCACTGTGTTGATAACGCAGGGGTCGTAGGTTCGAGTCCTACCAGACCCACCAGTTACACTCTGGGTGTTCTGAATTGGCACCCGGAGATAAAGCCGAAAGACAAGGCGCGCAGGAGCGACGTGTACACCTGTACACGAGCGACTAAGCAACGCAGTATTTCGGATTTAGAGGGGGATTAGCTCAGTTGGGAGAGCACCTGCTTTGCAAGCAGGGGGTCGTCGGTTCGATCCCGTCATCCTCCACCACTTACAGTGCAAACAAAAGCGAACTCGGAAGAGTTGGATTCTGTTTGCGTTGTAAAACGCCCGATCTTTAACAAACTGAAGAAGCCGAATATATAAGACGGCGAAATGAAAGCGTAGAGTTAACTCTTTACGCGGACAAATCGTCATCTTGGGTATTTGATTGTATCTAAGGCTGCGTCGCCAACTCAAAAGGGGCGGTGCAGTCGTCGCACAAACACACTTGTTGTTTTAGTGATCTAGGTTACTGAAATGATAGGGTCAAGCGACTAAGTGCATCTGGTGGATGCCTTGGCGATCACAGGCGATGAAGGACGTGTAAGCCTGCGAAAAGCGCGGGGGAGCTGGCAATAGAGCTTTGATCCCGCGATATCCGAATGGGGAAACCCGGCCCTTAGGGGTCATCCCAGACTGAATACATAGGTCTGAGGAGGCGAACTCAGCGAACTGAAACATCTAAGTAGCTGAAGGAAAAGAAATCAACCGAGATTCCGTAAGTAGTGGCGAGCGAACGCGGAACAGCCTGTATGTGATAGAGATTGCGTTAGTGGAAGGTTATGGAAAGGACCGCCATAGTGGGTGATAGCCCCGTACACGAAAACGCATTCTTGGTACTAAGCATACGAGAAGTAGGGCGGGACACGCGAAATCCTGTCTGAAGATGGGGGGACCATCCTCCAAGGCTAAATACTCGTGATCGACCGATAGTGAACCAGTACCGTGAGGGAAAGGCGAAAAGAACCCCGGGAGGGGAGTGAAATAGAACCTGAAACCGGATGCATACAAACAGTGGGAGCGGACGTGTTCCGTGACTGCGTACCTTTTGTATAATGGGTCAGCGACTTACGTTCAGTAGCGAGCTTAACCGAATAGGGGAGGCGTAGGGAAACCGAGTCCGAATAGGGCGCTTTAGTTGCTGGGCGTAGACCCGAAACCGAGTGATCTATCCATGGCCAGGATGAAGGTGCGGTAACACGCACTGGAGGTCCGAACCCACTAGTGTTGCAAAACTAGGGGATGAGCTGTGGATAGGGGTGAAAGGCTAAACAAACTCGGAGATAGCTGGTTCTCCCCGAAAACTATTTAGGTAGTGCCTCATGTATCACTTCCGGGGGTAAAGCACTGTTATGGCTAGGGGGTCATTGCGATTTACCAAACCATGGCAAACTCTGAATACCGGAAAGTGCGAGCATGGGAGACAGACGGTGGGTGCTAACGTCCATCGTCAAGAGGGAAACAACCCAGACCGCCAGCTAAGGTCCCAAATGATCAGTTAAGTGGTAAACGAAGTGGGAAGGCCTAGACAGCCAGGATGTTGGCTTAGAAGCAGCCATCATTTAAAGAAAGCGTAATAGCTCACTGGTCGAGTCGTCCTGCGCGGAAGATGTAACGGGGCTCAAACTGATAACCGAAGCTGCGGATGCGTCGGCTTCACCTTAGCTTGTTGCAAGCTTGTCATCGCGAAGCGATGACAAAGCCCACCCCAATGGTCGCCAGGCCATGAGGGAAACAAGCAGGCTAAGGGAAGCCGATGCGTGGTAGGGGAGCGTTCTGTAGGTCTGTGAAGGTGTCTCGTAAGGGATGCTGGAGATATCAGAAGTGCGAATGCTGACATGAGTAGCGATAAAGCGGGTGAAAAGCCCGCTCGCCGAAAGCCCAAGGTTTCCTACGCAACGTTCATCGGCGTAGGGTGAGTCGGCCCCTAAGGCGAGGCTGAAAAGCGTAGTCGATGGGAAACGGGTTAAAATTCCCGTACTTTTGTGTAGTGCGATGTGGGGACGGAGAAGGTTAGGTCATCAGACTGTTGGAATAGTCTGTTTAAGCCGGTAGGCTGGGGTGGTAGGCAAATCCGCCGCCCCTTAAGGCCGAGACGTGATGACGAGGGTCTACGGACCTGAAGTGACTGATACCACGCTTCCAGGAAAAGCCACTAAGCTTCAGCTACACAAGAACCGTACCGCAAACCGACACAGGTGGGCAGGATGAGAATTCTAAGGCGCTTGAGAGAACTCAGGAGAAGGAACTCGGCAAATTGATACCGTAACTTCGGGAGAAGGTATGCCTCTTAGAGTGTAGGACTTCGCGTTCGAAGCTTTGAGAGGTCGCAGAGAATCGGTGGCTGCGACTGTTTAACAAAAACACAGCACTGTGCCAACACGAAAGTGGACGTATACGGTGTGACGCCTGCCCGGTGCCGGAAGGTTAAGTGATGGGGTGCAAGCTCTTGATCGAAGCCCCGGTAAACGGCGGCCGTAACTATAACGGTCCTAAGGTAGCGAAATTCCTTGTCGGGTAAGTTCCGACCCGCACGAATGGCGTAACGATGGCCACACTGTCTCCTCCTGAGACTCAGCGAAGTTGAAGTGTTTGTGAAGATGCAATCTCCCCGCTGCTAGACGGAAAGACCCCGTGAACCTTTACTGTAGCTTTGCATTGGACTTTGAAGTGGTTTGTGTAGGATAGGTGGGAGGCTAAGAAGCCAGGACGCTAGTTCTGGTGGAGCCGACCTTGAAATACCACCCTGACCCCTTTGAGGTTCTAACCTTGGTCCGTGATCCGGATTGGGGACAGTGCATGGTAGGCAGTTTGACTGGGGCGGTCTCCTCCCAAAGTGTAACGGAGGAGTTCGAAGGTTACCTAGGTACGGTCGGAAATCGTGCTGATAGTGCAATGGCAAAAGGTAGCTTAACTGCGAGACCGACAAGTCGAGCAGGTGCGAAAGCAGGACATAGTGATCCGGTGGTTCTGAATGGAAGGGCCATCGCTCAACGGATAAAAGGTACTCCGGGGATAACAGGCTGATACCGCCCAAGAGTTCACATCGACGGCGGTGTTTGGCACCTCGATGTCGGCTCATCACATCCTGGGGCTGTAGCCGGTCCCAAGGGTATGGCTGTTCGCCATTTAAAGTGGTACGTGAGCTGGGTTCAAAACGTCGTGAGACAGTTTGGTCCCTATCTGCAGTGGGCGTTGGAAGTTTGACGGGGGCTGCTCCTAGTACGAGAGGACCGGAGTGGACGCACCTCTGGTGTACCGGTTGTGACGCCAGTCGCATCGCCGGGTAGCTAAGTGCGGAAGAGATAACCGCTGAAAGCATCTAAGCGGGAAACTTGCCTGAAGATGAGACTTCCCTGGAGGCTTGACCTCCCTGAAGAGTCGTTCGAGACCAGGACGTTGATAGGTCGGGTGTGGAAGCGCTGTGAGGCGTGAAGCTAACCGATACTAATTGCTCGTGAGGCTTGATCCTATCATTTGAGTGGCTTAGCGAGGCTAAGTGACGAGAGTGGATGTGCGAAGAACATCAAATACCGAATATTCAGAATCAGAGAGCGACTCTGGTTCAGGCTTCTTGCAGTTTGTACAGTTTATGTCTGGTGGCCTTAGCGAGGTGGTCCCACGCCTTCCCATCCCGAACAGGATCGTGAAACGCCTTAGCGCCGATGATAGTGTGGCATTCGCCATGTGAAAGTAGGACACCGCCAGACGCCCCATACGATAGCGCCAACTCCATGACTTGGCGTTTCGCTTCAAAAGAAGCGGATCCAGAATTACGCGACAGCGTTCACGTTTTTTCTGGCGACCATAGCGAAATGGCTCCACGCCTTCCCATTCCGAACAGGACCGTGAAACATTTTAGCGCCGATGATAGTGTGGCATTCGCCATGTGAAAGTAGGACATCGCCAGATCCCATCAGATAACCCCGGACAATGGTCCGGGGTTTTTGCATTCTTGCTCCTGGATTCATCCGTTTCTTGATCGTGGGTCAAGCGGGAGAGGGTATGGACGCGTATGGCATCAGCCAGTTTCCCGGGGTTTGCCAGATATCGGGTCCCTTGCCCGAAAGCACTTCATCAATCATGTCGATGACGGCTCGAACACGTGAGGTCTTATAGAGATCGGGCGGTACAACCAGCCATATCGGATAGGTTTTGTCTTGCTCGGGCCAGATCTGTCTCATATCCCCTCCCCACGCGGCGACAAAATCCGGAAGCTCGGCAATCCCGATGCCTGATGCGCAAGCGGATAGCATGCTCCATAAACTACTGAAGCGGGCTGCGACGGTGCCTTGGCTTATGGGTTCCCCGGAGAGTTTTTCCATCTCTGCCCAGCCGGTATTAACCAGTGGCAGCAATAGTTCATGTCCCATGAATTGAGAGCCGCGCAGCGGGGCTCCACGGCGATCCAGGTAAGCCTGGCTGGCATACAAGTGTACGGATAGATCCGCCAGCTTGCGGACGATCAAATCGGGATTGTTGGGTTTGACGGTGCGGATGGCAATGTCGGCCTCGCGCCTAGTGAGGCTGATGAGTTCCTGCCCGGATACCAAGCTGCATTCAATCCGTGGGTGTCTGGAGCGCAGATGCGTCATCGCCGGAATGACCAATGCCTGAGCAAGCGTATCTGTGGTGGCGATGCGTACGCGTCCGCAAGCGAGATTGTCCTGGCCTTGGGACTTGCTTTCCAACTTGAGCGCCGCCTGCTCCACTTGCATGGCTTCTGCAAGAATTTCTTCAGCCAGCGGCGTCGGCGTATAGCCTGAGGAGCCTCTTAGAAACAGTCGTGATCCCAGGCTGCTTTCCAGAGCGGCGAGTCTTCTGCCAACGGTGGCCTGGTCCACCGCCAGTAACCTGGCGGCTGCGCTTAAGGTGCCGTTGCGGTAGATGGCTAAGAAAAAGCGAACATCATTCCAATTCATCATTGAACCTTATGCAAAATTGCATGCTGCTTATGCAAAGCTGCGGCTTTCTTTGAAAATCCATTTTGAATATTATTCCTCCTCGAACGATTATATATGCAATCCGACTGTATGGATTGATTTATCAAGACTAGGAATGGATGAAATGTCGAATTTGCTGATTGTGGGCAGCTGGGAGCTGCAGTCCTATTTCAAACGCGACGACGATGGGAGGCTTGAGTACCCGATGGGAGAGCATCCTAGCGGTTTGATCATGTACTCGCAGGACGGTCACATGTCTGTACAGATCATGGTGGCGAATCGGCCGCGCTTTCAATCGGATCAACTGCATGAAAAGACCGAATATGAAATTGGACAAGCAGCGCGAGGATATTTTGCCTATTCGGGTTTGTACGAGATTGAGGTACTGGATGAGGCAGAGGCTGGCGATGGCAAAGTCGTCCGTGGCTTGATCTCCCATCATATGGTCAACAGCCTATTCCCGAACTGGGAAGGACGCTCGTTGATCCGGCAAATGCGTCTTCAAGATGATCTGCTCGAATTAAGCACATGCCAAGCCGGCATGTATAAGGGGCGCATGATGACGACCCATCTGGTATGGCGGCGCAATCAGTATAAGCATGCTTTGCATCAGCTTGCAGGTCAGTCTTTTGAATTGATCAATGCCTGACGGTGGGAGTCGAATCATGAAAAAAACCTTGAATCATCCTTTCTTGATGATGCTGTTGATTGTGGCGTTGGCTCCTATCGGCCAAATGGCAATCGATATCTATGTGACTGCATTGCCGGAGATGCGGAACGCCTTTCAGGTAAGCCAGCAAAGCATACAACTGAGCGTGACGGCGTATTTGGTCAGTTTCGCATGCGGGCAGCTGTTCTACGGACCGATTGCCGATGCCTACGGGCGCAAGACGGCGTTGCTGGCCGGACTCGGCCTGTACATGATTGGCAGTCTGATTATTCTACAAACACATGAATTTTCATTGTTCCTCGCGGCCAGGGTGATACAGGGGCTTGGCATCGCTTCCGCTTCGGTTGTGATGAAAGCGATTGCGCCGGATAACTTTTCCGGCCAGAAGCTGGCGCATGTGATGACTTACATGGTCATTGGCTGGGGGATGGGGCCGATTGTCGCTCCCGTGATTGGCGCGCAGTTGCAGAAGCATTTCGGCTGGGAGTCCTGCCTGTATTTTCTGTTTGCGTATGGCGCGTTGCTTTGTGGTTTGACCGTGTTTGGCTACAAAGAGTCATTGAAAACGCCGGTGCCGCTGCGGCCGCGAGTGATGTTGCAAAATATTGGCGCCATTTTCCGCAGCAAGGAATTTCATCTGAATTTCCTCACCATGGGATTGTGCTATGGCGTATTGCTGACATTTAATTTGTGCGCGCCCTTCATGGTGCAAGATGTGTTGCATCAGTCCCCGGTATTCTTTGGAAATATTGCGCTGGCCATGGGGTTGACCTATTTTGCCGGGGTCTTCAGCAATCGGATCATCGCGGGGCGAATACGCGCTGCCGTACTGTGCAAGACGGCCTCCATCATCAATCTGGCTTGCGCAGGCGTGATGCTTTTCCTCGCCAATCGCTATGGTCTGACTTTGTCGGCTCTGATTGTCCCGCCATTGATCATTACTTTTTTTGCCGGCGTGATCTTCCCGAATCTGATGGCGCGCAGCGTGGCGCTGTTTCCGCAAATTGCCGGCCTGGCGAGTTCTCTGTTGGGATTCTCGTTCACGATCTGCGCCGGGGTGATTATGTATGTTTCCAGCTTATTGCGCGTGGACGTGTTGACCCCGCTTGCTACCTTGTATGTCGGCGTGACGGCGCTCAGCCTGGTGATGATTTTCAACCTGTACGCAACGCGTACTCAGGAAATTGCGCAAGCCATACCGGAAGTGCACTGATCGTTTGCCGCGGCGTAATGGCGCGCCGCGGTCGTTTCTCAGAAAGCAATCATGACCATACTCATTACTGGCGCAAGCTCCGGAATTGGCGCTGCTTGTGCCCGCAAGTTCGCAGAGGAAGGGCACTCGCTGATATTGCTGGCGCGCCGGCAGGAGCGTTTGCAAGCCTTGAAGAAGTTTTTGAGCGTGCCTGTTCATCTGATTTGCCAGGACGTGGCGGATGCGGCGATGCTGAGTCGCGAGCTGTCCAACTTGCCTGAACGGTTTCAGGGTATTGATGTTCTGATCAATTGCGCCGGCGTGACACTGGGCGATAGCGCGCCGCATCTGAGCGATCTCGATCAATGGCAACGGATGGTGGACACCAATATCAACGGGCTTATTGCATGCACGCGCCTGGTGTTGCCGGGCATGGTGCAGCGTAATCGCGGCCTTATCATCAATATCGGTTCGACGGCGGGCAGTTATCCGCGTCCGGGCAATGCGATTTACTGCGCCAGCAAAGCATTTTCCAAGCAATTTTCTCTGGCGCTGCGCGCGGACTTGGCAGGCAGCGCTATTCGGGTGACGTCGATTGAGCCTGGAACGGTGAAAGACACCGAACTGGCGCTTGGAAGGCTGGACGGAGATGTGGAGGCCTTGAGGCGGCAGCAGATGCCTTACGATTACCTGTTGCCGCGAGACGTGGCGGAGACCGCCTGGTGGATCAGCCGCTTGCCGGGCCGGGTCAACATCAACAGGGTCGATATGATGGCGACTTGCCAGACGTTTTCCCACCTTAGCAATAACAAAGCTCTATGGTCTTCTCCCTTGCCCACTGGGGAGGATTTATCGAACCTGGAAATGATGCTTGCCTGATTTTCAGCGCCCCTAGAAACCCATCCTCTTATCTGCTGCCCGCGTCCATTCGGCCCGTTTCAGCGTGGCGCCGATGACCGCGCTTGGCGGCAGATAGTCCTCGACAAGGCCGCCTGCGTCTGCGCAAGTTTCGCAGATTTTGACCATGGCGCTCTTGCCCCAGAATTTCCGCCAGTCTTTCACTCAGGGAAGGATTGGCCCGCTGCTTTGCTGCGGTCTCGGCGTTCAGCCATGGCAACCGTTTGACTCGAACAAACCAAGGTGTTTGCTGATGCGCAACGGGGTGCTCCATATCGAAAGCGCGCGCTCGCTGCTGTCAAAGCGGGAGCCAGTGACAAGCAGAAGATTTCACATGTTATTGTCCTGATCGCGGAAGGATTTGATCCCGCTTGACTAGCAATGGCAATGAATCCGGAAGGCGTGGATTGCATAGGTTTTTTGCTGTGTCTATCTTGCTAGAGTGAGTGCTTGCAAGCTAAAGAATATTTTATATTGTCCAACAACTTTTAATGCAGTTGTATACAATAGTCCGATTGCCTGGAGCCTGGGGAGCGCCTGGCGGAGAGGTCTTTCGAGGAACCGCTCAGCACTCGTTAACAGCCCCTGGCCCGGGACAGCAAAAACAATATCGGAGAAGCCCATGCAGTTTGAATCTTTTGCTCATCAGCAATCTGTCCTGCGCGATGCGATCACCGCCGCATATCGGCGCGACGAGCGCGAGTGCGTGCAAGCCTTGCTTGCGCAGGCGGCGATGAGTCCGGAGCAGGTCGCTTCGGTGCAGCAGTTGGCGCGCCGCCTGGTGACGGAGGTGCGCCGCGAGCGCACCCGTGCCAGCGGCGTGGACGCGCTGATGCACGAGTTCTCGCTGGACAGCAGCGAAGGCATCGCCTTGATGTGCCTGGCGGAGGCGCTGCTGCGCATCCCCGACCGCGAGACGGCAGACAAGCTGATCCGCGACAAGATTTCCCGCGGCGACTGGAAGGCTCACTTGGGCAATAGCGCCTCCTTGTTCGTCAACGCCGCCGCTTGGGGCCTGCTGGTCACCGGCAAGCTGGTCGCCTCGCACAGCGCCTCCGGCCTGTCGGCCGCGATGACCCGCCTGATCGCCAAGGGCGGCGAGCCGCTGATCCGCAAGGGCGTCGACATGGCGATGCGCATGCTGGGCAAGCAGTTCGTCACCGGCGAGACCATTGAAGAAGCATTGGCCAACGGGCGCGAGCGCGAAGCGCGCGGCTATCGTTTCAGCTATGACATGCTGGGCGAGGCGGCGATGACCGAGGCCGACGCGCAGCGTTACCTGAAAGACTACGTCACCGCCATCCACGCCATAGGCAAGGAGTCGAACGGACGCGGCATTTACGATGGCCCGGGCATCTCGGTGAAGCTGTCCGCCATCCACCCGCGCTACAGCCGCCTCAAGCATGAGCGGATGATGACGGAGCTGCTCCCGCGCTTGAAGGCGCTGTTCCTGCTGGCCAAGCAGTACAACATCGGCCTCAATATCGACGCCGAGGAAGCCGACCGTCTGGAAATCTCCATGGACTTGGTGGAGGCGCTGGCCGACGATCCGGATTTGAAGGGCTTCGAGGGCATAGGCATCGTGGTGCAGGCTTACCAGAAGCGCTGTCCCTTCGTCATCGATTTCCTGATCGACCTGGCGCGCCGCAGCGGCCACCGCTTCATGGTGCGGCTGGTGAAGGGCGCCTATTGGGACGCCGAGGTGAAGCGCGCCCAAGTCGATGGTCTGCCGGGCTATCCGGTCTATACCCGCAAGGTGTATACCGATGTGTCCTACCTCGCCTGCGCCAAGAAGCTGCTGGCTGCGCAAGACGCCATCTACCCGCAGTTCGCCACCCACAACGCCTACAGCCTGTCGGCGATTTACAACCTGGCGGCCGGCAAGGATTACGAGTTCCAGTGCCTGCACGGCATGGGCGAGACTTTGTATGACCAAGTCGTCGGCAAAGACAAGCTGGGCAAGGCCTGCCGCATCTACGCGCCGGTGGGTTCGCATGAAACCCTGCTGGCCTACCTGGTGCGCCGTCTGCTGGAAAACGGCGCCAACTCGTCTTTCGTCAACCGCATCGTCGACGAGAGCGTCTCCATTGATGAGCTGGTGACCGACCCGGTGGCCGAGGCTGCCGCTTTCGCCGGCCAGCCGCACAGCAAGATTCCGCTGCCGTTGGACCTCTACGGCCATGGCCGCCGCAATTCCAAGGGGTTGGACCTGTCCAGCGAGCATGTGCTGAACACCTTGCAACTGGGGCTGCAGGCCGCCGAGCAGCAACGCTGGGCCGCCTTCCCCATGCTGGGCGACGGCGATGTCACCGACGGCGAGCTGCTGGCCGTGCGCAACCCCGCCGACCACGGCGACGTGGTGGGCAAAGTGCTGGAAGCCAGCGCAGACGATGTCGAGCGCGCGCTGCAGCAGTCGGCCGATTTCGCCGCCAACTGGGCGGCTACGCCGGTAGCCGAGCGCGCCGCCTGCCTGAACCGCATGGCGGACTTGATGGAAGCGAATATGCCGGCGCTGATGGCGCTGGCTGTGCGCGAGGCCGGCAAGACCTTGAACAACGCCATCGCCGAAGTGCGCGAGGCGGTGGACTTCTGCCGCTATTACGCGGCGCAGATCGTGTCCGAGTTTGACAAAGCCACGCACCCGCCGCTGGGTCCGGTGGTGTGCATCAGCCCGTGGAACTTCCCGCTTGCCATTTTCATCGGCGAAGTCGTCGCGTCTTTGGCCGCCGGCAACACCGTGCTGGCCAAGCCGGCCGAGCAAACGAGCCTGATCGCCGCCTACGCCGTGCGATTGCTGCACGAGGCCGGCGTGCCGCGCGCGGCGCTGCAGTTCCTGCCGGGACGCGGCGAAATGGTGGGCGCGGCGCTGACCGGCGACGCGCGTATTCAAGGTGTGATCTTCACAGGTTCCACGGAGGTGGCGCAGATCATCAACCGCACGCTGGCCAAGCGCAGCGACGACACCGTGCTGGTGGCGGAAACCGGCGGCATGAACGCGATGATCGTCGACAGCTCGGCGCTGCCGGAACAGGTGGTGACCGATGTGCTGAGCTCGGCCTTCGATTCCGCCGGCCAGCGCTGCTCGGCGCTGCGCGTGCTGTATCTGCAAAACGACATCGCCGACAAAGTCATCAAGATGATCAAGGGCGCGATGGACGAGCTGACCGTCGGCAATCCGGCCAAGCTGACCACCGATGTCGGTCCGGTGATCGACGCCGAAGCGCAGGCTGGCTTGCTGGCTCACATCGAGCGCATGAAACAGTCCGCGCGCGCTGTGCATCAGACCAAGCTGACGGCGGACTGCGAGCGCGGAACCTATGTGGCGCCGACGCTGTTCGAGATCGACAACCTGGCCGAGCTGAAGCGCGAGGTGTTCGGCCCGGTGCTGCATGTGCTGCGTTTCGCCGCTAGCGACCTGGACAAGGTGGTGGCTGAGATCAACGCCACCGGCTATGGCCTGACCCACGGCATACACAGCCGCATCGACGAAACCATCGCCGACATATGCGGCAAGATCAAGGTGGGCAACATCTACGTCAACCGCAACATCGTCGGCGCGGTGGTCGGGGTGCAGCCATTTGGCGGAGAAGGCAAGTCCGGCACCGGCCCCAAGGCCGGCGGTCCTTACTATCTGTATCGCCTGACGCGCGCCGACTGGCAGCCCAAGCTGAATGCTCAGGCAGAGGCTGCGGATCTGCGCGCGCTGGACGCGTTGGCCTCCGTCGCCAAGGCGCAGGGCCTCGCGCTGGATGGCGTGATCGCCGCCGCGCGCAAGGACAGCCCGTTGTCGCATAGCGTGGCCTTGCCCGGTCCGACCGGCGAGAACAATATCCTGTCCTTTGCCGGCCGCGGCTGGGTTGGCTGCGTGGCGGATGACGTCCAGGCCTTGGCCGAACAACTGGCCGCCGCGTTTGCCGCAGGCAACCGCGCCGTGCTGGCGGACAACGAAGCAGGACGCAAGCTCGCGCGCGCCCTGAACGGCTATGCTGAAGTGGCTGCCGATGTGCTGGCCGCCGATGTGTCCGCCGTGCTGTTTGCCGGCAGCGGCGTCGAAGAGGCTCGCCGCAAGCTGGCCTCGCGCGACGGCGCCTTGGTGCCGCTGATCTTGCGCGGCGAGCGCGGCTACAATATCCATCGGCTAGTGGTCGAGCGCGCCTTGAGCGTCAACACCACCGCTGCCGGCGGCAACGCCAGCCTGATGAGCATGACTGAATAAGAACTTGCCAGGCCCTGGCCGCGTTGGAATAATGCGGCCAGAGTTTTTACTTTATAAAGAGCAAGTATGGATCCGGCTTTGGCCGGTTATATCGACGCAAGCAGTAGAAGCAAGAGAAGAGGAACGAGAGAGATGCAAGCATCCAAGCTGTCCACCCTGACGTTGGCGGTTGCCGCCGCCGTTGCGCTGTCCGCCTGCGGCAAGAAGGAAGAAGCCGCGCCTGCTGGCGCCGCCTCCGCGCCCGCCGCCAGCGCCAGCAATGTGATCAAGATCGGTTTCGCCGCGCCGCTCACCGGCCCGCAATCGCACTATGGCGAGGAATACAAAAACGGCGTGACCCTGGCTATCGAAGACGCCAACGCCGAGAAGCCGACCATCGGCGGCAAGCCGGTGACGTTCGAGCTCGACGCGCAGGACGACCAGGCCGATCCGAAGACCGCCACCCAGCTGGCGCAGAAGTTCGTCGATGGCAAGGTGGCGGGCATCGTGGGCCACTTCAACTCGGGCACGTCCATCCCGGCCTCCAAGATCTATTCCGACGCCGGCATCCCGATGATCGCGATGGCCACGTCGCCGGTGTTTACCTCGCAAGGCTTCAAGAACACCTTCCGTTCCATGACGTCCGACACCCAGCAGGGCGGCGTGATGGGCAAGTTCGCGGTGGAAAAGCTGCACGCCAAGAAAATCGTCATCGTCGACGACCGCACGGCCTACGGCCAAGGCCTGGCCGACGAGTTCGAGAAGGCTGCGCGCGCCGCCGGCGGTGACGTGGTGAAGCGCGAGTTCACCAATGACAAGGCCACCGACTTCACCGCCATCCTGACCTCCATCAAAGGCGCGAACCCGGACGTGGTGTTCTACGGCGGCGCCGACGCGCAGTCCGCGCCCATGGTCAAGCAGATGAAGCGTCTGGGCCTGAAGTCGCCGTTGATCTCAGGCGAAATGACCAAGACCCCGACCTTCCTGCAGCTGGCTGGCAAGGAAGCCGACGGCACCATCGCCTCGCTGGCCGGCTTGCCGCTGGAGCAAATGCCGGGCGGCAAGGATTACGAGGCCCGTTACAAGGCGCGCTTCAAGGCCGATGTGGCGACTTACTCGCCGTACGGCTACGACGCGGCGCGCACGCTGATCCAAGCGATGGAGCAGGCTAATTCGGCCGACCCCAAAGTCTACCTGCCGGTGCTGGCCAAGATCACCCACCAGGGCGTGACCTCCAGCAACTGGACCTATGACGAGAAGGGCGATCTGAAAGACGGCGGCATCACCGTGTACAAGGTCGAGAACGGCCAGTGGAAAGTGATGGAGACCGTCGGCGGCGGCGCGGCAGCCAAGGATGCCTCGGCGGCCAAGTAAGCAGGTTTGAGGATAAAAAACGGCGCGATTTTCGCGCCGTTTTTCATACACGCCAGAAATGACAATGTTATATTCATTCTATCAATAAGGTCAGGAGGCGGGGAATGAATCGAAATTTGCTGATCGGCGGCGGTTTGAGCCTGCTGGCCAGTTTGCTGCATGTGGCGATCATCTTTGGCGGGCCGGCATGGTATCGCTTTTTTGGCGCGCCGGCCCGCTACGCTTGGGCCGCGGAGCGCGGAGAGTGGTGGCCGTCGCTAGTGACGATGGCCATTGCCGCCATGCTGGCTATCTGGGCGCTGTATGCGTTCTCCGCTGCGGGCTGCTTGCGGCGGCTGCCTTTGCTCAAGCCGGTTTTGCTTATCATCACCGCCATTTATCTATTGCGCGGCTTGGCTTTGCTTCCCATTTGGCTATGGCGTCCTGAAGCCCTCAATGCCTTCGCCGTCTGGAGCTCGCTGATTTGCCTGGGCTATGGGCTGTTCCACGCGGCGGGGCTGAGCCAGCGCTGGCGGGAGCTGGCCTGATCCGCGCCGCCGCGTTACCATCCCGACAGTCATTGCTGGAATTCGAGGTGTGGTTTTGGAGCAGTCAGGAAAGGCGGTGCCATCCCCCTGCATAGGCGTCTGCCGCGTGGACGAGAGCGGGCAGGTTTGCGCAGGCTGTCATCGTACGTTGGACGAGATCGCCGCTTGGTCCGGTTATCGCGAGGAACAAAAGGAACAGGTGTGGCGGAGGCTGCTGGCTTTGCCGCTGCCGGTGCTGCGCAAGACCTGCGCGCGTTGCGGCAGCGGTTTTACATGCGGCGCGGGCGGGGAGCAAGGCGGCTGCTGGTGCGCGGACCTGCCGCGCGGCTTGTCTCCCATGGCTGCCGACAGCGATTGCCTATGCCCGGCGTGCCTGCAGAAACGGCTGGCGCAGGGGGTGCCGCGATAAACCCGCGGCTTCGCGCTGACTGGCTTTGGGGCTTTGCCTCCTCGCTTTGGCGAAATCCGGCCTGGGGCGTCCTGATCAGGCGTCAGGCCAGCGATCATCGTAGACCAGATCGGCCAGATTCTGCCGGCTGGCCCAGCTTTCCTGCTCCAGCATCGGTTTCTCGTAAAACGCCTCGACGTGGCCGATGCACAGTATCGCCACCGGCCGCGCGCCTGGCGGGATGGAAAGCAGAGCGGCCAGTTTGGCGGGATCGAAGATCGACACCCAGCCCAGCCCCAAGCCCTCGGCCCGCGCCGCCAGCCACATGTTCTGGATGGCGCAGGCCACCGAGGCCAAGTCCATCTCCGGAAGGGTGCGGCGGCCAAAGACATGCCGCTCGCGGCCGTCCATCAGCGCGGCCACCAGCACTTCGCCGCAATCGAGCAGGCCCTCCACCTTCAGCTTCATGAACGCGTCCTCGCGCTCGCCCAGCGCGCGGGCGGTCTGTATCCGTTCCTCCTCCACCAGCGCGTGCATCCGGCGGCGCAATTCAAGGCTGCGGATGCGTATGAAGCGCCATGGCTGCATGAAGCCTACGCTGGGCGCGAAATGGGCTGCGGCCAGCAGCCGCTGCATGATGTCGGGATCGACTGGGTCCGGTTTGAAGTGACGCATGTCGCGGCGCTCGCGGATGGCGCGGTAGACGGCGTCGATGTCGGCTTGCGGGTATCGGCTCATGGTTGGCAACTTTGCTGTGTGGGCGGTGCAATATCGCGGTAACCGCCGCGGGGTTTACCTGCGATCCCCGCGCGCCAGTTGGACAAAGGCGCTGAGGTAGTCGATGTCGGCGTCCGTTTCGCGGATGCCCAGGAAAATCTGCTTGGCGATGCCATGCTCCCCCAGTTTGACCGCGGCGATGTCCAGCTTGGCGGCGTACTCGTCGACCAGCCAGCGCGGCAGGGCCGCCACGCCGCGGCCGCTGGCCACCATCTGCAGCATGATGTCGGTGGTTTCTATCGGCTTGTGCCGTTTGGGCTGGATGCCGGCCGGCATCAGGAACTGGGTATAGACGTCCAGCCGGTCGATGCTCACAGGGTAGGTGATCAGCGTTTCCTCCACCAGCTGCTCCGCTTGCGCGTGCGGCGCATGGCGCAAGGGATGTCCCGGCCCCACCACCAGCACCTGCTCGTAATCGAATACCGGCTCGAAGCGCAGCCCCGGTTTGTAGAGCGGGTCCGGGGTGACCAGCATGTCTATCTCGTAGCCGAACAGCGCGCCGATGCCGCCGAACTGGAATTTCTGCTTCACGTCCACATCGACCATGGGCCAGGCCGCCAGATAGGGCGAGACGATTTTCAGCAGCCACTGGTAGCAGGGATGGCATTCCATGCCGATGCGCAGGGCGCCGCTTTCGCCGCGGGCGAATTGCCTGATGCGCTCTTCGGCGTGGTTCAGCTGCGGCAGCAGCCGGTTGGCTACCGCCAGCAGATATTCCCCGGCCTGGGTTGGCTGCAGGCTGCGCCCCTCGCGGCGCCAGATCGCCACGCCCAATTGGTCTTCGAGTTTGCGCATGGTATGGCTCAGGGCGGACTGGGTCAGGTGCAGCTGTTCCGCCGCCGCGGTCAGCGAGCCGTGCTGGTCTACTGCGCGGATGATCGCCAGGTGGATGCGTTCAAGCGTGGCCATGCGGTTACTCCATGAATGGTTTTCATTGATTTATGAAACAATACCATTTTTCTTCATGCATTGGCCGCTCTACGATGTTTCTACTTTTGGTTATTAAGAAAAGGAGAAATCGTGGCATTTACGCATAACCTGGGATTCCCCCGCATCGGCGCCAAGCGCGAACTGAAGTTCGCCCTCGAATCGTATTGGAAAGGCCAAAGCACTCGCGACGAGTTGCAGTCGGTCGGCGCCGCGCTGCGCTGTCGCCACTGGCAGGAGCAGTCGGCGCTGGATTGGGCGCCGGTCGGCGATTTCTCCTTTTACGACCAAGTGCTCGACATGAGCTTCACGCTGGGCAATCTGCCCGAGCGCGTGCGCGATTTCCATGGCGACGCGCTGGACAATTACTTCCGCGTGGCGCGCGGCCGCTCGGCCCAATCGGCGGAAGAACATGCCCATTGCTGCGGCGGCGTGGCGGCTGGCGAGATGACCAAATGGTTCGATACCAACTATCACTACATCGTTCCTGAATTCAGCGCGGCGACGACCTTCCAGCTGGATGCCTCGCGCCTGCTGGCGCAGTTGGCCGAGGCCAAGGCGCAGGGCGTCCGCGCCAAGCCGGTGATCATCGGCCCGGTCACCTATCTGGCCTTGGGCAAGGCCAAGGATGGCTCCGACAAGCTGGTGCTGCTCTCGCGCTTGCTGCCGGCGTATGTCCAGCTGCTGGACGCCTTGGCGGCGGAGGGCGTGGAATGGGTGCAGATAGACGAGCCGATTCTGGCGACCGAGCTGGACGCCGGCTGGCGGCAGGCGTTCGCCACGGCTTATCAGGCGCTGGGCACCGGCAAGCCTAAGCTGCTATTGGCGAGTTACTTCGGCCAGCTGCAGGACAATCTGCCGCTGCTCGCCGCGCTGCCGGTGCACGGCGCGCATCTTGATGCCGTCCATGCCCGCCATGAAGTGGAGGCATTGGCCGCGCAATGGCCGGCCGACCGCGTGCTGTCCGTCGGCGTGATCAATGGCCGCAATATCTGGAAAACCGATCTGAACGCGGCGCTGGATTGGCTGGAGCCGCTGTCGAAAGCGCTGGGCGATCGCTTGTGGCTGGCTCCATCGTGCTCCTTGCTGCATGTGCCGGTGGATTTGCATAGCGAGCAGAAGCTGGATGCCGAGATTCAATCCTGGCTGGCCTTCGCCAAGCAAAAGCTGGAAGAGCTGCGCGTGCTGGCCACGGCGTTGAACCAGGGCCGCGCGGCGGTGGCCGAGGCGCTGGCGGCCAACCGCGCCGCCATCGATGCCCGCCGCCAGTCGCCGCGCGTCAACAATCCAGCGGTGAAGGCCGCCGTCGCCAAGATAGACGCGCAGTTGGGCCGTCGCCGCAGCGGCTACGCGCAACGCGCCGCCTTGCAGGCCGCGCGATTGCAGCTGCCGGCCTATCCCACCACCACCATAGGCTCTTTCCCGCAGACCGCGGCCATCCGCCAGGCGCGCAGCCAGTTCAAGGCCGGGGAAATCGACGAGGCGGCCTACATCGCTGCGATGCGCGCCGAGATCGAACACAGCGTGCGCGAGCAAGAGGCGCTGGGCCTGGATGTGCTGGTGCATGGCGAGGCCGAGCGCAACGATATGGTGGAATACTTTGGCGAGCAGTTGGATGGCTACGCGTTCAGCCAGTTCGGCTGGGTGCAGTCCTATGGTTCGCGTTGCGTGAAGCCGCCGATTCTATACGGCGACATCAGCCGTCCCAAGGCCATGACCGTGCAATGGATCCGCTATGCGCAGTCGCTGACGAAAAAGCCGATGAAGGGCATGCTGACCGGCCCGGTGACCATCCTGAACTGGTCTTTCGTGCGCGACGACCAGCCGCGCGCGGTTTCGTGCTATCAGCTGGCGCTGGCCATCCGCGAAGAGGTTTTGGATCTGGAAAAGGCCGGCGTGCGGGTGATCCAGATCGACGAGGCGGCCCTGCGCGAAGGCTTGCCGCTGCGCAAGGCGCAATGGCAAGAGTATCTGGCATGGGCGGTGGAGTCGTTCCGCATCGCCGCCAATGGCGTGGGCGATGAAACGCAGATCCACACCCATATGTGCTATTCGGAGTTCAACGACATCATCGCCTCGATCGCCGACATGGACGCCGACGTGATCACCATCGAAACCTCGCGTTCCGATATGGAGCTGCTCGACGCCTTCGACGATTTCAACTATCCCAATGAGATTGGCCCCGGCGTCTACGACATCCACTCGCCGAACATCCCCAGCGAGGAGCATATCGTCCAGCTGATGCAAAAAGCGGCCGAGCGCATACCGGCTGAACGTTTGTGGGTGAATCCGGATTGCGGCCTGAAGACGCGCCAGTGGAACGAGGTGATTCCGGCCTTGCGCAATATGGTTGCCGCGGCGAAGCAGCTGCGCGCCGCGCGGGCTTAAGCGCAGAAGCTGCGCGGCCCCGGTGGCCGCCACCGGGGCGCTTTATCGTCTTGTTTTGCGGCGGCAGAGCCCTTGGCCGCTCCCGCCATGGTGGCGACCTGGATTTTGCGCGTGAGGCGGCGCGAGGACCAAAACCATTATGGGCGTCCGATGCCTGCAAGAGCGTGCAGGCTCTTCGGGCTATTGTTCCGCCGCTATCGCCGCCAGCAGCGTTTGCGCCAGTTCCGGCCTGCAGATCAGCAGGTCCGGCATGCTGATGTCCGCCTGGTTGAACACACAGGGCGAGCCATCTATGCGCGAGGCGTGCAGGCCGGCGGCCAGCGCCACGCCGACCGGCGCGCAGGTGTCCCATTCGTTCATGCCGCCGCTGTGCAGATAGGCGTGGGCCTCGCCGCGCAGCACCGCCATCGCCTTGGCGCCGGCCGACCCCATCGGCACCAGCTCGGCATCCAGCCTGGCGGCGACCCGCGCCGCCAGTTCCGGCGGCCGGCTGCGGCTGACCAGTATTTTCAGTTTGCCGGAAGGCGCGGGGGCCAGTTTCGGGGGCGCTGCGGTGCTGTACAGCAGATGCGATGCCGGCAAAGCCACGGCGCAGGCAGTGGGGACGCCCCCCTCGGTCAAGGCGACGTGCACCGCCCAGTCGTCGCGGCCGCGTTCGCAGTATTCGCGGGTGCCGTCCAGCGGGTCGATGATCCAGACGCGGTGTTTCGACAGGCGGGAGGGATCGGGGGCGGACTCTTCCGACAGAAAGCCGTCTTCGGGCCGGGCGGCCTGCAGCAGATCCAGGATCAGCTCGTTGGCGTTGGCGTCCGCCAGCGCGCCCAGCTGCTGCGGATCGTTCACGCTGCCGTGTCGCAGATGGTTCAGCAGTTCCGCCGCGTGGGCGGCGGTGATGGCCGTCAGTTTGTGGTCATCGGGCATGGCGCTCGCCTGGGGAAAATATGGGGAAAGTGTGCCATTGCCGGGGGGCGGCTGGCAATGGATTAGGGGCTGTTGACGTTTGGTGAGTGGATCGCGTTTGAGCCGATTTGGGCCGGGCGCCTTTCGCGCCGACTCTTCGTTGTTCCGCGCTGGCAGAGAATGAAATGCGGCGCGCGAAACGCCTCGATTCGTCGCGAAATGCACTCCGGCGCGACCGCTCAGCAAACGTCAGCAGCCCCTAGGTAAAGTTAGAAATATTCGACGCCGGCCTGCGGGTTCAGGCTTGCCCGCTGCACGATGAAGGCTTCGGCATCCGCGGCCGGCACCGGCTTGCACAGCAGGTAGCCCTGCACCACATCGACCTGGATGCTGGTTAGGAAGGTCAGCTGCTCCTTGGTTTCCACGCCTTCGGCCACCACCCGCAAATCCATGCGGTGGGCAAGATAGGCGATGGTGTCGCACAAGGCGGTGTCTTTTTCGTCGCTGGCGATATTGCGGATGAACGATTGATCTATCTTCAGCGTGTCCACCGGGAAGCGGGTGAGATAAGACAGCGAGGAGTGGCCGGTGCCGAAATCGTCTATCGAGCTGTGAACGCCCATGGCGCGGAACTGCTGCATCATGCGTATCGATTGCTGCGGCGACAGCATGGTGCAGGATTCGGTGATTTCCAGCTCCAGCGAGGCCGGCGCGATGCCGGTTTCCTTCAGCACCTCGGCCACGAACTCCGGCAGTTCCTGGTCGGTGAATTGCGCCACGCTGAGGTTGACAGCCATCTTGATGTCTAGGCCGCAGCCTTTGTCGTGCCAGCGCCTGAGCTGCTGGCAGGCTTCGCGCAACACCCAGCGTCCAAGCGGCAGGATCAGGCCGGATTGTTCGGCGATGGGAATGAACTGACCTGGCGAAATCATGCCCTTCTTCGGATGCTGCCAGCGCACCAGCGCCTCCACGCCCACCACCTGGCCGCTGGCCAGTTCGATCTGCGGCTGGTAATGCAGCGCCAGCTGGCCTTTTTCAATGGCGTGGCGCAGCTGCTTCTCCAGCTCGATGCGCTCGCGCATCTGCTGGCCCATTTCCGCCTGATACAGTTCGATATGCCGCGTGCCGCGCTGCTTGGCCTGGTATAGCGCCATGTCGGCGTCGCGCAGCAGCTCCTGGCCGTTGCAGCCATGCGGCGCGCCAAGGCTGACGCCGATGTTGGCGGCAATGCTCAGCATCATTTCGTCCACGGCGAACGGCGCGGTGATGGTGTCCAGCACCTGGCTGGCCAGCGCCTGCGCGGCCTTGGCAGTGGCGATGCCGGTTTGCAGCAGAACGAACTCAACGCCGCCCAGCCGACCGGCATGGCCGGTGTTGCCCGCCAGTTGGCGCAGCCGGTCGGCCACGCAGCTGAGCAGCAGGTCGCCGATGCGGTTGCCGTAAACGTCATTGATGTATTTGAAGTCGCCCAAGTCGATCAGCAGCAGCGCGAACGGCGGCCTTTCCTCATCGCTCAGTGCGCACAGCGCGTTCAGTTGCTCCAGCAGGCCGCTATGGTTGTGCAGGCCGGTCAAGTTGTCGAAGTAAGCCAGCCGGTTGATTTTCTCCTGGGCCGCCATGCGCGAGGAAATGTCGATGTAGCTGACGCGCAGCAGATGGCCGGTTTCGCTGGGCAGCTTGCTCAGTCTGACCTCGCACGGCACCGTTTCCCCATTCGGCCGTTGTATGACGCGCTCGAATACCTGCACCTCGCCTTGCATGGCGCGGGCGGCATGCATGCGCACGGTTTCCATCGCCGGCAGGCCATCGGGCTGCTCCGCGGAGTACAGGTCGCCGGGCGTCAGGCCTATCAGCGTCTGCAAGGGCCGGCCGGTCAGCAGCTCGGCTTGGCGGTTGGCGTCGACAAAGCGGCCGGTATCCTTGTCGAACACCATGATGGCCTCCGGCGCCTGTTCGATCAGCGCGCGGAAACGTTGTTCGCTCAGCCGCAGCGATTCGGTTTTTTCCTCAACGAGCTTGCTCAGCCGCTGTTTCAGGCGGGACAGGTCCAGGTGGGTGTTGACGCGGGCCAGCAGTTCGCTGCGTTCGAACGGCTTCGCGATGAAGTCCACCGCGCCGGCGGCGAAGCCTTCCACGCGGATGTCCGCGTCGGAGATGGAGCTGAGGAACAGCACCGGGATGTCGCGGGTGCGGGCATTGAGCTTAAGCTCGCGGCAAACGGCGACTCCGTCCATGTCCGGCAGGCTGAAGTCCAGCAGGATCAGGTCCGGCGGCTGCTTTTGCGCCAAATCCAGCGCCTCGGCGCCGCTTTGCGCCGAGCTGACCTGGAAGCCCTGGGTCGATAGCAGAGCCAGCAGCATCATCAGCGTGGTCATGGTGTTATCGACCACCAGAATGTTGCCAGTAAGCTGCATGCATTCCCTCCTCGGGAATAGGCTCGATGTCTCCAGTCTAGTCTTTTTTCTTTATTTAGTGATTTTGTTAATTGTCTAAACTGCAATAGTTAACGTCGCGTTTGTGGCCATGCCGGGAGGTTCGCGTGAAATTGACTGTTGGCAAGAATATGGCGCTGGCCAGCTTTGCTGGGCATGGCCTTGCTGATCGCGCTGGAGCGGTACCGGATGGAGAGAGTGTGCGAAGGCGCCAATAACGCCAATATCAATGCGGTGCCAAGCTTGAAAATCCTTGGCGAGCTGCGCCGCAATTTTCAGGAAATCAGCGTCCAGGCAGGGCCGCTGGATTATGGAGCGGACACGTTTGAACGCAACCCGGCGGAGGAGGCGTCGTCCGAGGCGGAGGAAGAGGGCTGGCTCGATCCTCAAGCGCTGGCAGGCATCCGCGACATCGATGCCGGATTGTTGCCGCGCATGGTGGCGGCTTGGCTGGGGGAAGGGCCGCGGCTGTTGGCCGCCATACATCAGGCGGCCAACAGCCGCGACGGCAAAGAGCTGTTCCGCGCCGCCCACGCCTTGAAGAATGGCGCGGGCAGCGTGGGGGCGCGGCGGCTGGCCGAGCTGTGCCAATTATTGGAGCAACTGGGCAAGGCCGATGATCTGGTCGACGCGGCCAGTCTGGTCGAAGACCTGGATCAGGTGTTCTACCACTCGCAGGAAGCGTTGAAAGCGCTGCGCGAGGAATAACGCGGCGGAGCGCGCGGTCTCCGCCTATTCCGGCACGTTCAGCGCGTTGACGCTGTAGCCGGCGTCGACGTAGGTGATCTCGCCGGTGATGCCGGAGGACAGGTCAGACAGCAGGAAGGCGGCGGCGTTGCCCACTTCCTCGGTGGTCACGTTTCGGCGCAGACAGGCTTGGCCGGCCGCCATGTTCAGCAGCTTGGAGAAGCCCGAGATGCCGGAGGCGGCCAGGGTCTTGATCGGGCCGGCGGAGATGCCGTTGACGCGGATGCCTTCCTTGCCCAAGCTGGCGGCCATGAAGCGGACCGAGGCTTCCAGGCTGGCCTTGGCCAGGCCCATCACGTTGTAGTTCGGGATCGCCCGCACCGCGCCCAGGTAGGACAAGGTCAACAGCGCGGCCTTGCGGCCCTGCATCATCGGGCGGGCGGCCTTGGCCAGCGCCGGGAAGCTGTAGGACGACACGTCGTGCGCGATCTGGAAGGCCTCGCGGCTCAACGAATCCAGGAAGTCTCCTTCCAGCGCTTCGCGCGGGGCAAAACCGATAGAGTGCACCAGACCATCCAGGCCATCCCATTCCTTGCCCAGCTCGACGAACAGCTGATTGATCTCGTCGTCGTTCTGCACATCGCAGCGGTAGACCAGCTTGGAGCCGAAGTCCGCCGCCATTTCACGGACGCGAGTCTCCAGCTTGTCCACCACATAGGTGAAAGCCAGTTCGGCGCCTTCGCGATGACAGGCTTGCGCGATGCCGTAAGCGATGGAGCGGTTGGAGATCATGCCGGTGATCAGGATTTTCTTGCCTTGCAGAAAGCCCATTTGGTGTCCTTCACATGTAAACAGCGCGACATTATACCGAATGGCAGCCATTTGCAGCAGCCATCTAGGCGAGGGATGCGGCATATAACCTGATGATAGGCAGGGATTCTTCCGCGCAGCGCGCGGTTGCCGCGAGCGGCTGCGCTTGCTACCATCGGGGATTAGGCAAGCTATTTAATTTCGACGAGGAAGCCATGAGCGATTTGATCCATCACGTAACCGACGATTCTTTCGAACAAGACGTGCTGAAGGCCGACACCCCGGTGCTGGTTGACTACTGGGCCGAATGGTGTGGTCCGTGCAAGATGATCGCTCCGATTCTGGACGAAGTGGCGACCGCCTACGCCGGCAAGCTGAAAGTGGCCAAGCTGAACATCGACCAGAACGAGCAGACTCCGCCGAAGTTCGGCATCCGCGGCATCCCGACCCTGATGCTGTTCAAGGATGGCCAGGTTGTGGCCACCAAGGTTGGCGCGCTGTCCAAGAGCCAGCTGACCGCCTTCATTGACAGCCAACTGTAAAGCGTCTATTCTCCACGCACAATCTTCAAGGCGGGTGGCATAAAAAGCCGCCCGCTCCGTTTACGCTTCCACACCCCCGATGGCGTTCCGCCTGAATACTACCGAGTCGACCTCACGACCGCTATGCACTTATCTGATCTCAAACATCTTCATGTTTCCGAGCTCGTGGAAATGGCGATTTCCAACGAGATCGAAGGCGCAAACCGTCTGCGCAAGCAGGATCTGATCTTCGCGCTTCTGAAAAACCAGGCCAAGAAAGGCGAGAGCATCTTCGGCGAGGGTACGCTGGAAGTGCTGCCGGATGGCTTCGGTTTCCTGCGCAGCCCGGATACCTCGTATCTGGCTGGTCCGGACGACATCTACGTCAGCCCGTCGCAAATCCGCCGCTTCAATCTTCACACCGGCGACTCCATCGAGGGCGAGATCCGCACCCCGAAGGACGGCGAGCGCTACTTCGCTTTGGTGAAGGTCGACAAGGTCAATGGCGAAGCGCCGGAGAACTCCAAGCACAAGATTCTGTTCGAGAACCTGACGCCGCTGTTCCCGACCGAGCAGTTCAAGCTGGAGCGCGACATCCGCGCCGAAGAGAACATCACCGGCCGCATCATCGATCTGATCGCGCCCATCGGCCGCGGCCAGCGCGCGCTGCTGGTGGCGCCGCCGAAGTCCGGTAAAACGGTGATGCTGCAGCATATCGCGCACGCCATCACCGCCAACCATCCGGACGCGGTGTTGATCGTGCTGCTGATCGACGAACGTCCGGAAGAAGTGACCGAGATGCAACGCTCGGTGCGCGGCGAAGTGGTGTCGTCCACCTTCGACGAGCCGGCCACCCGTCACGTGCAGGTGGCCGAAATGGTGATCGAAAAGGCCAAACGCCTGGTCGAGCACAAGAAGGATGTAGTCATCCTGCTGGACTCCATCACCCGTCTGGCCCGCGCCTACAACACCGTGGTGCCGGCTTCCGGCAAGGTGCTGACCGGCGGCGTCGACGCCAACGCGCTGCAACGGCCGAAGCGCTTCTTCGGCGCCGCGCGCAATGTGGAAGAAGGCGGCAGCCTGACCATCATCGCCACCGCGCTGATCGACACCGGCAGCCGCATGGATGACGTGATCTACGAGGAATTCAAGGGCACCGGCAACTGCGAAATCCATCTGGACCGCAAGATGGCCGAAAAACGGATCTTCCCGGCGCTGAACATCAACCGCTCCGGCACCCGCCGCGAAGAGCTGCTGATCCCGCAGGACCAGCTGCAGCGGATCTGGGTGCTGCGCAAGCTGCTGTACCCGATGGACGATCTGGAGGCGATGGAATTCCTGCAGGACAAGATCAAGGCCACCAAGTCGAACCAGGCCTTCTTCGACTCGATGCGCCGTTAAGCGGCCTTCGTCGCAAAACATGCCAGACCATGCCGGTCTGGCATTTTTTTTGGTACATTGAGACATGGATTTGCCAAGCCGCGTTTTTCAAATGGAGTGGTTCTCGGCGATCGGCACCGCCGCTTTCGCCGTATCGGGCTATCTGGTGGGCATCCGCAAGCGGCTCGACGTGCTGGGCATCCTGATTCTGGCGGTGGTGACGGCCATAGGCGGCGGCATCATGCGCGACGTGCTGGTGAATCGGGTGCCGCGGGTGTTTTTCGATTACACCAATCTGGCCGTCATCGCCGCGACGGTCCTCTTGGCTTGGCTGCTGGGCCTGCACCGCCGGCGCAGCCGGGCATTGGAGGGGCTGTTCGTGGTGGCCGATTCGCTGGGCCTGGTGGCGTTCAGCCTGACCGGCGCCCAGGTGGGCCTGATGTTCGACCTCAACGCCTTTGGCGTGGTGGCGCTGGGCTTCATCACCGCGGTCGGCGGCGGGGTGGTGCGCGACATGATGGTCAATGACGTGCCCTTCATCCTGCATAGGGATTTCTACGGCACGGTCGCCATCGTGGTGGCGGGCGGGCTGTGGTTGTTCGACAAGCTAGGCTGGGTGGGGGTCTGGTCTTTGCAATTGCTGTTCTGGCTGGGGCTGGCGCTGCGCATGCTGGCCCACGCCCGCGAGATCACGCTGCCCAAGATAGGCAGGCGCGAGCAGTAAAAAGGAAAATAAAATGTGGTCGATGGAGGCAGAAGAGGCCGCGGGGCGGATAGCCCAGCGGCTGCGCGCGTATGATTTCACCGGCAAGACGGGCGACTTGCCGTGTCGTCCCGTGCGCGAGGGCTTGCGCCCGGCGGCGGTGCTGATTCCGCTGGTGTGGCACGCGGACGAGCCTGCGGTGCTGTTCACCCGGCGAGCCGATCACCTGCCCAGCCATCCGGGGCAGGTCAGTTTCCCCGGCGGCAAGCGGGAGGCGGACGATGCGTCCGCCGAGGCGGCGGCCTTGCGCGAAGCGCGCGAGGAAACCGGTTTGCCGGAGTCCGATGTGAGGGTGCTGGGTTGCCTGCCGGACTACGTGACGGTGACCGGCTTCATGGTGACGCCGGTGGTGGGCATGCTGCGGCCGCCCTTGGCGCTGTCGCCGGCGCCCGGCGAGGTGGCCGAGGTGTTCGAGGTGCCGCTGCGGAATCTGTTGGACAAGTCGGCTTATCGCCGGCATGACTACGTGCGCGATGGCGTGGCCGGACAATATCTGGCCTTGGAGTGGCGGCGCTACACCATCTGGGGCGCCACCGCGGCCATGATGTGGATGCTGGCCGACGCGCTGGCTTGAGCGGGCATGCGGTTTGTTGGTCGGATTCGGCCCCGCCAAGCGCTGGCGGAGGTTTCTTGGGCGGCCTGGGGCTGGTGAGCGGGCCGCCGCTCAGGGCGTGTCCTGATCGCACAGGATGATGTTGCGTCCGGACAGCTTGGCTTCGTACAGCAGCTTGTCGGCGCGCGACACCATGGTGGCCGGCGTGTCGCCGGGTCGCCAGTCGGTGATGCCGCCGCTGAATGTGATGCGTTGTTCGACGAAGGGGAAGGTGGTGTGGGTCAGCGCCATCTGCATGCGCAGCATCACCTTGTGTGCGTCGCGCAGGCGGGTGTAGGGGAAGACCACCATGAACTCTTCGCCGCCGATGCGGGCGTTGATGTCGGTGTTCCGCGTGGAATCGCGCAGCGCGTTGGCCACGGCCACCAGCACATCGTCGCCAGCTTGATGGCCGTATTGGTCGTTGAATTTCTTGAAGTGGTCGATATCGAATACCGCAATCGCCATGGTCTGGCCGTAGCGCTCGCAGCGGCTGATCTCGTCCTTCAGCACCATGTCGCCGTGGCGACGGTTGTATAGCCGGGTCAGCGGGTCGGTGATGGCCATCTCGGCCAATTGCAGATTGCTCTCGTGCAGCTGTTGTTCCAGCTGCTTGCGACCGGAGATGTCGTACATGGCGACCAGCGAGGACGGCGACCCTTCGCGGTTCAGCTGTTGCAGCGATACGATCGCCCACAGGCGGCTCTTGTCTTCCAGTTCCAGTTCGACCTCGCGCTGCAGCGCGTCTTCGCCGTCCAGCAGCCAGCGCTCCACCGGCTGCAGTTTCAGCGGCAGGTTCAATTCGCGGCCGGCGGCTTCGGCTTGCTGCGGCGGCAAGCGCAGCAGCTCCCGCGCCGGGGCGTTGGCGTGCTGGATGCGCAGCGTTTGCGGATTCACCAGCAACAGGGCGAGTGGGGCGGTGTCGAGAATGCGGCGCGCCTGCTCTTCGCTTTCGCGGATGCGCTCGTTGCCGCGCAGCAGCTGTTGATGCTGGTTGAGGTTGGACAGATGCTTGCGCAGCGCCAGCAGCGTCAGCGCGGCCACGAACAGCCAGCCCGGCAGCGCCAGCCAGGCCTTGTCCCAGACATAGCGGGTGAAATCCTCTCGCGAGATGCCCACCGCCACCTGGAACGGGTAGTTGCCGGTCTGGCGCACGCTGTACAAGCGCATCGAGCCGTCGAAACTGGATGGCGCGCTGAACAGCATCTGGCTGGCGTCGCGCGACATCATGACGTGCGGCTGCAGCGGCCGGTAGCTTTGCGGGTCTTTGCCTTGCACTTTGGGCCAGCGGGCTATGGTCAGCTGGCTCTGGTCCAGCACCAGAATCTCGCCGTGCTCGCCCACGGTCAGGCGGCTGACTTCGTCTTGGAAAAAGTTGTGGTTGATCAGGCCAGTGGCCATGCCGACCAGGTTGCCATTGGCGTCGTACAGCTTGTTGGCCAGCACGATGCCGCCGGCGGTGGGGCTGTGCACAACCGCAGTGTACTTGCTCTCCTGCGGCTCGCCACGGTGCAGCCAGCGACAGAATTCGCTGTGGCGGGCATGAGCGGCGCTGTCCGGCTTGCTGCTGAAGATGGTCTGGCAGGCGGTATCGACGATTTCGATCTGGCTCAGGTAGGACGCCAGCCGCAATTGTTGCTGCAGTTTCTGCTGCAGATCCTGTTGAGCCTCCGGCGGCAGGCTGCCGCTGCGCAGCAATTTCTGCACTTCCGGGATCTGGTTGCTGCTTTGCAGGATCAGGCCGGCCTCATGGATGCCTGAGCTTAGCCGTTCCGACAGCAGCTGGCTCAGGCCATTGGCCTGGTGGCTGGCCTCGTTCTCCACCTGGCGATAGCTGATGACCAGGTCCAGCAGCACCAGGCTCAGCGTGACCAACAGCAGCAATGCCGCGCCCCATTTGGCATGGCGAGCGGAGCGGTGCACGTGCTTGCGGTTGGTCATTTCCATATCAGGGCGGGGTATGCGTTGTCTATTGTTCTAAGGTCTTCAGTATGACATCTAAAGCCGCCGCTGCGTAGTTGCTTACAGGGTAAAGCGCATGGACAGATCAATGGCGCGGACGTCCTTGGTCAGCTTGCCTACCGAGATGCGGTCGACGCCGGTGGCGGCGATGGCGCCCACGGTGTCCAGGTCGATGCCGCCTGAGGCTTCCAGCTGGGCGCGGCCGGCGGTCAGCTCCACCGCTTGGCGCATCTGCTCGGTGCTCATATTGTCCAGCAGGATCAGCGTGGCGCCGTGGCGCAGCGCCTCTTCCAGCTGTGCCAGCGTTTCCACCTCGATCTGCAGCGTCACGCCGGGGGGCAGGTCCGCCAGGGCCTGCTCCATGGCGGCGGCGATGCCGCCGGCCGCCATGATATGGTTTTCCTTGATCAGGATGCCGTCGAACAGTCCTATGCGCTGGTTGGCGCCGCCGCCGACGGTGACGGCGTATTTCTGCGCCAGCCGCAGGCCGGGGACGGTCTTGCGCGTGTCGTGGATGCGCGCGCGGTGGCCGGCTGCGGCATCGACGTAGCGGCGGGTTTCGCTGGCCACCCCGGACAGCAGCTGCAGGAAGTTCAAAGCGCTGCGTTCGGCGGTCAGCAGCGCGCGCGCCGGACCGGCGATGCGGCACAACTCGCTGTCGGCGGAGACCTTGTCTCCTTCTTTCACCCGCCATTCCACTTCGCAGCGCGGGTCTACCTGGCGGAAGCATTCATCAAACCAGGCTTGGCCGCAGATCACCGCGTCCTCGCGCGCGATGACGCGGGCGGAGCCGATTTTGTCGGCGGGAATCAGGCGGGCGGTCCAGTCGCACTGGCCAATGTCTTCGGCCAGCGCCTGACCGACTTGCTGGGCAATCAGGTGGGGGGCGGGTAGGGCGGTCATGCGGGTCTCCATCCAAAAGCGTATTGTAACGGCAGTCTTGCGAAAAAGGCGCGCGACGCGGCGCGAACGGCGCTTGGCATCTGGTATGCTGGCAGGCATCGAACCGCAAGCTCAATGTCATGGATTTGTCGGCTTCTCTGTTTGGTCCCTGGATTGCCTGGTTGGCAAACGCTCTGGCGCTGGCCGGATTGTGCGTGGCCGCCTGGCGCGTGCCGTGGCGGCAATTGGACGCCGCGGCGCTGAATGCCTGGATGGGCGCCTGCGTATTCGATTTGGCGCTGTGGCTGCTGCGCGCGGGCTTGCATCCCGGCTTGTCGTTTCACATGCTCGGCGCCGCGCTGTTCACCTTGTTGATGGGGCCGTGGCTGGCATTGCTGGCCTTGGCCGCGGTGCAGATCGGGCTGGCGGCCGGCGGCCATGCCGATTGGCTTGCCTTGGGCTTGAATTGGTTGTTGACGGCGCTGCCGGCAGTCGTCTTGACCGGCGTTGGGTTGCACCTGGCGCGGCGGTTCCTGCCGCCGCATTTCTTCGTCTATGTGTTCGTCAACGGCTTTCTGGCCGGCGGCGCCAGCTTGATCTGCGCCGCGGCGTGCGGCTTGCTGGTGCTGGGGCTGGCCGGAGTCTACCCCTGGGATGCCTTGCTGGAAGAGGCTGTGCCGTATTATTTCCTGCTGTCGTGGTCCGAGGCCTTTACGACCGGCTTGTTGCTGGCAGTGTTGGTGGTGTATCGACCGCATTGGGTCGCTACCTTCGATGATGAGCGCTATCTCGGCGATTGGCCGGGCAAGCGTTGAGGAGAATCGCGATGCCGTTTGTCTTATGGAGTTTGTTGCTGGCGGCCGTGTTGCCGTTGATCTGGGCCGGGGTATCCAAGGCCGGGACGCGTTACGACAATCATAAGCCGCGCGAAGTGGCGGCCAGGGCGGATGGCTATCGCCAGCGCGCGGGCTGGGCGCAGCAGAACGCCTGGGAGGCCTTGCCGACCTGGACGGCGGCAGTCGTGGCCGCCTGGCTGATGAAGGTGCCGGAGGCGGCGATGAATGCCGCCGCGGCCGTCTTCGTGCTGGCGCGCGTCGCCCACGGTCTGCTGTATATCGCCAACCAGGCCTCGCTGCGTTCCTTGGCCTGGCTGGTGGGGATGCTGGCGGCGCTGTACCTGTTCCTGCGCGCCGGCGGCCTAATCGGCTGAGGTTACAGCCAGCCTTGCGCGCGCAGCGTGGCTTGCAGCTGCTCGAAGCCGACTGTGTGGAAGGCTTGCCAGCCGATGGCGCGGGCGGCTTCCACGCATTCGATGTTGTCGTCGAAGAAGGCGATCTGCTCTCCTTGCAGATCCAGCGCCTGCTCGACATGGCGATAGATCGCCAGATCGGGCTTGCGCAAATGCAGCAGATGAGAGGCGAATGTATGCTGGAAATGCCCCAGCAGCCCGAACTCCCGCTCTATCTTGCGCCAATGCAACGCGTTGTTGTTGCTGAGCGCCGCCAGCGGGAAGGTTTGGGACAGGGTGTCGAGCAATTCGCCAGCGCCAGGGTAGCAGCCCGCCAGCCAGGCGGATAATTGCTCCTGCATCGCTTGCAGGGAGAGGCCCAGCTGCAGCGCATCCACCATCGCCGCGCAGAATGCCTGCGGCGTGCATTCGCCCAGGTCCAGCCGCGCCACCCATGGATTCTCTATCCAGAACCGGCGCGCCTCTTCCCGTGACAAGGTGCCGCCGGACAGCCGCATCAGCGGATCGATGCCGTTCCAGTCCACCAGCACGCCGCCCAGATCAAACACCAATACGCTAGGTTTGCTGCTCATCGCGCCCTCTTTAGATTTTGATTGCCGGCGGTCAAATCCCGCCGCAGGATGATGGCTAGAGTGGCTTTCGCAGGATCGGTTCCCGCAAGAAAACTACAAAATCAGCGGCTCCGGCTCCAGCGCCACGCCGAATCGTTCCCGAACGGCCTCCTGAACCTTGCGGGCGAGGGCGTGCAGTTGCGCGCCGCTGGCCTCGCCGTAGTTGACCAGCACCAGCGCCTGCTTGGCGTGCACGCCGGCGTCGCCGTCGCGGTAGCCCTTCAAGCCGCATTGGTCGATCAGCCAGCCGGCGGCCAGTTTGACCCGGCCGTCGGCGGCGGGGTAGTGCGGCAGCTGCGGGTGGCTGGCCAGGAGCTGCTCGGCCTGCGCGGCCGATACCACCGGGTTCTTGAAAAAACTGCCGGCATTGCCCAGCACGGCGGGATCCGGCAGCTTGCTCTGGCGTATGGCGATGACCGCGCGGCTGATGTCGCTCGGGGTCGGCGCCGTGATGCCGTCGGCGGCCAGCTGCCGGGCGATGTCGCCGTAGCCGGTGCGCAAGCTGGCATGGCGCGACAGCCTGAAGCGCACGGCGATCACCAGCAGCCGGCCGGCAGCCTCGTGTTTGAACACACTGTCGCGGTAGCCGAAACGGCAATCGGCATTGGACAGCACCAGCGGGGCGCCGTCGCGGTCCAGCTGGGCGCAGACGACTTCATGCAAATGGTCCTTCACCTCCACGCCGTAAGCGCCGATGTTCTGCACCGGGCTGGCGCCCACGGTGCCGGGAATCAGGCTGAGGTTTTCCAGGCCGTACCAGCCTTGCTCCAGGGTATGCAGCACAAAATCGTGCCAGTTTTCGCCGGCCGCGGCCTCGACGATCACGTGGCCGCCGTCTTCGCGCAACAGGCGGATGCCTGTCAGCGCCACTTTGATCACCAAGCCAGGGTAATCGCGCGTCAGCAGCAGATTGCTGCCGCCGCCCAGCCACAGCACCGGACCCTGGTGGTATAGCGGATGGGCCAGCAGGGCGGGCAGGTCGGCCAGATCGTCCAGCCGGCAGAAGTGGGCGGCGCGCGCCGCCAGGCCAAAGGTGTTGTATGGACGCAGATCGACGTCTGCTTGAAACTGCAGGGTCATAGCAGGATTCCTTGGTCGCGGCGCAGCCGCTGGCGGCTGGCGCGGGCCAGATAATAAGTGAGCAGCAGGCCGGCCAGCGTCAGGCTGATCACCAGAGCGGTCCAGAAGCCGTAGATGCCCATTCGCGGCACGATCCAGTCGGTCAGTCCAAGCAGGATGCCCAGGCCGAGGCCGGCGATCCAGAACGAGGTGATGTGTATGGCCATCGGGATGGCGGTCAGCTTGTAGCCGCGCAGCGCGCCGGAGGCGATGGTCTGGGCGGCGTCGGTCAACTGATAGACGGCGGCGAACAGCAACAGGGTGGTGCCCATGGCGATCACGCGCGGGTCCTCGCTGTACATGCGCATGATGGGTTCGCGCAGCAGCAGAACCAGGATCATGGCGGCGCCGGCCATGGCCAGCCCCATGGCCAGGCCGACGCCGGAAATGAAGCGGGCGGCCTTGTAGTCGCCGGCGCCGGCATGGTGGCCGACCCGCACCGACAAGGCGGTGGCCACGCTTTGCGGCAGCATGTAGATCAGGCTGGAGAAGTTCAGCACCGATTGGTGGGTGGCCACCACCACGGTTCCCAGCTCGGCGATCAACAGCGCGATGAAAGAGAACAGGCTGACTTCGACAAAGAAGGACAGGCCGATGGGCGTGCCCAGCTTGAGGAAGGCGGCGAAGCGGCGCCAGTCCGGCGCGGCCAGCGACGCCAACACCCGGTTGCCGCGGAAGGCCTTGTGCCAGCTGACATAAGCCAGCAGCGCCAGACAGTTGAACCAGAACACGATGCCGGTTGCCCAGCCGCAGCCGGCGCCGCCCATCTTGGGCAGGCCGAACAGGCCGTGGATCAGGATGTAGTTCAGCGGAATGTTCAGCGCCAGCGCCAGCAGGCTGACCACCATGATGGGTTTGGGATGGCCCAGGCTGGAGGCGTAGGCGTGCAGCGCGCGGTGCGCCATCGCGGCCGGCATGCCGATGGCGGCGCCGGTGATGAACAGCATCACCTTGTCTATCACTTGCGGCGGCAGGTCCAGCACATGGCGCAGCGGGGCTTCCAGCAGCAGCATCAACAGCGCGCCCAGCGCGCCCAATAGCAGGCCGAACCACAGCCCCTGGGAGGCGTCGCGGCCGAATTCGCGCGTCTGGCCGGAGCCAAGGTGGTGGGACAGGATGGGATTGAGCGCCGCGACCACCCCCATCAGCGTCACATAGACGGTGATGAACACGCTGGCGCCCAGCGAGACGGCGGCCAGATCGTCGGTGCCGACGCGGCCGGCCATCACGGTGTCGACGAAGCCGGTCGCCACTTGGGCGATCTGGGCGATCATCATCGGCAGCGCGAGGCGCGCGATCTGACGCGCCTCGGCCATGATTTCGTGGCGCGTGGCGCGATTGAGTTCAAACAGCATGGGCTTTGGCGGGATTTTCGGCGGAAAACGCCAATTATAGCCGCGCGGGCCGCATGCTGTCGCGTCGGCTCAAATTCTCACCGGCGGATCGCGGCGCAGGTCGCAGCTGATGATCAGCGTGTCGCCATAGCGGGCGTTGATCGCCAGCGCGTCGGCCAAGCTGATGTCGCTGACGGTCCGTTGTTGATCGCTGTGTTCCACGTCATAGCCTTGATCGCGGGCGAAGGCGGCCAGCTCATGCAGCGCATGGCCGTCGCCGTACGGCAGGGGGGTGGCGCTCAGGCTGCCACACAGGGGGCGAGGTCTTCCCACGGCATCAAAAATCGCAAAAGAGAAATCGGTATAGCTGTCTTGCAGGCAGTCGTACATGTTTGGCTCTCCCAAGTTCGGTCGCGCTGTGCGTGCCGGGCTTGAGTCCGCCGGCGACGCTTTAGCAGGATTTTTAGGCGCCCTGCAAGTTGTCATTAACTCGGCGCCCGAGCCGATCGGGACGACTTGCGGGAGAACGGTGCCAATCAGCCAGCCAAGAAAAAACCCGCTGGCCGTGTAAGCGCAAGCGGGTTGATCCGGATACGCTTTAGCTGGCATTTGTTAAGCGCCCGCAAGCTGTGTCAAATCGGCGCATGTCGGTTAGATTATGCCCATGGTTCTACGCTGTCAAGGCCATGCGTCTGGTTTTCAAATGGCCGGATCGGGAGCGTTTTCCACCAGCCGGTAGCCCACGCCGGTTTCGGTGACGATGTGGCGCGGCATGGCCGGGTTGTCTTCCAGCTTTTGCCGCAAATGGCCCATGTAGACGCGCAGGTACTGGTTGTGTTCGGAGAACGATGGCCCCCACACCGCCAGCAGCAGCTCGCGATGGGTGATCACCTTGCCGGCGTTGCGGATCAGCGTGGACAGCAGCCGGTATTCGATCGGCGTCAGATGCACGGGCGCGTCGCCCTTGTGCACCAGGCGGTTGACCAGGTCGACGCGGATGTCGCCGAACTGGAAAGTTTGCTGCGGCGCGGCGCTGCCCTGAATGCGGCGGCGCAGCAGCACGCGGATGCGCGCCAGGCACTCGGCCACGCCGAACGGCTTGGTCAGATAGTCGTCGGCGCCGGCGTCCAGCGCGGCCACTTTTTCCGTTTCCTGGGTGCGGGCGGACAGCACCAGGATGGGGATGTCGCTCCATTCGCGCAGGCTTTTGATGACGTCTATGCCGTTCATGTCCGGCAGGCCCAGGTCCAGGATGACCATATCAGGCTTGCGGGTGGCGACTTCTATCTGTCCCTGCTTGCCGGTTTCGGCTTCGAAGACGTTAAGGCCTTCTTCGTCCAGCGCCGAGGACAGGAAGCGTCGTATCGGCTTTTCATCCTCGATGATCACTACGGAAATAGGTGCGTCGGTCATGTCTTATCGCTCTTTTGGGTTCAGGCGTCTTCCGGCGGCAGCGCGGGCGGCGTGCCGGCCGGCAGGGTAAAGGAGAAGCGGGCGCCGTGCGGATGGAGGTTGCCTGCGTCTATGGTGCCGCCGTGGTTTTCGATGATGGCGCGGCAGATGGCGAGGCCCAAGCCGACGCCCGGCGTGGTGGACTCCGGCGTGCCGCGCGAGAATTTGTCGAAAGCTTTGTGTTCCATATTGGCCGGCAGGCCTGGGCCGTCGTCGCTGACCGAGATGCGGACCTTGTCGCCCTCATGACGCGCGGCCAATTGAATATGCGAGCCGGCCGGCGTGTACTTGCCGGCGTTTTCCAGCAGATTGACCAGCACGCGTTCGATCAGCACGGCGTCGTACTCCAGCACCGGCAGATCGTTGCTCAGTTGCAGCTCCAGCTTATGGTTGCGCAGGCTGTGCTCGCAGGCGCGCACAGCGCTGCCCACCACTTCGTCCAGCAGCTGCCATTCCTTGTTCAGCTTGACGCCCGACTGCAGCTTGGCCATGTCCAGCAGGTTGGTCACCAGCTTGTTCATCCGCATCGCCTCGTCCTGGATGGACTGCGAGATGTCGGCCTGCTGTTCCGGCGGCAGATTCGGCGAATTCAGCATATTGGCCAGGCCCAGCATGGTGGTCAGCGGCGTGCGCAGGTCGTGCGACACCACCGACAGCACGCTGTTGCGCAGCCGTTCCGACTCCATCGCCACGATGGCGTCTTGCGCTACTTCCACGTAGTGCACCCGCTCCAGCGCCAGCGCGATCTGCGCGGCGCAGGTTTCCAGCAGCCGTTGCTGCTCCGGCAGGAAGGCGTGGATGGTTTCCTCCGGCAGCAAGGCGATGACGCCGCGGGTGCGCATCGGCGCCTTCAGCGGCACATACAGAGCGGGATTGGACGGCAGGGTATTGGTGCCCAGGCCGGCCGGCTGCAGATTGTCGAACACCCATTGCGCCACGCCGGTATCGGCCGTGCTGCCGTAATCGGTGGCGGCGCGCAGCTGGTCCTCGCTGTTCGGGATGAACAGCATCACCTTGGCGCGGAACAGCGGCTCCAGCCGGCCGACGGCGGTTTCGATGATCTGCGATGCAGTCAGCGCGCCGGCCAGCTCGCGGCCCAGGTCGTACAGCGCGCGGGTGCGGCGTTCGCGGTAGGTGGCGATGGTGGCTTCGAAGCGGAAGCGCGCCGTCAGCTGGCTGATGATCAAGGCCACCACCAGCATCACGATGAAGGTCAGCAGATACTGGGTGTCCGATACCGCGAACGACAGCCGCGGCGGCACGAAGAAGAAATCAAAGGCCGCCACCGACAGGAAGGACGCCAGCACGCCCGGCCCGCGGCCGTAGCGGGTGGCGATCAGCACCACCGCCAGCAGGTGCACCATGATGACGTTGGACAAGGCGAAATACGGCACCAGCAGATGATTGACGGCAGTGGTGGCGAAGCAGATGGCGGACGCCGCCAGATAGCCGCGCCTGGTCTTGCCTTCGTCATCCTCGCTGAACAGCAGGCTGCGCACGCGTTTGCCGCGGCGGCTGGATTCGTCCTCCAGCTCATGCGCCACCACATAGATGTCGACATCGCCGGACAGCCGGGTCAGCTCGTTCACCAGCGAGCCTTGCCACAGCCGGACCAGCGGATTGCGCACCGATTTGCCCACCACCAGCTTGGACACATTGCGGGTGCGGGCATAGGCCAGCAGGGTGGCGGCCAGCTCGCTGCCGCCCAGCACCGTGGTTTCGGCGCCCAGTTCCTGCGCCAGCTTCAGGCCTTTGAGAATGCGCGCGCGCTGCTCTTCCGGCAGCCGCTGCAGCTGCGGCGTTTCCACGTAGACCGCGATCCAGTCGGCGTCCAGGTTGGCGGCCAGCCGCTTGGTGCTGCGGATCAGTTTCTCGGTGCCGGGGCCGGGGCCGACGCAGACCAGCAGCCGCTCGCGGGCATGCCAGACCGGGGCGATGGATTGATCGGCGCGGTAGGCGCGCATCTGCGCGTCCACGCGGTCGGCGGTGCGGCGCAGCGCCAGTTCGCGCAGGGCCAGCAGATTGCCCTTGCGGAAGAAGTTCTTGACCGCGCGCTCGGCCTGGTGCGGCAAGTAAACTTTGCCGGCGGCGAGGCGGGACAGCAATTCGTCCGGCGGCAAGTCCACCAGCGAGACTTCGTCGGCCATGTCGAACACATGGTCCGGCAGCGTTTCCCTGACGATGATGCCGGTGATTTGGCCGACAACATCGTTAAGGCTCTCCAGGTGCTGCACATTGAGAGTGGTGTAGACGTCGATGCCGGCGGCGAGCAGCTCCTCCACGTCCTGCCAGCGCTTGGGGTGGCGCGAGCCGGGCACGTTGGAGTGGGCGAACTCGTCGATCAGGATCAGTTGCGGCTGGCGTTCCAGCGCCTGGTCGATGTCGAATTCCGACAGCGTGCGGCCCTTGTACTCGATCTGGCTGGGCGGCAGCACTTCCAGCCCGTCCAGCTGCGCCGCGGTTTCCTTGCGGCCGTGGGTTTCCACCACGCCGACCAGCACCTTGACCCCTTCCTGTTGCTTGATGCGCGCGGCGGCCAGCATGGCGAAGGTCTTGCCGACGCCGGCGCAGGAGCCGAAGAAGATTTTCAGCCGGCCGCGATTAGCCTGCTCCTCCTCGCGTTTGAGTTCATCCAGCAGCGCATCGGGATCAGGACGGGTATCAGACATGAGGCATCCTATTGTTCAGCCACAGAAACACACGGAATCACAAGTAAATGAGCCACGAAATCCACGAAACGACACGAAATGGCCAGGCGAGCCGCCTTGGGGGAGCCTTTTCGCGTCCTTCCGTGTGTTTCCGTGGCTAGAGCTGGACGGCTCAGGCTTTGCGGGCCAGCTGATCCAGCGCCAGGTTCAGCTCCAGCACATCGACGCGCGGCTCGCCCAGGAGGCCGAAGGTCTCGCCGATGATATGGTCATCGACCAGCTTGCGCACGGCCGTTGCCGGCAGTTTACGCGCGGCGGCTACGCGGTCAACCTGATAGTAAGCCGAGGCGACCGAAATTTCCGGGTCCAGGCCGCTGCCGGAAGCGGTGACCAGGTCCACCGGCACCGGGCCGGTCTGGGTCGGATGCGCCTTGCGGATGTTGTCCACATTGCCCTTCACCGCGTCCAGCTGGGCCTTGTTGGTCGGGCCCAGGTTGGAGCCGCCGGAGCTGCCGGCGTTGTACGGCATCGGGCTGGTGGCCGACGGACGGCCCCAGAAGTACTGTTCGCCGCTGAAGTTCTGGCCGATCAGGCGCGAGCCCACGACCTTGCCGTCTTTTTCGATCAGGCTGCCGTTGGCCTGCGCCGGAAACACCGCCTGGGCGATGCCGGTGGTGGCCAGCGGGTAGGCCAGGCCGGTGAGCAGCGACAAGCCGCCGAAGATCACCAGCAGGGGACGAATGATTTTCACGATAATCCTTTCCATTCTCTTGGCGCGGCGCCCGTCGCCATCTTGGCGGCGGCGGGCTGGCCCGTGCCCGGTTCCCGGCATGCCGGGGTGATGCCCCGGACCGGGTCCGGGAACCTTAGATTGCCTGTTACACCCAACCCAGCGCGCCCAGCAGCATGTCGATGATCTTGATGCCGGCGAAGGGCACCAGCAGGCCGCCTAGGCCGTAGACCAGCAAGTTGCCGCGCAGCAGTTCGGCCGCGCTCTTGGCGTGGTACTTCACGCCCTTCAGCGCCAGCGGGATCAGGAACACGATGATGATGGCGTTGAAGATCACGGCGGACATGATGGCCGAGGACGGGCTGTTCAGGCCCATCACGTTCAGCGCGTTCAGCTGCGGGTAAGTGCTGGCGAACGCCGCCGGGATGATGGCGAAGTACTTGGCCACGTCGTTGGCGATGGAGAAGGTGGTCAAGGAACCACGGGTCATCAGCATCTGCTTGCCGATTTCCACGATCTCGATCAGCTTGGTCGGGTTCGAGTCTAAGTCCACCATATTGCCGGCTTCCTTGGCCGCCTGGGTGCCGGTGTTCATCGCCACCGCCACGTCGGCCTGGGCCAGGGCGGGGGCGTCGTTAGTGCCGTCGCCGGTCATCGCCACCAGCTTGCCTTCGGCCTGATGGCTGCGGATCAGCTTCAGCTTGGCTTCCGGCGTGGCTTCGGCCAGGAAGTCGTCCACGCCGGCTTCGGCGGCGATGGCGGCGGCGGTCAGCGGGTTGTCGCCGGTGATCATCACCGTCTTGATGCCCATCTGGCGCAGTTCGGCGAAGCGCTCCTTGATGCCGCCCTTGACGATGTCCTTCAGCTCGATCACGCCCAGCGCGCGGTTGCCTTCGGCCACCAGCAGCGGGGTGGAGCCGCGGCGGGCCACTTCGTCCGCGCTCTTGGACAGCGCGTCCGGGAACTGGCCGCCTTGCTCGGCGATGTGGCGGCGGATGGCGTCGATGGCGCCCTTGCGGATCAAGCGGCCGTCGTAGTCGATGCCGGACATCCGGGTTTGCGCGCTGAACGGGATGAAGCTGGCTTCATGGCTGGCCAGTTGGCGCTCGCGCAGGTTGAACTTCTGCTTGGCCAGCACCACGATGGAGCGGCCTTCCGGCGTTTCGTCGGCCAGGGAGGCCAGCTGCGCGGCGTCGGCCAGGTCTTTCTCGCTGACGCCCGGCGCCGGGATGAAGGCGGAAGCCTGACGGTTGCCCAGCGTGATGGTGCCGGTCTTGTCCAACAGCAGCACGTCCACGTCGCCGGCGGCTTCCACCGCGCGGCCGGAGGTGGCGATCACGTTGGCGCCCATCATCCGGCTCATGCCGGCCACGCCGATGGCGGACAAGAGGCCGCCGATGGTGGTCGGAATCAGGCAGACCAGCAGCGCCACCAGGGTGGTGATGCTGATCGGCGTGCCGGCTTTGGCCGCTTCCACGCTGAATAAGGAGAACGGCAGCAGGGTGACGGTGACGATCAGGAACACGATGGTCAAGGCCACCAGCAGGATGGTCAGCGCGATCTCGTTCGGCGTCTTCTGGCGCTTGGCGCCTTCCACCATGGCGATCATGCGGTCGAGGAAGGTTTCGCCCGGGTTGACGGTGATCTTCACCACGATCCAGTCAGACAGCACGCGGGTGCCGCCGGTGACCGAGGAGAAGTCGCCGCCGGATTCGCGGATCACCGGCGCGGATTCGCCGGTGATGGCGGATTCGTCGACCGAGGCCACACCTTCGATCACTTCGCCGTCCACCGGGATCACGTCGCCGGCTTCCACCAGCACGTAGTCGCCTTTGCGCAGGCTGGTGCCGTCCACGATGCTCTTGGCGGCGCCGTGATTGCCGCCGGCCAGCTTCTTGGCCACCACGTTTTTCTTGGCGGAGCGCAGGCTGGCGGCCTGGGCTTTGCTGCGGCCTTCGGCCAGCGCTTCGGCGAAGTTGGCGAACAGCACGGTGAACCACAGCCACAGCGCGATGCCGAGGATGAAGCCGGAGGAAGCTTCGCCCTGGCCGCCCAGCGACTGGATCCACAGGCCGGTGGTCAGGATGCTGCCCACGTACACCACGAACATCACCGGGTTGCGCCACTGGGTGCGCGGCGACAGCTTCTTGAACGAATCGACGATGGCGGGTTTCACCAGCGCCGGATCGAACATGCCCTTGCTCGCGCTCTTGTGGCTGGCAGCGGCGGGTTCTGCTACCAGGGTCTTTGAATGATTCTTGTCGTTCATTTCGAGTTTCCTTGACTGACTGACGGGCGCTTAGCGGGCGGCGAGCATTTGCAGATGCTCGACTACCGGGCCCAGTGCCAGAGCCGGAACATAGTTAAGGGCGCCAACCAGCAGCACGGTGCCGATCAGCAGCGTCACGAACAGCGGACCGTGGGTCGGCAGGGTGCCGCTGGTGACGGCCAGGCGCTTCTTGGCTGCCAGCGAACCGGCGATGGCCAGAATCGGCACGATCATGAAGAAGCGGCCAAAGAACATGGCGATGCCGGTGGTGATGTTGTAGAACGGCGTGTTGGCGGACAGGCCGGCGAAGGCGCTGCCGTTGTTGTTGGCCGCGGAGGTGAAGGCGTACAGGATTTCGCTGAAACCGTGCGCGCCCGGATTGGCGATGCCGGCCTTGCCCGCTGCCATGCTCACGGCGATGGCGGTCAGCGCCAGCACCAGCGTCGGGGTCACCAGAATGGTGATCGCGGTCATCTTCATCTCGTAAGTTTCGATCTTCTTGCCCAGGTATTCCGGCGTGCGGCCTACCATCAGGCCGGCGATGAACACGGCCAGGATGGCGAAGATCAGCATGCCGTACAGGCCGGAACCCACACCGCCGAACACCACTTCGCCCAGCTGCATCAGGAACATCGGCACCATGCCGCCGATCGGCGTCAGCGAGTCATGCATCGCGTTCACCGCGCCGCAGGAGGCGGAGGTGGTCACGGTAACGAATAGCGAGGTGTCGATGATGCCGAAGCGCGCTTCCTTGCCTTCCATATTGCCGCCGGCCTGCAGGCCGCTGGCTTTCTGGTCGATGTGCAGGGCGTTGTATTGCGGCACGCCGGCTTGCTCGGCGCTGACTTCCACCGCGTAGGCGGTGGCGAACATGATGGTCATCGCGGCGAGGATGGCCCAGCCCTGGCGGCGGTCGCCGACCATGCGGCCGAACAGGAAGCACAAGGCTGCCGGAATCAGAAAGATCGCGATGTCTTGCAGGAAGTTGGCCAGCGGGGTCGGGTTTTCAAACGGGTGGGCGGAGTTGGCGTTGAAGAAGCCGCCGCCGTTGGTGCCCAGCATCTTGATGGCTTCTTGCGAGGCCACCGGGCCCATCGGCAGGGTCTGCGTCTGGGTGGACTTGTCTTCCATCACCGGCTTGCCGTCCTTGCCGGTCACCGGATTGCCCTTGGCGTCAACCTTGGGCTGCTGATACTTGGTCGCTTCCAGCGTGTGCACATCCTTGTAGGCGGACAGGTTCTGGATGACGCCCTGCTGGGTGAAGACCAGCGCGAACGCCACGGCCAGCGGCAACAGGATGTACAGGGTCAGGCGGGTGATGTCCACCCAGAAGTTGCCGATCTTGCTGCTGTTGTGGCGGACAAAGCCGCGGATCAGCGCGATCACCACGGCGGCACCGGTCGCAGCCGACAAGAAGTTCTGTACGGTCAGACCCAGCATCTGGGTCAGATAGCTCATCGTGGTTTCGCCGCCATAGCCTTGCCAGTTGGTATTGGCGACGAAGGAGATGGCGGTGTTGAACGAGGAGTCCGGGCTGACCGCCGCCATCGCTTGCGGGTTGAACGGCAGCGCGCCTTGCAGGCGTTGCAGGGCGTAGACGGCAAACACTCCCAGCACGTTGAACAGGATCAAGGCCACGGTGTAGCCGCGCCAGCCCATTTCCTCATCCTGCTTGATGCCGGCGAGGCGATAGAAACCGCGTTCTAGCGGCGCGAAAAAGCGTACCGGACCGACGTTTTCCCCCTGCATGATGCGCGTCATGTACGCGCCCAGAGGCCAGGCCAGCGCGATCAGCACGGCCAGGAACAGCCCCAGTTGGAGCATGGCGGGTGTTGTCATGATTAGAAATTCTCCGGTTTGACCAATGCGTAGATCAGATAGACGAACAGTCCAAGCGCCAGCAGGGCGCTGATCAGGTACCAGGCAGTCATTGCTTGCCTCCCAGTCGGTCACAGGCTGCGATCAGCAGCCAGGTCAGTGCGCAGAACAGCGCGACCAGGCCCAGATAAAGCCAATCCATAGTGAAAATCTCCATGCGTAATGTGCGATGTGGAAGGTAATCAAACCGACGTCAAAAACCTGATAAAAGCGAGCAGCCTCGTGTAAAGAAAGTATAAAAATTATTGCTATCGGTCATTTTTTAGAAAAAAAATTCCTCTGTCGTCGTATTGTTGGAATTTTTTTAGGCGGAAAGCGGCGCGTTGCGTCAAGTCAACGCTTGGCGGATACGTGATTTCCGGGGGGCAAGAAGGGGACGGGATGGTGTAAAGAAAAATACGGAGGGCGCGCCGCCATCGTGGGCGGAGGCAGGTGGGCGGGGCCGTGCGGCCCCGTCAAGGTTTCAGAACAGATCGTCGCAACGGTCGGCTAGGAAGCGGGCGTCGTCGCGGTCGTGGGCCCGTTGCCGCACTTTCTGCTGGCGCGACCTTTCCTCGTCGCTCAGCTGTGGTTTGGCCACGGCATAGAGGAAGCTTTCATGCTGGTCTCGGGCCTGTTTTCTACGAACGCTCAGGGGGATACGAGAAATCATCCTGCACCTTTCGATCTCGAAACGTGGACTTCTCAGGGCGATCCTGACGGCTGGCGCGGAGGTGGCCGGCAAGCTGGGCGGGGGCGCCCTGACGGTATCAAGTTGACGCGATTTGCTCAGTTTGTAAAGGCTTTGGGTGTAAATCAGGCGGCGGTTGTGGCGTCCCGTGTCATTTTGTTTCGATTAAAACTTAGCCCGCTGTTGTTACGAGGCTGTGATGCCGCGATGAAACTTGCAGGGTAAGCCATTCATATGTTTTGTGAATATATTGTTGTATCAAAACGATCTAAATTGTTATAAGCAAACCGCGTAGCATCGGCTGCTTGTTGCAGGATAAATGAGGACGGCTATGGATCTGGGATACACGGTGGCGGGGCTGGCGGTCGGCTTTATCGTCGGGCTGACCGGCGTCGGCGGCGGCTCGCTGATGACGCCCATCCTGTTGTGGTTTGGCATTTCGCCGGCCACGGCCGTCGGCACCGACCTTCTGTACGCCGCGCTGACCAAGGCCGGCGGGGTGGTGGTGCATCATAGGCAGCGCCATATCGACTGGCGCATCACGCTGCAGCTGGCGCTGGGCAGCGTGCCGGCGGCGCTGTTGACGCTGGGCTTGCTGTCCTGGCTGCATGTGTCGCCGCGCATCATGGACGAAATATTCCGCTTTGTGCTCGGCCTGGCCTTGCTGCTGACTGCGGCGGCCATATTGGGCAAGCCTTGGCTGATGAAGGTGGGCGGGCGCCATGTGGCCAAGCTTGGCGTGGGCGAGCGCTGGTGGCCCACCGCGCTGGTGGGGGCGGTGCTGGGGACGCTGGTGACGCTCAGCTCCATCGGCGCCGGCGCGTTGGGCACGCTGGCGCTGTTCATGCTGTATCCGGCGCTGTCCACTTCGCGCCTAGTGGGGACGGAAATCGCCCATGCGGTGCCGCTGACGCTGGTGGCCGGCCTGGGCCACGCCAGCATGGGGCATCTGGATTGGCTGCTGCTGTTGAAACTCCTCAGCGGCTCGCTGCCCGGCATCTGGTTGGGCAGCAAGCTGACCGGCAAGCTGGCGGACCACTGGCTCAGGCCTGCGCTGGCGGTGATGCTGGCGCTGGTGGGCGGCAAGCTGGTGTTGTAAGCGGATTCAGGGGTGGGTGTAGCGTTTCAGCAGAGAGGCGTAGCGGCCATCCTGTTTGATCTTGTCCAATGCCGCCTGCAGGCGCGCGACGTATTCCGGCTTGCTATCCTTTTGCAGCGCGAAATAGAACTGCGTGCTGTCATCCAGCACCTGCACCGAATCCAGCCGCTCCGGGTCCTGGCCCTGCTGGCGCGCGGCGTAGCGCTGGAACAGCGCCACCCCAACCGTGTACGGCACCCGGCGCGCGTACAGCAGCTTGGCCGACTGCGCTTCGTCGTTGGTCAGCACCAGGTTTTGGTTTTCTGAAAACCCCCGGTCTTCCATCATCTTTTGCCCGGGCGTGTCGCGCGCTACCGCCACCCGCGCGCGCCGGGCGAGGTGTACGGCAGCGCCTTGGGACCGCCCAGTCGGAATAGCTCAATCGGCAAGGGCAGGGCCGGTCCCACTCATTTGAACCAATCCTCGCGCTCCGGCGTGCGCACGGTCAGGTACAGCACGGTATTCGGCACTTGTTGCGCCTCGCGCAGCGCGCGGCTCCACGGCTTGATCTCAATGGTGGCGTGCAGGCCGCTTTCGTGCAGCATCATCAGCAGCAACTCATTGGAGAAGCCCTTGTAGTCGCCGCCTTGCTGATAGCTCAGCGGCGGCAGGTTTTCGGTCAGCGCGTAGAGTTCCGGCGGGGGCTGGTCCGCCCGGGCGGATAGCAGCTGGCAGCAGCAAGCGAGCAGGGCGAGCAAAGGCAGGCGCATGGCGCTCCCCTCGACGAAGTGGATAGGTGTTTCCACTATAAGCAGGCGCTTGGGCGCAGGCAAAAAAAGCCCCGGGAGGTCCCGGGGGCATCAAAGCAAACAACAAAGGAGAAGCCATAAGAAGCATGTGTATATTATTTAACTCTGATTTTTCATGGCTTGATATGAAACAAACTTACAGGGTTTTGCTTCAAATTAGTGTCTGGCTGGCTCTGCAGTTTCAGGCGGCTAATTGCTTGCTCAATACCACGCGCTCATCATCCACCTCTGCGGCGTAAGGCTGGCGCGCGATCTCCTGATAACCGAGGCGCTGATAGAACGCCAGATTGCCAGGCAGGCGGCGGCGGGTTGCCAGCCGTATGCGTTGCACGCCTTGTTGCCGCAGCTGCGCTTCGGCGTGGTGGAGCAGGGCGGAGCCCAGGCCCAGGCCTTGCAGTTCCGGGTGGGTGCAGACGCGTTTGACCTCGGCGCAGCCATCGTCCGGCGGCAGCACCAACAGGCAGGCGGCCAGCTGCCGTTGCTGCCAGGCCAGGAAGATCTGGCTGCCGCTGGCGAGGTGGCCGGTCAGGCTGGCGACGGTTTCGTCCAGCGCGGTGGGGCGGCTGGGCAGCGTGGCGGTCAGCGGGGCGAACGCCTGCTGGATCAAGTGACAGACAGCCGGTAGGTCATCCCAGTCGGCAAGGCGGAATTCGATGGTTTCCATGGCAGGCTCCTGTTGACGGGGCTGATCGCATTTTGCAAGCCAATTGTTACCGAATAAAAAACGGCCACATGATAGTCATGCGGCCGTTTCGTTTGTGTGCGGTTTGCGCGGCTTACAGCTTGCTCATCAGCCAGTCCGGCAGGCTTTGCAGCGCAGCCGGCAGGTTTTCCGGCTGGGTGCCGCCGGCCTGGGCCATGTCCGGACGGCCGCCGCCCTTGCCGCCCACTTGCATGGCGACTTGGTTGACCAGTTCGCCGGCCTTGACCTTGCCGGTCAGGTCCTTGGACACGCGGGCGATCAGGCTGACCTTGCCTTCGTTGACGCAGGCCAGGAGCGCGATGCCGCTTTCCAGACGGTCCATCAGCTTGTCGCTCATGTCGCGCAGGGTGGCGGCGTCGACGTTGTCGATGCGGCTGCCGACGCACTTGACGCCGTTGATGGTGCGCATGCCGACGCTGACCAGTTCGTCCAGTTGGCCGAAGGCCAGCTGGCCCTTCAGCTGCTGGGCTTCCTTCTGCGCGGCTTTCAGTTCGGCTTGCAGGCGTTCGATCTTGGCGATCAGCTCGCCCGGCTGCGCTTGCAGCGCGCCGGCGGCGGCTTTCAGTTCCGCTTCCTGGGCTTGAACCCAGGCGACGGCGCCTTCGCCGGTCACGGCTTCGATGCGGCGCACGCCGGCGGCGACGCCGCTTTCGGCCACGATCTTGAACAGGCCGATGTCGCCGGTGCGCTTGACGTGGGTGCCGCCGCATAGTTCGGCGGAGAAGTCGCCCATGGTCAGCACGCGGACTTCCTCGCCGTATTTTTCGCCGAACAGCATCATCGCGCCGGATTTTTGCGCGTCGGCCATGCTCATCAGCTCGGCCTTGACTTCGACGTTATGGGCGATCACGCGGTTGACCACGCGCTCCAGCTCGGCGATCTGCTCCGCCGTCACCGGCTCGCCGTGGGCGAAGTCGAAACGGGTGCGTTCCGGATTGACCAGCGAACCCTTCTGCGCCACGTGGCTGCCCAGCACATGGCGCAGCGCCGCGTGCAGCAGGTGGGTGGCGGAGTGGTTGCGGGCGCTGGCCAGGCGCTGATGCAGGTCGATGGTGGCGGTGACGTTGTCGCCGACCTTCAGCGCGCCGCGGGCGAGCACGCCCTTGTGGCCGAAGACCGCGCCCTGGATCTTCTGGGTGTCGGCCACGTCGAACAACGCGTCCAGGCCGCCGGTGGCGGAGATTTCGCCCACGTCGCCTACCTGGCCGCCGCCTTCGGCGTAGAAGGCGGTGTTGTCCAGCACCACGATGCCTTCGTCGCCGGCGGACAGCGCCTCAACCGGTTCCGTGCCCTTGTACAGCGCCAGCACTTTGGCTTCCACGCTGCTCTTGTCGTAGCCGTGGAAGCAGGTGTCGTCGCCGCTGTAGCTGAGCTTGCCGCTCATCTTGAAGGTGGAGCCGGCGCGGCCGCGCTCGCGTTGCGCTTCCATGGCGCGCTCGAAGCCTTCCAGGTCGGCGTGGATGCCGCGTTCGCGGCAGATGTCGGCGGTCAGGTCCACCGGGAAGCCGAAGGTGTCGTACAGCTTGAAGATGGTTTCGCCATCCAGCTCTTTTTTGCCGCCTTCCAGCGCGGCGTCCACCAGCGCCATGCCGTTTTCCAGCGTCTCGGCGAACTTGATTTCCTCGGCGCGCAGCGCGTCTTCGATCTGAGCCTGCTTCTCGCGCAGCTCCGGATAGGCGTCGCCCATCTCGGCGACCAGGTCGGCCACGATCTTATGGAAGAACAGGCCCTTCTGGCCCAGCTTGTAGCCGTGGCGGATGGCGCGGCGGGCGATGCGGCGCAGCACGTAGCCGCGGCCTTCATTGGACGGCAGGATGCCGTCGGCGATCATGAAAGAACAGGCGCGGATGTGGTCGGCGATGACTTTCAGCGACGGCACGTCCTGGCTGTAGGCCACGCCGGTTTCGCGGGCGGCGGCGCGCACCAGGCAGGCCAGGCCGTCGGTCTCGAAGTTGGACTTGACGTGTTGCAGCACGGTGGACAGGCGTTCCAGGCCCATGCCGGTATCGACGGACGGCTTGGGCAGCGGGTGCAGCACGCCGGCTTCGTCGCGGTTGAACTGCATGAACACGTTGTTCCAGATTTCCATGAAGCGGTCGCCGTCTTCGTCCGGGCTGCCCGGAGGGCCGCCGGCCACGGACGGGCCGTGGTCGAAGAAGATCTCGGTGCACGGACCGCAGGGGCCGGTGTCGCCCATGGTCCAGAAGTTGTCGGACGCGTACGGCGCGCCCTTGTTGTCGCCGATGCGGACGATCTTGTCGGCCGGCAGGCCCACGGTCTTGTGCCAGATGTCGTAGGCTTCGTCGTCGGTGGCGTACACCGTCACCATCAGCTTGTCCTTCGGCAGCGCCAGCCATTGTTCGCCGGTGAGGAATTCCCAGGCGAAGGTGATGGCGTCGCGCTTGAAGTAGTCGCCGAAGCTGAAGTTGCCCAGCATTTCGAAGAAAGTGTGGTGGCGCGCGGTGTAGCCGACGTTTTCCAGGTCGTTGTGCTTGCCGCCCGCGCGCAGGCATTTCTGGCTGGTGGTGGCGCGGGTGTAGTCGCGCTTTTCAAAGCCCAGGAACACGTCCTTGAACTGCACCATGCCGGCGACGGTGAACATCAGCGTCGGGTCGTTGCCCGGGATCAGGCTGCTGGAGGCGACTACCTGGTGGCCTTTGGAGGCGAAGAAATCCAGGAATTTCTTGCGAATTTCAGAGGTTTTCATGATTTTTGGTCAATTTTCAAAATCTGGTCCGGGCGCCGTGCCAGGACGAATCCGTCGATTGTGTCAAGCTGGAGCCTGGCTGGCAAGCGCTTCGCAGCGCCGTTTCAGCGCCTGGTTCATCAGCAGGAAGCCGTTGCGGGCCTTGTCCAGCAGCGCGCCGCCGATCAAAGGCAGCAGGATGCCGGAAAAATCCTCGCCGTGATGAAAGCGGGTGCCGCCGTCTGCCAGCGCTTCCAGCCGGAAGTAGTGTTCGCCGTCGAACAGGCCCGGCAGCAGCAGTTGGCCGCGCCAGCGCAGTTGCTGCGCCGCGCAAAACGCCGTCAGCCGCGGCCGGAAGGTCAGGCGCCGGCCGCCGGGCGGATGGATGGTGGCCACCAGGCTGGCGCCGGTTTCGCGGCGGCCGTGCAGGCCGACGATGAACGGGTTCCATTCCGGGTAGCGCGGCCAGTCGGTCAGCACCCGCCATACCTGATCCGGAGCGGCGGCGATGTCGATCTCGGTGGCGATGCTGCGCTTGGCCATGGCTCAGTCCTCGTAGAAGTCGTCGCCGGCGCCGGCGATGACCTGGCGGATCACATCCGTCGGGAAGCCGCGTTGCGCCAGAAAACGGTACTGCTTGGCTTTTTCCGCGGCGTCGGCCGGCGGGCGGCCGAATTTCTTGCGCCACTGTTCGCGCGCGCTGGCCAGATCGTCCTGGCCGGCCAGGGCCTGGCGTATGGTGTCATCGTCCACGCCGCGTTGGCGCATCTCCTGCGACAGCCGGCGGCTGCCGAACTTGCCGCCCTTGCTGGCGGCGAATTGCTGGGCGAAACGGCTGTCCGACTGCCAGTTGGCGGCCGCCAGCTCGTCCAGCACGGCTTCCAGCTGTTCCATGCTTTCGGCAAAAGGCGCGAGCCGCCTGACCAGTTCGCGCCGGGAATATTCCCGGCGCGACAGCAGATCGGCGGCCCGCGCCTTCAGGCTTTTGCCTTCCGCCGCCATCAGGCGTCGAGGGCGTCGTCGACGAATTCTTCTTCGTCGGCCTGGCCTTCGGTGATTTCCACCTTCACGCCCACCGCTTCGCGGATCTTGCGCTCGATTTCTTCGGCGATGGCCGGATTGGCCTTCAGCCACTCGCGGGTATTGTCCTTGCCCTGGCCGATCTTCTGGCCGTTGTAGGCGTACCAGGCGCCGGACTTGTCGATGAAACCGTGCTTGACGCCCAGCTCGATGATCTCGCCGGCGCGCGAAATGCCTTCGCCGTACAGGATTTCGAAATCAGCCTGGCGGAACGGCGGCGAGACCTTGTTCTTCACCACTTTGACGCGGGTGTCGTTGCCGATCACTTCCTCGCCCTTCTTGATGCCGCCGGTGCGGCGGATGTCCAGGCGCACGGAGGCGTAGAACTTCAGCGCGTTGCCGCCGGTGGTGGTTTCCGGGTTGCCGAACATCACGCCGATCTTCATGCGGATCTGGTTGATGAAGATCACCAGGGTGTTGGTGCGCTTGATGTTGCCGGTCAGCTTGCGCAGCGCCTGGCTCATCAGGCGGGCTTGCAGGCCGACGTGGCTGTCGCCCATTTCGCCTTCGATTTCAGCCTTGGGCACCAGCGCGGCCACCGAGTCCACCACGATCACGTCCACGCCGCTGGAACGCACCAGCATGTCGCAGATTTCCAGGGCCTGTTCGCCGGTGTCCGGCTGCGAGATCAGCAGGTCTTCCACGTTTACGCCCAGCTTCTGCGCGTAAATCGGGTCCAGCGCGTTTTCCGCGTCGATGTAGGCGCAGGTGCCGCCCAGCTTTTGCGCCTCGGCCACGACTTGCAGACACAGGGTGGTTTTGCCGGACGATTCCGGTCCGTAGATTTCCACCACGCGGCCGCGCGGCAGGCCGCCGACGCCCAGCGCCAGGTCCAGGCTCAGCGAACCGGTGGAGACCACCTGCAGGTTTTCGTTGATCTGGTTGTCGCTCATGCGCATGATCGAGCCCTTGCCGAACTGCTTTTCAATCTGGGCCAGGGCCGCGGCCAGCGCCTTGCTCTTGTCTTCGGATGCCATGCTGTCTCCAAATGGGGTAGGTCGGACCAATAATGGGGCGATTATCGCAGAAAACCAGAGGGCTAACAGCAGCTTGCCGGCCATCCGGCGCGTGCCATAGTCGTAAACCCGCGCGCCGCCCCCTTTTGGCGCGGTTCAGGATGTGTACAATGGGAGACATGATGAACGAACGCGCCCAACATCTGCTGAAAGCGCTGATCGAGCGCTACATCGCCGACGGTCAGCCGGTGGCCTCCAAGGCCCTGTCGCTGCTGCCCGGCGTGGAACTGTCTTCGGCCACGGTGCGCAATGTGCTGGCCGATCTGGAAGGCATGGGCCTGATCGCCTCGCCGCATACTTCCGCCGGCCGGGTGCCCACCGCGCGCGGCTACCGGCTGTTTGTGGATCGCCTGCTGACCATCCGTCCGTTGGACCAGGTGTCGTTGCAGGAGCTGGAGCACAATCTGCAGCCGGACAGCCCGCAGCGCATCGTGCAGGCGGCGTCGTCCTTGCTGTCCGAGCTGACCAGCTTCGCCGGCGTGGTGCTGACGCCGCAGCGCAGCGATGTCGCCTTCCGCCAGATCGAATTTCTGCGCCTGTCCGAACGGCGGGTGCTGATGATACTGGTGACGCTGGACGGCGACGTGCAGAACCATCTGCTGGTGACCGAGCGCGACTACACGCCGAGCGAGCTGATCGAGGCCGGCAATTTCATCAACCAGCATTACGCCGGCCAAGGGCTGAGCGCCGTCGCGCAGCGGGTGGAAAGCGAGCTCAAGCAGCTGCAGGGCGATATCGCCGAATTGATGTCCGCCGCGGTGAAACTGGGCCAGCAAACGCTGAACCAGAGCAGCGAGGACGTGGTGGTGGCCGGCGGCTCGCGCCTGCTGCAGGTGCATGACCTGTCCGACGACCTGTCGCGGCTGCGGGAGCTGTTCGGCGTGTTCGAACGCAAGACCGAGTTGCTGAAGCTGTTGGCGCAGGGCCGGGAGGCGAGCGGGGTGAACATTTTCATCGGCGAAGAGTCTGGCGTAGTAACGCTGGACGAATGCTCGGTGGTGACCGCGCCGTATTGCATCAACGGCCAGGTGGTCGGCACGCTGGGCGTGGTCGGCCCCACCCGCATGGCTTACGAGCGCGTCATTCCTATCGTCGACATCACCGCTCGGCTGGTCAGCAACGCGCTGTCGTTCCGCGAGTGAGCTTGCCGCCTGCGCCCGGAATTAGGGATATCCAACTGGAAAACAAATACACCATGAAAACCATGCAGAAACTGGCCGCCGCGGTTGCCCTGGCCGCGCTGGCGTTTTCCGCCGTCCCGGCTTTCGCCGACGCGGACTTCCTCGCCCGCCCCGATGTGCAGCGCTACATCGACGAGCAAGTAGCCAGCGGCCAGTTCAATCGCCCTGAGCTGGAGGCGGTGTTCGCCAATGTGGAACTGAAGCCGAATATCATCCGCATTCTGGACAAGCCGTCCACCTCGCGGCCGTGGTACCAATTCCGCGCCACCACCGTCAACGAGAGGCTGATCGCCGACGGCGTGGCCTTCTGGCAGGCCAATGCCGACGCGCTGGCGCGCGCCGAGCGCCAATACGGCGTGGCGCCGGAGGTGATCGTCGCCATCCTCGGGGTGGAAACCCATTACGGCCGCAACACCGGCAGCTTCCGGCTGGTGGATTCGCTGTCCACCATCGGTTTCGATTACCCGCGCCGCGCCGCGTACTTCCGCGGCGAACTGACCCAGTTCCTGCTGCTGGCCAAGGAAGAGGGCAAGGATCCGCTGACGCTAAAGGGTTCCTACGCCGGCGCGATGGGCCTGCCGCAGTTCATGCCGTCCAGCTACCGCAAGTGGGCGGTGGACTTCGACGGCAGCGGCCACCGCGACATCTGGAACAATCCGCACGACGCCATCGGCAGCGTGGCCAACTACTTCCAGCTGCACGGCTGGAAGCCCGGCGACGACGTGGTGGTGCCGGCCAGCGTGGTGGCCGGTCCGCAGATCGATCAGTTGCTGGCCGACAAATTCAATCTGCACTACGCGGTGGGCGATCTGCGCAAGATGGGCGTGGCGCCGCAGGCGCCGCTGGCCGACGACGTCCCGGCCGTGCTGTTCTCGCTGGAGTCGGCGCCGGGCGTCACCGAATACTGGCTGGGCCTGAACAATTTCTACGCGATCACCCGCTACAACCGCAGCACGCTGTATGCCAAGGCGGTGCAGGAAATCGCCAGCCAGCTGCGCCAGCGTTACTTCGCCGAGCTGGCGCGGCGGCAGGAGCCGGCCTCGGCCGGTATGTAAGCCGCCGCGGCTATCTCTTCCGCCGGCGCCGCCCGCCGCGGCCGCGCCGGCGAAACCTGTCGCCTTGCGCGGCAATTGCCATTAAAATCCGCCCCCATGAGCTATCAAGTCCTTGCCCGCAAGTGGCGCCCCAAACGCTTCGCCGATCTGGTCGGCCAGGAGCACGTGGTGCGCGCCCTGTCCAACGCCCTCAAAGAGCAGCGGCTGCACCACGCCTATCTGCTGACCGGCACCCGAGGCGTAGGCAAGACCACCATCGCCCGCATCCTGGCCAAAAGCCTGAACTGCGAAACCGGCACCACCGCTGAGCCTTGCGGCGAGTGCCAGGCCTGCCGCCAGATCGACGCCGGCCGCTTTGTCGACCTGCTGGAAATCGACGCCGCGTCCAATACCGGCATCGACAATATCCGCGAAGTGCTGGAAAACGCCCAGTACGCGCCGACCATGGGCCGCTTCAAGGTCTACATCATCGACGAAGTGCACATGCTGTCGAAAAGCGCCTTCAACGCGATGTTGAAGACGCTGGAGGAGCCGCCTGGCCACGTCAAATTCATCCTGGCCACCACCGATCCGCAGAAAGTCCCGGTCACGGTATTGAGCCGCTGCCTGCAATTCTCCCTGCGCAATATGACGCCGCAGCAGGTGTCGACGCATTTGGCGCATATGCTGGAAGTCGAAGGCATTCCGTACGAGGCGCCGGCCTTGGCCTTGCTGGGCCGCGCGGCGTCCGGCTCCATGCGCGACGCGCAATCGCTGCTGGACCAGGCCATCGCCTATGGCTTGGGCGAAGTCAGGGAAGACGGCGTGCGCGCCATGCTGGGCGCGGTGGACCGCCGCTACCTGTTCAGCCTGCTGCAGGCGCTGGCCGGCGCCGACGGCTCGGCGCTGATGGCCGAGGCCGACAGGCTGGCCGAGCGCGGCATCAGCTTTGACGCCGCCTTGTCCGAACTGGCCGTATTGTTGCAGCAACTGGCGCTGGCGCAGACGGTGCCGGCGGCGCTGGCCGACGACGAGCCGGAGCGGGAGGCGATTTTCGCGCTGGCGGACGCCATCGCGCCGCAGGACGTCCAGTTGTACTATCAGATCGCCATCCATGGCCGCAAAGACCTGGCCTTGGCGCCGGACGAGCACGCCGGCTTCAATATGACGCTGCTGCGCATGCTGGCCTTCCATCCGGCCCGCGCGCCGGCCGAAAGCGCGGCGCCCGCGCGGGCGGCTGCGCCGCAGCCCGCATCGCGTCCGGCAGCGGCCGCCGCCTCCGTGACCGCCAGCGCTTCGGTGCCGGTCGCGCGCGGGGTTTCGCCCGCCGCCCGCGCCTTGCAGGCTGCCGGTCTCGGCAGTCCGGCCAAGCCGGCGCCGCGGCAGGAGCCGAGCGAACCCGCTGTCCCGGCTGTCGAGCCGGAGCCCGAGCCTGCGCCACAGCCGGTAGCGGCAGCGCCGGCTGCCCAAGCCAAGATCGAAGCCCGGCCGCTGCCGCCAGCCGCCGTTCCGCCTGAGCCGCAGGACGAGGCGGATGAGCGCGACGACGAGGAAATCGTCGATGCGCCATGGCAGGCCGACGATGATGGCCTGCCGGATTATGCCCAATTGCCGCCGCTGGAGGACGAAGCGGCCGGCTACAGTTTCGACGGCGACTGGCAGCGGCTGGTGGCCGATTTGGGTGCCAAGCTCGGCGCGGCGCGCATGCTGGCGCATAATGCGGTGCTGAAGCGCTGGAGTCAGAGCCGACTGGAGCTGGCGGTGCCGGAGAGCTTCCGCCACATGAGCGGACGCGATTACCAGGATAAATTGAAAGCCGCGCTGGCCGATCGCTTCGGCCATCCGGTGGACCTCGCGGTGACGGTGGAGGAGCTGGGGATGGAAACCCCGGCCATGACCGATGCCAGGCTGCGGCAGGAGCAGCTGGCCGTCGCCCGCGAATGCATGCAAAACGATCCGGTGGTGCAGCAAATGGTGCGCGAATTCGGCGCCACGCTGCTCATCGAGACCATTCAACCCGTACAGGAGTGACCGCAATGTTCGGTAAAGCTGGAATCGCCGGCCTGATGAAACAGGCCCAGCAAATGCAGGAAAACATGAAAAAGGCCCAGGAAGAGCTGGCCAAGGTGGAAGTGGAAGGCCAAGCCGGCGCCGGCATGGTGAAGGTGGTGATGACCTGCTCCCACGACGTCAAGCGCGTCGCCATCGACGACAGCGTGCTGGAAGACGCCAAGGAAGACAAGGACATGCTGGAAGACCTGATCGCCGCCGCGGTCAACGACGCCGTGCGCAAGGTGGAAGCCACCACCCAGGAACGCATGTCCGGCTTCACCAGCGGCCTGAATCTGCCGGCCGGGATGAAGCTCCCGTTCTGATTCCAGGCCCGGCGACGGGCCTTTTTGTTCGGCGCGCAGTGCCGGCGCTGGCGGTGCCTTCGGTAATATGTGGGGCGCGCAAGCGCTTGAGTAAGCTGAAACCATTTCAGCCACGAAATCCACGAGAAACACGAACCTGACTGGCTGGGCAACCGTGAGCAGCCGTCGATCAGAAGGTCGGCGGCTGTTGTGTTTCGTGTGGTTTCGTGGATTTCGTGGTGGAAATTCGGTTATTTCTTATCCGTACGATTTCGTGGTGTATGAGGTTTTGGGATGAAAAATCCACCCGCGCTGGAACAATTGATCGCCGCTTTGAAGGTATTGCCGGGTGTGGGGCCGAAAACCGCGCAGCGCATGGCGTTTCATTTGCTGCAACGCGACAAGAAGGGCGCCGACAAGCTGGCGCGCGCGCTGGACAAGGCGTTGACCCAGCTGACCCATTGCCAGCGCTGCAATACGTTCAGCGAGACCGAACTGTGTTCGATCTGCGCCGACGAGGCGCGACGGCAGGATCAGCTGTGCATCGTGGAGATGCCGGCGGACTTGATGATGCTGGAACAGGCCAAGTGTTTCGAAGGCCTGTATTTCGTGCTGATGGGGCGGATTTCGCCGCTGGACAATATCGGCCCCAAGGACTTGAACCTGGACAAGCTGCTGCCGCGCGCTTTGGACGGGCAGGTGAGCGAGGTGGTGATCGCCACCAATTTCACCGCCGAGGGCGAGGTTACCGCCCATATGCTGAGCGAGCTGTTCAAGGATCGCGGCCTGGCGGTCACCCGCATCGCCCGCGGCATGCCGGTGGGCGGCGAGCTGGAGTACGTCGATCTGGGCACGCTGGCGCAGGCGGTGTACGAGCGCCGTGGCGTGTCCTGAGCCGGGGCGCCAGGGCCGGGGCGCGGCTGGTCGCCTTTCATGCATGCCGGGCATGATGAAATCGGAAATGACGATCGGTGGAATCAACCGCCTTCGGCGGAAGCTCGTTGAGATTCAGAATATCCAGCCTCTTCGCTTCGCTTTCGGCGATTCCCATCAGATGGCTCGGATAATTTTTCCTCAGTTTGCCCGCGGGGCGATGAGTGCGCTGGGCTTGTCGTCCCCGCACAAGATGATGCCTTTCTTCATCTGCCCTCCTGCCGAGAGCGCAAGAAAAGCTGGAGGGCGGTTCCGATGCCAAGCCCGCTGGAAAATTCTATTTTCCCTCTGTGCCGTTCAATGTTTTTTTGACGATGCCCAAACCGAGGTCGGTGCCTTCGCTCCGGGGTTTGGCGGGTTTTGAGGCCGCCCGGCCAGGGGGGGGGGCTGGCGTCCAGTCGTATCAGGATGGCAGGCAGGCGGAGAGCGCCAGCTCCAGCGCATCTTGAATATTGTCGCGGCTGGGATCGCGCCGGTAGGGGTGTCGATTTCGTGGGCGACGCCGGCGGCCAGTTGTCCTTGCGGTGCCATTTTTTCGGGCTGGATCAGTTGTCCTGCTCGCGCCGCAGGTCTTGCAAGGTTTTGTCTGCATGCTGGCGTGGTGTCTTGCTCATGTCGTAGGAAATCGAATTGGTGAACGCGATGGCGGCATAGGCGGCGATGGAGCGGAAGATTTCCAGTTCGCGCTGCTGGAATGCGTCTGATGCATGGCTCAGCGCCATGGCGATGCCGATGCAGTTGCGGCCGGCGGTCAGCTGATGGATGACGCCCTGCCGCATGGTTGATCTGATCGTGTCGCAGCTCGCCGCACCCAGCTGGGCGATGCGGTGTTCGTCCAGCAGCTGGACCTCTTCCATCGCCAAGAAGGCATTGACGAGAGGGGAGTCGGTCTGCTCCAGCGGCAGCAGCGCGGATGGCTTTTCCTGGCCGTCGTCGATGCAGTAAATCAGCTCCAGGGCATTGGCGTCGGATTTCAGCAGCGCGACTGCGAAGCCGTCAATCGGAATCAGCTCGCGCAAATGCTGGTACAGGGCGACGCATATGGCCTTGCTGTCCAGGCTGGCAGTCAGCGCCTTGCCGATGTCGCCCAGCTGCCGCAGGGTTTCGGCCGAGCTTGCCAGGGCCATGTTCGCCTCGCTCGGGTGGTCGCGGTGGGTGGGCAGCTCTTCCTCGTATTGGTTTTTATGTTCCAGGTATTCGGAAAGATTCTGCTGCATGGCGTTGATGCCATTCACCAGCTTGTCCAGCTCATCCTGATAGGTTCCCCGCCGCTCCAGGCGGAGCGGTTGGTTCAGGGTTTCCGGCGAGAATCGATCCAGGTGCAGCGCAATCTTGCGGATATGCGTGGTGATGTAGCGATTGACGATCAGCATCAGAAATCCGGCCAGCAACAATGAATAGATTGCCTGGGTGCTGATGATATTGGCGACTTCGCTTTTCAACTCGGCGATGAGGATGCGGCTGTCGCCTTCAATTTCCAGGCTGCCTATGGTTTCCGTGGTGCCGGCGGTGCGGTCGTGGTGTTTCAGCTGGGAAAAGATTTTTGGTGTCCAGGATGTGTTTTGCCATCCTGGCTTGGAAAGGCTGAAGGATTCCGCTTCGTAGTAATTCTTGGATTCGCTGTTCAGATTGATCAGTTTGATGGTGACGCTGCCGACTGCCGGCACTTGAAAGCTGCTGCGCAGATGTTCTTCTATGGCAGCGCGGTCCAGATCCCAGATGGCCTTGTTCAGCGTCTGCTGGTAGATGCCATTGATCAGGTTAAGCTGATTCTGCATGGCCTGGACGTGGCTATTCCAGATGAGCCAGGTTTTGACGATGACGGTGGCGAAGGTGAAGGCTAGGCAGAATAACAGCGTGGCCAGCACCAGGCGGCCTGCTAATGACCTTATGCCGGTCTCGCCATTTTTCATTTTCCCTATCCCGGCTTGCGCATCCTCGCGCCAGATACTTCATTTTTGTAGCGGACGGGAGGGGGGATTGCAATGCGGCGATGGCGGCCCTGCGAATGCGTTGGCGCGTCCCGCGCCATGCCCGCGCGCCGCAATGGTTTGCGGCTAGGCTGCGCGGGGGTCTTGAGTCAGCCGCGATCAGTCGCCATTGACCACATCCGCCCCTTTGGGCGGCGTGAAGGCGAAGCGGCTGACCGGCAGATTGACGTTCTGCTGCGGTTGGCTGAAGCGGATGCGGGTGTCGTTGCCGAAGCTGTCCGTCAGTTCCATTTCCACCAGCATATTGTTGCGGAAGCCCATGCGGATGGCGCTGAAGGTGTTGTCCTGCTTCTTGGGGCTGGCGGCCAGCCATTCCAGGTCGCCCTGTTTGCCGGCTTCGTTCAGCTTGTAGCTGCGCTCGATTTCATTGCTGCCGGCCAGCAAGGCGGCCGGGCTGGAACCCAGCGCCGCACCCTGCGCCTTGCGCGTCACTTGGGCCAGGTCCGGGTCGTAGATCCACAGCGTTTTGCCGTCGCCGACGATCAATTGGGCATACGGCTTGGTGTATTCCCAGCGGAATTTGCCGGGGCGGGCGATTTCCAGCCGGCCGATGGCTTCTTCGCGTTTGTTCTTGTTGCTGACAATCTGGGTGAAGTCCGCGCTCAGCGTTTTGCTGCCGGCGACGAAGGCCTTCAGTTGGCCGATGGCGGAGGCGTGGGCGGGCGCGGCCAGGCTGCAGGCCAGCGCGGCGGCGCTCAGCAGGGGAAAAGACGGTTTCATCGGATGGATTCCTCAGGGCAGCCTGGCTGCGGTCAAAATGCTATGACTGCCGGCGTTGGCGGCGGTTCGGCGCGTTGCGGGCGGAATAGCTTGCGGAATGTCGCATGCAGCCATGGCCGCCCGCGCCGGATCAGCTGAACCGATTGGTGATCGGGTAGCGCCAGTCCTTGCCGAAGCCGCGCTGGGTGACGCGCGGACCCACCGGCGCCTGGCGACGCTTGTACTCGTTGATTTTGAGCAAGCGCACCACGCGCTTGACGTCGGCCTCGGCGTAGCCGGCGGCGATGATGTCGGCGGCCGACTGGTTGTCCTCGACGTAACGCGCCATGATGGCGTCCAGTATTTCATACGGCGGGAGGCTGTCCTGGTCTTTTTGATCCGGGCGCAGCTCGGCCGAGGGCGGGCGGGTGATGATGCGTGCCGGAATCACGTCGGACACGGTATTGCGCCAGCGGCACAACTCGAACACCAAGGTCTTGGCCACGTCTTTCAGCACCGCGAAGCCGCCGGCCATGTCGCCGTACAGGGTGCAGTAGCCGGTGGTCATCTCGGATTTGTTGCCGGTGGTCAGCACCAGCTTGCCGCTCTTGTTGGACAAGGCCATCAGCAGCGTGCCGCGGATGCGTGCCTGCAGGTTCTCCTCGGTGGTGTCCATCTCCAGGCCGGCGAACGACGGCGCCAGCGCGGCCATGAAGCTTTCGTACATCGGCCAGATTTCGATCTCGTCGTACTTCACGCCCAGCCGGCCTATCATGTCGCGGCTGTCGGTCACGGAAATGTCCGCGGTGTAGCGCGACGGCATCATCACCGCGTGCACCTTGTCCGCGCCCAGCGCATCGACCGCCACCGCCAGGGTCAGCGCGGAGTCTATGCCGCCGGACAGGCCCAAGAGCGCGCCGGGGAAGCCGTTTTTGACGATGTAGTCGCGCACGCCGACCACCAGGGTGCGGTAGACGCTTTCCAGCGGGCCGGGCAGGGCGGCTTGGCGGCCGGCCTGGAAATCGCCGTCGGCGTAGTCCACTAGCAGCAGTTCGTCGTCGTAGGCGGCGGCCTGGGCGACGACCTCGCCTGCCTTGTTGACGGCGAACGAGGCGCCGTCGAACACCAGCTCGTCCTGGCCACCGACGAGATTGACATAGGCCAGCGGCAGGCCGGTTTCCTCCACGCGGTAACGCATCACCTCGTGCCGGGTTTCAACCTTGTCGCGGTGGAACGGCGAGGCGTTCAGGCTCAGCAGCAACTCGGCGCCGGCGTCGGTCGCTTCTGCCGCCGGCTCCAGTTGCCAGGCGTCCTCGCAGATCAGCACCCCGACTTTGACGCCGTTCTGTTCGAAGACCAGCGGCGCGGCGCCGGGGGTGAAGTAGCGGCATTCGTCGAACACTTCATAGTTGGGCAACAGCATCTTGTGATACTGGCCCAGACGGTTGCCGTCGCGCAGCGCGGTGGCGGCGTTGAAGCGCTCGTTGCCGATTTTCGCCGGATGGCCGACGATGACGGTGATGCCGTCCAGCTGCTCGATGATGTCCAGGCCCTTGGCTACTTCGCGGTAGAAGCTGTCGCGCAGCAGCAGGTCTTCCGGACTGTAGCCGGTCAGCGCCAGCTCCGGCGTCAGCAGGATGTCGGCGCCCTGGACCATGGCTCGCTGCGCGAGATCGACGATTTTCTGGGCATTGCCGGCGATGTCGCCGACCACGGGGTTGAACTGGGCGAGTGCGATACGCATCTTGAGAGAACACCGATGTTTCTTGATTGGCACATTTTACCTGAAGACAGCGGCCTCGAAAGGAAAAGCATTGCGTCTGCAACTGTATGACGGCGTGAGCGCCGTGCCGCAGCCGGCCTGGCCGGCAGGGGAGGGCGGCGGCGTGTTTGTCGGCCGCGAGTGGCTGGCCGCGCTGGAGGAAACCGGCTGCGTCGGCGGCGCCACCGGCTGGCAGCCCTTGCCGCTGGCGCTGGAGCGCGATGGCAGGGCTGAGGCGCTGGCGCCGGCCTATCTGAAACAGCATAACCGCGGCGAGTACGTGTTCGACTGGGCTTGGGCCGAAGCCTATGCCCGCGCCGGGCTGGATTATTACCCCAAGCTGGTGGTGTCTTCGCCATTCAGCCCCGTCACTGGCAGCCGGCTGCTGGGGCGCGGAGATGATTCGAGACGGCTGATCGCCGGGCTGCAGCAGGTGGCGGACGACAACCGCCTGTCGTCGGCGCACGTATTGTTTCCGACGCAGGAAGAGGCGGAATGGCTGGCCGCCGCGGGCTGGCTGCTGCGCGACGGCGTGCAGTTCCATTGGAACAACCAGGGCTATGCCGATTTTGAGGCTTTTCTCGCCAGCTTGAGCCGGGATAAGCGCAAGAAGATACGCCAGGAGCGGCGCAAGGTGGCGGACGCCGGCGTGCAGGTGCGCGCATTGGATGCGGGGCAGATCTCCGATGAAGACTGGCGCTTGTTTTATCGCTGTTATCGCCAGACCTATCTTGAGCATCGCTCGGCGCCGTATCTGAATCTGGACTTCTTCCGGCGAATAGGCGAGCGGCTGGCCAGCCATTGCGTGATGTTCATCGCCCGCCGCGATGGCGTCGATATCGCTGCCAGCCTGTGCATACGCGATGGCGCGGTGTTGTATGGGCGTTATTGGGGCGCGCTGGAGGAGGTGTCTTGCCTGCACTTCGAGCTGTGTTATTACCAGGGCCTGGAATATGCCATTGCTAAAGGACTGCAATGTTTCGAAGGCGGCGCGCAGGGCGAGCACAAGCTGGCGCGCGGTTTCGAGCCGGCGCGCACGGTGTCCGCCCATTACATTGCCGATCCGCGCTTTAGAGAAGCCATCGCCGGCTGGCTGGCGCGCGAGCGTGCCGGCGTGACCGATTATGTGGACCAGTTATTTGCGCATTCCGCTTATAAAACACTTGCGCAAGAAGAATAGGGCTTATATACTGCGCAGCCTCTGTGGCCGAAACGCCGAAGGCGCTTCAGCGCAGGGTTCTGGAGAGGTGGATGAGTGGTTTAAGTCGCACGCCTGGAAAGCGTGTTTAGGGTAATACCCTAACGGGGGTTCGAATCCCCCCCTCTCCGCCAGAATTCAATATCGAACCGCGTAGCGGTTCCGACAATTCAGCAAGACACCTCCGGAGAGGTGGATGAGTGGTTTAAGTCGCACGCCTGGAAAGCGTGTTTAGGGTAATACCCTAACGGGGGTTCGAATCCCCCCCTCTCCGCCAAATAAAAAGCCCCGATTTCATCGGGGCTTTTGCGTTTCACGTTCGTTCGCGCAGCCGTTTTTGTATGCCCCGCATGAATTGCGGCCGTCCGATTCATAACCGCCCATTGTCTCAGTCCCCCCGCAGGAAGAATGTGGTCGTCTACGCGGCATTGCCGCCCATCGCGCGGCGCGGACGGGAGCATGGCGATGGAGACTGCCCGCCACCGCCGGCACGGTCTGATCGTCGGCATTGACGGCCAGGCGCATGCGCTTGTGCCATGCAGGGCATGGGACGCCGCCGCTTAGCCGCAAGGCAGGCAATACGCAGTTTTGCGAGTGGGCTTGCCTATGGCGTCGGCGGCCAGCTATTCCTGAATGTAGTTTCCGGGTATGGCGGGCGAGGGCCGGGTTTCTTTGCCTGTTGTCTGCCGGGCTTCTAGGTTGGTGCAGGGAGGGCGAATGTTCAATGAGCGGCTGCGGGAGCCGGAGCGGATTCTGATTATCGACGACTCGCCGAGCAATGCGCGCGTGGTGGCCGAGGCGCTGCGCGGGCAGGCCGAAGTGCATCATGCTTCGGGCGAGCGGGCGGCGCTCGGCATGGCCGGAATCCTGAAGCCGGATTTGATCTTGCTGGACATCGCCGTGCCTGGCATGGATGGCGGCGCCGTTTACCATGCGCTAAAGGCCATGCCGCCATTGCGGGATGTGCCGATCATCTGCATCACGGGCAAAGATGCGGACGACGAGCAATTGCAAGCCTTGGGCATGGACGGCGCGGACTTCCTGCGCCAGCCTTTGAGCGTGCAGGAGACCCGCGCTCGCATCCAGACGCACTTGACCCTGCGGCGCAAGGCGCGGCTGCTGGAGAGGGCGGCGCAGGACATGTCCGATATGCGGCGTTATTTTCCGGTGTTCATCGCTTACTGGAACGCCGACTTGCGCAATATTTCCTGCAATGACGCGGAAGGCTGCTGGTTTGGGCTGCCGGCGGCGGACATGGTCGGTTTGCACGCGCGCGACGCGCTTGGCGCAGACAATTACCGGGCAATGGCAGACTCGCTGCGGCAAGCGCTGGCCGGCAGCGACGCCTTGTTCGAATCGCGTTTTTCACGGCCGGACGGCGAGGCCTGGTATGGCAGAGTCGCCCTGATCCGTCGCGCAGAGAATGTGCTGATGATGTCGATTTCCGACGTGACCGACGATAAGCGGACCCAGCATGCCTTGTTTGACGAGAAGGAGCGCGCCCGCGTCACGCTCAATGCCTTGGCCGACGCGGTGATCGCCACCGACGACGATGGCCGCGTGACCTTCCTGAACCCCATCGCCGAGAGCCTGACCGGGTGGCAGTTTGACGACGCGCTGAACCAGCCTGTCGATAAGATCCTCCTGCTGCGCAACAGCCAGGGGCGAGCCCTGCCCAGCCCGACGCATCTGGCCTTGGCGGAGAGGCGAACCGTTGGCATGGCGCTGGACTGCGAACTGCAGCAGCGAGACGGCGGACTGCTCGCGGTCGTGGGCCGCGCCGCGCCGGTCATGGACCATGCCGGCAGGCCGGGCGGCGCCGTCGTGGTATTCCATGATGTCAGCGAGGCGCGTGCGATGGCCGTGCGGATGACGCATCTGGCCTACCATGACGCGTTGACCAATCTGCCCAACCGCATCCTGCTGCAGGATAGGCTGCTGCAGGCCTTGCAGCAGGCGGAGCAAAGCGGCGAGCGTTTGGGTTTGCTGATGCTGGACCTGGACCATTTCCAACTGATCAACGACTCGATGGGGCATGCGGTGGGCGATCAATTGTTGCAGTTGGTGGCCTTGCGTCTGCAGCAGGGATTGCGGCCTGGCGATACGGTTAGCCGCCAAGGGGGAGACGAATTCATCATTTTGATGCCGGGGCTGGGCAGCATTGAGCAGGCCGGCATGCTGTCGGAAAAATTGAGGCGGCTTGTCGCCGAACCGTTCCAGCTGGGCGAGTCGCGCTACGATCTGTCCGCCAGCGTGGGAGTCAGCCTGTATCCCGATGACAGCCGCGATGCCGATGAGCTGTACCGTCATGCCGACGCCGCGCTGTATCACGCCAAGCAGCAGGGGCGCAATCATTGCAGCTTTTTCTCCGGCGAGATAGAAGAGGCGTTGTTGACGCGGCAGGCCCTGGAGCGGCACTTCCGGGTGGGCGCGGAGCAAGAGAGCTTTTTGGTCTACTACCAGCCCAAGGTGGATGTGGAGGACCTCAGCACTGTCGGCGTGGAGGCGCTGATGCGCTGGCGCAAGGAGGATGGCGCTATCCTGGCGCCGGCGGAGTTCATTCCGCTGGCGGAAAAAACCGGCCTGATCCTGCCGCTGGGACAGCTGGTATTGCGCCAGGCTTGCCTGGACGGCAAGCGTTGGCATGACGCCGGCTGCGATCTGCACGTCGCGGTCAATGTCTCCGCCATGCAGATCGCCGCGGCGGGGTTCTGCGAACAATTGCGGGCGACGCTGACGGAAACCGGCATGGCGCCGGACCGCCTGCAGCTGGAGCTGACTGAAAGCGTGCTGGCGCGCGATGTCGAGCTGACGATGGCGATGCTGTCCGAACTCAAAAGCCTGGGCGTTTCCATCGCCATCGACGATTTCGGCACCGGTTACTCCAGCCTGTCTTATCTGAAGTCTTTTCCCATCGATGTGTTGAAGATAGACCAGAGCTTCGTGCGCGACATGCTCAGCGATAGCAGCAGCGGCGCCATCGTGGCGGCCATCGTCCGGATGGCGCAGGCGATGGGGCTGAGCCTGGTGGCGGAGGGGGTGGAGTCGGCCGAGCAGGCTCATGCCCTGGCCAGGCATGGGGTGCGGATCATGCAAGGGTTTTATTACGGCAAGCCGATGCCGGTCGAGGAAATGGACCGCCGGCTGAGTTGATCCCGCCGACGGCCCTTCTTGGCTGCCGTGTCGTCCGTTCAGCTCGCCGCCGAGCGGCGCAGCAGCACCGGCACCGATTTGGACGTCGGCGTGTTGGAGATGTCGGCCACGCTGTCCAGCGGAATCAGCGGATTGGTTTCCGGGAAGTAGGCGCCCAGACAGCCGCGCGGGATGTCGTACTCCACCAGCAGGAAGCCGTCGGCGCGGCGCTCGATGCCGTCATGCCATACCGTGAAGATATCCACGCGCTCTCCGTCGGCGAAGCCCAGCCGCGCGAGGTCGTCGCGGTTGATCAGCAGCACCCGGCGCTGGCCGTAGACGCCGCGGTAGCGGTCGTCCAGGGCGTAGATGGTGGTGTTGTACTGGTCGTGGGAGCGGGCGGTCATCAGCACCATCAGCTTGTCGCCATGGAGCGCGCGGGCGCGGGCGATCGGGGTGTCCTTCTCCAGCGCGTTGACGATGAACTGCGCCTTGCCGCTTGGCGTGAGCCAGCGCCGCTCGCGCGAGGCCGGCGTCAGGTGGAAGCCGCCGGGCTTGGCCACGCGGGCATTGAAATCTTCAAAGCCGGCGACGGCCTTGGCGATCTCGTCGCGGATTTTGGCGTAATCGTCCGCATAGGACAGCCAGTCGATTTTCCCGCTGCCCAGCGTGGCATGCGCCATGCGCGCGGTGATCGCGGTTTCCGACAGCAGCTGCCGGGACGCCGGCGGGTTGATGCCGTAAGACAAGTGCACCATGCACATCGAGTCCTCCACCGTCACGCCCTGCGGGCCGGTTTTCTGCAGATCGATCTCGGAGCGGCCCAGCGTCGGCAGGATCAGCGCGTCCCGGCCGTGAATCAGGTGGCTGCGGTTCAGCTTGGTGGAAATCTGCACCGTCAGATCGCAGTTGCGCAGCGCTTCGAAGGTGCGCGGCGTGTCCGGCGTCGCCATCGCGAAATTGCCGCCCAGGCCGACGAAGACCTTGACCCGTCCGTACTGCATCGCCTTGATGGTGTCCACCGCGTCCAGGCCGTGCCCGCGCGGCGGCTCGAAGTCGTAAACCTGGGCCAGCCGGTCCAGAAAAGCTTGGCTAGGCTTGTCCTCGATGCCCATGGTGCGGTCGCCCTGCACATTGGAGTGGCCGCGCACCGGACACAGGCCGGCGCCGCGGCGGCCGATGTTGCCGCGCAGCATCATCAGATTGGACAGCATCTGGATCGCCGCCACCGAATCGCGGTGCTGGGTCAGGCCCATGCCCCAGGTGGCGATCACCGCCTTGCCTTTCGCGTACATCCGGGCCAGCGCGTCGATATCCTGGTAGGGCACGCCGGAGGCGGCGGCCAGGTCCGGCCAGCTCTCGGCGCGCAGGTCGGCGGCGAAGGCGTCGAAGCCGCTGCAGTGCTCGGCCAGGAAGCCGATGTCCAGAATCCGCTCGCCGGCGGCGACGGCCGCGTCGTCCAGTTCCAGCACCCGCTTGGCCACGCCCTTGATCAGCGCGAAGTCGCCGCCCAGCGTGGGGCGGATGAACAGCGAGCTGATCTCGGCCCCGCCATTCAGCAGGTCCATCGGATGTTGCGGGCTGGCGAAGCGGTCCAGCCCCTTTTCCTTCAGCGGGTTGATCGACACGATGGTCGCGCCGCGCTTGGCGGCGGCGCGCAGTTCGTTCAGCATGCGCGGGTGGTTGGTGGCCGGGTTCTGGCCGAACACCATGATGGTGTCGGCGTGTTCGAAGTCGTCCAGCACCACTGTGGCCTTGCCCACGCCCACCGTCTGCGGCAGCGCGCGGCTAGACGATTCGTGGCACAGGTTGGAGCAGTCCGGGAAGTTGTTGGTGCCGTACAGGCGCACGAACAGCTGGAACAGGAAGGCGGTTTCGTTGCTGGTGCGGCCGGAGACATAGAACGAGGCGCGATTGGGATCGTCCAGCGTCTTCAGATGGCGGGCGATCAGCGCGAAGGCGTCGTCCCAGCTGATGGGCAGGTAGCGGTCGCTGGCGGCGTCGTAGGCCAGCGGCTCGGTCAGCCTGCCGTGCTGCTCCAGCTCGTAGTCGCTCTGCTCCAAGAGCTCGGCGACGGTGTGCCGCGCGAAGAAATCGGCGCCGATGCGCTTGGAGGTGGCTTCGGCGGCCACCGCCTTGACGCCGTTTTCGCAGAACTCGAAGGTGGAGGTATGCTCCCGGTCCGGCCAGGCGCAGCCCGGGCAGTCGAAGCCGTCCGGCTGGTTTTGGTGCAGCAGCGTCTTGTAGCGGCTGCCGGGCACTTTTTCCTTCAGCAGCGTGATGGTGGTGCTTTTCAGCGAATCCAGGCCGCCGGCCGGCTGTGGGTAGGGCGCGATGCGTGCCTTGCGCTTGTGTTCCATGGTGGGTATTCCAGATGCGGTGTGCGGTAAAACGCGTACCGCCTGGCATGGCTGCGGGCGGCGCGGTGGCTAAGCTTACTAGGATAATTCCTAGCTGCGGCTTGGGGTCAAGATTTTATCGCCATGACATGGCTTGGTGGCGGCGACTCACGCAAGCTGCTGGCTCCGCCGCGCAGCCAGGGGGATAATGTCAGTCGTGGCCCGCCGCTGCGAATAGCTGGCGGCACAAGGTTTTTCCGTCGTCGGTCAGGCTGGCCTCGCCATGGCCGGCATCGTCGATGCGGAGGGCGGCGAGCTCCAGCTGGCTCAGCAGCGTCAGGCTGCGGCGCAAGGTGCTCATGCGCAACCCGGATTGCTTGCACAGCCGCGGCAGCGACCAGGGGCCGTCGCTGGCGTGCTCGGCGCGCCACAATTGCGCCAGCAGCGCGGCGATGGCCGGGTCCAGTTGTTCTGCCTGCAAAGGGGCGTCGGCGGTCATGGGGATCAGTATCAATGTAAACGACGCGTAGTCTAGCGTATTCCCGTCGCCAAGGCGCGGGAGGGAGAGGCGTGTGGAAGGGATGAGCGAGCAGGCCGGGGCCGCCCGGCTGGAGGTAAGGCGTCACCGCGACGGCGCGGCGCAGTCCGCCATGGATTGGGTGGCGGAGGAGGTGCCGGTGGCGCTGGTGTTCAATGGCATCTCGCACGCCGTGATGATGGCGACGCCCTGCGACTTGGAGCAGCTGGCGGTAGGCTTCGCCCTGAGCGAGGGCATTGTGTCGCGGCGGGCGGAAATTTTCGATGTCGAGGCCGAGCGGGTTTGCGGCGGCGCCGAGGTCAGGCTGGACATCGCCCAGCCGGCTTTTCTGGCGATGAAGGAACGCCGGCGCTCGCTGGCCGGCCGCACCGGCTGCGGCGTGTGCGGCATCGAGAGCCTGGGCCTGCTTGATCTCTCGCCTGATCGGATCACGGCGCGTCCGCTGGTCGCCGACGCCGCGACCATTGCCCGCGCGGCTTCCGAGCTGCCGGCGCGGCAGCGTTTGAACCAGCTCACCGGCTGCGCGCATGCGGCCGCTTGGTGCGGCCTGGATGGCGAGGTGAAGGCGGTGTTCGAGGATGTGGGCCGCCATAATGCGCTGGACAAGCTGATAGGCCATCTGGCGCTGCAAGATCTTTCGCCCAGCGATGGCTTTGTCTTCATGTCCAGCCGCGCCAGCTACGAGCTGGTGCGCAAGGCGGCGCGGATGAATATTCCCATGCTGGCCACCATCTCCGCGCCCACGGCGCTGGCGGTGGACATCGCGCGCCAGGCCGGCGTGGCGCTGGCCAGCTTCTGTCGGCAGAACGGTTTCGTCGAGTACACCGCGAACGATAAACTGGCTTGATTGGATTGGCTTGCCGGATTCTGCCGCAATGGTCGATAAGAGGGTTCCAGGCCCCGGCCGTTCTGGGCGCTCATGGGAGGGATTTGGCGGCAAGGCTCTATCTTTGGTAAGTGATTCTAGCGCAGGGCGCTTTTTTTCCAAGGCTGAGTCTACTGTGCAACTTTATTTTGGGACACCATCCATGCACTACAACGATGAAACAGTCGATACGTTTGATCGCGGTGCGGCGCGCTACGCTGAAAAATACTGCGATTTGCGGCTCTATGATGCTTATTTCGATGTGTTGTTGAGCGCCTTGCCCAGGGGACCGATCAAGTTTCTGGATCTCGCCTGCGGTCCCGGCCTTGTCGCAGCTTATGTGCGCAGTCGTCGTCCTGATGCGATGATCGTTTGCGCGGACCGTTCTGCCGCGATGTTGTCCGAGGCGGCAAAGCGCGTATCCGGGGCTTTGATCGCTGAAGTGGATTGCCGGGATCTTGGCTCTATCGATGCGCGGTTTGATGGCGCAGCTTTCTTTTTTGGTCTTAGCTACCTCGACGATATGGATGCGGCTGTCGCTTTGCAGCAGACACGCAAAAAACTCCTTGATGAGGGTGTGTTGTTGCTGGCATCCATCACGGGGGACCCGGGGTTTTCTGGTGCGCAATCCAATCATGCAGGTGACCGTGTCTTCAACTTCTACAGAACGCCAGAGGCGGTCGTCGAAATGGTTTCGACAGCCGGTTTCGAGGTGCTGGAGTCTCATATCATTCCCAGTCCATCTAACGCCACTCACCCAAGCTCGGATCTGGTGCTTTTGGCACGGCGGAAGTCGGGAATCGGTACGGTTGACATGTGATGAGTCGGCCACCTTTGTGCCGATTCATCGCGCTTTTGCCCGGGCAGGGAATGACTATGTGGCGGTCGAAACGCCTAGATGCATCGCAAAGTGCAGCCCGGCGCCACCATTCAGCAACCTTCAATAGCTAACGTGGTTATTCGTGGGATCTCGCCGAGTCTGATGGGGGATCAGGCGGGGTTTCGCCATTCTTCTTCCAGCCTGGCCAGATCCTCCGGCGAATTGAGATTGCGGAACGCCTGCGGCGCGTCGTCGAAATCCACCGCCAGCGCGTTCTCCCGCGCCTGCCACTCGCGCACCCTGCGGCCGCCGCCGCGCAGATAGTCGCGCAGCGAGGGCAGGAGGGAGATCGATAGCGCCATGCACACCGGATGTGCTTGCCCCCCGCTGCGCGCCACCGCCAGCTGGCTGCGGCCATCGCGCAGCGGCGCCAGCAGGCGCGCCGCCAGGTTTTCCGGCAGCAAGGGTAGGTCGCATGGCGCGGCGATCAGCCATGTGGTCTCGCAAGCGGCCAGGCCGGCTTCCAGCCCGGCCAGCGGGCCGCAGTTGGCGAACTCCGCCGCGTCCGTCACCACCCGGCCCAGCGCGGCGTAACGCTCCAGATTCCGGTTGGCGCTGATCAACAGCGTGTCGGCCTGCGGACGCAGCCGCGCGGCGACCCGTTCCGCCAGCGCGACGCCATCCAGTTCCAGCCATCCCTTGTCCACGCCGCCCATGCGCGAGCCCTGGCCGCCGGCCAAGAGCAGGGCGGTGATGCCTTCATTTTCAGAGCGGGTAGACATTGTTAGCTATTCCTGTTTGGGTAAACAAAACAGGCGGCCGGATGGCCGCCTGTCGAATCATAACGCAGCAAGCGCCGCTCAGTGAGCCGTCTGCGTTTGCTCGCCAGAGGACGCCTCCTCTTCGGCCTCGCGGCGCGAGGCGAGGAACATATACATCGCCGGCACCACGAACAGCGTGAACAGCGTGCCGATGGACAGGCCGGTGAAGATCACCAGGCCCATGGCGTAGCGGCCCGCCGCGCCGGCGCCGGAGGCGATCACCAGCGGGATCACGCCGAACACCATGGCGGCGGTGGTCATCAGGATGGGGCGCAGCCGGATGGACGCGGCCTCTTCGATGGCCTCGCGCTTGGACAGCCCGGTCTTGCGCAGCTCGTTGGCCACTTCCACGATCAGAATGCCGTGCTTGCTGATCAGGCCCATCAGCGTCACCAGGCCCACTTCGGTGTAGATGTTGAGCGAGGAGAAGCCCAGGAAGATGAAGATCATCGCGCCGAACAGCGCCAGCGGCACCGACACCAGGATCACCACCGGGTCGCGGAAGCTCTCGAACAGCGCCGACAGCGCCAGGAACACGATGATCACCGCGAACAGCATGGTCACCAGGAAGCCGCCGGACTCCTGCATGAACTGGCGCGACTGGCCGGCGTAGTCCACGCTGTAGCCGGAGGGCGCGGCTTTCTGCACTTCGTCGCGCAGGAATTGCAGCGCTTCGTTTTGCGATACCCCGGCCACGCCGGAAATGGTCACCGAGTTGAGCTGCTGGAAGCGGGTGATGGACTGCGGCACCACGCTGTAACTGAGCTTGGCCACGGTCCCGACCGGAATGACGCCGCTGGCGGGCGTCTTGATGTAGTAGTCCATCAGCTGCGACGGGTTGAGACGGTCCACCTGCTGCACTTGCGGAATCACCTTGTAGGAGCGGCCGTCGATGGAGAAGTAGTTGACGTAGCCGCCGCCCAGCGCGGCGGACAGCGCGTTGCCCACATCCTGCTGGGTCAGGCCCAGCGCAGTCAGCTTGTCGCGGTCCACTTCCACCGTGGCTTGCGGCTTGTCGATTTTGAGGTCGCCGTCGATGAAGTAGAATTTGCCGGAGGCGCGCGCCTTGTCCATCACCTGCTGCGCGACTTGGTTGAGGTTTTCGAACGGTTCGGTGGTGTTGATCACAAACTGCACCGGCAAGCCGGAAGCGCCCGGCAGCGGCGGGAACTGGAAGGCCGCCACCCGCGCGCCCGCGATCTTGTTCCAGCGCGCCTGCAGGTCAAGCTGGATTTCGTGGGCGTTGCGCTTGCGTTCGCCCCAGTCCTTGAACAGCACGCCGCCTATGCCGGCGTTGACGGTGGGCACGCCGGTGATCTGGAACATCTGCTCGTATTCGGGCATTCCCTTGGCCACCTGGAATACCTGGTTGGCGTAGGTTTGCATCTGGTCGGACGTGGCGGTAGGCGCGCCGACTACCTGCGACATCACGATGCCCTGGTCTTCTTCCGGCGCCAGCTCTGACTTGGACATCTTGAACATCACGGCCAGCAGGGCGATCAGGATGACGCCCATCACGATCGGCACCGGCCAGGTTTCCAGGAGGCTGTGCAGAATGCGCTGGTAAGCATGGCGCACGCGCTCGAAGGTGCGGTCGATGGCATGGACGAAGGGGCTGTTGTCCATATCAGTGTTGAAGAAACGCGAGCACATCATCGGAGACAGCGTCAGCGCCACCACGCCGGACACGGTCACGGCCGCCGCCAGGGTGAAGGCGAACTCGGTGAACAGCGCGCCGGTCAGGCCGCCTTGGAAGCCGATGGGTACGTACACCGCCACCAGCACCACGGTCATCGCCAGAATCGGCCCGCCCAGCTCCCGCGCGGCCACGATGGAGGCTTGGAAAGGCGACATGCCGTCGCGCATGTGGCGGTCCACGTTTTCCACCACGATGATGGCGTCGTCCACCACCAGGCCGATGGCCAGCACCAGCGCCAGCAGCGTCAGCAGGTTGATGGAGTAGCCCAGCATCAGCATGATGAAGAAGGTGCCGATCAGCGACAGCGGCATGGCGATCACTGGGACCAGCACCGCTCGGAAGCTGCCTAAGAACAGGAAGATCACCACGGTCACGATCACCAGCGCTTCCAGCAGCGTCTTCACCACCTCATGGATGGAGGTGTTGATGAACTCGGTGGAGTCGTAGACGATCTGGCCGGTCAGTCCGGTCGGCAGCTGCTTCTGCACGTCGGGGAAGGCCTTGCGCACTCGCTCCGCCACGTCGAGGATGTTGGCTTCCGGCGCCACCTTGATGCCGATGAACACGGAGCGCACGCCGCTGAAGGCGACGTTGAAGTCGTAATTGTCCGAACCCAGCGTGACATTGGCCACGTCCTGCAAGCGCACGATGGCGTCGCCGTTGCGCTTGACGGCCAACTGCTTGAACTCTTCCACCGAATGCAGATCGGTGGCGGCGGTCAGCGGGATGGTCACCATCTGACCCTTGCTCGAACCCAGACCGGCAAGCGTGTTGTTGCTGGCCAACGCGGCGCTGACATCGGCCGCCGTCACGTTATGCGCCGCCATTTTGGCCGTATCGAGCCAGGCGCGAAGGGCGAATGGGCGGCCGCCCAGGATTTCCGCCGTCTGCACGCCCGCGATGGAGTCCAACTTGGGTTTGACCACGCGCACCAGGTAGTCGGTCACATTATTGGTGGGCAGCGTGTCGCTGTAGAAGCCCATGTACATCGCATCGGTGGTCTGGCCGGTCTGCACCGTCAGCACCGGCTGCTGCG
>NZ_MKCR01000030.1 GCF_001855565.1 Chromobacterium amazonense | reverse complement strand
TCTGCAACGGCGCCGCGAGCCACGGCGCGATGCGCGCCGCGTCGCGCCGCCGTCAGAATCACCGTTGCCGGCTCGCGGCCGGTACGCTCGGCCAGCTTGCGCCGCTGCCCTTCTATCGCGCCCACCAAAGCCGCCATCGCGCCGCTGGCCAGCGCGTCCGGCGTGCCCTGCGGGAATGCCACCACTTCGCCGGCCTGCCGGTTCAGATTGGCGGTGCCTTGCGCCAGGCTATGCAGCATCAAGCCATGGCCTGGCAGGATCAGCCCGCCCAGGTAGTCGCCCTCGGCCGTCAGCGTCTCCACCGTCAGCGCGGTGCCGGCGCAGGCGACGATGTCGCCGCGGCAGATCTCGCGGGCGGCCAATACCGCCAGCCAGCGGTCGGCGCCTTGCTCCGCGGTGTTGCGATAATGGTTACAGACCTCGCCAAAACGACGTTCCGAATGAACGCGATGCAGCGCGCATGGCACGGCCGCCGCCAGGCCGTCGGCCACTTCGCCGCGCGCCACCGACGACATCCAGGCGCCTTCCAGCGGCAAATCGCGCCAGGCGTCCGCCAGACCAGCCAGCTCATGATGCTCGGCCGCGCCCTGGGCGACGCAATCCGCGCCCTGGTATACCGCCCATTTGACCCGGCTATTGCCGGCGTCTATCAGTAATTTCATCGGCGTTCCCTTAAACTGACTTCGCCGATATGGAAAGTCCGCAAGCCTTGCGCCGTCTCAGCTGCAAGGCGCCGTTGTCCGCCACGCCGCAGGCGATGCCGTCCACCGGCTCGCCATGCGAGAAGCCCAGCCTCACCGCCGCGCCCTGATGGGCGGACAGCCGCCACCACTCCTCGCGCAGCGGCGCGAAACCATGGCGGCCAAAATCCGTCAGCACCCGCTCCAGCTCGTTGAGCAAGGCCGCCAACACGCGATTGCGCTCAGGCGCGATGCCGGCTTGCTCCAGCGTGGCAATCGGCTGATCCACCTCGCCCGGATCGGCCACATTGATGCCGATGCCCACCACGACTGCGGCCGGCCCCAGCGCGTCGCCGGACAACTCAATCAAAATCCCGGCCAGCTTGCGGCCATCCAGCAGCACATCGTTCGGCCATTTCAACTGCACCGGCGCGCCCAGGCTGCGCAAAGCGCGCGCCAAGGCCACCCCCACAGCCAGAGACAAGCCTGCCAGCTCGGCATGCCGCGATTGAACCGCCACAGCAGCGAGAACGTCAATCCCGCTCCCAGACGCGCCTGCCAGCGGCGCCCCAAGCGGCCCCGGCCAGCCGTCTGCAATTCGCACGCCAGCACCAAACCATGCAAGCCGCCATTGCCGGCGCGCGCCATCAACTGGCTATTGGTGGAGTCGGTCCGCTCCGCCACCGCCAGTGTGAACGTCTCCGCCGCCGCCTCGTCCAAACCGGCGCGCACCGCCGCCACGTCCAGCCAGGAGAACGGCTGGGCCAGCTTGTAACCCTGGCCGCGCACGCTGAACACCGTCAGCCCCAGTTCGCTCTCGATGGCGTGCACCGCCTGCCAGACCAGCGTGCGGGAACAGCCCAGCGCCTGGGCGATGTCTTCGCCGGAGTGAAAACGGCCGTCCGACAAGTGGCGCAGCACCGCGAAGGCATGCTCGCTCACGCCTTGTCCTCGGCGGCGCGAATCTTGTTCAGCGTCTTGGTGGTGGAAGTATCGAACAGAAAAGGGATGGAATGCACCTGCCCGCCGCGCGCCAACGTCTGCGCGCTGCCGACTATCTTGTCCACGCTCCAGTCGCCGCCTTTGACCAGCACGTCCGGTTGGACCTGCTCGATCAACTCGGCCGGCGTATCGGCATCGAACCAAGTCACCAGGCTGACGCTCTCCAGCGCCGCCAGCACCGCCGCGCGATCATATTCGTTGTTGATCGGCCTGTCGTCGCCTTTGCCCAGGCGCTTCACCGAAGCATCGGTATTCAAGCCTAGCACCAAGCTAGCGCCCAGCGCGCGCGCTTGCGCCAGATAAGTCACGTGGCCGCGGTGCAGAATGTCGAAGCAGCCATTGGTGAATACCAAGGGGCGCGGCAGGGCCGCCAGCTTGTCGGCCAACTGCTCCGGCGGGCAAATCTTGTCTTCAAACGACGGCAACGGGTAAGTCATGCATGTCCTTGCGTAAAAGCCGGCCGGCGCGGCGGATTACCGCCCCATCAATCGCCTGGCCGCCAAACGGGTAAGTTGCGAAGCATACCACCGTAGCCGCTCCCGCCCAACACCCAGAAACGCCAAAGCCCCGGCAGAGTCTGTCGGGGCGGGTGTCGCGCATTCGGCGCACGCAAAGCGCAAAGCCCAGCTCGGTTGAGCTGGGCTTTGTCGTATCGGGCGTCTGGCGGTGTCCTACTTTCACATGGCGAATGCCACACTATCATCGGCGCTAAGGCGTTTCACGATCCTGTTCGGGATGGGAAGGCGTGGGACCACCTCGCTAAGGCCACCAGACATAAACTGTACAAACTGCAAGAAGCCTGAACCAGAGTCGCTCTCTGATTCTGAATATTCGGTATTTGATGTTCTTCGCACATCCACTCTCGTCACTTAGCCTCGCTAAGCCACTCAAATGATAGGATCAAGCCTCACGAGCAATTAGTATCGGTTAGCTTCACGCCTCACAGCGCTTCCACACCCGACCTATCAACGTCCTGGTCTCGAACGACTCTTCAGGGAGGTCAAGCCTCCAGGGAAGTCTCATCTTCAGGCAAGTTTCCCGCTTAGATGCTTTCAGCGGTTATCTCTTCCGCACTTAGCTACCCGGCGATGCGACTGGCGTCACAACCGGTACACCAGAGGTGCGTCCACTCCGGTCCTCTCGTACTAGGAGCAGCCCCCGTCAAACTTCCAACGCCCACTGCAGATAGGGACCAAACTGTCTCACGACGTTTTGAACCCAGCTCACGTACCACTTTAAATGGCGAACAGCCATACCCTTGGGACCGGCTACAGCCCCAGGATGTGATGAGCCGACATCGAGGTGCCAAACACCGCCGTCGATGTGAACTCTTGGGCGGTATCAGCCTGTTATCCCCGGAGTACCTTTTATCCGTTGAGCGATGGCCCTTCCATTCAGAACCACCGGATCACTATGTCCTGCTTTCGCACCTGCTCGACTTGTCGGTCTCGCAGTTAAGCTACCTTTTGCCATTGCACTATCAGCACGATTTCCGACCGTACCTAGGTAACCTTCGAACTCCTCCGTTACACTTTGGGAGGAGACCGCCCCAGTCAAACTGCCTACCATGCACTGTCCCCAATCCGGATCACGGACCAAGGTTAGAACCTCAAAGGGGTCAGGGTGGTATTTCAAGGTCGGCTCCACCAGAACTAGCGTCCTGGCTTCTTAGCCTCCCACCTATCCTACACAAACCACTTCAAAGTCCAATGCAAAGCTACAGTAAAGGTTCACGGGGTCTTTCCGTCTAGCAGCGGGGAGATTGCATCTTCACAAACACTTCAACTTCGCTGAGTCTCAGGAGGAGACAGTGTGGCCATCGTTACGCCATTCGTGCGGGTCGGAACTTACCCGACAAGGAATTTCGCTACCTTAGGACCGTTATAGTTACGGCCGCCGTTTACCGGGGCTTCGATCAAGAGCTTGCACCCCATCACTTAACCTTCCGGCACCGGGCAGGCGTCACACCGTATACGTCCACTTTCGTGTTGGCACAGTGCTGTGTTTTTGTTAAACAGTCGCAGCCACCGATTCTCTGCGACCTCTCAAAGCTTCGAACGCGAAGTCCTACACTCTAAGAGGCATACCTTCTCCCGAAGTTACGGTATCAATTTGCCGAGTTCCTTCTCCTGAGTTCTCTCAAGCGCCTTAGAATTCTCATCCTGCCCACCTGTGTCGGTTTGCGGTACGGTTCTTGTGTAGCTGAAGCTTAGTGGCTTTTCCTGGAAGCGTGGTATCAGTCACTTCAGGTCCGTAGACCCTCGTCATCACGTCTCGGCCTTAAGGGGCGGCGGATTTGCCTACCACCCCAGCCTACCGGCTTAAACAGACTATTCCAACAGTCTGATGACCTAACCTTCTCCGTCCCCACATCGCACTACACAAAAGTACGGGAATTTTAACCCGTTTCCCATCGACTACGCTTTTCAGCCTCGCCTTAGGGGCCGACTCACCCTACGCCGATGAACGTTGCGTAGGAAACCTTGGGCTTTCGGCGAGCGGGCTTTTCACCCGCTTTATCGCTACTCATGTCAGCATTCGCACTTCTGATATCTCCAGCATCCCTTACGAGACACCTTCACAGACCTACAGAACGCTCCCCTACCACGCATCGGCTTCCCTTAGCCTGCTTGTTTCCCTCATGGCCTGGCGACCATTGGGGTGGGCTTTGTCATCGCTTCGCGATGACAAGCTTGCAACAAGCTAAGGTGAAGCCGACGCATCCGCAGCTTCGGTTATCAGTTTGAGCCCCGTTACATCTTCCGCGCAGGACGACTCGACCAGTGAGCTATTACGCTTTCTTTAAATGATGGCTGCTTCTAAGCCAACATCCTGGCTGTCTAGGCCTTCCCACTTCGTTTACCACTTAACTGATCATTTGGGACCTTAGCTGGCGGTCTGGGTTGTTTCCCTCTTGACGATGGACGTTAGCACCCACCGTCTGTCTCCCATGCTCGCACTTTCCGGTATTCAGAGTTTGCCATGGTTTGGTAAATCGCAATGACCCCCTAGCCATAACAGTGCTTTACCCCCGGAAGTGATACATGAGGCACTACCTAAATAGTTTTCGGGGAGAACCAGCTATCTCCGAGTTTGTTTAGCCTTTCACCCCTATCCACAGCTCATCCCCTAGTTTTGCAACACTAGTGGGTTCGGACCTCCAGTGCGTGTTACCGCACCTTCATCCTGGCCATGGATAGATCACTCGGTTTCGGGTCTACGCCCAGCAACTAAAGCGCCCTATTCGGACTCGGTTTCCCTACGCCTCCCCTATTCGGTTAAGCTCGCTACTGAACGTAAGTCGCTGACCCATTATACAAAAGGTACGCAGTCACGGAACAAGTCCGCTCCCACTGTTTGTATGCATCCGGTTTCAGGTTCTATTTCACTCCCCTCCCGGGGTTCTTTTCGCCTTTCCCTCACGGTACTGGTTCACTATCGGTCGATCACGAGTATTTAGCCTTGGAGGATGGTCCCCCCATCTTCAGACAGGATTTCGCGTGTCCCGCCCTACTTCTCGTATGCTTAGTACCAAGAATGCGTTTTCGTGTACGGGGCTATCACCCACTATGGCGGTCCTTTCCATAACCTTCCACTAACGCAATCTCTATCACATACAGGCTGTTCCGCGTTCGCTCGCCACTACTTACGGAATCTCGGTTGATTTCTTTTCCTTCAGCTACTTAGATGTTTCAGTTCGCTGAGTTCGCCTCCTCAGACCTATGTATTCAGTCTGGGATGACCCCTAAGGGCCGGGTTTCCCCATTCGGATATCGCGGGATCAAAGCTCTATTGCCAGCTCCCCCGCGCTTTTCGCAGGCTTACACGTCCTTCATCGCCTGTGATCGCCAAGGCATCCACCAGATGCACTTAGTCGCTTGACCCTATCATTTCAGTAACCTAGATCACTAAAACAACAAGTGTGTTTGTGCGACGACTGCACCGCCCCTTTTGAGTTGGCGACGCAGCCTTAGATACAATCAAATACCCAAGATGACGATTTGTCCGCGTAAAGAGTTAACTCTACGCTTTCATTTCGCCGTCTTATATATTCGGCTTCTTCAGTTTGTTAAAGATCGGGCGTTTTACAACGCAAACAGAATCAAACTTCTCAATTCGATTTTGTTTGCGGTGTGGTGGAGGATGACGGGATCGAACCGACGACCCCCTGCTTGCAAAGCAGGTGCTCTCCCAACTGAGCTAATCCCCCTCTTTTTGGGTGATGCTGCGTTGCTCAGTCGCTCATGTGCATAAGCACATGTCGCTCCCTCGCGCCTTGCCTGACCCAAAAAATACTGGTGGGTCTGGTAGGACTCGAACCTACGACCCCTGCGTTATCAACACAGTGCTCTAACCAGCTGAGCTACAAACCCAGTAGTCGCTTCATACCACATCCTTTTCGATCAAAATCAAGCAGATCCAGGCGAAAGCTGACGACGTGTACATCCAGTACACGAGGAGGCTTTCAACGCAGAGCTGCGCAGATTTTCATCGAAAATGCCCTTAACTTGAATAACCGATAGGCTGTAAGTACTTGACGATCGCCTTCTCTAGAAAGGAGGTGATCCAGCCGCAGGTTCCCCTACGGCTACCTTGTTACGACTTCACCCCAGTCATGAATCCCACCGTGGTAAGCGGCCTCCTTGCGGTTAGCCTACCCACTTCTGGTGAAACTCACTCCCATGGTGTGACGGGCGGTGTGTACAAGACCCGGGAACGTATTCACCGCAGCATGCTGATCTGCGATTACTAGCGATTCCGACTTCACGCACTCGAGTTGCAGAGTGCGATCCGGACTACGATCGGTTTTATGAGATTGGCTCCACCTCGCGGCTTCGCGACCCTCTGTACCGACCATTGTATGACGTGTGAAGCCCTGCTCATAAGGGCCATGAGGACTTGACGTCACCCCCACCTTCCTCCGGTTTGTCACCGGCAGTCTCATTAGAGTGCCCAACTTAATGATGGCAACTAATGACAAGGGTTGCGCTCGTTGCGGGACTTAACCCAACATCTCACGACACGAGCTGACGACAGCCATGCAGCACCTGTGTTACGGCTCCCTTTCGGGCACCAAGCCATCTCTGGCAAGTTCCGTACATGTCAAGAGCAGGTAAGGTTTTTCGCGTTGCATCGAATTAATCCACATCATCCACCGCTTGTGCGGGTCCCCGTCAATTCCTTTGAGTTTTAACCTTGCGGCCGTACTCCCCAGGCGGTCAACTTCACGCGTTAGCTACGCTACCAAGGATTCAAACCCCCAACAGCTAGTTGACATCGTTTAGGGCGTGGACTACCAGGGTATCTAATCCTGTTTGCTCCCCACGCTTTCGTGCATGAGCGTCAGTGTCATCCCAGGGGGCTGCCTTCGCCATCGGTATTCCTCCGCATCTCTACGCATTTCACTGCTACACGCGGAATTCTACCCCCCTCTGACGCACTCTAGTCGTGCAGTCTCCAATGCCGTTCCCAGGTTGAGCCCGGGGCTTTCACATCAGACTTGCACAACCGCCTGCGCACGCTTTACGCCCAGTAATTCCGATTAACGCTTGCACCCTACGTATTACCGCGGCTGCTGGCACGTAGTTAGCCGGTGCTTATTCTTCCGGTACTGTCATCCCCGCCAGGTATTAACCAGCGGGATTTCCTCCCGAACAAAAGTCCTTTACAACCCGAAGGCCTTCTTCAGACACGCGGCATGGCTGGATCAGGCTTGCGCCCATTGTCCAAAATTCCCCACTGCTGCCTCCCGTAGGAGTCTGGGCCGTGTCTCAGTCCCAGTGTGGCGGATCATCCTCTCAGACCCGCTACTGATCGTCGCCTTGGTGAGCTCTTACCTCACCAACTAGCTAATCAGACATCGGCTGCTCGTATAACGCGAGGCCTTTCGGTCCCCCGCTTTCCCCCTCAGGGCGTATGCGGTATTAATCCGGCTTTCGCCGAGCTATCCCCCATTACACGGTACATTCCGATGCATTACTCACCCGTTCGCCACTCGCCACCAGGAGCAAGCTCCCGTGCTGCCGTTCGACTTGCATGTGTAAAGCATGCCGCCAGCGTTCAATCTGAGCCAGGATCAAACTCTTCAGTTCAATCTCATAGCAAATTTTCTGGCACGCAAGTTCAAAGAAATAACTGGTATTTCCTATCTCTTGCAGTGCAAGTTTTTGGCTTTCGCCAAGCACTTACACCTATCGGTTATTCGTTCTATTAAAGAGCGGTGCTGGTCGCTGCGACCGCCGCCGGAACCTGTTTCGTTCGGCCTGTTTCGTTCGCTGCGTCAGCTGAGGAGACGAACTATACCTGCCCCCTCACCCTCGGTCAACAGGTTTTTTGAGAAAAATGCAGGTTTTTTACGAGATGTCGCGCAAACGCCTGATAAGCAACAATATATGAATATGAAATTATTTATTTCCCGTCAGAACCGTCCTTAGAAAGGGCCAGCAGACCGTGTGTGCTTATGGCTTGAAATGCAAAAAGCTCCCTCGAAAGGGAGCTTTTTGCACAGATAGCCGGTTTTGCAACTTATCTATATAGAGAGATCAGCTGCGGTAGTCGGCATTGATGCGGACATACTCATAGGAGAAGTCGCAGGTCCACACCTTGGCGCAAGCCGCGCCGCGTCCCAACTCGACACGCACGGTGATCTCGCTCTGGTTCATCACCGCCTGGCCCTGTTCCTCGCGGTAGTCCGGATGGCGGCCGCCGTCGCAGGCCACCAGCGCATCATCTAGATAGAGAGACAGTCGATCGACGTCGAGATCCGCCACGCCGGCATAGCCGATGGCCGCCAGCAGACGGCCCAGATTCGGGTCCGATGCGAAGAAGGCCGTCTTCACCAACGGCGAGCGGGCGATGGCGTAGGCCACATCCTTGCACTCGGCCACCGAGCGGCCGCCATTGACTTCGACGGTGATGAACTTGGTGGCGCCCTCGCCATCGCGCACGATGGCCTGCGCCAGTTCGATGGCCACTTCCAGCAGCGCCTGTTTCAACTGCAGGTAGGCCGGCTGTTCGACGGAGTCGATCAGCGCGGCTTCGCTCTTGCCGGTGGAAATCAGGATGAAGCTGTCGTTGGTGGAGGTGTCGCCATCGACGGTAATGCTATTAAAGGACTGGTCCGCCACTTCCTTGACCAGTTGATTCAACAGCGGGCGGGTGATCGCGGCATCGGTGGCGACAAAGCCCAGCATGGTGGCCATATTCGGATGGATCATGCCCGATCCCTTGGCGATGCCGGTGATGGAGATTTTCTTGCCGTCGATTTCCAGCGTGCGGCTGGCCGCCTTGGCAATGGTATCGGTGGTCATGATGGCCTGGGCGGCCTCGGCCCAGTCGGCCTGGCGCAGCGTCGGCAACGCCTGGAGGATCTTGTCGGCCGGCAGCGGCTCCAGGATGACGCCGGTGGAGAACGGCAACACCTGCTCCACTTGCAGCTGGTTTTGCTCCGCTACCGCCTGGCAGACAGCCAGCGCGCGGTTGTGGCCATCCACGCCGGTGCCGGCGTTGGCATTGCCGGTGTTCACTACCAGCGCGCGAATCTGCACTCCTGCGGCCAGATGCTGCTGGCACAGCCGCACCGGCGCCGCGCAGAATCGGTTGCGGGTGAACACGCCGGCTACGGTATTGCCCTTGTCCAGCTTCACCACCAGCACGTCTTTGCGGCCCGCGGTCTTGATGCCGGCTTCGGCCACCAGCAGCTCGACGCCGGCAATCGCCGGCAACTGGCCGGCTTGCGGCGGGTTCAGATTCACTGCCATGGAATTCTCCGAATTTACAAATATGCGACCAATTGTATAAGAATATGGTCAAGCACGGCGTAACAAAACGTCCTGCGCGGTTTGGGCTTTAGCCCTGCGCCGCGCGCAGGCAATCCAACAGCGCGTCGCCATAGCGGGCCAGCTTCAGCTCGCCCAAGCCGTAGATGCGTTGCAAACCGGCCAGGCTGTCCGGCCGCTTTTCCACCAGATCGCGCAGCGTGCGGTCGGAAAACACCGCGTAGGCCGGCACATTGTGCTCGTCGGCCACCTGGCGGCGCCAGCGGCGCAACGCCTGCCACAACCGCTCCTCGCGCTCGGTGCGCAGCCAGCGGTCGGCGCCGCCGCTGCCGCGCGATTTCTTCTCGTCGGCCAACGGCCGCAGATAGATGGTCTGCTCGCCCTTCAGCAGCGGCCGGCAGGCATCGGTCAGCACCAGGGACTGGCCGCGGGCGATGTCCACCTGCACCAGCTGGCGCGCCACCAGTTGGCGGACGATGGAGCGCCACCAGCGCTGGTTCATGTCCTTGCCTATGCCGTAGGTGCTGAGCTGATCGTGGCGGTGATGGCTGATGCTGGCATTCTGCCGACCCAGCAGCACGTCGATGACGTGGCCGGTGGGGAAGCGCTGACCCACTCTATAAATACAGGACAGCAACTTGCGCACCGATTCGGTGGCGTCGTAGGTGATCGGCGGATGCAGGCAGTTGTCGCAATGGCCGCATGGTTTGCTCGTCTCGCCGAAGTGCGCCAGGATGTGCTGGCGGCGGCAGCCGGCGGTTTCGCAGAAAGCCAGCATCGCATCGAGCTTGGACAGCTCAACCTGTTTCTGCAGCTCGGCCATCTCGCCGCCTTCTATCATCTGCCGCAGCTGCACCACATCGTTCAGGCCGTAGCACAGCCAGCTGGCTGAGGGCACGCCGTCGCGGCCGGCGCGGCCGGATTCCTGGTAGAAGTTTTCCGGGCTTTTCGGCATGTCGATGTGGGCGACGAAGCGCACGTCCGGCTTGTCGATGCCCATGCCGAAGGCGACGGTGGCCACCATCACGATGCCGTCCTCGCGCAGGAACAGCCGCTGGTTGGCTTCGCGCTCGGCATGGCTCATGCCGGCATGGTAGGCCAGCGCCTCGATGCCGTTTTCGCGCAGCCACTGCGCGGTATCCTCCACTCGCTTGCGCGACAGGCAATAGACGATGCCGGTGGCGCCCTGATGCTCCTGGCGTATGAAATCCAACAGCTGCTTCTTGGCGTTATGCTTTTCCACTACCTGATAGAACAGATTAGGCCGGTCGAAGCTGGACAGGAACACCCGCGCCTCGGCCAGCTTCAAGTAATGGATAATGTCGAGCCGGGTCTGCTCGTCGGCGGTAGCGGTCAGCGCGATGCGCGGCACCTGGGGGAAGCGTTCGGCCAGCAGACCCAGTTGCTGGTACTCCGGCCGGAAATCATGGCCCCAGTGGCTGACGCAGTGCGCCTCGTCTATGGCGAACAGCGCGATCTTCAGCTGCGACAGGAACTCCAGAAAGCGCGGCGTCAGCAGCCGCTCTGGCGCCACATACAATAGATCGAGCGTGCCGGCGCGCGCCTGGCGGGCGATGTCGCGCGCCTCGTCCGGCCCGGTGGCGGAATTCAGGCAGGCCGCCGCCACGCCCAGCTCCTGCAGGGTTGCAACCTGGTCCTGCATCAGCGCGATCAGCGGCGACACCACGATAGCCACGCCGTCGCGCAGCAGCGCCGGGATCTGATAGCACAGGCTCTTGCCGCCGCCGGTGGGCATCAATACCAGGGCATGGCCGCCCTGCGCCACCTGATCGACGATCTCCAGCTGCTGGCCCCGGAATTCCGGATAGCCGAAAATATGATTAAGGATGGAGACTGCGTCGTGCATGCCGGAAGAAACGCCTTGCGGGAAAAGAGGTATTGTACGGCAAGCGTCCGCCGCGGGGGACGATAGGCAAAAAAAGTGGCCGCCCGGGGAGGCGGCCATAAGTTGGATGGAGACAATGTGAAACGAAGAGGAAAAATGCTCTCGCACTGTGAAAGACTCCCCCTGCCCGAGTTAAGTTCCAAAATTCTTGAAAATTTCTGCCGCATCGCGGCTGCGGTTCCCCGCCGCCCCTCCGCCATGCGACACTTGCGGGAAATTCCGGAGACCCTGATATGCGTACCCAAATCGCCTCCCTGCTCGCCCTGACGCTGCTGGCGGGCTGCGCCGCCACGCCACAGCAGTCCACCACGGCGTCCCAGACGGCGGCCAAGCCCGCCTCGGCCGCCGCGCAACCGGCCAGCGCCGATTGGCAAAACCTGGGCGTTTCGCCCAATGGCAACATCCTCAATGAGCTGGACCTGCTGTCGATCAAGCGCCAGGGCGCGCTGGCGACCTTCCGCGACCGCAAGACCATCTTCAATCTGAAAAAAGAGAACTTTCTGACCACGCCTCGGCACAAAACATCGCTGAACACTTGGCAGATCGATTGCTCGCAGCATACCTTCCGCTTGCTGGACATGACCTTGTTCGATGAAAACGGCCGGCAGATCGCCAGCTTCACCTATAATGACGCACAGATAAAATCCATGCCGGTTGTGCAGAATTCCGCCAGTTATCAACAAATGCTGCTGGTCTGCAAAGGGCAGCCCGGCTTCTGAGCCTGTCGCCGCACCGCTATCAACAGGAGTCAGTCATGACCATCCGACGCGTGGTATTCAATCAGAAAGGCGGCGTGGGCAAGTCCACCATCGCCGTCAACCTGGCCGCGGTGGCGGCCAGCCAGGGGCGCCGCGTGCTGCTGATCGACCTCGATCCGCAAGGCAACGCCAGCCAGTACTTGCTGGGAGAGGCCGCGGCGGTCGGCTCCCCCAGCGTGGCCGACCTGTTCCAGCAGATGCTCAATATCTCGCTGTTCGGCAAGGAGCCGCATGAATTCGTCCGCGACACCGCCATCAGCGGCCTGTCGCTGCTGGCCTCGCACCCGGAGCTGGCCGAGCTGATGGGCAAGCTGGAATCGCGCTACAAGATGTTCAAGCTGAAAGAAGCGCTGGACCTGTTGGCGCCGCATTACGACGAAATCTGGATCGACACGCCGCCGGCGCTGAATTTCTACACCCGTTCCGCGCTGATCGCGGCCGATCGCTGCCTGATTCCGTTCGACTGCGACGCTTTCTCCCGCCATGCGCTGTACAACCTGAAGGCCAGCGCCGACGAGATCCGCGCCGATCACAACCCGGCGCTGTTCATAGAAGGCATCGTGGTCAACCAGTTCCAGCCGCGCGCCAGCCTGCCGGTCAAGCTGGTGGACGAGTTGAAAGCCGAAGGCCTGCCGGTGCTGGTCTCGCCGCTGTCGGCCTCGGTCAAAATCCGCGAATCGCACCAGGCCGCGCGCCCGATGATCTTCCTGGACCCGCGCCACAAACTGTCGCGCGAATTCGAGGCCCTGTATCAAGAACTAAGCGAACGCTGACGGGGCTAATATGCCGCGGTTGAACCGCCTCTCCGTGCTGCTGCTGGGCATCGCGCTAAGCGCGGCCCTGCTGCTGACTGAATACTGGCTGCTGCTGGAACACGACCGCGGCGAGCGACAGCAGCAACAGCAGCACTGGGGCTCGCTGGCCACCAGCCTGGTGGTGCTGCAGCTGGGCGATGCGCTGGAACACTCGCGCATCATGGCGCAACAACTGATCAACGGCGATCCAGCGCATGCTTTTCAGCAACTCGCCCGCAGGGTCGCGCGCGACGATAGCCCGTTTGCCGGCATTGGCACGGTGGTCCTGGTAGAGCAGAACCAGCGCGAGGCATTCGAGAACCGTATCGCCACCGGCATACGCTATCTGCAAAACCAGCACCTGGTGCCCAGCCCAACGCAAATGCAGTATTACCCGGTGGCCAGTTATCTGCCGGATGATGCCAACGCCTTGCCGCAAGGCCTGGACCTGAGCCACCAAGGCGACACCAAGTGGCTGCTCGATTTGGCGCGCCGCAGCGACCTGCCTATGCTTCTGCCTAGCCAGGGCGCCGGTTCCGGCAACCATCGGCTTGATATCGTCACGCGGCTGGGCGACGACCACACGCTGCTGCTGCTGAATCTGCGTCAGGAGCGGCTGACGCAGCCCATGGGCGACGCCTTGGCCGCAGACAACCCCTTGCATCACGTGCGGCTGCTGGTCTGGAGCAAGAATCAGCCGAACCTTCCCCTGCTGGACTCGCAACCAGGCAAGGCCATCCCTTCCGATGCGCCAAGCTTCTCGCGCCGCAGCACGGTGGGCGGCAACGAACTGTTGCTGGGCGCTTACGCGCTTGAGCCGATTCGCCCAGCGCTGCCGCCCTCCGCCTGGACCATGCTGGCGTCCTCCGCCGGCATCCTGGCGCTGCTGCTGTTGCTGCAACAGCGCCAACTGCGGCAGAACCTGCGCCTGAACAAGCAGTTGCAGCTACAGCAGCAACAACTGGAACAGAACACGCGCACCCTGAACGAGCAAATCAATGACCGGGTCCAGTCGGAACAGGCGCTGGCCCAAAGCGAGGCGCGCCAGCGCGCGATACTGCAAGCCAGCTCGGACGCCATCATTCTGATCGACCGCGGCGGGCACATCCTACAGGCCAACCCCGCGGCGGCCGGCCTGGTGGATCAGAGCGCGACCTCGCTGGAGCACCTGCCGGTAGGCGTGCTGTTTCCAGAGCTGTACAGCCGCAATCCCAACCAATCCTTCGAACAAACCGCCGTGGAACACGAGGGCCGACCATTCGAGGCCAGCCTGCTGCGCAGCGATGGCCAGTTGCTGCCCGTCGAGCTATCGCTAAGCCGCGTGGTGATGCCGGACGACTGGTTTTATGTCACCGTCTGCCGCGACATCACTGTGCGCAAGCAGCAGGAGGAAGCGCTGATCCGCCTGAAAAACAGCCTGGCCGAACAGGTGGAAGTGCAGAGCCAGCAACTATCGGCGCTGCTGGACGCCAGTCCGCTCGCGATGGCCTATATCGTCGATCGCCACCTGCGCCAGATCAACAACGCCTTTTTGGAACTGTTCCAGCAGCAGGGCCGCAACGTGATAGGCCAGCCTACCCTGCCCTATTTTGAAAATCCGGATCAATGGGAACGCACAGGCAAGGCGCTGTACAGCCTGCTCAACGACGGCAAGGTGGTGCAGACTGAAGTGCGGCTGCGCACCGGTAAGGGCAAGCTGTTCTGGTGCCGGCTGCACGGCAAGGCGGTGAATCCATCGGTGCCCAAGCTGGGCACCATCTGGGTATACCAGGACATTTCGGCGCAGCGCTCGATGGAAGACACATTGCGGCGGGCCAAGGTGCTGGCGGAGGAAACCAGCCGCGCCAAGACCGAATTCCTCGCCAACATGTCGCATGAGCTGCGCACCCCGCTGCACGCCATCCTCGGCTTCACCGAAATGGGGCAGCTGCGCGCGCGCAGCCTGGAAGATATCAAACTGGAGCAGTACTTCGGCCGCATCAATGCCAGCGGCAACCGCCTGCTGACCCTGCTGAACGACTTGTTGGACATGGCCAAGATGGAAGTGGGCCGCATGGACTATTCAATCAGCCGCAACAACCTCAGCCAATGCTTGCGCGACGCCTGCGATGAAATCACCCCGCTGGCCGGCCGCAGCCAGATCCGTCTGCAACTGGAGTGCGTTCCCGAGTTGCTGATCGCCGACATCGACCCTTTCCGCATCGGCCAAGTGATACGCAACCTGCTGTCCAACGCCGTGAAATTCAGTCCAGCCGGGGCCGATATTCAAGTGCACGCGAAATTGATCGAGCAAGAAGGCCGGGAATGGGCCATTGTCAGTGTAGAAGATGCCGGTCCGGGCATTCCGGAAAAGGAACTGGAAACCATATTCGACAAGTTCATCCAGAGCAGCACTACCAAGACCGGCGCCGGCGGCACCGGGCTGGGTTTGGCGATCAGCCGTGAAATCATCCATGCCCATCACGGACAGATCCGCGCGCAGAATCGGCCGGATGGCGGCGCCGTATTTACATTCTGCATCCCGCGGCAGTTTCAGCGGAACCTAGAGGAGGGACTCCCTGATGCCTCATAAACTCTTGCTCGTTGACGACGAGCCGTTCAACCTTGAGTTGATGTCCGAGCTGCTGCAGGATGCCGGCTATGAAACCCAGTTGGCGGAAAACGGCGAGACGGCCTGGGACATCCTGCAACGCGACGGCGAACAGTTCTCCACCATCCTGCTCGACAAGATGATGCCGGGCATGAGCGGCTTCGACGTGCTCAAGAAGATCAAGGCCGAGCCCAGGCTGGAGTTTCTGCCCGTCATCATGCAAACGGCGATGGGCGCCGCCTCCAGCGTGCAGGAGGGCTTGGCCGCCGGCGCGTTCTACTATCTGACCAAGCCGTTCTCGCGCGACATGCTGCTGGCCATCGTCGGCGCGGCGGTGGGCCACTGGGACCGCTACGCGCATTTCCGCGAACTGGCCAATCTGCACGTCGATGCGCTGCGCCATCTGCAAACCGCCCGCTTCCGCTGCCGAACCCACCGCGAAGCGCAGGCGATCACCGCCTTGCTGGCCAAAACCAGCCGCCAGCCGGAACGCGTGGCCACCGGCCTGTTCGAGCTGCTGGTCAACGCCATCGAGCACGGCAACCTGGGCATCAGCTACGAAGAGAAAAGCCAGCTGATTGCCGCCGGCACCTGGGAAAAGGAACTGGAAAACCGGCTGCAGGCCCCGGAGTACAGCGACCGTCAAGTCGCTTTGGAATTCGACCACCAAGGCCACCAGCTGCAATTCACCATCGAGGACATGGGGGACGGCTTCGACTGGGCGTACTATCAAAACGCGGAACCGGCCTCGCTGATGACCTGCCACGGCCGCGGCATCCTGATCGCCCGCAAGCTGTCGTTCGACAGCCTGCGCTACGAAGGCAAGGGCAACCGCGTGATCGCCGTAGTCAATCAGACGTGAGCGACTGGGCCGCGCAATCGCCGCGCGCCCGCCAATAGCGAGCCTGCCGCAGGCGAAGGCATTGCCAGTCCACCGCATCCGCCAATTCAAGGGTCAAGGCGCCATCCAGATCGGTACGCAGCAGCGCGATGCCCTGCTGCCGCAGACGATGCAGCACCGCCGGATGCGGATGGCGATAACGATTCATATAGCCGGCGCTGACCACGGCCAGCCGCGGCCGGACCGCCTTCAGCCAAACCTCGCTGCTCGAGGTTCTGCTGCCATGGTGGCCAGCGATCAGCACCGTGCTGCGCAAGCGCTCTCCATAATGCGCAACCAGCGCCTCCTCCACCTGCGCCGGCGCATCGCCGCTGACCAGCAGCGCATGCTTGGCGCCAGCCACCCGTAACACGCAACTATGCGCGTTGTCCTCCGTCGGCTGCATATCCGGCCATGGCGCCAGCACCTCGAAGCGCACGCCATCCCAGGTCCATGCATCGCCTTGCCGGCAAGGCCGGGCTGGCCAGGCAGGCAGCGTTTGCGGCTGCCCCGCCAGCAAACGCCGCGCCGGCATCTCACGCAACACGCCTTCCGCCGCGCCGTCATGATCCGCATCATGATGCGATAACAGCAAGGCATCCAGAGATGCCACCCCCAAGCCGCGCAACTGCGGCAGCACCACCCGACCGGCATCGCCGGCGCCGGTATCGAACAACAGCGCATGCCGCGTGGTCTGCACCAGCATGGACAGCCCCTGTCCGACATCCAGCACCGTCACCCGAAAGGCTCCCTCCTTGGGCCCCGCCGGACGATAAACCAGCGCGGGCAGCAACAACAGGCAGGCCAACCCCTTGCCCGACACCCCACGCGGGGCAATCAGCCAGACGCTGCCGATCGCGGCCGAAACCAGCAAGGGCCACGGAGGGCCGGCGACATGCCAGGCCGGACCTCGCGCCAGCCAATCCACTCCCCAGTAAAACCCATGAACCAATAATCCAGCCAAAGGCAGCAAACCATCCCAGGGCGACAACACCGCCAAAAGCGCGACGGGCGTCAACAGCAGGGACACATAGGGAATCGCCAGCGCATTGGCCAAGGGCGAGACCAGGGGAAACCCGCCAAACCAGGCCGCCAACGGCACCAGGCTGGCGACTGCCGCCGACCACTGGCCGCCCAGCGCGGCGCGCCAGGCCGCAGCCGGTCGTCTGCGCGCCCACGATCCAAACATCAGGGCGGCAACCAGGCCAAACGACAACCACAACCCCGGCGCCAGTACGGCAAAAGGGTCGAGCAGCAACACCAGCGCCAAGGCCAGCCACCAGGCCTGAAACGGCGATAGCTGACGGCGCAGCAACAGACAGCCGCCGCCGACCAGCAGCATGAACAAGGTGCGCTGCGTCGGCACCGAGAACCCCGCCAGCAGCGCGTAGCCCGCCGCCACCAGCCAGGCGACCGCCGCCGTGGCCACCCGCGGCGATCTAAACATGGGCCAGCGCCGCAGCAGCCAAGAAGCCGTCCAGGCGGCCAAACCGGCCAACATGGTGATATGCAGGCCGGAAATGGAAACGATATGGGTCAGGCCGGTGGCGGAGAACAAGCGCCAGTCCTCCCGCGCCACCCGCTGCTGGGCGCCGACGGTCAGCGCGGCCACCAGCGCCGACTCGCGCCCGACGCCGAGCACGCTCTCGATCCGCCCCACCTGCGCGGCGCGCCAGCCATCGACCCATGCCATCGCATCCGCGCGGTCCGCCAGGCGAAACCGTTCCTTGCCGGCCGAACCGCTGGCCAGCAACCCTTCCGACCACAGCCATTGTTCCGCATCGAAGCCAAACGCGTTGGCGCTACCGCGTCGCGGCTTGAAGCGGGCGGACAGTCTCCAACGGCTGCCTGGCGGCCAAGCTTGGCTTCGGTAATCGAATAACTGCACCCTGGGCGGCAACGATGCGCCTGGCGTCAACACACGCTCCACTTCCAGCGTCAGCCGCACGCCAAACTCGCCCGGGTCCGGCAAGCCCCGCACCGTGCCGATGAACTCAACCGGCTTTTTCGCCCATTCGGCCGCCAACTCCTGACTCATTCGCGCCTGCGCGCGCCAGTCGGCATAAGCCAGACCCAGCGTCAATGCGAAGAGAAAGACGGTGTACGGCCGCCAACGCGGGATTGTCCGCCACATCAGTCCAGCCGCCCCAACGATCCCTCCGGCGAGCACGCTGGTAGCCGGCAACTCGGACAGGAAAGCGCAGGCCACAATCCCAGCTGCCCACCCCATCAGTAAAGGCATGCCCGTCCCCCAGACATGGTTCCATCCTCGCCATCGCGCACTCCCCATCCGTCCTGCGCGAAGCTTTGGCTGTGGTTTAAATGCTTAAGTGAAACTACTTATCATAAATTATGACAATGACTATTGAATTAGCGTCCCCATGGGCTAAACCTATGTCAACGATGGATGTTTCTCCCCTGCCGGCAATTCCGCCGACAGGATCATCCGACGAAGGAGCAAGCGTGGACGCTTATATCGGCACCATTATCCCCTTTGGTTTTGACTATCCGCCGGTGGACTGGGCGCAATGCCAGGGTCAGACGCTGCAGGTCAGCCAGAATCAGGCGCTGTTCGCCGTCATCGGCTCGCATTACGGCGGCAATGGCAGCAGCACCTTCCAGCTGCCCAATTTGTGTGGACGGATGCCGATCAGCATCGGACCGGCTCAACCCACTTACAATCTGCCGTCCTACGCCATCGGCAATTTCGGCGGCCATCAAACCGTCGCGCTGTTGACCGCCAATATGCCGCTTCACAACCACGGCACCTCCAGCGTCAACGTCAGCTTCCAGGCCACAACGGTGCCGAATCCAACCACGCCGGCCAGCACACCCAGCGCCAACAACCCGTATCTCGGCGCATCCGGCGGCGGCACCGGCCTGGCCACCATCTGGAGCCAGCAATTGGAAAGCCCGGTCACCGTCAAGGGCCTGGGCCTGAGCGGCAATACGGATGTCGCCGGCGGCAATACCCCGGTCAGCGTGTTGAACCCGTACCTGGCGCTGAACTTCTGCATCGCGGTGCAAGGCATCTTCCCCACCAGGCAATAACAGCGGCCAACAGGCGGCAGGGCCGTTGCCGCCTGGCGACAAAAAATCCCGAGGAGAGCGTGATGCTGAACCAACTGCGCAGCGAAGACTTCGTCCCCTTGATCGGCCACGTCTGCCATTTCCTGGTGCCGGAGCAAGTGGAGCTTGAGCTGCAAATTCAATCGGTGCGCCAAAAGCCGCTATCGCAAGTGCCGGGCTGGGAAGCGGAGCAGCGTACGCCTTTCGTGGTGGAGCTGATCGCAGTCGGCGCCACTCCATTGGTGGATGCGGTAGGCCACTTGCAGCTGCCGGCGGCGGAAAATCAGCCCCAGCGCACGCTGGAGAATGTCTGGATCAGCCGCACCGGGGCCATGGGACGAGACCGGCAGTATTGCTACTTTCAACTGCCATTCAATTAGATGCGGTCCGCGCGTGATTCAGGCTATCCAGTCGCCCCGACCATGATGCTCTCCGCCTGCGGATACCAGACCAGCTTATCCGCCATCGCGCCCGGCTCCTCCAGAACGAAGCCCAGCGACTGATACAGCTTCCGAGCCTGGCCGTTGTTATGCCACACCACGGCGGCCAGCGGACACCGCACCTGCCGCGCGGCTTGCTGCAGGCCCTGCAACACCACTTTGCCGTAGCCCTTGCCGCGCGCCTCCGGCAGCATGGCCAGAAAGATGATGCGCACTTCGTTGTGCCCGAAGTCGACCATGACCACGCCGACCGCGCTGCCTAGCTTCTCCACCATGAAATGCATCGCATTGGGAAATTGCTGTCCCGCGCCCATCTGCAACACCTGATATTGCTGACGCTGCACCGTCTCGATCAGATCGGCCTCCCCATCTATCAGCAGCAGATCGGGCCGCGCGCTGCGGTAGATCCGATTGATGCACGCCTCGTCCCCACTGCGCACGGGCCTGAGCGACAAGCCGTGCGCCATGGATGAGAAATTGAGTTCGGCTGACATCGAAGCTCCTCATGACGACAAGTGGTTGGAATGGAAACATCGCTTGCATAAGCGGGGCACCCCTTCGGATGGTGAGATCAAAGCCCCGCCTCGCGCTCCAGCACCGCAGTCAGGCGCTGCCAGCCTCGCTGCAGCAGGCTGTAATGCTCGCCGCTCAAGCGCGCGACGCCAGCCATTTCTCTCAGCGGCGACAAGCGCTGGTCACACCCCTCCAGCCGGACCCGGAACAACGCGTGCAAGGGCACCAGGCCGTAATCTCGCGATTCAGTCGCTATCGGTCCGCCATACGTGGATGCCAGCACCGGTTGATCCAGCGTCGCCAGATTCAGGCGATCGATCGCGCCCAGCCGGCAAGACACCGCCAGTCCCTCGCCGCTGTCCGCCACGAAGGTGGCGTGACCGCCGCTGCGCAAGCTGCCCAGCTCATCCTCATCGACATAGGCATCGCCGCGCATGCCATATGGTCCGACCACCTGCAGCAGACGCTCGCCAGCCGCCACCACGGTGCCAGCGCGAAGCGCGTCGCTGACGTCGGCCAGCCGGCCATCGAACGGCGCGGTCAACCATAAGCGCTTTTCTTGCTGCGCCAGACCCTCTACCTGCTGTTGCGCGGCCTGCCACTGTTTCTGCAGAGTTTGCCCTTGCTGCTGCAAAGCCGTGTTGAACGGTTGCTGCGCCACTCGCCAAGCCAGGCCGCGCTCGATGGCCCTGGCCACCGCCAATTGCTGCGCCAGCGCCGAGGAATACAACTTGAGCAATAACTGGCCCTTCCGCACCCGCTGCCCATCCTTCGCCAGCACTTCTGCCACCACGGCGCCTTCCGGCGCATACAACCCTTGTGATTGCGCCGCGCCCATCACCGCCGGGCTGGCGATATCGTTTTGCCAGGGCAAGATGAGGAATAGCAACGCCAGACCCAGTAACGCGGCGCTGCGGCGCGTCTCGCACTGCCAGCGCAAATCTGCCCGCCGCAGCCACCAGATCCGCAACTCGCCGGCAATCGGGCGCGCGATGAACCAGCCCAGCTCAACCGCCAGCAGCAAAATGCCCAAGGCCTTGAAGAACAGGTGATACACCAGAAAGGCGATGGACGTGAACAGCACCAGGCGATATAGCCAGGTTGCCCAGGCGAACAGAATCAGGCCGCGCTGCCGCGCGGGCGGAAAGCGCTCCGGCTCGGGATCGTCCAAACCCAGCAAGACGCGGCGCATTTGCCAGCGTGCCAGCGCAAACGCCCGTCCATGCAGATTGGGCACGCCCAGCCAGTCGGCCAACAGAAAATAACCATCGAAACGCATGAAGGGACTGGCATTGATGGCCAGCGTCGCCAGCCAGGTAGTGGTCGCCAACAGAAAAACGCCTGCACGCAACGGGCCATCCGGCAGAAAATTCCAAACAAACGTGGCCCAGGCCGCCAATGTCAGCTCCGCCAACATGCCGGCGCCGCCGATCAGCAGCCGCTGCCGCCGCAACGGCAGCTTCCAGACATCGTTTGTGTCGGTGTATAAAACCGGCATCATCACCAAAAAGGCTACGCCCATCGTCGGCACCCGGCAGCCGAAATGCCGCGCGGTCAGCGCATGGCCAAGCTCATGCAGGATTTTCGCCAGGCCCAAGGAAATGGCGACGCCCATCGCGGCGGCCCATCCGCCGTATGCCGAGAAGGTATGGGTGAACTCATCCCAGCGGCGGGAAACCATGCCCAGGCCAAACAGGACGACGCCGGCAGTCAACCACCAGAACGCCGGGCGGAACAACAGGCCAAGCCGAGGCAAAGCCCAGTTCAAAGCGGCCTCCGGCCGCAGCAAGGGGATGCGGAAAAACAGGTAGTTTTTCAGCAACCACATCGCATAACCGGGCTTGCCGGCCAGATGCAGCCGCCACAGCCAGTCGCTTTCGGACTCGCTGCCGGCTTGCAGCAATTGGTGTTGCCGCAAAAAAAGCAGCAATTGCCGCAGATCGTCCGGGTTAAGCTGCAGCGTGGTTTCGGCATTGACCGACGCCAATAGCTCCGGCCCGTTGCCCAGCTGCCAGCGCGACAGCATTTCAAAACTGGCCCAACCGAGCTGATAAAAGCGGTTGGCAGACGGATCATGCAGCATCCAGCTGGGCGAGCCATCGGACTGCGCCGGCCCCGTATGCAGCGTCAATTCCTGACGCAATGGCGGCAATCCCTTGATTTCCATCGCTTACCACCCCAGCCACTGGCGGGCCGCGGTCAATGGCCGCCGCAAAACGTAGTAGCTCAAAGGCACCCAGTCCCCATACACCCTGGCCGTCCCCATCTGCCCGAGCTGCGGCAGGCGTTGGCCTCTCTCGAAACGCGCCTGCAAACGATAGGCCAGCAGATTGCCCTCGCTGACTTCCGCCTTGTAGGCCACGCGCTGCAAGACTGCGTCATAGGAGCGGAACGGCGAGGCATTGGGATACAAGGTGACCTGGCTGCCCGGCTGCACGGCGATCGCCTCCGCCGCCGGCAGCCAGGCGGTCAATTCCACTTTGGCGGGATCGGCCAGCGTCATGACTTTCTCGCCTTGCGCCACGGCCTTGCCCTGCCAGTCATTGCGGTCGGAGAACACCACCACGCCGTCGGACGGCGCTGTAACATGCAGCCGCTTCAATTCACGACCGGCGAAGTCCGCCGTGATGTCCTTCTCTTCCAGCTTGGCCTTGTCCTCGGCCAGCGCCAGCTTGCCCTTGTCGTCGGTCAGCGCCAACTGGGCGCTGGCGCGAAAACTTTCCTCCGCGGCTTTCGCCTCCTCCCGCGCCAACTCGAATTGCCCGGTCAGCACCGTGGCATCGAGATCGAACAGGGCCGCTCCGCGCTTGACCGGCTGGTTGGGCAATACTGCGACCTTGTCTATCACCCCGGACACCGGCGCCCGCAGCAGGACCGGGTCATCCGGCACCACTTCCGCGCGCGCCAGCACGCTCAAACGCACCGGGAAACACACCAGCACCAGCACGGCGAGCAACAAGCGCTTGCGGCGCGGCCCCGGCTTCAGCCAATCGCCAACCTTCGCGCGCCAGTTGCGCCGGGGCGCGAATGGGCGCAGCGCATGGGCATAACCGTGTGCCAGCTCCTCCGCCAACCGCAACTCGTATTCGGTCCAGGGAAGATCGCGCGCCAGCAGCAAGGCGCCGTGCTCGCCCAGCGAAAGCCATAAGCCATGCTCCGGCAGCCAATGCCCCCACTCCTGGCTCAAGGCATCCGGCAGGTCGGCCGCTGCGAAGCTGCGGCTAGCCGCGACATCGCCCGGCCCGGGCCGCAGATAACGAAACAACGCCGACAGCCATTGCAGATAGGGCGCGGTGGGATCGGGTTCGGCTAAACCGGACAGCGCGACGATATGGCTGTGCAAGCCTTCGCGCCAAAAGGCCGCCTGGCGATACGGCAACAACTGCAGGCTCTCATTGACCATGATGAAGCCCAGCCTCGCCGCGCTGTCCGCCTCGCGCGCGCGATGCAACAGCTGCAGCAAAGTGGCCAGTTCTCGACTTCGATCGGCGTGTCCCATGGCTTATTTGAAACTGGCCCAGCCGCTCATGCCGGGCAATAGGTTGGCCGCCTTGCCGTCTATCACGCCTATGGCCAGGATGGACTGGCTGACCGGATCGATTTGCGCGCCCAGTCGCTCTATCTTGGCCGGAAAGCTGGCTCCCAGCTCATCCACAGCCATCGTGAAACGACTGCCTGGCTTCAACGTCGCCAGCCATTTGGACGGCACCAACATGCGCAGTTCCAGCGAGTCGGAATCGACGATGTCCAGAATCGGGTTGCCGGGATTGACGTATTGATGGACTGCCGCGCTACGCTTGGCGACCCGCCCGTCAAACGGCGCAACGATGCTGCACTTGGACACCAGGGTCTGGGCATAGCTGGCGTCGGCGGCCGCCTCCTTGGCCTTGCCCTGGGCCTGGGTCAGTTCCAGCGTACCCACCGAGTTGTACTTGGCCAGTTGATTATCCACTTTCAGCAACTGGCTGGCCGCCTCCAGCGAAGCCTGGGCCTTGTGCAACTGGGCGCGATAACTGCTGCAATCGAACTCGACCAAGGCCTGACCGCGGCGGAAACTGCCGCCCTCCACCACAGGAATCGCGGATATCTTGGCCGGAATCTCGCTGGACAAGGTCACGGCATGGCGCGACATCAGTTGCACGCGTATGCGGCCGTCGGCGGCGTTGACCGACGAGCCCGCCTGCGGAGCGGCGGCCATGGCAGCTCCCGCCAGCCAGAAGCACATCGCTAGGTAGCCGGTTTTCATTTCGCGCCCCCAGCCACCGTGCCTTGCCACTTGTTTTCCGCACCCTGGAACGCCTGGCTGAGCGAGGCCAGGTCATATCCCTTGGTCGACGCCGGCAGCGGGTCCAGCCCCAGGCTCGCGCCCATCAGGCCATAGGCATTTTGCATGTCTCCATAGGACTGATACAGGCGCAAGGACGAGAAGACGGCGTTGGCGTCCGCCAGAATGCCCTGCAGCCTGGCGGACGCGCCGCTGTCCACCGCGTTGCGAGTCTGCTCGTAGATCGCTTGATCCACGCTGTTCAGCTCGTGCTCCAGCTCGTACTGCCGCGCCTTGCCCTGATAGTCCAGATAGGCAACGTGAACCTGGGTCAGCACCGCCATGTTCAGCGCCATGCGCTGCGCCTTGTCCACTTCGACCTGTGCCTGCGCAGTGCGCGTGATGGCGCCGGCGCTGAACAGATTCAGCAAGTTCCAGCTGATGCGCAGACCGGCATCGCTCCAGGCATTGTTGATCAGGAATTTATTGCTGTCGTAATGCTGGCCCACGCTGAACTCCAGCCCCGGCAGCAGCTTGGCGATGGCCTTGCGCGTTTCCAGCGCGCTGATGCGCTGGTTGTAATGCGCCTCCACCACCTCCGGCCGGTTCAGCAAAGCCATATCTTCCATCTTGTCGATATCGATGCCCAGCGTCGGCACCGGCATGTCGGCCGGCTGCGCGATCTGGAAATCCTGGCCAGGCATGACGTTCATGATGGCGGCCAGCCGCGGCTTGGCCTGCGACAGCGCGTTGCGCACCGCGCTCATCTGGCGGATCACATCAAGCAATTGACGCCGGTAATTGAGCGCATCCAACGGTGAGCGCAATTTCTGCTGCTCGACTTGACGCGCATCCCCCAAGGCAGATTCGGCCTGCTTCAGCAAGGCATCTACCCGGCCCTGCAGCCGCTGCGCGCCCGCGGCCTGCCACCACGCTTCCCTCACCTGCTGCATCAGCTGCTGCGCCACCTTGCGCTTGCGCTGCTCCAAGATGAGCACTCTGTCCGCCTGCTGCTGAGCGGAAAAATAACTGACGCCGAAATCCAGCACATTCCAGCTCAGGTTCAAATCGGCTGTGCGGTCATGCTTTTCCGAGGAGATGGACGGCACCAGCGATTGCTCTCCGGTTGCCACATTTTGCGAGGACGAGGCATTGTCCTTGTTGCGGGCCGTATATCCAGCCGCCAACGCCAGCTTCGGCAGCATGTCCAGACTGGACAAATCCAGCTGGCGCTGCGCCATCGCCTCCTCCATCAGCTTCACTCGGTAATCGAGGTTGTATTTCAAGGCGCGCGCCATCGCCTCCTGCAGCGTTACCGGGCCAGTCAACGGCTCCTGGCTGCCGAACATCGCCTGGCGATCGGCAGCCAAGGTCGCTTGGCGATCCGCCACGCTCAACGGCTGCGGCGTCACCGCGCACCCGGTCAAAGCCACAGTTACCGCTAACGGGATCCATCTAACGGTCCATGATCTTGCTTGTTTTACGGCTTGCATGCTTCCGCCCCCTTGAGCTTTGAGATTGCCAGGGCAATGCCCTGCGCTGTCTTCTACCCGACCGAGCCTGCCTGTGATTGCGCCTTACCCCTCCAACCAATCTTGCATTTGCTGCAGGAAAGCCTTGTGCCCATGCTTATCGAACTGCTGGTTCAGCGCCAGTTTCCCTGCGACCGTTTTGCCTATCGCCTTGCCGCCTGCCGCTCCGTTCGCGCGCGATTGGCCGAAATTGAGCTGGATATGGCTATTGCCGTGGTGGCCGCTCTTGTCCTGCACTCGAATGTCGATTGAAATCGGCTTATTCCAGCCCGCCGGTGCCTGGCCAGTGAACTTGCCGGTCGCCGGATCGAACTTCAGCCAGGATGGCAATGGCTGGCCATCGCTTTGCCGGGCCACGATGCTCAGGTTTGCCGACGACTCCCGGGTGATGATGGTGGCTGGCGGCAGCGTGAGGGAAAACGACTGGCCGGACACCAGCGGACGAACGCCTAGATCCGGATTGACCTGCAAGGCAATGGCGGGATTGATCGCCACATTGCTGACGAAAGACGGCACGGCGCCGTTGACGTTGTCCGTCCCGCCGAAGGTCGGCGTCGCAATGCCGCTGCCGACGTGCTCGGTGACCGGCAGCGTGACCGTTCCGGGCACCGTATTGCTTCCGGTCGTCGTCACAATCGGATTGCCGCTGACAGCCGCCAATACGATATTCGGCGTGATCGGCGGCAATTGAATGCTGTTGCTGGCCGTTGGCTGGATCAACGGGGTTGCCGGCGTAATGGGGTTACTGACGCTCGTCACGGTCGTTGTCGTCAAATGATAGACAGGCGCCTTGATTGATCCGGAGAGCGTGTTGCCCGCCAAATCGGTCACCGTGCCGTTCTTGATCGCCACCGACAGCGCGCCGCCGCCGCTGACGCCGGTCAACTGAATGGCGTAGGTCGTGGCATTGATCTGCGTCACGCTGGAGATCGTCGCGGTCACCCCGCTATCCGCCACCACCGACAAGGCAGCGGCATTGAACGACGCCACAGGCTTGCTGAACACCACTTGATACGACAAGGTACTGGCGGAAGTGCTCAGCGAATCGGCTGCGGTAAAGCTCTGCACCTGCGGACTGCTGGTATCCACAATGAAGTTGTATCCGCCAGACTGCGCGCTGACATTGCCGGCCGCGTCGGTCGCGGTCGCCCGGATGCTGTGGTTGCCGTCTGCCAGCGGACTGCTCAGGTTGTAGCTCCACACGCCGCTGCCGTTTGCCGTCGCCGTGCCCACTGCCGTACCGTCGACATAGACCGTCACCGTACTGCCGGCTTCGGCCGTGCCTTGCACCGTCGGCTGGTTGTTGTCGGTGATGCCGTCGCTGTGGCTGCTGCCGGTGTCGGTCGCCGCGCTCAGCGCGAGGCCGGCCGGCGCGGTCGGCGCGGCGGTGTCTATCGTCACAGAGTAGCCACTGGATACGCTGCTGTTCACACTGCCGCTGGTCGCCATCGCGGTAATGGCGTGGCTGCCGTCGGTCAGGCTGGAGCTGAAGTTGTAGCTCCAAGCGCCGCTACCGTTGGCAGTAGTCGTGCCAACGCTGACGCCATCCACATAGATGGTGACGGTGCTGCCTCCTTCGGCCGTACCGGTCACCGTAGGGGTGTTGTCGCTGGTGATGCCGTCGGAACTGCTGCTGCCGGTATCCGTGCCGGCCGTTAGGCCAGTCACGGTCGGTGTCGGCAATTGAATGGCGATATTGCGGGTAACGGCGGCGCTGTTGACGGTACCGTCGTTGACGGTGAAGCTGATCGTGCGGGTGGCGGTATTGGGCGAGCCGGCGGTGTCGTTGTAGGTGACGGCCTGCAACGCGGCCTGCCATTGCGCCAGCGTCGCCGTCGCGCCGCTGGAGGTCAGCGTCAGCACCCGGTGCCGCTGTTGTAGCTGGCGCTGATATTGCCGTAGTGGTGGATTGGTATTGGTGAACGCCAGCGTATCCTCGCCGCTATGGAAGTTGCCGGTGATCGACACCGTCGCGCTGGCCAGTGTGGTGTTGTCAAGGTCAGACACGGTAATGCCGGTATCCACGGCCACCGGCGTGGACGTGACGTTGTTGCCGGCGGTGAAAGCGGCGCTGCCACCGCTGGCTGTCAGCAGCGGCGTCTGGTCGGTAGCGGCCACCGTTACCGTCTTGGTGGTCGCCGCGCTGTTCTTGGTGCCGTCGTTGACCACAAAACTGACGGTACGGGTGGCATTGTTCGGCGTCACCGCGCTATCGGTGTACTTCACCGCGCGCAGCGCCGCCTGCCATTGGGAGAGCGTGGCCGTCGCGCCGCTGGAGGTCAGCGTCAGCACCCCGGTGCCGCTGTTGTAGCTGCCGACGATATTGCCGTAGGTGATGGCGCTGGTATTGGTGAAGCTGAGCACATCTTCGCCGCTATGGAAGTTGCCGGTGATCGATACCGTGCCGCTGGCCAGCGTGGTGTTGTCGAGGTCGGACACGGTAATACCGCTGTCCACCACCACCGGGGTAGAAGTGGCGTTGTCACCGGCGGTGAAGGCCGTGCTGCCGCCGCTGGCGGTGGCGATAGGTGTTTGGTCAGTGGCCGTCACCGTTACCGTGCGCGTCAAAATCGCGCTGCTATTGCTGCTGCCGTCCGCCACCTGGAAGCTGACTGTGCGCGTGGCAGTATTGGGCGTCACCGCGCTGTCGGTGTAGGTGACCGCGCGCAAGGCGGCCTGCCACTGCGCCAGCGTGGCGGTAGCGCCGCTGGAGGTCAGCGTCAGCACCCCGGTGCCGCTGTTGTAGCTACCGACGATATTGCCGTAGGTGGTGGAGTTGGTATTGCTGAACGCCAGCGTGTCCTCACCGCTGTGAAAGTTGCCAGTGATGGACACCGTGCCGCTGGCCAGCGTGGGACTGGCGTTGTCCGTCACCGTGATGCCGCTGTCCACTGCCACCGGCGTGGAGGTGGCGTTGTCTCCGGCGGTGAAGGCGGCGCTGCCGCCGCTGGCGGACAGCAGCGGCGCGGCGCTGACCGCCATCGTCACGCTGGCGGCGCTGCTGGTGCCGCCGCGTCCATCATTGACCGTGACCTGAATGGTGCGGGTAGACGTATTGGGGATGCCGGCTGCGGTATCGTTGTAGGTCAGCGCATCCACCAGCGTGCTCACCCGGCTGGCGGTGGCGTTGCTGTTCAAGCTGACGATCAGATCATGGCCGCTGACGCCGTCGCCATTGGTGGCGATGGTGCCGATGGCCACCCCGCCCACCGACACCGTGCTGCCGACGCTGGTGCCGCTGGAAAGCGTGATGGAGCCGCTGGTGGAAATGCCCAGCGCGTCCTCGGCGCTCTGGCCGTTGGCGGAAATGTGCACCGTCAGGTTGCCACCGCTGAAGCTGGGGGTGTCGCT
>NZ_MKCR01000029.1 GCF_001855565.1 Chromobacterium amazonense | reverse complement strand
GCCCCGGCTGAGGCAAACCGCCACGGCCAGCGTCAGCTGGTCGGGGGCATTTTCAACGCCTTGCTCTGCCAGCTGTTGGCCGGCGCGTTGCAGCCAGCCATGCAACTGAGCGCCAGATGGCGGCAGCAGGTCTGGAAAGTGGTCATGCAATTGATCCGCCAGCGTATCGGGCAGGCTCTCTTGCAGCAGCGCGGCCATTTCCCCGTCACTCAGGACCCAGGGGTCTTCTTCATTGGCGGGCGCGCGCTCCTGCGGCAACGTCAAGGGCTGTATGTTGCCGACGCGATCCACGATCAGCCACTGTCGTAGCGGCGCGCACAAGCGTTGCCAGGAGGCCGGATGCAAGGCCTGTGGCAGGGCGGAGGCAATGCGGGTATCCGCAAAGCGCAGCAGGTAGCCTTGCCCGTCGTCGGTTTCTACTTGCAAGCAGCGCTGCCAGGCGTCGCACAGCGCTTGCGCGTCCAACTCGCTGGCCACGAAAGCCAGCATCGGCCTACCCTGGCAGTGGCGCAGCAACTTGGGCAAAACATGGGGCGCTTCCCATGACGCCTCTATCAGCAAGGGCGAAGCGTCGCGCAGTTCGCCCCACTCCGGCTGACAGTACAGCGGCCAAGCCGTGCCCGGAAACCTGGGTTGGCCGCGGCCGTAGTCGAAACCCGCATCCAGCAACGCATACCAGTTCATCGCTTCCGACTCAGTTTCCATCTTGGAGCGCAATTGAGCTTCCAGCCGCTGCGCGTCACTTTTGTCCATGGCGAAAAATTGAGCCATTTCACTGCCCTTGTCCGGCTGTGGCGGTGCCGGATTTGATCGCATTCAACAAACACTGCAAGCAGAACTGCTTGCCGGGAAAGACCGGGGCCGCCATCGTCATGCTCGCCGGCCCGCTCCAATCATGGCTCGCGCCCTTGAAGCTGACGGTGCCCGGCGCGTGCAGTTCGATCTTGCCATCCTTGATGCGCACATAAGCGCCGCCGCTGGTCAGCAGGATTTCCTGTTTACCGTTGAACTGGATTTTCTGTTTGACCGAGGTAATGGTCACATCCTTATCCGCCGTCAGCTCCATCGCGTCGCTCTGCGCCTGCACCTGTACCTTGCCCTTGGCCGCGATCAGCTTCAGCGCCACCTTGTCTTTCACCCCGGCCACAAACAGGCTGATGTGCTGGCCCACGTTGTGAATCCAGCGTCGTCCCGTCGTATGGTTGGCGTCGCGTTGGGCGACCAGGTTCAGATTGGTCCCCGCGGCGACGGTTTGGCTTTGTTCGGTCAGGCTGGCGATGCCGGCCGGGCCGGACAGGATGAGCAGCGGCTGTTGGCCGGCCTGTTCTTTCGCCGTTTTGCCGTCTTTGTCGGTGTTGCTGCCGGCTTCCCAGGCTTTCAGCGCGTCGACGTGGTGTTGCAGGTGGCCGTCCGGCTTTTTGCCGGCTTTGGCGTTGTCCGGGCCGATTTCCTCGGGGCCGGTTTCCATGCTGTCGGCCAGCTGGCCGCTGGCGGTTTCGGCCAAGGCTTGGCTGAGCGAGAGCGCGGCGTCGAGCTGGGACTGGGCGTGTTCTCTGGCTAGTTGTTTGCCGCCGGCGCCGTTTTGCGCTTCGGTGGACAGCAACAGACCATGCGCGGCGCGGATGGCGCCGTGCTGGTCTGTCCGCAGCTCGAAGCCTTCGCCACGCGGCTGGGCTTTGCCGTTGCTGCGCGGGTGGGTCAGGAAGCCTTGGTTGAGCTGGGTCTTGCCGGATTCGGAGCTGAGTTTGGCGCGCACTTCGCCCGGGGTGTCGTCGAACAGCAGTTCGTTGTAGCCGCCGCCCAGGTGTTCTTTGCTCTTGATGCCGGACAGGGTCTTGTTGGCCGGCAGCGCGCCGGCGCCGCTGAAGTCCGGCGTCGGGTGGCTGCCGTTGTACAGCACGCCGGTGATGACGGGCCGGTCGATGTCGCCTTCGATGAAGTCGACCAGCACTTCCTGGCCGATGCGCGGGATGAACTGGTGGCCGAAACCGGCCCCGGCGCTGGGCATGGCCACGCGCAGCCAGCAGCTGGATTTGTCGTCCAGGTTGGCGCCGAATTGGGGGTGTTCCTGCGGCCGTTGCCAGTGGAATTGCACCTTGATGCGGCCTTGGCCGTCGGTGTAGATCTCGTCGGCCACTTGGTCGGTTGGCTCGGCCGGGCCGACCACGGTGGCGGTTTGCACGCCGAGCGAGGTGGGCTTGGCGTGATCGGTGCCGGCGTAGGCCGGGGTCAGCGGGATGCCGCGGCGCTGGGCCTGGATGCGGGTGGTGAACGGGGCGGCGGGCTGGTCCGAGGCAAACGGCGCGGCGTCGGTGGCGAGTCCGCCCGCCAGCAGGCTCGGCGCGGCCAGCTTCAGTTGCTGGGCCAGGTCCTGCGGCAGGTTGTTGCGCGCTTGAAGGGTTTGGCCGATGACGACGAATTCGCGGTCTTGCGGGCTGTCGGTTTCGTGGGCCGGGTGGTTGTCCAGGCGGAGCCACTGGCCGGCGGTCAGGCCGCGGATGGTGCCGCCGCCTTCAAATTGTTTGGCTTGCAGGTCGTAAGCTTGCTGTCGCAGCTGGGCGTAGCGAGAGAGTTGCTCGGCGTCGCCGGCGTAATACAGGCCTTGCGGGTCGTAGTCCTGCAAGGTGGATTGCAGCGCCGCGCCGTCCTTGCCTTGCGCGATGCGGCTCTGGTCGCCGACGTGCTGGGTGGACACCGGCTGGTAGTCAAACGTCGCCAGCGCCACTTGGCCGGGCACGATCTGGCGGCGGCTCTGCCACTCGGTCAGGCCGTCTTCGTCTTCGGTGGCGTCGCTGCGGTGGAAGCGCGCGCGCTCGATCTGGGCCGGCGGCAGGCTGTAGACGTCGTCGAACACCACCAGCTTGACCTGCGGGCTATCTCCATCCACATGTTCGAAGCGCCAGGCATACCCCTCTTCGTGCATCAGTCGCACGATGAATTCGTAATCGCTCTCGCGGTATTGCAGGCAGTAGCTGCGGGCATCGGCCTGGCCGATTTGCATTTCCAGCGCCTGGCCGCGGGCGAAGGCGGGGTTGGCTTGCTGATGCTCCTGCAGGATCTGCTCGATGATCTGCGGGACGGTCAGGTCCTGAAACACGCGCGAAGTGCGGCGGTGGCGCAGCAGCGCGAACGGCGGCTCGATCACCAGCGCGTACTTGGCGAAGCCGCCATCGGAACCCGCCAGCCGGGCCTCGCTGACCACGCCGCAGCGGATCGATTCGCCGCCAGCCGCGTCCGCGATCCCTATGCGCGCCGGCTGGCCGAGCAGGGTCTTGAGTTCGATGGCGCCGTCGGGCGACAAACAGGTGATGGTGAAGCGATACGGCCGGGACACCCCTTCTTCGCCATCCAGCGCCAGCGGCAGCAGCTGTTCGGCGGCGATGCCGCCGGAGCCGAAGGACAGCGTCAGCTGGCGGCGGTCCTGGGTGAAGGCGGAGGCGAAGCTGGCAAGAAGGGTGCTAAGGTCCATGGCTTTACAGTGAATCCATCAGGAACAAGTCAAAAACCGGCCACCCTGCAGCCATGCCCCACTTGGCGGGGCCGAATGGCTGCGGGAAGCTTCATGGCGAATCCGTAATCAGTTGCTCACCACCAGGCGCACGGCATGCAGCGAACGCTCGGTGTCGTAACGCATCGTGATCTTGCTGGGCGGCACGCCGGCATCCACCAGGTACTGGCGCACGCTGACGGCGCGGGTCTGGGCGGCGGCCTTGGCGTTGCCGATGTCGCGGCGGTAGCAGTGGCCGCGCACCAGAATGGACTTGGCATTCTTCAGGTCTTTGGCCACCAGCAGATCCAGCTGGGCTTCGCCCACCGGACTCAGCTTGGCGCTCATTTTGTCAAACGGGATCAGGGTAGCGTCGGCGGCGTAGTTGACAGCAGCCTGCTTGGCGATCTGCGCTTTGGGATCATTGGCGGCGGCGGCAGCCTGGGCAGCTTGGCTAGGGGTCGGTTCCGCTTTCTTGGGCGTGGCGCAGGCGGCGCACAACGCGGTAACAAACAAGGCGGTCAACAAACGTTTCATAGCAAATTTTCCCACAGGTCTGAGTAGAGGCGTAAAACCCGCCCGGGGCCGGGCGGGTTGTCATTCCATTACTGGAATTAGGCGATGGTCTTGTTCGCGGTGAGGTCCCAACCGGCGCTGACGTTGCCGCCGCCTTGGCCGTCGGAACGCTTCTGCTGGGTGTAGGTCCACTTGATCTTGCCGTAGCTGAAGCTCACCTTTTCGCCCGGGAAACCGGCGTCGTTGGCGGAACCTTGCGGCTCAACCTTGGAAATCAGGACTTGTTCCATCTTGACTTCCATGTACTTCTGCTTGTCGCCGCCGGAACGGCACAGCTCGATGGTGATCTCCTTGATGTGCTTACCAGTGCAGCACGCTTCGTAGATCTTCGGGCTAGCCTTGTCCAGGAAGTGGGTGATTTCAAACATGTCGTGGTTCACGCGTTCGGCAGTGGCGCCGCCGGCGGTGCTGGCGGAAACCTGAGCCGGTTGTTCCATCTTGTGCTTGAAGGACTGGATTTCGATCCAGTCTTTGTGCTTGTCGTCGCCGCTCTCACCAGGAATGCCATCGATCTTCAGGAATGCATCAAAAGCCATTGTTACTTCTCCTTAACAAGGTCAAAAAATGGGGGCGGGATCTCCCCCAAACGAACAATGCGTCAACCGGCCGCTTGCGGCAGCTCGGCAACCAGACGCAGAGAAATGGTGAGCTCGTCCAGCTGGAAGTGCGGACGCAGGAAAGCCGCCGCGCGATAGACGCCCGGCTTGCCCGGCACTTCCACCACGTCCACGCGCGCTTCGCGCAGCGGGTACTTGGCCTTGGCTTCCTGGCTGGCGGAATCGTCCAGCAGCACGTACTGAGCCAACCAGGTGTTCAGGTAGTCCTGCACGTTCTGGCGCGAGGCGAAGCTGCCGATCTTGTCGCGCATGATGGACTTCATGTAATGCGCGATGCGGGATACCGCGAAGATGTACGGCAGCTGCGTGGACAGACGCGCGTTGGCGTTGGCCGAATCCGTGTTGTAGGTCTTGGCCTTCTGCGCCGACTGGCCGCCGAAGAACGCGGCGTAGTCGGTGTTCTTGCAGTGCACCAGCGAGATGAAACCCAAGTCGGACAGCAGCTTCTCGGTGCGGTCGGTGATGGCCACCTCGGTCGGGCACTTCAGCGCCACTTCGCCGTCGTCGGTCTTGAAGGTATGAGCCGGCAGGCCTTCCACCAGGCCGCCGCCTTCCACGCCGCGGATGGCCGCCAGCCAGCCGTACTGGGCGAAGGCGTCGGTCAGACGCGCCGCGTAGGCATAGGCCGCGTTGGTCCACAGGTATTTGTCGTGGTTGCTGCCATCGACGTTTTCTTCAAAGTCGAATTCCTCCACCGGCACGTTGTCGCGGCCGTACGGCAAGCGGCCCAGGACGTGCGGCAGCACCATGCCAACATACCGAGAGTCTTCCGATTCGCGGAAAGATTTCCACTTGGCATATTCGACGGTGTCAAAAATCTTGGCCAGGTCGCGCGGCTTGCCGATGTCGGCGAAGGTTTCCAGGCCAAACAGGCCCGGATCGGCCGACGTGATCAGCGGCGCGTGGGCGGAGGCCGCCACATGCGACAGCTCTTCCAGCAGGTAGAAGTCTTCCGGATGGCGGGTGAATTCGTAGTCGCCCACCAGCGCGCCGTACGGGGCGCCGCCGAAGGTGCCGTATTCTTCCTCGTAGATCTTCTTGAACAGCGCGCTCTGGTCGAACTCGGCCGCCGCCTTGAAGTCCTTGACCAGGTCCTTCTTGGAGGCGTTGAGCACCTTGATCTTCATCATGGTGCCGGTTTCGGACTGCATGATCAGGTAGTTCAGGCCGCGCCAGGAGGCTTCCAGCTTCTGGAAATCCGGGTGGTGCATCACGTTGTTCAGCTGGTCGGAGATCAGCTTGTCGATCTCGGCGATGCGGGCGTCGATGCTGGCGGACAGGTCGCGCGACACGGTCACGCTGCCTTGCAGCACTTGGTCTACCAGTTCGCCGATCAGATCGCGGGTGTGGCTCTTTTCGCTCTCGTTGGTGGCGATGCGGCTTTGCTCGATGATGATGTCGAGCAGGCTGGTCGCCTCGGCGGCGGCGGGCGCCGCCTGTTGTTGCAGTTCCGCGCTCACTGTTCGCCTCCTTCCTTCTTGCCGGCTTGCTGGCCGATCTGGCGCAGCTTCTCGGTGTCGCGCACCACTTCATCCAGCAGCTCTTCCAGCTTGTCGTTGCCGGACAGCTTGTTGCGCAGGTCGGCCAGGCGGCTGCGCGCTTCCAAGAGCTGGTTCAGCGGGTCGATCTGGCGCACCACGTTTTGCGGCTCGAAATCGGACAGCGATTCGAAATTCAGCTCGACGCCCAGCTGGCTGCCGTCGTCCTTCAACGCGTTGTCGACTTTCATCGCCAGACGCGGGGCCATGCCCTTCAGCACTTCGTCGAAGTTGTCGCGGTCGATCTGAACGAACTTGCGCTCCTTCATCTTCGGCAGCGGCTCCTTGCTATGGCCGGAATAGTCGCCCAGCACGCCCAGCACGAAGGGCAGTTCCTTGGTTTCGATCGCGTCGCCGATCTCGACGTCATAGGTGATCTGCACGCGCGGCGGGCGGACCCTCGACAGTTTTTTCTGAGTGCTCTCTTTACCCATGGCTCATCTCTAGGGAAGGTCTGAACAACCTGCCACGCAAACAGAAATGCAATTTCTCGCGGGGGCTTCGGTTGCATTAGACCTACCAATTCTAGATCGCGCGCCATGAGGATGACCGGATGCTTCCGGCCATCCGCCCTTTCAACTCGCCGCCAGCAAGGCCTTTCGCGCCAGCCAGATGTTGGCCAGCCCAAACAGCGTCATCAGTTGCGCGGTATTCTTCTTCAAGCCGCGGTAGCGTGTTTTCAGGTAGCCAAACTGCTGCTTGATGACCCGAAACGGATGCTCCACTTTGGCCCGAATCTTGGCTTTGACCATTTCGCCCAGCTGGATCTGCCGGTCGTCGGCTGAATCGGTCAGCGCTTTGCGCTGGCCGGGCCTCATCGCAATCCACCAACGCACCGCTCGCGATTGGTGTTCGGCTCGCTTGTGCACGCCAGCAAAGCCGGCGTCGCCAAACACATCGATTTCCTCGCCGTGCAACAACTGATCGACCATCGTGACATCCGCCACATTGGCGGGGGTGCCGGCCACGTGATGCACCAAGCCGGACTGGGCGTCGACGCCGATATGGGCCTTCATGCCGAAGTACCACTGATTGCCCTTCTTGGTTTGATGCATGTCCGGATCGCGCTCGCCCTGAGCGTTTTTGGTGGAGCTGGGCGCGTGGATCAGGGTGGCATCGACGATGGTGCCTTGCTTCAACATCAGCCCTTTGTCGCAGAGATGCTGGTGGATGGCGGTAAACAGAGCGTGGGTCAGCTGGTGCTTTTCCAGCAGATGGCGGAAGTTCAGCAGGGTGGTTTCGTCCGGGACGGCGTCCAGGGAGAGGCCGGCGAACTGGCGCATGGAGGCGATCTCGTACAGGCTTTCTTCCATGGCGGGATCGGACAGGCTGTACCAGTGCTGCAGGCAGTAGACGCGCAGCATGGCGGACAACGGGTAGGGGCGGCGACCGTTGCCAGGCTTGGGATACACTGGATCGATGACGGCTTCGAGCTGCGCCCAAGGCATGACCTGATCCATCTCTGTCAGAAAGATTTCGCGGCGGGTGCGCTTCTTCTTAGCGGCGAGTTCGAGATCGGTGAAGGTCATCTGCTGTCGCATGCTGGCGTCCTGGATCTGACTGAGGGGGAGTCAGTTTACGGGAAGATTGGAGACTTGTTCAGACCTTCCTTAACCGAAAAATAAATGCTCGAATCCTTACTCCCCTACTACGAACGCGAACTCGGCCAGCTGCGCGAGCTGTCCGGCGAGTTCGCGCGCCGCTATCCCAAGATCGCCGGCCGGCTGCAGATGGAAGGCGACCAGTGCGCCGATCCGCATACCGAGCGGCTGATCGAGGCGTTTGCGCTGCTGGCGTCCCGCATCCACAAGAAGCTGGACGACGATTATCCCGAGGTGGCGGAGAGCTTCCTCGATGTGCTGTATCCGCATTATCTGCAGCCGATCCCGTCCGCCACCATCGTGCAGTTCGAATGCGATCCGGCGCGGCCGGAGATCGCCAAGCGCTACCGCGTGGAGCGCGGGCAGGCGGTGCATGCGCCGGCCATCAACGGCGTGGTGTGCAAGTTCCGCAGCGCCTATCCGGTGGACCTGTATCCGCTGTCCCTGAAGGATGCGCGACTGGAGCTGACCAGCGGCTCGCCGTATCTGCGCCAGCTGGCGCCGGACGCGGCGGCGCTGCTGACGCTGGAGTGCCACACTCACGGCGGGCTGGCGCTGAACCACATCGGTTTGACGTCCTTGCGCTTCTTCCTGGACGGCGAGCCGGCGTTGATGCATCTCTTGTACGAGCTGCTGCTGTCGCAGGTGCTGCGCATCCGCGTGGGCGACGGCAGCGAGGACCCGGCGCGCGCCATCACGCTGCCGGCCTCGGCCATCCGCCCGGTGGGCTTTGGCCGCGACGAGGGCATGCTGGAGTACGATGAGCGCTCCTTCATGGGCTACCGGCTGCTGACGGAATACTTCTGCTATCCGGAAAAATTCCTGTTTGTAGACATCGCGGAGTTGGACAAGGCCGCTGCACGGCTGAACGGGGAAAAATTGGTGCTGCAGCTGGTGCTGGGCGACTACCCGGACAGTGAACGCCATCACCGGCTGCTGACGCAGCTGCAGCCGCAGCATCTGAAGCTGGGCTGCACCCCGGTGGTGAACCTGTTCAAGCAGCCTGGCGAGCCTATCCGCATCAGCCATCAGAAAACCGGTTATCCGGTGCTGGCCGATGGCCGCAAGCCGCAGGCTTACGAGGTGATCCAGATCCGCAAGGTGGTGCGGGTGGAGAAATCCGGCGAGGGCGAAAGCAGCGAGGAAGTGCCGCCGTTCTATGCCACGCGCCACGGCAGCGAGCGCCAGGCGCCGCGCTTCTATTGGCACGCCAGCCGCGAAGGTTCGCCGCGCCAGGGCGACAAGGGCACGGACCTGGAGCTGCACCTGGTCGACCTGCAGTTCAACGCGGTGCGTCCTGCGGCCGAGGTGCTGAGCCTGGAGCTGCTGTGCAGCAACCGCGACCTGCCGGAACAGATTCCGTTTGGCGGCAGCCAGGCGGCGCAGCGCACCGACTTCACCCTGCCGGGGCACTCGGTGGTGAAGCGGGTGCGCCTGTTGCGCAAGCCTTCCGCCACCCAGCGCAGCCCCTTAGGCCGCGCCGTGCAGTGGCGGCTGATCTCGCACCTGTCGCTGAACTACATGTCCATCGTCGATTCCGGCGTGGCCGCGCTGCAGGAGATGCTGGCGCTGTACAACCTCACCGGCTCGCCGGTGAACGTGCGCCAGATCCAGGGCGTGGTGGGCATTCATAGCGAAGCGGCGGTGACGCGCGTCACCGGCCGCGACTTTGCCGGCTTTGTGCGCGGCAGCGACATCCGGCTGAAACTGGACGCGGACTACTATGTGGGCGGCAGCGTCTACCTGTTCGCCTCGGTGCTGGAGCGCTTCTTCGCGCTGTATTGCGCGCCGAACAGCTTCACCCGCCTGCGGGTGGAAACCGTGCAACAGAATCAGGAGGTGGCGGCATGGCCGGCGCGTGCGGGCGAAGCCCTCGTGATCTGAGGCAGGAGCTGGCCCATGACGCCAGCCAGTTCGGCTTCTTCCAGGCGGCGCGCATTCTGGGCCTGTCCGGCCACAAGCGGGCCGGTGCCAGGCGCGGGCGGCTGCCGGAGCGGCTGCGCTTCCGCACGCTGGCGTCGCTGTCCTTCCCGGCCAGCGAGCTGACCGGCTACCAGCCGGCGGAGGACGGCAGCGAGGCGGCGGATGAGATGACCATCAGTTTCATGGGCCTTACCGGGCCGAGCGGCGCGCTGCCCACCGCGTATACGGAGTTGTTGCTGGAGCGCAGGCTGCGCCACCGCGACGACACCATGCACGCGTTTTTCGATCTGTTCAGCCACCGCGCCGCCTCGCTGTTTTTCGAGGCCTGGTGTAAGTACCGCAGCTGGGTGAATGTCGAAGCCGGCGAGCGCGATGGTTTCACCCGCAATCTGCTGGACCTGGGCGGCGTCGGCCTCGGCCAGCTGCGGCAGCAGATGGGGCCGGACGCCCAGCTGGATGAGCGGATGTTCGTCTATTACGCCGGCCTGCTGAGCCAGAAGCCGCTGTCGGCGCAATCGCTGGTGGCGCTGGTGGAGGGTTTCTTCGGCGTCAAGGCCAGCCTGGAGCAGTTTGTCGGCCAATGGCTGCAGGTGCCGCGCGAAGAGCGGAGCCAGCTGGGCATGGACGGTTGCGAGCTTGGCCTGTCCGCCTTTGCCGGCGAGCGCATCTGGGATCGCCAGACCAAGATCAAGCTGCGGCTGGGGCCGTTGCGCCGCGAGCAGTTCAACGCGCTGCAGCCGCATGCCGCCGGCGCGCAGGCGCTGCGCGCGTTGCTGAAGTACGCGCTGGGCCATAGCCTGGCGGCCGAGGTCTGCCTGGTGCTGGATGCGCGCGATGTGGCGCCGGCGGTGCTGGGTTCGGCCGCGCTGAGCCTGGGCGGCGACAGCTGGCTGGGCCGCCCGCCAGGTCATCCCGACGATATGCGTTACACCCTGTTGAACTGATAGGAAAGCTGAAAATGGGCATCCTGAAGCGATTGCTGGGCCGCGGCCAACCGGCCGACCTGCGCGTGGCGCGGCCGGCCGAAACGCCGCCGCAGCTGGAGCCGGCCGTGGCCGCGCTGCAGCGCGAAGACTGGCCGCAGGCGTTGCGGCTGGCGCAGCCGCATCTGGAGGCGCGCTCCCCGGCGGTGCGCGCCGATGCCTATCGGCTGTGCGCGCTGGCCAGCAGCCGTCAGGCTCAGTGGGACACGGCGTTCTCCTGCTGGATGAAATTGTTCGAGCTGGAGCCCTCTGCCCATAACGCGCTGCAGTTGGCCAGCACCTCGGTGATGGCCGGCGCGGTGGAGCGCGGCAAGGCCTGGATGATGAAGTTTGACGAGCTGAACCGGCAAAGCCGCGAGTTCTCCTGCGCCATGGCCTACGCCAATTTCGCCTCCGCCCTGGCCCAGGCCGGCCATGCGGCGGACGCCGTGCCGTATCTGACCTGGCTGCGCGAGCTGTACCGCGAACTGAAAATCACCGACGACATGTTCCTGCACCAGCGGGGCGTGCCGTTTTTCGGCGCATTCCTGGAAAACAGCTGGCCGCTGCTGCGGCAATGCCTGGACGACGGCGCGCTGCTGGCCTGGTACCGGGTGATGCTGGACGATCTGGACCCGGATGGCCGCGCCGCGCTTAGCGGCTGGCTGGCGGATGCCTTGCCCGCGGCCGCGGCCAACGAAGAACAACCTTAAAGCAAACATCTTAAATCTCAAGCATTGGAAGCATATGTCCGTTTCTTTGAAATCCCTGATAGACCGGTTGACGCCCACCGCGCGTCAGGCCATTGAGCAGGCCGCCAGCCGCGCGCTGGCGCGCACCCATTTCGAGATCGAGATCGAGCACGTGCTGCTGGCGATGTTCGATCAGGACAACAACGCCGCGCTGGCGGCGCTGCGCGCGCTGGGCGCCGATCTGTCGCGGCTGGAGCGCGAGCTGGACGCCGCGCTGGACGCCTTCCGCAGCGGCAATACCCGCAATCCCGTGCTGTCCGGCTGGCTGCCCAAGTGGCTGGAAAAAGCCTGGCTGCAAGCCAGCGCCGAACATGGCCAGGACAATGTGTCCACGCTGGACCTGATGCTGGCGCTGTGGCAGGACGACGCCCTGCGCGGCGCGCTGCAATCCGGCGCGCCGGCGCTGGCGCGGCTGGACGCCGGCAAGCTGGACGGCGCTTACGCCGCGCTGCGCCAACATGGCGGCGAAGCCATGGGCCATGCCGCGGAAGAAGCCGGCGCCGAGCAAGACGACGACGCGCCTGCCGCGCCGCAGGGCAAGCGCGGCAGCCCGGCGCTGGACAAGTACACCATAGATCTGACCGCGCAGGCGCGCGCCGGCAAGATCGACCCCATCCTGGGCCGCGACGGCGAAATCCGCCAGATGATAGACATCCTGATGCGCCGCCGGCAGAACAACCCCATCCTCACCGGCGAGCCGGGCGTGGGCAAGACCGCCGTGGTGGAAGGCCTGGCGCGCAAGATCGTGCTGGGCGAGGTGCCGCCGGTGCTGACCGGCGTCACGCTGCGCACGCTGGACCTGGGCCTGCTGCAGGCCGGCGCCAGCGTCAAGGGCGAGTTCGAGAACCGCCTGCGCCAGGTGATAGACGAGGTCAAGGCCAGCCCGGTGCCCATCATTCTGTTCATCGACGAAGCGCACACCCTGATCGGCGCCGGCGGCGCGGCCGGCCAGAACGACGCTGCCAACCTGCTGAAGCCGGCCCTGGCGCGCGGCGAGCTGCGCACCATCGCGGCGACGACCTGGGCCGAATACAAGAAGTACTTCGAGAAGGACGCCGCGCTGGCGCGCCGCTTCCAGGTGGTGAAGGTGGAGGAGCCGGCCCCGGAAATCGCCGTGCAGATGGTGCGCGGCCTGACCGACGCCATGGCCCGGCACCATGAAGTGGAAATCCTCAATGAGGCGGTGGCGGCGGCCGTGCATCTGTCCAGCCGCTACATCGCCGGCCGCCAGCTGCCGGACAAAGCCATCAGCGTGCTCGATACCGCCTGCGCCCGCGTCGCGCTGTCGCGGGCGGGCAAGCCGGGGCCGATCGAGGACGTGTCGGTATTGATGGACAACATCGACCGCGAAATCGCCGCGCTGCAGCGCGAAGAGGGCCACGCCGAGCGCATCGCCGAGCTGCAGGCGCAGCGCGTCGAACTGGAAGGCAATCTGCAACAGCTGCACGACGCCTGGGAAGCGCAGCAGAAGCTGATCGAAGAAATCGACCAACTGAAAGCGCAGCGCGGCGAGGCCAAGCCGGCCAAGGGCAAGAAGCTCAGCCCGCTGCAGGCCAAGCGCAAGGAATTGCGCGAGCTGCAAAAGCACCAGCCGTTGGCTTTCGAATGCGTGGACGAAAGCGTGATCGCCGACGTCATCGCCGGCTGGACCGGTATCCCGCTGGGGCGCATGGTCAGCAACGAGCTGGAGCAGGTGCAGAAGCTGGCCAAGCTCTTGGCCGAGCGCGTCATCGGCCAGGACCACGCGCTGGAGCAGATCGCGGAGCGGGTGCAGATCGCCAAGGCCGGCCTGGAAGACCCGGGCAAGCCCAAGGGCGTGTTCCTGCTGGTCGGCCCGTCCGGCGTCGGCAAGACCGAAACCGCGCTGGCCCTGGCCGAGGCGCTGTACGGCGGCGAGCGCAACCTGATCACCATCAATATGTCGGAATACCAGGAAGCGCACAGCGTGTCCGGCCTGAAAGGCTCGCCGCCGGGCTATGTCGGCTACGGCGAAGGCGGGGTGCTGACCGAGGCGGTGCGCCGCAAGCCTTACTCCGTCGTGTTGCTGGACGAAGTGGAGAAGGCGCACCCGGATGTGCTGGAGCTGTTCTTCCAGGTGTTCGACAAGGGCGTGCTGGAAGATAGCGAAGGCCGCGAAGTGGACTTCAAGAACACCATCATCCTGCTGACGTCCAATGCCGGCACCGATCTGGTGATGCGCGCCTGCGAGCATGGCGTGACGGTGGAAGACGAAACTCGCGACCCGACGGCCGAAGACCTGGTGGAAATCCTGCGCCCGACGCTGCAGAAAACCTTCAAGCCGGCCTTCTTGGGCCGCCTGACCATCGTGCCTTACTTCCCGATCAGCGACGAAGTGCTGCGCGCCATCGTCGCGCTGAAGCTGGAGAAGATCCGCCGCCGCATCGCCGACAACCACGGCGCGCAGGTGGAGTTCCCGGCCGATCTGGCCGAGCAGATGGCCGCTCGCTGCCTGGACGTGGACAGCGGCGCGCGCAACGCCGACGCCATCCTCACCCGCACGCTGCTGGCGCAGATCTCCAACGATCTGTTGTCGCGCATGGCTACGGGCAAGCCGGTGAAGAAGATCGCCGTCTCGCTCAAGGGCGAGCAGGTGAAGGTGAAGGTCAGCTAAGGAGCGTTTCCCATGTGGAGAATGTTGGCCCTGTTTACCGGCGCCAGCGTCAGCTGGTGGGCGCTGCTGTGGCTGGTGCTGCCGCAAAGCTGGCAGCGCATCAGCCCGTCCGCCATCCTGCTGCTGCACCTGGGGCCGCCCATGCTGCTGAGCGTGGGCGTCAAGGTGTGGACGTTCTTGAAAGAGAAAAAGGCCAAGGCCGAGGCTGAGCAGCAGGAAGCCCAGGCCGAAGCCGAGCGCGTGGGCAAGCGCGAAGAGGCGCGCGCCCAGCATGCGGCCGCGCTGCGGGAGCGCCAGCGCGCAGTCCACTGCCGCTGGCTGTGGGCGGCGGCCGTGCCGGCCAAGGAGGAGCCGGCCTGGCTGGCGGAATGCGCCGACGGCGTCTGGTGGACCGCGCTGGACAAGGATGAGGTGGAGCCGGGCGAACGGCTGGACGCGCTGGCACCGCACATCGCCGAGATGCTGTCCAGCTTGTATGCGGCAGCGCCGGGCGCGGCCTGGCTGCCGCTGTATCTGGAGCCGATGCGCGAAGTCCCCGGCGTGGAGCAGCTCACCCGCGTCAAGGAGCTGAAGCAGCAGGCGGCGGCCGAGGCGCTGGGCGCCGATGCCCACGTGTCCGGCGAATGTCGCTTCCTGCCGGGCAGCGGCCAATTGGCCGAACGCGTCTTGCAGGTGCTGCAGCAGGACCCGGAATCGCCGGGCGTGCTGGTGTTGGCCGCCGACGCGCCGCTGGCCACGCAGGACGATGACGACGATTGGGGCGAGGTGGACCCGGCGCTGCGCGAATACCGCCGTTGGCACGGCGAGCCCGGCATGGCCGTGGTGGCCATGCTGTTCCTGCGCGACGATCTGGTCGCGCCGGCCGAGCCGGATCAGGAAGCCGTGGACGCCGATCCCTATCAGCCGTATTGGGAGAAGGATTTTTCCGGCCCCTCCGCCGGCTGGGGCGTGGTGCCGGCCAGCCGGCAAGCCAGCCTGGCGGCGCTGCCGGTGCTGGCGGTGCTGGCCCAATCCAGTTCCACTCAGCTGGCGCAAGACCGCGCCCTGCAGCTGGCGCGCCAGCTGCAACCGGTGCTGGACAACGCCTTGGTCAACGCCGCCTTGCTGGACTACCCGTTCAGCCCGGAGGAGGCCAAGCCGGAAAACAAGCAGGCCGCCGCGGTGGCTTGGCTGTGCCACAACAGCGGGCAGATCGACGTCGGCGGCGTGCGGCTGGCGGCCATTGCCACCGCTCTGTCGCGGCACGAGGTCGAGCTGCACCCGATAGACGAGGCGAGCAACGTGGTGCGCGAGTGGGGCGACGCCGGATCGGCCACGCCCTTATTGATGGCCGCCACCGCGGTCAACCATTGCGCGCGGCTGCAGGCGCCCGCGGTGATCACTCATTTCCATGACGAGCTGGTGTCGCTGGCCTTGGCCAGGCCGCCGGCAGAGGAGGCGACAGCATGAAGGCGGCAATTCGTTTGGGCGACCCCACCGACCACGGCGGCAAGGTAGTGAGCGCCGCATCCAGCACCACGCTGTTCGGCAAGCAGGTGGCTTGCGTCGGCGACGCCGTCAGCTGCCCGAAGGAAGGCCACGTCAACTGCACCATCGTCGAAGGCGACGGCAGCTGGCTGGTGGGCGGCAAGCCAGTGGCGCTGGACGGCCACAAGGTCAGCTGCGGGGCGACGCTGATTTCCACGCTGCCCCAGGTCAGCAAGGGATAAAGAAAGAATATGGATCAAAGCATTGAACACTTGATGCAGCCGGTACGCCCGGATGCCCCGGCCGGCGAAGACCTGGCCTACTCCCTGATTTTCGACCAGATCCGCGAGGCGCGGCGCAGCGACGACCCGTCGCTGTCGCAGGGCGACTGGGAACAGGCGCTGAAAACGGCTGAATGGCCGCAGGTGATCCGCCTGTGCGAGGAGGCGCTGCAAAAGCAGAGTAAGGACTTGCAAATCCTGGCCTGGTACGCCGAGGCTCAGGCCCAGGTCAACGGCGTGGCGGGCCTGGCGCGCGGCCTGGCGCTGGTAAACGGCTGGCTGGAGCGCTACTGGGAAAACGGTTTTCCGGAGCTGGATCCGCATGACCTGGACGAGCGCGTGGCCAAGCTGGAATGGATGAACCAGCAATTGGGCAACGCCTTGCGCAATGTGCCGATGACCAAGCCGGAATTCGGCGGCTACAGCTGGCACCAGTGGCAGCAGTCGCGCGAAGTCGAGAACCTGGGGCTGAAGAATAGCGAGGCCCGCGACGCGGCCATCGCCGAAGGCAAGCTCAGCGGCGACGCCTTCGAGAAATCCGCCGTCCAGTCCGGCCACCTCTGGTTCCAGGCCAAGGCCGAGGAGCTGGTGGCGCTGCTTACCGCCTATGAAGAGCTGGATCGCCTGGTGGACGAGCGCTTCGGCAACGAGGCGCCCAGCCTGGCCGATATCCGCAACGCCATCTACGCCTGCCAGGACCTGGTGCTGCGCTACCGCCAGCAATTGGGCGGCAACAAGCCTGCGGCCGCCCCGCAGCCGCAACCCGTCGAGGAACGCAAACCCGTGAGTCAAGCCATGCCCAGTCCGGTTTACACCGCCGCCCCGGCCAGCACGTTCAACGGCCAGATCCGCAGCCGCGAGGAAGCGGTGTTCATGCTGGGCGAAGTGGCGCGCTACTTCCGCCACAACGAGCCGCACAGCCCGGTGTCCTTGCTGGCCGAACGCGCGGCGCGCTGGGCGGAGATGAGCCTGGAGGAGTGGCTGCAGCATGTGGTGAAGGACAGCGGCACGTTGAGCCAACTGCAGGAGCTGCTGGACGTCAAGACGCCGGATTAAGCATCTGGATGCGCCGAGTTTCGCCTACAACATAAGCTGGACAGGCAAATCGGCTGAATTTCGGCATCATGTGGCGACCGGCGCGATCGGCCGCCCATCAGCGGAGCAACAATATGCATGCGGGCCATCGAGAGCATCATCTTTCCGGCAGGACAGCTTGGTTGCGGGCCGCGGTGCTTGGCGCAAACGATGGCTTGGTTTCCACCGCCAGCCTGATTGTAGGCGTGGCCGCCGCGCATGGCAGCCACAGCAATATTCTGGTGGCCGGCGCCGCGGGCCTGGTGGCCGGGGCGATGTCCATGGCGACCGGGGAGTATGTCTCGGTCCACTCGCAGAAAGACAGCGAGCAGGCCGCGCTGGATCAGGAGCGCATGGAGTTGCAAGCCAATGCCGCGGCCGAGCACAAGGAGCTGGCAGCCATCTATGTGCGGCGCGGGCTGGAGCCGGCGTTGGCCAAACAGGTGGCGGAGCAGTTGATGGCGCATGACGCGCTGGGCGCCCATGCTCGGGATGAGCTCGGCATCACCGCCACCCAAAGCGCGCGGCCACTGCTGGCGGCGCTGGCTTCGGCCGGCAGCTTCACCGTGGGGGCGATGCTCCCCATGGCGGTGGCGATGCTATCTCCGTACCCGCACCTGATTCCCATTGTTTCCGCTGCCTCGCTGCTGTTTTTGGCGCTGCTGGGCGCCTTGGCGGCGCGGGCCGGCGGCGCGCCGGTCGCTGCCGGCGCGCTGCGGGTGACCTTCTGGGGCGCGCTGGCGATGGGAATAACCGCAGGGATCGGTTCGGCGCTGGGCGTTGTGGCGTGAGGCCATGTTTACCCTGCCGACCTGTTTATCCTTTGCTATCTGAGTCAACCGCCCCTAGGGGCGGTTGACGTTTGGTGGGCGGTCGCGCCGGGATGCGTTTTGCGCCGAATCGAGGCGTTTCGCGTGCCGCATAGTCATTCTCTGCCAGCGCGGAACAACGAAGAGTCGGCGCGGAAAGGCGCCCGGCCCTGCGGGTTTGGCCGCTTTGGGCCGGAAGCCACGTTGCCCAGCCCTTGCATAGAATGACTATGCGTCGGGCTGTGCGCCTTGCTTCCGGCCCAAATCGGCTCAAACGCGATCCACTCACCAAACGTCAACAGCCCCTAGCGTTTCCAGGCCAGCACCAGCACGCCGCCGGCGATCAAGGCAATGCCGCACCATTCGCGCAAGGCCGGGCGCTCTCCGAGGAAGGCGAAGGCGAATACCGCCACCAGCACCAGGCTGAACTTGTCTACCGGCGCGACCTTCGAGGCCTCGCCGATTTGCAAGGCCCGGAAATAACACGCCCAGGAAATGCCGGTGGCCACGCCGGACAGGCCAAGGAATAGCCAAGTCTTGCCCGGCAGCGCCAGCGGATTGCTCCACTTCCCGGTCAGCGCGACAAACAGCGACAGCACTAGGCCGATGATGCCGGTTCTGATCAGAGTGGCCAGATCCGAATCCACCCCCTTGATGCCGACTTTGGCGAAGATGGCAGTCAAGGCGGCAAATACCGCGGAGAGCAGCGCCCATAAGAACCAACCGGATGTGGCGAACATGGAGACCCCTGGTCTGAATGGATGATTAAGTCGTTCAGACTGAGGCTATCGCGGTTTGGCGAAACGGCATGCCATTAAGGCCCAGGCGAGAGGCATCCCAATTCAACAATGTCTGTTCTGCCTGACCGGACAACTCGCCAGCCAGCCGATGCGATCACGCCAGCGCCATCCAGCCGTGATAGCCAACATACAGGCCAACCAGCGCGATCAGGCCGCTGGAGAAGTACGGCGCTTTGCGCGCAAACTCGCCAAAGCCGTTCCAGCGGCGGGAAACATGCTTCACGCTGATGGCGGCCAGCACGCCGGACGCCATCATGGTCAGCGCCAGAATGGCCGAAACGGCGGCGATGCCAAAGCGCGGCGCATCTGCGCATAGCGAACGCGCCATGCCCCATACCGCCTGGGCGACCACCGCCACCGCCACAATCTTCAGACCATGCAGCGCGCCGGCAGGAGCGGTCTGACCCCAGACCGTCATGCCCCTTGCCAGCAAGGCCAGCGCCAGGGCGGACGGCAGGGTGAAACCCAACCAGGCAGCGGCCGCGCCGCGCGCGCCGGCGCGAGACAGGCCCAGGGCGATGCCCAGCTGGCTGCTCGATGGTCCGGGCAGAAACTGGCACAGCGCCACCAAGTCGGCGAAGCTGCGTTCGCTCAGCCAGGCCCTGTGCATCACGAACTCAGACCGGAAGTAGCCCACATGGGCGACGGGTCCGCCAAACGACGTCAGGCCCAGCCGCAGAAACACCAGGAAAATCTCCCACGCGCTGTCGGCGGTGGTTTCTTGCTTGATCGACACAGTCGCAACCTTGTGCTTGAAGCCAGCGGGCGCCGCGCCGCGTGCCCATGAACGTCATGTTCTTACCATGATTTGCCTGTCTGCGCGACCGCCCGCCAAACGTCAACAGCCCCTAGGCGAGTTTCAGCAAAGACATGCCGGTGACGATCAGCGCGATGCCGAGCCAGCCGCGGCGGCTGAGGTGTTGTTTGAACAACGCCCAGCCGGCGATGGTGGTCAGAAAAATGCCGGTGCCGCCCCATATCGCATAGGCAATGGATAGATCGATGCCTTTGACCGCCTGCGACAAGGCGGTAAAGGAAAGCAGAATCGACGCGATGCCCAGCGCGCCCATGCCGCGGCGGCGGAAACCATCCGAGTACTTGATGAAAATATTCGCCGCCACTTCCAGCAGGATGGCGAGCAGCATGAAAACATAGTGGATGAATTGCGCGTTTTGCATGGCTTACTCCTGCGCCGGCTTGGCGCTGAGGTTCACCAGCACGACGCCGGCGATCAGGATGCTCATGCCGAGCAGCTTGAGCAGGCCGACTTCTTCGCTGAAGTAGCGGTAGCCGATGAAGGTGATGGCGATCAACCCTATCGTCTCCCAGGTCGCATAGGCAGAGGCGATCGGCAGCGATTCCATGGCGGTGGCCAGGAAGAAGAACGAAAGGCCGATCATGGCGTACATGAATAGCAGGGCAGACCAGCCGCCGGAGTCGGCCACCCGTTTCATGACCGTGACGCCGATGACTTCGACCGTGATGGCGGCAAACAGGAATAACCAAGGACGTAAATGCATGAAGGTTTCTAGTTGAGAAAAAGCGCAGTCTGACTCAGTTTATTAGATGGTAAAAGATCATATTCATCTGATTTATTGATAATATGGCAGTATGCGATGGACACTAGATCAACTGCAGCAATTTGCGATGACGGCAGAACTTGGTTCTTTCAGCGCCGCCGCGCGCCATCTGGGCAAGGCCCAGTCGGCGGTCAGCACCGCCATCGGCTTGCTGGAGGCCGACTTGGGCGTGGAGCTGTTCGACCGCTCGCGGCGGCAGGCTCAACTGACGGATGCCGGGCAATTGCTGCTGATGGAGGCGCAGGAGCTGTTGCGCCAGGCGCGGGCGCTGGATCTGCGCGCGCGCTCCTTGAGCGAGGGGGGCGATGCCAGGCTGTCTCTGGCCTTGGACGAGGCGCTGCCCTATACGGCGGTGAGCACGCTGATCCGGGAAATAGCCAAAACCTTCCCCGACCTGGAGCTGACCTTGCTCAACGGCACGGCCGCCGAAGTTGCCGATTATGTCGCCTTGCAGCGGGCGCAGGTGGCGTTTCATTTTGACCGCGGGCCGGTGGACGCCGGTTTCGAGCAGCGATGCGTCGGCGGCGTCGAGCAGGGCGTGTTCGTGGCCAGCGGTCATCCGCTGACCGCGAAACAGCCGGTCAGCCGCAAGGATCTGCTGCGACATCGCCAGTTGCTGATGCATGCCGATGACGTGGACGAAACCGCATACAGTCCCAAGGTATGGCGCTCCGACAGCTTTTACAGCATTGCCGAGTTGGTGGCGCATGACTTGGGGTGGGCCATCTTGCCTATCAATGTGGCGAATGATGAAAGCTATCGGCAGCAATTGCATCAGCTGTCCTGCCCGGCCTTGGCGTTGCCTCGGCTGTCGGTGCGCATGCTGTGGCTGCAGGGCATGTCCTTGAGCAAAACCGCTCAATGGGTGGAAACGCGGTTTGGCCAATTGCTGTTGCAAAGCCCCGGCTGACTCCTGCGCCAAGCCTGATCTGTCCTTTCGCATCAGCTGATGCTTTGCGCGACTTGATGCCGCGTCGCCACGCCGTGGCGGTTTGCGCTCGGGATATCCCTTTGCTATATGCAATAGCATGATGATTCAAGCATGAAGCCATGGCGAGCGGCGGGCTTCTCTCGGTGGCGCGAGCGACAGCGTGATGCAGATAGCGCGAACGGGGGCGCATCATCTGCCCCTTTCCTCGCGCGTGCGGGAGGCGCCAAGGGCCGTTCCGCGCCTTGCAGATACTATCGCTTCAACGGCAGCAGTCATATCCCAGTCTCGATCAAGAACCAACGCAAGCGCGCGCCGAATGCGCTGCGGTATGGCTCGCAACAGCGTACTGCCTGGGCGCAGGCATGAAACGGAGAGCAGGATGAGCGACATGAGCGAAACGCCCCCGGAAGCGACCTCGGGCTATCGATTTGCCAGCCCTTGGGACAAGCTGGATTTGTCGCGAGACAAGCTGCGGCGACAATACAAACATGACTGCGCGGATGTAGAACGGAACGCCAAGGGCTATGTGATTCGGGTCAAGGGCCTGCATCGCGCGTTGCAGCCGTATCAATACGGCCTGCCCGCCGACCAGCAGCGCGCGCGCGAATTGATCGCGCAGGACGGCTGCAGCTGGGCGGAGTTGTTCGAACTGGAGCTGTTGGCGGTGAGTCTGGCCACCGAGGAGCAATTCGGCATCTTGACCGCGCACTGGCGCGAGGCCGCGCCGGTCGGCGTGGGGCGCAACGATCTGTTCCGCGTCGTGCTGGCGGGGCAGCAGCGCTACTTCAAAGTGCTGCGGCGGGAGAGAGCGCTGGACCGGCTGCGGCTGCATCTCGGCGCGTTCACGCTGTTGCTGGCGTCGGCGCTGTTCGGCTATTTTCTCTGGACGCAGTCGGCCTCGGCCAGCTCGCTGGCTTTAGCCGGCCTGTTCGGCATACTGGGTTCTTTCACCAGCATCTTGATGCGCATCCAGGATGCCGGGCAGAACCTGAACGGCCAAACCAGCGCCGGCATCGCGACGTTGATGGATGGCTCCTGGAGTCTGTATCTGGCTTTGTTGAGCGGCGTGCTGTTCGGCATTCTCGGTTTTTATGCGTTTGCCGCGGATATCGGCGGCCATTTTCTGTCATGGGACCTGATTCCGAATATCGAGCCCAAGGCCGGGACGGTTTGCCCTGGCGCGGGCCACGGCGGTTGCTTGCCCTATCTGGCCGGTGCGGCCGACTATGGCAAGATGGCGGTGTGGGGATTTTTCTTCGGGTTCGCCGAGAAATTCATCCCTGATGTGCTGACCAAGCTGGCCAATGCCAGGAGCGCGAGCCGGTCTGACGCTTCATAGCCGCGGTCCTTGGCCGCCTTTGTCTCAGGCCGGGCGAGGGGGTGGACAGCAGCGCATCGATTGCGATGATTTGGCGTGAGTTTTGTTTCCTTGAGTCCCGATCCAGGCTGTGCCATGCTTTGTGCAGTGCAACAATTGCGAGACGGCGATGCTGGGATGGAGCGGCAAGCCTACCCTCAGCCTGGCTCTGCAGGGTGGGGGCGCCCATGGGGCCTTTACCTGGGGCGTGCTGGATGCCCTGCTGGAGGCAGGCGTCTATCGATTCGATGGCATGAGCGGCGCCAGCGCCGGCGCGATGAACGCAGTGGCCGTGGCGCATGGCTTGAGCGGCGGCGGTCCAGACGAGGCGAGAGAGGCGCTGTCCGCCTTCTGGACCCAGGTTGGGGAGAGCCTTCCGGACGAAATGACCCGGCCGCTGCCCTTGGGGCCCGACTCCAAGGCCCCGCCTGGCTTGCGGTTGGCCTGGCGTTTGACGCAATGGTTCTCGCCGTATCAGCTCAATCCGCTCGATTACAATCCGCTGCGCGCCATCATCGAATCCTTGTTTGATTTTGAGCGCATCCGCCGCGCCTCCCCGGTGCAGCTGTTCGTGGCGGCCACCCACGCCAACAGCGGCCATCTGAAACTGTTCCGCAATGCCGATATCTGCGTGGACGCCTTGCTGGCTTCCGCCTGTCTGCCCTCGTTGCAGCAGGCGGTGGTGATAGACGGCGAGGCGTACTGGGATGGCGGGTTCGCCGCCAATCCGGCGGTATTCCCCCTGTTCAAGTTTTGCCGCAGCGACGACATCCTGCTGGTGTTGCTCGCGCCTATGCGTCATGGCGACACCCCGCGCACAGCCGATGAAATTCAACGCCTCGCGGCGACGCTGGGCTTCAACAGCGCCTTCCTGCGCGAGATGCGCTTGTTCGCCCTGCTGCAGGAAATGGCCGACTCGCCCAGGCTATGGCGCGGTTGGCTGGAGCGTCGGCTCAAGGCCGCGCGGTTTCATTTGATCGAGGCGCAGGATTTGTTGTCCGGCATGGATGCCTCCAGCCGGGCGCTGACCTACGCTCCGTTTCTGGCCGGGCTGAGAGATGAAGGGCGACAGGCTGCGCTGGCGTGGATGGATCAGCATGCCAGCAAGGTAGGACGTCGCTCCAGCGTTGACATCAGGCAGCTGTTTCTGCCGTTCTGAGCGTGCTGGCTTGTGGCAGCCAGGCCAAATCCAAGCCGCAATTGACCATGCGGCGATCGAACCGTACTATCGATAGCATGAACAGGAATGAAATGCCCATCGCCCGCCTGCAACCGTGTTGTCCAGCACGGCCGGGGACCGTGCGCGTCTAGCATTCGCATTCCACCATCCTTGGCCGCCGCGTGTTTCACCCGGCGGCCTTTTTCATGTCTGGAGAAACCATGCAGCTGCATCTGTACGATACCTGGCACCGCGCTGTGCGGCCCTTCTCGCCACTCAACGACGGTCATGTGGGTTTGTACTGTTGCGGTCCCACGGTGTACGACTACGCCCACATCGGCAATCTGCGCACCTATCTGTTCGAAGACACGCTGCGCCGCGCGCTGGAATTCAATGGCTATGCGGTGCGTCATGTGGTCAACATCACCGATGTCGGCCATCTGGTGTCGGACGGGGATGAGGGCGAGGACAAGATGGAGGCTGGCAGCCGCCGCGCCGGCGGCGCCTCGGCCTGGGACATCGCCGCGCGCTTCACCGCTGCGTTTCAGCAGGACTTGGCCGCGCTGAACGCGCTGCCGCCGACGATCTGGAGCCGGGCGACCGACCATATCGCGGAGCAGATCGAATACGTGGCAGCGCTGGAGCGCAAGGGTTATGTCTACCGCACTTCGGACGGCATGTACTTCGACACCGCGCGGCTGGACGATTACGGCCATCTGGCGCGGCTGGACGCCGCCGGCTTGCAGGCCGGCAACCGGGTGGAGATGGGCGAGAAGCGCAATCCTACCGATTTCTCGCTATGGAAATTCAGCCCGGCCGAGCAAAAACGGCAGATGGAATGGGACAGTCCATGGGGACGCGGCTTTCCGGGCTGGCATATCGAGTGCTCGGCGATGTCGGCCAAGCATCTGGGGCCATGGTTCGACATCCATTGCGGCGGCGAGGACCACATCCCGGTCCATCACAGCAACGAGATCGCCCAGAGCCAGGGCTGTCACGGCACCCGCGCCGCCAATTTCTGGATGCATGGTTATTTCCTGCAACTGGATGACGCCAAGATGTCCAAGTCCAGCGGCGATTTTTTACGGCTGCAGACGCTGATCGACCGCGGCTACGATCCGCTGGCCTATCGCTACTTGAATTTGACCGCGCATTACCGCAAGCAAATGAATTTCAGCTGGGAAGCGATGGACGCCGCCAGCCTGGCGCTGGACAAGCTGCGCCGACAGTATGCGGCCTGGCCGGAAGACGGCGAGGTCGATGGCGGCTTTGTCGAAGCGTTTGCCGCGGAAATCAATCAGGATCTGAATACGCCGCGCGCGCTGGCGCGGGTGTGGGGGCTGGTCAAGAGCAAGCGCCGGGATGCCGACAAGAAAGCCACGCTGCGTCATTGCGATCGCGCGTTAGGTTTGAATCTGGATGGCTGGCAAGCGATGGCGGCGGAGATTCCCGCGCCCGTGCTGGCGTTGGCGAAGTCTCGCGAGGCGGCGCGGGCGGCGCGCAATTGGCAGGAGGCGGACGCGCTGCGCGCCGCCATCCTGGATCAAGGCTATGCGGTGGAGGATGGCCCGGACGGGGCTCGAGTCAAACCGCTGGTTTGAGTAGCCTGCTTCTCTGGCTCAGCGCGAAGCGCCGGAAGCGGAGATCTGCGCCGCCTGCCCGCTCTCTATCACCTGGCGCACGGTCATGCCGCTGGCCAGCGTGAAGAACTTGTGCCAGTTGGTGGCCTTGTCCGAGGTGAAGTGGGAGAGGGCGCTGCGCTCCTCTCCGTCTAGCAGGACGAGAGAAGAGGCTTTCCAGAATTGGCTCTTGTTCATTTCGCCGATGTCCATCGCCAATAGCGAGCTGCGCATGCGCAGATAGCCGGTGCAGATCACCAGCAACGCAATCGCAGTGATGATGGTGGCGTTTTTCCAGAAGCGGTTTTTCATGATGGTGCGTTTCCTTGCGGGTAATCGTTTACTTGATCGTTGCGCCGGACGAGAGGGCGTCATTGGCCTTGTCGCCGGCGCGGCGGATCACGGCGATGCCGATCGGTTTCTTGTCCAGGGCGCGGCCGAGCGCCTGGTTTTCCAGAACGCGGCGGCCGCGCTTGGGTTCGTCGGCGGCCTGCGAAGCATCTTTTTTGCTGAAGATGCCGGCTGATGCAAGGTGAGAAAACAAGGCCAGGGCCAGCATCGCCGCCAGTTTGTATGTCGAAATCATTTTTTTTGAGTCTCCAGCAATGGGGCCGGATCTCCAAGAAGTGGACCGGCATTTCATGACATACGATATCGCAGTCTTGGCCAAGTTCTCGTAAATTAATAGATATTTACAGCTTTGATTGTTTTCTGTGTAAGTTGATCTGGCCTGTTTTCTTGTTTGCAATAAAAAAAGCCGGAGCAAGCTCCGGCGGGTTGTCAAATGGCGGCGGGTTTACTTCAGCGGCCAGTCGCCTGCTGTTTACTCGCTGCGCGAGGGCGGCGTCAGCACCGTATCTTGCGCTTCCGGCAACAGGTCCGGGTAGTCGCGGCTGTAGTGCAGGCCGCGGCTTTCTTTGCGCTGCATGGCGGAGCGGACGATCAGTTCGGCGGTTTCCACCAGGTTGCGCAACTCGATCAAATCATTGCTGACGTGGAAGTTGCTGTAGTACTCGTCAATCTCGTCTTTCAGCAGATCGATGCGGTGCAGCGCGCGTTCCAGCCGCTTATTGGTGCGGACGATGCCGACATAGTCCCACATCGCCCGGCGCAGCTCGTCCCAGTTGTGGCTGATGACCACCTCCTCATCCGGGTCGGTGACGCGGCTGTCGTCCCAGGCCGGAATCGCCGGCAATTTGATGGCGTCGGCCGCCAGAATGTCCGCCGCCGCCGCCTTGCCGATCACCAGGCATTCCAACAGCGAGTTGCTGGCCAGCCGGTTGGCGCCATGCAGCCCGGTATGCGCCACTTCGCCCACAGCGTACAAGCCAGTCACATCGGTGCGGCCCGCCAGGTCGGTGACCAGGCCGCCGCATGTGAAGTGCACTGCAGGTACCACCGGAATCGGCTGTTGGGTGATGTCTATGCCCAATTCCAGACAATGGGCGTAGATATTGGGGAAGTGTTCCTTGATGAACTGGGCCGGTTTGTAAGAGATGTCCAGATACACGCAATCCAGGCCGTGCTTCTTCATCTCGAAGTCGATGGCGCGGGCAACGACGTCGCGCGGCGCCAGTTCGCCGCGCGGATCGTGCTGCGGCATGAAGCGGGTGCCGTCCGGCAGCTTCAGAATGCCGCCTTCGCCGCGCACCGCCTCGGAAATCAGGAAGGATTTGGCATGCGGGTGGTACAGGCAGGTCGGGTGGAACTGCATGAACTCCATATTGCCGACGCGGCAACCGGCGCGCCAACCCATGGCGATGCCGTCGCCGGTGGCGGTGTCCGGATTGGTGGTATAGAGATAGACCTTGCCGGCGCCGCCTGAGGCTAGGATGGTGTGCTGGGCGGCAATGGTCACCACTTGGTCGCTCTGCTTGTCCAGCGCGTACACGCCATAGGCGCGCTTGCCCGGCAGGCCCAGCTTCTGCGAAGTGATCAGATCGATGGCTATATAGTGTTCCAGCTCGGTGATGTTCGGGTGGGCCTTGATCTTCTGTCCCAAGGTGCTGGTCACGGCGGCGCCGGTGGCGTCGGCGGCATGGATGATGCGGCGGTGGCTGTGGCCGCCTTCGCGCGTCAGGTGGTAGCCGGTTTGGTGCTCGTCGTCGCGGGTGAAGGGCACGCCGAGTTTGATCAGCCAGTCTATCGCTTCCTTGGAGTGCTCGACGATGAAACGCGTGGTGTCTTCGTCGCACAGCCCGGCGCCGGCGATCAAGGTATCGCGGATGTGGTCTTCTACCGAGTCCTCGGTATCCAGTACCGCGGCAATACCACCCTGCGCATAGGTAGAGCTGCCTTCCAATAGATCGCGCTTGGTGATCAAGCCCACCTTGCGTTTTTCCGCCAGATGGAGCGCCAGCGTCATCCCGGCCAGACCGCTGCCGATAATCAGAACATCAAATTTGAGCATATATAGAGTGTCCACGGCAGGCACATCGCGTGCCAAACGCATGCCAGCGTAGCAGAATCGGCAACGGGCGCGTAGCCATCCGCGCGTCCCGGGAAGGTTAGATTACGGTTTGTTTGCAGCGAAGCAAGATACCCCTTCTTCATATCTATTGAATTTTCAGTGGCTTGCCCTTGTTTTGGGATTTTGCTGCTAATTTCCTTCAATTTTTCCCGCAAAAGGTGTTGACGAGGTTCGGGTCCGGGCGTATAGTTCGCCTCCTCAGCTGACGCAGCGAACGAAACAAGCCGAACGAAACAGGTTCCGGCGACGGTTGCAGCGACCAGCACAGCTCTTTAACAGAACGAATAACCGATAGGTGTAAGTGCTTGGCGAAAGCCAAAAACTTGCACTGCAAGAGATAGGAAATACCAGTTATTTCTTTGAACTTGCGTGCCAGAAGTTGCTATGAGATTGAACTGAAGAGTTTGATCCTGGCTCAGATTGAACGCTGGCGGCATGCTTTACACATGCAAGTCGAACGGCAGCACGGGAGCTTGCTCCTGGTGGCGAGTGGCGAACGGGTGAGTAATGCATCGGAATGTACCGTGTAATGGGGGATAGCTCGGCGAAAGCCGGATTAATACCGCATACGCCCTGAGGGGGAAAGCGGGGGACCGAAAGGCCTCGCGTTATACGAGCAGCCGATGTCTGATTAGCTAGTTGGTGAGGTAAGAGCTCACCAAGGCGACGATCAGTAGCGGGTCTGAGAGGATGATCCGCCACACTGGGACTGAGACACGGCCCAGACTCCTACGGGAGGCAGCAGTGGGGAATTTTGGACAATGGGCGCAAGCCTGATCCAGCCATGCCGCGTGTCTGAAGAAGGCCTTCGGGTTGTAAAGGACTTTTGTTCGGGAGGAAATCCCGCTGGTTAATACCTGGCGGGGATGACAGTACCGGAAGAATAAGCACCGGCTAACTACGTGCCAGCAGCCGCGGTAATACGTAGGGTGCAAGCGTTAATCGGAATTACTGGGCGTAAAGCGTGCGCAGGCGGTTGTGCAAGTCTGATGTGAAAGCCCCGGGCTCAACCTGGGAACGGCATTGGAGACTGCACGACTAGAGTGCGTCAGAGGGGGGTAGAATTCCGCGTGTAGCAGTGAAATGCGTAGAGATGCGGAGGAATACCGATGGCGAAGGCAGCCCCCTGGGATGACACTGACGCTCATGCACGAAAGCGTGGGGAGCAAACAGGATTAGATACCCTGGTAGTCCACGCCCTAAACGATGTCAACTAGCTGTTGGGGGTTTGAATCCTTGGTAGCGTAGCTAACGCGTGAAGTTGACCGCCTGGGGAGTACGGCCGCAAGGTTAAAACTCAAAGGAATTGACGGGGACCCGCACAAGCGGTGGATGATGTGGATTAATTCGATGCAACGCGAAAAACCTTACCTGCTCTTGACATGTACGGAACTTGGTAGAGATATCTTGGTGCCCGAAAGGGAGCCGTAACACAGGTGCTGCATGGCTGTCGTCAGCTCGTGTCGTGAGATGTTGGGTTAAGTCCCGCAACGAGCGCAACCCTTGTCATTAGTTGCCATCATTAAGTTGGGCACTCTAATGAGACTGCCGGTGACAAACCGGAGGAAGGTGGGGATGACGTCAAGTCCTCATGGCCCTTATGAGCAGGGCTTCACACGTCATACAATGGTCGGTACAGAGGGTCGCGAAGCCGCGAGGTGGAGCCAATCTCATAAAACCGATCGTAGTCCGGATCGCACTCTGCAACTCGAGTGCGTGAAGTCGGAATCGCTAGTAATCGCAGATCAGCATGCTGCGGTGAATACGTTCCCGGGTCTTGTACACACCGCCCGTCACACCATGGAGTGAGTTTCACCAGAAGTGGGTAGGCTAACCGCAAGGAGG
>NZ_MKCR01000028.1 GCF_001855565.1 Chromobacterium amazonense | reverse complement strand
GGGCCGGATCTCCAAGAAGTGGACCGGCATTTCATGACATACGATATCGCAGTCTTGGCCAAGTTCTCGTAAATTAATAGATATTTACAGCTTTGATTGTTTTCTGTGTAAGTTGATCTGGCCTGTTTTCTTGTTTGCAATAAAAAAAGCCGGAGCAAGCTCCGGCGGGTTGTCAAATGGCGGCGGGTTTACTTCAGCGGCCAGTCGCCTGCTGTTTACTCGCTGCGCGAGGGCGGCGTCAGCACCGTATCTTGCGCTTCCGGCAACAGGTCCGGGTAGTCGCGGCTGTAGTGCAGGCCGCGGCTTTCTTTGCGCTGCATGGCGGAGCGGACGATCAGTTCGGCGGTTTCCACCAGGTTGCGCAACTCGATCAAATCATTGCTGACGTGGAAGTTGCTGTAGTACTCGTCAATCTCGTCTTTCAGCAGATCGATGCGGTGCAGCGCGCGTTCCAGCCGCTTATTGGTGCGGACGATGCCGACATAGTCCCACATCGCCCGGCGCAGCTCGTCCCAGTTGTGGCTGATGACCACCTCCTCATCCGGGTCGGTGACGCGGCTGTCGTCCCAGGCCGGAATCGCCGGCAATTTGATGGCGTCGGCCGCCAGAATGTCCGCCGCCGCCGCCTTGCCGATCACCAGGCATTCCAACAGCGAGTTGCTGGCCAGCCGGTTGGCGCCATGCAGCCCGGTATGCGCCACTTCGCCCACAGCGTACAAGCCAGTCACATCGGTGCGGCCCGCCAGGTCGGTGACCAGGCCGCCGCATGTGAAGTGCACTGCAGGTACCACCGGAATCGGCTGTTGGGTGATGTCTATGCCCAATTCCAGACAATGGGCGTAGATATTGGGGAAGTGTTCCTTGATGAACTGGGCCGGTTTGTAAGAGATGTCCAGATACACGCAATCCAGGCCGTGCTTCTTCATCTCGAAGTCGATGGCGCGGGCAACGACGTCGCGCGGCGCCAGTTCGCCGCGCGGATCGTGCTGCGGCATGAAGCGGGTGCCGTCCGGCAGCTTCAGAATGCCGCCTTCGCCGCGCACCGCCTCGGAAATCAGGAAGGATTTGGCATGCGGGTGGTACAGGCAGGTCGGGTGGAACTGCATGAACTCCATATTGCCGACGCGGCAACCGGCGCGCCAACCCATGGCGATGCCGTCGCCGGTGGCGGTGTCCGGATTGGTGGTATAGAGATAGACCTTGCCGGCGCCGCCTGAGGCTAGGATGGTGTGCTGGGCGGCAATGGTCACCACTTGGTCGCTCTGCTTGTCCAGCGCGTACACGCCATAGGCGCGCTTGCCCGGCAGGCCCAGCTTCTGCGAAGTGATCAGATCGATGGCTATATAGTGTTCCAGCTCGGTGATGTTCGGGTGGGCCTTGATCTTCTGTCCCAAGGTGCTGGTCACGGCGGCGCCGGTGGCGTCGGCGGCATGGATGATGCGGCGGTGGCTGTGGCCGCCTTCGCGCGTCAGGTGGTAGCCGGTTTGGTGCTCGTCGTCGCGGGTGAAGGGCACGCCGAGTTTGATCAGCCAGTCTATCGCTTCCTTGGAGTGCTCGACGATGAAACGCGTGGTGTCTTCGTCGCACAGCCCGGCGCCGGCGATCAAGGTATCGCGGATGTGGTCTTCTACCGAGTCCTCGGTATCCAGTACCGCGGCAATACCACCCTGCGCATAGGTAGAGCTGCCTTCCAATAGATCGCGCTTGGTGATCAAGCCCACCTTGCGTTTTTCCGCCAGATGGAGCGCCAGCGTCATCCCGGCCAGACCGCTGCCGATAATCAGAACATCAAATTTGAGCATATATAGAGTGTCCACGGCAGGCACATCGCGTGCCAAACGCATGCCAGCGTAGCAGAATCGGCAACGGGCGCGTAGCCATCCGCGCGTCCCGGGAAGGTTAGATTACGGTTTGTTTGCAGCGAAGCAAGATACCCCTTCTTCATATCTATTGAATTTTCAGTGGCTTGCCCTTGTTTTGGGATTTTGCTGCTAATTTCCTTCAATTTTTCCCGCAAAAGGTGTTGACGAGGTTCGGGTCCGGGCGTATAGTTCGCCTCCTCAGCTGACGCAGCGAACGAAACAAGCCGAACGAAACAGGTTCCGGCGACGGTTGCAGCGACCAGCACAGCTCTTTAACAGAACGAATAACCGATAGGTGTAAGTGCTTGGCGAAAGCCAAAAACTTGCACTGCAAGAGATAGGAAATACCAGTTATTTCTTTGAACTTGCGTGCCAGAAGTTGCTATGAGATTGAACTGAAGAGTTTGATCCTGGCTCAGATTGAACGCTGGCGGCATGCTTTACACATGCAAGTCGAACGGCAGCACGGGAGCTTGCTCCTGGTGGCGAGTGGCGAACGGGTGAGTAATGCATCGGAATGTACCGTGTAATGGGGGATAGCTCGGCGAAAGCCGGATTAATACCGCATACGCCCTGAGGGGGAAAGCGGGGGACCGAAAGGCCTCGCGTTATACGAGCAGCCGATGTCTGATTAGCTAGTTGGTGAGGTAAGAGCTCACCAAGGCGACGATCAGTAGCGGGTCTGAGAGGATGATCCGCCACACTGGGACTGAGACACGGCCCAGACTCCTACGGGAGGCAGCAGTGGGGAATTTTGGACAATGGGCGCAAGCCTGATCCAGCCATGCCGCGTGTCTGAAGAAGGCCTTCGGGTTGTAAAGGACTTTTGTTCGGGAGGAAATCCCGCTGGTTAATACCTGGCGGGGATGACAGTACCGGAAGAATAAGCACCGGCTAACTACGTGCCAGCAGCCGCGGTAATACGTAGGGTGCAAGCGTTAATCGGAATTACTGGGCGTAAAGCGTGCGCAGGCGGTTGTGCAAGTCTGATGTGAAAGCCCCGGGCTCAACCTGGGAACGGCATTGGAGACTGCACGACTAGAGTGCGTCAGAGGGGGGTAGAATTCCGCGTGTAGCAGTGAAATGCGTAGAGATGCGGAGGAATACCGATGGCGAAGGCAGCCCCCTGGGATGACACTGACGCTCATGCACGAAAGCGTGGGGAGCAAACAGGATTAGATACCCTGGTAGTCCACGCCCTAAACGATGTCAACTAGCTGTTGGGGGTTTGAATCCTTGGTAGCGTAGCTAACGCGTGAAGTTGACCGCCTGGGGAGTACGGCCGCAAGGTTAAAACTCAAAGGAATTGACGGGGACCCGCACAAGCGGTGGATGATGTGGATTAATTCGATGCAACGCGAAAAACCTTACCTGCTCTTGACATGTACGGAACTTGGTAGAGATATCTTGGTGCCCGAAAGGGAGCCGTAACACAGGTGCTGCATGGCTGTCGTCAGCTCGTGTCGTGAGATGTTGGGTTAAGTCCCGCAACGAGCGCAACCCTTGTCATTAGTTGCCATCATTAAGTTGGGCACTCTAATGAGACTGCCGGTGACAAACCGGAGGAAGGTGGGGATGACGTCAAGTCCTCATGGCCCTTATGAGCAGGGCTTCACACGTCATACAATGGTCGGTACAGAGGGTCGCGAAGCCGCGAGGTGGAGCCAATCTCATAAAACCGATCGTAGTCCGGATCGCACTCTGCAACTCGAGTGCGTGAAGTCGGAATCGCTAGTAATCGCAGATCAGCATGCTGCGGTGAATACGTTCCCGGGTCTTGTACACACCGCCCGTCACACCATGGGAGTGAGTTTCACCAGAAGTGGGTAGGCTAACCGCAAGGAGGCCGCTTACCACGGTGGGATTCATGACTGGGGTGAAGTCGTAACAAGGTAGCCGTAGGGGAACCTGCGGCTGGATCACCTCCTTTCTAGAGAAGGCGATCGTCAAGTACTTACAGCCTATCGGTTATTCAAGTTAAGGGCATTTTCGATGAAAATCTGCGCAGCTCTGCGTTGAAAGCCTCCTCGTGTACTGGATGTACACGTCGTCAGCTTTCGCCTGGATCTGCTTGATTTTGATCGAAAAGGATGTGGTATGAAGCGACTACTGGGTTTGTAGCTCAGCTGGTTAGAGCACTGTGTTGATAACGCAGGGGTCGTAGGTTCGAGTCCTACCAGACCCACCAGTATTTTTTGGGTCAGGCAAGGCGCGAGGGAGCGACATGTGCTTATGCACATGAGCGACTGAGCAACGCAGCATCACCCAAAAAGAGGGGGATTAGCTCAGTTGGGAGAGCACCTGCTTTGCAAGCAGGGGGTCGTCGGTTCGATCCCGTCATCCTCCACCACACCGCAAACAAAATCGAATTGAGAAGTTTGATTCTGTTTGCGTTGTAAAACGCCCGATCTTTAACAAACTGAAGAAGCCGAATATATAAGACGGCGAAATGAAAGCGTAGAGTTAACTCTTTACGCGGACAAATCGTCATCTTGGGTATTTGATTGTATCTAAGGCTGCGTCGCCAACTCAAAAGGGGCGGTGCAGTCGTCGCACAAACACACTTGTTGTTTTAGTGATCTAGGTTACTGAAATGATAGGGTCAAGCGACTAAGTGCATCTGGTGGATGCCTTGGCGATCACAGGCGATGAAGGACGTGTAAGCCTGCGAAAAGCGCGGGGGAGCTGGCAATAGAGCTTTGATCCCGCGATATCCGAATGGGGAAACCCGGCCCTTAGGGGTCATCCCAGACTGAATACATAGGTCTGAGGAGGCGAACTCAGCGAACTGAAACATCTAAGTAGCTGAAGGAAAAGAAATCAACCGAGATTCCGTAAGTAGTGGCGAGCGAACGCGGAACAGCCTGTATGTGATAGAGATTGCGTTAGTGGAAGGTTATGGAAAGGACCGCCATAGTGGGTGATAGCCCCGTACACGAAAACGCATTCTTGGTACTAAGCATACGAGAAGTAGGGCGGGACACGCGAAATCCTGTCTGAAGATGGGGGGACCATCCTCCAAGGCTAAATACTCGTGATCGACCGATAGTGAACCAGTACCGTGAGGGAAAGGCGAAAAGAACCCCGGGAGGGGAGTGAAATAGAACCTGAAACCGGATGCATACAAACAGTGGGAGCGGACGTGTTCCGTGACTGCGTACCTTTTGTATAATGGGTCAGCGACTTACGTTCAGTAGCGAGCTTAACCGAATAGGGGAGGCGTAGGGAAACCGAGTCCGAATAGGGCGCTTTAGTTGCTGGGCGTAGACCCGAAACCGAGTGATCTATCCATGGCCAGGATGAAGGTGCGGTAACACGCACTGGAGGTCCGAACCCACTAGTGTTGCAAAACTAGGGGATGAGCTGTGGATAGGGGTGAAAGGCTAAACAAACTCGGAGATAGCTGGTTCTCCCCGAAAACTATTTAGGTAGTGCCTCATGTATCACTTCCGGGGGTAAAGCACTGTTATGGCTAGGGGGTCATTGCGATTTACCAAACCATGGCAAACTCTGAATACCGGAAAGTGCGAGCATGGGAGACAGACGGTGGGTGCTAACGTCCATCGTCAAGAGGGAAACAACCCAGACCGCCAGCTAAGGTCCCAAATGATCAGTTAAGTGGTAAACGAAGTGGGAAGGCCTAGACAGCCAGGATGTTGGCTTAGAAGCAGCCATCATTTAAAGAAAGCGTAATAGCTCACTGGTCGAGTCGTCCTGCGCGGAAGATGTAACGGGGCTCAAACTGATAACCGAAGCTGCGGATGCGTCGGCTTCACCTTAGCTTGTTGCAAGCTTGTCATCGCGAAGCGATGACAAAGCCCACCCCAATGGTCGCCAGGCCATGAGGGAAACAAGCAGGCTAAGGGAAGCCGATGCGTGGTAGGGGAGCGTTCTGTAGGTCTGTGAAGGTGTCTCGTAAGGGATGCTGGAGATATCAGAAGTGCGAATGCTGACATGAGTAGCGATAAAGCGGGTGAAAAGCCCGCTCGCCGAAAGCCCAAGGTTTCCTACGCAACGTTCATCGGCGTAGGGTGAGTCGGCCCCTAAGGCGAGGCTGAAAAGCGTAGTCGATGGGAAACGGGTTAAAATTCCCGTACTTTTGTGTAGTGCGATGTGGGGACGGAGAAGGTTAGGTCATCAGACTGTTGGAATAGTCTGTTTAAGCCGGTAGGCTGGGGTGGTAGGCAAATCCGCCGCCCCTTAAGGCCGAGACGTGATGACGAGGGTCTACGGACCTGAAGTGACTGATACCACGCTTCCAGGAAAAGCCACTAAGCTTCAGCTACACAAGAACCGTACCGCAAACCGACACAGGTGGGCAGGATGAGAATTCTAAGGCGCTTGAGAGAACTCAGGAGAAGGAACTCGGCAAATTGATACCGTAACTTCGGGAGAAGGTATGCCTCTTAGAGTGTAGGACTTCGCGTTCGAAGCTTTGAGAGGTCGCAGAGAATCGGTGGCTGCGACTGTTTAACAAAAACACAGCACTGTGCCAACACGAAAGTGGACGTATACGGTGTGACGCCTGCCCGGTGCCGGAAGGTTAAGTGATGGGGTGCAAGCTCTTGATCGAAGCCCCGGTAAACGGCGGCCGTAACTATAACGGTCCTAAGGTAGCGAAATTCCTTGTCGGGTAAGTTCCGACCCGCACGAATGGCGTAACGATGGCCACACTGTCTCCTCCTGAGACTCAGCGAAGTTGAAGTGTTTGTGAAGATGCAATCTCCCCGCTGCTAGACGGAAAGACCCCGTGAACCTTTACTGTAGCTTTGCATTGGACTTTGAAGTGGTTTGTGTAGGATAGGTGGGAGGCTAAGAAGCCAGGACGCTAGTTCTGGTGGAGCCGACCTTGAAATACCACCCTGACCCCTTTGAGGTTCTAACCTTGGTCCGTGATCCGGATTGGGGACAGTGCATGGTAGGCAGTTTGACTGGGGCGGTCTCCTCCCAAAGTGTAACGGAGGAGTTCGAAGGTTACCTAGGTACGGTCGGAAATCGTGCTGATAGTGCAATGGCAAAAGGTAGCTTAACTGCGAGACCGACAAGTCGAGCAGGTGCGAAAGCAGGACATAGTGATCCGGTGGTTCTGAATGGAAGGGCCATCGCTCAACGGATAAAAGGTACTCCGGGGATAACAGGCTGATACCGCCCAAGAGTTCACATCGACGGCGGTGTTTGGCACCTCGATGTCGGCTCATCACATCCTGGGGCTGTAGCCGGTCCCAAGGGTATGGCTGTTCGCCATTTAAAGTGGTACGTGAGCTGGGTTCAAAACGTCGTGAGACAGTTTGGTCCCTATCTGCAGTGGGCGTTGGAAGTTTGACGGGGGCTGCTCCTAGTACGAGAGGACCGGAGTGGACGCACCTCTGGTGTACCGGTTGTGACGCCAGTCGCATCGCCGGGTAGCTAAGTGCGGAAGAGATAACCGCTGAAAGCATCTAAGCGGGAAACTTGCCTGAAGATGAGACTTCCCTGGAGGCTTGACCTCCCTGAAGAGTCGTTCGAGACCAGGACGTTGATAGGTCGGGTGTGGAAGCGCTGTGAGGCGTGAAGCTAACCGATACTAATTGCTCGTGAGGCTTGATCCTATCATTTGAGTGGCTTAGCGAGGCTAAGTGACGAGAGTGGATGTGCGAAGAACATCAAATACCGAATATTCAGAATCAGAGAGCGACTCTGGTTCAGGCTTCTTGCAGTTTGTACAGTTTATGTCTGGTGGCCTTAGCGAGGTGGTCCCACGCCTTCCCATCCCGAACAGGATCGTGAAACGCCTTAGCGCCGATGATAGTGTGGCATTCGCCATGTGAAAGTAGGACACCGCCAGACGCCCGATACGACAAAGCCCAGCTCTTCGAGCTGGGCTTTGCGCTTTGCGCGCGCCGAATGCGCGACACCCGCCCCGACAGACACTGCCGGGGCTTTGGCGTTTAGGGGCTAGCCGTCCCCATCCTGCCGCAGCAAAGCATCGACTTCCTCTTCATTCCACACTCGGATGCCATGTTGGCTCAACAGGCTGGCGGTCACGCCTTGGCCGTCGCGCAAGGTATTTCCGAAACTGCCATCGTAAATTTGCCGATTGCCGCAGGATGGGCTGTTGGCCTTTAGCAGCGCTAGTTTGCAGTCACTTTGCTGGGCCAGGCGCAAGGTTTGCCAAGCGCCGGAGATGAATGCCTGGCTGACATCCTGCCCGTCTCCGCTTTGGACCGATGCTTGCTGCGTCAGCACATCATTGCCCGAGCCGCCTATGATCTCTGCAGCGGGTCTTGGCGTGGGAAGGCCGCCCAGGCACTCCGGACAGGCGGGAATGAGTTCGAATCTATCGTGGATCTTCGTCCAGTCTACATCGCGCATCGGTTTGGATTGGCCGTCATAGCGCACCGGCTGGCCCTGCAGGCAGGCGCTGATCAGGAGTTTGGCTTTTTTGGTCACAGTCTGCTCTCTAGAAGTCTGGCCAGCGCTTGGCTGGCGGGGGCGATGCGTTCGTCCGGCACGGCCGCGTAACCGAGCACCAATCCGTTGCGATAGGCTTTGCCCAGGAAGTGACGAGCCAATGGCCGCAGCCAGAGTCCTTGCCGGGCGGCAGCATCCTGCAATTCCCATTCATCGAAGCCCAAAGGCAGATTGGCCAGCAGATGCATGCCGGCCTCGCCGCCCGATATCGGCAAGGCATCACCCAGGTAGCGCTCCATGGCGGTTCGCAGCAGGTGCTGTCGGTGCGCGTACAGTTCGCGCATATTGCGAATATGTTGGGCAAAGTGGCCGCGCTCAATGAAATCGGCCAACGCTGCCTGGTGGAGGTAGCCGGTTTCGCCATGCAGACGCGCCTGGCAATGGCGGAAGGCCTCGGCCAGTTCAGGCGGCAGCACGAGATAGCCCAATTTCAGCGCAGGGAACATCACTTTGCTGAAGGTGCCCAGATAGATGACGCGATTATCCTGATCCAGGCTTTGCAACGCGGCCAATGGATTGGGGGTATGGCTGAACTCGCCGTCGTAGTCGTCCTCGATGATCCAGCTGTTGTGATGCCGCGCCGTCTGCAACAGTTCCAGCCGCCGGGCCAGTCCCATGATGACGCCGGTTGGATACTGATGCGCCGGCGTGGTGTAGATCAGTTTGGGAGGGGGTGCGCTGGATAGGGGCGTGAGTCCATATCGATCCACTGGAATGGGGAGGCAAGCCAGCCCGGCTTCCATCATCGCGGCTTGGGCGCCGGTATAGCCCGGTTCCTCCAGCCAGGCGATGTCGCCGGGATCGGCCAGCAGCTTGGCGATGAGCGCCAGTCCGACTTGCGTGCCGCTGGTGATCAGGATTTGGTCCGGGCTGCAGCGCACGGATCGCGTCAGGAACAGGTACTCCGCCAGCGCATGGCGCAGCGCCTGCAGGCCGCCTTCGCGCTGATAATGCATCCAGTCCAGCGGCGCGGTTCGTTGGCTGCGCGCCAGACACTTTTGCCATTGCTGATGGGGAAATCGCGCCAGCTCGGGCTGGCCGGGGATGAAGGCGCCAAACTTGCTGACGGGCACGCGGCTGTAAGATTGCAGCTGTACGCCGCGCCGCGATAGCTCTCGTTGCGGCAAGGCGGCGGCGGCAGGCGATGCCGTGGACGCAAAGGCCTGACAGACATAAGTGCCCGAACCATGCTTGCTTTCCAAATATCCTTCGGCAATCAGTTGCTCGTAGGCGGCAAGCACGGTATTGCGACCTAATGCCAGCGTCTCGGCCAGCTGGCGGCTGGCGGGTACCGCGCTGCCGGGCGCAAGCCGGGTTTGGCGGATCAGCTCTCGCAGGTGTCGATACAGTTGGCGTGACAGGTTTTCCCCCTGGCCGCGCAGCAGCCGGGGTTTGAGGTAAGAACAGAGCCAGTCGCGATTCAAGGTGGTTCCATCAAATTAATGAATGTGGTACTTCAGATGGTGCTGCTTGTGTCGTAGGATAACAGCATCGTAACGTGCTGGAGCAAGGTGATGATCAGTCAGGAAGCGTTCTATGCCGCCAAGTTGGCGTATGAGATGGATGCCGCCGATGTGGCGCAGGCTTTCGCCCAAGGCGATGACTCGCTGATATTAGTCGATGCCCGCAGCGCGGAAGCGTTTGCCCATGAAACCATTCCCGGAGCGATCAGCCTGCCGCACCGGCTGATGACTGAGGAAAGCACTGCCCATCTTGCGCGCGAGCGCACCTACGTCACTTTTTGCGATGGCATTGGCTGCAACGCCTCCACCAAAGGCGCCTTGAAGTTGACCCGGCTTGGTTTCAAGGTCAAGGAGCTGCAGGGCGGCATCGATTGGTGGAAGCGCGATGGCTACGCCACCACGCTGCACGCCGGTTGCGGCAAGGACGTATGCGATGCGTGCTGACTGGGACGCGCTGGCGCAGCCGGCCGAGCAGATTTCGACCGGACAGTGGGTGGGCTTGCCAGTAGAGGGCTGGACGAGCGCGGCCTCTCCGCCGCGCCAAGTCCTGACCGGGAGCCATGGCCGAGTGGAGCCGCTGGATGCCGAGCGGCATGGCGCCCAGTTGTACGAAGCCTTGCATCAGATGGCGGGCGGGGCCAACTGGACCTACCTTAGCCACGGCCCGTTTTCCAGTTTGGAGGATTGGCAGACCTGGATGCAGGCCAATGCCGGGCGGGAGGTTCCGCAGTTTTATGCGATCGTTGATGCAAGGGACGATGTGGCTATCGGCTTGTGCAGCTATCTGCGCATTGCGCCTGCTGATGGCTGCATCGAAGTGGGCTTTCTCAACTTTTCGCCGCGTCTGCAGCGCAGTCGATTGGCCACGGAGGCGATGTACCTGATGATGCGCAATGCGTTTGAGCTCGGCTATCGGCGTTACGAGTGGAAATGCGACGCTCAGAACACGCCGTCGGTGAAAGCCGCGCTGCGGCTGGGTTTCACCTTTGAAGGCTTGTTCCGACAGGCGCGCACCAATAAGGGACGCAACCGCGATACTGCCTGGTTCTCCATTCTGGACCATGAGTGGCCGCAGCGGCGGCGAGCGCTGGAGCTGTGGTTGGCGGACGCCAATTTCGACGCGCAAGGGCGGCAGTTGCGCAGCCTCTCGGAGTTTGCAGCGGAGGCTGCGGCTTGAGCTTGGTCGCGGATGCGGGCGCGCTGGCTCAAGCGGCGGTTTTCAATGCTGTGGGGCAGCCTGTCGGTTGCGAGCCAGATCGATGGAGCGGAGCGGCTTGGCCGCCGAGTCTTGTCTTGCAGGGCCGCTTCTGCCGCCTGGAGGCCTTGGATGCGGCGCGGCATGGACGGGACTTGTTCATCTGCTTGCATGCCGATGCCAGCCGCGCGAACTGGACGTATCTGAATCAGGGCCCGTTTGCGTCCTTGGATGCATGGCAGTCCTGGCTGGCGAGCGCGATCCAGGCCCAGCGTACCTGCTATTACGCGCTGATCGATGTCGATAGCGGCATGGCGCAGGGTATGGCCGCGTATATGAATGCCCAGCCTGAAGACGGCTGCGTCGAAATCGGCGGGGTGCATTTCTCGCCGGCCATGCGCCGCAGCCGGCTGTCGACGGAAGCGATGTATCTGATGCTGAAGCAGGTATTCGAGCTGAATTACCGCCGCGGCGAATGGCGTTGCGACGCGCATAACGCATCGTCGGCGCGCGCCGCCTTGCGTTTGGGCTTCACGTTTGAATGTTTGTGGCGGCAGCGCCGGGTCAGCAAGGGACGCAATCGCGACGCGGCCTGTTTTTCGATGCTGGATCACGAGTGGCCGGCGAGGCGTCTGGCCTTGGAGAGGTGGTTGCATCCGATCAATTTTGATGCGGCGGGCCGGCAGCGATGCGATCTGGCGCATTTTATGGCGCGGCAGGGCTAATTCGCTGTTTGGACTTCATGCGGGGAGGCTGCGGCGCTACAATGGGTGACTGTAATCCCTTGATAGTGTTGTCTGAATGAAATCTCTGCCGCGCAACGCCCGCATCCGGGGCGAGCCTTTCCTGCCCAGCCGCTTTATTTTCGGCGATGCCGTCGATGATGAGGGCTTGGAGGGGAGCGAATACCTGGTGCATACCGAATCCCCTGCCTTCATTTGCCGGCTTGTAGGCAACGATGATACCGATTTTCCCGGCCGCGAAAGCGAGGGTTTGGCCAGCGCCGTACTGTATGACGAGGCGGAGAAGATCACGGTCTATGTCTGCAATTTGCGGCTGAGGCTCTTCGACTTCAATTTCTATGATGAGATCGAACCCAATGTCGGCCAGCTGCAGGATATCTGCGATGAGGCGATGCGCGCCTACCAGAAACTGCAGAAAGCCTATGCCGAGCGCGACGCCGCCGGTCCGCCGCCGCGCGAGATGCGAACAGGGCCGACCAAGCCATTGCCTCCGGCCGAGCGCCAGCAGGCGATCAGCCAGTTGATCGAACAGGCTCGCCTGGCGGTGGGCAAGCCCATGGGCGGCATGCAACTGGCTGCCGCTGTGCAGATGGCGCTGATGGCCGGCGATCAGGCCGTGTTCACCGAGGCTCAGCTGGCCTTGCTGGCGGAGCCTGACGCGCGGCAGTTGCTGATCCAGCGCGCGCGGGACGCCGTGGCCTTCCCCGAAGTGCTGCGCAAGGACGGCTCCGTGGTGTCGTTTGAACTGTGGGCGTTGCCGTTCGCCTTCTCTCGCAGCCAGGGAGGCGTGTGGTGGCATTTCCCGCGGCTGGAAGCTTTGGAGGTGGCCCTGGCCGATGCGCTGGAGGTGCCGGAAAAGTCGATTTTGTGGATTTCGCCCACCTTGTTCACCGTGGACATGCTGAATGAGCGTGGTTGCCAGGATCTGGTGCAATTGGCGCCGGTGATGGATGCCGGCTGCGATTTCGCGCCGCTGGACCCGGAGTCGTCGCGAGCCACTTATGAGGCGGCGCGCAAGACGAATGACCCGCAGTTGGTGATGGCGTGGATTCCGTTCCTGGTGGAGCGCGGCGCGCTGCCGATGGACAAGGCGCGCCGACTGGCCCGCCGGGCGCTGGATGTGGCCATGCCGCTGGTGCAGCAGGCGGTTGCCGCCGAGATGGAGTATGGCGAGGCGGAACTGTTTGCTCCCTTGCCGTGGTGGGAGGCTTTATCCAGCGGCATGCGCGCCTGGAACCGCAAGCGTCTGGGCGTGACGGCAGCCTTGCTGGCCGCCAGCCAGGGCGGCATCGAGAAGCTGGAAGCGGTGGCTGAGTATCAGCCAGAGATCCAGGGTTTTGACGTGGCCTTGCGGGTAAAGGGGCGCGACGAGGTTGAGGCGCGCGTGCCTTGGCTGGTGGTGCCGGATGTCGCGCCGGACCGCGACGCCGCTTGGCGCGACTTGGCAGATTGTCTGCGCGAGGCCGGCATGCCGTTGTCGCAAAGCGTGGCGCGTTTGCACTGATTGCCGCGCCAGCAGCAGAAAAGGGGCCTTGCGGCCCCTTTTCTATTGCGGCTTGAAGCCAAGCGCTGATTTTTGCCTGGCGCCGCCCCTTGCTGCTATTGATATTGATTCCGCTACTTCTGCCAATAGGTTTTGACGTTGACGAATTCGTACAGGCCGAATTCGGACAACTCCCGCCCGTAACCGGATGCCTTGACGCCGCCAAACGGCAATCTCAGGTCGGAACTGGTGTGGCGGTTGATGAACACGCTGCCGGCTTCAATTTGCCGCGCCAGCGCCCAGGCCCGCTCATTATCGGCGCTGTAGATGCTGGCGCCCAGCCCGAATGGCGTGTCATTGGCGAGTCGGATGGCGTCAGCCTCATCGTTGGCGCGCAGAATGCTGGCGACGGGGCCGAACACTTCCTCATGATAGACCCGGCAGGCGGCAGTCACCCGATCCAGCACGGTCGCGGGATAGAAAAATCCGGGCGTCTGCGGCATCTGCCCACCCAGGCGCAGCTCGGCGCCATTATGGCAGGCATCCAGCACCTGAGCATGCAAGGCTTCCCGGAGATCGGCGCGAGTCAGCGGCGACAGCGTCGTCGCCGGGTCGCGCGGATCGCCGGCGCGCAATTTGGCGGCTTCGGCGCAAAAGGCCTCGACGAAGGCGTCCGCCACTTCCGGCACCACGATCATCCGCTTGGCGGCATTGCAGCTCTGGCCGGCATCGCGAAAACGCGAGTTGGCGGCATCGCGGGCGGCGGCTTCGATATCGGCATCGGCGAGCACGATGAACGGGTTGCTGCCGCCGAGTTCCAGCACCGTTTTCTTCAGATGCTTGCCGGCCAGCGAGGCGATGATTCTGCCCGTGTGGGTAGAACCGGTGAAGGCGACGGCATCGCAACGGCGGATGGCGTCCTCTACCAGTTCGGTATCAATCCATGCCATGTCCATCACCGCCAATCCTGATTGGCGGATGCAATCCAGCAGCAATTGGCTGCATTGCGGAACCGAGGGCGCCGGCTTGACCAGACAGGCGTTGCCGGACATCAGCGCGGGAACGGCGAAACGCAGCACTTGCCAGATGGGATAGTTCCACGGCATTACGGCCAGAACCAGTCCGAGCGGTTCGAACGCCACGCCGCTGCGGCTGGCCTGGGTGGGAATCTGCAGCGATTGCAATAGCTCAGGCGCCAATGCCGCGTAGTAACGGATCAATTGCACCGATTTGTCGATTTCGGCCAAGCATTCGCTGGTGCGCTTGCCGACCTCCTGAGTGATCAGGTCGGCCAGGGCATCGCGTTGTTGGGCAAGCTGCTCCGCCAAGCTCAGCAGCTGAGTTGCGCGCTGTTCTACCGTCAGCGCGGACCAACTGTCTTGGGCTGCGCTCAATTGTTTCAGCGCCAGATCAAGCTCCTGGGCGTGCCAAGTCGGGCGGGTGTAACAGACCTCCCCGGTGGCGGGGTTGCAACTGGTAAAGGCGGTCATGATGAAATGGCTATGAAAAAAACAAATGTAACAAATAAAACGCATCTATGGCAGTTTTGAGCGTTTATTGAAATATATGTTGTTGTTTTTATTGAATATTATATTTTTATGTGTGGCTCTTCGGCTCATGCGGACCCGTTAACATATTCATTTCAATGAAATTGTCCGGAGTTGGATTCTCAACTGCACTAAGCACTGGCCGATTGGCCAGATTTCGTACTTTTTGCCTGGTTTTACATTTCAGCTGCCTGAGCAAGGCTTAATTAGGAGGCTGAAATGAAAGCGTTTTTCCCGTTGGAGCTGGATGGTCTGGTGTTGGATGTCGTTTCCACGCCGTTGGAGCAAAAGCAGCTGTGGGCATTCCGACATAGAATTTTCCGGGAGCAACTGGCATGGGTGCCAGTATGTGAGGATGGGTATGATCGGGATAGCTATGATGATTTCTCCGATAATCTAGCGCTGTATCGGGATGGGCAGGTGGTGGGAGCGATACGTCTGACCGGCGGTCAGAATCCTTTCATGCTGGAAGAGGAATTTTCTGGTTTGTTGGCGTCGGGCGAGAGCATCGGCAAAGGACGCGAGTACTCGGAAATCACGCGGCTGGCGATTGATCGCCATGCATTGAGTGGCAGGGAGTCGGTGATGGCGGCCCGCATGCTCTATCTGGGCGCCTGGTTGTGGTCGCAGATCCATGGCGTGCGCTGGATGTATTTCGTGGTGGAGCCGGTGTTCTATCGGCGGCTGGTGATGTTCGGCTTTCCCATTGTTCCTGTGGGAGTGCCGAGACCTTTGGATGGCGGAGTGATGTCGATGGCCGGCCTTCTGGATTGGCGGCAGGCGCGGCCCGAGCTTATTCGCTCACTATGTCCCGGGGTGACAGTGTCAGATGCATGCCAAGAACTATGGCATGAGTACGATTATTCGCATTGAGCTTGCGAATCACGTTGGCGACGTGGAATTTCACGGTGCGTTCGCTGATGTCTAGGATGGTGGCGATTTCCCAGTTGGTTTTGCCGCGGCTCATCCAGTGGAAGATGTCATATTCGCGCTGTGAAAGCGGCATGCTGCTGGGGGAGGCCGGCGGCAGGTTCGCGATGCGTACCGCCGCTTGATGCAGATGGGGCGTCAGGCAATTGAGCATGGCCACGAGGGCAGCATTCCGCGCCGGTTCGCGTCCGCCAATCGATAGGATGCTGCCCACGTTGTTTCGCTCGGAGGCCGCGCTGAAGGTAACGCCATTGCCCATGCCGTTAAGCGTGGCCTCTGCGACAAACCGTTTTTCATCGACGCCCTTGGCGCGGCTGAAACGTTCTTCCCAACTGACGGGGCCCTGGCCAAGATGGATGCGCATGATGGGGTCGTGCTGCGCAAAATTCTCTTGCGCATATTGCTCCAGCCAGCTTGAGGGGTAGCTGACATTCAGAATTTTTTCCATGCGCTGGATTTGATTCTGGTTGTTCAGCCGGCCCAGAACCAAAATAAGCTTGTCGGAAGGCGCCTGTGCGAGAATGGAGTCGAGAAATGCCTTCAGTTCGCTTTCGGTCTCGATGTGTCCCGCCATGTGGATCCATTCCAACAGCGTCCACTGCTGCGAAGTGGTCAGGCCGGCAGGAAGGGGTCTTGCATTGATGGTTTTCGAGATCGCCATGAACGGGTCTTCCTTGATTTTGTGTGGGCGCGCGGTAAATAGTAGCCTACATGCTTTCTGCATGTAAGAACCTTGGCGCAAAAACCATGTGGATTGTTGTTTTTCCGTCCGTCAGTATACCAAATTTGTCCTTCTGCTGATCCTCGGAAAAATACTGATAAATCACGGCTTTGTTTGTCATTGGCAAGACCTTTACAATATGTAACTGCTTTCTTGCCGATAAATTCTTGACATTTTCTATTTTTCATATGGCGATTTATGCCATGTGGAACTATTGTGGGCGCTGAAAGGCCTTCCCATGCGCTTGATTGGAAATCTGACATGGTTTGTCGCATCCGCGCCTCAGAACAAGGGCATAAGTTGTAAGCAAAAGCTAATAAATTCTGGCAAGCAAACGCTTAAAAGCGCATAATTGCTTCGCATAAAAAATAAACATGACTGGCCTCGCCGCCTTGGCGATAAGGGCTGGCAGGCAGTTGGGGAAGTGTGGGTTCTGTAGTGAAGAGGCTGGTGCCGTGATGACCAATTTTTAGAAGAATCTTCAATATCATGCGGGAGTGGTGTAATCTTTTTTAAGCATTTACATTCAATCCCGTGAACGGCGGTGTTCGCTACATGGTCCTAGTGGTTCAAGACCCGTGCGCAACATGCCAGTTCAGGAATCGCCTCGCCTATGGATACCTTAAAAGCTCTAATGGTCTTCATGACCACTGCTGAAAACGGCAGTTTTTCGGATGCGGCCCGCAAGCTCGGCGTGTCGCCGGCTGCCATCAGCCAGAGTATCGCCAGACTGGAACAGGAGCTGGAAGTCCGCCTGTTCAACCGCACCACGCGCCAGTTGACGCTGACCGAGGATGGCCGCCGCTTTTATGCGCAGTGTCGTGGTCCGGTCAATAATCTGGATTCTGCCATCAACCAACTGAAGGCGAGCCGCGATGAGCCGGCGGGGCATCTGCGGGTCAGCATGCCTAACTCCTTTGGCCGACGCTTCATTCTGCCCATCATGGGCGAGTTTTGCGAGCGCTACCCCAAGGTTCGGGTTTTCTTCGGTCTCGACGACCACTTCAGCGATCTGATCGAGGATGGCTACGATGTGGGCGTGCGCACCGGCATGATGCCGGACAGCCGGATGGTGGCGCGCAACCTGTCGCAGATGCCCCTGTATGTGGTGGCGTCGCCGGCCTATTGGGATCGCTATGGCCGGCCGGCCACTCCGGAGGAGTTGGGCAATCATGACTGCATCAACTTCCAGTTCCCGACGTCCGGCCGTTTGTTCAAATGGGAGTTCGACCGCAAGGGCGAGCGCATCCCGGTTGAGGTGAACGGCACCTATACCCTGAACGACATGGAGGCGGTAGCCGAGCTGGCCAGGCTGGGCATGGGAGTGGCGCAGTTGCCGGGCCACGAGGTGGTGCATATGATCCGCAGCGGCGAACTGGAGCCGGTGCTGACCGACATGGTGTCGCTGGAGCGCTCGATCTACATCTGCTTCCCGCATCGCGACCATATCGCGCCGCGCACCCGCGTATTCGTCGATTTCGTGGTGGAGAAGCTGGCGGATCATCCGGACATCATGGCCGACCTGCCGGGATTGGACCTGAGCGCCAAGCGCAGCGCCGTGCAGCAAAGCATAGGCATTGTCTGATTGATGGCGTCTTGCCATGGAAAAGGCCGGTATTGCCGTAATGCCGTTCACTTAAGGATTTTCGGGCGACTTTTCTGGCCTTGAGAGCACAGGAATCCACAAAAAAAGCACCGTTTCCCATGCATGGAGACGGTGCTTTTCTCTTAAGTGAACGGCATTACCGGCATTGCCGGCTTTTTTCATGCGCTCAAGGGTTCATCAGTTCCAAATTCTCCCACGACTCGATTGCGGCCGGCCTGTTTGGCGGCATACAGCCGCATGTCGGCGCGATGGATCAGGCTGTCCGGGGTGTCGTCTTCCTGCAGCGTGGCGACGCCTATGCTGGCGGTGACGGCGGATACCGGCGCGAAATCGGTTTCCTGCAGCAGCCGGCCGATGTCGGCCGCCAGTTGCAGCGCGCCAAGTTGTCCGGTTTCCGGGCAGACGACGATGAACTCCTCCCCGCCCCAGCGCGCCACCGTGTCGAGTTGACGGGCCCGCGTCTGCAGGACTTTGGCAAAGGTATGCAGCACGGCGTCGCCAATCTGGTGGCCATGGCTGTCATTGATGCACTTGAAGTGATCGATGTCGATCAATAGGACGGAGAAGGGACGGTTGGAGCGGAAGCTGCGTTCGGTTTCGCGCTGCAACATCTGGTTGGCGCGGCGGCGGTTGGCCAGATTGGTGATGTCGTCGCGCTCGGCCTGCCGCCGCAGCACCTTGAGCAGGCCTCGCGCTTCCCGCAGGCGGCGGATGGCGAAGACCGTCATCGACACCGCCAGCGAGAAGCCGACCAGCATCACTTCATCCAGCGGGGTGTCGGGATGGCTGTGGAACCAATCATCCAGCTTGTCGAAGAGTTCGAAATAAACGAACAGCAAAAAGCACGCCAGATTGAACGCGGCAATCCAGGCCAGCTCGATCCAAACTCGCCGTTCCCTGTATGGCCAGTATTTCATGATGCCCCATCTTCGGCAGGTCTAGCTTCTTGCTAGCCCATGGCGAAGAGCGGAGCAAGCCGCTATGCGACGCAGTGCGTCAAGCCGACATCAGACGCGACAGCGGCGTTTCGCTCCAATCTATGCTGTCCAGCAGATTCTTGACGATCAGGCCCAGCTCGGTATCGCCCTCAATGCGCAGTTTGCGGTTGAAAAACAGCGTATCCGGGTCTTCCTCGCGCAGCAGCATGCGGGCGAAGTCGGCGCAGTTTGCCGCCAGTATCAGGTCCGCTGGGCCGTTGGCGGCGGAGAACCGGCTATCGGAGGCGGCGAGGGTCAGGGCGAGTCCGGCGTCTTCCAGCCGAATCTCGAAGCGCTTGCCGGCCAGCAGCGCCATGTCGACGGGCAGCACGCCGCGCTTGGCCAACTGGTTAAGCGTGGCAGCCAATAACTGGCTGGGCGGCGTGGCCGGCAGCCGAGACAGCAGGCCGCCTACGGCGGAAGGCAGCGTCAGTTCAGGAATGCGCATGTAGTTTCTCCAATGGCCGTATGCCGGCTTGGCCGCACCAATAGCCGTCCACCAGTTCGCCGGGAGCTTGACGGGCTAGCGCCGGCAAAACGGTGTCGATGGGCTCCGGCTGCCGCAGCAGCTGGGCGAAGGCCCGCACCACCGCGTCGGTGCCTTGCGATTGCGGGCTGATGCGGACGCGCCGCACGCCGATGTCGTGCATGTCCTGCAAGTGCGGCAGCAAGGCCAGGCAGCCGTCGGACAGGGTCTGGGTGCCGTTGATGGCGAGGAAGCCCTGACGGTCGCGCGTGCTCAGCGTCAAGCCGTCTGGATGCTCCAGGCAGCGGAACTGGCAATCGTCCTTGTTCAGGTTGTAGTGGCGGGCGGTGAAGCAGCGCGACGACAGCGCCAGCGGCAGGCGGCCCCAGGCGAAAACCTCGGTCTCCATGCTGAGTTGCTGACGATGCGCTTCCGCCAGCACGCTGGCCAGCGTGTCGCGGCTCATCTCGACCGGCGGCAGCCAGCGGTAGGCGCCCAGCATTTCCATCACAGCCAGCGTGTCGGCGTTGTAAATGTTGAGATGCGGGCCGGCGACGAAGGGCAGGCCTTTTTCGCGTGCCAGGCTGGCCGCGCCCAGGTCGTTGGCTTCGATCGCCAGCTCGCCGTTCTCCACCAGTTTTCGCACGCGCTTGATATCGGATTCGCTCTCGATCAGGGCCTGGCAGCTGAGCACCACTTCGCGGCCGGTGGCGGCGAGGTCGGCGGCCAGCGCGATCCAGTCTTGGCCGCGCATCTGCTGGCGGCGGCCGCAGACCACTTCGCCCAGATAGATGGTGTCGAGCGGCCAGGAGGCCGCTTCGGCGTAGAAACGCAGGATGTCGTCGCGGCTCCAGAAAAACAACACCGGGCCGAGCGATAGCTTCAATGGGATGGCGTTCATGCGGGACTCCTCGCGCTTATTTCCACGGGCGGCTATAGGCGCCCAGCGTTTGCTGGCAGCCTTCCGCCACCTTGTTCAGCGCCTGCTGCCAGGCCGCCTGCACCATGAAGCGCTGCCGTTCCCGGCCTGCGGCGTCCAGCGCCTGGCGCAGCACTCGCGTCACTTGGGCGACATAGGCTGGGCTGCGCTGGCGGCCTTCCACCTTGATGGCGGCCACGCCTATCTCCAGCAATTGCGGCAGCATCGGCAGCACGTTCAGGCTGGTCGGCTCCTCCAGCGCATAGTAGGTGTCGTCGTTCACTTCAAAGCGGCCCTTGCACAGCGTGGGGTAGCCCGCGGGCTGATCCTTGGCGTAGCGGTCGATCAGGATTCCGCCCAGCCGGGCATCGAGGTGGTTCGGTCCCTGCTGCCATTGCACGAATTTGGCCGGCGAACACACGCCATGGCTGTTCGGCGATTCGCCGGTGGCGTAGCTGGACAGCAGGCAACGGCCTTCCACCATCACGCACAGGCTGCCGAAGCCGAAGACTTCTATCTCCACCGGGCTGTGTTCGATCACCTGCCGCACTTGCTCCAGGGTCAGAACGCGCGGCAGCACGGCGCGCTGGATGCCGAACAGCTCATGCGCCAGCCGCAGCGCCTCGCGATTGGTGGCGGAGCCTTGCACCGAAAGGTGCAGCCGCAGATCCGGATGGCGGCGGCGGGCGTAGGCCAAGAGGCCCAGGTCGGCCAGGATCACGGCGTCCACGCCCAGGTCGGCGGCCTGGTCCACCGCGCGCTGCCAGCGGGCGATGTCGCCGCCCTGGGCGTAGGTGTTGATGGCCAGCAGGGTTTTGCGGCCGCGGTCTCGCGCGTAGCGGATGCCGATGCGGGCGGTGTGCTCGTCGAAGTTGAGCCCGGCGAAATTGCGGGCGTTGGTATCGTTCTTCAGGCCGAAATACACGGTGTCGGCGCCGTTGTCGACGGCGGCCTTGAGCGCGGGCAGGCTGCCCGCCGGACACACCAGTTCCGGCAGATGCTGTCTGGCTGGCATGGAAAGTCACAGATAGGGGAAATGCGGCGACAGTAGCAGATGCCGCCGGGCCAGCCCTTGTTTTGGGTCAAGCCCGGCAGTCACTTGGCCGGCGGCGGGACGACGTTCAGGACGGTGGGCGCGCTCAGACTCAGCGTGTTCTCATCGCCCTGGCTGTCTGTCCATTGCATGTCGACAGTGAGGGTGTTGCCTTTTTCGAGACTGCGGCAGCGGAAGCGCGATAGCGCCCCCTTGTCGCGAAACGCGGCGTAGTCGGCTTGGGCGCAGTCGATGAGCGCGCCGTTATGCCGCTGCTCCAGCACGGCCTGGGCCAGATTGGTGGCGGTGTTGTAGTCGTTGGCGGCCATCTGGCTGTGCAGCAGCTCGGTTTGCAGCCGCAGCAGGCCGAGCACGCCAACCGCCAGCACCAGCAGGCTGATCATCATTTCCAGCAGGGTGAATCCGGTTTGGCGTCTCATGAGCCGACTCCGCTGTCCATCCAGCTGTAGGGCAGCGCCGTCAGTGCTTTTTTCCCGCCGTTGTTGCCGCCCTGGCCGGGATCGACCCCGGGTTTGAAGCTTTCGGGCAGGCTGCGCAGGTCTATGGTGGTGCTGGCGCCCCATTGATGCTGGCCTCCGTCTGAGCCTTGCCTGGCCGCGGCGACGTAGCCGTGTATGGCGGTGCTGCCGTCCGTTTGCAGCAGATTGCCCGCCCACACGTTTCCGTATATCTGGCTGGACGCGCCCAGCATGATATTGCCGCCATGGTATGTGACGCCGTGATAGCTGCCGGCCAGCAGCGCCACATTGCCCAGAGGCCGGCTCTGGAACACGCCGCCAGGGCAGTAGTCCAGCGGGTAGGTGTCGGGAAAGTCGGCGTCGTGGCAAATATCGACTTTGCTTGGGTAAGGGTAGTTGAGGGCGTAGCTGACATGGTTGCCGCTGGTGGCGATATTGCCGGTGGCGAGGAAGGTGTTGTGATACCTGCCGTTGCCGATTTCCAGATCGCCGTCGAACCACAGCGCGCCGGGAGCCATGGTGGTGCCGTTGATTTTCCAGCGGCCGGGGGCGCTGGCCTCGAAGCAATCATTGGTGTTGGGATCGTGGCCTTTGCAGATCAGGTAGCTGGGGCGGCCGCCCAGGCAGCGGCCGACGCCATCCAGCTCGCGGCAAAGATGGTTGGGTTGCTGGCTGTCCGCGGCCTTGCCCAGCCGGTAAGGGCCGTCCGGGATGCCTTTGACCTGGCGGACCGTCACCAGGATGCCTTGCGCATCGCGCTCGAAGCGGTAGTGCGCCTCGAGACGGAAATCATTGGCGTCGATGCGCGGTTTGCGCGGCACTATTTTGGGAACGGCTGGCAGTTGAATCGGCAGCATGGGATTAATGCTAATGTTTCGAGGGATGCTAGAGCTGTAAGTGCTGCGGGTGATCCCGACATCTAGCTGACCGGCGCCTTGTACGTTCAGATGGCCAAGCGCGCGTGCTGATTGCATTCGGTCAAACATCAGAATATCGGCTTTGCCCTCTGTTTCCAGCGTGCCGAAACGGGCGCCGCCAATGTTGACCGTCACATCACCTTTGATCTCTGCCTGGGCGACCGCCATGTCGCCCGGCGTGTTCAGAAATTCGGCCTTGCCATTGACCCTGGCCAGTTTGTCCACCTGGGCGCTGCCCGTCAGCATAAGATTTCCGCCCGCCTTTACCGTTTGGTAGCGGCCGTTGCTCAGGCTGATGTCGCCGTTGGCGTAGACCGTGTTGAGGGTCTGGTCGCCGGTGATGGTAATGCTGCCTGTGCTCTGCAAGGTGTCGATATTGAGCACGCTGCCGCCGATATTCACCTTGCCATCCACGGTAATGTTGACCGGCGTGTCGCTGAGCACTTTGAAGTCGCCGCCCATGTTAAGGTCGCCGACAATATTGAGCGCGTCGCGCGTGTCTTCGCCGCCGCCCTCGCTTTGCTGGAAAACCCGCTGCACCCGTACCGCGTGGCCATCGTAAAAGCCTGTGCTGACCAGCTTGACGAGGCCGCTTGGAAGACCGGGCGTGTTCACCACTTCGTAATGGCCATCCTTGTCTTTGCGCGTGGCAAAGGATTCGCCCCTGGCCAGCGCAGCCTGCCCTTCCGCCAGGCCCTGTTCCGCATAATTGAGTGCCTGGTGGTAGCGCTGCTGGTTTTGCGCATTGGCATGCGCCAGCACCAGTTGGCGCGAACCGGCGAGCAGCACCAGGCTGGCCAGCGCCAGCAGCGTCAATGCCATGAATAGCGTGGCCAGGCCGCCTTGTTTTGCCTGGCTGCTCATTGGACGCTCACCGCCGGCTGATTGCGGAGCGTGACGCTGGTGTGGATGTCCAGCTTCTCCTCGCCGGCGCTGCCGGCTGCATGCGCCGCCACGTCCAGGGCAATGGCATGGGTGCCATCGGCGGAGAATCGCAGCGAGTCGATGACGCCGATATCGGTCTTGCTCAGATCATCCCACAGCGCGTCTGCCGCGTTGCAACTCCAGCCTTTCTGATCGGTCGTCAGGCGCTGGATGCGGCCGCTGCCATGCAGGCGGAAGGCGAAGAAGCGCTTGCCGTCATTCTTTTGCGGCGGCGGCGCGTCGTAGGCGTAACGCAAACAGCGGCCGCCCTGTTCGATGAACAGCTGGCGGTAGGGATTGTTCTGCGCATCGCCGTTGCCGTTCCAGTAGCCGGCGCGCCGCAGCTCCATCGCCATCAGCGACAGCGAGGCGTCCAGCATCGCGCCCAATTGGACTTGGCGGCGGTCATGCGCTTGGCCGCCCAGCAGGTTGACCAGCAGGCTGGACATCGCCAAAAGCAGCAGCAGGCCTATGGTCATGCCCACCAGCAGCTCCAGCAGGCTGACGCCGCGCATCGCTTTCATGGACACCGCACGGCCCCGTTTTGGATCAGCCCGGTGGACAGCAGCTGCAACTCTGCCGGCTGGCAGGACGCGCGCCGCAGCTGCAGCTTGATTTCGTGCTGCAGCGGGCCGTCGGCGTCTTGCGGCATGCCGCGCAGCGGCGAAAACGCCAGCTGCAGCGGCAGGGCTTCGCCCGGCGCGCTCAGGGCGATGCCGGCATGCTGTGCGCTGCTTATGCAGCGCAAGTCGCGGCTGGCGTCGCAGCCACTGGCGATTTTTTGTTCGGACACCCGCATCAGCCAGCCGTCCTTCTGCTGGCTGAATTCCACCCACACCAGCTTCTGGCGGGTGGTGGCAAGCTTGCGCGCCAGTTCCAGGCTTTGGTGGATATCGTCCTGCGCGCCCTGCAATTGTTGGCGGGCGATCCACGGGCCCACGGCCGGCAGCGCCAGCGACAGCAAGACCGCGAGCAGCGTCAGCGTGACGAGCAGCTCGATCAGGGTGACGCCGCGACAACGGGATTTCATCGACGGCCCCAGCAGGGCAAGGGCTCCAGCGTGACGGTGTGCTGCCGCTGGGTCAGCGTGATGGTCTGGCATTCTGCGTCGGCGGATTGCGCGCCGCCGGCAACCGCGATGGCGCGGATAAAGTAACTGGAGGCGGCATCCGCTTTGCTTGGCACGCCGGTTTCCAGCCGGTAATAACCCTGGGCGCTGATGCCGCCGGCAAACGGCGTTTTCAGCTTCTCAATGGCGTCGGCGTAGTCCTGGTTGAAGCCGCGATAGCGAAGCTGCGCCTGCTGCAGCTGATGCAGCGCGTCCAGCGCGTCGCTGCGGCGGCTGCGCTGCATATAGCCCTGGTAGCTGGGGATGGCGAAACCGAGAATCAGCGCGAACAGGGTCAGCACGATCAACAGCTCGATCAGCGAGAAGCCGCGAGTCTGTTTCGGCAAGCATGGGGAATGGGTCATCTGGCCACAGGCTCCGACATCAATGGCTTGGGGCGGGGCGGGAACATGCGCGTCGGCGCGATGAGATAGGGACGGCGTTGCCGCCGTCCCTATCTGTTTACTAGAAGTTTGAAACCGTACAGTCAAGATCGCCGGCGGATTTACAGCAGCGGCAGCACCATCTTGGTCTTGGCCACCAGCAGGATGTAGGCGACCACCGCCAAGGCGGCGAAGAAGGCCAGGCGCCGGCTCTTTGGCGTGGCGCCGCGCAGCGCGATGGTGCCGAGCGCGACATAGGCGACGAGGCCTATGATCTTGGCCAGCAGCCACGGGCTGTGCAGGATGGGCCAGCCGCCCATCGCCAACAGCGCAATGGCGCAGCCCAGCAGCAGCGTGTCGATGACATGCGGCGCGATGCGCAGCGGCTTGCTTTGCAGCAGATGGCCGCGGCCCCCCATCACCAGCGCGCCGCGCGCGGCGAACAGCAGGATGGACAGGATGGCGAAGCCCATATGGGCATGCTTGACGATCAGATACGGATACATGGCGGATAAGGACGAGTAAGGCGCTGCGCGCCGATGCCGGCCATGGTACATGGCGAGCGCGGCGTTTTGTAGCGCGCCATGCATGGCGCGTGCGCAGAGCGAGGAATGGAGCGGATTCATTCATTGCGCATATGGTATGTCATTGGTATGGATTGGTGTTGATCAATATCAATCCCTGCGGCGCGCGGCGCCGGCCTTGCGATGGCTGGCGCAGTGCTACAATCCGGCCATATCCGCATCCGGACGCGCGCCAATCCCATGCTGTTCCTCTATCAATCGAATCGCCTTGAGCAACTGGGCGAACTATTCCGCGGCATGACCCAGGCCATGCCGCTGGCGGATCCGTTCGCCGCTGAAACGGTCATCGTGCAAAGCCGCGGCATGGGGCGCTGGATCACCCTGGACCTGGCGCGCCAGGCCGGCATCGCCGCCAATATCGACTTTGTGCTGCCGGCTGCCTTCGCCTGGCGGCTGATGCAAAAAGTCATGCCGGAGCTGCCGAAGAAATCCGCTTTCGTGCCGGAAGTGCTGGCCTGGCGCTTGCTGGCGCTGTTGCCGACGCTGCAGGGCGAGCCGTTCGGGCCGGTGCGGCATTATCTAGAAGGCGGCGAGCGCGCGGCCTTTGAATTGGCCGGCAAAATCGCCGACATCTTCGACCAATACCTGGTGTTCCGTCCGGACTGGATACGCGCCTGGGAGGCCGGCGAGCTGTTGGGCCTGGGCGAGGATGAAGCCTGGCAAGCGGCTTTATGGCGGCGGCTGGCCGAGAGCGACCCGGGCCGCCACCGCGTGCGCATGCTGGACCAGTTCTTCGCCGAGCTGAAGGCCGAGCACCTGCCGCCGCGGGTGACGCTGTTCGGCATCGCCAGCCTGGCGCCGATGTATCTGGCCCTGGTCAAGCGCTTGTCCGAGCTGACCGATGTCTGCCTGTTCACGCTGAATCCATGCGAAGCTTACTGGGGCGACATCGTCGACGCCCGGCGCAAGCTGAAGCTGAGGCAGGCCGGCGACCTATTCGCCACGGAGGGCCATCCGCTGCTGGCGTCCCTGGGCAAGCAGGGGCGCGATTTCTTCGAACTCATCGCCGAGGACGCTGAGCTGGACGCGCGGCCCTTGTTCGCCGCGCCCAAGGGCGCTAGCCTGCTCGCCCGGCTGCAACGCGACATCCTGCAGCTGAACGATCCTGCACAAGACCCGCAGCCGTTCGATCCGGCCGATGGCTCGGTGGAGGCCCACGCCTGCCACGGGCCGATGCGCGAGCTGGAAGTGCTGAAAGACCGGCTGCTGGCGATGTTCGCCGACGATCCCGCGCTCAGCCCGGCCGACGTGGCGGTGCTGACGCCGGACATCAACGCCTATGCGCCGTATATCGACGCGGTGTTCGGCCGCCGCGACGACGCGCCCAACATTCCGTACAGCATCGCCGACCGCCGCGTCGAGCGCGAGCAGCCATTATTGTCCACCTTCGCCGCGGTGTTGAAGCTGGCGGATTCGCGCTTCGCCGCCGACGCGGTGCTGGCGCTGCTGGATTGCCCGGCCTTGCTGGCGCGCTTCGATCTGGCCGACGCCGATCTCGGCTTCATCCAGGACTGGGTGCGTGAGGCCGGCATCCGCTGGGGGCGCGACGCGGCGCACAAGGCGGCGCTGGGCCTGCCGGCCGAGCCGATGTACACCTGGCGCTGGGGGCTGGACCGCCTGCTGCTGGGCACCGTGCTGCCGCCGGCCCTGGCCGGCGACGAAGCCGGCCTGTTCGCGGGCCTGCTGCCTTATATCGCGGCCCAGGGCCAGCTGGGCGAAACGCTGGCGCGTTTCGCCAATTTCTACGACGCGCTGGATGCGCTGGCGCGCGAGTGGTCCGTTCCCGCCGCGCCGCAGCAATGGGCGCAGCGCTTCCATTGGGCCTGCGACGCGCTGTTTGCGGCGGACGGCGATGACGAAGCCGCGTTGGAACTGTTGCGCGCCGCCTTCGCCGAGTTGGCCGAAGACGCCGAGCTGGCCGGTTTCGAGCAGCCGGTGGCGTTGGCGGTGGTCCGCGACTGGCTGCTGCGCCAGCTGTCCTTGTCGTCCGCGCAAGGCTTCCTGTCCGGCGGCGTGACCTTCTGCGCCATGGTGCCGATGCGCTCCATCCCATTCCAGGTGCTGTGCCTGATCGGCATGAACGACGGCGCCTATCCGCGCGACGAGCGGCCGGTCAGCTTCGATCTGGTGGCGCGCCATCCGCGGCGCGGCGACCGTTCGCGCCGCTTCGACGACCGCTATCTGTTTCTGGAGGCCATTCTGTCGGCGCGCAGCCGCTTGTATCTGTCCTATGTCGGTCAGTCGGCGCGCAGCGGCGAACCGTTGCCGCCGTCGCCCTTGCTGTCCGAGCTGTTCGATACCCTGTCCGCGATGTGCGGCGAGGACATGGCGGCCAAGCTCACTTTGCGCCATCCGCTGCAGCCGTTCGCGCCGCAAGCCTTCGATGGCGCCGATGCCCGCCAGGCCAGCTTCGAGCTGGCCTTCGCCGCCGCGCTGGCCGCGCCGCCGGCCGAACCCAGGCCCTTTGTCGCGGCGATGCCGGATCAGCCGGCGGCGACGCTGGTCAATTTGCATGATTTCATCCGCTTCTGGCAAAACCCGGCCCGCGCTTGGTTGGCGGATCAGCTGGCGATACGCGTTGGGCGCGGCGACGAGGCGCAACCGGCGCGCGAGCCGTTTGCGATGGAGCGCGACGCCAGCCAGACGCTGCGCCGCCAACTGGTGGAGGCCATGCTGCACCGCAAGCCGTCCGTCCCGGTGCGCCAGCGGGTGGCCGCCGCCGGGCTATTGCCCTGCGGCGAGCTCGGCCAGGCCTGGCTGCAGGAAGAGGGCCGCGCCAGCGTGCGCCTGGCCGGCCGCTTGCCGCGCGCGCTGGCCAGCGAGACGCTGCCGCCGCAGCCGGTGCATCTGGAAATTGCCGGTTTCACGCTGGTGGGCGAGCTGTACGGCTTGCGGCCGGAGGGGCGGCTGAGTTTCATCGTCGGCAAACTGAACGCCGCGCAGCGCATCGAGCTGTGGCTCAGCCATCTGATCCTGTGCGCGGCACGGCCGGCCGGCATCGCCTGCCACAGCGCCTGCTACGACGACGCCGGCAGCACGCTGCTGCACGACGAAATCGATGCCGCTGGATTGCTGACCCCATGGCTGGCGCGCTGGCGGCAGGGCCAAGCCCAGCCTTTGCCATTCTTTGGCCGCACCAGCTGGGCCTATGCCGAAGCGCTGGCCAAGAACCCGGAGAATCAGGAGAAAGCCTTGTCCGCCGCCTGGCAAAAATGGGAGCCGAATTTCATCCTGGGCGACGGCATGGCGCAGAAAGACGAGCCGGCCATCGCGCTGGCCTTCCGCCACCAGTCGCCGCTGGACGACCCGCTGTTCGCCCAATTGGCTCAGACGCTGTTGCTGCCGCTGGCCGAACGACTGCAGGGAGGCGAGGCATGAACGCGCCGCAGGCGCTGGACGCGCTGCATTGCCCCTTGGCGGGCGTCAATCTGATCGAGGCCTCGGCCGGCACCGGCAAGACCTGGACCATCGCCGCCTTGTTCGCCCGGCTGCTGCTGGAGGAGCGCGATGGCGCGCCGCCGCCCACCGTGGACCAACTGCTGGTGGTGACCTACACCAAGGCCGCCACCGCGGAGCTGCGCGAGCGGCTGCGCAAGCGGCTGGCAGAGATGCTGGCCGTGCTGGAAGGCAAGGCCGAAGGCGATGGCTTCTTGCAGGCGCTGGCGGCGCGTTTTCCCGCGGGGCCGGCGCGCGAGCAGGCGCGGCAGCGTTTGATCGCCGCCGTCACCGGCTTCGACGCCGCCGCCATCTACACCATCCACGGGTTCTGCCAGCGCGTGCTGACCGACGCCGCTTTCGAAAGCGGCCAGACCTTCCAGGCTGAATTGGTGGAAGACGACGCGGCGCGGCTGGCGGAAATCGTCGACGATTTCTGGCGCCGCCGCATCATCGCCGAACCGCTGCTGGCCCAGGTGCTGGTGGAGCAGGGCGCCACGCCGGATGCCTGGCTGGCGGAAATCCGCCCGTATCTGTCCAAGCCCTACCTGAAGCTGCGCGCGCCGGACTCGGCCCGTCTGGACACGGCGCGACGGTTGGCGGAGGAACGCTGGCAAGCGCTAGCGGCCGACCCGGCGCGAGTGGAGGAGGGTTTGGCGCTTTTCCTCGCCCACCCAGGCTTCAAGGCCAATATTTACCGCTCCGATACCATGCAGCGCATAGCCGAGACCTTGCGCGGCTGGCTGGCGCTGCCGGACAGTTTGCCGGAGCTGGACAGCGACAGCCGCAAGCTGCTGGAAAAGCTGCTGCCGGAAGCGCTGGCCAAGGGCATGAAAAAGGCCTGCGAGCCGCCGGCCCATCCGCTGTTCGACCAAGTCGAGGCCTGGCTGGCGGCTTGGGGTTTGTATATGGAGCAGGTCGCCAACTCGCTGGCCGGCCTGAAGCTGGAGCTGATCGCCTGGGCCAACGAGGAATTGGCGCGGCGGCGCGGCGCGGAGCGGAGCCGCAGCTTCGATGACTTGCTGACCGATCTGGGCGCCGCGCTGGACCATCCGGAAACCGGCGCTTTGCTGGCGGCCCAAGTGGCCAGCGGCTTTGCCGTGGCGCTGATCGACGAGTTCCAGGATACCGACCCCACCCAATACCGCATCTTCCGCCGTTGTTTCGTCGAGCAGGCGCGGCCGGTGTTTCTGGTGGGCGACCCCAAGCAGGCGATCTACAGCTTCCGCGGCGCGGACATCTTCGCCTATCTCTCCGCCCGCCACGACGCCGAGCGCCAGTACACGCTGGATACCAACCGCCGCTCCGACGCGCCGCTGGTCGAAACCGTCAACGCGCTGTTCGGCCGCGAGCTGCCTTTCTTGCTGGATGGCATCGCCTATCAGCCGGTGGCGGCGCAGCCGTCCTCGGGCGCTTATCTGGACGTGGACGACGACCGCGCGGCTTTCAACGCGCAGTGGCTGCAGGCCGGCGACAAGGCCTTGAGCAAGGAGGCGGCGGAAGCGGCGGCTGCCGAGGCGTGCGCCAATGAGATCGCGCGCTTGCTGTCCCTGGCGCGGGACGACCGCGCCGCCATCGTCCAGGGCGAGACGCAGCGGCCCCTGGCCGGCGGCGACATCGCGGTGCTAGTGGCCACCCACAGCCAGGGCGACCGGGTGCGCGCCGAGCTGCGCGAGCGCGGCGTGGCCAGCGTCGCGCTGACTCAGGAGAGCGTGTTCGCCAGCCGCGAGGCGGCAGAGCTGCTCGCCCTGTTGTCGGCCTGGGCGGAGCCGGCGCACGAGGGCCGTCTGCGCCGTGCGCTGGCCACCGAGCTGGCCGGCCTCGATGCCGCCGAGATCAAGGCCGAGCTGGAGGATGAGTCGCGCTGGGAACTGCAGCTGCTCAAGAACGGCGCGGATCATCAGCTGTGGCGCGAGCGCGGCTTCATGGCGGCCTGGCGGCATTATTTCAGCCGCGAGCGGGTGGCGGAGCGGCTATTGCCGCTGCCGGACGGCGAGCGCCGGCTGACCAACCTGGGCCATCTGGCCGAGCTGATCCAGCAGGAGAGCGAAAGCCGGCAGGGCATGGCACCGTTGTTGGCCTGGTTCGCCGGCCGGGTGGCCGATCCGCCGCGCGGCGAGGACGCGGTGTTGCGGCTGGAGAGCGACGCGGCGCTGGTGAAGATCGTCACCGTTCACACCTCCAAGGGTCTGCAGTACCCGGTGGTGTTCTGTCCGTTTTTATGGAACGGCGCGCTGGAGCGGCGCGGCGCCAGCTTCTGGAGCTATCACGATGCCGGCCAGCCCTGGCTGGCGCCGGAGGTGGCGGCCGACGACGGCGTCAAGCAGGCTGCGCGCAGCGAGATGCTGGCGGAGAAGCTGCGCCTGTTGTACGTGGCGTTGACGCGCGCCCAGTATCGGCAATACCTGGCCTGGGGCTGGGTGCGCGAGCTGGAAACCGCCGCGTTGTCGTGGCTGCTGCATGCGCCGGGCGCGCGCAGCCTGGCCGAGTTGGAATCGCAGGCGCTGGACGGCGCCCAGGTGGAGGCGCAGCTGCGGGAGTTTCTGGATGGCCGCGGCGCGGCGGCGCGCTGGCTCGTCGATGAAGGCCGGCAGGCGCTGAACAGCCTGGACGCCGCCGCGCGCCGCTATGCCGCGCGGCCGTTCGAGCGCAAACTGTACTCGCCATGGAAGATCGCCAGCTTTACCTCGCTGACGCACGACGCCGGCAGCCATCTGGCCGAGGAGCCGGATTACGACCGTTCGGCCCGGCCGGGAGAGGCCGAGCCGGCCGCAGAGCCGCAGTGGGACCGTTTCCATTTCCCGCGCGGCGCCAAGGCCGGCGTCTGCCTGCATGAGATTTTCGAGCAGATCAGCTTCGGCGCGGCGGAGCCGGATATCCGCGCGGCGACGGAACAGGCGCTGGCGCGGCATGGCTTCGGTCAGGAGTGGCTGGATGCCGGCTGCGATCTGATCCTGGGCACGCTGAACGCGCAGATCGATCCCGGCGCAAGGTTGCGCGACGTCCCGGATGGCAAGCGGCTAATCGAGCTGGAATTCACGCTGCCGGTGACGCGACTGGATGTGAAGGCGCTGATCGCGGTCTTGCAAAAGCCCGAGCATGGGTTGGCCGAGCCGTTGCGGGCGGCCGCCGGCGCGCTGGATTTCGCCACGGTGCAAGGGTTTTTGAAGGGTTTTGTCGATCTGGTGTGCGAGATCGATGGCCGCTACTACCTGGTGGACTACAAATCCAACCATCTGGGGAACGATTACGACGATTATCGCGTCGACAATCTGCTGCAGGCGGTGGCGCGCGAACAATACTATCTGCAGTACCTGATTTATTTGGTGGCGCTGCGGCGCTACTTCGCCGCGCGCGGCGCGGATTGGGACGGCCGCTTCGGCGGCGTGCGCTACCTGTTCCTGCGCGGCATGGGACCGGCCGGTTGCGGCGTGTGGGCCGACTCGCCGTCCATCGCCCTGCTCGACGCGCTGGATGGCCTGCTGAAGGGAGATCGGTAGTTATACGCAGTGATGACTACCGTGGACTGCAACTAAGCTAAGCAAGTGGATAAGGATGGAACTTCATGTTTGAATCTGCCGAAATCGGCCACCGCATAGACAAAGAGACGTTTCGCAAGATGATGCCCTCGCTGCGAGAGGCATTGCTCGACGTGCAGTACGACCTGAAAGAACAAGCCAATGTCCCGGTCCTGATCCTGATTCACGGTTTCGACGGCGCCGGCCGCGGCGAGACGATGAACCTGATCAACGAGTGGCTGGACCCGCGGCTGATCCACACGGTGGCGTTTGACAGCCCTAACGACGAGGCGCGCGCCCGGCCCTGGATGTGGCGCTACTGGAGCGAGCTGCCGGCCAATGGCCGCATCGGCATGTTCTTCGGCTCGTATTACTCCGATACCTTGTTTGACCGGGTATTCAACCGGAGCGACCGCGACGCGTTCGACCGGCAGATCTTCGACATCCTGCGCTTCGAGCGGATGCTGACGCTGGACCGGGCGGTGGTGCTGAAGTTCTGGTTCCATCTGAGCCGCGACAAGCAGAAGCAGCGGCTCAAGCAACTGGAGCAGGACCCGGCCACCAGCTGGCGCGTCACCAAAACGGACTGGGAGCACTATGAGCGCTACGACAAGATCCGCAAATACGGCGAGCACATGCTGCGCCTGACCAATACCGCCTATGCGCCGTGGATCATCATCGACGGCGAGGACGCCAATTACCGCAGCCTGACGGTCGCCAACACCATACTCGAGGCGATCCGCAAGCGCATCGGCCAGACCGTGCTGACCACGGACCATACCGAAGCCCCGCCGCTGCTGGCGCCGATAGACAACAAGCTGGTGCTGGACACCCTGGTGCTGGACCAGAAGCTGGACAAGGACACGTATCAGAAAAAGCTGGATCAGCTGCAGGGCCGGCTCAGCAAGCTGACGCGCGATCCGCGCTTCGCACGCCATTCGCTGGTGTTGGCGTTCGAGGGCAACGACGCGGCGGGAAAGGGCGGCAGCATCCGCCGCATCACCCAGGCGCTGGATGCGCGGCGTTACCGGGTGGTGCCGGTGGCGGCACCGACCGAGGAGGAAAAGCTGAAGCCATGGTTATGGCGTTTCTGGCGCCATGTACCCGGCAAGGGGCGCGTCACCATTTTCGACCGCAGTTGGTACGGGCGGGTGCTGGTGGAGCGGGTAGAAGGATTCGCCGCGGAAGCCGACTGGATGCGCGCCTACTATGAAATCAACGATTTTGAGCACCAGTTGACCGAAAACGGCGCCATCGTGCTGAAGTTCTGGCTGGCGATCAGCAAGGACGAGCAGCTGGCCCGGTTCAAGGGGCGCGAGGAAACCGGCTTCAAGCGCTTCAAGATCACCGACGAGGATTGGCGCAACCGCGATAAATGGGATCTGTACCGCCAGGCCGTCAGCGACATGGTGGACCGCACCAGCACCAGCAAGGTGCCGTGGACTCTGGTGGAGGCCAATAACAAGTATTTCGCCCGGATCAAGATTCTGACCACCATCTGCGAAGCATTGGAGGCAAGGTTGAGTGAGTAGAGTGCTCTGGTTGTGCCTGATGGGTCTGTTAAGCCAGCCGGCATGGGCGCAGGTCATCCTGCGCGCCGGCGTGGCGAGCGACACCAGCGAACCGCTGCGCCAGGCAGGGGATGGCGAGTTGCAGCAGGCTTACCGCGAGGCTGTGGCGTTGATCGCGCGGCAGAGCGGCATCCGCTTTCAGCTCGACTACTACCCGACGCAGCGTTTGGAGCAACTGTTTGTGATCGGCAGGCTGGACGTGGAGGTCGGCGTCAACCCGTCCTGGCGCGCGCTGTCGCCGGTGGCGGGCTTCTATACCATGCCGATAGGCGAGGTGGAGTACCAGCTGTGCCTGCCGCCCGGCAAAGGGCATGTTCAGACTGCGCTGGCGGATATGAAGGGCTGGACGGTAGGCACGCTGGCCGGGCAGCAATACCCCTTGCTGGAGCCTGCATTCCAGGCCCAACGGCTGAAGCGCGACGTATCGAGCAACGAGGACGAACTGCTCGACAAGCTGCGGCAGGGCCAGGTGCAAGCCGCGGCGCTGGAGAGAGGCCGCGCCTTGTACTGGAACCGACGGGCCGAGGGCAGCCTTTGCCAGTTGTCCGAGTCGGCAGGCAGCCTGCCGGTGATGCTGCGCCTGCATCCGCAGTATCGCGAGCTGCTGCCGAGATTCAATCAGGCCATCCAGACGCTCAACAACCAGGGCAAACTCAAGCCTTTATTCATCCTGCGCGGTCCAATCGCCCCCTGATGGCGGCGATATGGCCATCTCCGGACTTATGATGAAATCATTGTCACCCCAGTTGCCTGAGCAACTGGCCGCCTTGTTCTCGCGGCTGTTGCCCGATGTAGACGACACCCTGCTGGCCTTGATCGGCGAGTTGAGCCACGCCAATCAGGCCGGCCATGTCTGTCTGCCGCTGGCGCATCGGGCGGAGCTGAAGGCCTTGCGGGCCAGCCCGCTGGTCGGCGCGCCCGGCGCGTATGCGCCGCTGATCCTGGACGATGCGGGACGGTTGTATTTTGCCCGCCATTGGCATGATGAAGACCGCTTGGCGGCGGCGCTGATCCGTTTGGCCGAGCCTTTGCCGCTGCCGGACGAGGCCTGGCTGTCGGATTTGCTGACGCGGCTGTTTCCCGATGCCGGCGATGGCCAGCCGGATCGGCAGAAGCTGGCGGCGGCACTGGCGGCGCGGCAGCGTCTGATGGTGATTTCCGGCGGGCCGGGCACCGGCAAGACCACCACCGTGGTGCGGTTGCTGGCCTTGCTGGCGGCCTTGTCGCCGCGGCCGCTGGTGATGGCGATGGCGGCGCCGACCGGCAAGGCGGCGGCGCGGCTGTCCGAGTCGGTGCGCGCGGCGCGGGACAAGCTGGACGTGGACGAGGAGGTGAGGCGGCAGCTGCCGGCCAAGGCGGAGACGCTGCACCGTCTGCTGGGCTTGCGTCCCGGCGCGGAGCAGCCGCGCCATCATGGCGGCAACCCGCTGCCGCTGGATCTGCTGGTGGTGGACGAGGCGTCCATGATAGACCTGGCGTTGATGGCGCGCACGGTGGAGGCGCTGCCTTCGCAGGCCCGGCTGATCCTGCTGGGGGATCGCGACCAGCTGTCGTCGGTGGAGGCAGGCGCGGTGCTGGGCGAGCTGTGCGCGCGCATAGGCTATCGCGACTCCACCCGGCAATGGCTGCGGCGGGTATGCGGCGCCGAACTGGAAAGCGGCGGCGAGGCCGGCGCCTTGACCGACTGCGTCGCCTTGCTGACGCGCAGCCATCGCTTCGGCGCGGCGTCAGGCATCGGCGAACTGGCCCGCCGGGTCAACGCCGGCGACGGCGCGGCGGCGCTGGATGTGCTGCGCGATTCGGCCTGGGCGGACGTGGCGTTGCGGGATACGGTGGAGGATGCGGTTTTGCTGGCCAAACGCGAGGGCTATTGGCGCGCCGTGGCGGCAGGCGCGTCGCCGGAGCGGGTGCAAAGCGCCTTCTCCGCCTTCATGCTGCTGGCGGCGGAACGGCGCCAGGTGGCCGAATGCAATCAGCGCATCGAGCGCAAGCTGGAGCGCGATGGCCTCAAACAGCCTGGCCGCGACTGGTATCCGGGGCGGCCGGTGATGATCAGCGAGAACGATTACGGACTCGGGCTGTTCAACGGCGACATCGGCTTCGCGTTGCAGGACGAAGCAGGCCTGCGCGTGCTGTTCCCGGCGGATGATGGCGGCTGGCGGGCCTTTGCCCCGGCGCGCCTGCCGGCGCATGAAACGGTGTTCGCGATGACGGTTCACAAAAGCCAGGGTTCGGAGTACGACGAAGTGTGGCTGCAGTTGCCGGAGCAGGTGGGACCATTGTTGAACCGGGCGCTGTTGTATACCGCCATCACCCGGGCGCGTTCCCGCTTTGCCGTCGCGGGCAGCGAGGCGGTCTGGCTGGCTGGCGCGGCCTCCGCGCCGCGGCGCGATTCCGGCTTGGCCGACCGTTTGCGCTGAGCCCAATGGATGGAATGCAACACTTCTCGTCATAGTGCGAGGAAGAATAGTCAAGCGCCGGCAGACATCCTAAGATGCAGCCTTCCCGAAAAAATGCAGGGGGAGAGTGTTCATGCAGGTGGATGCCGTTCTGGGCTATCTGGATAAGATCAGCCGATTCGATTCCCAGCAGTTCACGCCGCTATTCGTCGGCGCCGAACGCATGGGTTGCGTCAACGCGCAATGGAAGGCGCGCTTGCTGCAGCATGAGTCAGCCCTGTTCGAAGAAAACTACCTTGGCGTCAGTTGCCGGCTGGACGGCAGCTACCGCAGCATCAGCCATGCGCTGGCCTTGGCGGCGCGGCGCTGGCAGCAGGCCGGCTGGCTGAACGGCTGGCGCAACGAAAACTTCACCGCCTTCCGCCAGGACGGCACGCCCTTTTTCGAACTGGAGCGCGCCGCCTTCCGGCCGCTGGGTTTGACCAGCCGCGCGGTTCATATCAACGGCTTGTGCCGCATGGCGGACGGAGAGGTTCGGATGTGGGTCGGCCGGCGCAGCCCACATAAGGCCGTGGACCCGAACCGGATGGACAATCTGGTTGGCGGCGGCGTGGCGGCCGGCGAGACGCTGGAGCTGGCGTTGGAGCGCGAGGGCTGGGAAGAGGCCGGCGTCGCGCGCGAGTCGCTGCAGGGACTCAAGCCATCTTCTCTGCTGCTGGCGCAGCGCCCGGTGCAGCGCGGCCTGCATCGCGAATGGCTGTACGCCTACGATTTGTGGCTGCCGCAGGGGCAGTCGCCCTGTTGTCAGGACGGCGAGGTGGCGGAGCACTTGCTGCTGCCGCTGGCGGAGGTGGAGCAGCTGCTGGTGGCCGAGCGCTTCATGATCGATGCCGCCCTGGTCAGCATGGATTGCCTATGCCGCTTGGGCTATTGGCAGCAAGCCAATCCGGCGGTGGCCGACGCGCTGGCGCGTATTCGGCATGCCCTGGGCCAGGATGAGGCGGTGCTGGCCTGAGTCCAGCTTATCGCATCGCGCGTGCGCGAATGAAAAAGCCCGGCAACGCCGTAATGCCGCTCACTTAAGGAAGGTCTGAACAAGTCTCCAATCTTCCCGTAAACTGACTCCCCCTCAGTCAGATCCAGGACGCCAGCATGCGACAGCAGATGACCTTCACCGATCTCGAACTCGCCGCTAAGAAGAAGCGCACCCGCCGCGAAATCTTTCTGACAGAGATGGATCAGGTCATGCCTTGGGCGCAGCTCGAAGCCGTCATCGATCCAGTGTATCCCAAGCCTGGCAACGGTCGCCGCCCCTACCCGTTGTCCGCCATGCTGCGCGTCTACTGCCTGCAGCACTGGTACAGCCTGTCCGATCCCGCCATGGAAGAAAGCCTGTACGAGATCGCCTCCATGCGCCAGTTCGCCGGCCTCTCCCTGGACGCCGTCCCGGACGAAACCACCCTGCTGAACTTCCGCCATCTGCTGGAAAAGCACCAGCTGACCCACGCTCTGTTTACCGCCATCCACCAGCATCTCTGCGACAAAGGGCTGATGTTGAAGCAAGGCACCATCGTCGATGCCACCCTGATCCACGCGCCCAGCTCCACCAAAAACGCTCAGGGCGAGCGCGATCCGGACATGCATCAAACCAAGAAGGGCAATCAGTGGTACTTCGGCATGAAGGCCCATATCGGCGTCGACGCCCAGTCCGGCTTGGTGCATCACGTGGCCGGCACCCCCGCCAATGTGGCGGATGTCACGATGGTCGATCAGTTGTTGCACGGCGAGGAAATCGATGTGTTTGGCGACGCCGGCTTTGCTGGCGTGCACAAGCGAGCCGAACACCAATCGCGAGCGGTGCGTTGGTGGATTGCGATGAGGCCCGGCCAGCGCAAAGCGCTGACCGATTCAGCCGACGACCGGCAGATCCAGCTGGGCGAAATGGTCAAAGCCAAGATTCGGGCCAAAGTGGAGCATCCGTTTCGGGTCATCAAGCAGCAGTTTGGCTACCTGAAAACACGCTACCGCGGTTTGAAGAAGAACACCGCGCAACTGATGACGCTGTTTGGGCTGGCCAACATCTGGCTGGCGCGAAAGGCCTTGCTGGCGGCGAGTTAAAAGGCCGGATGACCGGAAGCACCCGGTCATCCTCATGGCGGGCGATCTGGAATTGGTGGGTGAAATGCAACCGAAGCCCCGCGAGAAATTGCATTTCTGTTTGCGTGGCAGGTTGTTCAGACCTTCCTTAAGGATTTTCGGGCGACTTTTCTGGCCTTGAGAGCACAGGAATCCACAAAAAAAGCACCGTTTCCCATGCATAGAGACGGTGCTTTTCTCTTAAGTGAACGGCATTACCGGCAACGCCGGGTTTCTTTTTTCGATCAGTCGAGATGCTATGAATTTTCATCATTTTATGTTCAGTGTTTAAATATTGGAATATTGTGGTTTTATGCTGTTTTGTCGGCGGCACATGTTGATGTGCACAGGAAGCAGATTGATTGCCGATTGGGGTGAGCATTCAGCTAAACTCATGTTAATATTGCCGGAAAGAAATCCAGTTCGTATAAAAATTCATTAAATGTCATTTCGACAGAGATAATAAAAATGTACCGGTTGAAATTGATTTCGCCGCACTTCGGCATCGACGACAAGGGGCCGTTGCATCCGACTCAGGAGCAGGCGCGTCAAGCCGCGGAGCTGATGCTGCGTGTGTATAGGGGCAATGTGCGCGCGGAAGTGCATCGCGTGGACGTGAAGACGCGCAAGACCGAAAAGCTGGAAGAGGTCTACATCAAACAGGAGTGGATCGAGTAGTTCCGCGCGGACTGCATTCTTACAACTTTCCCGTTGCATCTTGCCGCAGGATACGATACCGTCATCGCTCCCTTAAACCCATTGTCCGCGCGCCTCCCCGGCGGCGGAGAGCGGAGCGATCTTTATGTTTGGCTGGTTTGAACGCCGAGTGTCCCCGTATCCGGACACGCCCCCTGCCCAACCTCCCCAGGGCTTTTTTTCCTTTATCTGGTTCTGCACCAAAGGCCTGCGCGGTCTGATCCTGTGCATGACGCTGCTGACTGCCTGCATCGGCGCCTTCGAAGCGCTGCTGTTTTCGATGATGGGCTCGGTGGTGGATTGGCTGGCCAAGACGCCGGCGGATCAATTGTGGCAGCGTGAACGCGGCCATCTGTTCTTGCTCGGCGGCATCCTGCTGGGCAGCGTCGCGTTGGTTGCCTTGCAGGCGATGTGCAAATACCAGGGCCTGTTTTCCAATTTTCCGATGCGCTTGCGCTGGAATTTCCACCGCCACTTGTTGGGCCAGAGCCTGAGCTTTTATCAGGATGAATTCGCCGGCCGGGTCTCGGCCAAGGTGATGCAAACCTCCCTGGCGGTGCGCGACACGGTGCTGATCCTCACCGACATCATGGTGTTTGTGGTGATTTACTTTGTCACCATGATCGCGGTGTTGGGGCATTTCGACCTCTATCTGTTGCTGCCCTTCCTGGCTTGGCTCGCGCTGTACGTCGCCACGCTATGGTTCTTCGTGCCGCGCCTGGGCAAGGCCGCCACCCAGCAGGCTGACGCGCGCAGCCTGATGACCGGCCGCATCACCGACGCCTATACCAATATCGCCACCGTCAAATTGTTTTCGCATGGCCAGCGCGAGGCGCGCTTCGCCAAGGGCGCGATGCAGGAGTTTCTGGCCACGGCGTATCGCCAGATGCGCTTGGTCAGCGGCTTCGAGATCGTCAATCAATTCACCAGCATGCTGCTGGTTGGATTGACCGCTGGATCGGCGCTGTGGCTGTGGAGCCGCGGCGAAGTCAGCTACGGCGCGGTGGCGGCGGCGATTGCGATGGCGCTGCGCCTGAACGGCATTTCGCACTGGATCATGTGGGAAATGTCCAGCCTGTTTGAAAACATCGGCACGGTGCAGGACGGCATCACGACGCTGTCGCGCCGCGTCACGGTGCTGGACAAGCCGGACGCGGCCAAGCTGGAGGTGCCGCGCGGGGAGATCCGTTTCGAGAACGTGGATTTCTCCTATGGCGGCGCCAAGTCGGTGATTGCCAATCTGAACCTGACCATCCGTCCCGGCGAGAAAATCGGCCTGGTCGGCCGCTCCGGCGCCGGCAAGTCCACCATCGTCAACCTGCTGCTGCGCTTCTATGACCTGGACGGCGGCCGCATCCTGATCGATGGCCAGGACATCGCCGGCGTCACGCAGGATAGCCTGCGCGCCAAGGTAGGCATGGTGACGCAGGATACCTCGCTGCTGCACCGCTCGGTGCGGGATAACCTGCTGTATGGCCGGCCGGATGCCGGCGACGAGGACATGATCGCGGCCGCGCGCAAGGCGGAGGCGGACGAATTCATCCGCACCCTGAGCGACCCGAAGGGCCGCACCGGCTATGATGCCCACGTCGGCGAGCGCGGCGTCAAATTGTCCGGCGGCCAGCGCCAGCGCATCGCCATCGCGCGCGTGATGCTGAAGGACGCGCCTATACTGCTGCTGGACGAGGCGACCAGCGCGTTGGACTCCGAGGTGGAAGCGGCGATCCAGAGCAGTCTGTACCGTCTGATGGAGGGCAAGACCGTGGTGGCTATCGCGCACCGCCTGTCCACCATCGCGGCGATGGATCGGTTGATCGTGCTGGACCGCGGCCAGGTGGTGGAGCAGGGCACCCACCAGCAATTGCTGTCGCATGGCGGCTTGTATGCCAGATTGTGGGCCCATCAGAGCGGCGGCTTCCTCGGCGAGGAAGATGACGACGAAAACGACAGCGTGTCCTTGATGGGATGATCGAGCCAACCCCTGCCCGTGGGCAGGGGTTTTTTTCATGCGTAAAGGACGACGCGATGGCCAATGCGGCTTGGGAGGTGCTGGATGTCAGCGTGGAGCATGCGAATCCCTGGTTTCAGGTATGGCGGCGCCAGATCCGCTTGCCGGATGGCAACTTGATTCGCTATTTCTCCGCTCAGTATGACCGCTCCGCAGTGGGCGTCTTGGCTTTGAATGCCGGCAAAGCGCTGCTGGTGCGCCAGTACCGGGTATTGATCGATCGCGAAGTCTGGGCGATTCCAGCTGGCGGCGTCGATGTCGGCGAGACGTCGCTCGCGGCCGCGGGGCGCGAGTTGCTGGAGGAGACCGGCCACGCCGCGCTGGCGTTGCGGCCATTGATCGCCTTTTATCCGACATATGGCAGCAGCAATCAGCTGTTCGAGATTTTCCTGGCAGAGCGGACGGAGCGTCGCTGCGAGCAGATCGACGGCAATGAGGTGCTGGAAACGGACTGGTTTGATGGGGGCGAGGTGATGGAAATGATCGCGCGCAATGAGATTCCCGATAGCCTGTCACTGGTTCCGTTGTTGCTGGCCATGCGGCAAGGCTTGTTTGGCTGAGGCAGAACGATGGCATCGCATCCGGTGAAATTCGGCGCTGAAATGATCTATATCAAATTTGACGCGTAAAAAAATACTCGGCTGGGCGGTGGGGTGTTGCGGGATTGAGGCGGCGGTTGCCGGATGGCATGTTTTTTATAGTCCCGTTCGCTTTACGGTAATTCAGAAAAATAGCGGGATAAAAAACAAAAAAGGCTCGCAGCTTAAGCCGCAAGCCCTTGATTTCTTTGGCGCACCCGACAGGGATCGAACCTGTGACCTTCAGCTTCGGAAACTGACACTCTATCCAACTGAGCTACGGGTGCTTTGTGCGATTGCACTCAAGGAATGCATTCTACAATAGAAAACTAATCCGAGTCCAGAGTATGGTTTTTTGCCTTGCGCACCTGCATACTTTATAATCGACGGGTTTTAAATGTCATTTTTTTCAGGCGAGGCTTGGGATGAGTAATGAGAACGGAATGGCCCCCGGTCAGATCGTAAAGGTTCTGGTCAGCGTCGTTGTCTTTCTTGTCGTGGCGATTTGGCTTCTGGCCAAGCTGGCCACCAGTGGATTCAATGTGGATGCCGAGGTGATGACCAAGGAAGCCGTCGCGGCCCGCCTGAAGCCGGTGGGCGAGTCCAAGGCCAGCGACGCGCCGCCGGGCATGCGCACCGGCGAGCAAGTCTACAAGGGTCTTTGCATTTCCTGTCACGGCACGGGATTGGCGGGCTCGCCCAAGTTCGGCGACGCTGGCGCGTGGGCGCCGCGCATCGCCAAGGGTTGGGATACGCTGGTGAACCATGCTTTGCACGGTTTCAACGCGATGCCGGCCAAGGGTGGTTCGCCGGACTTGACCGACGATGAAGTGAAGCGCGCGGTGGCCTATATGGGCAATGCCGGCGGCGCCAAGTTCACCGAGCCGCCGGTGGGCGGCGCAGCCGGCGCGGCGGCTGCGGCCGATCCCGCCGTGGTGGGCAAGAAGATCTATGAAAGCGTATGCGTGGCCTGCCATGCGGCCGGCGTAGCCAACGCGCCTAAATTCGGCGATAAGGCAGCTTGGGCCGAGCGCCTGAAACCGGGCCTGGATGAAGTGGTGAAGATCGCCACCAAGGGTTTGAACGCCATGCCGCCTAAAGGCGGCTATACCGGCAGCGATGCGGAATTCCGCGCCGCAGTTGAGTATATGGTCAATAATTCAAAATAATTGATAGCAGTAATAAAAACGCCCCATGGTTCAAGCTTGGGGCGTTTTTTATGTTTATTGCGTTGCGTCAAAAAGTCAATAGATGTGACCGGATAGAAAGGACAGGTGGCAGCACATGCCACTTCAGGCATCATGGGCACATCTGATTGACGGGTAGGCCAGTCAAGCTTGCAAGTCAGGTGAGGTTCCCCAGCCTCGCTTCACCCAGAGATGTTCCTCATTCTTCTTTATGGCGCCTCGCGGCGCCATTTTTCTTGCCCGCTCAATTCTGCGGCGGATCGCCGGACTTGTCCTTGCCGGCCAGCATGGCCGTCAAATTGGCCAGCCGCGACTTGCCTTCCGTCTTGCTGACCAGCGGTTCCGCGCCGGGTTTGCCGAAATGGCGCAAGTCGTCGCCGTCTATCTCGCTGATGAAGCGCGACGGCTCGATGAATTGCCATTCGCCTGCGCGGCGGCGCTTCACGCAATAGCTCAGCGTCAGGCTGCGCTGGGCGCGCGTGATGCCGACGTACATCAGTCGCCGCTCCTCCTCCACCATGCCGTTCTCTACCGACTCGCTATGCGGCAGGATGCCTTCCTCGCAGCCGACCAGGAACACATGAGGGTATTCCAGGCCCTTGGAAGCGTGCAGGGTGGACATTCTTACCGCGTCCACCTCGCCTTCGTCGCGGCCTTCCAGCATGGTGATCAAGGCGATGGTCTGGGTCAGTTCGATCAGGTTCTTGCCATCGTCGCTGCCCTTGCGCGCCAGCCAGGCCACCATCTCCAGCAGGTTCTTCCACTTGGTCTCGGCAATCTTCGGACTGTCCTCGCCATCGTACAGCCATGCCTCGTAACCGATGGCCTGCAGCAGTTCCAGCGCGAGCTTGCCGGCTTCCTCGCGGGTGGCGCGGTATTGGAGCTGGCTGATGAAGTCGCAAAACTGTTCCAGCGGAGCCAGCTGTGCGGCTTGAATCTGCACCCGCAGGCCTGCGTCATGGGCGGCGGCGAACAGGCTCTTGCCGTATTGGCCGGACCAGGCGCCCAGTTTTTCCAGCGTGCCGGCCCCGACGCCGCGCTTGGGCGTGGTGATGGCGCGAATGAAGGCCGGGTCGTCGTCCGGGTTGGCGATCAGCCGCATGTAAGCCAGCAGATCCTTGATCTCAGGCTTGTCGAAGAAGCTCTGGCCGCCGGCCATCTGGTACGGGATGCGCTGATTGCGCAGCGCCTGCTCGAAGATGCGCGCCTGGTAGTTGCCGCGGTAGAGAATCGCGTAGTCCTTGAACTCCGTCCGGAATTCGAACTTGTGCGCCAGCAGCCGCTGCACCACGGTTTCGGCCTCGTGCTCCTCGTCCTTGCATTGCACCACGTGTATCGGCTCGCCCAGGCCCAGCTCGCTCCACAGCTGCTTCTCGAACAGCTTGGGGTTGTTGGAGATCACGCTGTTGGCGGCGCGCAGGATGCGGGCGGTGGAGCGGTAGTTCTGCTCCAGCTTGATCACCTTCAATGCGGGAAAGTCCTGCTGCAGCAGGCGCAGGTTTTCCATATTGGCGCCGCGCCAGGCGTAGATGGACTGGTCGTCGTCGCCCACCGCGGTGAACAGGCCGCGGACGCCGGTCAGCAGCTTCACCAGCTGGTACTGGCAGGTGTTGGTGTCCTGGTATTCGTCTATCAGCAGGTAGCGCAGCTTGCCCTGCCATTTCAGCAGCACCTCGGGATGTTCGCGGAACAGCTGCACCGGCAGGCGGATCAGATCGTCGAAGTCCATCGCCTGATAGGCCGTCAGCGTGTCCTGATAGGCGAGATAGGTTTGGGCGCAGACGCTTTCCCACTGATCCTGGGCCGCCAGCAGCATGTCGTCCGGCGTTTTCAGGTCGTTTTTCCATAGCGAGATCTGGCTCTGGACCTTGCGGATCTCGTCCTTGGATGTGGTGTTCAGGATGTCGGCGATGATCTTGCCGGCATCGTAGGAATCCAGAATGGAGAATTGCGGTTTATAACCGAGATGTGGCGCTTCCTGCCTGAGGATGTGCATCCCCAGCGAGTGGAAGGTGGAGACGGTGATGCCGCGGATCTCGGCCGAGGTCATCAGCTTGCCCACGCGCTCCAGCATCTCGCGCGCGGCCTTGTTTGTGAAGGTGATGGCGGCGATGTGCCGCGCCGGGATGCCGCCCTCGCGCACCAGATGCGCGATCTTGTAGGTGATGACCCGGGTCTTGCCGGAGCCCGCGCCCGCCAGCACCAGCAAGGGGCCGTCTAGGTAATGAATGGCCGCGCGTTGCGGCGGGTTGAGCAGGGGTGCGGACATGGCGGTATGGCCCGGGCGGGCGTAGCAATTCGGTAATCGAGGCCGTGCATTGTAGCATGGGGTATCATGGCTTAAACGCGGATGGGATCGTCCTCGATCCGCTTCACAAGGAAATAATAATGGCCATCTATGCAATCGGCGATATCCAGGGTTGCTTCGCTCCTTTCCAGAAGTTGCTGCGCTTGATCGATTTCAATCCTGGCAAAGACACCTTGTGGTTGACCGGCGATCTGGTCAATCGCGGCCCGCAGTCGCTGGACGTGCTGCGCTGGGTATTCCGCCATCAGGATCATGTGGAGATGGTGCTGGGCAATCATGACCTGCATCTGCTGGCGGTGTCGGAGGGTTTCGGCAAGCTGCATCGGGACGACACCATCGAGGATATTCTGAACGCCGCTGATGGCAAGGTATTGCTGGACTGGCTGCGCTGCCAGCCGCTTATGCTGGAGGGGCATGGCTACGCCATGGTGCACGCGGGCTTGCTGCCGGAGTGGACCATTTCCAAGGCGCTGCGCTTGGCCGAGGAGGTGGAGTTCGGTCTGGCCAGCAATCGATATCGGGAATTCCTGGGCCGTCTGTACGGCAACAAGCCGACGCGCTGGAGCGACGATCTGAAAGGCGTGGACAGGCTGCGCATCATCGTCAATGTGATGACCCGCATGCGCTTCCTGACCCGCGACGGCGAGATCGATCTGAGCTACAAGGGCGAGTTGGACGGCGCGCCGGCCAATCTGGTGCCGTGGTTCGAGGCGCCGGGCCGCCGCCATGGCGGCACGCCGATTGTGTGCGGCCACTGGTCGGCGCTGGGCCTGCATCTGGACGAGGATATTCTGGCGATAGACTCCGGCTGCCTGTGGGGAGGCAGCCTGTCCGCGCTGCGGCTGGACGACCGCCAGCTGTTTTCCCTGCCGTGCGAGGCGTACCGGGAAGTCGCGCTGGCGGCGGGTAAATAGGGCTGGCTCAGGCGCCGGTTTCGCTGGTGGCCTGGCAAGCCGATGCGGCAGGGCTCTCCAGCGTCAGGCGCAAGCCGCGCGCCACCTCGCCGCGGGCGGCCTCGGCCAGCAGAAAGCGGTTGTCCAGGCCGGTATCGCCGGCCTTCAGCGGCTTGCCGTAGCAGATTTCGATCTCGATTTCGGGGACGGACAATACCTTTCCCATGCTTTGCAGCAGGGAAATCTCATCGATATAGGCCGCCTCCAGCAGCAGGCTGCCATCCGGGCGCTGGTAGCGCAGCGAGACCGGCTGCACCGTGCCGCCCGCCAACAGGGCCGCCTCGAACAAGGACGCTTTGAACGGCAGCAGGCCGCTGCCGTCCGAGGTGGTGGCTTCCGGGAATACGGCCATGCAGCCGCCGTTCTGCATCGCCTCGGCCAGAATCTGATTGACGCGGCTGGCGTCGCGGCGGTTGCCGCGATCAATGAACAGCGTGCCGGCGGCATAGGCCAGCCAGCCGATCAGCGGCCAATCGCGAATCTCCCGTTTGGCGACAAAGCGCGATACGGTGCAGCTGTTCAGCGCGATGATGTCCAGCCAGGACACATGATTGGCCACCAGCAGCGTATTGGGCGGGTAAAAACCGGGATTGATGCCCTGAACCTTGATGCTGACGCCGAGTATCTTCAGCGCGTGCTGCGCCCAGCGGCGAGTGACGACCGCGCGTTCGGCCTGCGCCAGCCGGGAATAGCGGGTCGCGATGATGAACACGCCTACGGCCAGGTGGCCAAGCAGGCGCAAAACGCGGCCGCAGCGAGTGGCGACTGAGGTGGTAGCGGATGACTTCAAGGTTTTTTTAAGATTTCGAGTCTGAATGATGACAGGCCGCCACTCTATCACGGCTGGCACAGCGGGCAATAGTAAGAGCTGCGCTGTCCCTGGCGGATATGACGGATGGGGGCGCCGCAACGGCGGCACGGCGCCTCCTGGCGGTCGTACACCATATAGCTTTGCTGGAAGTAGCCGGGCTTGCCCTCGCTGTCGACGAAATCGCGCAAGGTGCTGCCGCCGGCATCGATTGCCCGCCGCAGCACGGCGCGGATTTCTGCCGCCAGCAGGTCGCATTCGGCGCGCGTGAGCGAGTTGGCGGGACGCGTCGGGGCGATGCCGGCGTAAAACAGTGACTCATTGGCGTAGATATTGCCGACGCCGACCACCACGTGATTGTCCATGATGGCCAGCTTGATGGCGCTGCTGCGACGCCGGATGGCCTCGAACAGCGCGGCGCCGTCGAAGGCGTCCGACAGGGGCTCCGGCCCCAGGTCTTTCAATAGAGGATGCAGCTCGATCGGCCCGACATGCCACAGCATGGCGCCGAAGCGCCGCGGATCGCGATAGCGCAGCAATTGGCCGTCGAGCAACAGGTCCACGTGGTCGTGCTTTTGCGCCGGCGCGCCGGACGCCATCACCCGCAGGCTGCCGGACATGCCCAGGTGAATCAGCAAGGTGCCGCTTTGGCATTCCAGCAGCAGGTATTTGGCGCGCCTGCGCACCGCCAGCACGGTCTCGCCGGCGAGGCGCTCGGCAAGGTCGGGCGGCACCGGCCAGCGCAGCGAGGGATTGCGCACGACGGCGCCGCGCAAGGTGCGGCCGGTCAGGTGCGGCTCGACGCCGCGGCGGGTGGTTTCGACTTCTGGCAGTTCGGGCATGGTCTTCAATGCGAATTGGTAAATGGTGCAAACATAAAAACCGGACATGCTATTCTACGCGTTCAACAGGCTTTGAGCAGGCACCTTAGACTCCATGCGAATGAAACCGCTGAAACGAACCCTTCCATTGCTGCTGGCGCTGCTGCTGGCGGCATGCGCCAGCGTCAAGCCAACCGCGCCGTTGGTGCCTCCAGTGCAGCAGAATGCCGCCGGCGATGACAACGCCAGCCTGGATGACGCCGCCAAGTCGGCGGATGCCGCGCTGCCCAAGGTGGAGCTGACGCCGGAAATCTTTTATGGCGTATTGGCCGGAGAGATCGCCGCCCAGCGCGGCGCCGCCGGTTCGGCCGGCCTGACTTATCTCGATCTTGCCCGCCAGACGCGCGACCCCAGGCTGGCGCAGCGCGCTGCCGAGTTCTGCCTGCTGTCCGGCCAGTTGAAAGAGGCGGCCGCGGCCTTGCGCTTGTGGATAGAACTCGATCCCGATTCTCTGCCGGCCCGCGAGCAGTTGTTCGTCACGCTGATGCGCAGCGGCGATCTGGCCGAGAGCAAACCGCTGGCCGAGGAGCTGCTGCGGCGCGAACCCGCGCGCGCGCCGGCCGTCTTCGTGCAATTGGCCAGGTTGAGCGCGCGGCCGGACGGCGGCTCGGCCCGCGCCTATCAGATGGTCAGCGAGCTGGCCGCCCAGTATCCCAATCTGCCGGAAGCGCGCTTCGCCGTGCTGGCCGCGGCGGCGGATAACGGCGACAAGGCCGCGGTGGACCGGGAGTTCGACCGCCTGGCCCAGATCGCCCCGCAGTGGGATTTGCCGGTCGCCTGGCAGGTGGACCGTTTGCGGCGGCAGGATATGAATCAGGCGGCAGCGTTTTTGCAGCGCGAACTGGCGCGCCGGCCGCAGGCCACCCTGGAGCTGCGGATGGCTTATCCGCGGCTGCTGGTCGGCGCCAAGCGCTTTGTCGAGGCGCGAGCCGCGTTTGAAGCGCTATTGAAAGATTATCCGGACAATCCGGACTTGCTGTACGCCACGGGGTTGCTGGCCTATCAGATGCGCGATCTGAAAACCGCGTCGGATCGCCTGGAGCGCGCGCTGGCTCAGCGCCATCCCGAGCCGGATTTTGTCCGCTTCACCCTGGGCCAGATCGCAGAGGACGACCACGACGCGGCGCGCGCCGCCAACTGGTATCGCCAGGTCGGGCCTGGCCAGCAGTATCTGCCGGCGCAGTCTCGGCTGGCGCTGCTGGAGGCTGGAGAGGGCCAGCTCGACGAAGCCTTGGGCCGTTTGAGCCTGCTGGGCAGCACCGATCAGGAAAAAGTGTCGGTGGTGCTGTTGCAGTCGCAACTGGCCCGCGAGGCCAAGCAGCCGCAACGCGCGTATGAGCTGTTGACCCAGGCGCTGCGCCGCCAACCGCGTTCCATCGAACTGCTGTACGAGCGTTCGCTGGTGTCGGACATGCTGGGCAATGCCGGCAACGCCGAGCGCGACCTGCGTCTGATCCTCAAGGAGAAGCCCAGCGATACTCAGGCCTTGAACGCGCTGGGTTACACGCTGGCCAATCGCACCACCCGCTACCATGAGGCCTATGGCTATATCGACAAGGCCCTGAAGGCGGAGCCGGACAATGCCGTGATCCAGGACAGCATGGGTTGGGTGCTGTACAAGCAGGGCAAGCTGGATGCCGCGCGCAAGTATCTGGAAAAAGCTTACCAGTCCATGCCCGATCCCGAAGTGGCTGCCCACTTGGGCGAGGTGCTGTGGCGCCAGGGCCGGCGCGACGAGGCGCTGCAGCTGTGGGAGAAGGAACTGGCGGCGCACCCGGATCATGAAGTGATCACCGAGACCATGCGGCGGCTGGGAGCCAAGCGATGAAATGGCTGGTGTGCGCGCTGTTGGCCATGCTGCTGACCGCCTGCGCCAGCCGCGAAGCGCCGTTCCGCGCCGCGCCGTCAGCATCCGCCGCCATCGATGCGCCGTTCAGCGTCAGCGGCCGGCTGTCGGCCAATCTGGACGGCAAGGGCCATGTCGCCAATTTCGACTGGCGGCATCAGCCGCCGCGCGACGAGGTGGCGATCAACTCCCCGCTGGGCAATACCGTGGCCAAGGTGTTGCGCGACGGCGATGGCGTGGTCCTGTTGGCGGACGGCAAGCGTTGGCAGGCCGAGGACGTGGAAAGCCTGACCCGGCAAGTGATGGGCTGGCCGCTGCCGCTGTCCAATCTGGCATGGTGGATACGCGGCCTGCCGGCGCCGAACTTGCCCAGCCGTCTAGACGACGACGGCAGCCTGGAGCAGCAGGGCTGGCGCATCCAATTCGTGCGCGACGCCGATGTCGACAGCCAGCACCCCAAGCGGGTGGAAATGCAGCGCGATGGCCTGACCGTCAAAGTGGTGGTGCAGAGCTGGCAGTGAGCGGTCCTGTTGTCCATCCGCAAGATACCAATTCAGATACAGATTCAAGACCGATATGCAGCAAGCGTTTCATTCCTTCCCGGCGCCCGCCAAGCTCAATTTGCTATTGCATGTGGTGGGCAAGCGGCCCGATGGCTACCACCTGTTGGAAACGGTGTTCCGTTTCATCGATTTTGGCGACACCTTGTATCTGGCGGTGCGCGACGATGGCGAGATCGAGCTGTTGACGCCGACCGACGGCGTGCCGCCTGAGCAGGACCTGACGGTGCGCGCGGCCAGATTGCTGCAGCAAGAAAGCGGTTGCGCCCTGGGCGCCAGCATCAAGCTGGAAAAACGCACGCCCATGGGCGGCGGCCTGGGCGGCGGCAGCTCCGACGCCGCCACGGTATTGATCGCTCTGAATCGGCTGTGGCGCTTGAATTGGCCGCGCGAGCGGCTGCAGCAGCTCGGCTTGCGATTGGGCGCCGACGTGCCGGTTTTCATCTTCGGCCGCAGCGCGCTGGCGACCGGCGTCGGAGAGGTCCTGGAGCCGGTTTCTTTGAAGCCGGCCTGGTATTTGGTAATTCACCCACAGGTCCATGTGCCCACCGCCGCGATATTCCGAAATTTTTCGCAGGGCATGTTGACAGGCCTTGGTCGCCTCGGCATAATGCGAAGCCTCGAAACAACGCAGCAACGCAGAAATGATCTGCAAAGCGTTGTGACGAAGATGTTTCCAGCGGTGAATGAAGTACTGAGCGAACTGAAAAAATATGGTTCGCCGCTGATGACCGGCTCCGGATCATGCGTGTTCTTGGAGTTTCAGTCGAAAGACGAAGCCGATAAAGTTTACCGAGTGTTGTCGGAAAAATATCAGGGATTTGTTGCTGAAGGACTTGATGTCCATCCCCTGTTCGACAGCGCTGAATAAGGTTACTGGGGAGTCGCCAAGTGGTAAGGCACCGGATTTTGATTCCGGCATTCGTAGGTTCGATCCCTACCTCCCCAGCCAGGACTTTCTCCAAATAAGAGAGAGCATGAAAAAAGCGTGTAAGAATGCCTTACACGCTTTTTCTTTATCCAGCTAAGGCAAAGCGAATCATGGCGGCATACGACAGTTTGATGGTATTTACCGGTACGGCTAATCCGGAACTTGCTCAGAACGTAGTCAAACATTTGGATATCTCGTTGGGACGCGCCGATGTCGGCAAGTTCAGCGACGGCGAGGTGGCGGTGGAATTGCTGGAGAACGTGCGCGGCCGCGACGTTTTCATTCTGCAATCCACCTGCGCCCCGACCAACGACAATCTGATGGAAATCCTGACGATGGCCGACGCGCTCAAGCGCGCTTCCGCCGGCCGGATCACCGCGGCTATTCCGTATTTCGGCTACGCCCGGCAGGATCGCCGTCCGCGTTCCGCCCGCGTGCCGATCTCGGCCAAGCTGGTGGCCAATATGCTGACCAGCGCCGGCATCGACCGCGTGCTCACCGTCGACTTGCATGCCGACCAGATTCAAGGCTTCTTCGACATCCCGGTGGACAATGTTTACGCCACCCCGGTGTTGCTGAAGGACATCCGCGCCCAGCGCTTCGACGACCTGATCGTAGTCAGCCCGGACGTTGGCGGCGTGGTCCGCGCCCGCGCGGTGGCCAAGGCCCTTAACACCGATTTGGCGATCATCGACAAGCGCCGCCCGAAGGCCAATGTGGCCGAAGTGATGAACATCATAGGCGACGTCTCCGGCCGCACCTGTCTGATCGTCGACGACATGATCGACACCGCCAACACGCTTTGCAAGGCCGCCAGCGCGTTGAAAGAACGCGGCGCCGAGCGCGTGCTGGCCTATGCGACCCACCCGATCTTCTCCGGTCAGGCGGTGGATCGCATCAAGAATTCCGACATCGATATGGTGGTGGTGACCGACACCATCCCGTTGACCGCTGCGGCCAAGGCCTGCCCGAATATCCGGGTGGCTTCCATCGCCGGCCTGCTGGCCGAGACGCTGCGCCGCATCAACAACGAAGAATCGGTGTCTTACCTCTTCAATGAGGAACTGGTTGCGACGGGCGCTTGCCTGCCGTAAACATCGGGCCCGCTGGTCGCGGCGGGCCGGGTGCTTTTAATCTGAAACTGGAGTTTTGACATGTCTTACGAACTGATTGCTGCCAAGCGTGCTGATCTGGGTACGGGTGCGAGCCGCCGCCTGCGTCACGCTGGCAAACTGCCCGCCGTGGTATACGGCGCTGGCAAGGAAGCCGTTTCCCTGGAACTGGACCACAACACCATCTACCACGCTGTCAAGCGCGAAGATTTCCACACCTCCGTGCTGGATCTGGTGATCGACGGCCAGAAGGAACAGGTTAAGGTTGCCGCGTTCCAAATGCACCCGTACAAACAGCAAGTGCTGCACATCGACTTCGCTCGTGTGTAATCCCTGCTGCCGTGCCGCCTGGCGGTAACGGTGAAGAGCCCGTTGTGCGCCCATGTGGCGGGCAGCGGGCTTTTTAATTTGGAATGACGACATGTCCGGCATCCGCCTTATTGTTGGCCTGGGCAACCCAGGCCCCGAATACGAAAAGACGCGCCACAACGCCGGCTTCTGGCTGCTGGACGAGCTGTGCTGGCAGTTCAAAGGCAACTGGCGCAACGAAGGCAAATTCCATGGCGACGTCGCCAGAGTGCAGATCGAAGGTCAGGACGTCTGGCTGCTGAAGCCGATGACGTATATGAATCTGTCCGGCCAAGCCGTGCTGGCGCTGGCGCATTTCTACAAGATACTGCCGGACCAGATTCTGGTGGTCCACGATGAGCTGGATCTTGCGCCTGGCGTCGCCCGCTTCAAACTGGGCGGCGGCCATGGCGGCCACAACGGTTTGAAGGACATCGCGGCGCGGCTGAGCTCGCCGGCTTTTTGGCGTTTGCGGCTCGGCATCGGCCACCCCGGCGACAAGAAAGAAGTGGCCAACTTCGTGTTGAAGAAGCCGCGCGCCGAGGAGCAGCAGGCGCTGGACGAGGCCATCCTGGCCGCCTTGCGCGAGCTGCCGCGCGCCATCGCCGGAAAGATGGCCGAGGCGATGAAGGCGCTGCACACCGAAGCGAAGTGATTGCGGGCTGGCGGTTCGTTGGGCCGCCGCCATAATGGATTGAAATAGAAATTCTAGGAAGACAGCCATGAGTCTGAAATGCGGTATCGTCGGCTTGCCCAATGTCGGCAAGTCCACCCTGTTCAACGCGCTGACCAAGGCCGGCATTGAAGCCGCCAACTACCCGTTCTGCACCATCGAGCCTAATGTCGGCATCGTAGAAGTGCCGGATCATCGTCTGGCCGAACTGGCCAAGATCATCAATCCGCAGAAAATCCAGCCGGCCATCGTCGAGTTCGTCGACATCGCCGGCCTGGTGGCGGGGGCCTCCAAGGGCGAAGGCCTGGGCAACCAGTTCCTGGCCAACATTCGCGAGACCGACGCCATCGTCAACGTGGTGCGTTGCTTTGACGACGACAATATCGTGCACGTCGCCGGCAAGGTGGACCCGATCGCCGACATCGAGACCATTCTGACCGAGCTGGCGCTGGCCGACCTGTCCGCCGTGGAGAAAGCCATCGCGCGCGAGGGCAAGAAAGCCAAGTCTGGCGACAAGGATGCCCGCGCGCTGATCGCGGTGCTGGACAAGCTGGTGCCGCACCTGAACGAAGGCAAGCCGGCGCGTTCACTGGGCCTGTCCGATGAAGAGAAGGCGCTGATCAAGCCGCTGTGCCTGCTGACCATCAAGCCAGCCATGTATGTGGCCAACGTGGCGGAAGACGGTTTCAGCAATAACCCGCTGCTGGCCAAAGTGGAAGAATACGCGGCCAAAGAAGGCGCGCCGGTGGTGGCGCTATGTGCGGCGATCGAATCTGAAATCGCGGAACTCGAAGATGCCGACAAGGCTGAATTCCTGGAAACCCTGGGCCTGGAAGAACCAGGCCTGGACAGATTGATCCGCGCCGGTTACAAGCTCCTAGGCTTGCAAACCTACTTCACCGCCGGCGTCAAAGAAGTGCGCGCCTGGACCATCCACATCGGCGATACGGCGCCGCAGGCCGCTGGCGTGATCCACACCGACTTCGAACGCGGCTTCATCCGCGCTCAGACCATCGCCTACGCAGACTTCATCGCATACGGCGGCGAAGCCAAGGCCAAAGAGGCCGGCAAGATGCGGGCGGAAGGCAAGGAATACGTCGTGCAGGATGGCGATGTGATGAACTTCCTGTTCAATGTCTAAACATCGTTGTAAGATTTAATTGGAAATAGCCGCATGGAAATGCGGCTATTTTGCAAATCCTGCCAGCCAAACGAGGTGGGTCTGTTTTACTATCAAAGTAGTATCAGATAGCAATATAAAGGTTCAGCTAAAGTAGGATAGTTGCTTGAAAACGATCGGATTCGCTTGGGGAAAATATTTTGCAAGATCGTGAAGACGAATTGGATCTGGCCCAGATTTGGGCGTTTGTCTGTGTCTGGCATCGCTGGATGTTGAGCGGGATGTTGGTTTTTGCCTTGATTGCGGCTGTGATCGCCTTGCGGATGCCGAATCAATACGAGAGCAAAACGCTGTTGTCGATTCCGGCGCCGGTCGGCGCGCAAGGCGGCATGGCCATTGCGCAGAGCGGGGCGACGCTGGATGGCCTCATGGATCGTTTCGATCTGCAAAAGCGCTATCGAGTTGAGGGCAATAGGGAAGCCAAGCTTGAATTGCTGAATCGGATAAAAGCGTCGGCTACCAAGGAAGGTTTATTGGAGTTGAGCGTGCGGGATCAGGATCCGGAGCTGGCGGCAGGCATTGCCGGCGCGTTGGCTGCCATGGTGCGGCAGCAGATTCTGGATAGCCATGCCACCGAGCAAAGCAAGCGTTTGTTCGTGTTGCGCGGCAGGCTGGACATCGCGCGCAAGGAGCTGGACAATGATGCCGTCGTCATTGAGAAAATGGGCTTGCGCAATCGGCTCAGTCTGGATGGCAACGCTGAGCAAATCCTGATCGGTTTCGCCTCGCTCGATGCGCAATACGCGCTGGGCGAAAAAGACGGTCTGATGGGCAATCTGCTGCAATTGCGGGCTGAGCTGGAAAAAGGCAACTCCAGCCTGTATAAGCTGCCGGGCGAGCAGTTGAAATTGCTGCGCGATTTCTACTTCAACCGCGCTTTGGCCGATGAGTTGCAAAAACAGGTTCGAGTGGCGGAGTTGCAGGCGGCGCAGGATGTGCAGGTGGTCTTGCCTGCGGTCACGCCTCTGGAAAAGGCGGGACCCAAGCGCAGCTTGATGGTTGTGCTGAGCGCCTTGGCGGGCTTGATTCTAACTAGCTGCCTTTGCCTGATTCTGCAATGGCGGCGTCAGCGGCAAGCTGAGCTTGCTTAGGGCTGAGCCTCTGGATTTTAGAAAACCCACTGCATGCAGTGGGTTTTTTTATAAAGCCGCGAGCTTGCAGTATCTCAGCAAAGCCTGATATTCTCCATGCTAATAATTTTTGAATTCTAAATAATAAACTATTATATGAATATTCGACTGCCTGTTGCTGCTTTACTTGTCCTGCTCGCCATGCCTGCCGCGATGGCGGCCGATCTGCTGGATGCCGTCAAACAACGCGGCACACTGAAAATCGCATTGGAGGGGACGTATCCGCCGTTCAATTTCAAGGACGCCAAGCAGCAGTTGACCGGCTTCGACGTTGAAATCGCCAGCGAGATCGCCCGGCGCATGCAGGTCAAGCCGGAATTCGCCACGGCGGAGTGGAGCGGGCTGTTGGCGGGCCTGCAGAGCGGAAAATTCGACATCGTGGTCAACCAGGTGGGACTGACGCCGCAACGCAAGGCCGTGTTCGATTTCAGTCAGCCTTACACCTATTCCAGCGCGCAGCTGATCGTGCGCAAGAACGAGACACGCGCTTTCAAGAGCCTGGCCGATCTGAATGGCAAGAGACTCGGCGTCGGCCAGGGCAGCAACTATGCGGATATGGCCAAGGCTGTGGCGGGCGTGCAGGTCAAGACTTACCCGGGCGCGCCGGAATACCTGCAGGATTTGGCGACCGGGCGTTTGGACGCTGCGTTGAACGACAGCCTGTTGATTCCGTTCGCCATCAAGCAGGCCAGACTGCCGCTGAAGGCCGGCGCCCCGGTGGGGGTGGTGGCGACGATGGCGATTCCGTTCGCCAAGGGCAATCCGCAATTCAAGGCGGCGATCGATCAGGCGCTGAGCGGCATGAAGGCCGATGGCACGTTCAAGAAAATCTCGCTGAAATGGTTCGGCATCGATGTTTCTAAGGTGCCGACGGTGGCCAAGCAGTAGTTCCGTAGCGGGATCAGGATGGATGAGACGCCCCTGCGCAGCGGGGGCGTCGCTTTTATGGAAGGGATGGCATGAGCGATTGGATGGCTCTGTTCGAGGCGGCGCTGCCGGTGTTGCTGCAGGGGGCGGCGCATACGTTGCTGTTCGCGCTGGTGGCGATGGTACTGGGCCTGGCGTTGGGCTTGGCGGTGGCGATGGTGCGGGTGGCCAGGCTGCCGGTCTTGTCGCAGCTGGCCGCGTTTTACGTCAGCGCGATGCGCGGCACGCCGCTCCTGGTGCAGATTTTCGTCATCTACTATGGCCTGCCCGGCGTGGGCCTGGAGCTGGACCCGGTGCCGGCCGGCGTGCTGGCGCTGACGCTGAACGTCGCAGCCTATCTGTCGGAAAGTCTGCGCGGCGGCATCGCAGGGGTGGCCAAGGGCCAGTGGGAGGCGGCGTTTTCGCTAGGCTTCACCTGGTGGCAGACCATGCGCCACATCATCGCGCCGCAGGCGCTGCGCTTGTCCGTGCCCAGCTTGTCCAATAGCCTGATCTCGTTGATCAAGGATACTTCGCTGGTGTCGGTGATCACCGTGACTGAACTGATGCTGGCTACCAAGGAAGTCATTGCCCAAACCTTTCAGCCGCTGCCGCTTTATCTGGCCGCCGCGGCCCTTTACTGGGCGCTGAGCGCGCTGTTCGAGCGCTTGCAGCGCCACGTGGAGAACCGGCTCAATTTGGCGCACCAGCGCTGAGGCCGTGATGCATCAAGAAAAAAGCCCCGAGATTCGGGGCTTTGCTTTAGGCCGGTTCCGGCATGCCGTACATGCCGTCTATCATGGCGCGGCAGCGCTCGGCGATGACCTTGCGCCGCAGCTTCAAGGTCGGCGCCAGTTCGCCGGCGTCCACGCACCAGGGCTTGTCCAGCAGCGAGAACTTCTTGATGTGCTCCCAACTGCCAAAGCAGCGGTTGAAGCGCTTGATCTCGCGGTCTATCAGCTCCACGACTTTGGGATGACGGCTCATCTCGCTGTCGTTGGTGTAGGCGATGCCGTGCTCGGCGCACCATTCCTTCAACTTCTCGTACAAAGGCACGATCAGCGCGGCGGCGTATTTCTGTCCGTCTCCCACCACCATGATCTGGTCGATGAAGGCCGACTCCTTCAGTTTGTTCTCCAGCGCCTGGGGGGCAATGTACTTGCCGTTGCTGGTTTTGAACATTTCCTTCTTGCGGTCGGTGATGCGCAGGTAGCCGTTTTCCAGCACGCCGATGTCGCCGGTGTGCAGCCAGCCGTCGCGCAGCGCCTCGGCGGTCTGCTCCGGTTCCTTGTAGTAGCCGGTCATCACATTGTCGCCGCGGACGAGGATTTCGCCGTCATCGGCCAGGCGCACTTCCACGCCGGGCAAAGGGAGACCGACGCTGCCAATGCGCACGCCCTTGGCGGTGAACGGATTGGCGGAAATCACCGGCGAGCTTTCGGTCATGCCGTAGCCTTCGGCCACCGCGATCCCAGCCGCCCAGAACATCCGCGCCAGGCGCGGCTGCAGCGCGGCGGAGCCGACATTGATCGACAACAGCTCGCCGCCCATTGCGGCGCGCCATTTGCTGTAAACCAGTTTGTCGGCCAGCGCGTGCTGGAGGGCTTGCAGCGGCGAGGCGCGGCGATTCGGCTCGAAGGCTTCGGCGCGCGCCAGCGCCCATTGATAGATGCGGCGTTTGGCGCCGGTCAGATCGCGGGCCTTGCCCACCAGTTTTTCATGCACTTTCTCCAGCACGCGCGGCACGGCGCTGAAGGTATGCGGCTTGATGTCGGCCAGCGCTGACGATAGGCACTCCACGCTGCTGAAATAGACGCCGGTGCCGCTGTACAGGTAGTAGAACACGCCGGCGCGCTCGAAGATGTGCGACAGCGGCAGGAAGCTCAAGGCGCGGCAGCGGCCCTGCGGCAGGCCGGTGAAGGCGGCGGTGGCCACCACGGTGCTCAGCACGTTGCGGTGGGTCAGCATGACGCCTTTGGAACGGCCGGTGGTGCCGGAGGTATAAATGATGGTGTAGACATCGTCGGCGCGGACAGCGTCGCGCAGCGCGTCCAGTTCCGCCATCCGCTCGGGGCGCGCCAATTCGGCGATCTCGCGCCACGACGGCACGCCATCGATGTCAGCCAGGCCGTAGATCGGGCAGGACAGCTTGCCCAACGCCTCGTACAGTTTTCGTTGCAATGCAGCACTGCCGGCGAAGGCCAGCTTGACCTCTGCATGCGTCAGGATATAGCGTGCATCATCCAGGGTGATGGTGGGGTACAGCGGGACGCTGACGGCGCCGATCTGTTGCAGCGCGATATCGGTCAGCACCCATTCGATGCTGTTGTCGGCTGCGATCGCCACCTTGTCGCCGCGGCCTATGCCCAGTTCCAGCAAGCCCAGGCTGACGCGGTTGACGGTGTCCCGTACTTCGTTGGTGGACAGCTGCCGCCACGTCTTGCCGGCTTTGGCCGCCAGGCAGTCGGTGCGCGGGTAGTTTCCGAGCTGGTGGGACAGTATGTCAAAAACGCGTTCTAGCTTCATGCAAACGATAGTTTTGATGCGAAACGGTGCAAAATAGTCCTAAAGCGTGTCGATGTAAAGTAAAAATCCGCGCTGAGTTGGCGTAGATCAGCTCAAGTTGCCGATATTTGCTCGCAATTGCGTTGAAATTGCCGGCTGTCGATGCAATGGGCATGGCAAATGCATGATTTGCCGTTGGTTTCGGTGGGATTGTTCGACGATTCGTGCAAGTTAATGATTTTGAGGAGTTTTTGTGAAATTTTCCACGCGCGCCATCCATGTCGGTTACGACAATGCCGGACATAACCGTTCGGTAATGCCGCCGCTGTACCAGACTTCCGTATTCGCCTACGACCATGTCGGCGAGGCGATGCCCTACGTCTATGCTCGCAGCGGCAATCCTACGCGCAGCGCGCTGGAGGATTGCCTGGCCAGCCTGGAGGAGGCCCGTTATGGCCTGGCTTTTTCCAGCGGCATGGCGGCGATAGACGCGGTGCTGCGCGCCTGCCTCAAGCCCGGCGACGAAGTGATCGCGCTGGCGGACCTGTATGGCGGCGCTTATCGCTTGCTGACCCAAGTGATGGTGCCGGCCGGCATCAAAGTGCGCTTCGTCGATCTATCCAATCCCCATCAGCTGGAATCCGCCATCACGCCGGCTACCCGGCTGCTGTGGCTGGAGTCGCCTACCAATCCGCTGTTGGGCCTGGTCGATATCACAGCATTGTCCGCAATAGCGCATCGTCATAGTGTAAAGGTGGCGGTGGATAATACGTTTGCCACGCCGTATCTGCAGCGCCCGCTGGCGCTGGGCGCCGATATCGTGGTCCATTCCGCCACCAAATATCTGGGCGGCCACTCCGATGTGCTGTTGGGCTTGGTGGCGGTCAGCGACGACAAGCTTTATCAGGATATTCGTTTCGTGCAGAACGCCGCCGGGGCGGTGCCGGGGCCGCAGGATTGCTTTCTGACGCTGCGCGGCATCAAGACACTGGCTTTGCGCATGGAGCGGCATTGCGACAACGCCGAGCGGGTGGCGGATTTCCTGAGCCGCCACGCCGCGGTGGCCAAGGTGTTTTACCCGGGCTTGCCGACGCATCCGGACCATGAGCTGGCCCAGCGGCAGATGAAGCGTTACGGCGGGATTATCAGCATCAAGCTGCGCGATGACAGCCGCGAAGCGGCGAACCGCTTCGCGCAGCGTTTGCGGCTGTTCGCGCTGGCGGAGTCGCTGGGCGGGGTGGAGTCGCTGATCAATCACAGCTACACCATGTCGCATGGCAGCATGCCGGCCGAGCGCAAGGCGGAATTGGGCATCGTAGAAGGCGGCTTGCGCTTGTCTATCGGCATCGAAGACATCGAAGACATTCTGGCCGATCTGGAGCAGGCGCTGGGCGAGTAAGCGCGGCGCTGGCTGCGGTTGCCTTTAAGGAGAACAGCATGCCACCAGTCTTGTGGCAACGATTGCAGCTGAAATTGCCGGTGATACAGGCGCCGATGGCCGGCGGCGCGACGACGCCGCAGCTGGTGTCCGCCGTCTGCGAGGCCGGCGGGCTGGGGTTTCTGGCCGCCTCAATGCTGTCGCCGGAGCAGATCCGACAGGAGGCGGCGCGCATCCGGGCACGCACATGCCAGCCGTTCGGCATCAATCTGTTCATACAGAACGATCCTGAGCCGGGCGTGGCGGAGCTGGAGGCGGCGCTTGGCTCGTTGCGGCCGTGGCATGCCGAACTGGGCCTGGCCGCGCCGACGGCGCCTGAGCGCTTCTGCCAGCCGTTCGAGGCGCAATGGCTGGCGTTGCTGGAGGCGCGCCCGGCTGTGGCCAGCTTTACGTTCGGCATCCTGACGCCGGAGCAGGTGCGCGCGCTGAAGGCAGAAAACATCCTGGTGATCGGCACCGCGACCAATCTGGCCGAAGGCTTGGCCTGGACCGAGGCGGGCGCCGACGCGGTGTGCGCCCAGGGGCGAGAGGCCGGCGGCCATCGCGGCACGTTCATCGGCGAGCAGACGCAGTCGCTGCGGCCCATGCTGTCCTTGGTGTACGAGCTGGCGCAGAATCTGCCGCTGCCGGTCATCGCCGCCGGCGGCATCATGAACGGGCGCGAGATCGCCGCGGCGATGCGGCACGGCGCCCAGGCCTGCCAGCTGGGCACCGCCTTTCTGCGCTGCCCCGAGTCCGGCATCTCGGCCACCTGGAAGCAGGCCTTGGCGCAGGCCAAGGCCGGCGACACCTGCTTGACCCGCGCCTTTTCCGGCCGCTATGCGCGCGGCCTGTCCAACCGTTACATCGAGGCCATGGCGCGCTGCCAGGAACAGCTGCCTGCCTATCCCGTCATGAATGCCTTGACCGGCCCCCTGCGCGCCGCCGCGGCCCAGGCTGGCCGCAGCGACTTGATGTCGCTATGGGCCGGGGAGGGCGTGGCCGAGGCGCGGGAATTGCCGGTAGCCGAACTGATGGCGCAGCTGCAGGTGGAGTGGCAGGCGGCTTACCGTTAGCAGGCCACCTTGTTTTAGTCTTCGTCGCTGTAGATGGCGATCAGGCGCCGGCCTTCGCCGTCGATCGCCGCGCGGTACATGCCTTCGCAATTGAAGGGCAAGGCCACCCGGCCCCAACGGTCCACCGCGACCACGCCGCCGCTGCCGCCCATCTTCAGTAATTGGCCGTGCACGACGGCATCGCAGGCGCTTGCCAGCGTTTCATCTAGGTGGCGGATGCGGGCGGAGATCTCGTGGCCCACCGCCGCGCGGACAAAGTATTCGCCATGGCCGGTGCCGGACACGGCGCAATGGCTGTCGGCCCAGGTGCCGGCGCCGATCATCGGCGTGTCGCCGATGCGGCCCGGCCATTTGGCGGTGCGCCCGCCGGTGGAGGTGGCTGCCGCCAGTCGTCCTTGTTCATCCAACGCCACGGCGCCGACTGTGCCGTGCTTGCGGTCTTCCGGGATGTCTTCGTCGCCGCCGCCTTGCGCCAGCCTTTCCATTTCCAGCTGCAGAGCCTGCCAGCGCTTCTCGGTATGGAAGTAGGCTGGCGGCTGCATAGGCTGGCCGATGCGGCGGGCGAAGTCCTCGGCCGCCGTAAAGCCCAGCGTCACATGCGGTGTGCGTTCCATCACTGCGCGGGCCAGCAGCACCGGATTCTGCACTTGGGAGAGTCCGGTGACGCTGCCGGCATCCTGGAGGCTACCGTCCATCACCGCGGCTTCCATTTCCTGCTTGCCGTCCAGGTTGTAAACCGAGCCGCAGCCGGCGTTGAATAGCGGATCGTCTTCCAGCGCGCAGACGCAGGCGCATACCGCGTCCAGCGCGCTGCCGCCGGCAAGCAGCACCGCATGGCCGGCATCCAGCGCCTTTTCCAAACCTTTGCGGTAAGCTTTTTCCTGCTCGGCGCTCATGTCTTGGCGGCGCAGCGTGCCGGCGCCGCCATGCAGGGCCAGGGCGATGGTCATGGGTCGGTCCTTTTCGTGATGAACGGATCGCTGAATAGAATGAGGTTTTTTAGCGGAGAGAGCTAGAGGTTGTTCATGCCGCAGGAAGCCTTGCGTGCCTGGCCTTTCGTGCAGGGCATCCGCAATAGAATGCCTGGCTTGGCAAGGATGGCGGCTCAGGTACATAATTGTTGAGTAAATTGCTCAACAATAGGATTTCGCGATGAATGCCGCCCTGGAAGCCGAGATTCAACAAAAGTACACCACCGAAACCATCACTGAAATGCGGCTTTGGACCGACAAGCTGATCAGCTTCCGGCTGACGCGTCCTGAGTCGTTCCGTTTCAGCGCCGGCCAGTTTGCCCGGCTGGGTCTGCCGCTGGAGGGCGGCGGCCAGGTGTGGCGCGCCTATTCCATGTGTTCGGCCGAATACGACGAGTGTCTGGATTTTTACTCCATCGTGGTGCCGGATGGGCAATTCAGCTCGCGCTTGGCCATGCTGCAGCCGGGCGATCAGGTGATGCTGGACAAGCGGGCGATGGGGTTCTTTCAGGCGGACAGGCTGCCGGATGGGCGAGATCTATGGTTGTTGGCCACCGGCACGGGCATCGCGCCCTACTTGTCCATTTTGCAGCAGCCGGAGGTTTGGCGGCGTTTCGAGCGCATCGTGCTGGCGCACTGCGTGCGCGAGGCGGCGGAGCTGTCATTCCAGCAGGAAATCGCCGCGCTGCGATCCCATCCGCTGTGGCAGGAACATGGCCATAAATTGCAGTATCTGCCGGTGGTGACGCGCGCCGCGCCGGCCGGCATGCTGAATCAGCGCATCCCGGTCTTGCTGGAGAGCGGCGAGCTGGCGGCGCGCGCCGGCATCGAGATGTCGCCGGAGCACAGCCGTTTCATGCTGTGCGGCAACCCCAAGATGGTGGAAGACACGCATCGCCAACTGATGAAGATGGGCTACCGCATGACGCGGCAGAACGCGCCGGGCCATATCGTGCTGGAGAATGGCTGGTAGCCCTCATGCTGACGGTATGGCGTTTGCGGCGAGGGTGTTACGATGCAGGCTTGCTTAATTGACGGTGATGACCGATGCCTGCCTTGTCTACCCTGCTGCTGTTCTCCCTGGCCTGCCTCGCGCTGGCCGCCACGCCTGGCCCGGACATGCTGTTGATCGCCAGCCGCAGCGCGAGCCAGGGGCTGCGCGCCGGCTTCGCCACGCTGTTCGGCATCCAGGTTGGGACTTACTGCCATGCGCTGCTGGCGGCGCTGGGACTGGCTCAATTGTTCGTGCTGGTGCCGATGGCTTATGACGCGGTGCGCATCGCCGGGGCCGTCTATCTGCTGTATCTGGCTTGGACCACGTTGCGCAGCGACGGCGTGCTGCGCGCTTCGTCGGCCGCCGCGGCAAGCCAATCCTTGCGCCGCATCGCGCTGCAGGGGCTGACCACCAATCTGCTCAATCCCAAGATGGCCTTGTTTGTGCTGGCGCTGTTTCCGCAGTTCATCGAGCCGCAGGCCGGCCCGGTGGCGTTGCAGATCATGTTGCTGGCCACGCTGCTGAATGGGGTGGCTTTCGGCGTCAATGCCCTGGTGATCGTCGCCAGCAGCCGCATGGGCACGGTTTTGTCCGGCGGCGGCACCGGGCGTTGGCCGCAGTATTTGCTGGCTACCGTGTTCGGCGGCTTGGCTGTGCGTTTGCTGGCGGCTTCGCGGCAATGAGCGCCCGCCGGCGTTTCGGCTATGGTTAGGGCAGGGACTGCTTCCGGCGAGGCAGGCTTGCTGTCCGGCAAACTTTCAGGAGCGGTAAACCATGGCCGATGTCGGTGGCGATACGGAGATTGCCAGTCGTTTGCTGTCTTTGGAGCAGGACAGCGAGTTGCTGATCGCGCTGTTCAATCCGCGCGATCTGCTGTGTTACGCCAATGCCGCCTTCTGCGGCACGTTTGGCGTGGGGCCGGACGAGCGGATCAGTTGGGAGCAATTGATGCGCCGCGGCTATGAGCGCGGGCATGGCAGCCGTATCCGCACCGACGACATCGATGCCTGGATCGCTTCCGCCCGCTCGCGGCGCGGCAAGCAGCCGTTCCGCACTTTCGAGGCCGATTTGACCGACGGCCGCTGGATCTGGGTGACGGAAACGCTGCAGGCAGACGGCTGGCTGCTGTGCGTCTGCTCCGATATTTCCAGCTTGCGGGCGGACGAGCGCGAGCTGCGGATCGCGCGCGATGCGGCGCAACGGGCGGCGTTGACTGACCCGTTGACCGGCATCAGCAATCGCGCCCACATCATGGGTCAGCTGGAGCGGCTGTTGCGCCAGCCACGGGCGGCGGAGTCTCCCGCTTGCGTGGTGGGAATACTGGACCTGGACCATTTCAAACGGATCAACGACCGTTACGGCCACCTGGCGGGCGACACGGTGCTGCGCGATTTCGTGCGGAGGGTGCAGCCGCTGCTCGAGCCCAAGGATGGCTTGGGACGGCTGGGCGGCGAGGAATTCCTGCTGTTGATGCCGGATCGGACATTGCGCGAGGCGGAGCTGATGGTGACGGCGATCCTGGCCTCGGTGGCGGAGTCGCGGCCGCTATTGGAGCCGGCTGACTTTGCCTATACCTGCTCCGCCGGCCTGACTCTGCTGCGCGCCGGCGATGATACCGCGCAGGCCCTGGGGCGGGCGGACGATGCCTTGTATCGGGCCAAGGAGGCCGGGCGCAACCGGCTGGCGACCAAGCTATAGCGTTTTGCACTGGGCAAAGGTTTGGCAAATGGAAAAGGCGGGAGCTCGCTCCCGCCTTTGTCATGGCCGCGCTTACTGCTTGACGCAGTCCACGCAATAGACCTTGCGGTCCTGCATCTCCACCGCCACCAGGCCGTGGACATCGGTTTCGAAGCCCGGCAACTCGCGGTTGAAGGCCTGGGCGAAGCGCAGGTAGTCGACGATGGTCTTGTTGAAGCGTTCGCCCGGAATCAGCAGCGGGATGCCCGGCGGGTACGGCGTCAGCAACACCGCGGTGACGCGGCCTTCCAGCTGGTCCACCGGCACGCGCTCGATCTCGCGGTGCGCCATCTTGGCGAAAGCGTCGGCCGGACGCATCGCCGGCTCCATGTCGGACAGGTAGATGTCGGTGGTCAGCCGCGCCACGTCGTGTTTGCTGTACAGGCTATGGATGCGCTGGCACAGCTCGCGCAGGCCCACCCGCTCGTACTGCGGGTATTTAGCGACGAAGTCCGGCATCACGCGCCACATCGGCTGGTTCTTGTCGAAATCGTCCTTGAACTGCTGCAGCAGCGAGATCAGCGTGTTCCAGCGGCCCTTGGTGATGCCGATGGTGAACATGATGAAGAAGCTGTACAAGCCGGTTTTTTCCACCACCACGCCGTGTTCGGTCAGGTACTTGGTGACGATGGCGGCCGGAATGCCCATTTCTTCGAAGCTGCCGTCCACGTCCAGGCCCGGCGTCAGCACGGTGGCCTTGATCGGGTCCAGCATGTTGAAGCCTTCTTCGATGCCGGCGAAACCGTGCCAGCGCTCGTCCGGGCGAAGCGTCCAGTCGGTCTGGTCGCAGATGCCGTCGTCTGACAGGTCGTCCGGGCCCCATACGCTGAACCACCAGTCTCGGCCATACTCCTCGTCCACCTTGCGCATGGCGCGGCGGAATTCCATCGCCTCCACCAACGATTCTTCCACCAGCGACTGGCCGCCCGGCTGCTCCATCATGGCCGCCGCTACGTCGCAGCTGGCGATGATCGAGTATTGCGGGCTGGTCGAGGTGTGCATCAGGTAAGCCTCGTTGAACCAGGCGGTGTCGAGCTGGCGGTTCTGAGGGTCTTGCACCAGGATTTGCGAGGCCTGGCTGATGCCGGCCAAGAGCTTGTGGGTGGACTGGGTGGAGAACACCAGGCTGTCCTCGCAGCGCGGCCGGCCCTCGCCTATGGCGTGGAAATCGCGGTAGAAGTCGTGGAAGCTGGCGTGCGGCAGCCAGGCTTCATCGAAGTGCAGCGTATCCACTTCGCCGTCAAGCAGGCCCTTGATCTCCTCGACGTTGTACAGGATGCCGTCGTAGGTGGACTGGGTCAGCGTCAGGATGCGCGGCTTGCGGTTCGGGTGCTTCTCCAGCGCTTCGCGGGCGAACGGATTGGCCAGGATCTTCTTCTTGATGGCGTCCGGCTGGAATTCGGACTTCGGAATCGGGCCGATGATGCCGTAGTGGTTGCGCGTCGGCATCAGGAACACCGGGATGGCGCCGGTCATGATGATGGCGTGCAGGTTGGACTTGTGGCAGTTGCGGTCCACCAGAACGATGTCGCCGGCGGCGACGCAGCTGTGCCAGACGATCTTGTTCGAGGTGGAGGTGCCGTTGGTGACGAAGAACAGGTGGTCGGCGTTGAAGATGCGCGCGGCGTTGCGCTCCGAGGCCGCCACCGGCCCGGTGTGGTCCAGCAGCTGGCCCAGCTCGTCCACCGCATTGCACACGTCGGCGCGCAGCATGTTCTCGCCGAAGAACTGGTGGAACATCTGGCCCACCGGGCTTTTCAAGAAGGCCACGCCGCCGGAGTGGCCGGGACAGTGCCAGGAATAGGAGCCGTCGTAGGCGTAGTCCACCAGCGCGCGGAAGAACGGCGGCGCCAGATTGTCCAGATAGCTCTTGGCCTCGCGGATGATGTGGCGGGCGACGAACTCCGGCGTGTCCTCGTGCATGTGGATGAAACCGTGCAGCTCGCGCAGGATGTCATTCGGGATGTGGCGCGCGGTGCGGGTTTCGCCGTATAGATAGACCGGGATGTCCGGGTTGCGGCGGCGGATCTCGGCGACAAAGCCGTATAGATTGCCCAGCGCCTGCTGCGCCGAATCCTCGGTCTGGAATTCCTCGTCGTCTATCGAGAGGATGAAGCCGGCGGCGCGGCTTTGCTGCTGGGCGAAGGAGGTCAGATCGCCGTAGCTGGTGTAGCCGATCACGCTCATGCCTTCCGCCTCCATGGCGGCGGCCAGTTCGCGGATGCCGGAACCGCTGGTGTTTTCCGAGCGGAAATCCTCGTCGATGATCACGATGGGGAAATGAAAACGCATACCTGAGTCCTTGTTGCTGTTAACTCGGACATGGCGGCGGGGCCGGCAGATCGCCGTAGTGCCGCGCCGCAATGTCGCTCGGTGCGCGTGGGGCGCAGATCTGTACGCACGGGCAGAAGAAAAAGTCTTCGCCGCCGCCCTGGAGGCTGGCCTTGAGGCGCGAATAAAACGGGTCGCTTTGCGCCGCGGTCCGTACTTGGCGACCGTAGTCGCTTCACGTCAGCCGGCCTGGAGAACATCCCAAGAAAGCGCGCATTGTAGACCTTTTGTCTTGCAGCTTGTGCTGCGATGCGGCACGCGCGGCAAAAAAAACGCCATGCGCGCCAGACCCAGGTTGGGCATGGTTGGCGCAGTGTGGCGCCAAGGCGGCTAAGCGCATGTTTTTATTGGATGTCGGGCGGCGGCGTTTCGTCTTGCCGCGGGGCCGGCAATGCCTGGCGCAACTGTTGTTTTTTTCTCCGTTTGGCTCGGTACAGGCTGAGGGAGCGGGCGACGATGGACAGGCCGGCGCTGGCCAACAGCAAGGCCAGCGGCGCGGCCACCAGCCAGGGAAAATAGCCCACGGCCAAGGCCAATAGGCACAGCGCGACGCCTATGCTGAGAAAGGCCGGCGCTTCGCTGCTTTCCACGCTGCGGCTGCCGTGCACCACGGCGCCCAGCATGTCGCCAAGCCGGGCGGCTTGGCGCGCGGCGGCGCTGGCGCTGCTTAGCGCCATCTCCTTGGGCGAGCCGCGGTGGCGTCTTTCTTGTCGTACCGGTGTAGGCACCGCGCGCTTGCGCGTCGGTTTGAGCACGATTTCGGTGGCGTGCTCCAGGTCCTGCAGGAAACGTTCTGCCAGTTGCGCCGCCAGGGTGGCGTCTTCCAGCGCGATGTCCAGCTCACGGTTGACCAGCCAGCTGGACAAATTCAGGTTGGTGGAGCCGATGCGCGCCCAGCGTCCGTCGGCGACGGCCGTCTTGGCGTGGATCATCGGGCCGTCCCATTCGAACACCCGTACGCCAGCCTCCAGCAACGGCCGGTACTGAGTGCGCGAGACGGTGCCTATCCAGCGGATGTCGCTGGAACGCGGCACCAGCAGCCGCACATCCACGCCATCCAGCGCCGCCTGTTTGAGCGCGGACAGATACAAGCTGGTGGCCATGAAGTAGGCGTCGGTCAGCCATAGCGTATGGCGGGCGAAACTGGCCACCAGCAGGTCCAGCCGCATCATCCTGGCGGTTGAGGGCGTGGTGGCGATCAGCCGCGCCGCCGTTTCGCCGCAAGGCTCGGTTTGGGCCGCTTGCAGCCAGCGCGCTTCCAGCGGCGAGCCGCAGCTGGCCCAGCTGTCGGCAAAGGCGGCCAAGGCCTGCGCCAGCAAGGGGCCGCGCAGCGCGAGTCCGGTGTCGCGCCACGGCGCCAGACCCTTCTCCGGCTTGCCTTGCCAGCTGGCGCTGATGCACAGGCCGGCCACAAACAGCTCCCGTCGGTCGACGATGATCATCTTGCGATGGTTGCGGCCGAGCATGCTGAGTCCGTCGCCCAGGCTGGGCGGATGATAGGCGCGCACTTCGGCGCCGGCCAGGATCAAGGGTGTGAAAAAGCGGAATAGATGGGCCCGCCAACTGCCGAGCCAATCATATAGCAGACAAACCTGGATGCCAGATTTGGCTTTATTGATGAGGATGTCGCGGATTTTCACGCCAAATTGGTCATTGGCGAAAATATACATTTCAATAAAGATTGAATCCTGGCTGGCGGCGAGGGCATTTTCCCAGGCTGGGAAGTTTTGCGCGCTGTCGTACAGCAATTCCACCTGATTTCCTGCCGTCAGAGGCGCGCCGGCTGAGCGCGACAATGCCTGTTCCGCCAGCTGGCGGACGAATTGCAGGGTTTGTTGCGACTGATCGTCTCGATTCATGATTATTTTGAATGTTGTCTGACAAAATACAAAATATTGCGCAAATTGCTAGTTTGTATCTGCTTCATGCTGTGAAAGGCTGTCGTTTTTTTGAAAATTTTTGTCTCAAAAAATCAAAAAATGCGCATGATTCAAGTAGTGGAATTACATATCAAAAACAAGACATTGTGCATCAACTGATTGAAATCAAATGATTGTTGCGGCGCGGTAAACCGGCTTGCGGCAGGCGCGATCTTGCCCGTAGAATCGAACACATCACTACAAAGTATAAATGGGCAGAGAAATGGACCGACAGCGTCGATTGCAGGGCACATTGTATAAACCGGAATTCGAACAGGACAGCTGCGGCTTTGGCCTGATCGCCCAGCTGGACGACAAGCCCAGCCACTGGCTGGTAGCCACCGCCATCTCCTCGCTGGCCAAGCTGACGCACCGCGGCGCGGTGGCGGCGGACGGCAAGTCAGGCGACGGCTGCGGCCTTTTGTTCAAGAAACCGGACGGTTTTCTGCGCGAGGTGGCGGCGGAGGCCGGCATCGCGCTGAAGTCAGTGTACGCCGCCGGTCTGGTGTTTCACCACTCTGATCGGGCGATAGGCGCGCGCAGCCTCGCGCGCCTGCGCGAACATCTGGAGGCGCAGCAGCTGGAAGTCGCCGGTTTCCGCACCGTGCCGGTCGATACGGCGGCTTGCGGCGAAACCGCCTTGGCTTCCTTGCCTGCCATCTCGCAGGTATTCGTGAACTGTCCGTTCGGCATGGACGAGCTGGCCTTCCAGCGCCGGCTTTACATGGGGCGCCGCTTGGCGGAAAAAGCCAACCGCGAGGACGACTCCTGTTTCTATCTGCCCACGCTGTCGCCGCACACCATCTCCTATAAAGGCCTGGTGACGCCCGAGAACCTGCCGCGCTTTTTCCTGGACCTGGCCGATCCGCGCTTCGAGTCCAGCCTAGCGGTATTCCACCAGCGCTTCTCCACCAATACCTGGCCGCAATGGAAGCTGGCCCAGCCTTTCCGCTTCCTCGCCCACAACGGTGAGATCAACACGGTGCAAGGCAACCGCAACTGGGCGCGCGCGCGCGAGCGCATCATGGCCTCGCCGCACCTGGATATGGACGCGGTCCGCCCCATCGTCCAGACCGACGGTTCGGACTCGATGAGCCTGGACAATATGCTGGAAGGGCTGCTGATGGGCGGCATTCCGCTGTTCCGCGCGCTGCGTCTCTTGGTGCCGCCGGCCTGGCAGAACGTGGACAGCACCGACAAGGACCTGCGCGCCTTCTACGAATTCAACTCCATGCACATGGAGCCGTGGGATGGCCCGGCCGGCATCGTGCTGACCGACGGCCGCTACGCTGCCTGCATGCTGGACCGCAACGGCCTGCGCCCGGCGCGCTGGGTGCTGACCCGCGACAACATCCTGACCATCGCGTCGGAAGTCGGCGTCTGGGACTACCGCGCGCAGGACGTGGTGAAGAAGGGCCGTGTCAAGCCGGGCCAGCTGTTCGGCGCCGACCTGATGAGCGGCGAGCTGCTGATGCCGGAAGACATCGACGCGATGTTGAAAAGCGCCAAGCCGTATCGGCAGTGGATCAAGGACAGCGCCAAGTATCTGGAGCTGTCGATCGAGGATGATGCCGGCGTGGAGCCGCTGTCCAAGGATGAACTGACGCGGCTGCAGAAGATGTTCAATCTCAGCCGCGAGGAGCGCGACCAAATCCTGCGCGTGCTGGCGGCCGATGGCCAGGAAGCCGTCGGCTCGATGGGCGACGATACGCCGATGGCGGTGCTGAGTCAAAAAGTGCGTTCGCCGTTTGATTACCTGCGCCAGCAGTTCGCTCAGGTGACCAACCCGCCTATCGACCCGATCCGCGAAGCGGTGGTGATGTCCTTGAACACCGTGTTCGGCCCCGAGCGCAATATGTTTGAGGAGAGCGCCGAACACGCCAAGCGGCTGGAAGTGCGCAGCCCGGTGCTGAGTCACGAGAAGTTCACCCGCGTCACCACTCGGCCGGAGCCGTATCTGAAGGCCACCAATTTCGACCTGTGTTACGACCCGGCCGAAACCACGCTGCGCGAAGCGATTTCCTGTCTGACCCGGCATGTGGTGGAAGCGGTGCAAGAAGGCACGGTGGTGGTGGTGCTGTCCGACCGCCACGCCACCGGCCAACGCCTGCCCATCCACGCGCTGTTCGCCACCGGCGCGGTGCACCACGCGCTGATCGACGCCGGCCTGCGCTGCAAGACCAATATCGTGGTGGAGACCGCCGCGGTGCGCGACGCCCACCAGATGGCATGCGTGCTGGGCTACGGCGCCACCGCGGTCTACCCATACCTGGCCTACCAGACCATCATCGAACTGGTGAACAACGGCGACGTGCCGTTGAAGGCCAACGAAGCGTTGCAGCATTACCGCAAAGGCATCAACAAGGGCCTGCTCAAGGTGCTGTCCAAGATGGGCATCTCCACGATCGCTTCGTATCGCGGCGCGCAGCTGTTCGAGGCGGTCGGCATCCATGAGGAAGTGGTGGATCTGTGCCTGAAGGGCACGGTGTCGCGGGTGTCCGGCGCCAATTTCGACGATTTCGAATCCGATCAGAAGCAGCTGGCCAAGCTGGCCTTCAATCCGATGCGGCCGATCAATCATGGCGGCCTGCTCAAGTATGTGCACGGCGAGGAGTACCACGCCTACAACCCGGACGTGGTGCAGCTGTTGCAAAAGGCGGTGCAGAACGGAGATTACGAGGTTTACCTGCGATACGCCGAAACGGTGAATACCCGCCCGGTGGCGATGCTGCGCGACCTGATGCAGCTGAGGCTGGCTGGCGAGCCGATTCCGCTGGACGAGGTGGAGCCGGTGGAAGCCATCGTCAAGCGTTTCGACTCGGCCGGCATGTCGTTGGGCGCGTTGAGCCCGGAAGCGCACGAGGCGCTGGCCATCGCCATGAACCGTCTGGGCGGCCGCTCCAATTCCGGCGAGGGCGGCGAGGATCCGGCGCGCTACGGCACCGAAAAAATGTCCAAGATCAAGCAGGTGGCGTCCGGCCGCTTCGGCGTCACGCCGCATTACTTGGTCAACGCCGAAGTGCTGCAGATCAAGGTGGCCCAGGGCGCCAAGCCGGGCGAGGGCGGCCAACTGCCAGGCGACAAGGTGTCCGGCCTGATCGCGCGGCTGCGCCACGCCAAGGAAGGCGTCAGCCTGATCTCGCCGCCGCCGCACCATGACATCTACTCCATCGAAGACCTGGCGCAGCTGATCTTCGATTTGAAGCAGGTGAACCCGTCGGCGCTGGTGTCGGTGAAGCTGGTGGCCGAACCGGGCGTCGGCACCGTCGCCGCCGGCGTGGCCAAGGCTTATGCCGACTTGATCACCATCTCCGGCTACGACGGCGGCACCGGCGCCTCGCCGCTGACCTCGGTCAAATACGCCGGCTCGCCGTGGGAGCTGGGCCTATCCGAGGCGCAACAGGTGCTGCGCGCCAACGGCCTGCGCGGCCGGGTGCGGGTGCAGACCGACGGCGGCCTGAAAACCGGCCTCGACGTAGTCAAGGCGGCCATCTTGGGCGCGGAGAGCTTCGGCTTCGGCACCGGACCGATGGTGGCGCTGGGCTGCAAATACCTGCGCATCTGCCATTTGAACAACTGCGCCACCGGCGTGGCGACGCAGGAAATCAAGCTGCGTTCCAAGTACTTCACCGGCCTGCCGGACATGGTGGTCAACTACTTCCTGTTCATCGCCCGCGAAACCCGCGAGTGGATGGCCAAGCTGGGCGTGCGCTCCATGGAAGAGCTGATCGGCCGCATGGACCTGCTGCAAGTGCTGGAAGGCGAGAGCGAGCGCCAGGGGCGTCTCGATCTGTCCCCGCTGCTGTCGCTGGGCACGGTGCCGGATAGCGAGCCGCGTTACTGCATAGCCGAAAGCAATCCGTCTTTCGACAAGGGCGAGCTGGCCGAGCAGATCCTGCAAGACGCGCTGCCGGCCATCCACAACAAGCAGATGCTGGAGCTGGCTTATCCAATCGAAAACACCCATCGCTCCATCGGCGCGCGCCTGTCCGGCGAGATCGCCCGCGTCCATGGCGCGGCCGGTTTGCCGTTTGGCTGCCTGAAGGTCAAGTTCACCGGCAGCGCCGGCCAGAGCTTCGGCGTGTGGAACGCGGCCGGCCTGCATCTGGAACTGGAAGGCGACGCCAACGACTACGTCGGCAAGGGCATGGCTGGCGGCCGCGTCACCATCTATCCACCCAAGGATGCCGGCTACCCGGCGGGCGAGTCCATCATCATCGGCAATACCTGCCTGTACGGCGCGACCGGCGGCCAGCTGTTTGCCGCCGGCATCGCCGGCGAGCGCTTCGGCGTGCGCAACTCCGGCGCGCTGGCGGTGATCGAGGGCGCGGGCGACCACTGCTGCGAATACATGACCGGCGGTGCCGTCATTGTGCTCGGCGAAACCGGCTATAACTTCGGCGCGGGCATGACTGGCGGCTTCGCCTTCGTCTATGACCCGATCGAGAAATTCGCCTACCGCTATAACAACGAGCTGATCGACATCCACCTGATCAATGGCGAAGCGATGGGCATGTACCGCGCCTATCTATTGGAAAAAATCGCCAAGCACGTGGAGTTGACCGGCTCCGAAACCGGCCGCGCCATGCTGCAGAACTTCGACGACTACGTCGACTACTTCTGGTTGGTGAAGCCCAAGGCCGCCAAGCTGGAAAGCCTGCTCAAAGACTAAGCGCTGCTTGCAAACCATCTATTAGGGCGGCGCGAGGCGTCGCCCTCCCTCGCGGGAGAGAAACAATGTCCGATGTATTCCAGTTCATGAAGCTGTCGCGCAACCCGGGCGACAAAGTTGAAGCCAGCGTTCGCAAAATCGAATTCAAGGAAATCTACCAGCCCTTGCATGCGGTGGACGCCGTCGATCAAGCCGGCCGCTGCCTGTCCTGCGGGAATCCGTACTGCGAGTGGGAGTGCCCGGTGCATAACTACATCCCCGATTGGCTGAAGCTGGTAGAGGAGGGCCGTCTGTTCGAAGCGGCTGAACTTTCTCATCAAACCAATAGCCTGCCGGAAATCTGCGGCCGCGTCTGTCCGCAAGACCGGCTCTGCGAAGGCGCCTGTACCCTCAACCAGGGCGGCTTTGGCGCCGTTTCCATCGGCAGCATCGAGAAGTACATCACCGACGAGGCCTTCAAGGCCGGCTGGCGGCCGGATATGTCAAAGGTACTTTGGACGGACAAGACCGTGGGGATCATCGGCGCGGGTCCGGCAGGCCTAGCCTGTGCGGACGTGCTGGTGCGCAATGGGGTCAAGGCTGTAGTGTATGACCGCTACGAAGAAATCGGTGGACTGCTGACCTTCGGCATTCCGGAGTTCAAGCTGGAGAAAGACATCGTTCGCCGTCGCAGAGAAATACTGGAAGGCATGGGTGTGGAGTTTGTGCTGAATACTGAGGTCGGCAAGGACATCAGCTTTGACAAGCTTATGAGTAAGCACGATGCCGTGTTTATGGGTATGGGCGCGTACAATGCCATGTGGGGAGGCTTCCCGGGCGAAGACAGCAAGGGCGTGCTGCAGGCGTTGCCCTATCTGATCAACAACGTGCGTCAGTCTATGGGAACCTTGCCCGAAGGCGAGGTTCCGATCTCGATGAAGGGCAAGCGAGTGCTTGTGCTTGGTGGCGGAGACACCGCGATGGACTGCAATCGCACCGCTATCCGGCAAGGGGCCAAGCGGGTGATCTGCGCCTACCGCCGCGACGAGGCTAATATGCCCGGTTCAAAGCGTGAAGTCGCCAATGCGCGCGAAGAAGGCGTCGAATTCCAATGGAACCGGCAGCCGGTGTCAGTCGAACCGATGATTGGCGGAACGCTGGCGGTTAAACTTGCGGAAACGCGACTTGGCGAGCCGGATGCTAGGGGGCGGCGAAATGCGGAGATTGTGCCGGGCAGCGAAGAAATCGTAGAGTGCGAGCATGTGATTGTGGCGTTCGGGTTTCAGGCGGAAGCGGCATTATGGGCGGAGAAACAAGGCATCGCCACCGCCGCCAACGGCCGCACCCTAGCCGCCGCGCACGGCGTGCACAAATACCAGACCAGCAATCCCAAAGTCTTCGCTGGCGGAGATATGGTGCGGGGAGCGGACCTGGTGGTACGGGCGGTGTTTGAAGGGCGACAAGCGGCGGAGGGGGTGTTGGGGTATTTGAGTATTTAATAAAGGAACGACCACCGTTGAGTGGTCGTTTCAGATAACTGAAAAAGTGAGCTTGGCGCGATTTCCGGATACCAGCATAGCGCCTAGATGGCCTTTCTGTGTCCCTCAAACCAAGCAATGAAGCGCCCCGGGTTTCGCGGAGGCTCCCTCACTTGAGAGAATGGAGCCATGAGCAAATCCACCAAGTTTTCCCCAGAAGTCCGCGAGCGCGCTGTGCGCATGGTCTTTGACGCCAAGGATCAGTACGAATCGCAGTGGGCCGCGATTGTTTCTATTGCCGCCAAGATCGGCTGCACCGCCGAAACGCTGCGCCGCTGGATACGCCAGCAAGAGCGCAATGCCGGCCAGGGCGATGGCCCGGCGGGCACCGAAGCTGCCCGCGTCAAAGCACTCGAGCGCGAAGTGCGCGAACTGAAGAAAGCCAACGAGATCCTGCGGCTGGCCAGCGCATTTTTCGCGCAGGCGGAGCTCGACCGCCGCTTCAAGTCGTGAGAGCTTTCATCTGTAATGACCCACTGACTCTCTGCTCAGGTCATAATTCACACAGGAGCATGTGATGAGTATGACCATGGAAGACGAAATCAAGCGTTGGACCGCCAAGCGCAAAGCCGCTCTGGTGATGGAAATCATTCAAGGCAAGACCACGGTCGCCGAGGCTTCTCGCGCCTTCGATCTGTCACCATCCGAAGTCGAGGAGTGGGTCGATGAGGCCAAGCGCGGCATGGAAAATGCGCTGCGGGCCAAGCCGATGGAGATTCGCGAGCAGTACGAGAAACAGATCAAGGATCTCCAGGAAGCCTACGGCGAAGCCATGCTGGAGCTACGCGCCAGAAAAAAATTACAGTCCCTGTTGGGCGAGGACGACAAGTAATCGAGTTCGTTCGGCAGGGACTGGCTGAAGACGGCATCCGGGTCTCGGTCAGCAAGTTGTGCCGCTGGTTTGATATCCCCCGGCGCACGGTGTATTACCGCACGCAGAAGGCGGAGCCCAAACTCCAGCAGCACTTGGTGGAGCCGATCAAGGCGATGATCGAAGAGAACCCCTCATTCGGCTATCGCACAGTCGCAAGCCTTCTGGGCTTTAACAAGAATACCGTGCAACGCATCTTCCAGCTCAAGGACTGGCAGGTGAAGAAACGCCCGGTTGGCTTCCGCCCACGTGTCCAGGCATTGCCTTCGGTGGCACAGCGACCGAATGAACGCTGGGCCACCGATCTGTGCCGTATCTGGACGGGAAAGGATGGCTGGAGCCATCTGGCCTTGGTGATTGACTGCTGCACCCGGGAGTTGCTGGGCTGGCACCTGTCGCGCAGCGGCAAGTCGAAGACGGCTGAATCTGCGCTCGAACATGCCCTCATCAGCCGATTTGGCTGTCTGGGGCGTGTGCCGGAGAAGTGATCTGCCCCCGCTAGCCATACCAGCAATCAGGAGAGAAGTCCTAGGTTTGCATGGTGGTGGAACCTGCTGATCTTTGGCTTGCTAATTGTGCCTGGCGATGGCGTGCCGCAAATTCCGCTGGCGGTATCCGGCCAATCGATCCATGGGGACGGACTTGATTGTAATCGTCCCGCCACGCGGAGATGATCTGCCTGGCCTCCGCCAGCGAATCAAAGACATGCTCGTTCAGGCATTCGTCGCGGAGTCTGGCATTGAAGCTTTCGATGTAACCATTCTGCATCGGCCGGCCTGGTTGAATCAGGATGTGGCGGATGCCGCGGCTTTGCGCCCAGCCCATGAATGCCCGACTGGTGAACTCCGGCCATTGTCCGTCCGGATCGCTGACGGATAGCCGCGAAATTGCGCCGCCTGATCCAACATCCGCGTGACGTATTGACCGGACATCGAGAAATCCACCGCAATCTGCACCGCTTCGTGGCTGAAGTCATCGGCGACCGTCAGGCATTTCAAGCGCCGACCACTGGCTAACTGGTCGCTGACAAAATCCATGCTCCACACCTCATTCCACTGTGTAGCGGCTTGCAGCGGCGTGCGCACGCCGGTCAGCTTACGCCGACGGTTACGTCGTCTAACCGCCAGACCTTGTTCGCGATACAAGCGGTACACCCGCTTGTGGTTGATGCCCGGAAACTCTGCGCGCAACAGGTCATACACTCGCCGATAGCCAAAGCGGCGGCGCGTGTGGGCGATATCGATGATGCGGGCGGTCAGCCGATGCGTGAATGCATCGGTTTGCGGCGGATGTCGCCAGGCGTCTCGAGAAAGCCCCACAAGCCGGCAAGCGCGGCGTTCCGACAATGCCAGTCCGCTGCTTAGCATGATGCGGATGGCCTGCCGCTTGGCTTGCGGGGCTAGCGCTTTATCCCGAAGGCGACCTTGAGAGCTTCGATATCGAGGTGGGCTTCGGCCAGCAGCTTCTTGAGCCGGGCATTCTCGGCTTCCAGATCGCGAGCGCGCTGCAATTCCGCGACGTTCATGCCGCCGTATTTGCTTCGCCATTTGTAGAAGGTGGCTTCAGAGAAGCCTCCCTGGCGGCAGACCTCCTTGATGGCCATGCCGAGTTCGGCCTGCTTGAGAAAGCCGATGATCTGCTCTTCGGTGTATCTGCTCTTCTTCATATCCGTCATTTTCCTTCAAGTGACAGACTTCTCTCTACTTTTGATTGGTAGGAGCTGAGGGGAGCAGATCACAGCTTCTCGCGCTGCTCTTCGTTCAGTTCATGGGGCATGATCGAAAGCGGGAGAGTAGAGGCTACTCAAGCAGTGTAGCAGCTGCTTTAGGCATGTGACTGAGAAAGGGCTGACGCAGAACAAACGGCTTCAAATCCGCCGAACTAAGGGCCTCTCGCCTGGCCCATCGCGCGCCGCGCTCATAGGGTAGCCAGCATGAAGCTTTCCACCGCCTGCGCCAGCTCTTCCGGCTTTTCCCATTGGATCATATGGCCGGCGCCCGGTATGGTCGTTTCGCTCAGCCGGGCGAAACAGGCGCGGCGCTCGTCCAGCGTGGACATGACGCCTTTGACCGCGGGATGCTCAAACGGATGTTCGCCCATGACCCACAGCACAGGCGCGGTGATGCGGCGCCAGCAGGCCATCGCTTCCTCCAGCCGGTACAAAACCGGATTGACCATCTTTTGGCGCGGATCGGCGCGATAGATGACGCCGTTCTCGTCGGTCGGTCAGTTCCGCCGCCAGCCATTGCGCGCGTTCATCGCTGAGCAAGGGGTTGCGCCCGCGCAGCTTGTCCGCCACTTGTCTCGCATCCACCATCGCCTCGTAGCCGATGTCGGA